>JBEKUY010000001.1:0-719032 GCA_049514555.1 Candidatus Acidiferrales bacterium
GCCGAAGCGCCAGGAGTAGTAACGGGCGCCGAAATCGTCGTTGCCGGATTCGTCGTCGCGCTCCTTGCCCTCGAATTTGTACTTGTTGGACGAGGGGCAGTTGTCGGTGACGGTGCGCTCGCCGCCGAAGGGATAGAAGTCGGCGTCGTAACAGACCACGCCCGTGTTTGTCGTCACCACGCGCGAGGAGCCCAGCATGTCCTCCACATAATACTGCGCCGAGCCCCCCGCCGGCAGCATCGCGATCCTCTGCCCGCCGAAGAAGGCATATTCGGCGGTGACGGCGCCGGAGCTATTCGTTTCGGCCAGGATGCTGCCGCCGGAGCCGTACCAATAGACCTTGGTGGGCTGCCCGCTTCCGTTGAGCTTGGCGACGCGGCGGCCATCGCCATCGTAGAGGTAGTTCGCACCCGCGGCCGAGGTCATTTCGCTTTCGGCGTCGTAGGTATAGGAGTTGACGGTATCGTTCAGCGTGTTGCCCGCGGCATCGTAGCCGAAGGTGGAGACGCGGTTGGAAGTATTGGCGGCAATGGGGGCAAATCTCGCGATGACCCTAGGCCAATTGCCCTACACGTAAACCTGACGTGTGGGCCACCCTCAATTCATCTCTTCACTTTGCGCCCGGGCCAGCCGCCCAGACGTAGCTTGGCAACCCGGTTTCACTTGGACTTGCTGCGACAATGCGGAACAAAAACGAAGGTACCCTCACCGTTATCGGGCTCGAACTCCAGAATGCACGATGAGCGCACATCCGTGCGCTTCGGCAACACCCACCGATACTCCTCGCCATAATCGCGCTGGGCTAGGAGTAGAGTCCAATTCCCCCGAACGAATTTCCTACCGGATATTCCCGCGACCCGGATGTGATCGCCTTCGACATCGGCGGCAAACGCGACCTTCTGTGCGCCGACGACTTCCGGCGGGACCTCGAACTTACCCTCGCGGACAGGTATTTGCAGCGAGTGATGGTCAAAGCTCAGCGTAACGTGATCGGGAGCAGGCTTCTCCTGACCATCGTGCTTCACTATGAGTTCCACAACCACAGCTCCCTTCTGAGCCGCCGATAGGAGGAACGACAGCAACAGCACTCCCAAAACTCCGAGTTTGTGTACAGTGTTCATGTCACTGCCCCAGAAAATCCTTTAGCTTCATCGGCTTCCCGATCACACCGGAACTATTGTAGAAGTATACCTTCTTGTTGCCAGCCCCGACCACGATGTTAATCGGAAAAGTCGCGTTTCCGAAATCCATGCCTGAGGGTCCCTGCGTAAAGCTATGGATGCCTTTTTCATCTGTGATCGACCCAGAAGAATGGACGTGCCACTTACCCTGTATGCTGACGAGATTGTTTTTCAGACTCGGATTGGCCGAGTTGGTTTCGTCGATGTGCCCGCCTTCAACTCGCGGGTCTGCGGCTTGTCCAGGCAGAGCAGGAATCGGCACTGCTTTCCCTGAGGTATCGGTTCCCCAGATCCCGCCTTCTTCGTGGAACCCACCCGTTTTGTCACCCGCTGCTGCCGAAGGATCATTGCTCGCATCCACAGAGGCCTTGATCGCCGCCTTAACTTGAGCCGGCACTTGAGCAGCAAGGCTTTGCGGAGTTACCTGCTTTTGCGCCTGCTGGGCCGCATCTTGCGCCGTTTGTGCAGCGGCCGTTTTCTCGTTGTCTATTCTGTTCTGTATTGCAGGGGAAGCGCATGATTCGAACGCCGGGCAGACCGCCTCTTGGCTGATGTGGCCGTCGAGGTCGGCGAAGGTTTCGGGGTCGTCGGCGACCATGGCGTAGAGGTTGAGCGTTTGCGGGTTGGTGAAGTTGGCGTAAGGGACGGGCGCAGGCACCGCCGACCAATCGGCGCTGAGCCAGCGGCCGAAGCGCCAGGAGTAGTAACGGGCGCCGAAATCGTCGTTGCCGGATTCGTCGTCGCGCTCCTTGCCCTCGAATTTGTACTTGTTGGACGAGGGGCAGTTGTCGGTGACGGTGCGCTCGCCGCCGTAGGGGTAGAAGTCGGCGTCGTAGCAGACCACGCCGGTATTGGTGGTGACGACGCGCGAGGAGCCCAGCATGTCTTCGACATAATACTGCGGGGAACCAGTGGAGGGAATCATGGCGACGCGCTGCCCGCCGAAAGAGATGTATTCGGCAGGTCACTGCACCACCCGCCCGATTTCAGGGGTTCGATGAACCCCATCGGGGTCTCGAGACCGGACCTTGGTCGTCTTGCAGCAACCAAGTCTACTCGGTCGCACTTCGAGGCTCAGTGCAAGCAGGAGCCGACAACGTCATCTAATCAGCCCCAGTATGATCTAAGCGGCCTAGGCAGTGTCTCTTTTCCAAGTGTGAAAGGTGCCGTATATGATTGCGTTGGGGTTAGTCTCTGCCCGGGCAATCATGTCTTCGATCTCTTCTTCAAATTTCGCTTTCTTTGTCCTAATCGCCACAGGTTCTGGATCCTCGACCTCGACTACAAACAAGCCTAACTCGGCGAGAACCAGGTCAGCATTGCTCCTAAATTCGTCAGCATTGGACGCCCATGTAACCACGTTCACGAACGCACCTTTAGCGCCAGTGAGGGTCTTCGAGCCTTTGAGAGCGCGGACTTCTACTAAACCTATCCAGAGCTGTTTTTCTCTGCGCTGAATCGTCATCAGTTAGTCCGGGTACTCATGGTGAGTGCTGCTGGGCTTCTGTCTTCCCTTGTTATCAGTCGGATGGAAATGAGGGTTTCCTCTCCTCGGATTGCGGTGCTCCGTTGTTCCAGAACCTTCGTTGCGGGCTCTGTTCTTGGCGGCCTCGCGGGTGTTGTTCTTTGTCTTGTTAATCTGCTTGTCCCCACTCGGTCCGAGCTTGTTTCCGTGTTCGTCTGTGGCTTGACCGCCAGCGGTTACACCTGGCGCATCTTTGGCCTTGGGGCCAGTGTCGCTCTTCGAGACGGCCTTGACGGCACTTGCAAGCAGGTGTCCGCCACCCACCGCTGTGACTGTTGCGCCGTGGGCGGTCACCGCGACACCGACCACTTGTGCGGGCACGCCGATAACTGCCCCGCCGCCTGTAGCGTCCAGAGCGGTTCCTCCGGTAAACAGTGCTCCGCCGGCGGTCATTTCCTCGGCGCCCTGGATTGTGGCAACCGTGTCTCCGACCGCCGCGCCGGCCTGACCGGCGGTGGTCTGTGGGTCGCCTCGTCCGACTCCAAAGGAGTTGTCGCTAGTCCACGCGTTCAGAGCGCCTGCCGCAAAGTTGAGCACGTCCCACACGTCTATGTCCTGATGCCCGTCGAGGTCAGCGAAGGATTCCGGGTCGTCGTGAACCATGGCGTAGAGATTGAGCGTTTGCGGGTTGGTCAAGTTGGCGTAGGGGACGGGTTCGGGTACCGCCGACCAATCGGCGCTCAGCCAGCGGCCGAAGCGCCAGGAGTAGTAACGCGCGCCGAAGTCGTCGTTCTGGGTTTCGTTGTCGCGCTCCTTGCCCTCGAACTTGTACTTATTGGCTTGGGGGCAATTGTCGGTGACGCTGCGCTCGCCGCCGAAGGGATAGAAGTCGGCGTCGTAGCAGACCACGCCGGTGTTTGTAGCGACGATGCGCGAAGAGCCGAGCATGTCCTCTACATAATACTGCGCCGAGCCCCCCGCCGGCAGCATCGCGATCCTCTGCCCGCCGAAAAAGATGTATTCGGCGCTGGTGCTGCCGTCGCCGCCGGTTTCGGCCAGGATGCTGCCGCCGGAGCCGTACCAATAGACCTTGGTGGGCTGACCGCTCCCATTGAGCTTAGTCACGCGGCGGCCATCGCCGTCGTAGAGGTAGTTCACGCCCGCCGCCGTCATCCAATCAAAATCGTCTCACCTCTTTAAGGGTGCGCCACCCGCCAGCGCTACTGGCGATGGACGGTTGGAGTTGAAAAAGAAAATAGGAAAGAAAATCAAGCAGGCCCACCCTTTGTAGAGCGCACAAAGCGTGGGGCACCCTCAAACCATCTCACCCATTAAGGCTGGGCCACCCGCGACGCGTCACCCGCCCGCGGAGCTTGCCACAGCACGTAACCTTCTCCGTCGTAAGCCCCGACGAACACACAGTACGCCGACTTGGCGAAGGCCTCCAACTGCTCCGTAGAGACAGTCAGATGCCCAGAATCCTCTGACATTGGGTTCGGAGGCTGCCGTCCTATCGCACCGACAAAAACGGGGAGAGACTCGGCCTCGCGGAGCGCATCCCTGACCCTTTCTTTGGTTCGGTCCGTGTAACCCAACATGTGATACACCTCGGTTCCGTGAGTTCCCACGCTGGATTTTGCGCGCTTCAGCCATGAGTTACCAGCGCTAGCGAGCTCGTTCTCGAGGATGCAAAGGTCGTCGGGTTCCGCCAGCGATGTCATGACTTGGGCCAGCTGCTCATGCGAGTTTGCTTTGGGATAGGCGAGAAACGATTGTCCAAGTATCGTGATCCGGCGGGCTGACTCTTTGACCGACGGCACGTGGCCCCACTCGAACTCCGTGATCTGCGTCGGGTCAAGCGGGATCGGATTTAGGATTGCGACCGCGCCTGTCTTCAAATCGACGCTTTGCAGCAAGAGTCTTGCCAGGGTCTTGCCGCTACTGAGCTGATCCCATATGTAACCCGCAGCCGCGCCGCGCTGCGTTTCAGCTGTGAGGTAGCTCATCATTCCTTCGGTGTCATCGCGGCAGATGGTCGCTCCATTGACTCACGGGGGCGCGGAGCTTGCCAGAGCACGTAACCTTCTCTATCGTAAGCTCCGACGAATACGCAGAACACCGACTTGGCGAAGGACTCCAACTGCTCCGTGGATACAGTCAGATGCCCTGAATCGCCTGAGATTGGGGTTGAACGCCACTGTCCGATTGCACCGACAAACACGGGAAGAGACTCGGCTTCGCGAAGTGCAACCTCAATTCTTTCTGTGACTCGGTCCCCAAAATCCAATATGTGATAGACCTCAGTCCCGTGAGTTGCCACGCGGGATTTTGCACGTCTCAACCACGAATCACCAGCCCTAGCGCGATCGTTCTCGAGGATGCAAAGGTCATCGGACCCCTGCAGCGATGTCACGACTTCGGCAAGCTGCTCATCTGAGTTTGCCTTGGGATACGCAAGAAACGACTGGCCGGCTATCGTGAGTCGCTGGGCAGACTCTTTGGCGGGCAGCACATGGCCCCACTTGAACTCCGCGATTTGCTGCGTGTCAAGCGGGATTGGATTGATGATCGTGATCGTCCCTGTTTTCAAATCCACACTCTGCAGCAGAAGTCTCGCCAGCGTGTTGCCACTGCTGAGCTGGTCCCAGATGTAACCTGCAGCCGCCCCGCGCAGCGTCTCGTCTGTAAGGTAGCTCTTCATTTCGGTGTCATCGTACCTGAGTCGGGATCCACCCGCCATTCCTGCTCTTGAGGGTCTGTGTAATCATAGTGCGGACCCTGCGGGGGACCGTGTTGGAGGTCGGGATATAGAGACTCACCACTACCTTCGTTGACCCACTTTCCTCGAGAACTACCCGGTTCACCCTTGCCACGCCACTCCCACCCTTCAGGTGCAGAGCCTGTAGCGATGATGAGCTTCAGTACGCTCATGAGATCCGTCGGAACGGGGACCGCCGTGGGGTCGACACTGTTCCCTCCTCCGACAGCCACGACCTTAATGCCAAGGATGCTCATAATGAGTTTTGCCCCGAACAATCGCGCGGCCTCGGGGTCGTGCGTTTGCTGATAGTACGCTAGTAACGCGGCAAGTGAAGGCTCACTCGGTTGCGGCGTCGGCGGTTTTGCTGTTGTGTTGGGTTTTGGCTTTACTTTCGCTTTGCGGTGGTGCTTCTTCTTCGCTGGCCGCGGCTGCTGTTGCGCCGTTTGTGCAGCGGCCGTTTTCTCGTTGTCTATTCTGTTCTGTATTGCAGGGGAAGCGCATGATTCGAACGCCGGGCAGACCGCCTCTTGGCTGATGTGGCCGTCGAGGTCGGCGAAGGTTTCGGGGTCGTCGGCGACCATGGCGTAGAGGTTGAGCGTTTGCGGGTTGGTGAAGTTGGCGTAAGGGACGGGCGCAGGCACCGCCGACCAATCGGCGCTGAGCCAGCGGCCGAAGCGCCAGGAGTAGTAACGGGCGCCGAAATCGTCGTTGCCGGATTCGTCGTCGCGCTCCTTGCCCTCGAATTTGTACTTGTTGGACGAGGGGCAGTTGTCGGTGACGGTGCGCTCGCCGCCGAAGGGATAGAAGTCGGCGTCGTAACAGACCACGCCCGTGTTTGTCGTCACCACGCGCGAGGAGCCCAGCATGTCCTCCACATAATACTGCGCCGAGCCCCCCGCCGGCAGCATCGCGATCCTCTGCCCGCCGAAGAAGGCATATTCGGCGGTGACGGCGCCGGAGCTATTCGTTTCGGCCAGGATGCTGCCGCCGGAGCCGTACCAATAGACCTTGGTGGGCTGCCCGCTTCCGTTGAGCTTGGCGACGCGGCGGCCATCGCCATCGTAGAGGTAGTTCGCACCCGCGGCCGAGGTCATTTCGCTTTCGGCGTCGTAGGTATAGGAGTTGACGGTATCGTTCAGCGTGTTGCCCGCAGCGTCGTAACCGAACGTGGCGACGCGGTTGGAAGCGTTGGCAGAGACGGGAGCCACCTGGGGCTCGCTACAGCCCGAGTAGTTCGGGTCGGCGTTGCCCGGCGCAAGGAGATTGGCCCAGACGTCGTAGGTAAACTGATAGCCCCAGCAGTTCGCGCTGCTCTTCAGCACGGTGCCCGCCGAAACCAACCGGTTCAGGGGGTCGTAGCTGAAAGTCTGCGAGCGATTGTTGTTGATGTTGTTGGTGATGCCGTAGACGTGCCCGGCGTTGCCGTGAGTGACCGGATCCACGAAGTTGTAGGTGATGTCTATGGCGCTGCCGCCGGACGAGAGAGCCTTAAACTCCAGGGGCTGGAGGCGATTGTTGTAGGAATGGGTGATGTTCAGGCCCGTGAACGACGCGGTCTTGCCGATGGACAAGGCTGAGTAGGCGCCGTTCGGCATGTAGCAGACGCCGTCGCTCCCAACGCCATTCGCGCAGGCGCCGAATGCGTAGGTGATACCGTTCGAGGAGTCGGTGGCCTTGCTGGGGCGGCCGGCGCTATCGAAGACGTAGTTCACGGTCCGGCCGGTGGGATAAACGGCCTGGTAGTTGTTGCCGGCAAGGTCGAGGTAGTAGGTGGCCGTCTTCGGGTTCGGGATACCGTTGATGGCGCGCTTGTCGGTGGTCCACCAACCCGTGCCGACGGTGAGATCGTAGCTCCAGGCTTCAGCGCCGGCGGGGTCGCACATGCCGGTGCGCTTGCCGATGCCGTTGTTGATCGTCAACGAGGGAAGAGTGCAGCCAGAGGGCGGAATGGCGTCGTAACCGTATTTGACGGTGGGGGTGGTGCCATCGTTATAAGACCGTTGAGTGACGCGATTCAGTGGATCGTAGACGTAGTAGGAAGCGATGCCGCGGGCGTCGGTCTTAGTGATGACGTTGCCGTTCGGGTCGTAAACGTAGGTGGTCGGCACCGTCGCGTTGGTGGCAGGGTTGGTGTTCGATTCGGGATTCGTGGAACTCGTCAGGCGCGAGAGCGAGTCGTAAGCGAAGGAGCGCGGGCGCCAGGTGGCAGAGGCCGAGCCGCAGGGGGTTGCAGTGCCGGGCATGGGATTGAATGTGGAAGTGTCCCCGCCCTTCTGCACCGCGCAGTCGAGATTGCCGAGCGCATCGTAGGCATACTGGGTGACCAACTCCGTGGCCGGGTTTATGCTCCCGTTACTGGACCCGCCGGCGAGAGCCCCTTGGCATGATGCAGAGAACGATGGGGAGGAGAATAGGCCGCCACCCGACGCGGAGTAGATCGAGGACGAATAGCAGGCCAGGGAGTAGTTCGTATTGGCGCCTGCGGTCTTCGCCGTCAACGTGAGGGTCGTCCCCGAGAGCGCAGCGGTCACGGGCAGGGAGCTGTTGTTCACGGCGTTCTTCAAGTTGAGCGCCACGGACGCAGCGGTGTCCGACTGGCCGTAGCTCACGGAGGCGGGGGAGCCGGCGACGGTAACGGAGACGGTGCCGGTGTCGTAGGTCGTGCCGCTGTTGCTGCCTCCACTGAGCGCGCCGGAGGAAGGAGTCACCCAAAAGGAGCCGGTACCGAAATCGGTGTTGTCGTTGCTGTAATGGGAGGAGATGAAGGAGTAGTTGGTGGAGGAGCCCGTCACCTTCGAGCACATGGTGACCGTGCTTCCGGTGGCGGTAGCCACCACGGGCGAGGAGCTGGCGTTAAGTAGATTGGCCAGGCCCGAGGCCATGGTAGCGGCCGTATCCGTTTGCCCGTAGGTGACCGAAGCCGTAAACCCGTTGACCGTCACGGACATGGTGCCGGAATCGTAAACCGTGTACGGGCAACTGCCAGCGCCGGCAGAATGACAGGGATCGAGGGCGGCGGACTGCTCATAGCCGCTGACGGTCAAGGTGCGGGTGCCAGGCGTGCCGGGGACATGTTGTTCGCCGTTAGTATTGGTGGCAACCGTTGCGGGACCTGAGCCCGGCGTGGGCGTGTAAGTGAATTGGGGCCAGGGCTCGTCCACTTCGACGAGGCGGCCGAGACCGTCGGTAACCGACCGGCGCTGGCGGCCGGTCTCGTCGGTGACCAGGGTGGCGTTCCCGTAATGGGCGGTCGTGACATTGTTCGCGGAAGTGGTCCCGTCAGGGGGAATGACCTGGATGGTGCGGCCTAGGGCGTCGTAGAGAGAAGTGGTAACGCCGTCGGTGGGTGAGGACGCGGAACGGTGGGGATTGGATTGGGTGAAAACGCGGCCGAAACCGTCGTAGGTGATGTCGGTGATGACCGTGCCCTGGGGATCGGAGGTCAGCAGGGTGCGAACGACGTGGCCCATACCGTCCTTCGCGCTGGTGCTGACGAGATTTTGCGCGGAGTTGGTTTTCTTGGTGGTGGTGACGCTGGGGGTGTTGTTCGCGGAACTATAGGGAGAATCGTTGTAGCTGATGGTGGTTTGGCCGCCATCGGGCGCGTTGATCTGCGTGGGGCGGAGGAAGGGATCGTTGTATTGGTAGGTCGTCCCCGCGCGGCTGGCGTTAATGTCGTTCTGATCTCGTGAGGAGGTGAGTTGGCCGCTGTTGTAGTCGTAGGTGAACTTGCTGCTTTGCCCGAGCGGATTGGTGATTGTCGTTAGGTAAGCGTTGGTGTTGCCCGGGGGCGCGCCAACCGAATATTGATCGTCGTAATAGTAGTGAGTGGTGTGCTGCGCGGGATTGGCGCCAGGAGCGTTTCCGTTCGGGTCAACCATGAAGGTGACCTGGCCGGTTTCGTCGTAGGTGTAGGTGGTCGTGGCGTCAACACAACTGCCGGGCTGCAAACATCTCGCGGTCTTCCTGGTGAGATTGCCTCGCGGGGCCGTGCCGCCGGAGCCGAAAGCGGATTCGTCGTGCGTGCCGGCGACCAGGCCGCTCACGCCGGCGACTGAGGGCGCAGGAGTCGTGCCACACAACGAAGAACCGCCGTCGTAGTAGAAGTCGGTCTCGGCTACGGTGTTGCCAGTGGCGTCGGTGACGACCGTCTGGCAAGGAGCATCGGCGATGATGCCGGGCGTGCCGGAGAAGGGCTGGTACGTCGTGATGGTTTTTCGGGAGGGCGAAGAAGCGCCGAAGTCGTATTCGTCTTTCTCCTTGAGCTGGGGGAATGGCCAGTTGGGGGCGCAATTAGCGCCTGCATAACAATAGACGATCTGCGAGGCTCCGGGATCCGGGCCGTCCTGGAGCGTGGTTTGCTCGCCGGCCAAACTGAGTTGGTCGTACCAAGTCTTGTTGACGGTGCGAAGCTGCGTGGAGGTGCTGTTGTCGTAGTAGCTGATGGAGGATTCGACGGGGACCTGGTTGGTGAGAACACTACTATTCGTAAACGGTTGGGGTGGCAGGGCAATCGGCGAGTAGGTGTAGGAGGTGGTGGAACTCTTGCCGGTGACGTTATCGGTGGTCGTCACGGTGGTGGTCTTCTGCGTCCAGGTAGTTCCCGGGGCGCTTCCGCCCATGTTCCACGTGGTTGTGTAGGTAAATGTCTGGGTCAGGGAGGGCGTGGCGCCGCCAAAGCTCACCTGACGCATGGAAACGACGGGGGTCTGGTACTGGTATAAGCATCCAGCCTGCGCAGCCCCCCATTGCGCACACCTACCCGTGCCATCGTTCATCGTGGCCATGCAATACCCTGCTGGGTACAAGGCGAGTTCATTCAGGGAGGAACTCTGCCACTGGTACTTGACCCAGCCGCCGGTGGGATAGTCGATCTCGTTGAGTAGCCCATAGGGGTTCTGGAATCTGGTGTCCGCATTGTCCATGCCGTAATGAAAGGTGTAGTGCTGGTTGTTGGGCAGAGTGATTTGGGACACGACGGTTTGGGTCTCCCCTGAGACGTTGGGAGGCGCCGTGCAGGAAGTACCTTGCGGGGTGGGAACGACTTGATGGGATGACACCGGGAAAGTAGAAGTTACGGTCGTCCAGGTCACCTGGTAATTGACGCCGGCGAAGGAGAGGGCATTCGTGGTTCCGGCCGGACCGAAACCGGAGCCCGAGATGGCCGTCCGGCCAAGGGTGTCCGTGAGGGTGAAGTTTCCGCTGGCATCAACGGCCAAGGTGGCCTTGTTGCCGTTGCGATCTTCGATGGAGGTGGGCATTACCCCCCAGCCGCTGTTATTGCCATCGCGGAGAGTGAAAGAATTTGTTATCGTTCCGAAATAGTATGCAGTTCCGTCGTTGCCGTACACGGCCGGAGGTAAAGCCAGGAAGGCGGGTTGCGTATAACTATCGGACCTCGGGGTCAGGACGGTGTAGAACTGCCCATCTCCTCCGGCGCCCATGGGAGGCCCTGTGCAAGCTTGGGTCCCCTGGATGGTGTCCGCCCACTGCGCACCTACGTATAAAGAGTGGAGGCCGCCGGAAGGTTCTCGAAACACGTAGCCGGATACCTGGTGACAGCTATAGATGGTGTAGACAGGATTACCGTCGTTAACCCCGGTTGCGAGGGCAATGTCTAACTCCGAATCATTGTAGCTCAGGGCCGGGAGCGAGTAGCTCCAGCCGCCTTGCGCAAAAGCACCCAGATTGGATTTCCATTGCACCTGCCCCAGGTAGGGAGCCTCCAAGGGCTCGATATGGTGGACGCTGTTGGAGTCGTAGTCGAAGAAGAAAGGAATGCTGAAGCCGCGGCTGGGTGGCACGGGCGCCTGGATGCGCAGGCTAACGGAACCATTGGCGGGGTTCACCGTCTCCGAAAGACCCTGGATGTAGTCGTGGCCGACGCCGGGAATGGGCGTGGAGGTGGTGTCCGTGACGTTGCTGATCTGCGCCGGAGCGGCAGGAGCGAGGAAAAGTGAAAGACAGGCGACCAGCAAAGCGGAAACCAGAAGTGTGAACGTGCGGGACGCGGACGTGGCCATTGACTATTCCTCCGTTGACGTAGCGGGGCGAAAAACCAAGTGCCACGGCGAGTGGGCTCCATCCGGAGAGGGCCAGATGGACACAAAATGAAAAAGGACCTGGCGGCCGTATCACCGTTGATTCGAAAGCTGGGAAGGCTTTTATGCCGGGCGGGAGGGATTGTCAAGTAACAAAATTGTTATAGCGAGTGTTGCGTTGGCGAGAAATACCGTGGGCAGCAAGGAGAGAAAGGAAAAGAGATAGGCAGCCGGACGCGGAAGGAAGGCTAGGTTTCGAGAGGTTGGCGGATGTAGGCGGCGCCGTGACGGTAGAGTCCTGCGGCCTGAATCTTGTGCGACGACACGATGCGGATGGGAACGAAGATGTTCCCGCTGCCTGGGGTGAACGGGACGGCGACATCGAGGCGGGTTCCTTGAGGATACTCGTTCCGGCTGCGGAAGCTTAGGCCGCCGCGCGAAAGGTCCTCGCAAACGGCGACTTCCTCCTGAAAGCCCCGCCGGCGGATGCAGGCGAGCAGCCGTGCTTTCACGCGGGTGCGGTTGCGCGAAGGGGTAATCCTTTCGGTCTTGCCGGTGACGTCGGGCACGCTTGCGTCGGCGGCCGCCGGGCCTTCGCCGACCGCTTCCACCCAGATAGATGGCGCATCGCAGCTCTTGCAGTGCCGGGCGACACATTTGCGGACTTCGAACGATTTCAGTTCCATCTCGTTCAGGTAAACGACTTCGCGCTTTTGGCAGAAGCTGCATTCCATCAGCATGCGGCCCAGCGCCTGTTCGCCCAGGTACGGGGCGGGGAAGTCGATTTCCCAGAAATCCACCTTCGGTTCGAGGATATGGATGGCGTAGAGGAAACCGTCCTTATCCTTGTCGATTTCCGCGAGGACGCGTGCGCGCGCCGTCTTGAGCACTTCGCTCTTGGTCGTGCGCTTGAGCGTCAGGTCCTGTCCGGCCGAAAGAGGCGATTCGGAAAAGACCACGCCGCCGTTGCGGCTCACCAGGAGCGTGCGCAACTGCAAGGTGACCGTTTCGCCGCCGGCGTTGAGCCACGAGCCTTCCACCGCCAAGTGCAGGCTCACGCGGTCGCTCTGCCGCATTCCTTCCGTACGCATCGAGTTCGCGTTCCTCTGAGAGGCGCTCTTGGTCCAGACTAGCATGTTGTGCCGGGCTGTCGGCCAGAAGGCTTGACCGGCGCGTGCCGTTTTTGCTACGTGCGCTCCACCCGCGTATTCCTCCTGTTGCCGCTTTCGCGACTTGCACTTTCGTGTTATGTGGCAATCTCTCCGGCCTTCCCGGACAATGGTCGGGGTGAGCGTCGGTGAGTGGTAGGGTCCCGGCCTCAGTTGACGGAAAGTGCGTGTTCCATGCCGGATGACGCCAAGAAAGCGGACCCACGTTCCAATCGTGCAGGCCACTCAGTGGGATGGGGCATTCGCGATCGCCGATACGCGATTCGGTATCCTTTTGACGCTGAAGTTCAGGTGCTCGATTTGGAAACCGGGTCACGTACGTCTGGAACCACGACCGACATCTCCTTCGGCGGCTGCTTCGTTCGTGGCGGCCGTCCGCTTGCACCGGGCACGCGCGTTCGCCTTTGGCTGACGAAGAACAAGAAGACCGTCGAGGTGTTGGCCCGCGTTCGCACCGTGAAACCCGGCCTCGGCATGGGGGTCGAGTTTGTGGACCTCGATCCCGCGGCTTACGCCATCCTGCAAGGTTGGTTCGACGCGCTGCGCGCCCGCTGAAGATTCCCTGTCGCTCCCCTCGTGGACGATGCCCTCGGGATTACCTCTTCGCCTGGGAGTCTCGTCCGGTCTAGGGCTGGGTCTCGAGAGGATGCAAGCTCTTTTGGTAGAACTCGTTCTGCAGCTTGAGACTCTCCTGATCCGTTTTCACGGCCCGTATTGCTTCGACGATGTTCGTGACCCAGTTCGCGGCGTCCCATGCGCCGAGCTCTTTTGTCGCTGCGGAGCCGTCGCCTGAGTAATGGTTTAGGAACCGCGCGTACCACCAGATGCCGGTGTAGAGCGAGGTGGGCAGCTTCAGGCGTTTTTCATCGGCGCCTGATTGGCTCTTGGCCTGCTCGATCTTGACGAGATCCGGCCGGGTCACGATGGTGAGAGACGTTTCTCCCTCACCGGCATGCAGGTCCATGGCAGTCTTACGGGGCGGCCCTCCGGCCGCATTTTCGGGCAAGCTCTGGACGTACACGACGTAATCATGCGGCTTATCGAGCTGGGTTTGGGCAAAGAAGGGAAGCAAGCTGTTGTTGCCGCCGTGTCCATTCACGATGATGACCTTCTTGCAACCGTTGCGCGCCATCTTATCGGTGGTTTCCTGGAGCAGGCGTAGCTGCAGGTCCGGGCTGTAGGCCACGGTTCCCGGCTCGTGTTTGGCCTCGAAAATCTGCCCGAAGTAATACTTGGGGAAAACGACGGCGTATTCTTGCTCGGCCGCGTGCAGCGCGGCGTACCGCACGTTGATTAGATCGGTCCCCAACGGCAGGTGGGGGCCCGTGTTTTTCGAGGATGCCGAACGGCAGCAGACACGTTCCTTGCGATTGCACGATCGCTTGGCGGAAATCGACCGCCGTCAGCTCCTCCCAGCGCACCGAGAGTTTCGTCTGAGCCCTTCCGGCCGCCGCCCACAGGAACAGCAAACCAACAATAACCGCGCCCTTGCGAAGCACAGTTCCTCCCTCCTTGGCAGAGCGAATTCTAACCATTCGTTTGCGGCGCCATGGCTGCGTGTGAAAGCAGGAAGGCACTGCCATGAGGGATCATGTGCGATTGGAAGGACTTGCCGGACTGCTTCGATCAGCCTGCGCCCGTGAGGTCGGAATTCTCCTTCAGATAGGGGAGCAATTCGTCCACGCAGCAGAAGGCGAGTGCGGTGTAAGAATCGGCCGCCCCATAGTAAATCGCGATTCTCCCGGTGGCGGCATCTGCAAGCGCGGTGCAGGGGAAGATGACGTTGGGGACGAAACCGGCCGTCTCGTAGGGCAGCTCCGGCGTTAAGAGGTAATCCCGAGTGCGATACAGCACCTTGCTGGGGTCGTCCCGATCCAGCAGCACCGCTCCCATGCTATAGACGAAGCCGTTACAGGTGTAGCTGACTCCGTGGTAGAAGAGCAGCCAGCCTTCGGAAGTTTCGATCGGCACCGGCCCGGCGCCCACCTTGGTGCTCTGCCACCAATTCCTCGATTGAGGCCGCATCACATGACGGTGCCTGCCCCAGTAAACCAGGTCGGGGCTGCAGGACAAAATGATGTCGCCGAAAGGAGTGTGGCCGGAATCGCTCGGCCGGCTGAGCATGACGTAGAGGCCCTTGATCTTCCGGGGGAAGAGGACGCCGTTGCGATTGAACGGCATCATCGGATTCTCCATCTTGACGAACGTCCTGAAGTCCTTGGTGCGGCCCAGTCCGATGGAAGCGCCGGGAAAATCGTCGCACCAGGTGATGTAGAAGGTGTCCTCGATCTTCAAGAGGCGCGGATCGTAGGCGTAACCATTCCGAACGGGCTGGCCGGCTTCGTTCTTCCAGGCGATCACTTCGGGTTCGAGGCGCCAGTCAATGCCGTCCTTGCTGCGGCCGAAATGAAGGTCCGCCCTTCCATTCCGGTGATCCGCGCGGAAAACGCCGACGAAAGCGCCTTCCTGCGGCCACGCGGCGCTATTGAAAACGCGGGCAGCGCGCCCCACGGGGTTCCATCCGATGATGGGATTCTCGCTGTAACGCCAAACGATGTCGCGGCACTTGGCCGGACGCTTCTGCCAGGGGAGATTCGGCAAGTCCGGGCCAAGAATGGTGCGCGAAGCCGATCGTGCTGCGGTCATTTCAGCGAGTCTCCTTTAGGCTGTGGGCGCGGGCGCGGCTTCTCGGCGGACCTTGAGCTCGGCCCCGATCTTATCCATGAGCTTAGGATCGAGGTTGTATATGGCAATGACGAGCACAGTGAGGAGAGAGGCTGCCGCCGGAAGCAGACTGACAGCCAAACGAATGCCGAAGAGCGTGCCGGAATTCTGCACAAGGTTCGCTTTGTAGCCGAAGAACGCCAGCAGCCAGCCAGCGATGCCCCCGCCGATGGCCCAGCCCATCTTCTGCGCAAACGTTCCGGCCGAGAAAATGAGTCCGGTCGTGCGGCTGCCAAATTTCCATTCGGCATAGTCGGCCGTGTCCGCATACATGGCCCAAACCAACGGGTTCAAAGAACCGGTGAAGGCGGACCCCACCATGTTGCTGGCGAAGATCAGCGCCAAGTCCTTCGAGCCCGCAAAATACAGAGGGATAAGCGTGGCCGCGTTGATAACCGAAAGCCACATGTACGTTTTCTTTTTGCCGCCGAAGAGTTTGCTGAGAGGCGCGGTCAGAACGACCCCGAGGAGCGAGCAGGCCGTGCCCGAAAGCAGGAAGGCGGCGAAAAGGGCCTTGGCATCGAAATGATGCTCGAAGTGGTGCGCATGCCCAAGGTTAAACGCGATGTTCACATCCTGAACCACGAAATACTTGAAGTAATAGAAGAGGGATGCGCCGCGAATCGAAACCCAGGTGAGAAACACGATGCTGGCAGCGCCCAAGACGAGCCAGGGCCGGTTGCGCAGCAAGTTGGACAGGTCGCTGCTGATGGAGGACGCGGTGTCTGCTCCGCCACCTTTTACCCGCTCGCGCGTGGAAGCAAAGGTCAATAGGAAGA
Organism: Candidatus Acidiferrales bacterium; assembly: GCA_049514555.1. Classification (GTDB taxonomy): domain Bacteria; phylum Acidobacteriota; class Terriglobia; order Acidiferrales; family UBA7541; genus JBEKUY01. Next base: position 16,121 of record JBEKUY010000001.1, read on the forward strand.
GGCACATCGCGGCAAAACCAAACACGCCGATGGCGAGAGGAAACCCGAGCTTGTCGTTTCCGTGGCCGAGCCTTGTGACGAGGTAAAAGAACGTGCCTTGCACGATGAAATTACCGGCGAAGGCGCCAACGAATCGATAGGAGGCAATCTTGGTGCGTTCGTCGGAGTTGGGGGTGATCACGCCGAGCAGCGCCCCGTACGGAATGTTGATCGCCGTGTAAACGAGCATGACCAGCGTGTACGTCACGTACGCGTAGGCCAGCTTGCCCGCCGGTCCGAAATGGGGTGTCAGAAAGGTCAGCACGCCGGCGATGAAGAACAGCGGAGCAATCCACAGGAGCCAGGGACGGAATTTACCGAATCGCGAGTTCGTCCGGTCGGCGAGCATGCCCATATTCGGATCGGCGACGGTGTCGATGATGCGCGTGACCAGGATCATCGTGCCGGCGGCAGCAGCCCCGATGCCGAACGTATCCGTGTAGAAGCCCAGAAGGAACAGGACGAAAGTGTTGTAGTAGAGGCAGGAGGCCAAATCGCCCGCACCGTAACCGATGCGTTCGGGCAATCGCGTGTATTCAGTTTGCTTGTTCTCGGCCATGCACACCCCTGCTCGCGGCCCGCTTTGGGTGCCGATCCCCAAGAACACGGCAGTTTTCAGCGGTCAGTGCTGAGCGCGAGAATGTACACCGATACACTGGCGGATGCAACGGAAGGCGCCTCCAAGCAGCAAGCATCGGCGACGTGCGCAGGGGGCATATACGCAGGCATCCCGGCGCACCGGCCTTCAAGCAGAGCGGGGAGCGCAATCGCGACTACTTCAGTTGAATCCAGCTCGCGACGGAGGGTACGCCGTTGTTGTCGGTGAGAAAGAGCATGTACCAACCGGGTGGCGCGATGTTGTGATTTTGGGGAACCGTGGCAGTTACTATGCCGTTAGCAAGGCTCGTCACATCGAGATCAACCAATCGTTGGCTGCCATCGTATGAATGCGTGGTCACGCAGTTCCTCAAGAGGCTGGCCCAGCGAATGTTCGCGGATTGCGGGGATTTGATCTGAATTGACTGCCCGTAAGTGCACTGCGCCGGGGCGGCATTGATTAACGGACGCGGGCCCTTGAATAGATAGGGCGGACTGAAGACTTCCAGGCGCATCTCCTCCTCGGGGTCTTCGTCCCACGGGACGTGCGAGCCGCCATCGGGATTGCTGCCGGCAGTGACGACAGTGGCGTCGGGCAGCAAGAGAGCGGTGGAATGATAGAGGCGCGGCACGGTTGCAGTCGCGGTGGGTGTCCATGTATCCGTCGCGGGATCGTAGATTTCACCCTGCAAGCGCGCGAGCGGCGTGTCTTCTTGATGGAGAGAGCCGCCGCTGACGAACACCGTGTGGTCGGGAAGCAGGACCGAATTAAGGTGGATACGCGGGAAGTTGAGCGGCGAGGCCGGCACGAAATGAGGATTCGGGTCGGTGAGATCGACGATGTCCACGTTGTCGATGGCGTCGGTCTTGTTGGGTTTGCCGGCGGGACCGCCACCCATGATGATGACTTTCTGATCCTGAGCGGGCGGCAAGAGGACGCTGGCGGATTGGTTGCGCATGCCGCCGCCTTCCATGCCGGGTACTGGAGTGAGGTGCACCGGATCGTGCGTGAGGTCGATGATGCAGGGATCGACCTGGAGCTGATCGTCCATGCGTCCGCCGTCGAAGACGACGCGGCCATCGGCCATCAAGAAAAGGTGGGCGTAGAGCGGGAGGCCAGGGAAGCCGCCATCGAAGTGGAGCATCTGCCACTTGTTGGCGGCGGGATCGTAAATCTCCAGCGTATTGTTGTGAGGCTCAGCCAAATCTTCGGTGAGGCCGGTGGCGATCAGGGCGCGCCCGTCGCCCAGCGTGATGAGACTGGGATACCAGCGGCCGTGGGCCATCGAGGCAACGAAGGACCACTGTTCCGTGGCAAGATCGAAAACGGTGGCATCGTTGCGCCCCGCGAATGGATTGTAATGGCCCGTGCCACCCGCCGAGAGCAATCGGCCATCGGCGAGGAGCGTGTCGGCGCCGCAGAAGAAATCGAAGGGGCGGTGATTCGGGGCAAAGAGGGTTGTGGGATGGAAGAAGTTGTTCGGCTGCGCAGCGGTTGGATCCCAGACGACACTGGTGTAGATGCCGTCGGCCATGCTGCCAAAATCCGGCGCGGCAAAGCGGGTGGCGCTGCTGCCTGAACCAGCGAAGAAGAGCACTTTCCCCCGAGGAAGCAACGCGGCGTGGACGGCGAGCACGCCGGAATGGAACGGCAAGACCTGCCATTTGCCGTCGCGCGCCGGATTGGCGTCCAGAGGGATGAAGCGGTAGTAGCCGGCGTTCTGGCCGACAGGATTATCGACCATCATGGCGATCATCCCGGGCGTTCCGTTGAGCGTGGTGGTGGCGATGCCACCACCTTCGTTTTCCCAGGCAAACCAAGAAGGGATGCCGCGCCAAAGACTCCATTGCGCGACGTTCCCATTGATGTCGAGTTTGCTGCCGATCTTGTAGAACGCCTGGTTCTGCTCGACCGCGTTATCGATCATGAAAACGAGAAGATCGAGTTGACCGTCGCCATCCACATCGGCGACCGCGACGCCTGCGCCTTGATTCTCCCAGGAGAACCAAGTTGGCTGATCGAGCGGAGGCGGTGGAGGAGGGACGGGGCCCACGTCAATCCACGGCGTCCAGCCGCCGGTGACGTTGCCGTTGGCATCGAGGTTTCTTCCAATGCGGTAGAGTCCACGGTTTTGCCCGGCCGGATTGTCAATCATCATCACGATCAATTCAGGATTACCGTTGCCATCGAGATCGGCCACGGCAATTCCGCCGAATTGATTTTCCCAAGAGAACCAATCGGGAATTGCGATCCACGGGCCCCAGCCGCCGCTGACGTTGCCGTCTGCATCGAGCTGCTTGCCGACGCGGTAAAAGCCTCGGTTCTGGCCAGGAGGATTGTCAATCATGAAGACGAGAAGATCCTGGCGACCGTCCTTATCGACATCGAAGATGGCCGCTCCGACGCCTTGATTCTCGAAGGAGAACCAATCGGGCACGTCGATCCACGGCGTCCAGCCGCCAGTGACGTTCCCTTGAGCGTCCAGACTACGGCCCACCCTGAAGATGCCGCGATTGGGCTGTCCTCCGGGATGGTCAACCGTGAGGACGAGGAGGTCCTGATCACCCGTTCCCGTCAGGTCCGCAACGGCGATGTTGCCGCCTTCATTGTCGAAGGAGAACCAATCGGGAATCTGCAGCCAGCCCGGATGTGGGGCGGGAGCTGCCGCAGCAACGGCCTGCTGAGCTCCCCTGCGAGGTGGCACTTGCTGTCCTGCAACTTTCCGCACTGCAGCGGCACCGGCGCCGGTATGTCCCATCTGTCCCTCCCCCGAAGGATGATTGTCGTATTTGTGGTGGCTGGGGCTTAATTCTGCATGGCCTGTCTAAGCAATTGGGCCATGTCAAAATTGCCATTGCCGTCCGCGAGCTCAGCAAGCGGTCGGAAGTTCGGGTTCTGTCGCAGATAGGAATGACTGTCTGCGAGCATGAGACCGACGAATACCTCACCCACAATCGTGCCGCCGACCTTGCCGAGGCGAATGGGCGTCTGATTGTTTACGAATTCCTGCTGCGCTTCAGCCAGCACGTAGAACCACAGCGGAGCATTGCCCGCAAACTTAGGCGAAACGTCCACGATGCTCTTATTGGCTGGGCTATCCGCCTCGGTGGCCTTGCCGACCTTGAGATTCTTGTCTGGAATCGGGGCCAGACCCATGGCCTTTGCAACCGCCTGGCCGGACGGCAGCTCCATCCTGAATCCGCGGAGAAGGTTGCGCTCGGCCAGCGATGAGGGATTGACCGCAACGCTGGCGGGAAGGGAACCAAGCGGATTCACGAGAGATGTATCGGGCTTGTACGCCGGCTGGAGGCGGTTCTTGCCGACCGATGGAGCATTGGGATCGAATCGGAAGAAGAGCGACCAATCAATCGCACGGTCGGGCGCGAAGGGGCGGAATCCGCGGAGATCATTTCCGTCGGCGGAGAAAATGGGTAGGCGGTCGATATTGAGATTCAGGCGATAAATCGGCCGAACCATCGAGTGGCCAAAGCGATACGCCGCCACGGAGAACTCCACCGGCATGAAAGCATTCTGCTGTGGTTTGAAAAACTTCAGATGGGGCTGGGCGGCAGCAGTGCCGTCCCCGGCCGGCTGGCCCAGGATGTCGCTGGTGGTGTCCTTGCCGATTACGGTAGGCAGAAAGTCGTGAAGAACCACCCACTGGTAGTGCCAGCGGACCATTCGTTGGATTTCCTCGAAATCCGCAGAGGAGCCGAGGACGGCAGCCACGCGGTTGTGGAACCGCAACATGGCCGATTGAAGCTGGCTGACGATAACGTTCTCGTCGTTGCGCGGATCGCCGAGCAAGGCGCGTCCCGGATCGCCGCCTTCCGGAGTGTTGCGAGGGACCTCGCGCGGATTCGGATCGGTGCGGTTCGGCGCCAGCGGCGCCCCGAGAAGCATGGTGCGGCCGTCGTCGCGGTATAGGTATGGCTGGTCGTTCGGACCGCGTCCATAAACGGAATCAAGATCGAACCGCGGAGTGCGAAAGTCCACGAGCGCGTCGGGATCGTTCTGGCGCTGGAGGCTACTCGCGGGATCGAACGTCAGGTCGTGATCGATGAATTGCCCGAGGTAGGTGTAACCGGCGCTGATGCCGGGATTGGTCAGAGTGCCGACGTTCTCTTCATCATCGATCTGATCCTCAGGTGTCGGAGGATCAGCAGGAGCGGTCATCGCACGAGCTAGGTCCTTGAGCACGTCCTCATCGAATTTCGCAGGTGGTAAGGTGCGAAACATGCGTCCAAACCGCCCTTCGAATTGACTCGAACGGGTGTTCAGGCCCAGTCCGCGAAGCTCACCATGATGGCCTGTCCCACGAACTTGGGCGTGACGATGTGCTGTTTTCTTTGTAGTAGCGGCAGCGGATGGTTCCATTCGACCCTCCCCCCGAAGGACGATTAGTGTCTTCTTCAATTTTTACGCGAGGATCCCCGCACCGCGTAGATATCCTGGGACAAAAACCGAGGGCCTGGGGGCACAAAATCTAGCACAGAGAAATCTCCTGCGCAAGGCAAAGCATCAGAGAACCTGCCGATCATTCCGAGCGGATAATCGTGTCGCGCGGGGGCAGTGCCGTTCAAGCACGACGTGCGGTGGGAGTTCCGAGTACTGGCAGTTTCACCTTGCCTGCCAGGGTTTCTCCCTCATCGGCGATGGGTTAACATGGAGCTTGGGGGGTGAATGCGTTCACTCTGGTCCGAATGGCCGCGGATCCGCAAGCGCCTAACCGGCAAGAATTTGATTTTGCTTCTGGATTATGACGGAACGTTGGCGCCGATCGTGGCCCGACCGTTCCAAGCCAGGCTCCCAGCAGGCGTGCGGGCGGTCCTCAGAAGACTGGCGGGGTCGCCCAGGGTTGCGCTTGGAATTGTCAGCGGAAGGGAGCTGAGCCAACTGGAGCGACTCATTCGGCTGAAGAACATCTGTTACGTTGGGAGCCACGGGTTGGAGTGGTCCCTGCCAAGTCCCGGCCCCCGCCAGCGCGCCCCGCGGCGGTGGGCTGGTCCGGTTCGCGAGATTACGAAGGAGCTACGGCAGACCCTCTGCGGCCTGCCGAACATCTGGATTCAACGCAAGATCTCGAGCGTAGCCGTGCACTATCGCGGAGCCAAATCTCGCTACGTAAACGTTGCTCAAGGACAAATCGCCCGGATATTGCGCCGGCACGCCACCCAGTTTAGGCTGCTGAAAGGCAAGAAAGTGTTTGAATTTCTTCCTGTGGGGAAAACCACCAAGGGCACCGCGGTTCGTGCTCTGGAGGCTCGGTTGCGCGCCCGGTGGGGCATGCCGGTTGTGGTTTACTTCGGGGACGACGCAACCGACGAAAGCGTCTTCGCATCTTTGGGAAGGAGCGATCTCGGCGTGTTCGTGGGCCGGCCAAGAGGCAGCAAAGCGCGGCTCTATGTGAGCTCGCCGAACCAGGTGCGCCGTTTCCTGGAGCGTCTAAGCAGGATTGTTCTATGAGATTGGCCACGTCTCCATTCCAGTTCATGGCTGCCTCGACCTTGATCCGCGTGACGGGCCAGCGGGCAGACACGCTGGCCGATCTCCTGGCGGGCTTGAGGAATTGCACCGATGAGTCGATTTTTAACCATACCTTCCAAAGCCTGGAACAACACCATTTCTTGACCGAAGGGTTCTCCAACGATTTCGCGCAGTGGGCTCTGGCAGCTTGCAATGAGCCGCGTCTGGCGGAACGGTTGTCGTCTCTGGACATCCGGCAGTATGCAGAGTTGGCGACGTTGCGGGCCGACTTCATCCACACTTTGGAAACCTATCTGCACGAAGCCCCCGAGGCGGCCGGACGGAGGGCGTTCGAGCCGTTTTACTTCTGTGAAGCCATCAGCATCGCGGTCCCCGTGGCTTGGCGGGCAAAAACGCTGGCCGAATTCTGCGAGGGACTTCGCCACGTGAGCATCCATACGGTTCACTACCATTTCGTCACTGCGCGTCTGCGCGAGCCGCTCGCCAGCAATGACTTTTCCTATTGGTTCGAGAAGGGCCTTGACCTGAAGGACCTGGCCGAGCGCGTGGAACAGATCGACATATATACGAATACGCTGGAAGGCGTGCGACGCCACATTCTGGAGGAGGCCGCTCCTTGGCTAGCAACGTGACGACGCCTGGTGGCGGCTCTCATGGAAAGATCGCCGCTCTCGAGGACTACTTCCCGGTGGTGGGTCCGAACGAGGTGGAAGAAATACGCGCCTTGGCGAGCCGCTTGGCCGGAAAGTCCATCAAAATGGTCAATTCGACCTCGGTTGGCGGAGGCGTGGCCGAAATTCTCAACCGCATGGTGCCGCTGCTGTCGGACATCGGTTTGGCTTGTGAATGGAGCGTGATCACGGGCGGCAATGATTTCTTCGAGGTTTCCAAGGCCTTTCACAATGCCCTGCACGGCGAGCCCTACGACGCGTCTCCCGGGGATTTCGAACTGTTCCTCGCCAACAGCGAACAGAACCTCCAGCACCAAACCTTCGGCGCCGATTTCGTCGTGATTCACGACCCGCAGCCGGTCGCGCTCGTCAAGGCGCGCAGCTCCCTTCCGTCTCATTGGATTTGGCGGTGTCACATTGACGTTTCCAACCCCAATCCCGTGGTATGGGATTTCCTCGCGCAGTTTGTCTCGCGCTACGACGCCATGCTGATTTCCTCGCCCAGTTTCACCCGGCACTTACCCATTCCGCAGTATCTCAGCTTCCCCTGCATCGATCCTCTCTCGCAAAAGAACCATGAGCTTGAGCCTGACTACATTCAAAAGACGCTGGAGAGGTTCTCGATCGACCCGAAACGCCCCATCCTGACGCAGGTCTCCCGCTTCGACCGATTGAAGGATCCGGTCGGGGTCATTCGGGCGTACAAGCTCGTCCGCAAGTACAAAGACTGCCAGCTCGTCCTGGCGGGCGGTGGCGCACGCGACGATCCGGAAGGAGGACAGGTCCTCTCCGAGGTGAGCGCCGCGGCCGGCAAAGATCCGGACATCCATATCTTGGATTTGCCTCCCTGGAGTGCGTTGGAAATCAATGCGCTCCAGCGGGCTTCCACGATCGTCATTCAGAAGTCGCTTCGCGAAGGATTCGGCTTAACTGTTACGGAAGCATTGTGGAAGAAGAAGCCGGTGGTCGCCGCTGCGGTCGGCGGCATCCCTCACCAGGTGATCCACAAGTTGACGGGGGTGCTGGCCCATTCCGTTGAAGGCACCGCCTACCAGATTCGCTTCCTGCTCTCGAACCCTGCGATCGCGGCGCGCCTGGGTGAAAATGGCCATGAACACGTCCGGGAGAACTTCCTCATCACGAGCAACTTGAAACGCTTCTTGCTCCTCCTGCTGGTCCTTCAGAGCGGCGGGCAAAAAGCCGGAGCTTTTGCCGACTGAGCCGGAGGAGCCCGGACAAATTGCATCCGGGAGACTGCTGATACTTTTCTGGTGAAAGAAAAGAATAGCGGGGACGACGAGACTCGAACTCGCGACCTCTGCCGTGACAGTGAACAATCTTCTGGTAACTGCTTGAAACTACGCGGCACGGATGGCTACCAAAACCGCGTTTCGGCACCCTGAGGAACGGTTATTGGACCATGAATGGACCAAGAAATATCTGAAGGTTCACAGCTGAACTCAAACGGGTGCTGATAACCACGTGGTTCGTCGGCGCCGCTCCCAGTATCCTGAGACCAGCTAGTGAAGGTCCCAGATGCGAATGGTCTTGTCTTCGCCCGCTGACGCTAACCTCTTGCCATCTGGACTGAACACGACGCATTCCACGTTGATTTTCCTGTATTGACAACGCCGACCCCATGTGTATAGTTGCGGCCGCGAATTAATGATCGCCTAGAAAGCGGACGTTAGGCGCGTAAATTCGCGAGTTTGGGGACGTGGTCTGCGGAGATAGTTCACCTGTCAAAGTAAATCGGGGTCGACAGTAAGGTCCGTGGCTCCTCCGCCAGATCACGATAGGGAGGAAAGGACATGAAAAGGTTAGCCCATTGCATTGGCGCCGCGCTGTTCGCGGTCCTGCTTCTCGGTTCAGCCCCCGCCAAGGCACAAGACTGCAGCTCACTTCCAGACAAGCTAGATCGCGATCAAAAGCCGTGTTATCATCAGGAACTTCCATTGGTCTACGATGTTGAGAACACGGGTGCACACTACCCGACACCCGTCTTCCCTTCTTTCGATCAGCTGCCGATCATTCGACCTTTACCGGACCCGTTCCAGTTCGCCGACCGATTCCGCCGGCCCTGGTTCCACGACTGGGAACGGCGGCGCAGCGAGATTAAGGCTGCGATCGAACAGTATGAGATTGGCCCAGTGCCTGACTGTCACGACTGCACCATTACAGCTACCTATACGCCGCCGGCGACAGGATCAGACACTGGTTCACTGACAGTGGTCGTTACCAGGAATGAGAAATCGTTAACTTTGACGTCAGGCATTTACATTCCGCAGGGGATGGGCAGCGGCCCGTTCCCGGCATTGATCCCCATGGAGATTGCCTCTATCAATTTCTTTGGCACAACCTTTAGCTTTCCTCCCCCCCCACCTCCCGATTATGGCAGCCTTCCACCCAGTGTCTTTCAGGGTCTCCCCATCGCAACGGTTGGCTACGTCAGTACCCAGGTAGCCGAATACTCGTTTACTTCGCCGAGCGACCATACCAAGGATCCGTTCTACCAGCTTTACCCCGAGCTTTGCGAAGGAGCGTGCAGCGGCACCAGCAATTCGGGGGAGTACGCCGCCTGGTCCTGGGGAGTGAGCCGGCTCATCGATGGGATGGAGATCGCTACCCGCCAGTCCGTGGATCCGCTGCCCATCGATATGAAACACCTGGCAGTGACCGGATGCTCCTTTGCTGGGAAGATGGCGCTGTTTGCCGGCGCGTTCGACGAGCGGATTGCTCTGACGATTGCTCAGGAAAGCGGAGGCGGCGGCGCAACATCCTGGCGCGTCTCGCATGAGATCGAAGCCAATGGTACGGTGGAAGATGTCGACGACACGAATTATGACTGGTTTGGCGGGCAGATGCACCAGTTCGCAGGCGACAACGTTTACAAGCTGCCCGTGGACCAGCATGAGTTGATGGCCATGGTGGCGCCCAGGGCCCTGCTGGAAACGGGGAATACGGAGTTTTACTGGCTGTCGAATGGATCCAACTATGTTGCGGCGCGGGCAACGCAGCGAATCTATGACACACTTGGAATAGGAGATAGGTGTGGTTTCTACATCGATGGCAACCACGGACACTGTGCAACGCTGCCCGCCGAGGCTCCGGTCATAGCGAGCTTTGTCAACAAATTCATGCTCGGTCAAGCATGGGTTAATTCAGATGTTGAAGTCTACCCGAATCCCGCTGACACGACCGACTACGGGTACCCCATTGTGGTCTCTGGCGGCAACTACGCCTACTACTTTCCAACCATGGATTACCGGCGGTGGACAGATTGGTGGGGAAGTAATTGGCCGGAATTTCCGGATAACTGGAACACCGGCGGAACGGTCGTGGCGTCATTGGGCCTGGTCGGTGTAGGGCCTTTCGGTCTGTGGCCTCTGGTGGTCAACTCGGGCGACACCGTTGAGGGAGGCTACGAGTTGACGCTGCGCGGCAACCACCCCGCAGCGACCGTGTCTCTGGTGAGCGGGGCGAACATCTCAGCCGACGTCGTCTGTCGCGACGGCAGTTCTTATACATTCACCATTCCGCTCCCGGCCCAATCCTATTCGATTGCCGCCGGCGACAACTCCCCGCAACCAACACCCGATCCGTTCAGCCCGCTTGTTTATCAGGGCTCGACCACGGTCACCCTTCCAGCAGGAGTTTCGGCGTGCGTTGGAGGCCGTGTGACTCACGCGTACCTCAGCGCCACGGGATTATCCGAAGGCGGCGATGGCAACCCTGGAGGACCTGGTTTGCTGACCACCGACGTCACGGATCCTCTTAATGTCAGGTTCCACGTTCTCGACAGAAACAGCGGCTTTGGCACGTTCTATAGCTGGCCGCTAACCGCTAACTGGAACCCGCTGACTTCGGCGGATAGCACCAACCAAAACCCGGTTCAATAGTAACCTCTCGCAAACTCGCGTGGGGCGGGTTCCGTATCCCCGCCCCGCACTTCTGTTTGGAATCGTCATCGCGGCGGCCTCGGTAAGAATCGTTAGGAGCGCGGCATTGTGCTCGTGGTGTCCCTACCAAAAACTCGGTATTGATTGAAACGGTTGGACTTGAGCGGTCATCGATTCAGTTTGTCGATGCCATGCGCGCGATCATTACTCGCGCCGTTTTCTTCGATTCGGCAGGCACTGCGAACTCGAGCCGCGCTCCAAGCGGAGATACTGGCTCTCCGGCATCCGTTGCTCGTCCTGCGGCGCTCGACCCGTTCTCATAAAGTGCATCTGAGCACAGCTGACCGACTCCTATGGGTCTGGCTTTCAAAACTGTGGAGTGACTGGCGATCTGCATTGCTGATCGTCAAGCCTGAAACCGTGATCGCGTGGCATCGAAGAGGGTTCCGGCTGTATTGGAGCTGGAAGAGCCGCAATCCTCTGGGTGGGCCCTCCGTGCCAAGAGAAATTACGGTTTTGGCCCTGGTCGCGCCAGATTTTGCGCCCAAGTTGCGCCCAGATTCCCAAGGACGGAGGCATTGATGAACACCTCGGCTCACGCAGAACTCCAGAGAAGTGGTGACACGTCCGTCCATTTTGAGCATCTCCTCGACAGTTCAGAGGCAGCGGCTCTCCTGAAGCTTCATCCCAAGACCCTTCAGAGGATGGCGCGTGACGGCGAGATCGTGGGCATACAAATTGGAAAACTATGGCGATTTCGGGCATCGGTTCTAAATTCCTGGCTCATACAGAAAACGCGGCAGTGATTTCATTCCGTCATGAAAGAGTTGACTCTCGACTCAAGTTCGCAGCGACGGTACTCTCCCTGTAGCCATCCGTGTCGCCTCAATGAAAGGAGAAGAATGAGGCGCACGAGATACCAATACGGAAGTTTGAGACTTGCGGAGCGCAAAAAGGGGAAAGTCTGGGAGTTCCGATGGCGGGATGTCCAACTCGATGGTTCGGTCCGGCGAAGGAACATGGTCATCGGTACTCGGCAAGAGTATCCCAACGAGTCTGCGGCGCAGGCCGCCGTGGACGCGCTCCGGTTATCGATCAACAGCCGAACACCGCATCAGATCCTCAAAGCGATCGGCGTCGACACCCTAGTCCGGCACTACCGGGAGCACGAACTACCCGACATCTTTCACGAACGGAAGCCCGTCGCTGGCTCAGCGCAAGAGGGACAGAAGTCGTACTCCACTCAGTACGCGTACGAGAATTACCTCAAGTGTTGGATTCTTCCACGCTGGCGCTCCTACCGGCTCATGGACGTGGAGTCAGTGGAAGTCGAAGCATGCTTGAGAGCGCTACCATTGGCGCGAGGAAGCAGGGCGAAAATCCGGAACATCATGAGCGCCTTGTTCTCTCATGCGATCCGATGGGAATGGGCCGAGAGGAATCCGATCACAAGCGTGCGTCAGAGTTTCAAGCGCACAAGAACCCCGATGTGCTCACACCAGAGGAAATCACAGCATTGCTTTCCAAGTTGCCCGAACCTCTGCGCATGGCGGCAGAGTTGGACGCATTCACAGGACTACGCCGTGGAGAGCTGATCGGGTTGCAGTGGCGGGATGTGGATCTCGAGAATCTCGTGATCCACGTTCGTCGTTCTGTGGTCATGATGGTCGAGGGCGCTCCGAAGACCGAGGCGTCGGCCAAGGATGTTCCCCTGGACTCTTCAGTTGCAGAATCTCTGAAGAAGCTCAGGGACAGCAGTGCCTACAACCAACCGTCGGATTGAGTGTTCGCGTCTCCCCGGATGAAGGGAAAACAACCGTGGTGGCCCGAGACTCTCTGGCGACGGCATGGAAAACCTGCTGTAACGAGAGCCCAGATTTCGAAGCGAGTCGGGTTTCACACGTTCCGGCATACCTGCACGACGCTTCTAACTCAGAACAACGAGGACGTCAAAATCGTGCAGGAGCTGTTGCGTCATGCCAACAGTCGGATCACTCTCGACCTGTACGCACAGGCACGGATGTCCGAGAAGCGATCGGCGCAAAGCAAGGTTGTGAGGATGGTGTTGGAAAAGTCGGCAGTGGCCTGATTCTTGGATCAAAGGAGTTGAGGGACACCAGTGGTTCTCGGACTCCGCTTTTGAACTGGAACATAATGGACCATGAGGGTTTCTGCCGAATCCCTCTAGGTGCTTGGAAAGGATGGCGGGGACGACGAGACTCGAACTCGCGACCTCTGCCGTGACAGGGCAGCGTTCTAACCAGCTGAACTACGTCCCCGCTGTGTCTTACCGGGTTAGCGGAAACCCTTGCGGATCAGGCGAACTCGCAGGAACCGATTCGCCGTCTGAACCAGTGTAACAAAGGAAACAAAAACTGTCACCGAGAGCAGAACGCGAACGTCCGGGCGAAACTCGCGTTAGGATGGTGGGCAGTGCAGGACTCGAACCTGCGACCTCCTGCTTGTAAGGCAGGCGCTCTAACCAACTGAGCTAACCGCCCTGGGGTCCACCGCATCGGAAGCATCCTGCGTGGTGATGAAGCAGGGGCTGCCGAAGCACCTTGGTAGGATAGCACGGTGCAAGTGCCATTCGGGCCTGCTGTGATGTAAACTAGGAGCCGTTCATCGGTGGGGCCGTGGCGCAGCTGGGAGCGCGCCTCGATGGCATCGAGGAGGTCGTGGGTTCGAACCCCATCGGCTCCACCAGAAAGTCTTAACCTATAAGCCTGTCAGCGTTACGTGGCTGTATTCTCGTGTGCTGAGGCGTTGCTTTGCTTTCTGCGCGGTAGTGGAGCTTTGCGGCGCAGGCAGGGGCGTCCCGCCGCCGCGAGGTGGCGGATTGACGGCTGTACCATTGCCAAGAGGGGCGTGCAGGTCCAGAATCCGATATGAATAACGGGAACTTTTCGCCTGGTACTGGCGTCCATATAGGTAGGACGGACGCCGGGTAGGTAGGCCGGTCTGGCGGGATCCAAGCGCCGGTGAAGTTCCCGCCGCGAGAGGCAGAGGGGCCCGACGAAGTTGGCCGGGCCAGAAAGGCTGCCAGTGTCCGACTGGGTCAATGTCGTCCCGTGGGCCCGGGGCGAAGCCGAACTGGTGAGAGAGCTACAAGCCGGTTCGGAAGAGGCGTTTGACTGGCTTGTAACTTATTATCACGGGGCGGTTTACAACCTCGTGTTGGGGATGTTGGGGGACGCCTCAGATGCCGCCGACGCGACCCAGGAGGCATTCTTGAAAGCGTTCCGCGGCATCTGCGGGTTCCGTGGGGGGAGCTCGCTGAAGACCTGGCTCTACCGCATCGCATACCGGGAGGCGCTGAACCAGAAGCGGTGGTTCTGGCGGCACCGGAGGCAGCAAACGTCCATCGATCGAGAAAGAGACGAAGGTACTGCGGCGGTCGAGATCAAGGACCCGGGCGCGACGCCTTTCGACCAACTCGCCGAACATGAGATCCAGGCGATGGTGCGCGGAGCGCTGAGGAAGGTGCCGGAGGTCTTTCGCAGCGCGGTGATCCTGCGGGACCTGGAAGGGCTCGGATACGAGGAAGTGGCGGAAGTGCTGGACGTGAGCGTGGGCACGGTGAAATCGAGGATTCTGCGGGGCCGGCGGTCGCTGAAGGAAATACTCGACCCGTTGCTGACAGTCCCGAATCGAAAGCCGCAAGAAGCGGCGGGGCACAATGGGGAAGAAGCTCAGTCCGGTGTGGTGGGGACTGTAATGCAGAGTGTGAGGGCGTCGACGGGGCCTAACGTCCTTCGTGGGGAGTCGGCGAGGGAAGGTGTGTCATGACGTGCAGCAAAGTGTGCAGTCATTTGTCGGGATATATGGACGGGGCACTCGCAGGTAAAGCGCGGGAGCGGGTGCGGCAGCATCTCGAGATCTGCGCGGAATGCCGTACGCAGTTGGAACGGCATCACCGTCTTGCGAAACTGCTTTCGCGGGTGACGCCGAGCGTGCCGCCGCCGGACTTGGCGGTGCGGATTCGCGTCGCTGTGGCGCAGGCCCGCGAGCAGGAAGGGCTCGCCGGGCTGCTGGCGGTGTACAAGCGGCGTGCCGAACTCCTGCTCGAGAATGTGCTGAAGCCGCTGGCGCTTCCGGCGACGGGCGGGTTTGTTACGGCGATGCTGGTATGTGTGGTCGTGCTGCAATTGATCGTGCCGGGAATCTCGCTGGAGGCGGTGCCGAACGACGTGCCGATCAGTCTGCTGCGTCCGGCAGCGCTCGTTTCGCTCTCGGACTTTCGCGACGGATCGAGCGGGGCTTTGCCCGAGGTGGATCCGAACATGCAGCACGGTTTGCTGGTGGACGTAACCGTGGATGCCGACGGGCGGATGTTGAACTATGAGATTTTGGCGGGGCCGTCAGGCGCGCAAGCGCAGCGCGAACTCGATCAGGTGCTGACGTTCGCACGGTTCCGCCCGATGATGAGCTTTGGGCGGCCGACGTCCGGCGGGCACGTCGTGTTGAGCTTCAGCCAAGTGCGCGTGCGGGGATAGCCCGCAATCCGCGGCCGAGCGAACGCTCGGGCCTCCTGCCTTCACCGCGCGCCCATTCAGGATGATCGAGCCGGGACCCATCCGGTGAACCTGGCGTCCTCTGATTCTTGCCCGATCCAACACCTCAAATGGTAGTTGCCGCGGAGGGGTGATGCGCGCAGCCATCTGTGGCGAGCGCACGTTCAAATCTTATTCGAAGACGCGCCTACTGACGCAAGAGGGAGGCGATGAGGTCGGCGGCGCGTTCGACGGCCCCGGACGGGCCGAGATGCGCGCGAACTTCCGCGAGTCCCCGGCGCATTTCCTCGGTGGCGGCAGAGGAGCGAAGCAGGCGAAGAGTCTCCTGCGCGACCCGCCCGGGAGTGAAATCGTCCTGAATCAATTCGGGAACAACCCTTCGGCCGGCGATGAGATTCACCATGCTGGCGAAGGGCGTGCGGACCAAGGGCATGATGAGATACGCGCTGATGGGCGAAACACGGTAGATAACAACCATGGGCACGTTCAATAGAGCGGCCTCGACGGTCGCGGTGCCGCTCGAAACGATTGCTGCGGCGGCGGCGGCGAGCGCGTCGTAGGTCTGGCCTTCGACGATGACCATGTTTGGCGCCGGCGACATCGCAGACCGGAGGCTTCGCGCATCGAGCCCTGGTGCGGCGGCGAGAACGAACTGCACATCGGATTGTTGCTGGTGGATGAGTGCGCAGGCTTCGCGGAGGACCGGGAGATGATGGGCGAGTTCGCTGTGGCGGCTTCCGGGGAGAATCGTGATGAGCGGTTTTTGTGGATCGAGCGCGTGCGTGCGGCAAAAATCATCGCGCGAGAGCGAGGCGCGCACTTCGCCGACCAGGGGATGGCCGATGAATTTCACCGGCACCCCCGCGTCGGCGTAGAACTTTTCTTCAAAGGGGAAGATGCACAGGGCTAGCGCGAATCGGCGGCGGACAAGGCGAACGCGCCAAGGGCGCCAGGCCCAGAATTGCGGGCAGATGTAGTAGATGTTGCGAATGCCGCCGCGGCGAAGCTTGCGGGCAAGACGGAGATGGAAGCTGGGAAAGTCGGTCAGGATGGCGAAGGGCGGATGGCGGCGGTTCGCTTCGGAGACGAGACGCCGCATGGCGCGCCGGAGCGCGGGGAGGCGGCGAAGGACTTCGCTGATGCCCACGACGGCGACTTCGGAATAGTCGAAGATAACGTCCACGCCGGCGGCGCGCATCCGAGGTCCTCCCATGCCGAAGAGGGACACATCGGCGCGGGCGCGGAGGGCCGTAGCCAGGCGCGCCGCGTAAAGATCGCCGGAGGCCTCACCGGCGGAAAGAAGCAGCGGAATGGGTGCCATGTGAAAGTCGAGTCACGCAAGAATACAGGAGAGATTCCCTCTCCGCCAGAAGAACGGCGGGGAGCCGTTGAGCCAGACGTTAGTCGTCGGCAGGTAGGGAAGAAGCAGAGGCGCCGTTGAGGGCGGTGACCGGAAAGCGAACTTCCTGGTCCTTATATTGGAGCTGGTAGAGGCGGTAGTAGATGCCGCGCTCGGCGAGGAGCTCTTGATGGGAGCCTTGCTCGCGGAGCCGGCCCTTATGAAAAACGAGGATGCGGTCGGCATGCTGGATCGTGCTGAGGCGATGCGCGATCACCAGCGCAGTTCGGCCGGTGAGAAGGCGGTCGAGAGCCTCGCGGATGAGGATCTCGGTCTTGGTGTCCACGCTGGAGGTAGCTTCGTCGAGGATGAGGAAGCGCGGATTGTGGGCCAGGGCGCGCGCGAAGCTGATGAGTTGGCGCTGGCCGACGGAGAGAGTGGCGCCACGTTCGGAGACGGGGGTGTCGAGACCGTCGGAGAGATTGCTCAGAAAGCTTTCCAGGCCGACTTCGGTGAGGGCGCGCTCGGCGGCGGCGCGCTCGACATGGGCGGAACCGAGCCGAACATTGGAGTCGATCGAACCCGTGAAGAGGAAGGGGTCCTGGAGGACGATGCCGAACTGGCGGCGCAGCTCCTGCAGGTCGAGTTCGCGGATGTCCACGCCGTCAATGAGGATCTGACCGTCCTGTATGTCGTAGAAGCGAAGGAGAAGCTGGATGAGGGTGGTCTTGCCGGCGCCGGTGTGGCCGACGATGGCGATGGTCTGCCCGGGCGAAACGCGGAAAAAAACGTTACGGAGGACCCAGTCTTCGTCGGACGGATTCGTGCCGCCCCGATAGGCGAACCAGACGTTGCGGAATTCGATTTCACCGCGAGATTGCTCGAGACGCGTGGGTGTGGCGGCGGAGGTGATCGTGACGGGCTCGTCGAGGAGCTTGAAGATGCGCTCGGAGGCGGCCATGGCGGACTGGAGAATATTGAACTTCTCGCTGAGGTCCTGAATGGGACGGAAGAAGCGCTGGGCGTACTGCATGAAGGCGACGAGGACGCCCAGTGTAAGCGTGCCCGTGAGGATGCGGAGTCCGCCGAACCAGTAAATGAGAGCGATGGCCACGACTCCGAGGAACTCGACCGCGGGATAGAACAGGCCGAAGGCGAGAATCGCGTCTTTGTAAGCCAGCATGTGGTCGCGGTTGCGGCGCTCGAATTCCTGGCGGGCCTTGCGCTCGCGGTTGAAAAGCTGCACGACGCTCATGCCGCTGATGTATTCCTGGAGGAAGGCGTTGATACGTGCGATGGCCACGCGGATGCGGCGGTTGGCGTCGCGGACGAAATTGCGGAAGACCATGGTCGCCAGAAGGATGAAGGGAAGAACGGCGAGCGCGGCCAGCGCCAGGCGCCAGTCGTAGCAAAGAAGGACGCCGATCACGACGGCGAGGAAGAAGAAATCGTTGATCATGGTGACGACGCCGGCGGCGAAGAGATCGTTCAAGGCGTCTACGTCGGTGGTGACGCGAGTGACCAGGCGGCCGACGGGATTGCGGTCGAAGTAGCTCATCGGCAGGCGCTGGAGATGGAGGAAGATCTCGGCGCGCAGGTCGTACATGGTTTGCTGGCCGACGCGCTGCATGATGCGGATCTGGACGTATTGGAACAGGAAGCCGAAGAGCAGCACCGCCAGAAAGAGGACGCTGAGCCATTCGATGCCGCGCCAGGCAACCGCTGGGGCGACAGTGCCATTGAGCGCGGGGACGAAGTAGCGATCCAGGGCCCTCCGGAAGAACTGAGGCGGAGCGAGTTCGAGCGGCGTCACGGCGGAAGTGAGCGCGAGGGCCAGGGTGACGCGCCACTTGTACGGCCGCAGGTAGTGCAGCAGCCGCTTCAGCAGCCGCGAATCGTACGCCTTGCCGAGTGCTTCTTCTTCGTGACTCATGCGCGTTCGAGCTCTTCTTCCAACAACTGTTTCTGGTACAGGTCCGCGTAGTAACCGCCGCGCCCGAGAAGCTCGTCGTGAGTGCCGCGCTCGACAATGCGGCCTCCGCGGAGGACGACAATCTGATCGGCATCGCGCACCGTCGAGCAACGGTGCGAAACCAGCACCGTCGTGCGGCCCTTCATCACCCCGCGCAGTCGCGAAAGGATGCGCTCCTCGGTGTCGGTGTCCACGCTCGAAAGGGAATCATCCAGGATGAGAATGCGCGGGTCGCGGATGACGGCCCGGGCCAGCGCGGTGCGCTGCTTCTGTCCGCCGGAAAGCGTGATGCCGCGCTCACCGACGACGGTCTCGTATTCGTGGGGGAACTGCGCTACGTCCGCGTCGAGGCTGGAGATGTGCGAGGCCCGGCGAATGGATTCTTCCTCCGCGGAGGCCACCCCGAAGGCAATGTTTTCGCCGAGGGTATCGCTGAAGAGATAGGTGTCCTGCGGAACGAAGCCGATCGAATGGCGCAATCGTTCCAGGGGCCACTCCGGGAGCGGGTGGCCGTCGAGGAAGAGACTGCCTGGAGGAGCTTCCCAGAGGCGGGCGATGAGCGCGGCGAGCGTGCTCTTGCCGCTTCCGGTAGGGCCGACGATGGCCAGGGTCGATCCGGCAGGGACGTGCAGACTGATGTCTTCGAGGACCGGGCGCTGCTCGGTGCCATTGGAGTCGCCGTTGCCATTCTGACCCAAGGCGGTAATCGAGGTGGGATACGTAAAGGTCAAATGGCGGAACTCGATTTCGCCGCGGATTTCGTCATCCCCGGCACGGGCAGCCCGGTCATCGATGCGCGGTTCAGCCTGGAGAATGAAGTTCAGGCGGCCCATCGAAGCAGCGCCGCGCTGGAAAATGTTGGTGACCCAACCAAGGGCGATCATCGGCCAAACGAGCTGCCCGAGAAATGCGTAGAAGGAAATAAGCGCTCCCACGGAGAGCTTTCGTTCGAGGAGCAGGTGGCCGCCCTGCCAGAGAACGATCAGGAACGTCGTGCCGATCAGCGCGGTGAGCGAGGGCATGAACATGCTCCAGGTCCGGATGAGCCGCATGTTGCGAGCGACGTATTCGCGGTTGGGAGCGTCGAACGCGCGGACTTCGGCGTCCTCCTGGGCATACGCGCGGATGACGCGAACCCCCGAGAGGTTCTCCTGCACGCGCGCGGAAAGCGTGGCCAGCGACGCCTGGATCTTCTCGTATAGTTCGTGGATGACCTTGCCGAAATGGCGCACCGCAAGGGCGACGACGGGAACGGGCAAGAGAATCCAGAGAGTGAGCGTGGCGGAAAGACGGAGCATCAGCGCGATGGCCAGAACCATGGTGACAATCGTCGTGGCGCTGTACATGATGCCCGGGCCAAGGACCATGCGCACGGCGTTCAGGTCGTTGGTGCAGCGGGACATCAGCTCGCCGGTGCGGTTGCGAATGTAGAACTCGGGCTCCAGGACGACCAGCCGCGACATCAGGTCGTTGCGGAGATCGAACTCCATGTCGCGCGAGATGCCGATGAGGATCCACCGCGTGTAGAACGAGAAGACTCCTTTGACGGCGATGAGGACGATCAACACGAGGCAGTAGGTGAGGAGGGTTTGGCGGTTGAGCGGCGCGTAATGGGGCGTGTAGCGAGTGAGCCAGGAATGGGCGAGCGGCGCGGGAGCCGCCGCGGCAGTCGCAAAGGGATGAGGACTGCCGGCAAGACAATCGGTAATTACGCCGGTCGCAAGCGGAACCAGGCTCCCCACGATTCCCATGATTGCCAAGGCGAGCATGCCGAGTACAAGCCGCGCGTGATAGGGGCCGAGATACGGGAGCAACGAGAGAAGATGACGGAAATGCGGGACGGCGGAACGATCTTGGGTCGGGGAGGATTGTGGCGTTGCGCTCATCGTAGTGAGGAGGAGGCGTTTTCGACCGGGGCATGCTCGGGGAGGAAGTGCTTGCCGTCGCGATCGAGCTCTTGGTAGCGCTTGGCGGCCGGATTCCAGCGCAGGCTGATGGGCGCAGCGTGAGAGTCCGCCGCGCTCTCGATCGGCGTGAATCGGAGTTGGAGGCCACTCTCGGCGCTTTGTTCGTACTCGAGGCGCCAGCCGAGCAGCGGTGCGGATGGTGAGCGGCCGAGATAGCCGTGGGCGTTCTTTAGGTGCTCGTCACAGCGCAGAATCTCAGCCCATTTGCCATTGGAATTCTCGGCCATGATCGCTCGGGTAAAGAACGTACCAGGGATCGTGACCGACGAAGGTCTTGGCATGCGATTGACGGCCAGGAGTTGTTGCTTGCCGGTCTTCGCCAGATCGCCGAATGCCAAGACCTCAGCGCTTGTGCCGAGGAGGGCTTCTGCGGCCGCCTGAACTTCGTCGGGCGCGTTGACTGCCGCGGGCGCGGCTTCCGTTTGTGCGGCGGGTTCGGGCGCAACGGATTGGCGCCCGCAACCCGCGAAAAGACAAAGCAACGCAAGCGCAGTGGCAAAGCCCCGGCGCGAAACTCGCCGCACTTGGTCGCAACATCGACCTTGCGACGGCCCCGCCACGCCGCTATCGCCGCGCCAGAATTTCATCGAGCCGCGCTTCAAAATTCTCTTCTCCTTCCGACCAGAGACGGATGCTTTCCACCGGCAGAGCTTCCTCGAGACCACGCACCCAGGAAAACAATTGTTGGATGTTTTCGCGCGTTTTTTCGTGATATTCGAGCAAGTGCTCGCCTCGGGCGATCCAGGCGCGGAAGGCCTTTTCCGCGAGGACATGTCCCGAAGCCGCTGGCCCAGTGTTTGCGTTAGATGCGGAACCATCTCGCCCGGCTGCTTCCGCCGAGGCCGCCGCCGCGGGGCGCGAGTTGAGCACCCCGGCGTGGCCGGTGAAGAGATGTTCGAAGCCGAGATCGACGTGAAAATGGCCGAGTTCGACCCAGGCGTTGGAATCGTAATCGGGACCCTGGCAGAGGATCGTCAGGGGAAGGGGAGAGCGGGCCCAGAGCCCCACGGCGGGTTCGAGGACCCAGAGGTCCCACTGCGCGCCAACGAGGTAGGAAATGTCCGCATGAACGTGATCGCGGGCAAGCGGAACGAGATCGGGAACGCCGAAACCCTGTCCACGAAGATCCCATTCGACGAGCGTCGGCTCGGAGGAGTCCACGGCTTGGATGACAAGCTCGGTGAAAGGAGAGGTGGGAGAAAGCGGCGCCGCGGTGAGAAAGCGCTCGAAGTGAGCGAGCATCGTCGCTTCGGAAAAATCGCGGAGCCAGAGCCCGAGATAGGCGCGATTAGCCATCGGGACATTATACCGGGACAGGGAAGTGGCCCTTCACCAAAACCGTTCAGGGTAAGCGACTGGCGAGTGGAAACCGCAGGTACCGGCCTCCTCTCCCTCCGGGAACAATCCGTCAGGGTTTCGGCCAATGGGCGGAACTAGCTGAGGCGTTTGTGCATCAGGATTTCAGAAGCGCCCTCGATGACATAGTCTTTGAATTCGCCGACAACCTTGTAGCCGCATCGTTCATACAGCGACCGCGCCCGGGAATTGAAAGAAGAGACGCAGAGAAAAATGTGTTTCGCCCCGCCCCGAAATAACTCCTCGGCGAATTCCAACAAATAGCTGCCGATGCCCCTTCCCTGAGCCTCTTGGGCCACAGCCAAGGAAGCAATATAGGGTGAGCCCGCCACCCCGCGTCTGTGAACCAAAAGAAACCCGCGGGGCGCGCCTTCCGTATGCGCAATGAAGAGTTGGTACTCGGGGTTGTGCAGGATTGTCCGAGACTGCTCCATGGTGCGGCCGAGCGTGAGCCAGGGCTCCAAGACAGCCATCAGCCTTGCACACCACTCACGCTCTGCCTCAGTGGCCTCGGCGACCTGGATAGAGTCTGCCCCCGTCTTTTGCATGCTTCGTAAGATACATCCTCCGGCGGACCAAGGCTATCAGAGGCCGGTGCGGAGACGCTCAGGCCTCAGTTCAAAGTAATGAGCTGCGGGGTTCGGTCCTTCGGCTGAAGAAATACGGAGCAAGGGGAAGTGGCTAGAGTTCGCGGCGGCCTTCCATGGCCTTGAGCATGGTGACTTCGTCGGCGTATTCGAGGTCGGCGCCGACGGGGATGCCCACGCCGATGCGCGTCACGCGCACGCCGAGCGGCTTTAACAGTTTTGACAGATAGACGGCGGTGGCCTCGCCCTCGGCAGTGGGATTCGTCGCGATGATGATTTCTTCGACGGCGCCGCCCTTGAGGCGCTCGATGAGGGTCTTGATGTGGAGCTGCTCGGGGCCGCGTCCTTGCAGGGGAGAGAGCGAGCCGCCGAGGACGTGGTAGAGGCCGTTGTACTGGCGCGTTCTTTCGATCGCCACGATATTGTGCGGCTCCTCGACAACGCAGATGGTGCGGCGGCTGCGATTGGCGCCCGTGCAGTAGAGGCAAGGTTCTACGTCGGTGATGTTGTGGCAGACGGAGCACTCGCGGATTTTCTGTTTGGCATCGCGGATGGCCTCGGCAAGCGCCAGAGCTTCTTCGGGCGCGGCGCGCAGAAGATGGAACGCGAGGCGCTGGGCGGTCTTCTGCCCGATGCCCGGCAGGTGCTTCAGCTCGTCAATCAGGCGTTCAACCGGCTCGGCGAAATCAGGCATAGGCGTTGTGGCAGACGATCAACGATTGTAGCGGAAATCAGGGGAATCTGCCGAGACCTGAGAGAAGTTGGTAACGGTCAGTTGTCCGGTTACCGCGTTTACCAGGCATGTGGATTACTTCCGGGTGGCCCGTGATCCGCCCGCAATCGGAGGCAAGCCTCAATGCTGCGGTGCAGATGGCGGGGGCCGTTTGGAGTAAAAGGCGCACTGCTGGATTTGTCGAACTTCTACTGCCTGACCCCGCAGAACCGGGGGTCTCCTAGAAGCGAGGAGCTTCATCGGGGGCGTCAGGTTTCCGTTCACTGCCATCCGATTGGATCATTGCTATTCTATTATCTTCACCGAGGACAAAGCGCTCGAGCGCCCTAGCATTCTTGAACTCCATGATGTAGCGATAAGTGCGCTTGCTACCCTCAGTTGTGCGATCAACGAGCGTCAACGACACAAGGTCGCCCTCCCTCTTCAGATCGGCTTGAATGTCCTTCTGGGCAGGAGAAAGCCTCTTCCAAAGCTCAGGGGTGTAGTCGTCGGGATGCATGATGCCGTTCATTGCATCCTGAATAATC
Source organism: Candidatus Acidiferrales bacterium (assembly GCA_049514555.1). GTDB lineage: Bacteria > Acidobacteriota > Terriglobia > Acidiferrales > UBA7541 > JBEKUY01. The sequence goes on from JBEKUY010000001.1 coordinate 39,810, forward strand.
GTACGGAAGTGTTCGGTGACTTTGGGTTCCTGGTCGGAAATCGGTTTGAACTCGTCCAAGAAGAAACGTTTCATGTTGTTGAGCAAAGGTACAGGCGCCTGGGTTAGCTGCTGGCGGATCTGGGGGATGTCATAGTAGTGTGCTCCCTTTGCAAGTTCCGCGTTCAGATTGAGCTTTACACTGTCGTCCCGCTCCGGGTATTGGAAGAGAAAGATGTCGTGTGACTTCAAGTCGAACACATTGGAGTATTTGGTCGCGGTTTCACCCTTCTGTAAACAGGCGCGCAGAATCGCGGCACCGTTGGCCACGGTGGGTTCGGGAGGTTTCGTCAGCATCTTCTGGAGCTTTGGGCCGCAATAACCGAACCCCCGACTCTGGTTTGCTCGCTCGACGTTCAATTTGCCGTCCTTTGCCCCGATGATGGCAGAGGCCCCGGTGCTGTCGGCGACCAGAACCCTTGCCCGCGAGAACTCAGGCTCTCGATGAGTTTGAAAGAAGGCGATGGCATCTTCCACGGTGGCAGAGGTCTCGAGCATTCGTTCACTCGGATTCCCGCGGACCCCCTTCATGCCCCGATCGGGGTTCCATTTTTCCATGTATCCCGCCACCCAGTCGAAGGCGAGACCCTTCGTATTCAGCCCGCCCTGGGCGCGGCCATCGTCAAAACCGACATACGCACAGCCATAATGCCCGTCGCCGGCGGGGACGAACCATATCCTCGTGTTGGGATTCAGCCAGTCCTCATTATTGAAGAACAGCGCCTGACTGCCATCGGTGAGCACGAAGATAGTACAGGCAATGACTGGTGCCGAGATAAAGCAACAAAATGTCAAAATAAGCCCGAGTTTTTTCATCAGAATCCTCTTAAAATGCGCCAGAGATAAGACCAAACAGGGAGAACAGACGATGACAAAGCCGAGTGTTAACAGACACGGCCGCCTCCCGGCTTGACTGAACAGGCACAAACCTCCCCTTCTTTCTAAGTGTACGTGTGAGCCACGTGGAAGGTTTCTGAAAACGGGCTCTTCGTACTGATTCGCCTGATAAACAGGGTTTTGGGAAGCGAAAAGCGAAGTTCTGGGCGAGTGGTCAGCTCGGAACTTATCGTCGGACCACGCGGCTACCTCCTGGTAAGTCGGGTAATCGGAAACTGACCCACTTCTAAGAAGTCCTGAAGCTAGCGTGCGAGGCGTATCAGAAGAGCCCGGGGATCTTGAGGCCGGCCATGCCGGGAATGCCGCCGGCGAGGCTTTTCATCTGGTTGGCGAGCTCTTCGTCCACGCGGCGCGAGGCTTCGTTGACCGCCGCGCGAACGAGGTCTTGCAGCATTTCCTGATCTTTGCTGCCGAAAACTTCGGGCTCGATGTGCACCGCGGTGATCTGCTTCTGACCGTTCATTTTCACCACGACCATGCCGCCGCCCGCGGAGGCCTCGACGTGGATCGCGTTGACTTGCTGCTGCAGATCCTCCTGCAGTTGACGGAATCGAGCGAGCATTTGTTGCAGAGCGCTGACTTCCATCGGTCAATCCTCTTGCCGCCGCTTGACCTCGGAGATCTGACCCCCGAAGCGCTGCAGCATTGCGCGCACGATCGGATCCTGCTCGAACTGCGCGCGCAATTCCTGCGTGCCGGGTAAAGAATGCGCGGGCACGCTCGCGGTTGCAGCAGAGTCAAGTTTAACACACACGCGGAGCGACCTGCCCAGCACTTTGCTCGTGATGTTGCGCAACTTCTCCATAGGGTCGCGCGCTTGCAGAAGATCGGCGAACGCGCGGCTCTCGACGGGGAAGTAAAGGCGGACTTCGGCGCCGTCGAGCTCCCAGCGAGTGACGTGTTCGACGAGTTCGCCGAGAAATTTCTGTTGCGCCTGAATCGCGGACTTGATGGATTCGACTTGTGCGGCATCCACGCCGTCGAACCGCGCCGCAGCGCGCGCTACAACGCTCGGCGGCGCGGCGGGGACGGCAGCGCCGGCGCGCGGCGCGCCCGCTGTGATTTCCGTCGAAGCCGGTGAAGCGCCCGAAGCTCGAGGCGCATTCGTTGAGCCGCTCGTGGCAAGGCGCGGAGCGGGTGCCGGGCCGCCCTGCTTCAATTCGGCGATGAGCTCCTCGAGCGGAGCGAGGCGCGACGCGTTGACGAGCTTCAGAATGCCGATCTCGAGATGCAGGCGCGGGTCGGGCCTGCGCCGCAGATCGTCGTCCGTCTCCAGAAGAATCTGGAAGAAGCGCGTGAGATCCTCCTCGGTGAATTTGGCGGCGGCTGCGGCGAGGCGCGGGCGCTGCTCGGCAGTGGCGGCGATCAGATCCGAATCGGCGCCGCAAACGCGGGCGACCAGAAGATTGCGGACGTGGCGGATGGCCTCGCGGCAGAAATGCTGCAGGTTGCGGCCTTCCGTCTGGAAGCGATGGACCAGGGCGAGAGCGCGCTCGGCGGAGCCTGCTTCGATGGCGGCGATGAGCTCGCCGAGCTCCTCCTCGGGAACGATGCCCAGGAGCTCGTGCACTTGCCGGTCGGAGATGTCGTCGCCGCAATAGGCCCGGGCTTGTTCGAGCAGCGAGAGTGCGTCGCGCAGGCTGCCTTCGGCGGCGCGCGCGATGACGCCCAGCGCCCCGGGCTCCGCGCGCAGACCCTCCTTCCCGCAGATCTCATTCAGGCGTCCAATGATCTCGGGGAACGACAGGGCGCGAAAATGGAAGTGCTGGGCGCGAGAGCGGATCGTATCGGCAAGGCTCTCGGGCTCAGTCGTGGCCATCACAAAGATAACCTTGTCGGGCGGCTCCTCGAGCGTCTTCAGCAGAGCGTTGGAAGCCTCCTCGGTGAGCATGTGCGCTTCATCGAGAATGACCACCTTGGAGCGGGCCGCGGCAGGGGCGTAGCGCACCATTTCGCGCAACTCGCGGATCTGGTCGATGCCTCGGTTCGAGGCGGCGTCGATTTCGATGACGTCGAGCGAGGTGCCGGCGGCGATTTCTTTGCAGGAGTCGCATTCGCCGCACGGCTCGGGCGTCGGACCTTTGACGCAATTGAGGGCCTTGGCCAGGATGCGCGCGGCAGTGGTCTTGCCGACGCCGCGGGCGCCGGAAAAGATGTAAGCGTGGGCGACGCGATTGGCGCGGATCGCGTTGGCCAGTGTTTCGGTTACGTGGCCCTGGCCGACGATCTCGGCGAAGCGTTGCGGGCGCCATTTTCGGGCGATGACTTGGTAGCTCATGGGGTGTTCGGTTTCTTTCCCGCGATCCAACCGCCGATTGGCAAAAAGATGAGAGGAACTTCGGGTGATCTGCGGCACCCGAGGCTGATCCCGTTACCGTTGCTCCCTTCCGGGCCTGGCGGGGTTCGCGGGACCTCGTTGCACAGAGCCCGAAGTTCCACGCATCCGGCAGTCACAAAATGCTGGCGACCGCAACGAGGAGTCTAGCACAGCGCTTGCAGACTGGCACGAGAGCGGCGAGGGTCGAGCGGGAGGAGAAGCGCCGCGCAACTCCAGGGACGTGTTGCGCGGCGCGTTGGGAAAGTGAGATGAGGTTACTGGGGCTTGTCCGGCAGACTCCCTGGTGGAAAATGAAGATCCCAAATGGGGCGCTGCTGCAGCTTTTCAGCGCCAACCAGCAGACCGAACCCTTCGGATTGAGTCCAAGCGACTCGGAAAACTTGCGGCTGGTTTCCCTCGAGCGAAAGATCCCGGCGACGCAGAGTGAAAAGGTCGCCGAACTCGAGCCAGGAGCGGCATTCAAGCTGGCAGCCATCCTTGCTGACGTTCCGGGTGTCTGTATGCTCGCTGAAGATGCGGCCCGAGTGATCGAATCCCGCGATTTCCACGTGATACCTTAAGGCGATCCGCGGCCCCTTTCTGCGATCCCGTCTCTGATCGCTTTGTCCAGGTTTCGGTGAAGGACCCGTGGACATCTTCAATTCCCTCACGTAGCGCAAATCGGGAAGGCACGTTGGCTGCCAGTGGCCGTACCGGATAAAGGAAGCGCTTGACGGCACTTAGCGCAGGCAGCGCCGGCGCTGAGTGACGCAGGTTGGGAAATTGTTCCAAGGCGGCACAGACCGCGAAGCCTGAGAAGAGCGGTCCCGCTGACCGCGCGAGCATTCAGGCGGCGGTGCCGCTTGCTTTGGTGGACTCTGCGCCGCGCTTGAGATAGCGGTAGAGGCTGGTTCTGCCGATGCCGAGGATCTGAGCGGCGCGCAGGCGATTGCCATGGCACATCTCCAAGACGCGCTGGATGTGGATCCGGCGCACTTCCTCGAGTGAGAGCGGCTGCCATGTCTCGGAAGGAGGACCCGGAGTGCCCTTGGCGGGACGCTGGAGATGCTCGGGCAGGTCCCCAATGTCAATGAAATCCCCAGCGGTGCGGATGCAGGCGCTGGAGATGACGTTTTCGAGCTCGCGAACGTTTCCTGGCCAGCGATGCTGGAGTAGGACGGCCTGGGTGCGCCGGGTCAGGCCGGAGATGTGCTTGGCATAGGCCTCGTTGTACTTGTGGAGAAAGAAGTGGACCAGAAGGGGAATATCTTCGAGGCGTTCGTTGAGCGAAGGGATGCGGATCTGGATGGAGGTGAGGCGATAGTACAGGTCTTCGCGGAAATGGCCGGCGAGGACTTCGGCGCGGAGGTCGCGGTTTGTGGCGGCAATCAAGCGCACGTTCACTTGGCGGACTTCCGGCGACCCGACGCGCTGGATTTCGCGGTTCTGGATCACGCGAAGGAGCTTGGCCTGCATGGGGAGGGACATCTCGGCGACTTCATCGAGGAACACGGTGCCGCCGTTGGCATATTCGAACAGGCCTTGACGTGTATCGGTGGCCCCGGTGAAGGCGCCGCGAACGTGGCCGAAGAGCTGGCTCTCCAGCAGCGTGTCCACCATCGCCGAGCAGTTGCAAATGGCCAGGCGCTGTTGGCTCACCGGACTCAGATGGTGGATCGCGCGTGCCACAAGCTCTTTGCCGGTGCCGGTGGCCCCGATGAGAAGGACGTTGGTGTAGTGCTTGGCGACCTTCCGCGCGAGGTCGAATACCTCGAGCATGACGGGGCTCTTGCCCACGATGCCGTAAAACTCGAGGTCCTTGAGCAGCTTCTCTTCGAGTTCGCGGACACGGCGGCGCTGGTCGTGCAGTGCCGAGATTTCGTCCAGGGTGTGCTTGAGGTGGGCGTGGTCGATGGGTTTGACCATGTAGTCGTAGGCGCCGCGCTTGATGGTCTCGACGGCGGATTCGAGTGAGTAGTGTCCGGTCATGAGGATGACGACGACGCCGGGATCGAGCTTGAGGGTCCGGTCGAGAAATTCCAGGCCGTCCATCGTGGGCATGCGCAGATCGGCCAGGACGACGCGGCATCGCCCGAGGCGGATCAGCTCGAGGGCGCCGAGCGGGTCCTTGGTGGCGATGGCGTCGTAGCCCATGTCCTGAATGCTGACTTGGAGCATTTCCAGGAGCGCAGGATCGTCATCCAGGATGCAGACGGGGCAGGTGACCGCGGGGGCTGCTAGTTCGAGAACTTTGGCTGGTGCGGTTTCCATGCAGCGTCTCCGGGCAATGCATGTGCCAGAAAGCCCCACTGCGCCAGGCATAAGCCGCGCGCGCATCGAGAGGATCGGACCATCTGCCGGGTTGGCTGTAAGGTCCTGTGGGGGAAAGGGTTCGAGAAAAGCGATGGAACGAGATAGAGTTGCGATCCGGTTATCGAACGCTCCCAGGTAGAAAGAGGAGGCGAATTCTGTGGCGCCAAAAAGGGCTTCTGTTCCAGTTCGGGACGGAGGCCGCGAAAGTGGCTTGCTGCCACTCTGCCCCTCACGCTAGGGATTCGACCGGCGTTGCGGTCTTCGGTTGCAGCGGAACCAGATGGATTTCGTAGGTGCCGCTGCCGTTTCGTTCTTCGTACGGCTCCGCCTGATAGGCGATGGGATACGCGCTAGTGGACGCAAGCGGCTGCAACAGTCGGACGAAGAGAACCGCTCCCTTCCTCATCGGACGGCTCAAATGGAGGCGCTTGCCGTGCACTTCGTCCCATTCGAGATCGGTCTTTTCAACGAAATAGTTTTCTTCGGAGTCCCAGCCGGAGACCTCCACCCGGTAAAGACTCGTCGTGGGGAAACGAGCAGAAAGAGCCAACGTGCACCTCCGCGTCGAAGGGAGCAGGAAGGCTGCCAAACTCGCCGTGCACAAGTTGCGTTGGTGGAGAGACTTATGGGCAGGGCACGGTTTTCGATGTGCGCCTGCGAAACAGGCCGCGGAACTGTGTGCGCATCTGAATCAGCAGGCCTCGAACGGTCGAGACCTTAAGGAGTTATCCGTAGTAGAGCCCCGGGTAGAGAAGATTCAGCGCAAAACGGAAGATATAAGCGAAGAGCTTGCCAAAGAGAAGGATGGCGATGAGCAGGCCAAACATGCCGAAACTGCCGCCGCGCAACCAGTCAAGATAACTCAGCGCACGGCGCTCGGACATGACGAGGGTGATCGCAGTGCTGCCGTCAAGCGGTGGAACCGGAAACAGGTTGAATATGCCGAGAAGCAGATTGAGGGCAAAGAAAATGCTCAGTGTGACCGTCAGGAAATTTCTGCCGCCCGTCTCGGCGAGAGAGGTGACGTGGGAGAAACCGGCGCTGACGGGAGCCACGAAGTAACCGCGGGACACTCCGACGCGGATGGCGGCCGCGGCGAGCAGCATCAAAGTGAAATTGGCGCCCGGTCCGGCGAGGGCCATCCAACCGGCGCGGTGCGGATGGCGGCGCTCCCAATTGGGATCGTAGGGCGCGCTGGCCCAGCCCATCATGCTTTGCGCAACGGCATAGGAGAGAAGCGGAATCACCACCATGCCCACCGGCGAGCGGCGGATGTGTGGAATGGGATTGAGCGAGACTTGACCGCCGTGCGCCGCCGTGGGATCGCCGCCGATCTTCGCGGCCAAGGCGTGTGCCGCCTCGTGGCAGGTCGTGGAGAAAAGGAAAACGACATACCAGATGAAACCGAGCGCGATCAACTCAGGCGTGATCGATGGCATGGTCAAGAGCGCTTAAGCGAATGCTGGCTCCGGGGCCTGGACTCGAACCAGGATTCTCAGATCCAAAGTCTGATGTGCTGCCAATTGCACCACCCCGGAATCCATTTCATTGTACAAGAGTTGCGCATGGTTTTTGCTCCTCGATTTTGGGGTCAAAAGGGTCAGTTTCGAGGGTTTTCGTGAATGAATCGGCGACGCTCGGCAGTCGCCGCATCTCATCTTGCCCGTAATCCGGGCTGAGATGGGTGTAGTGATCTATCATTTGCTGGCTGCCGTGGCCGACCCATTTTCTGATGAGCGCCACGTTCACACCCTGCTCGACAAGCACTGAGACTCTATGGTGGCGGAAGCCGTGCATCCCGCGCATCGGGATTCCCGCTTCCCGCAGAATCGGATGCAGGTGCCTGCCGAGGACAGTCGTGTTCTGGAGTACCGTTCCTCTCTTGGACTCGAACACGAAGCCCTCGGTGCGGCCGAGCAGGTGTGAGCGCAGCATGGTAAGCATGGAGTCTTTCACCGGGACGAAACGGACTGCATTCTTCGTCTTTGGCGATTGGAGCTTGCCGTTCCACGCTGCCTTCGTGACTCGAATTTGCTTATGCGACCACAGGATGTCATGCGGCCTGAGGGCGTAAAGCTCACCCGCTCTCATGCCCGTCTCGGCGGCGAGGACAAACAGCACCCGATACATGCCCGTCGCCTTGGAGACGATGTGCCGAACCTCTTCCGGCGTGAAGCGTTTCTCATCGTCCTCGGGCTCAACGATGCTTGGATAGGAAATCTCACCCTTCCCGAATCGCCGCCTGAGCGCCGTCTGCAAGGTCGAGACGAGCCCTTTAACCGAGATCACCGAGAGACCCCTCACATCGTCCGAGCCGACCCACTGGTTGACCGCGTCCGCCGTGATGCTGTCGGCGGGCATGTGCCCGAATGTCTTGACCAGTCGCTTGAGATGCGAGCGCAAGGTCGCCTGGAACGAGGGCTTCCGCTTGGCGACGTAGGTTAGCTCGAACTCCTTGACCTTCGACGCAAACAGGGCGGAGTCAGGCAGTGCGGTCATTGTGTTGACTCCCGCCTGCTGGATGATTCCCACCAACTTCCGCCTTGCTTGGCTCCTGGTCATATCCTTGGCTGACCCGAGGACGGCGGCCCGGCGGACACGCCCGGTGATCGTGTCCTCCATCCATCGTCCTCTATACTGACCGTTTCTCACTTCGACCGTTCCCATCTGTCCACTGCGGCGGCTCATGCAACGTCCTCTCCGTCGCTGTGGCGCTGCGTCCATAGTGGGCCGTGGGGACATGCATGAAGTCAAGACATCTAATGTGCTCGGCCCTGTTTGGGCCACGGGTACGTTGATGCTATCCCTACCCTGCTCAGAAACGGTCGGGTCGGGGCGCTGGCGGATGCGGAGGCAGCGCCTAACTGTGACCGTCCAATCAAAGCCCGTGCGCCGAATTGGTGCGAGTACGATCATGCTCCGTCATTGGAAGTGAGCAGCAATGCTTCGAGCTTTTCGACAAGTTCGTAGGCGTCATCCAGTTTCAATATCATGTGCTCGCCTTCCTTCTGCATTGAGACTGCCTTCCCACTAGCCGTAAGTTGGACTCTCAACTGCATGGCATCAATGAGCGCCTGCTTCTTGCGCTGCACGCCTTGAATCTGTTCTAGGAGAGATTGCTCTTGCGCTTCCAGGCCTTTGACCGTGCAGCCGTTGCCCGAGGCAGCAGGCTTGTGTCCTCGCAGTTTCATTGCGTGGAAGGCGGCCGTCGGATAGGAGCGTCCGGTTTTCTCGGCAATCTGCCGCAAGCTCATTCCGGCAGCAAGGTACTCGCCGACCTTCTTGCGGAACTGCTCAACCTCTATACGGTTCATTTTGCTGCGCCTTGCGGGCTGGAGCCGGGCGGCTTCGGCAATGGCGTGGGAGCTTGTGTTGACCTTGCTTAGCTCGTAGGCGTCGGGCGGCAGTGCGCTCAGATGGTAGGTGCTCGGGCACTCGGGGCACTTGTATGCGTACTGCCGGGCATTGTTGTGCTTAGCTCGAATCTCTGCCTCGAATGTCAGGGCTTCTCGCTCGGTGGCGAAGGGCTTTTTCGTGCATGTCATAAGCTGCTTCTCCTGTCTCATCGAACTCCGCCGCTGACTGTCGCTAGTATCGGCCTGTTCGGTTGAGTCCATGTTGCCTCAGTCTCTTTTCCCGCGATGCGGGGGCCGAAAAGCAAGTCCTTTTTGCGCTGTAATTCGAGGCTTTTTGGCATCGAATTACGTCTCCCTCTTGCTCACGATTAGTTCCCGTTTTCGACGGCTTCCGCCGTTGCCGCAGCCGCTCAGCATTGGAACGCTCTCTATCGTTGCGGGAAGCCCGGCAACCAAGCGGGGAGTTGCCTTGCAGTCGTTGTAGGTGAGTTGCCAGCGACCCCGCCAAGACGCCAGCACGGACATGAGCCGTGGATGGTCGTCGAACGCCACAACGTATAGCTTGTGACCAGGGCACGTTCGGGTCACCGTATAGGTTGGGTCAATGAACGCATACGAGTTAGGATCGTCAGTCGCCGCAAGCGCCTCGAACGCATCGCCCAGGACTGCGACTTTCCGACGCAAGCTGTAGAGCAAGTCGAGAGATTCGGGCATTGTCCGGGGCCATCGGGCGAGGAGTCCTCCTCGATGCCGGTCGGTCATGTATCCGCCGATTTTGCCTTTGCCGTTAAAGGCGACTCGGGACTGCAACAAAATCCAAAAGCCGGGATCGTCGTCCTTCAGCCGCTCCAGCGTGGACATCACAAACGGCTTTTGCTTTTTGAACGGAAGCGCAAGAACCTGCTCCGTCCACTTGCGAACATGGTAGGAGAAGCTGGAGTCGCCGAGCGCCGAATGCCAAAACGCTAGGTAGTCCTCATCTTTCTCCGCAAGCACGAGACGCTCGCCGTGCCCCTCGTACAGCAAAGTGAGCCCGACGACTGCGCTTCCGGCGAACGGCTCCACGATGGTCTTTGCCGGGCGCTCGGCGAGATAGCGCAACACATAGGGAACACACCAACCCTTCGTCCCCGCGCACTTGGCAACGGACACGGGAAGCCTCATAGCCCAAGCTCCTCTCCGATTGCTTGGAGCACTGAGCGCAGACGCCTGGAGTCAGACGCCAGCGGGCGCAGGACATTGACGCAGGTAGTAATGTAGTGATTGTCAGTCCAGTCGAGAGATTCAGCCGGGGGAGCGTCGGGGAGTCCGAGCGTCGGCTTGGGCAAAGGCGGAGTCTTGGCGCTGTGCTTCTCGGTCGCCGGATTGTCACCCGCTATCAGGCGGCGGACATGCCGGTCGGTGTAGTGCAGGCGCTTTTCGCAAAACTGCGTCCACGTCTTGCAGCCAAGGATGGATTTGCCGGGGCGCAGGACGAAAAACCGGCGACGCAACTCGACGTGCAGAGGACGGAGATTGACAATCCGCTTGCCGATGTCGCCGTATTGTCGGACGAACTCGGAGGCAAGGGCATCGTCGCTCAAGCCGGACAAATTGTCCGGTCGGCGGAGTCCGGCTTGGGCGCGTCCTTTCATGCCCGTATTGCTACCTGCGGACGAGGAATTTCCCCCAACCGCAACTTCTTGGCGAAGAAGGGCTTACGGGCGTGATTTCGAGGTGTTCACATTTTTGAACGGTGTGCTATTTTGACGGAGGAGGGAGAGGTGAAGAGAACCACCAATGCGCTGCTGAAGATGGGTACACCGCGCAGCTTCTCCTATTACAAAGCGCTCAAGGCGGCGAGGGCGGAGATTGACGCGCGGGTCGCGGCCGTCGTGCTCAACGACGACCGGCATCGCGGCTTTAGAGAGTGGGCTCGCAGATTCGGTGTCTCGGCCGGAACGCTGTGCGGAATCCTGAGGCGGGTGCGCCGAGCGCAGCGGACAAGGCAGCCGAAGATTTATCCGGTGCACGGGCGCATTTGGACATAGGGAGCCAGAGGGCGTGAGAGTCACGTTTTTGGGGAAGGGACGGACCATGTTCGGCGGACGGTGCCATTCCCGCCTTCACGGAGCCCGGATGCACCTGAGTTCCCGGCGTCCGTCCCTACTGCTTTGATGCAGGCCGAAAGGGCCGCCACTGCAAAAACTAATTGGCGATCTTTCCAGTCTCAAAAACCCCACAAGAACTGGGGAAACAGCGCACAGGCCGACGCAAAGCAAAAAATCCCGCCGCTATCAATAGCCATAAATAGAGGGGCAAAAGGAGCCCACACTATATGACACACGCAGAAAGACACGCTTTTCACAAGAAGGTCGCCGACTATGTCGGACGGCACCCGGAAATGACATACCAGCAAATGAGCGATGCGCTCGATCTCCCGCTTCCGACGATCAACGCCATCGCCATCAAGTTCGGAATCCGGCGGGGCATCGGAGCCGAACCGTACAAAGCGACCCCGGAACTTCTGGCCAAGCTGGAAGGGTAATGAGCTACAAACTGGTCGATAAGATCAAGCGCATCCCCTGGATGGTCGGCAAGGAGAAGCGCGTGCTCGAAGCCTGGGCCTCGTTCGCGCGCAACGACGGCACCAATGTCATCGCATCGAAAGAGACCGCGGCTGCCCGCTCGGGCTTGAGTCGCTGGACGATCTACAGACATACACCGGAACTCGTCAAGGAAGGGTTCATGCGCCCGGCGGCGTCGCACGAATGCAAGGTCGTTGGATGCTCCAAGGGATCGACGCACTACACAGGGAAGCCGGGGCACTACACGACCGTGTACAGGATCGACATCTGGGACGAAGCCATGTTGCAAAACACCAAAACCTCCCATATAGCAAAACGCCAAAAGGTCAGTGTTGCAAATCGCCGAAACCCCCATGTTGCAAATCGCAACACTAAAGGGGTTAAGGAAGAAAACGCTGCGCTGGGGAGAACAGAAACTTCCGTGGCTGAGCGCCACGGTGAAGTAAGTGAGCAAGCCAGTCAGAAGTCTGTCTTAAACCCCGTAGAAGCAGAAGAACCCCAACTAGGACACGAAGACGGCTTGCATGACTACACGTTGCTTGAGTCCCTGGACTTCCTGGAACTTCCGCATGGCGGAAAGATCGACTCCGAGTCCCTGCACGTAGGCACCGGGTACTACATGGAGTGCTTCCACCTACTGCCGGAGGACATGCTCAAGCCAAGCCACAACGAGGAGTCCATCCTGGCGTTCATAGACTGCGCGCTCGATCTCCAGCGGCGGCTGCATTGGACGCCGTACAAGTGGGAAGCACATTGGGAGGAGCAGCGGAACTGCCCGGTGAAGCGCCACAAGAGGGTCTGGGACGACGATGCCCGGCACCCGATCCGCCAGTTGGTTGAGTGGAACCAATCGCACAAGTCCGGCGGCCTCGTTTGGACGTGCGGGCATGATTTGGCGAAAGCCTACTGGTCGGACTCAAGCCACAGCGCCGTCAGTCAGTGGCAAGCGGATGATCCCAGCACGTGCACCAAGTGCCGGATGGCAGGCAGGCGGGCGAAGGCGGAAGGAGCCGACTGAGACGGCAAAACCGTCCATGTTTGATTGCAGGCGTGAACAACCCTCGCGGCATGGTTCGGGTGCTGCTGGCTGGTGCGAGGGTCAAGAAGGCCTTTTGGGCCGCGCTGGCGGGGCAGCCGTGGGGTTGGCCGAACAGAACAAGAGATCAGGGACTAGGCTCGCAGCCCAATAGGACTCAGCCGTGTTACGGCAATCACAAGGACTACCAAAAGCGCCACAAACAAGACGGCCTGCGGATCAATGGCTATCGTAAAGTAATTGTTCACAACTGCGGGGCCATTGTTTGGTGCTTCTGGCAATTCTTTCTTCTTTGGCGAGTTTGGGGACGGCACGAATCCGTAACCGGGATTCTCGTTCATGATTCACCTGTTCGGGTTGGGAAAGCTCCCTCCCCCCAAATGATGCTAGCACCCGCTCTTCGAAGCGTGTCAAGCCCCATTTCCGGGCTCGCGGGTTGCTCTAACCGACAGCCTTCCTGAGAGGAACGTCCCCGGTGCTGCGCTCTCCAGCTAAGAGTCGAGTCGGGACAACGGCGTATAATCTCGGCGAGGCGACTCTATGCTTAGATGTCTTGTCTGTGGAAGCTCCGAACTGGACCCGGAAGGGTACAAGTGTGCGCGATGTGGTGGGGCAATTGGGTTGCGGAGCGAAGCCTGCTACGTTACGGAAAAGACAAAGAAGAAGCTGTTAGACCACGCAGACGAGTTGTCTGAGTTCGGGATTGAAATCGAACAGCATGAAACTCTTCGAAAGACCGTAGGTGAGACCGTTCTTGTTGTAAGCCTTGTGTTGCGGACCGTCGAGGCTATTCGACCGGGCACGTTACGCGACTTGGTTCTCTTTCTCCGCGAATTTCTACCCGAAGACGAGATTCTGAGACTTCGGTTGGACGAACCTGAGCTAATCCTAACGTATTACCGCATGGATAAAGAGCAAAGCGATGCCCGGCTTTTCCACTAAGAGGGCGTGACGCACCCGAGAAGTCGCATCGATAGTACGCTATGACCCTCACACTGGTCGAACCCGTTACTTCTGAAGTGCCTCGTCGTGTTCATCCTGCCCGAAATCGTTGGCATATACTTCACGTCAGAGGCGGCCGGGATGGCACTCACCTTCGAGCAGACACTCATCGAGGTCTGGCTGCAAGCCCTCATGGAAAACGCCAAGACCGTGGAGCTTGGGTCTGAGCGTTACCCTGTTCGGCGTACTCCCAAGCGTGGCTTGCGGCAGGTCGATTTCACCTTCGAGGGGAACGACATTCGAGGACTTGAGCAGAACCCAGACACGAAATCTCGATGGGCGCAGTTGGCACGGTCCGGCAAGAAAGTGATGCAATTCCTCAGCGAGGGTCGGTACCTGGCAAACGTCGTGGATGGAAAGGTGACTCTGTACCCGGAGTGAGGAAACTGTGGGCGGTATCAACTTCAACAGAGAGAAAACTGCGAGCCGCCTATTAGCATTGGAGCAGTATGCGCGAGCATCTGGAATCAGCCCTTCCGACTTTCGTTGTCACTGGTTGCGAGATTGTGACTCAAGCCTTGGGGCAAACCTCCAGTTGAGAAAAGAGAATTGTGGCGGCCTAGCGCATGTTGGCGAAGAGTATGACGTTTTCATGAATGGGCAGGAATTAAGAGTTCTCTTTGTCGGCAAGGACTATGGGCGGGGAAATTCTGAAGTGAGGCAACGCCAGACAGACATTCAAACCTACTTAGGGGAGCCCAACCCGCACTACAAAGGAATAATCAAGGTTCTGATGGAGGTTTTTCAAGAAAGGTGTGACAAGAATTCTTGGCGTTATCTGCTCAGACGCATGGCCCAAACAAACGCTACCCGCTGCGCCGCGCCTAGAGAAAGTGCAAAGGGCAATTCGTTAAGGAAATCGAACATCACGCGCACTATGCGGATGAATTGCTGGGACCATTTTAAGAAAGAAATCGAAGTGCTTGAACCGACCCTAATCTGGTTCCATGATGCTGACGCTCAATCCTCGTTCATTCAAGCCATTCGCAGAGAGGGACTCTCACCAACGCTGCCATTCGAACAGTTGCAGGAATGTCAGCAGGTGGAGTGGACGATTTTCCTAACACCCTTCACGAGTGTGCTTGCATTTTTTCACCACCCGGCATTTAGACACTTTGGTCGGCAGTGGGGACTCGCTACTGGCGTGATTGCCCGGCTCAGAAGGGAGGGTCACCTGCCCGCGTTTAGCAATGAGTGGAAACCGCTCGGAAAGGAGGAATGGCCAACCCTCTAGGTTTGAATCCGCAACCTTGGTGGGCGCTCGGAAATTCCCGCCGCAGTCCGCATTTTGGGTTATGCTTTCTGAGTCCCCCAGTGTCGGGATTCGCTTGTCTCCCGACCGTGCGTTCAAGCCGTTTCCATTGTCCAAAACGCAGGACTCAGAAAGCATGATTATCGGCGACCGTCTTCGCGCCCTGCGCGAAGACAAGAAGCTTTCCCAAGGGGACATCGAGAAGCGCACCGGGCTGTTGCGCTCCTACGTCTCCCGTGTCGAGAACGGCCATACCGTTCCGGCCATCGAGACCATGGAGAAGTTCGCCCGGGCACTCGAAGTCCCGCTCTACCAACTCTTCTACGACAGAGAAGAGCCGCCCAAGCTGCCCAAATTGCCTGACCGGACAACGGCAGGCGAGATCGCCTGGGGCAGTACCGGCAAGAATGCGCGTTTCCTGGCGAAGTTCCGCCGCCTCCTGAGCCGGATGGATGTGCGCAACCGCCGCTTGCTGCTCTCCATGGCCCAGAAGATGGCTGGTCGGTAGCTCGGCGGAACTGGCGGCCCGAAAATCCAGAAACCGCGTCGAAATGATTGAAGAGTATGGTCGGGGCGAGTGGATTTGAACCACCGACCTCCTGGTCCCGAACCATGGCAGTACAAAATCTAAGCTGTTGAATTGGCTTGGGTTCCCCTGTGCAGCCCTCTCACTAAGTGCGCTACGATTTGCGCTACGACTGGCTCCCCGCTGGCGATGCAGGACATCATCATTCCGAAAGAGCCTGCCACTACTCCCTCGCTGGAGTTGTGAACGGAATTCCCCTATGATTTGAGGTCGAGGCGGAACGAGAGTGGAAAAATGGGAGATTCTGGAGGTCGAGGCAAAAAAATACGAGGAACGTGCTTCCGAACTCGACAAAAAGTGTTCAACCACAGCGTCCTTTAAGAATCGTGCGGCCTGCAAGGCTGAAGTCCGGAACCTACGCAGACAAGCACATCTCCGTCGAAACCTAGCGGAACAAAAAAAGAGAGTCGAGTAACGTCTTCAATGTGGACTTTTGGCTCCTGATTTGGAGGGTGTCGCTTTTTGGCCTTTCTCTTCGAGGGAGCGTAATTGTCATCGCCCCCAGGCCGCCACTCCACAACCTTTGTCCAATCGAGCCGGACATAGCGCCTGAGACGCTAACAGAGAAGACGTTCAGGATTCCCGCAGGCACGCAGGCCATCGTGCATACACACCTGTTCGGCGAGCAAAAGCCGAGCAAGCAGGACATCGAGCAGGCGCACCGAAACAAGGTTCCGAGCTACGTCATCACCCGGCGCGAGTTGTGGTTCGTGACGGGGTTCGCCAAGCCGCGCATCGTCTACGTTGGCATTGACTGGATGTTGCCCGAGAAGTACGGGAATTCAAAATGACCCCTACAAAGTCGCAAAATCTTCGTATCCTTTGAGTGAAGAGAGGACAAGGAAACCATGAAAGCAATTCGCAAAGTTCTGCTGATTGTCTTGATGCTGGCGTTTGCGCCGCCCACGTTCGGCCAGCAGAAACCTGTCACAGTCAAAGGCCACACGATAGGCGAGCCCGGAACGGTGAACTGCTCTGCCGAATATCAGAGACAAATCGGCATTATTTCTTCTGGTTTTCACAGCCCGTATCTCAGACAAATAGAAGCCAAGGAAAGAGCAGCAGCAGACAAAGAATTTGCAGAATGCAATCTCGGAAACTGGACAGCCGGAATCGGAGAAAAAACACCTGGAAGCCTGACATACAAGGCGGGAAAACTTGTGAAAATCAAGATAGACCTTGAGAGCAGGTACGACGAGCCACTGACCGGGGAGGGAGTTCTTCTTGATGTCAGAGAGAAGTTCGGCAAACCCACAGATACATCCTACGAGGATATGATAAACGGATTCGGAGCACGCTGGCGAAACTATTTCTACTCATGGGACTTGCCAGATGCTTACGTTTCTCTCTTTCTTGACGGCAAACCTCAGTCAGAGCCAGAACTTCTAGGATTCTTAGAAGTGATGACTCCTGAGGAGCACGCTGCTGAAAATGCTGAAACTGCCGCAAAGAGAAAGAACGTGCTTGATGCCCCGGCAGAAGCATCTACAGCCCTGAATCACAAACTCTCGATTCAATCCACTCCTGACGGAGCAGACATCGAAGTTGACGGCAGCTTCGTAGGAAGCACACCTTCTGCCCTTGAACTTGCCCCAGGCGAGCACACCGTTGTCGTGAGCAAGAAAGGCTATGAGCCTTGGCAACGAAAGGTCAAGATGGTAGGCAGTGACATCAAGGCGAACGTGGAGTTGAAGAAAGAGACCCCGAAGCAGTAAGGCAACTCGAACGCAGAGAAAGGAAGAACAGGAGTAATGAAAGCAATTTGCAACGTTCTACTGGCTGTCTTGATGCTGACGGTTGCGCCTTTTGCATTCGGCCAGCAGAAGCCGGTAGTTCACATGCAAGGTCATGCGCTTGGCGAACACCGTCGAATCGACTGTGCTGCCCAAGCCCAGGTTGAAGCTAAAAAAGCAGCAACAAACCCAGGAGCCTACACCTTTGACCGCAGTGACTTCAATCGTTTCATGGAGAACTGCCAGCAAGGGGATTTTGAAATCGACGCTGTAGACAACAGATTCAAGCGCGTCAGCCTTGTGTATCAGTCTTGGGTGCTTGTGCGAATGGGAACTATTTATAAGGCCCCCGCACCACCCTCGGCTGTAGACATTCTCCGTGGCGCGATTGCTTTGTACGGCAAGCCAACGCACAAAGGACACCAAACTTCGGAGGTGTCACGCTGGCCGGGTCATTATATTGACGCATATAACTTCGCCTGGGTTTTTCCAGGTGAATACCTTGCACTGAGTTTTGATGTGCCGAGCGATTACACAGGGGTCACTGCTGCTATGATGGTCACAGGTGACAAATGGCGGTTGAAGAGGTAAGCCCGCCGATTCAGTGAGCGTCAATTGCTGACTGGAAGCCAATTGCTGACTAAAATGAATCTCAAGTGCTGTGTTTCAAGGATGTTGGAGCGGGCGATGGGAATCGAACCCACGTCCGAAGCTTGGGAAGCTTGCAATATAGCTCAAAAACACGCTGGATTGGCGGCATTTTCGCAATTGTCGGAACGCCTTAATTGGAAGACAATGGAAAACGAAGAGTTTTAGCTCATGTTCCACGGTTTGGGGAAGCCTATGCTATAAATTCCTCATGCCCAAACCAGTTGAGCGGTGGCTCCTCTTCAAGTACTTCGGCGGGGAGCTTACGCTGCTTTCGAAGCCTCTCAAGAAAAAGGAACAAGCAGAAAGGGAACGGCAGAAGTATCCGGAACGCGAGCGCAAGACGATTGGTATCGGGGTGGTCCGAACCAAGGGTTAGTTCAGCTTTACGTGTAGCGAATGCGCCCCCGTGTGACCACTCGCAGAACATGACGCTTCGAAGCGACCGCCGCATCCTAATCAGCCCTTATTGTTCCCTCGGACTCTTGAGAACGACCGCATTCGGGTAGTGACGTGGCACCAGAGACTCAAGAATTCGCCTCGGTCTCCAAGCTTCTGTTTCAGCGGTGTTCTGGGCCTCCCATGGCAGCTTAAAGTCGGCAACAAACTGTTCATCAAGAAAAGAGAACATGAGCAGCATAACCTCGAAACTACGACTCGCGTCATCGAGACAGATTCTGCCAATCTCACGCGACAGACCCGACACGGGGAATTTCCCGCTGCTAGAAAGTGGTTCCACGTCGTGAACGTAGGAATACTCACTGCCAGACTCTTCTTCCACAAGTGCCCGATACTCCGATGGGTAAGCGTGGACTATCAAGTTGCGCAAGGAGATGAACTCCGAGAAGAGTGCACACAATGTCTGAAGGTCGCTCAATCTAGCTGTCGCGTACTGGTCAACTAAGAGAACGAAGCGGTCGTAGACTGAAAGTCCTCCTCGCCGCCACTTCTGCTTTAGCCACGCCGCCAAGCTGTTAGAACTCCCCCCGTGATGCTCTCTGAAGAACAAATAGTTAATGCACGCCTCAACCGTCAGAAATGAAAAGACGATACATTCAAGGGACGCTTGAGTCTCCGCTTGGCGGTGAACGAAGATGTTCAGCCCGGTCGGTTCCGCAAGAACAACCTGAGTAGACTTGGCGTTTCGTGCGCGTTCGAGGGCATCTCCGGAAGAGGCGAAAAAGCTGCCGATAAGCTCCACAATGAGCGGCATCAACTTGATTTCTCTCATGTGCTAGAGACCCCTAAACGAATCCGCTGCCCAGCCCCTGAAAGTTTTTTCGACGGGTCGAACTCTGAGTCCGGGATACTCCGCCGAGATTCTTTTCGATAGCTCTCCAGCTTGTGGCGACACTAGGAGCAGAGTCCGCTCATGCGATTGCGCCAGTGCCTCAAGGACTGGATTGTAGGATATGTGGTCGTAGGGGTTGAAACTATAGCCAAGGGCGATGAGCCTCCCGGCTCGACGAACCAACGAAAGGGCCTTCGCGTAGCTTTGACGGATGAAGGCCTCTTTGAGACCTTCGGTCTTATCAGGAACCGGAGCGATCACTCGTTCTTCGATACGCATGTGTCCCGTGGGAGACACCACTCGACCATATCGTGGAAAGCAATGGGAAATAGAATTGGGGTCGAAAGCATAAAGCGGTTCTGCACAATGGACGAGTCGAGCTATTCCACCGACAGGATTGCCTACAATCTCGGATTCGATTGTGTAGACACATGCACTCCCATGGAGGTGAATCACAAAGGAAGCAGACTTCGCGTTTGGGGGCAGCTTCACTCCGAAGGCGAGTTCTGTCTTAACAAGTACACCGTAGCCATCTTCTGGATACCACCGACCATTCTGTGCGAGGAAAATTTCCGGCAGGGAGTCATAGTTGATCGTGAGAAATTGTGCATCGCCGAACTTCTCAAAAAATCTTTGATATGAGTTCGACGATTCGGGCAAGGCCAGTTTTTGCGCTATCCGGTAGTCCGCCTCCATCAATCGGTCAACAAGCTTTTCCATCGGCTCGTAATTGCCAGCTTGCGAAGCTTCTGAGAACAGGTCTTCAATGGACTTGCCCGTTGGCGGTTGGTCGAGCCGGAAGCAGAGTTTCAGGACATCTGCAACCAGCGGGTAGCCACAATCAATCCGATAGAGCCCGACATTGATTGAATTGCCGTATACCGGACCCGCTTCGCGTGTCGCGTCGATGTTGAATCCCGCTCCAAGTAGAAACAGCCTCAACGGTCAATTTACCTTTCGTGATCCTAGCGGCGGTATTGCCGAAGCCAAGTTCTTGAGGATTAGTGGTGCGGAGACACCGATGTTCAGCGCGAGTATCGGACTGAGGATGGTTCCGCTGGCTTGATAGGTATATGCCAATCCGCCCCCAAGGAAGGGGAGTGCGAGAAATTGAAGAACGTAAAAGGGGTCCGAGAATGTCCGAGGCCGTTCCGATTGGGGAGTCTGCGCCAACTCCGCTAACCGAAGTAAGTTGATTGCAAATCCCCCAAAAACAGCAAACCAGAAAGGTGCCATGGTTCTCTCTCTGAGTGCTACCTGATGCGGTCCGAAAATGCAGATAAGATGCGATTCGCTATGTTCTGCCTCTGGTTGTAGTGATTTCGCGTTGTGAAAAGGGGGCGACCGCGCTTATCGGGAACCGATGATTGCACTATATCTACGACGTTTGGAAGGAAAGTAAGAATCAGAGCAACTTGATGCGGGTCTATTCCAGTTTCCTCCGAGATGCCGCCGATGGTGCGCCAATCCCACTTGGGGTTCTCCAAGGCTCGAACCACACTCTGCCCTTTTTCGTCGAGAACGTAAGCCACGAATTTAGCCTCTGTTGCTGGTCAGACTAGCACGCGAGATTCCGGTGGGCAAGAGTCCGTCTCATTGAGATTCAAGGCTTGCCCAAAGGCGATTGCAGGCAGGGACTACCTCAGTGGCATGGTTCCGGTGAGGCGGGCTGGTGCGAGGGTCAAGAAGGCTTTTTGGGCCATGCTGGCAGGGCAGCGTGGGCTTGTACCGGACTGTCAGTGCTTGGGGCGCTCTGCTGCCCTATGTACCCGGCATCTGCTGGCCAAAATGCGATAATCTACCAGCAGGATGAGCAACGTCGCGCACACGGTAGACGAATTGATTGGCGCGCTGGGAGCCACATACCGGACAATCGACATCCGCTCCGTCGCCGTTCGCAAGGAAAACTCGTGGGCAAATGTTATGGCCGCGGTTCGCCTTACCTACGAGGACGTGGAGACGGCCAAAGCCCGATTGGCCAAACTCGCGGGACGTTTTCCGCCTGTTCATACAGAATTGCTAAGAATCGATTCCTTCGTGCGCCCTTTCACGGACTGGCCTGAATTTTGTTTGGAAATGAAGCACAAAGGTGTGCTCCAAATGGGCGACGCTCAGTTCCAGCTACGTCAGCCAGTCGATTTGTCACAAGGCAGCGGTTACGTTCAGTGGGGATACTCCCGTTTGCGTTCGGTCGACGGCCGGGCATGGCCCGCGCTAATTCGGGATTTCGATGCGGGCGGCGTCAATCCATTGTTCGAAGGGCGATTTAGTCGGGAAGCGCATCTACTCGGTTACGGCGATGCGCTGGATGCGGCCAATGCGCTGTGCGAACTCAACGTATCGCAGCAGCATGACCATGGCTGCGATCTTTCCATTTCTTTTCCCGTGTTTGCGAACATCTTACAGATTCGCGTAAACACCGCCGAAAAACGGATCGACGTTGAGGTTCAGCGACACCGGAGTTTCTCAGACCTAAGAGCCGTGGCTTGCGTGCGTAAGCAGAGTGCTCTCGCGGACGCTCCATTTCGAGAACAGATTTCTCTTTCGATCAGTCACGCCGATGATGCATGCGCTGAGGTTGTCTCGGCACGAAGTTCCGTGCAAATCCAAGACTTAGACCCTGATAACGATTGGTTCGAAATCCGTCTCGTCCATCCACAGCTTGGAGAGGTCAGGAAGGACGCGAACTATGTTCGGATGTTCATTCCGCCAAGCGAGCGCAACATTCTGCTGGGGGCTATCCAGCAATTTTGCAGAGGCACAACGCTCGATGACTTGCTAGTTCGTGCTTATAACGTGCAGACGGCAAAACTGAAACCAAGCGCAGCGTTTGAGCTTCACGTATCTTGGCTTCTTGGCATGTTTGGTCTTTCGACTGTGATTCTGGGCAATTATGAGCATATCCTTGCGCCGGATACGCCAGTACAGAGGGCTTCTGTCGATATTCTCGCAGCCAGTCAGCGAAGCAAACTGCTGCTCCTTGTCTCCTGTACGATCAATCCACCAAAGCCCGAAGATGCCAGCAATCTGCGGTATGCCTGCGCAATCTTCGCCCGCGAGGTGTTTGCGGAAACCGGGGTTCGTATCATCCCTGTACTGTTTACATCGTCCATGGGCGGTCCCTCCTACTACCAATCCGAGGATCATTTTGACGCGGTCCCTGTTGTGGACGCGGATGGCATGGGAATCTTGCTTGGACTCCTTCGGTCGGGCCAAGAACGCCGCTTCTTCGAATTCTTGGCGAACCCCACGCTTGGACTGACGACTTCCTCTCAACCACGTTAGTCCGGGGACTTGTCCCGTTCTCGGCAGCCGCAACAGCTACGCCTGTGCAAATAGGGCACGACTCTTTTCGTTCGCAATGGCTTGTTCGTTATTTGCAGGCTTCGTGGACTAAGTTGGCAAAGAATTCCACCACGTCAACGAAATTGTAGGTAAACGCGTGCATTATTCCTGTTGCGTATTGAATTTGGTCATAAAAGTACTCAGCCTTAAATCCAAACGGAACGACGGTGGTCCGCGTGATGCCAAACCTTCCAATCAGCTTGCCGGGGTCTGCCAGTGCCATGATTCCGATCTCGCAAACGGCCCATCGTCCATAAACGTCATCTGCGCCATGCTTGAGGAGAACTAGGTTGGCGCTTCGGCCCTGCGTCAAACCGATCCACCCTCCAAGCTTCCCGCATTTATTCGCCCGGCCATTCTTCGGGGAGTCCGAGAATTGTTGATAGTGACTCGCCATCATGAAACTCAAGCTTGTTCTCGTTGACTACGGCGTGACAGAAACGGTCAAGTTCACCTTGGTAGGGTCTCGCCGCCCAAGGATTGTCGTATAGGCACGCTGTAACCCTTGGCGTCATTTCAAGAGAGGTTGGTTCAATGGTACGACCCGAATTGACGCTTATCTCGCCCACCAGAGGAGAAGCATTCCGTTGCTGGAGTGTCTGGCCATCCACCGCTTTCGCCCGACAAAGAACAAGGTGAAAGCAGCGACCGAAAACTGGACGCCCAAGTGTCCGTTGTGTGCCCTCCACAAGACAATCCGGACCGAATTGCGCAAAATTTACGGATTCCGTTGACGTTCAATAATCCTGTTGGATTTCCGCACCAAGGCCGGGCGCTATATGCTTGATTGGGGCGATCTTGCGGGCAGGCGATTCTGGCAATTCGTCGTTTGGGATACATCTGTATCTTCGCGGCCCGCTGCGGCATGTGTTTCAACAGCTTTGAGCCGGGACGAGCGCCCGCGTCGCAGCCAAGCTATCCTGCGTCGGTCGCACCGAATGATAGAATCCGACCATGAGATACCTCGTCGTGTGGTTTATTAAGGACTACGTGCCAAGGGGAATGGTCATCAAAACCCACGCTCTGTATGGGAGCATCTACGCGCAATTCCCGAAGGAATGCGAGAAGCTCGGACTTACAAACAGCGGTCCGATAGAACCGAAGTGGAAGAACCAAATCCGATGGGGCTTGCGAGATGCGAAAGACCAGAAGCTCATAAAGCATGTTGGTTTGCCGAAGTCGGGAGAGTGGCAACGGATTTAGCCACGGGCGCGCCGGATGGGAACGACAAGGGTTCAAATCCAAGGCAATGCAGGAGTGCCGATCCGCTCCTTTGACGACTGGGAGAGCCACGCGCTGCCTCCCGCTCGTAAGGAACTACACTGGGAGACAGACCGAAGCGCGTGCGAACTGGGGCGAATCTGGACGGCCGGCGGCGAACCTGCCGTGCCACGTCAACTGGCTCAACTGCTTGAATCGCACGAAGGTACGAGACGCATGGTAATCCTCAGCGGAATCACGGAACGGGAAACGCCGTTGCCCTTCGGCAACCGGGGGCCACGCTGCCACGACTTGGCTTTGCAGGCTGAGCAGGATGGTCGTGTCGTGACCATCTGCATCGAAGCGAAAGCCGACGAGTCATTCGGCGGAACAATCACCGAAGAACTCAGCGCCGCGAGAAAAAGGGCGGCGAAGCGGGAAGGCGGCCACACGAGATTCCCAGAGCGCCTCGATTGGCTCACCCACTCATTGTTGGGACTCCGTGCCTTCGAGGATGCCCAGCACCAAGTGCTCGACGGGGTTGTCGCCGATCTGCCGTACCAACTGTTGCCTGCAATCGCTGGAACGCTGCTTGAGGCTGAGCACTTGAACGCTTCCAAGGCTGTCTTTGTCGTCCACGAGTTTCGGACGGCGAAGACGGCTGATGCCAACTTGGACGCCAACGCAGACGCGCTCAACCGCTTCCTCCGTGTCTTCCTGTCGGCAAACGGGGCAGGCGCAGGCGAGGACTTTGCGTTGGAAAACGGTCACATCGTTGGGCCAATCCTAGTCGCGAAGCGTCGTGTTACAGGCGCAGACAGAATCCCCTCCGAGATTCCGCTCTTCATCGGGAAAATCAGGACCGACCTCCTTGCGGCCTAGCTCGCGCAGCGCCACCTCCGTCCCGAGATCAGCAACAAGGCCATCAGCTACTTGCAGCAGGTTGGCCGGGCAACCATGCAACTTGAGAGTAGGAAGCACATAGGGCTCTTCTTGCTCACGTTATCAAGCTTGTGAACGATCTCCCGTCCCGAATCAACTCCTCGACATCGTGGCGACTCACCGCTTCCTTCGGATGGGCACAGTTGTTCCCTATCTTGTAAAGCACATCCAGTCTTGCCCGCTGCACTTCCGTGATGACGCCCGTGTTCCTCAGCGAGAGCGTGATGTCGGTGAAGTCGGGATGCGCCTTGCTCGGCGGATTCGTGGCGATGGTCACGCCGCGTTCCTGAGCCACCGTTCGGAAGTGCCGTTCGAGCGCGACTCTGGCAACCACGCCGCTGGCGCGGGTGATCGTTTCCTCGTGCGAAGACTGGAGGAGATTCGAGGCAGTCTCGAACTCGTCGGCCGCCACGACGAAGCTCAAATCGCCCAAGATCGAAAGTTCCCTAGACTTGACCTCGGATACGCACGCGTTCAGCAGCGCCATAGCTTTTCCCATTTTCTGATTAAAGTACGGTAGGTTGGTCTTCACGCTCATTTGGTTGTAGAAGGGCATGTAGATGAAGTAGGAAATGCAGGAGAAATCCTTGCTCATCTTTGTCTTGTCTTGGATGTCCGGATAATAGGCCTCGTAGCACCAGTCGAACGCTTGCAGTCCGGAGAAGTTCTCCCGCTCCAACAGGCCGCGAGCGCCCCTGTACCATTCCTCGGCCTTGCGCTTGAGATCGGCGCTGCCCACGAGGTCTCCGTCCGCGAGAGCTTGGGCACACAGCAAGACCTCGGAGAAGAGCCTGTTCAGTTCCTTGATTCTCGCCTCAAGCTGCCTTAAGTGAGAAGACACCGAATCCGCTCCGCGTACCACCCTCAATTGCTCTTAACGCTTCGGACTGCGGTAATGCAACAACAAAAGTCCTACGACCAGCAGTCATACGCGAGGGATTGCCCTTCGCCTTTCCATGCACGATCCTCCCGTTCCTTCTACAGTACAAGCCAGAGATTCAGCCTCGCATTAAAGGCCGTAGTGCTGCTTCAGCCACGCTGTGAGAAGCTCCGAACCGATTTTGACTCCAACCTTCACGCCCCCGGCCATAACCTTCGAGGCCTTGTCCTTTACCCATTCCCCAACCTTGCCGCCGGGTTTGTTGCCGTCCGCCTCCATCGCTTGGGTGAGGCTGTCCAAGTCCGGCTTGTCCAATCCCGCATTGCTCAGAATACGGTCAAGCGCCTGCCTGTCGCCCACGTTGATAACAGTCTCGCTCTGCGTCGATGAAATGCTCGCTTGCCCGAAAGCAAGGTACGTGTTCCCACCAGTATTCTGGATGATGATGTTCTGGATTTTCTCTGCATCGGAAGGTTCTATCTTGCGAAGGTCACTATAAGATGTGCCCAGTTCGTCCCTAATCTCCAGAGCCATTTTTAGCGTGCGATTTCGGACGGCGTCCAGCACTTCCACAAGGACATTCACGGGTATCTCCTGCCACGCCGAATGGCAGATGAAGCCTCCCTGCATGAGGCGCTGTTGGTAGTACACGACCATGTCGCCGGGCCAAGGAAACACAAACGAGCCTGTGGTGGCGTTTTTGATTAGGTCGGAGTAGGCGCTCACCGATTGAGCTAGAGGAAGCATCGTGGCCCAATGCCGGTGCCTCTCCTCTAAGGCAACAGGAGGGATGATGTGGTTGTTGCGCTGTATGTATCCCGGCCCGACGAAATTGCCCTTTGCCCTTCCATGCACAGTCCTGTAATCAGGAAGGTCTTGCCCGTCTTGGTAGCCGTTGAGTTCTTGGGTCGCCCATGCCTTGAGCCGCTCGTTCTTTAGCTCATGGCCGAGCCGCAGGCATTTTCTAAGAATGTCTGGCAACGGATACTTGCCATCAGTAGCAGCCTCGATAATCTCATCGAGTAGGGACGACATTGGTCACTTCATGGGTATCTCACGCAGCTTGCCATCCGGCAAGATTTCATACCGCTTGTGCCATGGAGCTTCATAGAAATTCCGAACGAAGAGATACTTGAACCCGCTCTTAGCTCGGGATAGAACCTGAGCGTCGGCCTGCTTCTCTGCTTCGTCTGCCGTGAGATAGTGCCGAGGGTCAGTGGGACTCAGCGTGGTAACGTCGATTTTGAATTTCTTCTTTGGATCAGGTTCCCCCCCATCCCAAGCCCCGTAGCGTTCCTTCACAATCCAGCACTTTCCCCGCGTCGTAGCGTCCGGCATCTGTTGGCAATAGATTGTGTAGAGTTCCGAGACGTTCTCTTCCGGCTCGGGGGTTTTGTAGACAGTTTGCGGTACGGAAACGTTCATGGCGAGGATTGTATCTCAACCCGATAGATCGTCATCCCCATTATTCGCCAATACAAAGGCGGCGTGCGGCCGGGCAAAATTCCAGACCAAGTCGAGTCATCGAGATTTGTCGGTCGGCGAACATCATTACCAAGGAGCAGTTCAGTGCCCTAGACCGCCAGATCGGTAGGCGCAACTCCGCCCTACACCTGTCCGCGACCACCATAACCGTGTCGCAGGCGGGAGAGTTCATCCACGATCTTGTCACGACCGTCGTGTTGACGATTCGGCTGTAGAGCCCTCGTTTAGCCCTTATATTGTCCCAAGCTTTACAGCTTGGCCTCCGCCAGCAAAAGCGTGTTATCAGTCGGCGGAGGTACTCTCGGATAGGAATCTGAGAATATGCTGCTCGGTTTTCTCTTCCTTCTTAATGGCACACTCCCAGACGATCAACACCTTCCAGCCTGCCGCACGAAGTCTACGGTTGTTCGCCCGGTCGCGGCGGACGTTACGCATCCTCTTTTCCGACCAGAAAGCAGAGTTGGTGGTTGGCTTCAACTGGCCCCGAGGGCATGAGTGCATGTGCCAGAAGCAGCCGTGAACAAAGATGACCTTCTTTCGTGCCCGGAAGACGAGATCGGGCGTTCCCGGCAGCCCACGGACGTGTAAGCGGTATCGGAACCCCATGCTGTGCACCATTCTCCTGACCACCATCTCAGGGCGGGTGTCAGTGCTGCGTATCGCGGCCATGTTGCGGCTACGCTGCTCGGGAGTCAACTTATCGGGCATGGGTGACGGCCTTCATTATAGTTTTGATCCATGCTAACCTGAACGTCGACGTGCGAACCTCTTCGCCCAAACAGAAAGAAAACAAGCTCGGGCATTACGGACTCGGCACCGACGCGCCGTGGTACCAACCGCAAACGCTTTCTAAAGCCGAGCGCAACGCCTTCAGCGAGATGGCAAGACGCTCCGCCGAGGCGAAGCGTCGCTCGCTGGAGGGCAACTCCGTTCCCAAGCATGAGATAAATACTCCGAAGCTCGATCCGGAAACGCTCATGCCGCAGCTTCAGCGAAACGGGCTGCGGGCTCTCTCGTTGTTCAGCGGCGGGGGCGGCTTAGACTTGGGATTCGACAGGGCGGGCTTCGAGCACGTCGCATCATACGAAGTTGTGACGGATGCCGCCGCCACCTTGTCGGCGAATCGCCCGGAATGGGACGTGAGGTCTGGGGATGAAGGGGACGTGACGCGGGTGGATTGGAGGAAGATCAAGGCTGATGTAATCCACGCGGGGCCTCCTTGCCAGCCGTTCAGTTCGGCTGGGCGGCAACTCGGGCACAAGGACGAGCGCAACCTGTTCCCCGAGTTCATCCGCGCCGTACGGGGAATCAAGCCGCTAGCGTTCGCCGCCGAGAATGTCCGTGCTCTCATGAACGGTAAGTTCAGCCAATTCGTGCAGGAGCAGATCGTGCAGCCACTCTCCCGTGACTATGCGGTGTACGTCTTCGACCTGACCGCTGCCTCGTTCGGCGTCCCGCAGGTGCGGACTAGGGTATTCTTCGTGGGGTTCCGCCTCGGACTGAAGGTCGAGTATCACCAGCCGTCGCCCACCCACTACTTCGAACACCTCAAGGGTGACGAGATTCCCCCGATGGCGCAAATGATGAGGGGGGTTGAGTTCCTGCGATGCATGGGCGCACGTGAGGCGCTCGGCCTGCCGGACATCGGCTTCGACGCGCTCGCGCCCACGCTGCGCAGCGGCCTCACTGGGCCTCGCCACACCACGTCCATCCTTAGCAGCGTGTCTGCCCTGAAGCTCTGGAACAAGCTGCAAATCTGGCCTAACGGGGTGGCTGCCTCACGCGAGGCGGCGCAGCGGTTCGTGCCCGACAACGGCCATTTCCGCCTAAGCGTGCCGGACTGTGCGTTGCTTCAGGGCTTCCCTGATTC
Organism: Candidatus Acidiferrales bacterium; assembly: GCA_049514555.1. Classification (GTDB taxonomy): domain Bacteria; phylum Acidobacteriota; class Terriglobia; order Acidiferrales; family UBA7541; genus JBEKUY01. Next base: position 68,568 of record JBEKUY010000001.1, read on the forward strand.
TTGGAAATTCAGCGGCGCTGTGTACAAGTCAATCGGGCAGATCGGAAATTCCGTCGCGCCGCCGATGGCGTATCAGGTCGGCTTGTCTATCTTGCGTGCGCTTTCCGCCGCGGTGTGAGCGGCTTTCTCCAAGTCCTTTGCCTCTTCTTCCAAGGCCTTCGCCACAAGCTCCCGCAGGCGCTCCGCATGACGCTTCGTGATACGCTCCCAGCCATTGAAATAGGTTCCGGGGATGTGCGGGTTGTTCAGGGTAGAGCCGCGGGAGATAACGTAGCCGCAACGCTCCCTCAATATGTCCAGCATGCGCTCCGGAGAGTAGCCGTCCTTAAGGTCACGCCGCTCAAGGTACTGCGCGGCGCTGTATTGCCGCTTGTGGAGCAGTCTAGCGTCTTCGACACTGTACTTTTCCCTCTTCCCCAGCAAGTGATACAGCAGGTCGAGGGGGATCAGGGAAGGCACAGTTTTCGCAAGCTCGAAGTCCACCCGGATGTATTCTTCCTTTTCCCTGACCCACGGGGCCATCATTTTCGGTGATCCGTAAACGCAGTACCTCAACGTGGTGCCATCCTTCTCGTAAAACCCAATAAGCCAATGCTTGTGTTTCCATTTAGCGACATGGTCAGGTCCGAAATCCCTGACCGTCGTGACGGAGTCGTCGGTTGAGGACTTAAGCTCAAAAGGGATTTCCACGCCCTTCCCGACCACCAGTTTCGCATCCGTGTCGGCACGCCCCGCGCCTTCGATCCGTTCCAGCTTGAACAATTTGATCAGTTGGCGTTCGCGTGCATCGTCTTGAACTACCATGGCAGCAGAGTCCCCGTCCGCGCCACAGACACACACAGCAACTTTGCAGGCATGGTCGGTATGATATTTTCAGAGGCCTGAAAAGGCCAGAGGAAATCATGACGAGACGGGTACCAAGAAGCGGGGTCAGGTTTGATTGCTCACTGTACGGAAAACTGTGGAAGGGCGATCCAGAGCACGCCCGGCTCGTGGATATCCTTGAGGGCGTAACGAAGTCGTCCGCAAGGACTTTCGTTTATGGAAATCTGAGAGACCCGACAAGTAGTCCCTGTTTCCTAAGGCGTTGCACCACGCCTTCACGGTGGTCCTCTCCAACGACCACGAGCACACTTTCGGCGTCTCCAAGAATCTCCATGATCTTTGCCGCCATAGCCTCGTCCCTTTGCTCGACAAGGGGCATTTCATCAGCGTTTACACGAATGTCAGCATGTCTCAGTTGATCTGAATGTCCGTTCGCGATGTTCTTTGCGATTGTTGAGACGGGAGCATCAACAGTCCTGCCGCCCCCGAAGGCTTCGACATACTCACCGAGAGAGTCTTCTTCCCGTTTCAGCAATTCCCAAACCGCACGGTCGTCACCCGCTTCCTCGGCGACGAGGGTTATACTCCGCTCCCCGATGAGTCGTCGTAGGAGCCCCTCAAATTCGACACGGACCTTTTTCCGGTCTTCCGCCGTATCTTGATGCCGTTGAAGTTCGTGTTGGGTGCCGATTACCAGCACCCGAGCCTGTTTGCTTGTTACGTTCTCTGCCATCAACTTTATCTGGAAATCGATAGATTGTAGTTCAGAACTGCTTGCGACATCTCAGGTCAAGTTGAATACCGACGAGTATTTCTCGTAAAGCTTGGTCATCGCTGTGCAATGAGGGTTCAAATGGCCAGCGTTGCGCCCTCCCATGACCACGATAATCGAGCAGCGCCTTTCACTGTGACTTCATATGGCCTAGTCAAGGTTTAGCGTCAGAATTGGGCTCCATTGGTGTCCGGTCCTTAGACGCGTTCCTCTAGCTTATCTTCGAACCGCTGAATTCTTTTCTTGAAGGTTCTATTGAATTCTCGTCCACTCGCACGAAGATATGCTTCGAAGTCTGGTCCTAACCCTTTGCGCTTGAAAAATGTGGATACGTCAATTGCCTTCTCGCCCTTTCCCTTCTTGTGCCTGTAAAACGATAAAGCGGCACGGAATATCGTGTCGATGGCATCGCTCAGGTAGCCGACAGGGGAACTATGCCTTTCAGAAGCCTCACGAAAAGCATCCGCAAGTGCCCTCGACCTTATGAGCGGTGCAACACGTGACCACATAAACTGGAGCACCAGCCATGTTGCATAGGCTCGCTCCGGGTATCCCTTGGAGCGGTGACGAACTTCGTATTTGAGCCTGAAGCGATTGAGATAAAAATACGGGTCGCTTGTCGGGAATACTTTTGGATACAGGTGTTCTTCGAACAGGCCCTCTTTCCCCTCACGCACTATGGCGGGGTCGAGTTCGCAACCCGCTATGGCTTGAGCTATCTCCTCCTTGGTGACGACCCGCTGGTGCGCCCCAACAAAACGTCGTGCCTCGCTCTTGGACTGGCGCTTGCGGAGGTAGTAGTAGTTGAACTTTCGAAGCTCTCGCTCAATTTCAATCTGGCGGCGGTCATTCGCCATCAGGTCTGAGGGACGAATGGCGTTCTGGAGGTTTGTGGCTGCGACGATACGCGAAACGAGCATGTCGAATTTTTCTGATCCTGACTTCAGGTCTCGCGGCACCATAATAGCCTTTACCAGTACGGAAGCTGCTGAGCCGTGGGAATCGGCATCGTGTAAGGTTCGAGTGGTTTGTTGACCGTTGATGATCTGTGGATTCGACACACGCATCACATCCCGGCCGCCGATACTTATACGCTCGGCGTGATCGCATATCATTGTTATGCCATTGTTGTAATACCAGAAATTCCAAGGTTCCGTTCTCAAGGTGTCCTGCATCCCTCGATTGACTTGCGTGGATTTTCCAAGAAAACCACGGACGTTCCTCGCAAATAGCCTAATACCTGCTGTTTCGTACATTTCAGCAACAGCGAAAGTGTTCATGGAAAAAATCCAAGCAGTGATGTTCTCGCGGGCGTCATGTCTTCGATGGCACTCGCTGGTTACGCCCTTTCCTATTTCTAAAGGGAGATCAAGGGAAGGAACGGGAGGTGCAACACCGTCCAGGAAATCACTGAGTCTGAGGAGGACCGACTTCCCGTCAAATATCTCTATATCCGCAGGACCATCGGCTCGACGGCACCTCTGCTCAGCCTCTTGGACGAGAGACCCACTGCATTTAGCGGTCGTTACAAAATACAACTTGAGTCTATAACTTCGCTTTCGCAGGCACTCTCTTGCGTAACGGAATTTCTCGTGTACTCGCGGGTCTATTTCCTTTAGAAACGCTTTGAAGTCCTGATCGCTACCGTGGAGATCGCACGCCAACTGGGCAAACGAGATTACATCCGGTCTGGATTCGTTCCCGTTGTTGATCTTTTTGTGGTACTTCCCTTGTACCACGCATACAACTTTAGAGTGATCGTCGGTGAGAACAGCGTCTGTTCCCTTATCACGTGAGTGGCCCGTGAGTGCGGCGGCAGCATCCTTCTCATCACCCGTGACTGTCGCATTCAGGAACCACAGAAGAAACAGTTCATCGTCTTTCAGACGAGGGAAGCGATTGCGAACGTCTTCAAGTTGATTGTGTAAGTCCTTTTCAGTAAGAAGAACTCGCATCGAGCCTCCAGTGAGATTGGGGCGAGATTTTGGTTTTGCACTCAGCAATCCTCGGAGCTTCAGGCAATCCCGGCAACGGGGCATCACTACCTTTACGGCAATATACTCCCTATGTGTGTCAAATGTTGCCCACGCAGACGCTTTGATTCTGTCCTTCGTTCTTTTTCTTTGTTGTGACGCCCGTCACCCTAGGGGGCAAACCCCAGCAAACGAGATTGCCATAGATGGGTACGCGTGGAAGGAGACCTCTCGTAAGAGCATTGTTGTGTTTCGAAGAAAATAAAAGCATTGCGAATGCGAAAATCATTCTGAGACATGCTGAAGCATTTCTACGAGCCCTACCATTGCCAGTGTGTCCTGCCCGCAGTAATCGAGCAGCGCCTTCCTTTTCCTCTGGCGCTCGGCCTCGCCGCCATTACCGTCGATAAGCGACTCCCAAGCAAGTCCGGCAGCCTGCCCGTCCGACACTTCCAATCCATCGTACGACATCTCTGGCACTAGTGCCGGGAGCACCGATTTCAGCGAATAGGAGCCACCAAACGCCGGATGGTAGACATGATTGCGGATAACTGGCAGCAAATCACAGAGCCGCTGCTGAATCTTCTTTATCCGCGGCGAGAACCTCGGCAGCCACGACGCAAGTTCGTCGAGCCGCTGCGACTCAAACTGCTGGTAGTACACAACGATGCTGCCGCGATCCCCAAGGGCATCGCACAGGGCCGACATGAACGCAGGGCGAGGGTCACTCTTGTCGCTTGCCAAGAATTCGAGATGCTCGGCCGCTGCGCCCGGTTGTCGCTGCAAGTGCACACTCCACTGAAAAGGTAGGTGGTCGTACGGTCGCATGCCAGCGAACCGTGGAATCGCGGGGTTCACTGTCTCGAAGTCCATGAAGCACAGCGGGTATTCAAGGCGTTCGAACTCCTGCTTAACCTTGGGATCGAACCACGGCCTCCCCATCTGCACGGCGGAACACGCACGACGGAGCCGGCAGGAGAGCGGGTAGTTTTCCGGAATGTCGTGGATGGATTCGATGCCGAGTTCGGTCAGCTTTGCGACCGTCTTAGCGTGAATCCTGGGGAGCCGCAAGATGTGATCTTCAGGAAGCGCAGGATTGCAGTGATCGAAGAACTCACAAGTAACAGGTTCGCTGCACTGGGGTCCGGCGGGGATTCGTGGAGCCTCGGGCATGGTAAGGACACGAAATTCAGAGCGGAGTTGCAAAGTTACGTCGGGCTGTAACTCCTCCACCTGCTTGGTCAGGTTCTTGATTTTGAAGAAACGCCACACATCGATTGGGCCACCCTCGTAGACATACGCTCTATTCACATGGGCGAGACATGACGCCGCCAGATCGACTCCGGAGCGAGTCAGCACCCGGTGCTGGACCGCAATGTCGTCAAGATGGTGGTCTTTGACATCCGTTGTCGATTTGACCTCGATCAGCCGCCAGCGTTGGTCCGAGCGGCGGCGGAGAATATCAACCCTCACAAAAACGTCCCCGTGCTCGAATGCGCCCTCGAAGATCGCCGTGCGTTCCGAATTTTGCATAAGCTCACGAGTGGCTCGGATCGCCTGTTCTCGGTCTTTGGGCTCGACGGTTACGCCTCCCGGAAACATCTCCCGCGCCAGACGACCGACCTCTTGCCCCTGATCGATGATCGCTTGCCCCGACTCGCTCGGCTGCGCCGCGAGTTCAGGCTCGTGGACAAGGAGATACAAACGCTTTAGGCATTGTGTCCCCGCGACGAACTTGGACTTCGTAATGAGCATCGGCGATCTGCTCTCGAAATCTTCGCCCTGCTCCAGGTTGGTCAGCGTCGATTCCATGGCGTTTGGAGCCCAAATAGGTACTACACGAGAGCCGGGTCGAACGTCAGCGGATGCCCCCGGTGCTCCAGAGGATTCCGATAAGCTCACGCGGAGTCGTCCGGTTCCAGCCCTTGTCCGTGGAGGCTCGTTTCATCTCCGTGGGCAGCAGTGCCCAGGCGGTCTCGTCCCGGTACTCCAAAATCCAGTCTTGTCTGTCGTCGATCACGAACCAGCCGAGGTCTTCGTCCCGGACGGCGATCTCCAGGCCGCCGTCCGGCGCTCTTTGGACACGGATGTTCGGCACGTAGACGCCGTTGAGCCGAATGCGAAACTCGGGTCTCGACAACATTGAAGTTCGGGCGTCCGCACTCACTTCTTGCGGTTGAACAATAGGCCGGGGTCGGCGGTATTCAGTGAGACCAGCTTGCCCCGCCCATCGCGAGTCGTGCCGAACTGTTGACTCGTCCTGCCGATCACGTTGTCGTGTTCGTCCCTGACCAGCGTTTCGAACGACCCCTCGAAGCCAGTGGTGAGCGATCCGATGACCCTGTTCTTGCCGTCTCGCACGTAGGTTTTCTTGAGCATTCGTTGTCCTCCGCCTGAATTATACGTACTGTGCGCTGGAATCGTCTGTTTCCGCATAAGTAGTTCAATCTGAACGGCTTATGTCCAGACATTTCCGGAGGTTGCTCTGTATAATTCACCAGGAGAACAGAGTGGAGCAGTTGCCAACAGAAGAGCTTTCCGCGAGGGAACTGTTTGAGTACCAGCGCAGACTGGCTGGGTCGCCTTATCTGATTGACCGACTCGGAACGCTCTGGGTCGGGGCGCAACTGGCGGAGCGTTTGGATTTGTGCCCCGATCACGAAATCGGCGACCTGCTGTCCTTGGTGCAGGACGGGCTGTGGCTTTTCAGCCCCGACTATGCCGTGTGCGAGCACGCTCGCCGCAGGTTTCTCAGGTCTAGGGCAGGTATTCCCAAGGGGAACTGGCGGTTGATACGGGATGCAGGAATCGAACTGCTGAATGCCGAATCTGCCCTGTTCTGGTCGAGCATTCCGCACATGCTGCTGCCCTTTCAGAGGGACAGATTCTCCAGCAACGTGTTCTTGGTGCCGCAAGTGATCGAAGCAAGGGCATGCCTGCTGCGTTCCGGATTTCGGAGTTCTCCGAGCGCTGGGACGGTCTTAGTGGACGGTCGAACGGATCGGCCAATCCGCCTCATTGAGGCAAGAGAGGAGAAATGATGAAGAAGGTTGCGATCTACGCCAGGGTCTCGACGCCCGACCAGCATCTTGAAAATCAGATTCTCGACCTCAGGAAGCTCGCGGAGCAGAAGGGCATGGAGGTCGTCCGCGAATTCTGCGACAGGGGAATCTCCGGCAGCAAGGCGAAGCGCCCCGGTCTCGACGCCATGATGGCTGACGCCCGCCGTGGCGAGTTCTCAGTCGTGCTGGTCGCAGCGTTCGACCGGATTGCCCGCTCGACGAAGGATTTCTTGGGAATTGTCGATGAACTCCACGAACTCGATATTGAATTCATTAGTGCGAGGGAGGCCATCGACACCAGCGGTCCGATGGGGCGCATGTTCATCACGATGGTCGGCTCGATTGCGGAGCTAGAGCGGGCATTGATCGTCGAGAGAATTCGGGCAGGGATGCGCCGCGCTAAGCTTGAAGGCCAACGACTTGGGCGTGCGCCGCTCGATGTTGATCGGGAGGCGATTGTCCGAGACCGCCTGTCGGGCATGAGCCTGACCCAAACAGCAAAGCGCCACCGGGTTTCCCGCGCTACCGTGGTACGGCTGGTAAAAGCGGCAAGCCGGCGTGAGATGACCATCGCCGCGTAGGCGAACAGGGACTCGAAGAACGACTACGCAATTCTTCTGAAAGGCATGGTTGCTAGGAGAAAAGATGCATCGTCACTACTGTCCCGTTGAGGGCCACGATTGGCAATGCGGAGGCCAAGAGTGCGAATGTGTTTGCGGCTTCCTAATGGAAGGGCATGACCACACCGAATGCCCCGTCGAGCTTAGGGCTTGCCCAGACCATGCAGTCGAGGAGCAGAAAGCTATTGATGAAGCGATGTCACATGAGCCCGACCCTGAATCGATCCAGAAATGGCATGAGCGGCTGTCTGCACGCCCTCATTGCGAATGCGGGTGCGCCGAGACCCAAACCATGAAGATCACGGGATTCTGCCTGTGGTGCGATCACACCTATGCGGAGTTCACTCCAAAAATCCAAGACCTGCACCTCGCAAAGCAATGCCCCGGCGCTTCCGAGCAACTGAGGCAGTCTGCGCGGGCGAGGTTCGTGAAGCACTAAGCGAGCAAGCAAGTGACCAGCATGCAGAGCGGAGGCAAAACTCAAGACATGGACGTGGCAACAGAACGAAAGCAGTGGGACATCTGCGGTCGTTGCGGAAAGCAGTGCGTGCTGGACTCTGTCGCCATCGCCAAGTACGGCCTAGGGCACGTCGAGAAGCGCCTCCGATTCAAACGTTGCCCCGACGACATTGCCGGGAATCATCCCGAGATGCCCGTTCTGAGGATGCCATTTGTCGATGGCGCGTACTACCGTGGGGTCTGCCGGAATGCGCGGATCGCCCGCTACGTGGCTGCGGCGAACCGATTCGTCTACATGCGGGAAAAGCTTGGCACCGTCTATCCAGAGTCTATCGGGCACGCAGAGAACGACGACGGCTTTGACTTGTTCCGACCCTACGGGATTATCGAGAATCCCCCATTCGAGATTCCCCGGCGGACGGACAGATGAGGGTATCCCATTGCCGTCCGGGTATGCCCCGCGCGGGCATTTTCTGCTTGCCGACGGTTGCATACTGCGGCGGAAGACCGCCGTCCGGGCGATCCTGCGGCAGATGCACCTTCGCCCGAAGAGCGCCGAAATCGGAACGGATTCCCATTACCGCTGCTTCGAGTGCTTTGCGCGGGAAGCTGAAAGCGCCGGAGTCCAAAAGTCGTAGCCAACGAAAGGAGGGCATTTGAGGAAGATCGTGCACGGAAAGCAGTACCCCGGTCTTCGCGGCAAGGTCGTGGACTGGGTTTGGCACAGATTTGACGAGGGCAGTCTCTACATCCACATCCGGTTTCAGGACCAGACCGAACTGACGTACACCTTTGGTTCCCGACTCGTCATGGAGGAAGCTGTCCTCGGCGACATCTCGACAGGGAACTACAAGACCTTGAGAAAGTTCGCCTCGGACAGGCAAAGGTGACCGAGCAGCTTGCTTCGAGAATCGGCGGGCAAGAAGGGGGATGCGACTTACTTCCCGTAGATTCCCTTGTCCAGCCCTTGAATGAGCCGGTCGGCGCGCACCTTGAACACGCCGCAGATTCTGAGCAGCGTGGTCATGGTGATCGGGCGACCAGCCTCGATCTGCTGCCAGTGCCGAGCCGAAAAGCCGAGGGAAATCATATCTTCCTGCGTATAGCCACTATCTTCCCTAAGCTTCTTCACTCGCTGGCCGAGGGCGCGAAAGAACTTGGCGTGGTTGACCACGCCCCCTTATCTACCGGCACACGAGCAGAAAGACCACGAGCAGATTAGCTGTACGATTCGACACATCCAAACCGTTGGGCTGTTGTGGACTATCTGGACGGGCACCACACTGTCTGAGTAGAACGTCGGCCCTCCACGGTGCTTTCGATAACCCCGCAGGTGACGGAGATAATCATGAACCTGAGAGCGATTCGTGTGGTGCCCATCGCAGCGCTGCTTGCGCTCGCGGGATGCAAGAACCAAAACAGCGGGCGGCCACAACCCAGCCAAACCGCCAAATCCGAGCCACAAACGCTGTCTCTCCAACAAGACGACGACCCAATTCTTCACGGTCTGAGGCTAGGTGTTGCGCTTGATTCTCAGTTGCCAACGTGCACGACCCAAATGGAAGGCGGCGATGAGGTGGTTGTGGGGCCCGGACTCTGCTATGTGGAAGACACATTTGTAGAGGGGGATGACAAAGGCACTTGGGCAAGGATGCCAATCATGCGTGTTGGCCAAAGCGTTGCGGCACAGAAGGACTTGCCTGACCTTAGCGTTACCTTGGTGCCCGCCAAGATGAAGGAGCGCGGCACCGTCGAACAGGTATTCTCCGCCTACGGCCCCGAACGCCTCGGCGAAATCCGCAGCAAGCTGACCGCGCAGTACGGTTCCCCTATCGACCCCAAGGGGTGGCCACATTGGACGACGCCGTGGGGGCGCATAGATTTGGAAGACTGGTCTAAAGACCCCGTACATCCCTCTGTGCAGTTTACGGCAGAAACGTCTCACTTCCGTGCCATGGAGAAGAATGAAGATAAACAAACAACTCCAGACTGGGTTGGAATGGAACCAAAGATAGTCATCAAGCGCTGCGGTGTCCCCCTTGATGACCATAGACGGGAATTTCAAGACCAAGGCCAGACCTACTACATCCGCGTGATGGTGTACGAGGGCCCACTTGGTCTGGTTGGTGTCAACTTCTCTTCTCCGGTTGCACCGGGCCGAGTGACATTGGCGGGAGTGAAGGAAGCGAACGGTCCACTGCAATCTGTCTACAAGCAGGAGGGCCGCGACAACATAAAGACGATTCTTCCGTGCTTGAGCAATGGAACATGGTGACCCCAAAGCTCTAGCTGGGATGCAACCGAAGTGGAGGTATGGATCGCCGCAAGAGGGCTCGGCCCTTCCAACTTCGGCCAACGCTCCTGCAAGCCTGACGGTGGCCACGCTCGCAAACATGACGTATCGATTTGGCGAAGGAAAGTCAGCGACCACTGTTAAGCTCGTAGACTCGAAGGGACGGGATGAAGGAGAACAGTTTTTGTTAGACAGGGACCATGTCGCTTTTGGGGATTTGGACGGGGATGGCGTCGATGATGCCGTGGTTGTCCTTGTGTCTTCGGGCGGCGGAAGCGGCGTCTTCTACAGTCTGGTCGCGGTCATGCAGCGCAACGGCAGATTGGAGACCCCGGCTGTCAGGAGCTTGGGGGACAGAATCAAGATCAACGAAATAAACATTAGGAATGATATCGTCACGGTGGACATGATCACGCAGGGACCAAATGACCCGCTGTGCTGCCCGACGGAGCGGCAGGTGCTCAAGTTGGCAGTGCGAGGGAACAAATTTGTGCCCGTGGAGTGAGACGCCCTACGGAATGCCGCTCTTCACGCTCACCCGGGCTCCTGTAAGAATGAAAACACGATCATCCGGCGCAATGGCGAGCGTCATGAGAATTCTACGCTGAGAATCAATGCGGCCGGTCCTGTCGCGGGCTGCTTGACTGGCGCACCTTTTGGGCGTTGAAAGCCACCCTGCTCGCTAGCAAGGGCAATTCGACTACGTGCACCTGATGACCTTCGAAGCATATGGGCGGGCTAGGGGAAGGACGAAGCCCTGTTGCAAGGGCTGTGTTCGAGCTTGTTCTAGGTAGGTTTGCGCCACACGGCCTCATATTTGTTGAATGAGCGTGCGAGGTACACAGTGGCCAAATGACTCTCCTGCGCGAATCGGTCTAGGTCTTCAGCGGTGAGATAGCCCAGGCTCCTGGAAATCTTCTTGCCGAGGAACGCCACCCATTTGGGAAGAGCGAAATCCTTATAGATAAGACAGCCGTTCGGCTTCAAAACCCTCAGCATTTGGCGGAGCGCATCCTGCCAATCGGGGATGTGGTGCGTCACCATATGGGTGGCGACGAAATCGAATTCGTTGTCGTCAAACGGCAACTTGGTTCCGTTGGCAGTGAGAAATCGGACGTGTGTCGTCTGATCGCTCTTCGCCCGTGCCGCCTCAATTTGCCCAGGATCGACATCTATTCCCGTCACCTGGAGACCCAGCTTTGACGCCAGAAAGTTTGCCGCTGCTCCGTTCCCGCACCCAAAATCCAAATAGCTCTGTCCGGGTGCAAACCCTGCCAGTCTCAGCATCTTTTCGGCGTACTCGGCAACTCGCCGACTACGCCTCGGGCTGTTGACGAAGAACTTCTCGAACTTGGTCATCTTCATGCGCTTGGCCTCCTCCTGAGAACGCCCGCCCAAAGACCATTGCTAACGATACCCACGGAATCACCCTAGCACATGTGGTAGCGACGACTGGCGAGTCCGGGCCGCAAGCTCTATGGTTTGTACTCCGTCCGCAATTCCAGCAGGATGGGCCTGAGCATGACGTAGTGCAGACTGTCCGCCATCATGGCAGCCTCGACAATCAGCTTGACAAAGCGGCTGCCGTTGGCCTCGGCCCACCGCAGCCAATCCTTCAGTTCCTCGTCAGCGTGGGGACTACCAATCATTCCTGACCTCCGTTCTCCACCTCGTTGCCTGAATAGTCTAAGCGGGCAGGCGGCGAGGCGGCAACCGCGAGGTGTGCCCCAATATGGCTGGGAGGACGCGAACGCTAAGTCGCTGAAAACTCGTGCCGGTCCACAAGGGTTGTTGCGGCCGTGGTCGTATGTTCTTGAGTTTGCTGGTTCGATTTTCGGCACCAGGGACGGTCACGAGACTAAAGATTATGGACCATCGTGGGTTAGCTAGAGCGCCCGAGTGGACCTCTCTTGCGGCACGACAGACGAAGCGGGAGGCCAAGCCCCTATCTGTGTCGCCAGTAAAACGTGCCCCAAAACTGCCGTGGGCATGCATCCGTCCCAGCTTCCGGATTCTTAGACATGTACCAACGCTCGCCGCGTTCACGGACACGGTTGACGATTACCCGTCGCACCAAGGAGCCCAGCGTCTTCCCGGCCTGCTCAGCATCTCCTATGGTTTCGTAAAGCGGTTGGAACGGTGTTCCCTGCCAGTTGCTACCCGGCATCCAACTTGAGGCGAAAAAGTCGCTTGGGTCTTCGGTGATCGCATCAGCCCACGCGTTGATGGCATCTACCATCTGGCTAACATGTTGATGGGGGATTCTTGCAAGGACTGCATTCAGGTCCTGCTCGAATGGAATGCTGGAGTTTGCCTTGATTTCCTGCATCGATGAGTTTCCTTCCCAGAGCGACTGGTCATGAACGGATTCGCCTCCGGAGTCTAGCGGGACTGTTCAGGCGACCTGATGTCACCTGCCAGTTTGACGCGCGACATGCCCACGCTAACGTTCGATCCCGACGCCACCGCAGTGCTGATGACAGAAATCGTGCCGCCAGTTGGAATCTCGTAATGGATGTGCCACGGTTCCGCAAGCGCCTCGCATGCGCCATCGTGCGCGGAACAAGTGGGAGCGAAGCTTTGAGCCAGGAGCGTTCCGCTGATGATCACAACACCGGCTTTTACGACCATGACACCTCCTCAATCGAGAGAGGTTCAGCTTGACACCGGGATGTGGCTCCGGTCTTTGCTGAGTTGCAGGAACGTTGTCCAAGCAAGTTCAGCGTATCTCTCCGCGATGCGTTTAGTCGCCTTGGGAAGCACACGCCAGCCAACGTAACCAGCGCAAGCGAGCGAAAGACAACTGACCATGACGGCAGGGTTGAAGAACCCGGAGTGGGTCGTTGCACTGCGCCAAACAGCAACCACTATTGAGCCAACCGCTACGAAGGCCCACAGCATTCTTCCACCCAAAAGATTTCGGCAGAACCCGTATTCGATGTTGTTCTTTTGCCAAACCCCAGTGGGGTCAAAGCTGCGCAAGAAGCCGCGAACGCGCTCGAAGGCATCGGCGATGGCCTTGTCGGCACGGGCCGTGTCCTTCTTTTCCTCAGCGGGGGTAGGCAGCGATACAGCAAACTCCTGTCTCACCGCAGAGCGGATCGAATTCTTCAAATCCGCCCCGAAAAACGTGTCGCTGGAACGCATCAGTCTGGTCGACGGCGGTCCACCCCACTGTCTCCACAAAGCAGGTTCAACCTGCTGCCCTTCCGCTCGAATGACGTAACCCAGTCCATAGATCAGCGCAAGCGTGATGATCCCGCTGGCCGCGAATATCGGTAAACTGCTCAACGCCGGCATCACGTAAATCACATCGACCAAGGCTGGCAACGCGACAATCAGTCCCGGCGCAATCCGTGCCTTCAATTCGTACTCATCCAGAAATTTGTCCATCATAGTCTTCCGGGTACCCCTCCAAACCATTCCGCGAACGGAGGTGGATCAGCGTTGCCTTTGAGCGGAATTGCTTCTCCGTAGTTAGAGCGGTACGGAACACCTCCGATCCAATACCACAAGTGACCTTGCGTGTGCGTGCTGAAGACCTTTGTCCCAACCTTTATCAAGCCATTCACGATTGCGCGATCTGGGTGGCTCGAATCTCCAACAGCAGACACGAAAGCAACTCTCGGGCAGAAACGTTCAATGTTCGCTTGTGAGAGATTTCCATCGCTGCCATGGTGTGGAACTTGCATCCACAACAGGTTCTTCCACAAGGAAGGCACCGCGTCCAGCGCCTCGGAACCTGCGTCCGCAGTGAATAAGAATTTGTTGCCGTTAAATTCCATGCCCAGAATGGCGCTCGTGTTGTTGAACGGTTGGGTTTTCGGATTTTCGTCCACGCTAGATTTGCTGAGTACACCCAAAAGCGTCGCCGATAGATCGAAGGCTGACGGGGTCTTCGGAGGTGGCGTTAACGGGCCAGCGAGGAACGAAAGAGGCAATGCTGGAGGAAAACTCGGTGGTGGAGACAGCATGCTCCTCAAGTAGCTCGTTGGCAGATGCGGCATCACTGGTGGGTACGACGGGGCCGGTCTTTGGGCAGCAGCAAGAGCCGACAGAAACGATCCATATGCAGGAACTGGCTCACCGATAGATTCCTCCAGCGCCTGTTTGTAAAAGTGTTGCGTCGGGCCCAGAACGGACAAACCGGGTAGGTGAGAAATAGTCTGCCCCGCGAATGGTTCCGGAGGCGTGATGTCGCGGCTGGCGAATGCGCTTGCCAACTCTCTCGTCGTTTCGAGCGCCTCTTTGACGCCTTCGGCTTGTGATGAGTTCCCGGACGATGCACGGCGCAATGTATCTGCGCTCGCGTGCCTCTGCATATCGTGCATCCAGCCAAAGGTAATGGAGAGGGTTTTATCCTTGACCAGTTCAATTAATCCCCGTGCGTGATCGTTGTGCAAGTGAGTGCAGACCACGGCGTACAGCGATGTGACATTTTGGCTTCGCAAAAAATCGCGAACGGTCTTGGCGTCTTTTGCGCTGCCGCCATCAATCAGCACTCTCCAGACGCTTGTTCCGTACCGTCCGGTGACAAGGATGGAATCGGCATCCCCCAGTGAGAGCATGTCGATCTCTATTCCATTGAAGGTGGGGTTGAAGTTGTACATCGGACCTCCGAACTAGAGTGTTATTTCCTTCTGGTTCTGGAGGTTACGGCGCGGTTACCACGGCCATCAGTAAGGGCGGAGCGAACAGCCAAAAACCAGCCCAGTTAATTATACCAGATTGGTCCAAGCACATTGGGAAAAAGCACACTGCGTTGGGGCCACGGGTGGATAAGCCCCTGCTATTGGGCCACCGTTGCTGGGCTGAAATCGTCCCGTAATCGGAAAGCCCGAACGAATCGGTGTCGGCACGAGAAACCAGCGACACGTCTGACGTGTGTTAAGGCTCCCTCCTCTGCCGGAAGGACCGACTCTTCAGCCACGGGCAAGTAAACGATAAGATAGGCCATGGAAGAACAGTGCTAAGTTTGTGGCGCTCTCGCCACCAGTGAAGAGCACGCGCCGCCGGAAAGCTTCTTCCCTGAACGCGCACAGAACTCTGGGCGCAACGAATGAGACTTCGTCGGAGGCCGCCGCATGAAACACGACGACAAGAACGGCAAGATGACTGCGTCGATGGAAGAGGTCGCCTACTACAACATGTTCCTCACCGAAGCTATGTTTGAACTGCTGGCTGAGAAGGGCATTCTGACGGGAGCCGAGGTCTTGGAACGGGTCAAGAAGCTCAAAAAGGAGACGCACCCCCAATTCAAGTGGTTACAATGAGCCTCAGAAGACGGAGGGTCGAGCCGTGACGAAGCAAACGAAAAGACTTCTGCTATGGGCGGTCGTTATCTCCGCGATTGTAGTGGTCGTCATCCACCTCGGGCAACCGCTGCCCAAGAAACCTCCGCTCAACTATTCCAAGCCGGTCTACACAACCAGTTACGCGATTGTCTGTCCCATCGGATTGCTTTTTGATGTGCGGGCAGACCACGGGCCTGAGGCGGTCAACGATCTGTTTACCTCGGTGATGGACCTAAAGAGCAAAGAGCAAAAACTTGGATGCGAGGAGTGGCAGGGAGGAATCCAGGTGAACGCAGTGCACATGAAGCCGCCATTTGACCGCTACATCCAAGTGAATGGTGCGGCGTTTACGATGGAGAGCCACCTGACCAACAATTCGGCTGGTAACTAGGATCGTGCGAGTGAGCATCCCCGGATGAGTTAGAATCTATTCGCCTCTTTCCTGCTTTCCCCCTTCCTCTACCAGGAGCCTCCATGTACACAGTCACGACCTGTCCGCTTTGCGGTCGCCACTATCGGGTACAGCCTTGGCCGCGAACCAAGGCCCCGAGGTTTGCACGGGTGGTGTTCGACCTCCCTTGCTGCCACAAGAAATTCAGCATCCTCTCGGTCGAGCTTGACGTGTTCCAGCACGGGCCGGAGTTTTTCCCAGAGACAACGGAGCCGGTCGAGATTCGACCGCCCGACCCCAAGCTCGTTCCGAGCGAGTACAGACGCCCCGCGAAACCCACAGTGCGCTTTGAGCCATAGGCGAGAAAACCAAGCAGCTTTGTTCGTCAAGGCACCACAACTGCGCAGCCCTGGCGCGCAGTTTTTCAGCAGGTTAGTCGGGCAAGCGACCCGCCAGTTCATGTGACCAGGGCATGGGCGAAAGGTGGGAAGATGTCCGGCTGGCGTCCGAAGGCTTCCAAACACATTCGGGATATTGAGACACTTCTCACCGATGTTCAGGGTCTCCTGGGGCAAGTGCTGCTGACCCTCGCGGCAATCTGGGGCTTTGTCCGCGCGCTTCGTCTGGTACTGCGAAGAGGTCTGATAGAATGTGAGCACGGCTGCGGAGAGGTCTGAATTATGAATAATGCAATTTTGGCTGAAGCCTTCGCGCGTCTAAACGCGGTGAGGGGGAATCTGCCCGACTCACTAGTGATACACGAGAAGTACGTCAACGAATTTCACGACATCCTCGACCTGCTGACAAAGGAGACGGGGACGGACCTAAGCAGATTTCGGGTGCCTGCGTCAGAGTTGAAACGAACGCCGACTTCATTCACTCCTGGGCGTGGCACGAGGTATTCCGAGGCGAAATACTGCGACCGCCAGTTTCTCCTGATAAAGATTGATTCTGTCCTCGGGTTCTTCAAGTTGCAGACAGCGAAATCTGAGATTGGTTTCCACGCCCCATAAATCAAGGGCCGCAGTCAGCCAAGGAACCTGGAAAACTGACCGCTGGACTTTTGGCTCACACAGTCGCAACTCGTCTGACAGGTTCTCCGAAGAGTCACTTCTTCGGCACGAGTTTTGTCCATCCGCTCAGGTATTGTGCTTTCGCCTCCTTGAGAGTCATCGTCTTGTCCACGCAAACCTTCCGGTAGAGCAGGTCTTCGACTTTATCCTTGGCGAAGGAGCCAAACTTTCCTGCGTGTGGTTCAAACCAAATGTTCTTAATACCGTCTGACCCACCCATCCAGTGTGGGAACCAGTGGTCAAATTCACCGGTAGATTTATCTGTATCCGGTGGGTATCCATAATTGGCGAGAACCTGGTTCTTCTCGGCTACAGTCACTCTCCGAGGCCGCTCTTGGTTTGAGACACAGGCGAGCTTTGCGTCCATCTCGCCGGGTGTTAACTTGGGATCGGGAACAGTACAAGAGCCGCTGGACTTGTCTATGTCAACCTTGCGACAGTGCTGCTGCTGTGCTACGGCTAAGCTGGCTAGAGAAACGAACGCGAGTAGTATCAGGATACGGAATCGCATGGTGCCTCCTCTCCACTTTGTTCTGCACACCTGACACGACCTCTAGAAACCCTTGTTTGAGCATGTCAATCAGAACACCTGCCCCTCAAATAGTGATTTGTAGACTGATGTCGTTTCACGGTGACGAACGCCGCGAGGAGTTTTGCAGCCAGTTTCCATGTTTCCGGTTGGATGTACATGCACTCCATCAAGTTGTTATCACGAACTACGGGGAGGATAGTCCCACTGGATTGAGAAAGTCAAGTCGGCTTGGATCAACGCAAAAAGCCCCGAGAGTTCGTCGCTCTCGGGGCTTTTCGCTTCTTGACGTTTATGGGACCAGCCTCAGCACCTTGTCCCGATAGGCGAGAGTCATGGTCTTGAATCCGACGAAGAAGTCGGAGCCAAGCAGCCCGTCGGCGTTGCGAGTACGAAACTCGGACACGACAAGAGCTTGCTGGAAAAAGTCCTTATCGCCAACTCGAAGTACGACTCCGCATGACTCGGCGTAGGAACTGCCGTTCGGGCTGTCCACCTTCTTGCGATCAGTGCAGTTGCCGAGCCCCTTGCGCTTAGCAAGCAGGGGCACTTGAGCCCCCGTGTCTATCAGCATCCGGGCAGGGTTGCCTTCGACATTGACCGTGACGTAGGCGAGCCCGTCCCGTATGTCCACGGGAAGCACGATGGCATCTTGCTCGATTCTCGGCTTCGGAGCATCGGTCTGTGCCTTCATCGGCGATGCCAAGAAGAGGGAAAGCAGCCCGAAAAGCAGGGTCAATATGAGGGTCAATCTAGGGGCGTTCAGATTTTGGACAAGTGCAGCGCCGTCAGCGGCTTGTGAGTTTTGTTCTTTTGTCCAAAGTCTGATGTGCTGCCAATTGCACCACCCCGGAGCGGCGCTAAAAGTGTAGCAGAGCATTCCGTCTGCGCACAGGCGGAACGATCGGCCGCTCCACGACTGGCCGCAAGAGGCCGCCTTCTGCTAATCTGTTCAGGATCTCCACCGCGGAGAGGTGTCCGAGTGGTTTAAGGAGCACGCTTGGAAAGCGTGTGTAGGGGAAACTCTACCGTGGGTTCGAATCCCACCCTCTCCGCCATCCCGGATCGGGGACGCATGCCCCAAGGAGCCAATCAACCATGAAGGGTAAACCCGAGGTACTCAATGTTCTGGCCGAAACGCTTACGGAGGAATTAGGCGCTGTGATTCAATACATCCTCCACGCGGAGATGTGCGACAACTGGGGCTACAAATCGCTCGGGGGTCTCACGAAGAAGCGCGCCATCGAGGAAATGATTCATGCCGAGAAGTTGATCGAGCGCATTCTCTTCCTGGAAGGTAGTCCCGACGTGCAGTCGTTACCGAAAATCGAAGCCGGCAAGGATGTCCCGGACCAATTGACCATTGATCTGAAAGGCGAGCGCGTGGCCATCGCCAGCTATAACCAGGGAATCGCCATCTGTTCCCAGGCCGGCGACCGGGGCACCGCCGACCTCCTCCTTGCCAACCTGCATCAGGAAGAGCGCCACGCTGATTTTCTTGAGACGCAGCTCAGCCTCATCAAGCAACTCGGTTTGGCAAATTACTTGGCCGAAGGATTGAGGGGGCCAACCCCGTAGCAGCGGTCTTCCGGCGGCTCTGGGGTTGAGCGCTGGTTGTTGGCACCTTTATGCCATGTCTTTTCACGGACACAATCCCGGCTAATGCCTTCAACTTGTACTCGAGGACAAACCCTGGGAGCAGCGGGTAGTAATCCTTCTCAGTTCAGGCAATCTTGAAAAACGTCCGGGCTGCGGCTGTGCCTCTTGTCGGCTGCTGTCGCCCCTGTTCCCCGATACTGGTTTGCAGAGAACTTGATTCAGACTGGTCCACACAATCGCAGGGAGGAGTATCAGACTGGTCCACACAATCACAGGGCGGCGTGTCAGACTGGTCAACACACTCAGGTGAGCACGGGACAAAAGACGGGCAGGGAAGCTGGTAGATGTCGCAAGGGGGCTCCGTTTCACAGGGTTTGGGACCCTCGTCGCAGTCGCAGGGGGGGTCTGTGTCGCAGCCACGCTCGGTTTTATCGCTGCCAGCATTCGGCTTGGCGGCGGAAGAGAAAGACTGTTCACTGAGTGAAACAATCCGAATTTCCGGACGTTCGTTTTCAATCACGGCAATACTCCTTTCTTACCCGCGGATATGGTTGAAGGAAACGACCTTCGTCTTGCTGGCATCCCGGGGTTCGATCACGCCGTCGGCCAACCACGCGATGAGTTGTTTGTTGACCCGGTCGGCGATCTCACAGCGATACGGGTCCGGAGTGTAAAGTTCTCGATTGGAATGTCTAAAACTCTTGAGCGGGCAGTCCCCGGCACACTGATATCTGAGAAAACAATTTTTGCAGGCTTCCATGTTTTCGGCAACCCGCTGCTCCAATTGTTCTATGTGGGCATGGTCCAACACCACGCGGCTTTGGATCGGATCGACCTTGCCGATAAAAAACGTACTCGCAGCCGGGTCCTTGCAATCGAGCACCTCATAACACGTCGTGACGTTGCCGTCGAGCGTGACGCAGAAATTCTTGCCACAGGCTGCGCAAAATTGCTGGTGGCGAGGATCAAAGCAGCGCAGACCCGAATAACGGACGGCAACGTCCAGCGTGAGGCCTCGCAGAAAACACCTTAAAAAGTTATCTGCGAATCGTTGGGGGTCCGGTCTCGCAACTCCCGAAGCAGCGCACCGTCCGGTCAAGGAAACGGGTTCGAAATGGACCTTGGCGATGCCGAGATGCTTTGCCAATTCGATAGTCTCTTCCATGAAGTCCACGGTCTCGCTCGTAACCGTCGCCCGAACATAAACGTGCCTGCCCGCTCTTACCAGGGCTTTCAAGTTGCGCACCACTGCGTCATAGCTCGGCTGTCCGGAACGGAAAGGCCGCAAGCGATTCTGAATGTCACGTGGCCCGTCCAGACTGATATTCACCTGAATGTTGTTCTCCATGATCCACTGGTGCACCGAATCATTGTACGTGCCGTTCGTGCCCATGCGCACAGACGGTTTCAGCCCCACGGCTCGGGCTCGCGCGAGGAATTCGGCAACGATTTCCTTCAGCACGGCAAACTCCACCGTGGGCTCACCACCGCCGTGGATTGCCAGGTTCACGCTTTCCCGGTCGGTCTGTTCCTGAGCTCTACCGGGATCGAGAGTCGAAAAGAAATGGTCCATTGCAAGGCGCCAGATTTCCCTGCTGATGGTCTTTCCCTCGTCTCCGCCCTTAGCGTAGCAGTACGCGCATTGGAGATTGCATTTTGAGGTGATAAAGATTGCAAAATGGGTTATTGAACGCAAACTCCGGGGAGCAGTGCGCTTGTAGCTTTTGTTGTCGGTTTCCGGTCCTATCAGGATGCCGAGCTTGCGCAGCTGCTCGACGACATCTGTCAATTCCTTGAGGTCCGTTTCCGAAAGCGTAGCGAACGTGCTAACGCTGTCCGGTTGCCTGATGTATGCCAGCATGGCTTCATTCATCGAAGCACATGTGCGAGTGGCCGAGTCGAACAAGTAAACGCCACCGTTATGCCCGAACAACGACACCTGCGGATTCAATGTGAGCCGACCTTCAAGTCCCATAGAGCTTGCTCCCTATCTATAACATCCTCCCCGACAGTCCCCCCGTTCTTTCGGATCACTTGTCCCCAGGTAGTTTGCAGATATTGCTACTCCCAGAATGTCTTGTCAAACATATAAACTCGATAATGGCCGCTGGCCCAAGCGTTAGGTGCAAGGCGTCCCACGAGTCAGTTTTGCCTGTGGAGTTTAGTCTTGCGGGTCGCAGGCGGGTGGGCCAACCTTTGATTTGAGGGCTGGGTTTTGTTCCGAGCGTGCCGTACCCTTGTGGGTGTTCAAGGATGCGGGTTTAGAGTCAGCTTCACCACAGACGCATGCCGGATTGAGGAAGCTACCACTGCAATCTCCCGCCGATCCCGAAAACCTGCGGATAACTCACCATTTCTATTGCATATCGGTAACTGCCGTGCTATAATAGCTCGTGAAAAGTCGCCCCAGCCCCGCTAACCCCTTTAGAATGCGCAGTTCCATAAAACGCACCTGTAACCCCTTTATGATGCGCAGTTCCAAAACATTGGACTTAAAGTCCTTTAGAATCCGCAGTTACGAGAAAAGACGGGGGGTGGGGGTAGTACTACCTCGCTTCAAACGCCAAGTCTGTTGTCTTGCGCCTTTCAACGCTCCAACCTTCCAACGTTCAACGTGCCGACATTCCTGGCTAACTCCTTTAGAACGCACTCTTACGAAAAATGCGCGTGTAAGTCTTGTAGATCGCACTCTTACAAAATCATTGGACTTAAACTCCCCTCGAATCACACTCTTACGAGAAAAGGCCAGTGTCCCCCCTCTTTTCCACGCCTCAACTGACCACTGTCGACCGATGACTGACAACTGTCGACTTCCTAACCCGGAAAGTGGCGGCGCAAGCCCGCTTCTTGGTAAGTTACGCTTGAGGACTCGCTAGGAGGAGATCGACATGGACATCGGATTCATCGGCTTGGGCCGTATGGGACAAGGGATGGCGCAAAGCCTTCTGCGCGCGGGGCATCGCGTCACCGTCTACAACCGCACACGGGAACGCGCCGAAGCGCTGCGCAGTGCCGGCGCGTTGGTCGCGGAGTCTGTCGCCGGCGCCTGCCGCGCCGGGATCGTCCAGACCATGGTCGCTGACGATGCCGCCCTCGAATCCTTTGTGTTCGGCCCGAACGCAATCCTCGCCTCACTGCCGCAAGGTGGCGTGCACATTTCCTCCAGCACGATTAGCGTGGCCCTTTCCCAGCGGCTCGCGGCCGAGCACGCCAAGGCGGGACAAGTCTTTCTCTCCGCTCCCGTGTTCGGGCGTCCCGAAGTGGCCGAGGCCGGGCGCCTCCTCGTTGTCGCTGCCGGTCCCGCTGGAGCAATCGAGAAATGCAAGCCGCTATTGGACGCCGTCGGCACTCGCACGGCCGTCGTTGGTACGCGGCCGGAGTTGGCCAACGTTGTGAAGCTGACTGGAAACTTCCTGATCGCCAACGTGCTTGAATCGCTTGCCGAAGCGCTGGCTTTTGCGCGCAAATCGGGCGTGGATGCGGCGCAGCTCGTGGAGATCCTCACCAGCACGCTCTTCGATGCGCCGGTGTACAAGAACTACGGAAACCTCATCTTGAAAGGGAATGACGATACCGTCGGATTCAGCTTGCCGCTGGGGTTCAAAGACATTCGCTTGGTCCTGGCGGCCGCGGAGGCGCGAAACGTGCCGATGCCGATCGCGAGTCTTGTCCACGACCGTATGCTCGCGGCGATGGCGCGTGGCTACGGGGATCGCGATTGGTCTGTGTTGGGCCGTGTCGCGGCGGAGGATGCGGGCTTGCCATCCAGTTAGCATTGGCAGGAGACGGAGGAGTTCGGAGAACGCGGGAAAGCGAAAACG
Source organism: Candidatus Acidiferrales bacterium (assembly GCA_049514555.1). GTDB lineage: Bacteria > Acidobacteriota > Terriglobia > Acidiferrales > UBA7541 > JBEKUY01. Next base: position 91,279 of record JBEKUY010000001.1, read on the forward strand.
GGGCAGTTTGGAAAACGCAAGAAAGACAAAACGGGTCTGTCGTAGTGGCGGAAGATGGAGGATCGATGAACGACTGGCGAGGACGATGGGCGCTTGTGACCGGCGCGAGCTCGGGAATCGGCAGGGAGCTCGCGAGGCAGTTGGCGGCAGGCGGAGCGAACTTGGTGCTCACGGCGCGGCGGGTGGACCGGCTGGAGGAACTCGCGGCGGCGCTGCGGACGCGGCACGGAATCCGCGCGGAGGTGTTCGGAGCCGATCTGGCGAAGCCGGGTGGGCCGCAGGAGATTTTCGATTTTTGCCGGGGGAAGGGCATCGCCGTCGATATTCTCATCAACAATGCGGGCTTTGGAGCGTACGGCGAAATCCCCACCGTGGACTCTGGCCGTCTGCTGGACATGGTGCAGGTGAATTGCAGCGCGGTGGTGGCTTTGACTCGGTTGTTTGTTCCTGGAATGGTGGAACGGCGGCGGGGCTATGTCCTGATCGTGGCTTCGACGGCGGCATTTCAAGCGGTGCCGTACATCACCACGTATGCGGCCACGAAAGCATTCGATTTGTTCTTTGGGGAAGGACTGGCGGAAGAGATGAGGCCGTACGGCGTGCGGGTGTCCTGCCTGTGCCCTGGGTCAACCGAGTCGGAATTTCATGCGGTTGCCGGGCAACCGGACCACACGAAGAGTGCGCGCGAAGCTACGGATAAAGTCGCGCGGACGGGGTTGAAAGCGCTTGCGGCGGGGAAGAGCTACGTAATCTCCGGCTTCGCAAACTACCTGGGAGCCCACGTGCAGCGAATCCTGCCTCGCCGCCTGGTCACGAGAATAGCAGGGGGGCTATTTCGGCCAAAACAAACAGGATGAATTCGGCCTGTCGCGGCGCTTCTCACCGGTCATTCGTCGGTTTGGCCTCGCTGGTGAGCGAGGCGTTCAAGCGCGGCAAAATCTTCCAGAGTCGTCGTGTCGCCGGTGACGCTCCCTTTTTGCGCCAGCTCGCGCAGAAGTCGGCGCATGATCTTGCCGCTGCGCGTTTTTGGCAGCAGGTCGGTGAACCGCACGTCGTTGGGCGCGGGACGCGCAATCGTGCCGATGACGTGCGCGACGTGTTCGCAGATCTGCGCCTTCAGATCGAAGGTCGGGCGCTGGCCGGAGCGCAGCGTGATGAACGCCACGATGGCTTCGCCGCGGATTTCGTCGGGTCGCGAGACAACCGCGGCTTCCGCCACGGCGCCGTGGCTCACGAGAGCGCTCTCAATCTCCATGGTGCTAAGGCGGTGGCCGGCGACCTTGATGACATCGTCCACACGCCCCAGCACCCAGATGTAGCCGTCGGCATCGCGCTGGGCGGCGTCGCCGGTGAAGTATTTTCCGGGGATGCGGTTCCAGTAATCGCGGCGGAAGCGCTCGTCGTCGCCGTAAATGGTGCGGAGCATGGAGGGCCAGGGGCTCTCGATGATGAGGTAACCGGTTTCGTTGGGCGGAACCTCGGAGCCGTCCATGCGCACGACGCGAGCAGCGACGCCGGGGAGGGGCAGCGTCGCGGAACCGGGCTTCGCCGGCGTAGCGCCGGGGAGCGGCGTGATCATGATCGAACCGGTTTCGGTTTGCCACCAAGTGTCCACGATGGGACACCGTTTCTTCCCGATGACGTCGAAATACCATTTCCACGCGGTGGGATTGATCGGTTCGCCGACCGTGCCGAGCAGGCGGAGGCTCGAGAGATCGTGTTTCTCGATCCATTCAGCGCCCCAGGACATGAAGGCGCGCACGGCGGTGGCGGAACTGTAGAAGATGCTGACCTTGTATCGCTCGACGATCTACCAGAAGCGATCGCGCGTGGGAAAGTCGGGCGCACCTTCGTACATGACCACGGTGGCGGCGTTGGAGAAAGGCCCGTAAACGATGTAACTGTGACCGGTGACCCAGCCAATATCGGCGGTGCACCAGTAGATATCGTTGTCGCGCAGGTCGAAGACGAGGCGAGTGGACCAGGTGGTCTGGAGGAGATAACCGGCGGAAGTGTGCAGGACGCCCTTGGGTTTGCCGGTGGTGCCGCTGGTGTAGAGGATGTAGAGGGGCTGCTCGGCGTCAAAGGGCAGAGCAGGGCATTCGGACGAGGCCGCGTCAACCCAATCGTGCCACCAGACGTCGCGGCCTTCTTTCCACTGGATGGATTCGCCGGTGCGGCGAACGACGAGGACTCTTTCCACGCCGGGGCAGGATTCAAGAGCAGCATCCGAGGTTTCCTTGAGCGGAATGATTTTGCCGCGGCGGTAGCCGCCGTCGGCGGTGATGAGCAGCTTCGAGCTGGCGTCGGCAATGCGGCCGGAAAGCGCCGGAGCACTGAAGCCGCCGAAAACAACCGAATGCACGGCCCCGATGCGCGCGCAGGCCAGCATTGCGATGGGCAATTCGGGGATCATCGGGAGATAGATGGTGACGCAGTCGCCCGTCTTGACACCGAGCTGGCGCAGGGCGTTGGCGGCCCGGCAGACGCGCTCGTGCAGATCGGCGTAGGTGAATTGAAGGCGCTTGCCGTCCTCGGACTCCCAGAGCAGGGCGAGCTTGCCGGCGTTCTTGTCCAGGTGGCGGTCCAGGCAGTTGTAGCTGACGTTGAGCTTGCCGCCGACGAACCATTTCGCGTGCGGCATTTTCCATTCGAGGGTTTTTTCGGGAGGCTCGAACCAGGTGAGCAGATCGTTCTGTTCCGCCCAGTAAGCCTCGGGATCCTCGGCGGCGCGGCGGTACAGGGCGCGGTATTCGTCGAGAGAACGGATGCGCGCGCGCTTCTGGAATTCAGCAGGAGGCGGGACGGCCGGCTCAGCGAGTACCTTGGGATCGAATTCGCTCATGAAATCTCCAAGAAGTGGCGCACGGTAAGAAATCCCCCGGCTATACGTTACGCAGGGAGCCTGGAGCAGGTCAAGAGCAGACGGTTTGGCGGACAGTAGGTGAGTGGGTCCGTCTGGAACGGCAGAGCCACGGTGGGAAGGAATTATACCGAGCAGGCGAATCGACGAGCCACTCGTCGTCTCTATACATTACGGAACTACATCCAGTCCATAAGACGGGTGGCTGAAGGTTCCGCCGATCTTGATGGGCACGATCTCTCCGGCATTCTTCTTTTTTAAAAATGGCTCCACAAACCTAAGCAGAAATAATCTCATCCCCTTCGATCCCTTGGAAAGCTTGTTATCGACCTGCAAGGTTCCGTGAAGGTTGATCTGCTCGGTCAAGAGGCCGTACATGCCATGCACGTGAGCAAGCGCGCCCGGAACGCTGAAGGAGAGGTCGGGGAACGTCGCGATCGCGTCCTTGAGCAGGACATGTCCCTTCAGGTTGCCAACGACGCTCGCCGGATTGTCGTTCTCTTTTTCGCCTTGAGCCACCTGACTGAGGCTGTCCACCTTCTCCTGCGACGAGCCCGCGAAACTCATCGCGTCGATTCCAAAGTCTCCCTGCAGGTTCACCCTTTCAATGAAGTGTCGTCTCCCAGGGGGAACCAGGACTTGCGCTCTGAATTTGATCGCACCGGTCAGAGCAGGACGCTCTGCTTTGGAGAAAAGGCGTAACCAGTCCTGGATGCGGCCCTGCAGTTCCGTCGCTTCCAGCGAAACCGTCTTAGCGTCTGCGCCCGCCTTCCTTCCCACTTCGCCATGCGATACGAGTGACGTGCCCTCAAATTGTGCGTGCACCGACTGTAGAGCGACGTCTCCATCCATCCCGTTCACCATCGCATGGAATTGCGTTTTCAGGTGTACGGCATGATCGCTCCTCTTTACTCGGAAATCGGGCGTGTCCGTATCGCCTTCGACCTCGATGTGTTCGAGCACACCATTGAATTTGCCGGTGGAGGCCAGCGTTCCCCCGATGCCGGGGAATACGCCCAGGTCCGCGTGTTGAAACATATAGGCGCCGGAAAGAAAGGTGTGGCCGACGTCCTCCGGCCGCAAGGGGCCGAATTGTCCGTCCGTGCGAATTTCTCCGGGAGGCTCCGGATTCTGCAGCGTGGCGTGGAACGACATGGGCCGGTCGTCGGCCACAGAGTTCAGCGTCAATTTGTGAATTTCGAATTTGAGGGGTTCTGTTCCGGGTTCGCCGGAAATAAACTCCACCACAGCACCGTCCGCGATGATCTCGCCGATAATCACCGCGAACTGCTCCAGGCTGCCGGCAGGCCGCGCTTCGCCGCCGTTGCGTTCACTGCTCGGCGATACGAATATGCGCAAACCTTCGATCCTAACGCGCCGAACACGCTTAGGACTAGTGAAAAACCCCCAATAACTGCCCTGGATCGTGAGCTTCTCGATCGTGGCGATCGGCGGAGCGGTTCGATCGTTGTTGCGGCGGAACGTCGCTCCTTCGAGGACACACCCCGGCGTGAAATACGTCTCGCGAAACGTTTTCAATTCGATGGCGCTGGAAAACTTTTCTTGCAGCGCCGCGACGACGGAGTCCCGCGCGAAGGGCCAGCGGGTCGCCACCAACGCAGCGACGGCACCGATCGCCACGAGAGCCAATAATCCGCCAATCTTGATCCAACGGGCCAACACCCTAGACTTCATTTATCATCCATCGAATGGATAGAGATCCTTCAATTAGGAACTCTCAATGGGCTACGCAAATCACCTCGGCTTCCCAGTTTGAAGTCCCGCGTACCAAAAGAGACTAACTGGTTGGACCTGAAGAAGCTGTTCAAAAGAGAACGCTTTAGTCAGGGGCTCCCTCGACTCGGCAAGCGACGAAGGAGCGGCTGGAAATGGCGGAAGCCCATTCTCAGGTCCAAGCATTGTCATTGGACGTTCGCGCCACACGATTCCGGATGAATCGTCGGCAAGTTGGGAGTGATCCGAGATGGCCTTCCAAACGGACCCAGTGCCGGGCGGTTTGGTGGATGGTTTCGCGCGATGCTAGAGTTGGGATTGCAGACTCCACGCTTGGAATCCGGATTTTGACGGAGGGATGCTCCTGTGAGGCAAGGACGTTTGCTTGCGCTTTTGGCCCTGGCAGTTATCGGAGCGGGCGCGGCTCTGTATTTCACCGCTGAACGGCAGCGTCAAACGGCACCGGCAGCGCCTACAACGGCGACGAATCCGGTGCCGGCGCTGCCGATCGGCCAACCGATAGAAATCAGAGCGCCGCTCGGCCTGCCCCCGGTGCCGATCCCGGCCGACAACCCCCCAACCGCGGAAACCATCGCACTCGGCCGGAGGCTCTACTACGATCCGCAGCTCTCGGTGGACGGCAGCGTGTCTTGCGCCACCTGTCACGATCCGAACCGCGGTTTCACCGACCACGAGCGCGTCTCGAGCGGCGTGCAGGGCAAGAAGGGCACGCGCAACGCGTCCACCGTGATCGACTCGGCTTACAGCACGACGCAGTTCTGGGACGGTCGCGCGCCCAGCCTGGAAAGGCAGGCCGAAGGTCCGGTGCAGAATCCGGTGGAGATGGGGCACTCGCTTGCCGGCGTGGAGAAGCGACTGCGGGCTGACGCAAGCTACCGCGAAGCGTTCCGGAAGGCTTGGGGCACCGACGCGATTACATTTGAAATGGCAGAGAAGTCCATCGCATCGTTTGAGCGCACGGTGCTCAGCGGCGATTCGCCCTTTGACCGCTACTACTACGGCGGCGAGAAGAAGGCGCTCACCGTTTCGGCGCAGCGCGGCTTGAAATTGTTCATGGACCCGAAGAAGGGCAACTGCGTCGTGTGTCACACCATCGGCGAGAAATACGCGCTCTTCACCGACAACCAGTTCCACAACCTCGGCGTTGGCGCGGACCTCGAAGGCAAGTTCACGGACACAGGCCGCTACGCCGAAACGCACAACGACGCGGACATGGGTGCATTCAAGACGCCGACTCTTCGCAACATCGCGCAGACCGCTCCCTACATGCACGATGGAACCCTGAAGACGCTCGGGGAAGTCATGGACCACTACATTGGCGGGGGCAACTCGAATCCGCACCTCGACAAGGAGATCCACGCGCTGGGTTTCCTCACAGGGCAAGAGCGGCGCGATTTGCTGGAATTCCTCAGTTCGCTCACGGGCAAGCTTCCGCCGAACGTAGGCCCGCCGGCCTTAGGCCCGCCGGCCGGTGTCCAGCCGCTAGCGGAGAAGACCGAGCATCCAAAGTAGGCGGCGTTTTCGTTCTCCAGAAGCGCAGGCGGGGTGGCCGCTCGCAGTCTAGCCGTCCTTTCCTCTCCCGATGACCATGGGCGTGCTCCGTCGCTGCCTTTGATTGAAAAAGACCTGGAACTTTCCAGGGCTGTCCGGGTAAGTATTAGGTGGGGCCGGACAGACCGTCTATCCCCAGCGATCAGGCGCCACTGATGAGACGCCGCGAAGACTTGTCAGAAGACGATCTGCTGCGACTAGCCGCGAAAGGTGATGAAGAGGCGTTTGTGTGCCTCTACCGACGGCACCAAGGCGGGATCTATCGCTACTCCCTGCGGATGACGGGCAGATCGAGCGCGGCCGAGGAAATTACCCAGGAAGTGTTCCTGGCGCTGGCGCGCCAGCCGAAGCGCTACGACGTGACCCGCGGCGAGTTGGGTGCGTTTCTTTTCGGGATCACTCGCAATCTGGTGCGGAAGCACCTGGACCGGACGCGAGAAGAGGTTTCGATCGATGCCGATCCGCCGAGGGGAGGGGAGCCGGCGGCGGCGCGGCTCGCCGGCCCTGATGGCGCCGATCCAGGGTTCCTTTTCGCGCAGAACCAAACGGTCGCCCAGGTGCGCGGCGCCGTGCTGAGTTTGTCACAGGAACATCGTGAGGTAGTCGTTCTGTGCGACCTCGAAGAGAAGAGCTACGAGGAGGCGGCGAAACTCCTGGATTGTCCGGTGGGCACGGTGCGCTCGCGTCTGCACCGGGCACGGGCGTTGCTTCTGGCGAAGCTCGAAATCCTGCGGGGACGCCCGCGGCGGGCGGTCGCGCGGTGAGCGAAGAGGAGCAGTGCAATGCGATGCGATGAATTCGAAACCTTCGTGGACGATCTGGGAAAGTTCGCGGCGCTCGATCGCCGGACGCGCGAGGAGGCGCTGGCGCATACGGGGCTGTGCGGCCGGTGCGCGGCGCTGAAGGAAGCAGTGGACACCCTCGAGGCCAGCCTTGCGTCGCTGGCGATGGAAGACGCGGAAGCGGGAGCACCGGAGGCGGTGGAGGCAGCGTTGCGCGAGGCATTTCGCGCGAGCCGCCCGCGCATACGGCAGGCGCACCGAATGAGAGCTTGGGCATGGGGAGTGGCGACCGCGGCGGTGTTGGCGCTGGCTGCGGTGGGCTGGCATGAATGGAGAGTCTCGCAAAAGACCAATCCCGGGACGCCGGTACCGCAGACGGTGACGAGCAGCGCGCCGCCGGTGAGCGGGCAATCCAACGGGCAGGAGACGGCTGCACAAACGGGCGGGATGGGATCGCCGGAATCGCTGAGCAGCGCGGTGGTCGACGAAAGCGGGTTCGTCTCGCTGCCGTACAGCGCGCCGCTTGGCGGAGACGAAGAGGCTGACATCGTGCGCGTGAGGATGGCTCGCGGCGCCTTGGCGGCGTTCGGGCTGCCCGTGAATGCAGAACGCGCCGACGACCTGATCAGCGTGGATTTCCTCGTGGGCGATGATGGGATGCCGCGAGCCGTGCGTTTGTCGGAATGAAGCGAGTTTCGCGTACAGGAGAGATCTAGGAATAAGGAGACCGCCGATGAAGAAGACAGGACTTTTGATTGTGGCAGTACTCGCAGCGGCCGCGTCAGCGGCTTACGCGCAGGGTCCACCACCACCGCCGGGCCCTGGAGGGCCGGGATTCGGCGGTGCAGAGCTGCTCGGACTCGAAGGCATGCGCGGCGGAAAGGTCGTGAAGGGCGCGCCGTTCTCAGCCGTAGGCAGCTCGCAGATGACCCAAACGTTGGCGGACGGCACTCACATCAGCCATACCACGACCGTGACCGTATATCGCGATTCGCAGGGGCGGGTGCGGCACGAATTGACCTTGTCGGGAATAGGACCGCTGCAGGCGTCAGGGCAGCCGACGAAACTGGTCACCATTTCCGACCCAGTGGCCGGCGCGCGCTATCTGCTGAACCCAGACAAGAAAGTGGCTCACAAGATGGGCATGGGCGGGGGCGGGAAGGGCCAGGGCCGCGGTGGACCGGGCGGACCGAGGAACTTCGAGAGGGGGCAGAACGGACCGGGAGCGGCCAACGCGCAGACCGAATCGCTCGGAACGCAGACGATCAGCGGCGTGAAAGCAGAAGGCACGCGCGTCACCCGGACGATTCCGGCGGGCCAGATCGGGAACGACAAGCCCCTCGTGATCGTCTTCGAGAGATGGTATTCACCGGACTTGCAGATGTTGGTCATGAGCAAGCGCAGCGACCCACGGTTCGGTGAGACCACTTTCACGCTGTCAAACGTCCAGACGAAGGAGCCGGACGCGGCGCTTTTCCAAGTGCCGTCGGACTACACGGTAAAGGCAGGCGGCCTTGGCCAGGGCGCGCGCAGGCATATGCGCCGGGGGATGGCGGGAGCTCCGCCGGCTAATCCGGGCGCGCCACCGCCGCCCCCGCCACCGGACGCTCCTCAGCCGAACGAATAGTTTCGTCGCAGCCGCCCGCTATCCATTTGGCGAGCGAGCGGACTAAAAGATCTCTCCTGACGAGAGCGCGTCCCTTTCGCAGAGCGTTCACTGCGGAGGGGACGCGTTTTTCTTGTCGATTCCTACAGCCGCGCTCTTCCGGGGGCGGGATTCACAACGCGCGGGCGACGAGTTCGACGACGTGTAAAACTTCCTGGCCGGTGCGATGGAGCACGGCGCCGGCGCGAAGCTGCAAGAGGCAGCCGGGATTGGCGGTGACGATAACCTGTGCACGCGTGCTGGCGGCGCAGCGCATTTTCTCCGCGAGCAATTCGAGCGAGGCTTGCGTCTGCGTCACATTATAGACGCCCGCCGAACCGCAGCAGTGATCCGCAAGAGGCATCTCGACGAACTGGACGCCGGGGATGGCGCGGATGAGTGCGCGGGGCGCTTCAGCGATCTTCTGGCCATGCACTAAATGGCAGGAATCCTGATAGGTCACGCGCAAGGGCAACGGCTTGAGCGGGGCGGAGAGGCCGAGCGCTGCGAGAAACTCAGTGACGTCGGCGACCTTCTTCTGAAATACGCGTGCTTCCGCATGGGCACTCTCATCGGGCGAAAATAACCTCGTACATTCCTTGAGCGTCGAGCCGCAGCCGGCGGCGTTCGTCACGATGGCGTCGACATCCTCCAACGAAAAGGCGGCCATATTCTTGCGCGCGAGGTCGCGAGCCGCGTCGCGGAGGCCGGCATGCGCCGCGAGCGCCCCGCAGCAAACCTGGCCGGGCGGGACAACCACCTCACAGCCATTGGCGGTGAGAACTTGGATGGTCGCTTCGTCGAGCGCGGTGAAAGTGACCTGGGCGACGCACCCGGCGAAAAATGCCACGCGCGCGCGGCGCGACCCTTGGGCGGGAAAGGTCTTGCCGAGATGAGAGAAGAAGAATCGATCGTCAACGCGAGGCAGGAGCCGCTCGCGCTGCGCAAGGCCGAGCAGATGCAGGACGCCCATGGCGCGGGCGAGGCGCTGCACGCCGGAACGCTGATAGAAGCGGACGAGGCGCGCGGCTAGAGCAATGCGCTCGGGATAAGGCAGGAGACGGCGATAGACGAAGTCGCGCGCGAGGCGGGCGAGAAGCGGGCGGCGGTAAGTCAGCTCGATTCGCGCGCGCGCGTATTCAACCAGCGAGCCGTATTCGACGCCGGAGGGGCAAGCGGTTTCGCAGGCGCGGCAATCGAGGCAAAGGTCAATGTGACGCACAAAGCCGCCGCCCGGCGCAAGATGGCCTTCTTCCACCAGCAGCATCTGACGGATGCGTCCGCGAGGCGAATCGGCTTCCAGTCCCCAGAGGCGATAAGTGGGGCAATGGTTCAGGCAAAGACCGCAGTGAATGCAGCGGGCAAGGTCTTCGTAGGAAGGATGGTGGCCGGGGATCTTGGCTTCCGGGCCCTGCGCGGAGGTTGAGGAGTGCGCCGGGCCCATGGCTTAGAGGTTCCCCACGAAACGCCCCGGGCTAAGGATGCCGGCGGGGTCAAAGGCCGTTTTTACGCGTTGCATCAACGCGAAATCGGGGCGCGGCAGCCCCCAAATGTTGACGCTGCGTTTCAGTTCGGTTGGGCACCAGGGGATCATGGCGTGGCCGCCCTCGCACGCAGCGAGCTCGAAAACGGCAGTGGCAGCCCGCGCGAGCCGTGAAAATGTTTGGACATCTTTGGTGACAGGAAGAAGCGCGAAATACACGGTGCCGCTGCCGCGGGCGAAAAGCGCCGATGGAAGCGATGCCCGGTCGGTGATTTCCCGCAGTTCGGCGAAGGCGGAATCGAAGTGGGACGGCAGAAGGCTCATCTTGAAGATGACGGTTGCTGGCGATGCGTTGAGGAGCAAGGGGACGGCTTCACCGATCGAGTGTCCGAGAGTGGAATGCTCGGCCTCGTCAAGAAGGTGGGCGCTCACGGCCTGGGTTTCTTCCGCGAGCCGCGAAAGATCTCTAGCGTAGCGATCGCAGACTTCAGGATGGCCTTCGAAGCCGGCGCAAAGGTGCCATGCGCTGCCGGCCAACCACGCGCCAAGCGGGGCCAGCGGCGGCTTGGCCAGGCTGTGGTTGATGGGCGCAAACAGTCGCGCCATTTGCGGGCTCAAGATTTCGAGAGTGGAAAGCGCCAGCGGCGATGCAGCGATGCGCCGGCGAAGCTCGATGACGCCCTGCTCGCTCGAAAAAGAAGCAACCAAGCCGCGTCGTGTCGGCAGGAGAGGAAACGTCCGAAAGTTGACGCGCGTGATGACAGCGAGGGTGCCAAGCGAGCCGATCAGAAGCTTGTGAAGGTCGTAGCCGGTCACGTTCTTCACCACGCGCCCGCCGCTCTTGGTGAGCGCGCCCGACCCGTTGATGAATTCCGCGCCAATGACGAAATCGCGCGCACTGCCGTAGAGCTGGCGCAGCGGCGAATCGACACCGGAAGCGATGGTGCCGCCGATCGTCGTTTGCGCGAAGAAGGGAACGGCGAGCGGCAGAAACTGCTTTTGCGCCGCGAGGACGGAACTTAACTGTGTGAGCGGGAGACCAGCGTCCACGCTCAAAGTCAGGTCGGCAGGATCGTAGTGCGCGATTTGATTGAGGCGAGTGACATCGAGCGCGAGATCGTAACGGGATGGCGGTATGCCCATGCCGAGTTTCGTGCGCGCGCCGCAGGGGATCACCGCAAGTTTCTCCGCGGCGGCAAAACGGACGACTTCGGCGGCCTCGGCGGGGTCGTTCGGAAGCAAGACGGCGGAAGGAAGCACACCGTCCACCGCGTAGGAGGCCCGTTCGGCTGGATCGGAGCGGACCTGGCCGGGACCGAGGAGTTTTTCCAAGCGCGAGAGGCAGGACGCCGGGGTCATGCCGTGCTCGCGGCCGGCAACGGCCTGACGCGGATCTCACCGCAACCCTTGCCGGCAGGGATGATCTTCCCGGGATTGAGGCGGCCGCCGGGATTGAAAGCCTCGCGAACGCGGCGCATGAGGTCGAGATCGGCCTCGGAGAAAAGCAAAGGCATGAGCTGGTCCTTTTCCATGCCGATGCCGTGCTCTCCGGTGAGCGCGCCGCCGACTTCGACGCAATATCTCATGATTTCGCCCGCCGCGGAGACGGCGCGTTCAAACTGCGCGCGGTCGCGCTGATCGAACAGGATGATGGGGTGAAGGTTTCCGTCGCCGGCATGGAAGATGTTCCCGATCTGAAAGCCGAACTGGCGGCCGATTTCCTCGATACGGCGAAGGGTCTGCGGGAGGCGCGAGCGGGGGATGACGCCATCCTGAACGTAGTAGCTCGGGGAGACGCGGCCGATCGCGCCGAAAGCGTTCTTGCGGCCCTTCCAGAGGAGGTCGCGCTCGCGGGCATCGCGCGCGACGCGTATCTCTCCGGCGCTGTGGAGGCGGCAGACCTCGTGAATAGCGGCGGCCTGCGCGGCGACGGCTTCCGCGAGACCTTCAACCTCGATGAGCAGGACAGCGGCGCTATCGCGCGGGAAACCGGCGTGGACGAAGTCTTCGACAACGCGGAGCGTCCAACCGTCAAGCATCTCGCAGGCGGAAGGGGTGATGCCGCGGGCGGTGATCTCGGCGACGGTTTCGGTGGCGTCGTCCACGGTGTCGTAAACGGCCAGGAGGGTTTTCACGGCTTCGGGGAGACGCGAAAGCTTCACGGTGATTTCGGTGATGAGGGCCAGGGTTCCCTCCGAGCCGACGAGCAGGCCGGTGAGATCGTAGCCGAGCGGGTCCGCGGTCTTCCCGCCGATGCGGATGATTTCACCGCCAGGAAGGACGAGCTCGAGACCGGTGACGTGGTTGGTGGTTACGCCGCAGGCCAGCGTATGCGGGCCGCCGGCGTTTTCGGCGACGTTTCCGCCGATGGTGCACGCCATTTGGCTCGAAGGGTCGGGAGCGAAGTACAGTCCGGCGCACTCGACCGCGCGCGTGAGATCGAGGTTGACAACCCCGGGCTGGACCACGGCGCGCTGATTTTCATGGTCGAGTTCAAGGATGCGATTCATGCGAGAGAAGACGACCAACACGCCGCCTTCGCGGGCCAGCGCGCCGCCAGAAAGGCCGGTGCCCGCACCCCGACCAACGAGAGGAACATCAAATTGAGCGGCAAGGCGGGCGATGCGCGAGATTTCTTCGGTCGTTCGCGGAAAAACCACGCAATCCGGACGGCCCTGCTCGACGGAGCCATCGTATTCGTAGAGGAGCAGCTCCTCAGGCCGGCGGAGAACTCCCCCGTTGCCGAGCAGGCGATCGAGTTTGCGGACGAGGCGCGCGTCCATGAGGAACAGGTCGAGGGAAAGCTCCCCCGGGCCACTATACAACGGAAACTGTCCGGCGGTTGACCCTGCGAGAGGGCACCGGCGGCGGAGCTGTGCTACTCTCTCGCTTCGCAGCACTGCGGAGCCTCATTGATGAGCAAACCGAAGATTTTGGCCACCCACCCTCTGTTCGATTTAGCGCGGTCGATCCTGGAAGCACGCTGCGACGTCCAATACTGGGAGAAGGAAGGGAAGATTCCGCGCGGAGAATTGCTGGCGCGGGTGCGCGACAAAGACGGCTTAGTATGCCTTCTGACCGAACAGGTGGACAAAGCCCTGCTCGATGCCGCTCCGGGGCTTAGAATCGTGGCCAACGTCGCAGTGGGTTACGACAACATTGATGTCGGGGAATGCACGAACCGCGGCGTTGTGGCGACGAACACCCCCGGGGTGCTCGACGAGACCACCGCGGACTTTGCGTGGTCGCTGATGATGGCCGCGGCGCGCCGGCTCATCGAGGGCGATCAGCTCGTGCGAACGGGCCAATGGAAGGGCTGGGCGCTGGATCAGCTCTGCGGCGCGGATATTTGGGGGAAGGTTCTCGGCATCGTCGGCCTCGGGCGGATCGGGCGGGCCGTGGCGCGGCGCGCGGCAGGATTCAAGATGCAGGTACTGTACACCGACCGTTCACGAGCGCCGGAGAGCCTCGAACGGGAGCTGGCTGCGGAGTACCGGGAGTTCGATGCGTTGCTGGCGGACTCGGATTTTGTTTCGCTGCATGTGCCGCTGACCGGCGAGACGCGCGGTCTGATTTCCACGGCGCAATTCGCTCGCATGAAACCGACTGCGTTCCTCATCAACACAGCGCGCGGGCCGATCGTGGACGAGGCGGCGCTCGTGGGCGCGCTCGAACGCGGGAAGATTGCAGGCGCGGCACTGGACGTGTACGAGCAGGAGCCGTTCATTCATCCGGGCTTGAGGCGGCCGAACGTCGTGCTCGCGCCGCACCTGGCTTCGGCTTCGCTCGAGACACGGACGAAGATGGCCTGCATGGCGGCGGAGAACGTGGTGGCGCGGTTCAGCGGACGTCCGCCGGCGAACGCCTTGAATCCAGAGGTGCTGGCGAAACAATAGTGGAGAAGCGGCGAGAAGGGAGATGGGGCGATGCTGGTGACGCGGAACAATCCGAAGTTGACGCTCGAAGGGGCCAAGGCGGTGCTTGCGGCGGCTGAAAAGCGGGCCGTAGAAATCGGCGTGCCCATGGACATCGCCGTCGTGGATGATGGCGGGCACTTGCTCGCGTTCGAGCGGATGGACGAGGCGAAGATTTCTTCGGTGGATATCGCACTGGGCAAAGCGTACTCGGCAGCCATTAGGCGGAAGCCATCGGGCGCGGCCATGGCGAATGGGCAGCCGAATGTGTTGCTGTCGCTGGGACTGGCGATCGCGAGCCGCGCGCACCAGACCCCCATCCGTGGCGGGTTGCCGCTCCTGGCGGATGGAACGTGCGTCGGCGCAATCGGGGTGAGCAACGGAACTGAAGACCAGGATGTGGACGTTGCTACGGCGGGAGCGGCGGCCCTGGACGGTGCTTAAGGCGCGGCGGCAGTGGCCGATCTGAAACAATTCGCCCGGCGAATCTTCGCCGAAACACTCTCCGCGATTGACATTCCCCGAACAATCGAGCAAAAGCTCGCGCGCAGCGGGACACGAATCCATTGCGGCGAACTTGTCGTGGACCTGCGCGAGTACGAGAGGATTCGCGTCGTGGCCATGGGAAAGGCCGCGCACGCGATGGCGGAAGGGCTATGCCGCGTACTGGAGGCGGCTCGCGCGCAATTGCGCTTACAGGATAATGGGGGCATTGAAGGAATCGTCACGGCTCCGACCGTGGCCGAAAGACCGTTGCCAGGCATGAAGTATTTTGCGGCGGGCCATCCGCTGCCGACGGCGGAAAGCTTTGCCGCGGGCGGCGGGATCCTGGATCTGCTCGGAAAATGCGACGAACGGACGCTGGTCTTCTTCTTGCTGTCGGGGGGCGGGTCGGCACTTGTGGAATTGCCCCTCGATCCGCGGATCACCCTCGAGGAAATGCGCGCGTTCTATCGACTGCTGGTGACCTGCGGTGCGCCGATCGAAGAGGTGAACGCGGTGCGAAAACACGTTTCGGCGGTGAAGGGCGGCCGGCTGGCCGTGGCGGCCGAGCGGGCGATGAAGCTGACGTTCGGCGTGAGCGATGTCCCGGAGGGCATGGAGGCGGCACTGGCATCCGGGCCGACGCTGCCCGATCCGACGACGATGCTGGACGTGAAGCGAGTGATCGAGAAACACGGCCTGCATGACCAACTGCCGGCGGCGATCCGCGCACTCCTCTACTCCGGGAGCGCGGAGGAAACGCCGAAGCCGGGTGATGCAGCGTTTGCGCGGGCTGGGTTCAGCGTCCTGCTGGGGAAAAACGATCTGTTTCACCACGCGCACTGTGCGGCGGAGGCGGAAGGTTTCATCACGCAGTGCGACAACGCGATGGACGGCTGGCCCATCGGCAAGGCAGTGGACTTCTTGCTGGACGGGCTTGCAGAAATGCGCCGGCGGAACCCGGGACGGCGCGTCGCGCTGATGGCGGATGGCGAGGTGCTTTCGCCGGTGACCGGCAACGGCACCGGGGGACGAAACGCGGCGTTCGTTCTGAATGGGGTGGAAAAAATCGCGGGGCGGCCGGTCGCAGTGTTGAGCGTGGGGACTGACGGGATCGATGGGAACAGTCCGGCGGCGGGCGCGGTGGCTGACGGAGATACGCTCGAGCAGGCGCGCGCGGCCGGGCTGGACCCGGGCGAGGCCTTCCGGCGCAGTGACGCCTACTCGTTCTTCGCGCGGCTGGGGGACGCAGTGGTCACCGGGCCGACGGGAAATAACTTGCGCGATCTGCGGATACTTCTCGCCGAGTGAGCGGCCGGCTACTTCTTCTCCGGCGGCAACCTGCGCTCGATCTCCTTGAGACGCTCATTGATTTCGAGCAGAGCGCGCTCCAGCGCTTCGAAACGAAGCGCGAGGGCTTTGGCATCCTCCGAGGGCGGCTTCTCGGTCGAAGGCGTTTGCGGAGACTGCTTCTCGCCGGCGGGCTGCTTCAGGCGATCGATCTGCGACTGGACAATCGGAGCAAATTCCAGGCTGAGCGCGTCACTGTGGAGCAGAGCTTCGAGCGCCGGAATGGCGTCTTTGTCGCCGCGCTCGCCCAGGGTGATCACAGTTGAGAGGCGAATGGCAAACCGGGGTTCGTTGAGGTATTCGACCAGCCGATGGGTGATTTCTTTGTTGCCCTTGTCGAGATGGCCGAGGCTGGAAATGGCGGCGCGACGGACCTCGGTCGGCTTGCCGGGAGCGGACGATTCGAGAAGCAACGGCACTGCGCGGTCATCGCCGAGGGAACCCAGGCCCTGAAGGGCGCCGCGCTCGAGGATGTAATCCGGCGATTCTTTTGCGGCTGAGGCCTGGAGAATGGACAACGCGTTGGATGATTTCACGCGCCCAAGCGATTGCAGGGCTGCGGCACGCGCGCGAAAGGATGCGTCGCTGCGAGAGATCGAGGCGAGCTTCTCGGCAATGGAGGAGTCATCTTTGAAATTGCCAAGCTGGGTGACGACGATCTCGCGCAGCCAAGGCTGCTCGTTGGACAAGGCGGCGAGGACCTGCTTGGCGGCGGCCGGCGTGCCGATTTTCCCGAGGGCGCGGGCGGCTTCGGCGCGCACGCCCCAGAAGGAATCGTTCCGCGCGGTTTCACCGAGAGCGGCGACGACAGCATCATCGTCCTTGAACTTCGCCAGAGCCTGGATCGCATCAGCACGGTCGAGGACGGTGGAGGCGTTCTTCATCTGGTAGAGCCATTCCTTCTTATCCTTGTGAAACTCGAGGGAATCGAGGAGCTTGTCCCCCTTGTCGAAAATCACCAGGAGCGGCGGGCCGTCCAGCTTGAGGGTGAAGGTTTCCTCCAGCTTCGAGACGACGATGGGAAAGCTCTTGCGGCCGGAGGCCGTAGTGATCTCGACCTCGACAGGAACCGTGAAGAGGCCGACCCTGCCCTCGAGCTTCTGCGTTTGCTTGACGACGAGTTTCACGGCGGAGCCGGCGTCGTCGTAGGTGTAGCCCACGTCGAACTTGGGCGCGCCGGCGGCGTACACCCACTGCTCGAGGAAGGCGTCGATGTTGACGGAAGTGGCTTCCTCGACAGCCTTGGCGAAGTCCGCGGTCACCACATTCTGGCCGCGATTCTTCTCCAGATAATGCTGAAGGGCTTTGGAGAAGGCTTCATCGCCGAGTTTCTGGCGAAGCATGTACAGGACCCAGCCGCCCTTGGCGTAGACGCTGTCGTCGAAGTCGTCGGAATCGGAGAAGTCGCGCCGGACCATGGGAAGCGCGAAAAGATGGCTGTGGGCGAACCATCCCCGGGCCCTCTCCCACCGCTCGTAATCAGCCTGCTCCGGCCCGAATTGATGTTCGATCCAGGCCCATTCCATGTAGGTGGCAAAGCCCTCGTTGAGCCAGGCGTTGGCCCAGTCCTTGCACGTGAGCAGATCACCGAACCACTGGTGCGCCAGCTCGTGGGAGATGAGTGGATCCTCACCGGTGAGGTGCTCGGGAACCAGGCGCGGAGAGTTGAGTGACATGCTGGTGTTCGTGGTGGCGCTCGAGTTTTCCATGCCGCCCTCGACAAAGTCGTCCACCATGGCCTGCGCGTATTTCTCCCAGGCATAGTTCACGCCGAGAAGCTTGCTGAAGTATTCGAGCATCTGCGGCGTCCGGCCATAGTTGGGGCGGATCCGATCGCCGCGGCCGCGCGGGGCGTAGTACGTCACCGGAATGCCGCGCCAAGTATCCCGAGCCTCGTCGAACTCGCCGGCCACCAGCGTGATGAGATAGGGCGAACTGGGCACGGCCTCACTCCAATGCCAGATCTTTTGCCCGTCTGGCGCTTCGGTCACACTCGAGAGTTTGCCGTTGGAGACCGTGACCCAGTCCTTGGGAACCGTCACGATCATCTCGGTTGTCAGGCGGTCATTGGGGTAATCGTAGATGGGCAGGTAGTAGCGCGTGTCCTCGGATTCGCCTTGAGTCCAGATCTGCTTTGGGAGGCCGGGATAATTCTCGTCGGGAAGAACGAAGTACAGGCCCTTCTTCGGTTTGCCTGAGTATTGGATGGAGATCTCCAGCTTTTCGCCGATATGGGCGGGATGATCGAGTGGGACAAGCAACTGGGTGGGGGTGGTATCGAACTTGGAGGCCTTGCCATTGACGGAAACGGCGGCGATCTTGAGGCCAACCGAGTCGAAGGCCAGGCTCCTGATTCCGTCCCGGAGGATGGAGACGGAGTGCGTAACTTCCCCAACGACCTGGCGCTCATCGAGATTGAAGTGCAAGGAGATCCTGGCGTGATGGAGGTCGTAGTCGCGGCTGCGGGCGTAGGGCTCGTCGGCGCGGGCGGCCGAGCAAAGCAAGGCCAGGATCCATAGCAGGAGAAAGGGAGGAAGGACCTTACGCATCCCGCGCACGCGATCCAAATTACCGGTTCTCTGATGAGTCATCATCTCTCCTGGGAATATTTTGACCTGCGCCGTCGTTCCCGTCACGGCCGACTGCAAGGATCGTGCGGTGGATCATCCAGCCATCCGTATCTTATGCTCAGATGCTGAAAGCACGAATCCCGGTTTCATCCAATGAATGGACCCCGGACGCTCGCTCCGGGCCACAGGCGGGACGAGCCCATGGTCCCGGAGCGGCCCGAGCGAGGCTCACGCGCCCGGAGACGCCCTGAAATGTTCCACCGAAATGTGCTCGGGCGTCAATCCCGCGTGCTCATCCGGCATCATGAATGACTGTCTGACGCCCGTCACGTGGCCACGCTTCGTTTCCTTGCACTTTGTCGCTCGTGCCAGTACACTTTTTCAAGCGACGTTTCAGAGAGGATTCAACCGCATGCTTTTGTCGCGCGATTTTGTCGCCTATATGGCCGGCGAAGTGGTCAAACGCCTCGTTGACGCCGAAATGATCGAGGCGAAGGCGCCGGAAGCGCTGAGTCAGCGCGTTCGTCAACGCATGGCCGATGAGTTGAGCGTCGAGGACCGCCTGAACGACGAGGTCCGCGAGATCTTGAATCAGCATTCCGACGAGATGCGCCGGACCGGCGCCTCTTACCAGGAGATGTATAAGAAAGTGAAGGGACAGCTCGCCCGTGACCGCAAGCTCATTCTGCGCTAGGGGCGCTGTGAGCGCGGCGTCTGCGAGGGCAGGCGAAGCATGTTTCCAGCGGCCGAGAGACGCTTGCAGATCTCTGGCTGCCCAAAACCTTTAGGGGAAAATGAAACTCAGCCGCGAAAAAATCATCCGCCTATCGCATCAGATTACCGAGGTTCTCGTCGCCAGCGAAGACGTCGAATTCATCGAAGATCGCGACACCATTCGCCAGCAGGTCGTGCAGATCCTCCAGGGCTCCTTGCACGAGGAAGAGAAAGCGGACGCCGAGGTCCGCAAGAAGATCACTTCGCAGAAGAAAGAGATCCTCGAGGGCAGCGAGGAATGGGACGTCCTTTACCGCAAGTACTATGCGGAGGAGCTGCGCCGCATGGGTGTTCCTCACCAGGGGCCGGAAGGCGGCGGGCGCCGCTTCTAAGGCCTCGGAATCTTTTCTCACCGCAAATGAGCGCAGCGTTGCGAACGGGCGAGAGGATGTACAATTCCTGCCGTGTTTGAAGTCAAAAAGGAGATTCCGGTTTATGGCGAAGAAGCGGGCTGCGAGGGCCGCAAATCCGCGCGGAATCTTGGCATCCCGAGGTCCCGAAGAGAGCCCTGCGAAGCTTCCGAACTCCAACTCCCAGGCGATCCGATTCAGCGACGCCGCCAGTTGGGCGATCATCTTCTGCGCGACGCTCGCCGCCTACCTGCCCGCCCTGGACGGGAGCCCGGTCTGGGACGATAGCAGTCACCTGACCAGGCCCGACCTGCAGTCGTTCCACGGTCTCTGGCGAATCTGGTCCGAGATGGGCGCGACCCAGCAATACTACCCTCTGCTGCACAGCGCGTTCTGGCTCGAACACCGGATGTGGGGGGACGCGGTTGCGGGCTATCATCTGACCAACATCGCCCTCCACGCACTGTCGGCCTGCCTGGTAGTGATGATCGTGAGGCGGCTTTCGCTTCCGGGCGCGTGGTTTGCCGGTTTTGTTTTTGCGCTGCACCCGGTCCACGTGGAAGCGGTGGCCTGGATCTCGGAGCAAAAGAGCACGCTGTCCGGAGTCTTTTGTCTTGCCTCTCTGCTCACGTATCTGCACTTTGACCAGACCCGCCGGAAGTCAAAATACCTGCTGGCAACGGGCCTGTTTGTGCTGGCACTGCTGAGTAAAACCGTGACCGCGACGCTTCCCGCGGTACTGCTGGTGATCTGCTGGTGGCAGCGCGGCAGGCTCGAATGGAAGCGCGATGTACGGCCGTTACTTCCATGGTTCGCGATGGGCATATCCGCGGGACTCTTCACCGCTTGGGTGGAGAGGACAATCATCGGCGCGAGCGGCGCGGATTTCCTGCTGACCCCGGCACAGCGCGTTTTGATTGCCGGCCGCGCGATCTGTTTTTACGCTGGCAAACTGTTGTGGCCGGCTAACCTGGCGTTCTTCTATCCGCAATGGAAGATTGATCCGGCCCTGTGGTGGCAATGGCTGTTCCCGGCCGGAGTATTGGCCCTGGGGATGGGCCTCGGGCTCACGGCTCGCCGCTACCGCGGGCCGTTGGCCGCTTTTCTCATTTTCTCCGGAACGCTTTTCCCGGTGCTCGGTTTTCTCAATGTTTATCCTTTCCGCTACTCCTATGTCGCCGACCACTTTCAATATTTGGCAAGCCTGGGAATCATCGTTCCGGTAATGTCGGTGCTGGCAAGGGCAACCGAGCGGACTTCATCGGGGAAGGCCGTTACCATCGCTTGCTCCGTCATGCTGATTCTGGTTCTTGGCGTACTGACCTGGCGGCAAAGCCGTACGTATCGCGATATCGAGACCCTTTACCGCGAATCGCTGGCGCGCAGTCCGGCCAGTTGGCCGGCGCACTATAACCTGGGAATTTTACTGGCGCGTACTCCCGGACGACTGCAGGACGCGATCGCGGAGTACCAGGCGACGCTGCGAATCAGACCGGATTATGCGGAAGCGCACAATAACCTGGGAGTTGCGTTGTCGCGCACTCCCGGGCGGCTGCAAGACGCGATCGCGGAGTATCAAGCGGCGCTGCGAATCAGACCGGATGATGCGGAAGCGCACAATAACCTGGGAGACGCCCTGTCGCAGATACCTGGCCGGCTTCCGGAGGCCATCGCAGAGTACCAGGCGGCGCTACGGATCAAACCGGATTTTGCGGAAGCGCACTATAACCTGGGAAATTTACTGGCGCCCACTCCCGGACGACTGCAGGACGCGATCGCAGAGTATGAGGCGGCGCTTCGCATCAGACCGGATTTTGCGGAAGCCCACAATAACCTGGGAATCCTGCTGGCCGAGATGCCTGACCGGCTTCCGGACGCGATCGCGGAGTGCCGGGCGGCGCTACGGATCAGACCGGATTATGCGGAAGCGCACAATAACCTAGGAATGCTGCTGGCCGAGATACCTGACCGGCTTCCGGAGGCCATCGCAGAGTACCAGGCGGCGCTGGGCATCAGACCGGATTTTGCGGACGCCCACTTTAACCTTGGAAACGCCCTGTCGCAGATACCTGGCCGGCTTCCGGAGGCCATCGCAGAGTACCGGGCGGCGATTCGAACCAGACCGGATTATGCGGGTCTGGCGAGTGAGCGGATGAGGCTGCTGCGTGCATCCCCACCGTCCCCAAGAGAATGAGGTCCAAGGCCGAGTCTGCCCGGTGAAAACGGAAACAGGGAATGAGGTGCGGGTCTGGGGCAGGGCTCTTCCGCTTGTCCGCTATAGCCTTCAGAATCCTCGCGCTTCCTCCCAGTAGAAATCGCACGCTCTAAGACAAAACAGGCGGCCCGTGAAGGCCGCCTGTCGGCAAAATCCGAAAAGGATTGTTCCCAGTGTCAGGGCCGCTTCTTGAGCGTTGGCCGGTCGTCGTCCGTCGAGGATGGATCGGTGCTGGACGGTTGCTGCGTCTTGTCCTTGTCCTTCTGTTGTTCGGTCTTGGTCTTCAGAGTGGGCTTGCCTTGACCATTGTCCTGGGCCTTCTTGGCAAACACGATGCTGCGGAGGCGGGCCTTGACTTGATCGAACTCTGAAGTGGTCACGATGTATTCGTTTCGGGCCGGCAGGATACGGGCAATCTCCTTCTGTATGTTTTCGATGCGCTCGGCTGTCGGCGGGTGTGTGGAAAACACCTTAGGAATCGTCCCCGGCCGGCGCCGGTCGTCTGCCTGGAGGCGCTCAAAGAAGGTCACGTAGGCGTTTGGATCGTAGCCGGCCTTGTACATGTACTGCAGCCCGAGAAAATCAGCTTCGCGCTCATGGTCGCGCGAGAACTTCAGGAAAGTCATGGGAATGCCGAAATTCAAGCCCTGATAAATGGCATACCCGCCCCAACCGTAGGGCAGGAAAATCATCGCCGGGACCATGGCGAGCTGGGTGAGCTCCCCCTTGGTGGCATCTTTAGTGCCATGCCGAGCGGCCACGTGAGCGATCTCGTGTCCCATTACGGCGGCGAGTTCGTCCTCTTCCTGCGCGCGGAGAATCAGGCCGCTGTTCACGTAGAAGAACCCGCCCGGCAGCGCAAACGCGTTCACCGAGTCGTCTTCAATCACCTTGATGGTGAAAGGAACGCGAGCATCCGAGTTGCGCACCAGGTTTTGTCCCACGCGGTTGATGAATTCGTTGACGACAGGATCTTCGACCAGCTTGGAAGACCTTTCCACTTCCTGGGCGATTTGCTTTCCGAGAGCAATTTCCTTCTCGAGGGAGTAGAGGTTGAGGCCCTTCCCCACGCTGCGGTTTCCGATCGCGTCCACGTCATTTTTCGAGCCCTTCTTTACGTCCGGCTCCGTCTGAGCGGGCGTGGCTTGCTGCTGGTCCGCGGGCGTTTGTTGGCCGGCCTGGCTCTGATCCTGCTGCGCCGGTTGGGTTGTTGGGGTTTGATCTTTTTGGGTCGGCTGGCCGGTTTGGGTTTGATCCTGCGGGCTCTGCTGCTGCCCTTGAGTGCCGGCTTGCTGCGCCGCACAAGCGGGCCAAGCCGCAAACGCGGCCACGACTACGATCAACAGCGCACGGCGAAAAAGTCCCCCGCTCATGCTCACCTCCGCTTGCCCCCGATTATACACCCCGCTCCTGTGGCAAGCCTCCAAACAGTGAGATGTAGGTTGTGAAGAAACGGTTTCCTAGCCCTTTGGCCCGAGAGCGTCTCGAAGATGGCACTTCCCGTGCCGCCTGGGCGGGCTGTGCCCAAAGGGGTCCCGCGGGCTGCAAGTCCCCGGTTGACAGTCGGCCCACTTAGCCCCTAGATTCAATGGCAGCGACGGCCATGGGTCTCCGCAAAGTTCAAATCGGGCAGGTGTGGAAGAAGGACGCCACCGGCGAGACCTTCCTGGTCACCAAGCTTTATACCGAAGCGCTCAGCACTGTAGCCATCCTCCGCAAGACGGGCGCTGAGGCTGAATCCCCCATTCGCGTTCGGGTCGACACTATCGGGGGCGGCCAAACGCTCCGCGGCTTTTCTCCTACACAAGACGAAGACGCCTTTTGACGATGCGACGAGGTCCGGTTTCTGGACTCCGATCGAGTCGCCCGGACTCCCAGGACTGTAGATCCGCAGCCCGGGCGAATTCCCAGGTCGGGGCGAGCCGAGGGATGGCGCCCTCTCGCTACACCGAGCGCACCGCCAGATCCACCACGTTCTCCACTTGCATCAGTTCTCGCGTCAGGAAACCCTCGCCATGCCGCACTCCGATCATCTGGCCGTAGCGCCGTGCCACCAAGGTCATCCTGTCTTCGAGCTCGTCGAGAGGAAGGTACACTTGGCTTTTCCGTACCCGCTTCGAGGGGCGAAACTGGGACCGGTAGGCCAGGATGGCCCGCCTACGCTTCTCGTACTGCTTCGTGATGTCCACTACAAACGTCGGCCGCACTTGCGCGTATGCGGTGGCGTACAGAATCTTGAACGGCCTGAAGGCTTGGCCCTCAATCGGTAGTTGCACGAGCCCGGCCAGGAAGCACGCTTCATATCCCAGCTCGGCGGCATGATAGTGGTCCGGATGCCGCCCCTCCCAATAGGGCAGAATCACCGTCCGCGGGCGGAGGTCTCGAATCATCTGCGCCAAGCGGAGCTTGTTGGCCCTGACCGGTTGGACGTCTGAATCCGGCAGACCCAGGTTCCCTCGCCATTTCAGGCCAAGAATCTTGGCGGCCTGGGCTGCTTCTTTCGCGCGCGTCTCGGGCGAGCCGCGCGTGCCCATTTCCCCAGCGGTCAGATCGAGCACGCCCGTGGCATATCCGCTCGCGGCCATCTTGATCAGTGTTCCCCCACAGGTTAGTTCCGCGTCATCCGGGTGCGGCGCAATGGCCAACAGATCCAGCTTCATCGCTCCTCCATGAACTTGAGCTGAACACGGCCTCGATTCTAGCAGGTCATCGCGGGGTCGAGCCTCTTGTGCTAGGCTCCCTCTTGGGATGACGGAACGAAGCGAGGGTGAAGGCGTTCTTGCGGGGCGCGTGGCGCTCGTCACCGGCGCTGCCAAACGAATCGGACGCGCCGTGGCCTTGCGTCTCGCCCGTGAGGGCGCCGACGTAATCGTTCACTATGGCACGTCACGCGAATTAGCGGATGACACCGCGCGTGAAATCCGCTCCCTGGGACGCAGCGCTCTGGTACGCAGAGGAGATCTGCAGCGCCTCCCGGACATCGAGCGCCTTGTCGCCGCCGTCCACGAACACTTCGGCCGCCTCGACATTCTGGTCAACAATGCTGCGCTGTTCCTGCCGGCCGGCCTGGAGTTTGCCACCGAGGCCCAGTGGGACGCCACGCTGGACACGAATCTCAAGGCGCAGTTCTTCTGCGCCCAGGCCGCTGCGCCGCTCCTCAAGAAGTCCGGCCGCGGGGTCATCATCAATTTCGCGTCGCTCGGGGGCCTTCTCGCCTGGCCCGGCTACATCCCCTACTGTGTCTCGAAGGCTGGCGTCATCATGCTGACCCGCTGTCTCGCCAAGGCGCTGGCGCCCAAAGTCCGCGTGAATGCCGTCGCTCCCGGCACGATTTCCATGCCAGGAGATCCGCCGGAGTGGGAGACCGACTATATCCGCCTCGCCCCGCTGGGCCGCACCGGCACCCCCGAGGACATTGCTTCTGCCGTCTCTTTCCTCATTCACTCCGACTTCATCACGGGACAGGTTCTTGTCGTGGATGGCGGCAGGTCCCTGTAGTCCTTACCCGTGATCTTCTTTGAGCGGCCCAATCGGGGTGAAACATTAGCCGAGGCCTGCGCGTATAGATTCTCAGAAGCCGTTCTAAATCCACTAGGAGAACATCATGACACTCGCATGCCCCGGGCCTCGAAAACAGCGCCAGGCGCGCTGGCTTGGCGCGTTGACCATTGCAGCGATTCTGATGGCCGGAACTGCGGTTTGGGCCGCATGGCCGCAGAGCCAAAGTCAACCTTCACCGAAGCCCACGGCGCAGACCCAGACACCTGCAAAGCCGCAACGGCAAACCTCTCAGCCTGCCGCCAAACTGCCCTCGCCCTCCAAGCCAGACCCCAGCCTCATCAGCGATTTCGATGACGGAAGAATTAGCGCCACGTCGGGCTTCGGTTGGATGATTTCGACCGATTCCATCATGGGCGGGCAATCGACAGCGGACATGAAAGTCGTGGAAGGCGGCGCCAACGGCACGAAGGGCGCCCTCCAGGTTACGGGCAAGATTGCTGAAGGGTCGCCGCAAGCGTTCGCGGGGGTGATGTATTGTCCGGGGCCTCAGCCTTTCACACCAGTTGATCTCTCCTCGAAGAAGACGCTCAGCTTCTGGGCAAAGGGTGACGGCCGGGGGTACGCCGCTCTGGTGTTCACGCAGGCGGGCGGCTACATGCCCGCTGTCCAGTCCTTCACCACTGGGCCGGAGTGGAAGGAGTTTCGCTTCCCACTATCGAGCTTCAACGGCACCGACGGCAAAGACGTCACGGCAATCATGTTCTCAGCCGGCGGGCAGGCAGGTGATTTCTCCTTCACGATTGACACGGTGCGTCTGGAGTAGCCGCGAAGTTTAGGCCTCGGGGAGCAAGCTTTCTCCCGGAGCTCGAGAGGTGGCAGAGTCTAGAGGAAAGGATCCCAAACTTCCGTGGCGGCCCTCGCGCATCTCGGAGTCGGTCTCGCGGCCAAGCGGGTCGCTCCCAAAATACCAGTGGGATATCTGGTGCTCGGCGCGTATGCGCTTGACTTCCTGTGGTTTGCTTTTTGGCTCGCGGGAATCGAACAGTCCGCGAAGCCGGGCGGCATGGCTCCGCCGGTGTGGTCGCATAGTCTGGTCATGGCGACGATCTGGTCGGGACTCGCGGCCCTGATTGCGGCGCGCATCGGCCACAGTAGGCGTACCGGCGTGGTTTTCGGACTCGTTGTTTTCAGCCACTGGGTGGTGGACTTCATCACGCATCCGATGACCGCAGTGTATCCTCCGGATAAGGGAATACCGTTGTGGTTTCACGGATCGCCACTGGTCGGACTCGGCTTGTATCGCCACATGTTCGGGGTCTACGCCGGCGAGTTCGGAACGTTTGCGCTGGGAACCATCGTTTACATCCTCGCGCGAAGAAGGCTCAAGAGAATAAGTGTGCGAGCCGCTCAGGCGTGAGGACGATCCCACCGAATCCTTTTCTCTGATTACTTCGCAAACCTGGGGTGCCACCTAAGGGCTGGATATTGGGTCTTAGCGGGCCGCGTGCAAGCATGCCCCACTCTGGGATATATTGTTGTTGTCCGGATTTTCGGAATCATCCCAAGTTCCTCGCAGGACCCGGAGCCTTTCCGGCGCAGGTCGGGCAGGGGGGAAAAGAGGCTATGAACAACGGCACGTCCAGCCCCGCTACGCATTGGGCCGACGTCGACGAGGTCGAAATACAGGAATGGGAAGAATCGCTCGACGCGGTTTTGAAGGAAGGCCACCCGCAACTCGTCGTTCATATCCTCGAACGGCTGCGCGAGCGCGCTCTCTTGGCCGGCGTCGAAGTCCCATTCACGGCCAACACTCCGTTTGCCAATACCATTCCTGAAAACCGGCAACCTCTTTTCCCGGGCGATCAGGAAATCGAGCGCCGCATCAAGAGCCTGATTCGCTGGAACGCGCTCGCCATGGTCGTGCGCGCCAATCGCCTCGAGCACAACATCGGCGGCCACATCTCCACATACGCTTCCAGCGCAACTCTCTTTGAAGTCGGCTTCAACCATTTCTTCCGCGCACGCAGCGATGAATTCGAGGGCGACAGCGTCTATTTCCAGGGCCACGCCGCGCCGGGCGTTTACGCGAGGGCTTTTCTCGAGGGCCGGCTCACCGTGCAACAGATGGAGAATTTCCGGCGCGAACTCAAACCCGGCGGCGGTTTGTCTTCTTACCCCCACCCCTGGCTCATGCCGGATTTTTGGGAATTTCCCACGGTCTCGATGGGCCTAGCGCCCATCATGGCGATCTATCAGGCGCGTTTCAGCCGCTATCTCGAGGACCGCGGCCTCAAACCCGTCACCGACGCTAAGGTATGGGCCTTCATCGGCGACGGCGAAACCGACGAGCCGGAAGCGCTGGGCGCCATCTCGCTTGCTTCCCGCGAGCATCTCGACAACCTGATCTTCGTCATCAACTGCAATCTTCAGCGCCTGGACGGCCCCGTGCGCGGCAATGGCAAGATCATTCAGGAACTCGAGGCCGTCTTTCGCGGCGCCGGATGGAACGTCATCAAAGTACTCTGGGGCTGCGACTGGGACCAGCTCATCGAGCGCGATACCGAAGGCCTCCTGATCCGGCGCATGGGCGGTTTCGTTGACGGCGAATTCCAGAAGTTTGTGGTCGAACCTGGCTCCTACATCCGCCAGCACTTCTTCGGCGGAGATCCTCGCCTGCTCAAGCTGGTCGAAGACGTAGCCGACGAACCGCTGCGCAAACTGCGGCTCGGCGGGCACGACCCCCGCAAGGTCTACGCTGCTTACAAGGCGGCCGTTCAGCACAAGGGGGCGCCTACCGTCATCCTCGCGCGTACGATCAAGGGGTATGGCCTGGGCGAAATGGGGGAAGGGAAGAACATCACCCACCAGCAAAAGAAGCTCAACGAGGACGAGCTGCGCGAGTTCCGCTCGCGCTTCGGCATCCCGTTGAGCGACAACGATTGTGTGGAGGCGCCTTTCTACCGGCCGCCGGAGGACAGCCCCGAGATTCAGTACTTGCGCGCACGGCGAGCGGCGCTGGGCGGCTACGTGCCCAAGCGCTCGGTGCGCGCCAAACCCCTCAAGGCTGAGAACGAGGACCTGTTCAAGGAGTTCTTCGAGGGCAGCGAGGGCCGCGAGGTTTCCACCACCATGGCCTTCGTGCGCATGCTCAATAAGATGCTTCGCGATCCGGAGATCGGGAAGCTCGTCGTGCCGATTGTTCCCGACGAAGCGCGTACGTTTGGCATGGAGTCGCTTTTCCGCCAAGTGGGCATCTACTCGAGCGTCGGCCAGCTCTACGAGCCGGTGGACGTGCACACGCTGCTCTACTACAAAGAAGCCAAGAACGGCCAGATTCTCGAGGAGGGCATCACCGAGGCCGGTTCGATGTCCTCATTCATCGCGGCGGGCCAGGCGTACGCCACCTACGGGATCAACATGATTCCGTTCTTCATTTTCTATTCGATGTTCGGCTTCCAGCGAATCAACGACCTCATCTGGGCCGCTGCCGATTCGCGCTGCCGCGGCTTCCTCTTGGGCGGGACTTCCGGCCGCACGACCTTGGCCGGTGAGGGTCTGCAGCATCAGGACGGCAACAGTCACGTCCTGGCTCTTCCGAGCCCCACGCTGCAAGCGTACGATCCTGCTTTTGCGTATGAGGTCGCTGTCATCATTCAGGACGGTATCCGGCGCATGTATCGGGATGGCGAAAGCATCTTCTACTACATCACGGTCATGAACGAGCCCTACGTAATGCCCAGCATGCCGGCGGGCTCGCGCGAAGGCATCCTCCGGGGCATGTACCGATTCCGCGCGTCCGAGGACAAGAAGTCCAAGCTCCGCGCGCAGCTTTTTGGCAGCGGCGCGATCCTCCGTGAGGCGATCAAGGCCCAGGAGATTCTCGGAGAGAAATTCGGCGTTGCCGCCGACGCGTGGAGCGTGACGAGCTACAAGTCGCTTTACTACGACGGCCTCGAGGCCGAGCGCTGGAACATTCTTCATCCCGGCGAAAAGCCACGCGTGCCCTACGCGACCCAATGTCTTGCAGACGCTCCGGGCGTGCTGGTCGCCGCGACCGATTATCTGAAGGTCTTGCCCAACATGGTCAGCAAGTGGATGCCTCGGCGGCTTGCTGCTCTCGGCACCGACGGTTTCGGCCGCAGCGAAAGCCGCGCCTCACTGCGCGACTTTTTTGAAGTGGACGCCCGCTTCATCGCGCTCGCCACGCTCGGCGAACTTCTTCGCGAAGGCCAGGTCGAGCGCTGCTGTTTCGACAAGGCCGTCAAGGAGCTGGACATCAATCTCGAGAAGCCCGACCCCATGACGTCATAGGTGGAGAGGGTTTCTCTCTTGGGGGCTGATTCTCTGCGGGCATCGGCGGTATCCTACCTTTCGCGATGTACAGCAACGCGGTTCTCGACCACTTCCAGCATCCGCGCAACTCGGGCGACTTGCCGGGGGCCATTGCGACTGTGGAAGTGTCGAACCCTGTTTGCGGCGATATCCTTCGCCTCGCCGTGATTGTTTCCGGCGGACGGATTGCCGAGGCACGTTTCCTGACGCGCGGTTGCGTCACGGCCATCGCCGCCAGCTCGCTGCTGACGGAACTCCTGCGCGGCCGCACGCCTGCCGAAGCTCGGGCCATCACGCCCGAACAGATCTCGCTCGGCCTCGGTGGCCTGCCTCCGGCCACCTACCACGCCGCCCAGCTCGCGGCCGATGCTCTCGCCGCGGTGCTCGCGCAGCCCCGCTGATTGTTGCTACCGTGTGGGGGAATCGACCAACGGGGTCTTATGAGATTTCTGTGACCTTGCTCAGTGCTTCCGGATCGTTCAGGTTCAGCACCACGCCTTCCTCTTCGGTGTGCACTTCGACCACGTCCGCCTTGTGCGCCCACAGCACGGCCCTGGCCCCGACTTCCAGCGGTGCGGCCAGCAGCTCTTCATAAAGCTGGCTGGAAAAAATAACCGGGTGCCCGCGCTTCCCGCGGTAGGTCGGCACGGCAATCAACTTTCGCGTGGTGTAAAACGCCCGGATCAGGGCGTCCACGAGTTCCGCGCTGACCAGGGGATGGTCCACGAGGCACACCAGCATTCCTCTGGTCGCTTTACCAGCGCACTCGGGACCACAAGGCAAACTGTGAATGGCCGCGTGAAGCGAGGAGAGCTGCCCCTTTTCCCATTCTTCGTTGATGACGACCTCATGCGGTTCCAACGGCAACCGGTGCGAAATGGCCACCGCGTGCGCGCCGAGGACCACGCGCCGCACACCGATCCTGGGGTGCCGTGTGATCTGCAAAAGGTGTTCCAGGAACGGACGCCCCTGGAAGGGAACGAGCGCCTTGGGCGCGCCCATCCGCCGCGATTCGCCCCCCGCAAGGATGACTGCTGCCAACACTCTGCCCCCTCCCCAGCAGAACGGGCGCCCCCACCCGCCCGCTCCCCCGTCAAAGCAATGTCTAACGAGCGCCTGCGGGGCTGGACTTCTCCACGACCAGCCGCTTGTGCGCCGCATTTGCGGCGTTTCGCCGCACCGCCACCAGTTCCGCCACGACGCTGAGGGCGATCTCTTCCGGCGTCAAAGCGCCGATCTCCAATCCCATCGGCGCATACACACGCTCGAACTCTTCCCTGCGGAAACCTTCCTTCTCCAATGCTTGATAAACCGAGAGCACCTTCCGTTTGCTACCGATCATGCCGATATAGCGCGCTTCGGTTCGCACCGCCCATGCCAGCACCCGCATGTCTTCTTTGTGCCCGCGCGTCACGATCACCAGATAGGTCGAGTCATTCGGCCGGATGCGCCCGAACGCTTCCTCAAAGGTGGCATAGATCTCGCGGGCCATCGGAAAGCGCGCAGAGTTGGCAAACTGTTCGCGGTCGTCCACGACGCCGACGGCAAAGCCCGCCGCGTGCACCGCCGTGGCCAGGGCCACCGACACGTGCCCGCCCCCGAAGAGATAGACGCTCGGTTGGGGCAAGATCGGCTCCACGAAAACCTCCAGGGTGCCTCCGCAAATCAAGCCGTTATCGTAACTGGCCTCGTGGTTTAGGTTGAAAACCATCTTACGCGGGGCTTCGGACTTCATCACTTCCTTGGCGGCGGCCCAGACGTCGGCTTCGACGCATCCGCCGCCGATGGTTCCGGCAATCGAGCCGTCTTCCCTCACCAGCATGCGGGAGCTCTCGAAGCTGGGGATCGAACCATTCGTGTGCACGATGGTCGCGAGCGCAGCTCGGCGGCCCTCGCGGCGCAGCTTCACGATCTCCTCAAAGAGGTCCATTTGGCTTCCCGCCGAACGGAGTCTGTCCTATTTTCCCGGACACAGCAAGGAAAAGGCGGGCTGCAGCGTTTCCCCCTTCGCGCCACCGTCCAGGGCAAACTTCGCAAAAAAGGAGGGTACGGCGCGCCTGGCGCGCTGTCAACAAATTGTTGAACGCTGGACTCGGCGAAGGCCGCGGTGCTAACTTGATAGAGAGGAGTTGCATCTTAGGAATTATATGAAGGCGATCATTTTCCGCAAACACGGCGGGCCGAGCGTTCTCCAATACACCGAAGTGCCCGAGCCCAGGCTGCACCCCGTTGACGTTTTGGTCCGGGTGCGCGCCTGCGCCGTCAATCATCTGGATCTCTGGGTGCGCCGCGGGATGCCGGGCGTGCCCATCCCCCTCCCGCACATTCCCGGCAGCGATATCGCAGGAGAAGTCGCCCGGGTCGGCGAGCGCGTCACCCGCGTGAAGGTCGGCGACAAAGTGGTGCTCGCTCCCGGCGTGAGCTGCGGCAAGTGCGCCCACTGCCTGGCCGGCCGGGACAATCGCTGCCACGAGTTCACCAATCTCGGCTACATGATCGACGGCGGCTGCGCCGAGTTCGTTCGCTGCCCCGAGGTCAATTGCTTCCCCCTTCCGGAAGGCCTTTCTTTCGAGGAGGTCGCGGCAGTTCCCTACGTCTTCCAGACCGCTTGGCATATGCTCGTGGCGCGCGCCGGCATACAACCGGGCGAGACGGTCCTGGTGGTTGCGGGTGAAAGCGGAGTGGGCAGCGCTGCCGTGCAGATCGCCAGGTTTTTCGGTGCACGCGTCATCGTGACCGCGGGTACTGAAGAAAAGATGGCACGCGCCCGCGAGCTGGGCGCTGACGACGTCATCCACCACGGCGTTTATCGAATCGACGAGGAAGTGAAGCGTCTCACAAATCGCCGTGGCGTGGACATCGTCTTCGAGCACGTCGGCGCTGAGACCTGGGACCAGAGCATCGCCAGCCTGGCCAGGGGCGGGCGCCTGGTTTCCTGCGGCGCCACCACCGGCGAGGATGCCAAACTCAATTTAGCTTTTCTTTTCAGGCGGCAGATTTCCGTACTCGGTTCGTACATGGGCACGAAATCCGAGCTCGAAACCATCCTGAAGCTGGTCGCGGCGGGACGCCTGCGCCCCGTCATCGACCGAGTCCTGCCGCTCGAATCCTGCGCCGAAGCTCACGCCATCCTCGAGCGCCGGGAGCAGTTCGGCAAAATCGTCCTCACGGTAGAGCGCAAAGCCGCCTGAGCTTGAGTCGGGCTTATACCACGGTTTGTCTCTGTATCCTTAGCTGTGCGAGAATAGCTACGGGGATAATCCGTGAGCGCAACTCTCGGCAATCACCTTACTCTCGAGAAGCCCGACGACTTCGGCAAGCTCCTAAAAGACGAGGGGATCATTTTCACCCAGCTTGATAAGGCCGTGAACTGGGCTCGCAGAAGCTCCATTTGGCCGCTCGGTTTCGGCCTCGCTTGTTGCGCCATTGAAATGATGTCCATGGCGGCGGCGCGCTACGACGTGGCTCGCTTCGGCTCGGAAGTCTTTCGCCCCTCGCCACGCCAGGCCGACCTCATGATCATCGCCGGGCGCGTTTCTCTGAAGATGGCGCCCGTCGTGAAGCAGCTCTACGATCAGATGCCCGAGCCCAAGTGGGTCATCTCCATGGGCGCGTGCGCGACCTCGGGCGGCGTTTTCAACAATTACGCCATCGTCCAGGGCGTCAATCAGGTGATCCCTGTGGATGTCTACCTTCCCGGGTGCCCGCCCCGTCCCGAGGCGCTTCTCTATGCTATTCTTCAGCTTCAGAAGAAGATCGATAGCGAGCGTGGCTCGTTCAAGCGCGCTCTGAACATCGCCTAACACCGCATCAGCCTGACAATGATGATCCGCCGCTGGCTTGGTCCGCCCGATGGAACGACCGTTTTCCGCACTCCATGCTTGTCGACTACGTCCGTGTCTATGCGCGTCATTCTTTACGAGAGGGGAAGCACCCACCATGAAGAAAACTGCTGATCCGCAACGCGGGCTGCTGCGTCACACGGTGGCCACACTTGCCTACCGCGCCGGGAAGGCCCTGCGTGGCGCGCCAGACTCCTTCGCTAACTACCGAGCTGGTGATTCCGGGCGCACTTCCGGTGAGATCCTCGCTCATATGGGCGATCTATTTAATTGGGCGCTCTCGATGGCTTGTGGGAAGCCGGCGTGGCATGACTCGAATCCTCAGGCCTGGCCGAAGGAGGTCGAGCGCTTTTTCGCTGCCTTGAGAGCCTTTGACGACTACCTGGCTTCGGCCAAGGCGCTTCACGTGTCCGTGGAGCAATTGTTCCAAGGTCCGATTGCCGACGCGCTCACCCACGTCGGCCAGCTCGCCATGCTCCGTCGTCTCGCTGCAGCTCCCATCCGCGGCGAGAACTACTACCTGGCTGAGATTGTCGAAGGCCGCGTCGGCCCCGATCAGGCTCCTCCCCGCCGGGAATTCGACTGATATCCGGACGGCCCCAATCTGTCGCGACTCGCAGTCTCCATGTGGATTCAATAGCAGGCGGGACGACAGTCCCCTCACCACGTCGAAGCCTAGTGGAGTGCCTTCTCGTTAACTCGTTCATTTGCTTTGTCTTTCCAATAGCGCCTGGGCACGGCATTTTGGCCATAGAGTGCTATGTTGGGAGCACCCACTACCCCCATTCGAAACGGGAGCAACTGGCGAGCGCGAAGGGCGCTCGCAGGCGCGTTTGGCTGTGGATTCATCTTGCTGCTGGCGCTGGGCTGGCTGTACGTCCGGAAGCAGCGTGGGCTGGGTTTGCTTGAGTTTTCGAGGGGGGATCAGCCCACCCCATTCCGCACTGGGGTGACCGGGAGCAGGATTACTTCCGCGGCGGTTCCACCGCAGGTGAGCTCTGTGCCCGGGGCACTGTGATCTCGGAGGACATAGCCCATGCCAATGGCGCTCCCGAGAGCAGGCGAATGTGCGGCGCGGGTGACGCCGCCGGCCTCTCTGTCACCAGCAAGGAGCACCGCCCCGGCGGCGGGCGGTTCCCTCCCGGAAAACTTCAATCCGACGCGCAGTCGGTTGACCTGGCCACGCGAGCGCACCCGCTCGACGATTTCCTGGCCCGTGTAGCAGCCCTTGGTGTAACTGATGTGACTAAGCTCGAGGCCCGCTTCGTGCGGGATGTGCCGCTCGTCGTAGTCGTAACCGAACCAGGGAATCCCTTGTTCCAGGCGTCGCGCACTGAGCGCCGCGTAACCCATCGGACCTCCGCCCAGCGCGCGCGCCCTTTCCAAAAGGAAATTCCAGAGCGGAAGAATCTGAGCGCGCTCAGCGATAAATTCCGCGCCGGGTATTCCCCCGGGTGAGCGCTTCACCACGCGGCAGGGAATCGTGCCGACGCGCGTCTCCACGTGGCCGAGTTCGGGCAGAGGAGCAAGTTCAAGGCCGCAAATCTCGCGGACCAGGTCCGGACTCCTGGGCCCCTCGAGCGCCAGCACGCCCAGACGGTTCGTGTCGTCTGTGAGCGTGACATCATCCATGATGATGAGCTCATCGAACGTCGCGGCGAGCGATTCGCGGATCATGGCGAAGGACACGGCCAGAATGCGTTCTGGCATGGCGTAGGCTTCGATCTCCGCGAGGATGCGGCCCTGGGGACTGAGCAATAGCGACACATTGGCTTCGCTAGGTTTCAGATCGCGAGTGTTGTTGGTCAGGACGGCGTTGAGGAAGCGCGCCCGATCCGGCCCGATGAAGGTGAAAAAGGCGCGATAGTTTTTGTCAATCAGAGCGAGGGTCTCACGGGCAAAGAGGTATTCCTCGGAGAAGCCACCGAATTCGTCCGGCAGAGCGCACCCGAACCATGCGCCGAGCTTCGCTCCGCCCTTCGCGTGAGCGGCGGCCAGGGGCGTGTCCAGGACCCTCGTGCTCTGGTGTATGCTCATCGTTCCCTTGAAGGCAGCATACTAGCAAACTGCCGGCCACCCGCGGGCCGCGCCGTAGCGCGATGCTATACTCGAGGCCATGGACGCGGCGCTTCCATCATTCGATGCGTGCGACCGGAAAATGATCCACGAAATCATTCCGGTCGGCTGGCTGCAGTGTAATTGCTCGATTGTCGGCGATCCTGCGACGCGCGAAGCGCTGGTGATCGACCCGGGCGATGAAGTCGAGGAAATCCTCCGCGTTCTTGCGCGTCACAAGCTTCAGGTGAAGTTTATCGTGAGCACCCACGCGCATATCGATCATGCGGGCGGCCTGCGCAGACTCCACGAGCGCACCGGCGCGCCGGTGATGATGCACCGAGACGATCTGGAACTGTACCAGGCGCTCGAGGCGCAGGCCGAATGGCTCGGTATGGCGGAACCGGAAGTCGGCGACGTAGATGAATTCTTGAAAGAAGGCGATGCCTTGCGCTGGGGCCCTTTTGAGGCGCGCGTGCTGCACACGCCGGGACATACTCCTGGAAGCATCTCCCTCTATCTGCCCCGTGACGGCGGTACGATCGCGCTTCCGCAGCCGCACCTTTTCGCCGGCGACACACTCTTCGCGGGGAGCATCGGCCGCACCGATCTTTGGGGCGGCTCGTTTGAGAAGATTATGCGCTCGCTGCAGGGAACGCTGATGGACTTGCCCGACGAAACCATCGTCTTTCCCGGACACGGAGAAACCACCAGCATCGGCAAAGAGCGCCACTCGAATCCTTTTCTCGTCGGAAAGTGAATTCGTAGTGAGGACAGAGGGCGGGGCGGGCTTGGACAGCGCGTTCGCCCGCCAATCACTGTTCGCGGCCGGCGCCGGGCTCGCGTTTGAGTTCTTCCATGACCGATTGGAGAAGCTCCTTGGCGTGCGCCAGCTCCTGAGTGACCATGCGAATGTCCATGGCGGGAAGGGCGGGGTTGTGCTGGCTGTGGCAGTACACGCCGTGCTGGCCGACGAGGACCATCGCGTTGGTGATGCGGTCGAGGCACACGGCCAAGCGCCCGCGCTCACGGCCGAACATCTGCTCGAACTGCTCGAGGTCCTCGCGGTGCTCTTCAAAAGCCGACATGTTTCGCTCCTTGTGTTTTGCGGCTGCCTCGGGAAGCGCGGCGGCAATCTTGCCGTTTCTTGGATGCCGGGCCGCGTCTGGCCGCTACAGAAAAACCGCTCGCGCTCAACTCGACAGGCGCGCCGGCGGCTGTTGCTGATCAGGAACACAACTCGCCGGGAAACTTTACGGCGCCGGGCCTCCAGAACATAATCCAGCGTACGCGAAAGGCAGAGTGACACGGGGCTCGTAGGGCAGGCTTGTAACGAGGCGGACAGCGATGAGACGCTCGGATCTTGTGCAACACAAAGAGAAGGAAAAAGGGTTGGTGACGCGGACCTCGCAGATCGTGTTTGGCGAGCGGCAGCACCTGCTGCGCGTGCTCGATTCACTCGAGGGCACGCAGATGCCGCCTTTGCGGCTCCAGCAGGAGCGGCGTTCGCTCGAGGAGCTGATCCACGCCCGGACGCGCGAGCTCAATCAGATCAACACGGCCTGGGATGAAAAGATCGGGCTGGTGCTGAGCGCGGAAGCGAAGCCGGAGATGCTGGAAAAGCTGGCCAAGCAAGCTCCCGAAACCGATTACTACTTGCTGCGGTTGATCAGCGAGCACCCGCGCGCCAACGCGAAAACGCTGGGTAAGCTGGCGCGGCATCCCTACGGGGCGATTCGCGAGAACGTGGCGCGCCATCCGAACGCC
Organism: Candidatus Acidiferrales bacterium; assembly: GCA_049514555.1. Classification (GTDB taxonomy): domain Bacteria; phylum Acidobacteriota; class Terriglobia; order Acidiferrales; family UBA7541; genus JBEKUY01. The sequence continues at coordinate 128,511 of JBEKUY010000001.1, forward strand.
GATGCGCCGACGCTGGCGTGGTTGAGCCACGACCGCAGCCAGCCGCTCTGGTACCTGGTGGCGTTCAATCCGAATACCCCGGTCCCGCTGCAAAGGAAGCTGCGTGACCGGCTGAAGCGCCTCGGCGAAGCCCAGGTCTCGGGGTAGCTTTCCCGCTTTCGACCGGATCTCGATTGGCTGGCGCTGCTCGTCCACCTACTGGGTCGGGCTATCCCCACCACACTTGCGCTGAGAGCATTTGCGCGGCATACTCCGCCCGTGCATTCTTGTTGATGGACTCCATCCCAGCTTGCCGAGGTGAAACGGTGAGAAAGTGTGTGCTCTTTCTTGCGTCCATGGGACTGGCAGTCTTCTTGACCCCATCCCTTGTCGCCCGTCACACCGTACTCCCTGCCGCGGGCGACACGGCGCAGCATCCGCCTGCGTCAAAGGCGCCGGCTTCGACTGCGCCGACGGCTGTCACGGTTGCGGCCCAGGCTCCCAGTCCCACCGTCCAGGCTGAAACAGCGAAGAAGGTGACGGCCTATACGCTCCCGCCTGACCGCTACAAGAAGGCGCGCGACCTGAGCCGGATCCATTTTCGATTGGCTTTAATCGACTTCGTTTATGGACTCGTGGTCTTATGGGTGGTCCTGCGCGGCAAGCTCTCCTCGAAGTACCGCGACTGGGCCGAGAAATCGTCTTCCCATCGGATTCTCCAAGCCTTGATTTATGCGCCGGTGGTGCTTCTGACGATGGACATCCTAGGGCTGCCCACCGAGATATACGGACATGGGGTGTCGCGCAAGTTTGGGATCTCGGTGCAGGGCTGGAAGTCCTGGGCGTGGGATTGGACGAAAGGGGAGTTCGTCGGGATCATCATCGGCACGATTCTCATTGCGATTCTCTACGCGGTGATTCGCAAGAGTCCGCGGCGCTGGTGGTTCTATTTCTGGGTCGTGTCATTGCCCATCTTGCTGTTCCTCGTCTTCCTGCAACCGCTCATCATCGACCCGATGTTCCACAAATTCGAGCCTCTCGCGCAGAAGGATGCCCCGCTAACAGTGAGTTTAGAACGGATGGTCCAGCGTGCTGGAGAGAATATCCCTCCGGCGCGGATGTTCTGGATGGGAGCGGGCGAAAAGACGACGGCGCTGAACGCCTACGTGGCCGGACTGGGCGCTTCCAAGCGCATCGTCGTCTGGGACACCACCATCGCCAAGATGACCACGCCCCAAATCGTGTTCGTCACGGGCCATGAGATGGGCCATTACGTTCTCCGCCACGTCGTGAAGGGGCTCGCGATCGCGGCGGCATTCCTGTTCATTCTTTTCTACTTGGGCTACCGTTTTATCGGCTGGGTTCTCACTCGCTGGGGCGGAAAGTGGGGAGTGCGTGGACTGGATGACTGGGCGTCGCTGCCAGCCTTGCTGCTGCTGATCTCGGTTTTCTCGTTCCTCGCAAACCCAATGATCAACGCTATGAGTCGTCACTACGAGCACCAGGCGGACCAATACGGTCTCGAAGTGACCCACGGGCTGACGCCGGATTCAGGCCAAGTCGCGGCGCAGGCCTTTCAGGTGTTGGGGGACGTGGACCTGGCCGATCCGACGCCGAGCCGGCTGCAGGTGTTTCTGTTCTACTCGCACCCGCCGATAGCCGACCGGATTCATTTCTGCCTGACGTATGACCCGTGGTCCAAGGGTGAACAACCGAAGTTCGTGAAATAACAGCGCACAGTTCTGTCAGCCCCTGCGTCGCAAGAGACTGCGCGGCGCGCGAGCCGCGTTCCGGTGCGAGTCCGTCGAGAAAAGCCGCAGGGGTCGCGGAACCGGCGCGACGGATCTAACCCGGGGAAGGCGCGCCTGGCCGCAAGATGCGCAGTTGCTGCCATTCGAGAAGAAACGGCAGGGCACAAAACCCGGCGAGAAACGAAGTTTTTGAGTAAAATAGGAATGTACCAAATGGGGGAAGATGGGCGGCGGCCCGCTTTGTGAAAGGCCGCTCCAGCGGCAGGATGAAGGGCCGGTTTTCGCGTACATCCCTCATAAGATGAGTCGGATCCAAGTTGTTGGATGCCAGGGGAGCACATGCCGGAATTTCGTAAAACGCTATTCATCAACCCGCCGAGCTTTGAGGGGTTCGACGGCGGCGCCGGTTCGCGCTATCAGGCTCGAAGAGAGATTCGCTCGTTCTGGTACCCCACGTGGCTGGCGCAGCCGGCGGCGATGGTGCCGGGGAGCCGCCTGATCGATGCGCCGCCGCACGATCTGACGGTTGACCAAGTGGCGCCGCTCGCGCGCGACTACGAACTCGCCGTGTTGCATACGAGTACGCCATCGTTTGCTAACGATGCACGCTTCGCCGCGCGCCTGAAAGAAGAGAATCCGCATCTCGAGGTGGGCATGGTGGGGGCGCACGTGGGCGTGCTGCCGCTACAGTCGCTCGAGAAAGCGCCGGCGGTGGACTGGGTCGCGCTCGGAGAATTCGACTACGCGTGCGCGGAGATCGCTGCCGGGAAGCCTCACGGCGAAGTCGGCGGCATCGCTTACCGTGCCGGCGGGCAGATCCTGTTCACGCCGCCACGGCCAACCATCGAAGACATGGACGCGCTGCCGTTCGTCGTGGACGTGTACAAGCGGGACCTGGCGATCGAGAAGTATTTCATCGGCTACCTGATGCACCCTTACGTTTCGCTCTACACCGGGCGCGGATGCCGATCGAAGTGCACGTTCTGCCTCTGGCCGCAGACCCTCGGCGGGCACCGCTACCGCGTGCGTTCGGCCGATAGCCTCGAAGCGGAGATGGCGCTGGCCAAGAAGCATTTTCCCCAGGTGAAGGAGTTCTTCTTCGACGACGACACCTTCACCGACGATTTGCCCCGCGCCGAGGAAATTGCCCGGCGGCTGGGGCGCCTGGGCCTGACCTGGTCGTGCAACGCCAAGGCCAACGTGCCCCGCAAGACCCTCGAAGTGCTGCGCGACAACGGGTTGCGCCTTCTTCTCGTTGGATACGAATCGGGGAACCAACAAATCCTCAACAACATCAAGAAGGGCACGCGCATCGACATCGCCCGCGAGTTCACACGCAACTGCAGGGAACTCGGGATCACCATTCACGGCACGTTCATCGTCGGGCTCCCGGGGGAAACGCCGGAAACGATCCGCGAAACCATCAAATTCGCTTGCGAGATTGAGCCGGACACCATCCAGGTTTCGCTCGCCGCGCCGTACCCGGGAACGGAGCTTTACCGGCAGGCGCAGGAGCAGGGCTGGCTTCAGATCCAAACTGGCGAACTGGTCGATACGCACGGCGTGCAGGTGGCGGCGCTCAATTATCCGGCCCTGCCGTCGAGCATGATCTTCAAGTCGGTGGAGGAGTTTTACCGGAAGTTCTACTTCCGGCCGCGGAAGATGTTCTCGATGTTCGGCGGGATGCTGCGCGATCGCGAGGTCATGAAGCGCAGGCTGCGCGAGGGCGTGGAGTTTTTCCGCTTCCTGCGCGAAAGAAAGACGCCGCCTCAAGAACCGCACCCGGCTACGACGGCGTCTGTATCCGCGAATTAAGGCGATATCTCGGGCGCAAGCGCGCTTCATGCGCTTTTGTCTGAGCGCTCGCCTGATACCGTCACGCTTGACAGGCATCCCACAAACAAATGAATTAGAATCGCGTGCGGCCGGAGAGGGCGCGGAATCGCCGATGCTTGAAAAAGAGACACTCGCAATCCTGACGAAGGCTGTGGAACGCCTGGAGGCAGGCTTTGCCGGTCTGCCGCCAATGAATGCCGAGGCGCCGCAACGCGAGCGAATTGCAGAGGTCTTGCAGGAGGCGGCGGAACGCCTGCACGACAATTTCCCGTACTTCCATCCGCTCTATGCCGGGCAGATGCTGAAGCCGCCACACCCGGTTGCGCGCCTGGCCTATGCGCTGGCGATGTGGATCAATCCCAACAATCACGCGCTCGATGGAGGCCGGGCCAGCTCCGCGATGGAAAAAGAAGCGGTGGCCGAGATCGCCGCAATGTTCGGATGGAAGAGTTTTCTGGGACATCTGTGCGGCGGCGGCACCATGGCCAACCTCGAGGCCTTGTGGGTGGCCCGCGAAACGCATCCCGCCAAGGCCGTCGTAGCGTCCACGCAGGCGCATTACACGCACAAGCGCATCAGCAAGGTGCTGAAACTGGATTTCGACGAGGTGGCCTGCGACGAGCGCGGGCGCATGGACTTGCTTGCGCTCGAGCGGCAGCTGGAGCGGGGCGACGTAGGTACAGTCGTGGCGACAATGGGAACCACCGCTACGGGCGCAGTAGATCCGCTGGACGAAATCCTCGAGCTGCGGCAGAAGCACGGGTTTCGCGTGCACGCGGACGCCGCGTACGGTGGATACTTCGTGCTGGCCGACAATCTGGGCGAATCGGCGCGCAAGGCGTTCGCACGGTTGGCCGAAACCGATTCAATCGTGGTGGACCCGCACAAGCACGGCTTGCAGCCCTACGGTTGCGGCTGCATCCTGTTTCGCGATGCGAGCGTGGGACGGTTTTACAAGCACGATTCGCCCTACACCTACTTCAGCTCGGCGGAGCTGCACTTGGGAGAAATCAGCCTGGAGTGCTCGCGCCCGGGTGCCTCGGCGGTGGCGCTTTGGGCGACGCAGAGGCTCATGCCCCTGGTGAGAAATGGCGAATTCGCAAAAGGGCTCGAAAAGGGAAGAGGGGCGGCGCTCGCGCTGTACGGCAAACTAAAGGCCAGCGGAAACTGGCTCACCGCGTTCGAGCCGGAACTGGACATTGTGGTGTTTGCGCCGCGCACCGCGGCCGCATCAGGGCACGCCGTCAACACACGAGAGATTTCGCAAGCTTCGCGGAGAGTCTTCGGCGCGGCAGCGAAAGGCGGCCTGCACCTAGCTCTGGCGGAGCTTCCAGTGAACTTCTTCCCCGATACAGCGAGGAGCATCGGTCGGAACGCCGAGACGATGACTTGCCTCCGTTCGGTGCTGATGAAGCCGGAGCACGCCGAGTGGATGGAGCGCATCTGGGCGATTCTCTCTGAGGTCGCAAAGACGGAAATCTAGCCACAGGAACCGCGCAGGGAGAAGGAAGCAAAAACTTAGATGGAAATCGCCGAAGAACGCATCGGACAAGAGTTGACGGGGACAAAGACATCCCGGAGGCGCTGGCTGCTTGTGCTGGCGATTTCGGTGTTGCTCCTTGTGCCGTGCGTTTGGCAGCGGCGGATTGAGGCGGGCGACCTGGGCAGCCACGTGTACAACGCTTGGCTGGCGCAGCAGATTGCCCGCGGGAAGGCTCCGGGATTGTACCTGACGAGGCAGTGGCACAACGTGCTGTTTGACGTGGCCCTCATGCGGGCAGGCACGCTCCTGAGCTGGGCGGCCGCTGAGAAGGTCGTGGTCGGCGCGGCGGTGCTGATCTTCTTCTGGGGCGCGTTTGCGTTTGTGAGCGTCACGGCGAAGCGCCAGCCCTGGGAGTTGGCGCCCGCCCTGGCAATGCTGGCCTACGGCTGGACGTTTCAGGCGGGCTTCCTCAACTTCTACATCTCGTTGGGACTTGCATTTCTGAGTATCGCGTTTCTCTGGCGTGGACGAAGCTGGAGGCGCGTCGTGGGCGCGGCACTCCTGCCCCTAGTCTGGCTGGCTCATCCACTGGGAATTTTATGGTTGGTGGCAGCGCTGGCCTACGTCAGGCTTCGTGAACGGATTCCGGGGTGGTATCGGCTCATTCTCCCCGCGAGCGCCGTGTCCCTGCTCGCTCTGGCCCGCTGGGAAATCGTGCGCCACTTCCACTACGATGCCGATTGGGTGGAAGCACCATTTTACCTATTCAACGGTGCGGACCAGTTAGTCCTCTATGGGAAGCGGTATGGCGTGCTGGCAGCGGTCGTGTTCTTCTTCTGCGTTGCCGTTTTCCTCTACGAAGCCATACGGCGGCTAAAGAAAGAGGACTGGACCATCCTTACCCTGCCACTTGAGATGTACGTCGTTGCGATTTGTGCCGCAGGATTCCTGCCTCAGAACCTTACAACTCCGCTATATCCATCCCCCATGGGGCTGCTGGTCTCACGCATGACGACGATTTCGGCGGTCTTGGGGTTGTGCGTGCTCGCGTGCGCGCGGCCCAGGAAGTGGGCCCTGGCGGGCCTGGCCGCGTTCGCTGCGGTGTTCTTCGTCTTCCTCTACCAGGATACGGCGGCGCTCAACCGGCTCGAAACCCAGGCGCGGCAGCTCGTGAGCGGCCTGCCACCGGGGCTGCGGGTTCTCGCGACGATCGAGGCCCCAGAGGAATCGCGCCTGCCGTTCATCAATCACACCGTTGACCGGGCTTGCATCGAGCGGTGCTTCAGCTACGGCAATTACGAGCCGGCCTCAAGACAGTTTCGCGTGCGCGTGCGGGAGGGCAGCCCGGCGGCAACCGCTTCGGCCGACGATGCGGAGGCCATGGCCAGCGGTGAATACGAGGTGCAGGAAGAAGACCTGCCAATGTTTCAGGTCTACCAGTGTGACAAAGGCGACCCTTACAGGCTGTGCATCCGTGAATTGGCGGCCGGGGAAGTGAACGGCCGCATCGGCCACGACTCGCCGGACGAGTGACCGCAGCCGTAGGAATCAGCGGTAGGGATACAAAACGTAAAACAACAGGGAGAACCCGGCGAGCACCCACATCCCGGAACGGACCGCGCGGCCCTTGCCCGCCACGACCTTGCAGAATGGATAGAGCAGGAAGCCGGCAGTCATGCCCACGCCGATATTGAAGGTGAAAGCCATCAGCGTAGCGGTCGCAAAAGCCGGAATGACTTCGGTGAGGTCCTTGAAATCAATCCGCGTGATGGGTTCCACCATCAGCACGCCAACCACGATGAGCGCGGGCCCGTAAGCTTGCGGGGGGATCGCCGTCACAATCGGCGAGAAAAACAGCCCCAGGGCAAAGAGCAAGCCAGTCACGACCGCCGTCAAGCCCGTGCGCCCGCCTGCCTCGACCCCCGCGGCGGACTCGATGTAGGCGCCCGCTGTGGTCGTGCCCACTGCCGCAGAAAATGTGGTGGCCAGAGCGTCGGCCAGCATCGGCCGGCCGATCTGAGGCAGGCGTCCTTGCGCGTCGAGCAGACCAGCGCGCGCCGAAACCCCGATCAGCGTGCCCATCGTATCGACGAAGGCCATGATGAAGATCGTGAGCACCACCGCCAGAAAACCCACGCTCCACAGTGCCGAAAAATCCAGGTGCCAGAAAATCGGTCCCAGACCGGGCGGCAAACTTACCCAGGCGTGCGGAGCTTTGGCCACGCCCGCCAAGAACGCCGCGATGGTGGCCGCCAAGATTCCCAAGAGGATCGCGCCGCGCACTCCCAGCGCCATCAACGTCACAATCACCAAGAAACCGAACAGCGCGATCAGTACCGGAGCGGACGCCAGATGCCCCACCCGCACCGGCGCTCCTTCTACGCCCACCGCGACGATGCCGGTCTCGTGCAGCCCAATGAAGGTCAAGAACAGCCCGATGCCCACGGCGAAGCTGTACCGCAGGCATCCCGGCACTGCCTCCACCAGCCACTGCCTCACATGGCCGATGGTCAGCAGGATGAACAAACACCCCGCCAAGAACACTGCCGCCAACGCAGCCTGCCAGGGGTAACCCAACATCCGAACGACGGTGAAAGCGATGAAAGCGTTTTCGCCCATGTACGGCGCGATGGCGAATGGCCGCCGCGCGTACACTCCCATGATCAGCGTGCCAAAGACGGCAGTCAGGATGGTGGCCACCATGGAAGGCCCGGCCGGAATTCCCGCGGCCGAGAGGACCGCCGGATTCACCGCGATAATGTAGGCCATCGTCGCGAAGGTCGTGACGCCGCCGACGATCTCGCGGCGGAAGGTGGTACCGTGCGCGCCAAACTCGAAGTAGGTCCGAATGCGCTCCAGCATGAGCGGGGTCTCTCCTGGGCAAGCTGCCCCGATATGGCCGACAAAGATGCTACCGCTCCGAGAAAACTGCAAGCCAGACTCGACGATGCGGCACCCTGGGCAAGGCGGCCGGCGGGAGACGGACTTCGGGCCCGGCCGCAGGCCCCCGGGCCGGGAAGGGAAGGGGGGGGCATCGGCGCCGCGAAGCGCGGAGCGGCCTTAGAGAGACAATATGGCTCTTGCAGTAGGCCATTCCTATGATAGATTGGCATCAGAGGATGGACCAATGCTGCCACTACAATTGCAGCCCGAGAGCCATGTTCCGCTCTACATCCAGTTGCGCGACCAACTGAAGGCCCTCGTCCATGGGGGCGACCTGCGCCCGGGTGACCGCATCCCCGCAAGCCGCGAACTTGCTTTGCAGCTCGGCGTGCACCGCACCACGGTGGCCAACGCCTACGCGGAACTCGAGTCCGAGGGACTGATCCAAGGGCACGTAGGGCGCGGCACGTTCATCAGAGGCAACGGCCACACGTTGAACTTCTCTCCCCCCGCTCCCCCGGGGCTGGGGACGCGCAGTGGCTTGCAGTGGCAGTCCCTTTTTGCAGACGAACGGGGAGACGACGCTCTCAGCCGGTTGATGGCCGGCGAGGACGATCACGTGCTCTCCTTTGTCATGGCCCGCCCGGCGGAAAAGTTCTTTCCGGTTGAAGATTTTTGCGTCTGTGTGAACGCAGCTCTGCGGAGAGAGAGCAGTGCGATTCTCCAGTTTGGGCCGTCCGATGGCTACCCGCCGTTCAAGGCGGCGCTTCTGGAACTGCTTCGCAGGGATGGCATCGCGGCCAAGGATGAGAATCTCCTTGTGACCAGTGGCTGTCAGCAGGCGCTCGATCTGCTCCGTAAGGTGTTTCTGCGCCCAGGCGATGCGGTGATTCTCGAGAACCCCGCCTATCCGGGGGCCATCGCCAGTTTCGGCGGTGCGCGCGTGCGCTGCTTGGGCGTGCCGGTGAAAACGCATACCGAACCCGGGGGAACCCTGGGTCTTGACCTTGAAGAGACCGAGGCAACCCTGGCGACCAACCGCGTCAAACTTATTGTGCTGACACCCGATTTTCACAATCCGACCGGGACGTCCATGCCGCTAGCCTCGCGGCGCAAGCTGCTCGAACTAGCGAGCCGCTATCAGGTGCCGGTTGTCGAAGACCATATCTACGCGCGCCTGGAGCTAGGCGGCGAGCCCCTTCCGTCACTCAAGCAGCTCGACCGCGACAACTTGGTGATCCAGATAGACAGTTTTTCCAAAGTGGCGTTCCCGGGACTGCGTGTGGGATGGATTGTGGCCGCTGCACCGGTGATCGAGCGTCTGCGGTTCATGAAGCAAACGAGCGACCTGCACACGGACCAACTCGCTCAAGCTGCCCTGGCCGAGTTCCTGCGCCGGGGGATGTTGACCCGTCACCTGGCCCACATGCGCAAGGTATACGCCTCACGGTTGGCAGCGATGCACGAAGCTCTGCAAAAATATATGCCGGAGGGTGTGCGCTGGACGCGCCCGGATGGCGGGATGTGCCTGTGGCTGGAGCTACCGCCGGGGTTCGATGCCAGCGAGTTCCTCATCCATCTCCGCGAGCGCGGGGTGCTGTTCGCACCTGGGCGGCACTTCTACGTGCAGAATCCCCAGCCCAATACCTTGCGGCTGGCGTTTCCCTGGCTTGATGAAAAGCACATCGTCAAAGGCATCGCCACCTTCGCGGCATTGCTGCGAGAGGAAATGCGCAAGCGGGGGCGTGGCGCGAGGAAGAGCGAGCACGCCAACGTCGCTTTCGTTTGAAGAGAGAATCATTCAGCAAGACATGCGATTCTGAGTTTTGGAATGTAATCAGGGGAGAGGAACATGGATCCGAATAAAGCGAACGGAAATGAATGGCGTGTGAAAGTGGGGCTGGCCGAGATGCTCAAAGGCGGCGTCATCATGGATGTGACCACCGCCGCGCAGGCTAAGATCGCCGAGCAGGCCGGGGCGTGCGCCGTCATGGCCCTCGAGCGCGTGCCAGCCGATATCCGCAAGGAAGGCGGCGTGGCCCGCATGGCGTCGGTGAAAATCATCCGCGAAATCATGGACGCGGTCAGCATTCCGGTGATGGCCAAGGTGCGCATCGGCCACTTCACCGAGGCGGAGGTGCTGCAAGCCCTGGAAGTGGACTTCATCGACGAGAGCGAGGTGCTCACGCCCGCCGACGAGGAGCATCACATCTGGAAGCACGATTTTCGCGTGCCCTTCGTGTGTGGTGCGCGCAACTTGGGAGAGGCGTTGCGCCGAATCGCGGAAGGCGCGGCCATGATCCGCACCAAGGGCGAAGCCGGCTCGGGAAACGTGGTGGAGGCGGTGCGGCACATGCGTGCGATCGTCGGCCACATCCGCAAGCTGACAACCCTCGGCGACGACGAGATGGTCCGCGAGTCCAAGGAATTGGGCGCCCCGCTCGAACTCGTGCGGCAAGTGGCCAAGGCCGGGAAGCTGCCGGTGCCGAATTTCTCCGCGGGCGGTATCGCCACGCCCGCCGACGCGGCCCTGGTGCGGAAGCTCGGAGCGGAAGCCGTGTTTGTGGGGTCGGGTATTTTCAAGTCGAGCGACCCGGAGAAAAGGGCCAAGGCCATCGTCAAGGCCACCACACACTTTGAGGATCCGAAAGTCGTTCTGGAGGCCCACGAGGAACTGGGCGAAGCCATGAAGGGCATTGACGTGCGTCAGTTGGAGGAGAAGGACCTGCTGCAGACGCGCGGTTGGTAGTGCGGGTGACCTATGAACGTCGGGATTCTGGCGGTGCAGGGCGACTATGAGGCGCATGGATCTGCGCTCGCGCGCATCGGCGTCGAGTACAAGCTGGTGCGCACGGCGGTCGATCTCGACGGCTGTGATGCGTTGATTCTTCCGGGTGGAGAGAGTACGACGCAATTGCAGTTTCTCGAGGAAGACGGTTTGCTCGTCGGGATTCGGACGTTTGCAGCCCGCGGCCGGGCCCTCTTCGGAACTTGCGCGGGTGCGATTCTCGTGGCGCGGGAAGTGAGGCATCCGGAGCAGGCCTCGCTCGGACTTGTGGACATGACCGTCCTCCGCAACGGCTACGGCCGGCAGATCGCCAGCGAGGTGGCGGAAGGCGCTTCCAAGCTGAAACCGGAGCCGCTCGAAATGGTGTTCATCCGCGCGCCGGTCATCGAGCGCGTGGGCCGGGACGTGGAAGTGCTCGCGGAGTACGGAGGAAAACCGGTACTGGTGCGGCAGGGGCGCGTGCTCGCGGCCACATTTCACCCGGAGCTAACTGCTGATGCGACGGTGCATCGGTATTTCCTGGAGATGGCCAAGACCGGCGAGCAGAGCGCAGCCGCTGCCGGGGAATAGACGCGCTCCGCTATTGAAAGATCCCCATGGCACAATTTCCGGATAAAAGGCAAGAAGGGGCGCCCGTCAAGGTGCTCTTCGTGTGTCTGGGAAACTCGTGCCGGAGCCCGATGGCGGAAGCGATCGCGCGGCGCCAAGCCGCCGATGTGATTGAGGCTTCGAGCGCAGGCCTCACGCCGCTCGGCCGTGTGGCTGCGCTCGCCAAGCAAACGCTCGCGTCGAATGGCTATCAGGGGGAGAATCTCGAATCCAAGCCGATGATGCCGTCGCTTTGGGAAGCGGCTGAACTCATCATCAACATGACCGGCCGCCCGCGCGAGTCGCTCTTTCGCGATTGGCACAAGGTGGAAGACTGGGACGTGGAAGATCCCTATGGCACTGACCCTGAGCTTTATCAGAGAATCCTCGAGGACATTGAAGGAAGGGTGAGGGAGTTGGCGGAAAGGTTGAGACGAAACGGAAGTAAAGGGAGTTGAGGGTACGGCCGAAGACCAGTCGCGCGGGGGGAGGCAACAAGGAGGGGGATTGACGCGGGAGAAGACCAGCGTATCGCAGGAAGACTATCTGAAGGCCATCTGGGAGATGGAGCAGGAAGACCGGACGCCGATCAGCGCGCGACTGGCGGAGGAGTTGCAGGTGACGCCTCCGGCGGTAACTGCGGCGCTCAAGCGCATGACCCGCGATGAGTACCTGCGCGTCGAGCGCGACGGACGAATTTCGCTGACCCCGAAGGGCCGGCGCGTCGCGGAGCGGCTGGCGCTGCGGCACCAGTTGGCGGAAAAGCTTCTCACGGAAGTGATCGGACTGTCGTGGGTCAAGGCGCACGACCAGGCGGAGCGGCTCGAACACGCCATCTCGCCCGAAGTGGAATCGCTGCTGGTCAAGCGGTTTGGCCGGAACGCGCGGTGCCCGCACGGACTGCCGCTCAAGGGAGGACTCGCCGAGCTGCGGCGGGCCGGCGCAGTGGCGCTGACCGAGCTCGCTCCTGGGGAGCACGCGGAAATTCTCTGCGTGTACGAGAAGGACCCGAAGTTCCTCGAGTTTCTCGACGGCCTGAGCCTGCGGCCGGGCGTGCGCGTGCTCGTCCATCGGAGAGAGTACGACGAAACCATGACCCTCTCCGCGGCGCACCGCAGAATTCACCTCGGCAGGCCGGCGACCAGCCGCATCTGGGTCCGCCGCGCGGGATAGTAGGCGCATGCCCCTAAGCGCGGTGAGGTTCGACTGGACGTCGGCAAAGGGATACCGGCTGACGCTACGAGGGCTGGAGAAAAGGCCGGCGCACGGGCATTGGGTGTAGGATTGATCCGGGAAGGGAATCGGCGGGGAAAGGGCCGGGAGGATCGAGGATGGAGCTGAAGGTCCTCCAGAAGACCGAACGGCTGCACGAAGCGCGCTGGTGGGAGCCGGAGCCCGGTGGCCGCGTGCACTGTTTCCTCTGCCCGCGGCACTGCCACATCGGTCTGGGCCAGTCGGGTTTCTGCTTCATCCGCACCAATCAGAACGGAAAACTCTACAGCCTGGGATATGGAGCGCCCGCCGCGCTGCAGGTCGATCCCATCGAAAAAAAGCCGCTCAATCATTTCCTGCCTGGAACGCGCATTTTCTCGATGGGCACAGCCGGCTGCAACATGGGCTGTTTCTTCTGCCAGAACTGGGACATCTCCAAGTCCCACCACGACCAGGCCCATTCGCAGCTTCTGCCGCCGGAAGACGTGCCCTTGCTGGCGCAGCGCTACGGCTGCGACTCGATCGCTTTCACCTACAACGAGCCGACCATCTGGGCCGAGTACGTGGTGGACATCTGCCGGGCGGCGAAGGAACAGGGCCTGCGTACGGTGATGGTGACGAACGGCTATGTAACCCGCGAGGCCTTCCACGACATTTACGACCATATCGACGCGGCGAATGTGGATTTGAAAGCGTTCACCGAGACTTTTTACGGGAAGATCACGCTGACCCACTTGCAGCCGGTCCTCGACGTGCTCCAGTGGCTGAAGAAAGAGACCGGCGTCTGGTTCGAGATCACCAATCTCCTCATCCCGACGCTCAACGATGATCCGCGCGAAACCCGCAAGCTCGCGGAATGGATCCTCGAAAACCTCGGCCCCGACGTGCCTTTGCACTTCACCGCGTTTCATCCGGACTTCAAGCTCACGGATAAGCCGCGCACGCCCCCCGAAACTGTCCACGCGGCGCGCAAGATCGCGCTCGATGTGGGCTTGCACTACGTGTATGAGGGCAACATCTACAGCGAAGGCGCAAACACCTATTGCCCGAAGTGCGGCGAGCTCTTAATTCAACGGTCCTGGCACGACGTGCTCGAGAATCGCCTGAAGAACGGCGCCTGCCCCGCCTGCGGCTTTGCGGTCGCCGGGCGCTGGGGCCAGCCAACGAAAACCGGTCCCAGGGCTGCGGAGAGCGCCGAAAAATATCGGCATCTGAATTTGTAGAAGAGAACTGGCTACAGTCCGCGCAGGCCGCAGGAGAACGAAGCAAACACGCAATCGTGAGAGTGGCGCCGATTCTCGTGTCGTGCTGTTACGCGCGAGAACGCGTTGGCCTAATCTGTCAGGTATTGTCAGGGAATGTACGGCCAATAGTAGGCGGGCCCGACGCGCAGCGCGTGGTGCCATGCGATGGGGAATGCCCACCACACGAGCGTGCCAAGAATCGTCTGTCCCACCGCCAGCGGGATGATGTTCCGATCGGTCGCGAAGAGAAATGCCATCGCCGTGCCGCCGATGAAGGTCAACGGAACGAGCACCGGATTGGGCCAGTGGAGAGCCGCGAAAACCAGTCCCGCTGTGAGCGAAACCACGTGGCGCGAAGAGAAAACAAATAGCAGTCGGTTCACGAGAAACGAGCTGAGCGCGACTTGCTGCAAGAGGCAGAAGGCGAAGTAATCGACAAGGCGGCGCATCGAAAGGAGATGGAAGGCCGGCCGGTTGAGTCCCTGAATCGCCAGCCCGGTAAGCGTCACTGTAACGATGAAGATGGCGAAAACGGGCGCTGCGCGGAGCGAGGAAGAGCGGAGATTATCCGCCCTCCATCCGATCGTCTTTGGCGTATCGCGATGAAGCAGGAAGCTGGCTGCGAACCAAGCGGGAAAGATCAGCCACGTATTGCGATGGGTGAACTCAAGCCGCCAAATGAACCAGGCAGTGAAGCCCAAGAAGAGTAGGACCTCGAAACAATCCAGCAGACGCCGAATCGGATGTCGCACGGAACCATGACTTGGGATGCCCGGCGGCGGGTTCGGGCTGCTCGACCGCTGCGAGTGTGAGTGCACGAAAATCCGAGGAAAGCTCAATGCTCACAGCGCTGCGACGAGCAGGCCTAGGCCGAGGCGGCGCCGAAGCGCCCTATTGTTCCTTCGAGGTCAGGAGTTCATCGAGACGAGACTGCATGGTCTCATACGGAGCAACTCCCTCAACCCTCTTCTCGATCTTCACCACGTCCCCGCCGGGCCCGATGGTCCCGAGCAGGAACGTGGGCGTCCCGTCAACCCCCATCTCGTCAGCCTCGGACATGTCCTTGTGAACCCGGTCAGCGTACTTCTTGCTGGCGATGCACTGGCCGAGTTTGGCCACGTCCAGCCCCAGTGCCTGGCCGCGGCTCTCCAGGTCCGGCTCTGTCAGGGCGCGCTGATCTGCAAACAGGCTGTCGTGCATCTGCCAGTACTTGCCCTGTTCGCCCGCGCAGCGAGCCGCAAGGGCCGCCGGCATCGCATGCGGGTGCATCGATAGGGGCAGGTCGCGATAGTAGTATTTGACCTTGCCGGTCTTGACGTAGTTGGCGACGATTTGCGGATACACCTCGCGCATGTACTTTCCGCAAAAGGGGCACTCGAAATCGCCGTACTCAATCATGGCCACGCGGGCGCCGCGGTCTCCCAGGAAGGGGTCCCCTTTCACGCTCACTGTGTCTGGGCGTTGAGCCTGCTCTAGCTCATTCAACCTCTTGAGGATCTCCCGCTGCTGCTCCTGAATGGTCTTGAGATCGTTCTTCAAGGTGGCAACGTCTTCCCGGAGTTTCTTGAGGTCATCCGACGACTGCGCCAATCCCGACCGGCAGGCACCCAACGCCAACAAGCAAGCGAGAGCCAGTCCCGTCACCCATTTCCTGCGATTCATCATCGTTCCTTCCAGTTGTGTCGTTGCTTACGTCCGCTGCATCACGCAAGCCTGCGCTGCCATCAGGCCACTGGCCGCCTGTTCCCGTTGGTTGCAGGACGCGTCCGCGCAAACTGAGATTACCTCAAAAGAGCCCTTGCTCTACAGGATTCCGCAGTCCGATTGTGCTGGTCACCTTTGAACCGGGCGCCAGCGTGCAGTTCGGTTGTGAGGTTCATCTATGTGGTGCTGTTACTGGTGAACCAGCCGGCGCTGCCGAAGGTGGCGCCGACGTCCTGAATCAGCATTCGCGATTTGCGGTAGGTGTCGGTGCTGGCACTCGACGTGTGGATGGTGCCGGGGGCCAGAATCGGACTGGCTACGCCGGCCTTTTCAGGGCCGCGCTCTACCAATGAGCTACCCCGGCACGTGAGCAAAGATTTTAGGGGGTGGGCGAAGTTGTGTCAACGTGGGCCCTTCGCACTACTATGGTCAAGAGAGGAGATCCAACCGTTGGGCGCTACAAAGGATCGGCAGAGACTCATTACGCGAACGGCGCATCACTGCATGGATTCGTCGAACTCGCGCATCCACTCGCGTTTCTTCAACACTTCGCGCGGACGGGTGCCGTCGGCGGGACCGACGATGCCGTCTTTTTCCATCAGATCGATGAGGCGGGCGGCGCGGCCGTAGCCGATGCGCAGGCGACGCTGCAAAGTGGACGTGGACGCGCGGCCCATCTCGCAAACCACCCGCACGGCGTCGTGGTAGAGCGCGTCGTCCACCTCCTCTTCAGCGCCGGCGCCTTCGGCGTTCGCATTTCCTGAGGCGGCTGCTTCCTCTTCGTCCTTATCTTTCGGAGCTTCCAAAAGCTGCTCGTTGTATTTCGCCGCGGCCTGCGCGCGCCAGAAATCGCAGACGGAAGTGATTTCATCCTCGGTGACAAGCGGTCCATGAATGCGGTGCAGCCGCGCGGAGCCCGCGGGGAGATAGAGCATGTCGCCCCTGCCCAGGAGCGATTCCGCGCCGTTGGCATCGAGAATCGTGCGCGAGTCCACTTTGCTGGCCACGCGAAACGAAATCCGCGCCGGGAAATTCGCCTTGATGAGGCCGGTAATGACGTCCACCGAAGGCCGCTGGGTCGCGAGTAGAAGGTGAATACCGACGGCGCGAGCCATTTGCGCGAGACGCGTGATGGATTCCTCGACGCGGTTGGTATCCACCATCATCAGGTCGGCCAACTCGTCGATCACAATGAGAATGTATGGGAGCGGTTTGGTTTCGGCATTCTCCGCGTTGTCGAAGAGCGAGAGCGGCTGGCCCTTCTGAAAACGCCGATTGTACTGTTCGATGTTGCGGACGCCGTTCTGCGCCAGAAGTTTGAGCCGCCCTTCCATCTCCTTGGTCGCGTTGCGCAGCACGTTTGAGGCGACTTTCGGATCGGCGACCACCGGCGCGAGAAGATGCGGAATATTCTCGTAGAGGCTGAGCTCGAGCCGCTTCGGGTCCACAAGAACGAGCTTCACTTCCTCCGGCGTCGCCTTGTACAAAACCGAGATCAGCAGCGAATTGATGAAGACGCTTTTGCCGGTGCCGGTCGAGCCCGCGATCAGCAAGTGCGGCATCTGGGAAAGGTCGGTGACGCGGATACGGCCGATGAGGTCTTTGCCCATCGAGAGCGTGAGCTTGTTCGGCGAATTGACGAATTCGGGCGACTCGATGCACTCGCGCAGCGCGATCGTCTGGCGATGCGGGTTGGGAACCTCGATCCCCACCGTGGACTTCCCCGGAATGCGCTCGATCAAGATCGATTCAGCCTGGAGGGCCAGGCAGAGATCGTCGGAAAGGCCGGTGACGCGGCTGTACTTGATTCCGGCCTCCGGCTTGAACTCGAAGGTCGTGACCACCGGCCCGGGATTGATCTGCGTAACGCGGCCCTTGACCTCGAATTCTTCGCACTTCTGTTCGATGGCGCGCGCGCGGGCCTTCAGTTCATCTTCATCGAACGCTTCGCTGCGCCCGCCGCGGTGCAGCAAGTCGGGAGAGGGCAGGCGGTAATTTGTGACCCCGCGGGAAATCTTGGGATCGGCGGAGGATTTGCGGGTTTCCCTGGCTTTGTCCAGGCCGAGGACAAGAACGGGACCGGAAGATTCGCCATTCGCTGCTTCATCCTCTTCCTCGTCAGCAGCAGCGCCACGCGCGTCCTTGGGCGGCTCCTTGCCGACGACTTGAGAGACGGGCGGGCGGCCGCTCACCTTGATTGCCGCCAGACGTTTCCGCAGGCGTTCCTCTTCGCGCGCCTCGCGCCGGGCCCGCCAGCGCTCCTGGATGCGCCGGAACAGGCCGATCCGCTCGGCCGCTCCGACTGCCCCGACCGGGCTGCGGAGCCAAGCATGCACGCCGGAGAAGGAAAGCCGCGTGGTGAGCAGCAGCGCGGTAACAAACAGCGCCACGGCGACCACATGCGCGCCGATGGTGTTGAACGCGGCGAGAAGACCGCGCGAGAGCAGCACGCCGAGGAGCCCGCCGGCGGCCACAGTTCCGCGGACCTCGGGAATATGCCAGAGAGAGAGCAGGGAAGGGAGCGTGAGCAGCAGCAGGCCGTAGCCGATCAGCTTGGCGACGGGCGATTCGACCGGACGGCTGCGGAACCATCTCAACCCCAGAGCCAAAAGGCCCGCTGGCAGCAGGAAGGCCGCGAAGCCCAAGCCCTGAAAGAGCAAGTCGGCTCCGTGGGCGCCGACGGGACCGATCCAGTTGCGCGAAGGATGGTCGTCAGGCGACGAAGCGGATACGTTGAAGGAGGCGTCGCGCGGGGAATAGGAAAGCAGCGCGAGCGTGATGAGCACGGCGAGCGTGATGCTGAGAAAGCCGATCAGCTCGTTCAGCCGTTTGCTTTCGGTAGGAGTCAGCAAGCGCACATTCATCTCCTCAGGTTGGGGAAGGCAGTAGCGCCTTTGGGCAACGCGCGGGCGCTAGCGCGCGGAGCCCCAATGGAGAAAAGCCAAGAGCAAAATCACTATACCAAACAGCAGACGGTAAACAACAAAGAACTTGAGCGTGCGTGTCTGCAGGTAACGCAGAAAGAAGGCGATCACGGCGACCCCGACAATTCCCGAGACCAAGATGCTAATCATCAAGGTGGCAAGAGGAAGATCCAGCCCGCCGACGCGGTGCAGCCTGATGAGTTTAGGCAGCTCCAGCAGCACGGCCCCCGCGATGACTGGCGTGGAAAGAATGAACGAGAAGCGGGTCGCAGCGTCGCGCGTCAGCCCGCGAAAGAGCCCCGTGGTGATGGTGATGCCGGAGCGGGAGACTCCGGGAACCAGCGCGAGGGCCTGCGCCGTGCCGATGGCGATGGCGTCGCCGAGGTTCGATTGCTCGACGCGTCGCGAAAGCGATGAGCGCGTATCGGCCCACCACATCAGGAGACCGACCACAATCATGGCGATGCCGATCACCAGCGGCAGGCGAAACTGATCCTCGATCCGGCGCTGGAACAGAAAGCCGAGGATCGCTCCAGGGATTGTGCCGACGACCATGTACCAGAAAAAGCGCCGGTGCTGCGACACCTCTTCGGCGGGAGCTTGGGCAGGGTAGTGGCCCCCGAGTCCGCACGCGATCAACTTCACCCATTCGCGGAAGAAATAGAGCACGACGGCCAGGAGCGTTCCGGCGTGGAGAGCCACGTCGAAAGCCAAACCGGGTTCAGGCCAGCGAAGCAGCCAGGGGAAAAGAATCAGGTGCGCGGTGCTGCTGACGGGGAGAAATTCCGTGAATCCTTGGACGATGGCCAAAACGATGGCGTGGAACAGGGACATTCGCTCAGGTCTCCTTGATTGCGCGCGCTTGCGTTATCGGTCCGGACAGGATTTTGCGCATGGCGTACGCGTCGAGTTTCCCGGAGTAATAACGCTTCAAGACGGCCTCGATACGATAGCCGTGCTTCTTCCAGAAGGCAATCGCGGAATCGTTGTTGGTCGCGGTTTCCAGCAGGATGGTGCGCGCGCCGCCGAGAACGAGGTCGGCTTCGATCTGGCGGAGAAGGGCGGAGCCGAGTCCCTGGCGGCGAGCGGAATCGGTGACGTCGAGCGTGATGATATGCGCGAGCGCGTCATTCTGTTCCGCAAGAATGAAGCCGAGAATTTTGCCGGCGTCCTCAGCAACCACGCATTGAGCGCCCGGTATTTGCAGGAAGTACCGCAGCGTGGCCTTGGAATATGCGATGCCGGTGGGGAAGCACGCCTGGTCGAGCCGGTACAGTGCGGCGAAGTCGCGCGGGCCGTACGGGCGCAGGGCAAACGCCATGGGGGGATTGTAAAGCGGAAGCCACGCAAAAGGAGAAGCAAGGAGACAAAGACGCCCAGCGCGAGCAGCGCAGGCTAGACCTCTAGGATGACCGGCAAAATCAGCGGGCGCTTGGAGGTTTGTTTGTTGATGTAGCGCTTGAGGTCGGTGCGAATCTTTTCCTTGATGACGCTCCAGTCGGTCTTTTCCTCGGGGTTGGACTGCTCGAACGTCTTCATGACGACGTCGCGCGCGCCGGAAACGATTTCGGCGCCGTCGTCGGCGGGCAAAAAGCCGCGGGTGACGATCTCCGGCACCGATTCCAGCTTCCCGGTGTGCTTGTCGATGGCGATGATGGGCACGATGACGCCGTCTTCGGAGAGGTGCTTGCGGTCGCGTACCACGACTTCTTCGATTTCCTCGAGCGAGCCGGAATCCACCAGCACTCGTCCGGCGGGAAGGGGTTCGCGGCGGAAAGCGCCCTGCGCGGTGAATTCGATGGGCTGGCCGTCCTCGATCAGCAGGATTTCGCCGGAAACCACGCCAAGCTGGTGGGCCATCGCGGCGTGCCGGAAAAGCTGGCGATATTCCCCATGGATGGGAATGAAGTAGCGCGGGCGAACCAGGCTGAGGAGCAGCTTCTGCTCTTCCTGGCTGGCGTGCCCGGAAACGTGGACGATTCCGGCGGAATTATCGTAATAGACCAGCGCGTTGCGGCGGAACATGTGGTCGAGCATGCGGAAGATGGCGCGCTCGTTCCCCGGAATGATGCGCGCCGAAAGGATGACGGTGTCGTTTTCCTCGACGGCCACGGTACGGTGATTGTCCACGGCGATGCGCGAAAGCGACGACATCGGCTCGGCCTGGCTTCCGCTGGCCAGCACCAGAAGCTTCTTGGGATCGAACGCCCGGATGTCCTGCGGCCGCACGACCATTCCGTCGGGAATGTGCAAGCGCCCGAGCGAATGGGCGATCTCCACGTTGGACACCATGCTTCGCCCGACAAAAGCGACCTTGCGGCCGACGCGCGTGGCGATCTCGATCACCTGCTGGATGCGGTGAATCGATGATGCGAAGCAGGAGAGCACGACCTTCTTCGGAGCGGCAAGGCAGAGTTCCTCGATCCGGGGAGCCACGGCGCGCTCGGATGGCGTGAAGCCGGGGCGCTCCACGTTAGTGCTGTCGCTGAACAGGGCGAGGACGCCTTCGTGGCCGTAACGCGCGAAGGTGTGCAGATCGAAGGGTTGGCCGTCGGCCGGCGTCTGATCGATCTTGAAGTCGCCGGTGTGAATGACGACGCCGACCGGCGTGCGAATGGCCAGCGCCACGCAATCGATCGTGCTGTGCGTCACCGGGATGAATTCAATCTCAAATGGTCCAAGCTCCAGTTTGGCGTCGGAGGAAACTTCGCGAAGGACGGCTGTGTCGAGGAGCGCGTTTTCTTCCAGGCGCTTGCGAACCAGCGCGAGGGTAAAGCGAGTCCCGTAGATGGGAACGTTCAAGTCGCGCAAGATGTAGGGCAGCGCGCCGATGTGGTCTTCGTGGCAATGCGTGAGAACGATGGCGCGGACGTGCTCGCGGTTTTGCTTTAGGTAGGAGATGTCGGGGATGACGATGTCCACGCCCAGAAGCTCGGCCTCGGGGAACATCATGCCGGCGTCGATAACCAGAATGTCGTGGCCGTAACGCAGGGCCAGCATGTTCATGCCGAATTCGCCCAGCCCGCCGAGAGGGATGGCGAAGAGAGAGGATGTGTTCGCGTTCAAATGGTTGAAGGAGCCTCCTGGCAACAAGGCATCCTAACACAAGACCAGCACGTCGTAGGGAGCAGCGCCTCGCGCCTTTGCGAGGACAGAACTACTCGCGTCCGGGGCCGGAGAACAGGCGCGCGATGGCGACGAGCACGACCGCACCGACCGTGGCGGCCGCAAGGGAATACCAGAATCCGCCGCCCCAGATGCCGAGCTTCGTGAAGATCCATCCCCCCAGCACTGCGCCGATAAGACCGAGGATCACGTTCGCGAGGCAGCCAAAGCCGCGCCCGCGCGAAATTTGCCCTGCGATCCATCCGGCCAGGAGGCCGATGATCAGCCATCCGATCAACGAGTGAGTCATCGTGAGCTCCATCCACGTCGAGTGCATGAATTCCTCCCTTTAGGTGGGTTGCTGCTGCGTCATGCAGTGAAGCGTGCCGAGGCCAAGGACGAGATCGCGGCATGGAATGGGCACGACCTGGCGGTCGGGAAAAAGCTCGGCAAGTATATTCAGAGCGACGCGGTCGTTCGGGTCGTTAAACGCGGGAACGAGAACCAGGCGATTGGCAATGTAGAAATTGGCGTAGCTCGCGGGCAGCCGCTGACGGTCGAAGAAAACGGGTTCGGGCATCGGGAGACGTACAACGCGAAGTGTTTTGCCGTCCTGATCGCGCATCTCGCGAAGGCGCGCAAGATTCTCCAGAAGCGGCTCGTAGTTGGCTTCGGACTTATTCGCTTCCACCACCGTCACGATGGTCGTCGGATCGACGAACCGCGCGAGATCGTCAACGTGCCCGTGTGTATCGTCGCCGGCGATGCCGCGGCCGAGCCAGAGAACGTGAGTTGCGCCGAGATAATCGCGGAAGACTTGCTCGATCTCCGTGCGGTCGAGCGCTGGATTGCGGGCCTGGACGGGACTCAGAAGACATTCCTCGGTGGTCATAAGTGTGCCGCGGCCGTTGACGTCGATGCTGCCGCCTTCGAGAACGATGCGGCGGCCCTTCGCGCCTTCGGGATGGCGGGGCTGCCAGACGGTCATCTTCGAGCGGCGCAAAATGTCGGTGAAAGCCACGGCATCTTTCTTGCAGTCGCCGTACTTGGCCCAGCCGTTGAAAAGCCAGTGCGTCGCGGCGACTTCGCCGCGGTCGTTCCTGACGAAAACGGGGCCAAAGTCGCGGGTCCAGCCGCGGTCGGTTGCGGCTCGAAAGAACTCGACGGCGGCAAGATCCGCGCCGGCTTTGCGAAGAATGCGGCGTGCGGACTCTTCCTCGGCGCGATGTTGAACGAGGATGCGCACGCGTTCCACGCGGGCAAGATGCCGAACAATGTCGGCGTAAACCCAGGGAATCGGCGCGAACTTGCCCGGCCAGTCGGTTTTTTCGTGAGGCCAGGCGAGCCAGGTAGCTTCGTGCGGTTCCCACTCGGCGGGCATGCGAAAACCCAGCTCGCGGGGTGTGGATGCCGGATGAGATCGAGGTGAGACAGTAGTCATAAGGCGCGGTTCATTCGCCGAGCCAGCGCTCGAGAAGCGGGGAGTACGCGTCGATGCGCCGGTCGCGCAGGAACGGCCAGTTTCGCCGAGTTTCTTCGATGCGCTGCGTGTCGCACTCGACCACCAGCGTCTCTTCTTTTTCGGCTGACGCTGTGGCGAGAACTTGCCCGAACGGATCGGCAAGAAACGAGTTGCCCCAAAACTCCAGACCGCTATCAGGCGTGCCTTCGTAGCCTGTGCGATTGACCGCGGCGACGAAGATGCCATTGGCGATGGCGTGGGCGCGCTGGATTGTGCGCCAAGCGTCGAGCTGCCCGGCGCCGTGCTCCGATTTCTCCGCAGGGTGCCAGCCGATCGCCGTGGGATAAAACAGGATATTCGCGCCCAGAAGACTCGTGAGGCGCGCGCCCTCGGGATACCACTGGTCCCAGCAAATCAGCACTCCGATGCGGCCGAAGCGCGTGTCGAAATTTCGAAACCCGAGATCGCCGGGGGTGAAGTAGAACTTTTCATAATAGAGCGGATCGTCGGGGATGTGCATCTTGCGGTACTTGCCGACGAGCGACCCATCGGCATCGAGCACCACGGCCGTATTGTGATAAACGCCCGCGGCGCGGCGCTCGAAGATCGAACCCACGATCGAGATTCCCAGCGCTTTCGCCAGCTTCGCGAGCGCCTCGCTCGTCGGGCCGGGGATGGACTCGGCGAGCGCGAACGTCTCGGCGTTTTCCTCGCGACAGAAGTACTGCGTGCGAAACAATTCCGGCAGGCAGACGATTTGCGCGCCCCGCGCCGCAGCATCGCGGATTTTCTCCGCCGCGCGAGCGAGATTTTCGTCCGGATCGCTCGAACAACGCATCTGCACGAGCCCGGCAATGAATTTTCCCGCCATAGGCGTTCATCCTATCACGAGTGCGCGGATGGAAGGTCTGTGCGAATAGCCCTTTCCTTGAGGGCGAGTTTGTACTATCAATCTTCGAGCGCAAAACAGCCGCAACGGTACGAAGAAGAAGAGGAGAGCGATGGCCAAAGAGAAAAAGACGGTAACAGGGCGCGTGCTGCACGACCCGGTGAAAGACAAGCTGCGGCCGATCTACCCGCTGGACCTCAGCAAGTGCCGGACCATCGACGAACTGGTCCGCGCGATGGGAGCCACGGCCTTCACCGGCCGGCAAATCGGCGACGCGGCCGACGTGCTCGAAGCCATGGCGCGCGACCGCGACTGCTTCGTCGTCATGACGCTCTCCGGCGCGCTGACGGTGGGGAAGATGGGCCTGATCTTCTGCGACCTGATCGAATCGGGCGTGGTGAACGCCATCGTCTCGACCGGCGCGCTGATGGCCCACGGCCTCGTCGAAGCCACCGGCCGATCGCATTTCCGTTACGACGAGAAGATGGACGATCGGACCCTGTTTCAGGCGGGCTACAACCGCGTTTACGATTCGCTCGAGCCCGAAGTGAATCTCGACCACGTGGAAGAAGTTGTGGACCACATCTTGGGCCAGTGGGACGCGAACGAGACCGTCTGCAGCTCCAAGTTGCACCGCCGCATCGGCGAATACCTGGCGGCGAACGCCAGCGGCCGCGGAATTTTGAAGTCGGCGTACGAGCACAAGGTTCCGGTGTTCGTCCCGGCGTTCTCCGATTCGGAGCTGGGGATCGACTTCGCGCTGCACAAGATGGCGCGGCAAAGGGAAGGGAAGCCGCTGTTGCGCTTCGATCCATTCGAGGATTTCGAGACGTTCGCCAGCACCATGTTGGCGACCAAGCGGATGGGCATCTTCACCATCGGCGGAGGAGTCCCGCGGAACTGGTCTCAGCAGTTCGGCGTGTATGCCGAGCTGCTCGCCCGCCGCGGCTATGCCAAGCTCCCGCTCAAGCGCTACAACTACGGCGTGCGCATCTGCCCGGAGCCGGTGTTCTGGGGCGGGCTGAGCGGGAGCACCTACACCGAGGCCGTATCCTGGGGGAAGTTTGTGCCTACGGAAGAGGGCGGGCAGCTCGCGGAAGTGTTCGACGACGCCACCGTGGCGCTTCCCCTCGTCGCGGGAGCGGTCCTCGAGCGGATCGGTTACTTCAAGACGAAGGCTTAGTGCTTACTGGCCGGGTGCCCCGGAGATCGCGCGCTGGTAGAACCGCCCGGTCTCCGAGAATTGATTCTTCATCATGGCGGCGGCCGCCGCGGCATTGGCCCGAGCGATGACCTGCGCGGGCGTGAGTCTCTTTACGTCGTCATATTCAAGATAAGCATTGAAGTAGCGAGTCCAGTAGGGGGAAAGCACCAGCACCTTCTTCCAGCGGCAAAAATCCACTATCGCCTTGAGAAATTTCTGGTCCAGCGGCGCCCAAAAGCTGAAGGCGTCTCTCGAGTACACCGTCGGATCGAACGTGGCATCGAGCTTGGCAAACTCCGAATCGCGTTCCTTCTGCAGCCACGCCTCGCAGATGGCCACCTTCTTGCCCAGCGATTGGGCCACGTCCGTGAACTGGATCAGATTGTCCAGAAAACCGGCGTTGACGGGATAGACGTGCAGGTCCACGAAATCGAGCGCCGGCGCGGCCCGCACCATGCTGCGAATGTAGGCCTCTCCATCCGGCGTCCAGGTGCCCACACCGGCGCCGATGGGAATGTCGCGCACTCCCGCGGCGCGCACTCGAGTCACGATCTTCGCGATCAAGAGTGCGAATCCATTCGGGGTGCTCAGGGACGTTCGCTTCGTGAGTTTCGCTTCCGTGTCGGGCTCCGAGCCGACCACCAGGTAATCGGGATGGATTTGCTGCGCGATCGTTGCAGCCATTTCCGCTCGGCCGGCGATGTACTCTTGATTCGTCAGCGTCCCGTAGTAGTCGGCCAGCTTGAAGCCGGATCCGGCCGAGTACACCCCGGGGAACAGCGTCCCGCTTTCGATTACGAGTTTCATGCCCCGGGTACGCACGTCGGCCGCAAGCTGTTTGTAGAAGTCGAGAAGCCCCTGATAATCTCCGGCGTCGCCATTCCATTCCAGAAACGGCTTATAAAGAATCGGAAAGCCCACGGCAACAGTGACCGACTTTGCGCCGAGGGCTCGCATCCGGTCGAGTTCCAGGCTGACTCCGGCGCGAGTCTTCGGCAGGAGCAGTTGGACGCCGCGATGAGCGTTCGCGCTGAGCAGTTCGCCCCCAAAATTCACGGAGGTGTCCGCCGCATTTCCCTCGGCCGGAACCTTGCTCTGGAACGCGGCGATCTTCTCTTCCATCATGGAATAAAGATCCTGATACGCGGGAGGCACGGCCGGAAGCGCAGCGGGAGGAGGTGCGGGAGTCTGCGCGAAAGACACTCCCCCAGCCGTGAGCATCAACGCGGAGAGCAGCAGGAATTTACGCATAACGAGGCAGCTTGATTCTCAGTCGTCCTCGCCGCCGAGAAGGATCGCCGCGCCGAGAACGGTGGTCCACAGCCCGCGCTTGTCACCGACCGCGGACTGGGTGATGTTCATCGTGCGCACGATCTTGTTCGAGATGCGGTAAACCTCTTTCTTCTCATCCCAGGAGAGGTCGGGATCGAACTCGACGTTGAGCGTCGTGGCAAGCATTTCCGCCGCCAGTTCTTCGGCGTATTCGCCCGCCACTTCTTCAGTTTCGCCGAACGAGTGGTGCTCGGAGAGGTAGCCGTACATGGATTTGTCGGCGGGCAGAGCGAGACCGATGCTCGCGGCGATGAGCCGGTGCGGCTCGCGCGTGGAGTTCTCGCTGATCACGGTGAAAGCGACTTGGCCGGGGCGGATGTGCTTGAGTCCCTCGCTGCGGGAGATGAGCTTGCAGCTCGGCGGGAAGATCGAGGAGACGCGCACGATGTTGCAGGCCGCGATGCCGGCGTTTCGCAGCGCCAGCTCAAAACTCGAAAGTCTCTCTCGATGTTTGCCGACGCCCTTGGTCAGGAAAATCTTCTTCGCAACGAACGCCATGGATGGTTCCGGGGTACGGTGCCTCCGTGCGTGAGATTAAGACAAAAACTTTTTTGCGAGCGAAACATAACAAGAAGGGCATGGAGTGTCAATGCAAAAGGACTGTAACCGTGCCAGAAAGGACCGGTGAGGCCGGGCGTCAATCGCCGGGGAAAAGTCTCAAGAGCTTGCCGAGGGCGCGAGAGAGGGGAAGGAGCTCGCGTAGGTCCCGTTCGGTAAAATCGGGCCCCGCTTTGGCAAAGCTTTTGCCTTTGCGGCTGAGTTGGATGACTCCGACAACCTGGTCTTCGATCTTGATCGGAACGCACATGATCTTCTGGATGACTTCGTCGCCGCGGTCGTATCCAAAGAAGAGCGCTTCAGACACCGAGAGATGCCGCGCATCGGCGAAGTGGTTGATGATTTCGGGGCGGCCCTGCCGCGCAGTTCGCGCGGCAAGAGCGTTGATACTCGACAGCGGAATGACGCCGGCGTGACGGAGCCGCTCCGGGATGAGAAAGCGCAGCACGCGCATGCGGTCGGAGAGGATCAGGATGGCGACTTCGTCCTTCTTGACGCGCAATACCTCGGCGATGCGCTCGGCCACATGGTGAAGCGACGTTTCGACGGAGCCGGCGTCGTTCTCGCCAATGGCGTCGGCGAGGCGCTCGATCTCAGACACAAGGGTTTTGGCCATCCCCGATCCTCACAGCTAGATCTATTCGGCCGGCGGGGGCCCCCGGGCGAACTTCTCTCAATTTCAACACCATTGTAGACCGAAGGGCACAACGCCCGGCGCTGAATTTTCGCGCAGTGTTTTGAATCGGGAACCTTCCGGCATGTCCCCGCCCTTGGCCGCAGATCATCGCATGGCGTCCCATTATTGCCACTTTCTCCACATTGCGTGACACTTCCAACCGAACCGCCCAGAGATGATTCTGATACTCCTTACTCCCGGCCCCCTCGCGTGTTGTCTGACAAGGAGGATCTGCCTGTGTCGCAATACAGGTTCGAATTCATCGACGACGCAAACCGGCCAATCGCCACCCTCTAATCGTCCGTGCCCGGCCCCGCCCCGCTTGCAAGGTCCTGTCCATCTCCCTATACTGAATTCGCCGCGAATGTAGTGCGCCCTCCACGGCCGACGCGGCGGAGAACGCATGCCCGCGACGGCAACCCGCCCTCACGAGTCTTATCTCCTCAAAAAGCTCCACTCCTTGGCGGGCATCTTTCCCATAGGAGCGTTCCTCGCCGAGCATTTTTGGTCCAATAGCTCCGCCCTCGTCAGCGCGGGAAGGTACAACGACACGTCTCACGATTTGCAGACGATTCAATTCCGCTTGGTCGTTGAGGTGATGGGAATCTGGGTGCCAATCCTTTACCACGGCTCGTATGGCGTCTACCTCTGGCTTAGGGGCAAGGCCAACGTCCTCGATTATCCCTGGATGAAGAATTGGCTCTATACCTTGCAGCGGTACACGGGCCTGATCGCATTCGCGTTCATCGGCTGGCACGTTTACACGGAGCGCTTCCTGACCCACGGAAAATCCACCTACGAGGGCATGGCGCGCACCTTTGAAAACCCGTATTACTTGGCGCTCTACGTTGTGGGCATTCTGGCGGCATCGTTTCATCTCGGCGTAGGCATCTGGAATTTCGTCTGCAAATGGGGAATCGCCTCGACCGCCGGAGCGCAGCGCGCCGCAGGCCGTTTGGGCGCAATCGTGGCCGTGAGCTTCGGCATCGTGGGAATCATGATCGTTCTCTGTTTCCGGCTCAACTGGCATCCGTTCGGGAAGTATCTCTGATGAGACAGCCGAAAATCATCGTCGTGGGCGGAGGGCTGGCCGGTCTGGCGGCCACGATTCGCGTGGCCGAAGCGGGCGTGCCCGTAGAGCTGTTTTCCATCGTTCCGGTGAAGCGCTCGCACTCGGTCTGCGCGCAGGGCGGAATAAACGCCGCGAAAAACACCAGGGGCGAGGGCGACTCCACCTGGAAGCACTTCGACGACAGCATCTACGGCGGCGACTTTCTCGCGAACCAGCCTCCGGTGAAAAGGATGTGTGAGGCCGCCCCGGGAATCATCGATCTGCTGGATCGCATGGGCGTGATGTTCAACCGCACGCCGGAGGGACTGCTCGACTTTCGCCGCTTCGGAGGAACGCTCTACAACCGGACTGCGTTCGCCGGCGCCACGACCGGGCAACAGCTCCTCTACGCGCTTGACGAGCAAGTACGTCGCTTCGAGGTCGATGGCCTCGTCAAAAAGTATGAAAGTTGGGCTTTCCTTTCCGCCGTGATGGATGGCGCGGGAATTTGCCGCGGAATCTGCGCCATGAATCTGCGATCCATGGAAGTGAAGAGTTTTCCCGCTGACGCGGCCATCTTCTGCACCGGCGGCATCGGAGCGATTTTCGGCCGCTCCACGAACTCCGTCGTTTGCACCGGCTCGGCGCAGGCCGCGTTGTTCCAGCAAGGCGTGGACTACGCCAACGGCGAGTTCATCCAGGTGCATCCGACGGCGATCCCGGGTGAAGATAAGCTCCGTCTGATGAGCGAATCGGCGCGCGGCGAGGGTGGCCGTGTCTGGGTGCCGAAGAACGCCGGCGACACGCGCGCGCCGCGGTCGATACCGGCCAATGAACGGTTCTATTTTCTCGAGGAGTGGTATCCCAAGTACGGGAACCTGGTGCCGCGCGATATCGCCACGCGCGCGATTCACAGAGTCGTGTACGAGTTGAAGCTTGGCATCGGCGGTGAGCCGGCGGTCTATCTCGATTTAACCCACATTCCTCGCGCTACGCTCGACCGCAAACTTGAAGGCATCCTGGAAATCTACGAACGGTATCTCGGTGTGGATCCACGAGACGAACCCATGAAAGTTTTTCCCGCCATGCACTACACCATGGGAGGAATCTGGGTCGATAACGACAACCAAGCGACCAACGTGCCCGGCATCTATGCAGCCGGAGAATGCGAATACCAATATCACGGCGCAAACCGTCTGGGCGCCAACTCGCTGGTCTCCTGCATTTACGGCGGAATGATCGCAGGTCCCGCCGCGGTGAAATACGCGGGAAATCTTGAGAAGGGTTGCGAAGCTGTGGATGCGAGTGTCTTCCGGCGCGAGCGCATGCGTCAGCAGGAAATCAACGACGGGCTCCTGCGACAAGAAGGCGAGGTGAACCCCGTCACCATCTGGAAGGAAATGGGACAGTGGATGACCGAGAACGTGACGGTGTCCCGCCATAACAAAGAGTTGGAGAAGACGGACGCGAAGCTCGGCGAACTGGCCGAGCGTTTCCGCCGCATCAATCTGTCCGACCGCACGCAGTGGTCGAACCAGACGCTGAACTTTGCCCGCGAGCTGGACAACATGCTGGTCCTGGCGCGGGTCATCACCGTCGGTGCGCTCGCGAGAAATGAGTCCCGCGGCGCGCACTACAAGCCGGATTTCCCCGAGCGGGATGACGCAAAGTGGTTGAAGACCACGCGCGCAAAATTCGAGGACGGGGAAATTAGGCTCGAATACGAGCCGGTGGATATTTCACTCCTTCCACCGAGGCCGCGCCGCTACGACGCAGCCACGTAGCTCGGGGGATCTATGGCCGACAAGAAGCAAGTGATCGTGCGAGTGAGGCGGCGAGCGAGCCCGAATGACGCGCCGCGCTGGGAGGAGTTTGCCCTTGAGTGGCGCCCCGCGATGAATGCGATTATCTGCCTTCGCGATATCGCCGAGCGTCCTGTCACTCGCAACGGCGCGAAAACCACCCCTGTTAGTTACGAGTCGAATTGCCTTGAAGAGGTCTGCGGCTCGTGCGCCATGGTCATCAACGGAAGGGCGCGAATGGCTTGCACCGCGCTGGTGGATTCCCTCGAGCAGCCCATCCGCCTCGAGCCGCTCACGAAGTTTCCGCTTGTGCGCGATCTCATCGTGGATCGCTCGTTCATGTTCGAGAGCCTGAAGCGCGTGAAGGCTTGGGTGCCCATCGACGGCACCTACGACCTCGGCGAAGGACCGCGCATGGCTCCGGAGATCCAAGAAAAGGCCTACCCGCTCTCGCGCTGCATTTCCTGCGGCAACTGCCTCGAGGTCTGTCCGCAAGTCAACGCGCACAACGATTTTATCGGCGCAGCGATCCTGAGCCAGGTCCGCCTCTTCAACATGCACCCGACCGGCGCGATGCACGCGCGCGAGCGATTGAAAGCGGTGCTGGGGCCGGGCGGCGTTGCGGATTGCTCGAATGCGCAGAATTGTGTCCAGGTTTGTCCCAAGGAGATTCCGCTCACCGAATCGATCGCCGAGGTGAACCGCCAAGCGCTGAAGCAGATGGTTTTTGGCTGGCTGCTCGCATAATTTCAATTGGCGTCTGAGGAGAACATAGAATGCGCTCACTGCTTGCCGTGGGGCTCTGCTGTGGCGCAGGGGTGATGTTGGCCATGTCCATGACCGCCGATGACATCACCGCCCGCGCCAAGAAGCTCCACTTCTCATCGATCGTCGTGGATACCCACGACGACACGACGCAGAGATTCCTGGATGGACAATTCGACTTAGCTCGCCGCGACGCGAAGGGCAGCATCGATATTCCACGCATGAAGGAAGGCGGGCTCGGAGCGATTTTCTTTTCCATCTGGATCCCGAGTTCGGTGACCGGCCCCCCGGCGGTGAAGCGCGCACTCGATCAGATCGACGCCGTGCGTGAGCAGGTGCGAGCGCATCCGAATGATCTGGCCCTGGCGGCCACGGCCGAAGAAGTTCGCCGCGCCCGCGATGAAGGCAAGATCGCCGCGCTCATCGGCGTTGAGGGCGGACACATGATCGATAGCGATCTCGGCGTGCTGCGGATGTACGCGGCGCTTGGCGTGCGCTACATGACTCTCACGCACACCGGCAACACCGAGTGGGCCGATGCTTCCACCGACAAGCCCGCGCACAATGGATTGACAGACTTCGGCAAGGACGTGGTGCGCGAGATGAACCGCCTCGGTGTGATGGTGGACATTTCCCACGTCTCGGACAAGACCTTCTACGACGCGCTCGCCGTAAGCAAGGCGCCCATCATCGCCTCGCACTCTTCGTGCCGCGCGCTTTGCGATGCTCCACGTAATATGACCGACGATATGATGCGCGCGCTCGCCGCCAGGGGCGGCGTGATCCAGATCAATTACCATGTGGGATTTTTGAGCCAGGAATTCCGCGACGCGTCGCGCGCCCATCCGGAGTACGACAAAGAGATGCAAGCGCAAGCAACGCAACGCTGCGGCCCGGATGAAAGTTGCCAGCTCGTTGAGTTCGACCAGCTGACGCGCGAACTGGTCGAACAGGGGAAGCTTCCGCGAGTGAGCTGGGAGAAGATCCTCGATCAAATCGACCATGCCGTGAAGGTAGCCGGGGTGGACCACGTCGGCCTGGGTTCGGACTTCGACGGGGCCAGCATGCCCTACGGCATGGAAGACGTCTCCATGCTGCCGAAAATCACCGAAGGCCTTTTGCGGCGCGGCTACTCTGAGGGTGACGTACAAAGGATTCTGGGAGAAAATACGCTGCGCCTGATGGCCCAGGTCGAGCAGGTGGCCAAGGAAATGAAGTCGGAAGGGAAGTAAGCGGAACCAAGAAACTGAGGAGGAGCAACGAAGATGAAGAAGAGTTTTGTGATGGGGATGGTAGCGGTGGTCGGAGCAGCGCTCTTTGCTGGAGGCGCGTGGGCGCAGACGGAGACGCCGAAAGCGGCCAGCTTCGATCCGGCGCTACTGCAGCCGGCGACGCTCGCGGCAAAGGCGCCGGAAACCTTCGATGTGAAGTTCACCACGACGAAGGGGGATTTTGTCGTGCGGGTTACGCGCGCGTGGGCACCCCGTGGCGCGGACCGTTTCTACAACCTAGTGCAGCATCACTTTTACGACGACGCGAGCTTCTTCCGCGTGATCTCGGGGTTTATGGTGCAGTTCGGGATCAGCGCACACCCCCCGGTAGCGCGGGTGTGGAACGCGGCGCCCATCAAGGACGATCCGGTGAAGCAGAGCAACACGCGGGGCATGGTCACTTACGCGATGGCTGGACCGAACACGCGCACCACACAGGTTTTCATCAACTACCAAGACAACTCGCGCCTGGATGGCGACGGGTTTTCGCCGTTTGGAAAAGTGGTTGAGGGCATGAAGGTGGTGGACGCCCTGTACAGCGGGTATGGGGAAGGAGCGCCATCCGGCCGCGGGCCGGGGCAGGACAAAGTCCAGTCGCTGGGCAAGGCGTACCTCGACAAGAATTTCCCGAAGCTCGACAGCATCAAGACCGCCCGGATTGTGATGCCGGCGGCCAAGCCGGCCGAGGCTCCCCCTGCGGACAGGCCCATTTAGAGCGCGCGGCGCAACGCGCTAGAAACCCAAGACGCCGATCAGTTCGCGGACGGACGCGGCTGATTTCTGAAGCGCCGCGTCTTCTTCGGGGACCAGCTTGATCTGGATGACCTGCTCGATGCCCCGGGCGCCGAGCTTGACCGGCACGCCGACAAAAAGCCCCTTGATGCCATATTCGCCTTCGAGGTAAGCGGCGCAGGGAAGGATTTTCTTCTTGTCCTTCAGAATGGCCTCGACCATTTCAAACACAGCGGCAGACGGAGCGTAGTAAGCGGAACCCGTCTTCAAGAGATTGACGATTTCGGCGCCGCCCTTGCGCGTACGGTCCACGATGGCATCGATGCGCTCTTTGGCGAGTAGCTCGGTGATGGGGACGCCGGCCACGGTGGAATAGCGGGGCAGGGGCACCATGTCGTCCCCATGGCCGCCGAGGACGAAAGAGTGCACGTTCTCCACCGATACGCCGAGCTCGGCGGCGATGAACGCACTCATGCGCGCGGAGTCCAGCACGCCGGCCATGCCGATGACACGATTCTTGGGGAAGCCGCTGACTTTGTAGGCGGTTTGGGCCATGGCGTCGAGCGGGTTCGTGACCGCGATGAGGATGCACTCGGGCGAGTGGCCCGCGATCTGTACGACGACCGCCTTAACGATATCGTAGTTGGCCTTGAGAAGCTCGTCGCGGCTCATCCCGGGTTTGCGTGGGAAGCCGGCGGTGATGACAACAATGTCGGAGCCGGCGGTAGCGGAATAGTCGCCTGCCTGCGTGGAGATGCCGGTGGCGCGCGCGTCGGTCCGCGTGATCGGGGCGGACTCGAGCATGTCCAGCGCCTTGCCGGCGGGGACGCCCTCGAGAATGTCCACAATCACGACATCGGCAAGCTCGGCATCGACGATGCGTTGCGCGGTGGTGGACCCGACAAAGCCGGAGCCGACGACAGTGACTTTCTTGCGCATGAAGCTCATCCCTCCATTGAAAGTCAAAAGCCTCGCCTGTGAAGAGGCGAGCTACATCATGATCGAGCAATCATCATGGAGCCAACAGGGGCGGCGCGCATGTTTTCGATGATGGCGGAAGCAAATGCCGACGTGCCGAGTTTGGCCGCGCCGGGCATCAGCCGCTCGAGATCGTAGGTGACCCGCTTCTGCTGGATGGTGCGGGCGATGCCGTCCTGGATGAGCCGCGCCACCTCTTTCCAGCCGAGGTGCTCAAACATCATGGCACCCGAAAGAATCAGCGAACTGGGATTGACCATGTCTTTATCGGCGTACTTGGGCGCGGTGCCGTGGGTGGCCTCGAAGATGCCGTAGCCATCGCCGATATTCCCGCCGGGGGCCATGCCGAGCCCTCCCACCTGGGCGGCGCAGGCGTCCGAGAGATAGTCGCCGTTCAGGTTGGGAGTAGCAAAGACGCTGTATTCATCGGCGCGGAGAAGCACCTGCTGAAACACGGAATCGGCGATGCGGTCGTTGATCAGGAGCTTCTGCTTCCACTGGCCCTTGCCGTGGGTCGCGTAGATCTTTTCCAGGGTTTGCTTCACCTCGGCATAGACTGAATTTTTGAACGCGTCGATGGCGCGCTCGAGGCCGGGCTCGATCATCGCGGCGATCCGCTCGACGGTGAGCGACGGATTCTTGTCGCGATGGTCCACAATCCAGCTTTCGCGCTCGGTGACGACGTCTTTCCTGAATTCTTCACGGGCCAGTTCGTAGCCCCAATCGCGGAAGGCGCCTTCGGTGAATTTCTGGATGTTGCCCTTGTGGACGAGAGTGACCACGCGGGAGCGGTTCTCGAGCGCGTAACGGACAGCGCGGCGCACGAGGCGCTTGGTGCCCGTGGGAGATATGGGCTTGATACCGATGCCGGAATCCCAGCGAATCTGCTTGTGCGCTCCCTTGAGCATCCCATTATTCAGGAAGTCGAGGAGCTTCTTGGCCTCCGGCGAGCCGGACTTCCACTCGATGCCGGCATAAACGTCTTCGGTATTCTCGCGGAAGATGATGACGTTCATGCGCTCCGGATGGGTGACGGGCGAAGGCACGCCGGCGAAATAGCGCACCGGGCGGACGCAGGCGTAAAGGTCGAGGGTCTGACGCAGGGCGACGTTCAGCGAACGGATGCCGCCGCCGACGGGCGTGGTGAGCGGCCCCTTGATGGCCACGCGGAAGCGGCGGATGGCGTCAACCGTATCGTCGGGGAGCCACTGCTGGCAGGCGTTGAAGGCCTTCTCACCCGCAAAGACCTCGTACCAGGCGACGCGGCGCTGGCCGGAATAGGCGCGCTCGACGGCAGCGTCAAAGACGCGGCGCGAGGCGGTCCAGATGTCGCGGCCGGTGCCATCGCCCTCGATGAAGGGGATGATGGGATTCGGCGGGACGCGGAATTGTCCGTCGCGATAGTCAATTGGCGCCCCATCAGGGGGAATAGGCGCGCCGTTGTAAGAAGCTTTCATGCTCTCAGCCTGTTTGGGAAATGCCGACGAGTGAAAGATAGAAGATACCACAGCGGCGGGCTCGACGGCAGGCTGTGGAGAAGTATCCCGAAACCCCTTCCGGGATGCAGAAAGCGCACCCCCACCCCCCGTCCTTTTTTGTAACTGCGGATTCTAAAGGGTTTTAAGTCCAATGTTTTGGAACTGCGCATTCCAAAGGGGTTACAGGCGCGTTTTTCGGATCTGCGGATTCTAAAGGGGTTAGAGAAGGAAGGACTGCCACAGAGGCACAGAGAACATTGAGAAATGAACCCGAACGGGGTGGCAAGGCGAGAGAGGTGTTCAGAGATCACGAGAAATATTACTACAGGAATTACCTAATTGCAATAGGTAACTCAAGGGTATTCGAACAAACTGTGGAAATCTAAAAGACGCGACGATGGCACGCTCAAGGTGCTCCCAAGCAAGGCGGTGGGGGTTGGAAGGGTCGCGGGGCGGGATACAACCCGCCGTATGTTCAGGGCTGAGCAGGTGGGAAGCGCTCCGAACTGGGACAGTAACAGGACTTCGTTGGGTCTCACAATTTTGACATTTATCACATTCCAGTTCGGATTCGGAGTACCATGCCACCAGGGGGAAGAATGAAAAACCCGGACCGCCGCTCCCTTCCGCGCTTTACCTTGAGCATTCCGCTCCGGTTGCGCGTATTGGGACTCACCAGGGAGCCTGCGGATGAGACAACTGAGTCGTTGAATGTGTCGCATCGGGGGGTCTCTTTTGCAACGCGCAGGCGTTTCGAGCCGGGTACCCCGATCATGGTGTCGATCCGGATACCGCGGGAAGTGACGGGCCGCGACGAGATGGAGGAGGGTTGTTACGGCCGCGTGGTCCACGCGCAAAAGGGAATCGATGGAGATGGGCTGATCTGCTACGGGGTGGTGTTTGAGGAGTTTACCTCGCCGGCGTGAACGAAACGGTCGGTGGGATGGTTGCCGCGTAATCAGGAGTTCGCTCAACGTTAGCCCGCGTCACCAGCTCTCGCGCGGGGTCGGGAGTCCTGAGGATCTTCCTTCGGAGTTCGTCGTAGGGAGGGCGCGATGAAGGGTGCGACTCTCGGCTTTCGCGTGCATTCGGGCTGGGCGGTTGCCGTTGCCCTTTGTGGGCCGCCCGATTCGCCTCTGGTTATAGACCGCCGAAGAATCCAGTTCGTCAAGATGTTCACCTACACCTACCGCCAGCCCTACCATACCGGCGAAAGGATGCCGAGAAAAGACGCCAAAAGATTCATTGCACGCGTCCGTTCGGAAGCAACTCGGCTGGCGCTATTCTCTCTCCGTTCCATACAAACGGATTTGGCCAAGCAGAACCGCAGAATTGGCCGCTGCGCTCTTCTCCTGGCTTCGGGCCGGGCGCTCCCTGGACTGGAGCAGATCCTTGCCTCTCACGCTCTTATCCACACAGCCGACGGCGAACTTTTCCGCAATGCCTTGCGCCGTGCTTGCACTCGCTGCCGTTTGCCATTGGAGGCGGTCAGGGAGAAAGAGCTTTTTGAGATTGCGTCGAGAACGCTCGGTGTCAGTCCCGTCGCGCTCAAGGGCCGCATCGCCGCGTTTGGCAAATCGTTTGGTCCGCCGTGGACCCAGGACGAAAAGTTCGCCGCCCTCGCGGCATGGCTTACCTTGGCAAGCTAGGCAGCTCTTCTTCCTCGAGCTGCTCCGCCGATCAAAAACGGCATGCGCAATAGGGGCACAATTGATCTGTTTCGGCTGCCTCGCGCCGGCACTACGCGCAAATACTGAACCGCGTTAACCCTTCAGAATTGTCCTCGAAAGACTTGCCAGGAAGCCACTCCCAGTTGTGCTGATGCCTCGCGTGGTACGGGAGGATTTGCCCGGCCGTCGAGGCTTTCCAGCGCCTGCTACTGTTCCATCCGGGCGGACGCTCGCAAGCCTCGGGCACAATGGGTCAGTTAACTGCTCTCTGGAACAGAGGAATCGAGTTGTACGTGCTGGGAGATAGACGTATCCTCTTGCGTCATCGATATGCGTTCCTTTTTCAAAGACCTGCCCAACGTCTCAGGAATCCTTCTCGCTGCCGTTGGATTCGCGCTCATGTTTATGCCTGAGGCCATGAAGCTGCTGGAAGGGCGGAAAACCATCCGCTGGATATTGGCAGGTGCCTGTGTTGTTCTTAGCATCGTTGGGTTTGTCTCTGCACACATACAGAGAAAGGACAACGATCGCGAACAGCAGGAATTGAAAAGGCAGATTGCGGCAGTGCTTTCTGCTTCGCTGCTTCAGGCGACAGCAGACGACATGCATGGCCTGAGAAATGACATAGTATCGGGTTTCGAAAGAGTGGAAAGGGCGATCGGTTCTTTGGGAGCGCAGTTTCCACCTAGGGCGGAAATACATGCTGAGCCTCCTGCGGCAGTTGTTCAACACATTCAAATGTCAGAGAGGCGCGTGCCATCAACGAGGGCTGACGCTCCGTATGGTTTGCAGGTCATATTGCAGACAGATGTCCAACAGCAACCGACAGCCTTCATCATTGAATGTGACGGAGAAATAACGGCTGGCGAGTTCTTTATGGCGGGGCAGGCTGTGATGATGGGTGTAGCCTATGGGGTTCAGCCAGACAAGAAAAGATTCTATCTGAGGGTGAGTTTCCCTCCATTCACGCCACAATCCCCAATTGTCGTTACTCTACTGTCGAAATCCGCCGTCAGAGTTACAAGAGTGGAAAGAGCTTCTCAGTGAGAACGGATTGCACCAGAGCTGTTAAATCAGCGCGGGGGAAAGATGTGCGTGTGCGCGCCCGCCCAGTTTCTTTGTTGTTGTTCCTGCAGCCCCCGGCAAGGTATTTTCTGGTTCAAAGGAGTAGGAATGCGAGGCCCTGCTTACTGCACCACGCTGGACGATGCCTACTTCTTTTTGAATCAGAGCATAGGTCTGCCCGACATTCCCTCAACGGTCCCTCTTCGTCAACGATACCTACGAGCATGCATTCTTTTTAGTTGGATAGCATTGGAGGAGACGCTCAACTATGTAGTCGAGGAACTTGTGAGCAAACGACGGCTTCTCTGTGAGCCGCGCGGTGGACTATTGGACCGACTAAATGCCGTTCGAGACGCTCGTCGCGTCGCCCCCATTGATCAACGAGAATTCCTTGACGCACGAAACACCAGGAATCTTCTCACCCACGCGACTTCGGGGGAAGTGGAGAACCGGCTCCTAACAATAGAGCAGGCCAGACGCGTGTTTGAGTATTGCCTAAAAGTGATCCGTGAAACTTATCCCTATGAGGTAGGAATCAGGATTTGAGCACGACTGGCGTATCCTTCGGGACCGGCGCAATCGGGTGCGGTACTGCGATTCTACGTCCACTTTTGCTACAATCCACGCCAAACATGCACGACAAGGAAAAGGAAGAAGAGTCAGCCGCAGAGCGCCGTCCGGCGACGGGGGGCTGCCCGGTGGCAATGCACGACGGGAAGCCATGCGGTCGGGATGTTCTGAGAACCGTCGTGGTCAACGGCATCCCGGTTTGCATGATGCATCTCAACGCGGGCAGGGACGCGGCCGCCTTCAGGGAAGAATTCGAGCGCATCTTGAAGGAAGCAGGCACGGGTATCGCGGACTTCACACGGTTTGTGTTTCCGGCAGCAGATTATGCTGGCCGCGCATTCGTGGCGAAGTGCGTCTTCACCGAGGCCGCGTTCACGCAGGGAGCCAACTTCAGTGGAGCGAGGTTCACGCAGGGTGCCGATTTCAGCGGAACCCGCTTTTCGGGGGATGCCGAGTTTTACGGGGTCACATTCGCGGAGGTCGGCAGCTTCAGCGGGGCGAAGTTTGGTGGGAAGAGCACCTTTCAAGAGGCCACGTTCTCGCAGGAGGCTGACTTCAAGGGGGCTACGTTCAGACAGAAGGCCAACTTCCGTGAGGCCAGATTCAGAGACGGTGCCGACTTTGCCTGGGCGAGGTTCGCACAGACCGCGTGGTTCTCTGTGGCCACCTTTGCGCAGAGCGCAAAATTTGTCCGGGCCACGTTTTCGGGGGATGTCGCGTTTTCTTTCGCCACGTTTACGCAGGATGCTGACTTTTCCCTGTCCACATATGCGGAGGGTGCCGACTTCTACCTAGCGCAGTTTGGGCAGGGTGCCGACTTTAGCGGGGCCACGTTCATGCAAGGCGCCAACTTCAGCGAGGCCGCATTCACGCGGGGTGCTGTCTTTTCGAATGCAAGATTCCTCGGATCTGTTGCGTTCCGCGAGACAACATTCCGCGAGGATGGAACTGTACTTCCAGGGGCGGTTTTTTCTTTGGCGGAGTTCGCGAAACCCGAGGCGGTAGTTTTCTACAAGTCCTACCTGGGGCAAGCTCTCTTCCACAATTGCGATGTCTCGAAATTCGTGTTCTCTTCGGTCCGCTGGCGCAGACGAAAAGGCAGCGGGAAAGGAATGGTCCTCGAGGAAGACATTGACCTTGGCGATGAACGCGCGAGTGACATCGAGCCCGAAGAGAGGAGTCCTGACGAACGCGATTATGGTCTGATAGCGGAACTCTACCAGCAACTGAAGAAGAACTATGACGACAGGAAGGACTACTGGACGGCGGGCGATTTTCACTACGGCGAAATGGAGATGAAGCGCCTCTCCAGCCGCAGAACGAATCCTGTCCTGCGCTGGCTGCACAGATACTTGGGGCTCGCCGCCTGGTACAAGTACGTGAGCCAGTACGGGGAGAGCTATCTCCGGCCGTTGCTTGTGCTAGGTCTTGTCCTCTTGCTCTTTACCTTGCTGTATCCGACCGCGGGGCTGCGCTACAGCCTCGGCAAAGACCAACACGTGGCGAGCGCGGCGTCGGCGACCGATGTGCTGACCTACGGGCGGCCTTTCCTGCCGGGGAAAGACTATAGCGGTTGGTTCAGTGCCGAAGGGCGGCTGTTCGGGAACAGTCTGCTTACGGCGCTTGATGTCGCGGCTTTCCAGAAGGAACGCGCGTTCGAACCGGTTTACCCCTGGGGCCGCGTCTTGGCCTTGGTCGAAATGCTTTTCACTTCGACGTTTTTTGCCTTGCTTGTGCTTGCCCTTCGCCGACAGTTCCGCCGGTAAGTCGACATTTTGCAGTGGGCCCAACCTTACAGCAACGCTCAGGAGGAGTCGGATGAGCGGTGAGAGTGGAGCGACGGGGTCAAGACAGCCGTCGAAGTATGGGCGCATTCTGCATTGGGCAAAGACCCTAAGTGTGGGTGCGGCATGCGTGGTGGTGGCGCTGGCGTGTGCGGGAGCGGCATACCAGTGGATCGCGCACAATCGGGACATGCGCCAGAATCCGCGGCCGGGCCAGCTGGTGGACGTGGGGGGCTATCGGCTGCACATTTACTGCATTGGAGAGGGTTCCCCGACGGTGGTCCTCGATTCTGGTCTTGGGGATTCATGGCTGCCTTGGTACAAGGTGCAGCCGCCTATCGCTCGATTCACGCGGGTTTGCTCTTACGACCGCGGCGGGCTGGGGTGGAGCGATCCGAGTCCACATCCGCGAACCAGCAAGGCGATCGCGGAGGAGCTGCACACCTTGTTGCAGAGGGCGGGGGTGGCTGGACCGTTTGTGTTGGCCGGGCATTCCTTCGGCGGTATGAACGTTCGAATGTACGCGCGTCTCTTCCCGACGGAAGTGGCGGGGGTGGTTCTCGTGGACTCCGTACATCCGGACCAGGTGCGACGTCGATCCCCAGAGGATATGAAGGCCATTGCAGCATTCCTTCGCGTGCTAGGCCTCAAAGCCGACACCATACCGTTTGGCATTTCCCGTCTGATGCAATGGTGCGGGTATGGGCCAGCCGAAATTCGACCGATGCTCCGAACGGTGGAGTGCAGGTGGGGGCCTTGGCAGGAACACGTCGCGGAAGAGGGATCCTTCGAGGAGAGTGCAGAGGGAGCACGAAGGGCCGGGCCGCTAGGCAACATCCCTCTGGTGGTACTCTCACACGATCCGGATAAGTTGTATCCGGTACCGGGGCGCTCCCCGCGCTCGGCGAAGGAAATGAATCCCCAGTGGGAGGAGTTGCAGAGCGAATTGGCGCAGCTATCCACGGATTCATCACGCGTGATTGCCACGGGAAGCGGGCATTACATCCAATACGACAGACCCGATCTGGTGATCGAGGCTGCGAAGAAGTTGGTAGAACAGACCCGGAAGCGTCGGGCCATCTCGAAATGAAATGGTCGGAAGCGGAGGAGCTGATGACGATGATTGTGGCGCCACCGGACATTACAGCTAGGCCATATCGTTTGACCCTGGAGCGGGAGATGAAGGCGGCGCCCGACGTGCTATTTCGAGCGTGGACGGAGCGCATGGACAGTTGGTTTGCCGCGCCGGGTACGGTGTTGATGAAAGGGGAAGCCAACGCGCCCTTCTATTTCGAAACGTGGTTCGAAGGCGCGCGGCATCCGCATTACGGGCGCTTCCTGAGGCTGGAGCGGAATCGGCTGGTCGAAATGACATGGCTCAACCACGGAACCAAAGGCGCCGAAACGGTCGTGACGGTCGAACTCACACCGAAGAACGGCGGAACGCAGCTTCGGCTCACGCATGCGGGGTTTCCGGATGAGGAATCGAGAGCCCGTCACGAGGAGGCATGGCCGAAAGTGCTGGAGCAGCTCGACGAGCGGATGGGGGTGAGGGACGGGCGCAAAAGGGTGGGGGAAAACTAACGGGCAGAGCAATCCGCGTTTCGGCCATGATCCCGCCGGCCAGTGAGTGGAGGATTGTTGCCAGGATCCCTCGACTGGGCAGCCGGCGTTCGCGACGCGAACGCAAGAAGAATACCCGGCTGTTTCGCTCGGGATGACACGCTGAGGGTGAGACGCTGGACAAGGTGAGCGGAGTCGGCGGAAGATTGGCGGGTCCATACGGAACGACACAGGGCGAGTCCCGCGAGCGGAGGGGAAATGTTTGAGGACAGCGAAGTGGGCGAGAACATGGGAAAGAGTTCGCCGTGGAGGATGGAGCTGGTTTCCTTCGTGGCGGGGATGGTCGTGGCGATCGTGGTCGCTTACGTCTTTCTGATTCCGAGTGCAAAGCGCGCGGCGGCTCGGGCGGGCGAACAAGCGGCTCAACAGAGATTCGCGGCCGAGCCGATGGCGGTCGAACTGCAAAAGGCAAAAGCCGATTTGCAGACGGCGGCGCAGGACCGCGATGCGTGCAAGGACAAGTTCGAACGCCAGACGATCTTGTACGACGACAGCGTGCTCATCGATCCCGGCAAAGAGTGGATCATCCCTGCGGACATCGTGCCGGTCATCTTGACGGACCGGAGCGTGAGCTTCACGCACTACGACCCGAAGAGCAAGCAGGAGAGCGTTCACTTCAGACCGTCGAAACCGTAGCCGCCTTCGCCCGCCGCGACGTTCGGAAGCAGTCCGGCGGGGCAGAGAAAATCCGCAGACCTTGAGAAACAGGTCTGCGCTACCCAAGTTCCCCCCAAAGAAAAGGCCGCAAACCTAGGGAGACAGGCCTTCCCGACAACGAGCGTCGGGACGCACACCCCACAGCACCACACAAACGCTAAACCAGAAACGAAAAGGCCCGCCGGGTGAGCGGCGGGCCCTAAGAGACATATCGCCGGCTGGGATCCTTCTTCGGCCAAAGGAGGGATCCTTCGGCGCCGATACCGTTCATCGGGGCCTCGGGATGAGCATCCTCATCGGATGCTCAGATGTCGTAGTAGAGGTGGAACTCGTACGGATTCGGGCGCATCCGGATGGGGTCCACTTCGTTCTTGGTCTTGTACTCGATCCAGGTGTCGATGATGTCCTCGGTGAAAACGCCGCCTTCGAGAAGGAACTTGTGGTCGGCCTTAAGAGCGGCAAGGACGCCGTCGAGGGAGCCAGGGACGGACGGGACCTTGGCAGCCTCTTCAGGTGACAGGTCGTAGCTGTCCTTATCGAGCGGTTCACCCGGATGGATCTTGTTCTTGATGCCGTCGAGTCCGGCCAGAAGCATCGCTGCATAGGCTAGGTACGGATTGCAGGATGGGTCGGGCGGGCGGAACTCGAGCCGCTTAGCCTTGGGGCTCTCCGAATACACCGGGATGCGCACGGCCGCGGAACGATTGCGCTTCGAGTAGGCCAAGTTCACCGGAGCTTCGTAGCCGGGGACGAGGCGCTTGTAGGAGTTGGTGGTCGGCGCAGCGAAGCCGAGGATGGCTGGGGCGTGCTTGAGGAGGCCACCGGCGTAATACAAAGCTATATCGGAAAGGCCAGCGTACTTGTCACCGGCGAAGAGCGGCTTGCCCTTCAGCCACAGCGACTGGTGCGTGTGCATTCCGGAACCGTTATCGCCGAAGAGCGGCTTGGGCATGAAGGTAACCGACTTGCCGAACTGATAGGCGGTGTTCCGCAGGATGTACTTGTACTTCATCATGTTGTCGGCGGACTTGAGCAGCGTGTCGAAGCGCATGTCGATCTCGGCCTGCCCGGCTTGCGCAACTTCGTGGTGGTGACATTCGACGTCAATGCCGGCGGCGATGAGGTGCTGAACCATTTCGGAGCGCAGGTCCTGGAAGTGGTCGGTGGGAGGAACGGGGAAGTAGCCTTCCTTGAGACGCGGGCGGAAGCCGAGGTTATTCTCCGCGCGTCCCGAGTTCCAGCGGCCCTCGTCGGAATCGATGAAGTAGTAGCTGTGCTGGGTGGCGCTGTCGAAGCGGACATTGTCGAAAATGAAGAACTCGGCTTCGGCGCCGAAGAAGGCCTGGTCGGCAATGCCGGTGGAATTCAGATAGGCCTCCGCCTTCTTGGCGATGCCGCGCGGATCGCGAGCGTAAGGCTTGCGGGTCAGGGGTTCAACCGCGTCGCCGATGAGCACCAGGGTCGGAACATCGCGGAAGGCATCCATGAAGGCGGTGTTCGGATCGGGAACGAGCAGCATGTCGGATTCGTGGATGTGAGCCCAGCCACGAATGGAGCTGGCGTCGAAGCCAAAGCCGTCCTTGAAAGAGTCTTCCGAAAGTTCCGAGATGGGGAAGGTGGCGTGCTGCCAGATACCCGGCAAATCAATGAAGCGCATGTCGAGGAACTTGGCGTTGTTCTTGGAGGCGAATTCGAGTACACCCTTGGCGTCCATTCAAACTCCTTCGCGTGGATTTTAGGGAACCCAAATATAAGCCCACCACAGTACCGAAATTCCATAGGAGGGTCAAATTCGGAAAACCGATACGCGGAATTGGGGAATCAACTAGGTCCAGAGCGCCAGCCGGAAGCCAAGGGGCGGATTTTCATCGCATTTGATGAGGGTGACCGCTGCGCTGAAGCGGCAAAAGAC
Source organism: Candidatus Acidiferrales bacterium (assembly GCA_049514555.1). GTDB lineage: Bacteria > Acidobacteriota > Terriglobia > Acidiferrales > UBA7541 > JBEKUY01. The sequence goes on from JBEKUY010000001.1 coordinate 173,487, forward strand.
GAGAGCAGTGCGGAGATTTCCACAAGGGGACGCAGTGGAGCACGAAGGCTAGTCGTAATACTCGTGGCCGAGATGGGTGATGAGTTCTTCGCCCACCATCCAGCGAAGCGTGTTCTTGAGCTTCATGAGCTGGATGAAGAGATCGTGCTCGGGATACAGCTCGGGCGCGCACATGGGCGATTTGAAATAGAAGCTGAGCCACTCCTGAATGCCGCGCATCCCGGCGCGCTGGGCGAGGTCGAGGAACAATACCAGATCGAGGACGATGGGCGCCGCCAGGATCGAATCGCGGCAAAGGAAGTCCACCTTGATCTGCATGGGATAACCGAGCCAGCCGAAGATGTCGATATTGTCCCAACCCTCTTTATTGTCGCCGCGTGGCGGGTAGTAATTGATGCGGACTTTGTGGTGAATCTTGCCGTAAAGCTTGGGATAGAGGTGCGGCTGGAGGATGAACTCGAGAGCGCCGAGCTTCGACTCCTCCTTGGTCTTGAATGAGCCGGGATCCTCGAGAACTTCGCCGTCGCGATTGCCGAGGATGTTGGTGGAGAACCAGCCGTTCAGGCCGAGCATGCGGGCCTTGAAGCCGGGCGCCAGGATGGTCTTCAAGAGGGTCTGGCCGGTTTTGTAGTCCTTGCCGGCGATGGGCACGTTGTGCTCGATGGCGAGGCTTTGGAGCGCAGGGATATCCACGGTGAGGTTCGGGGCGCCGTTGGCGAAGGGCACGCCGCTCATGATGGACGCCCAGGCGTAAAGCATCGAGGGAGCAATCGCGGGATGGTTGGACTTCATGGCCTCGACGAATTTCTCGGGCGTGGAGTGAACCTCGTCGGGGCGAAGGAAAACTTCGGTTGAGCCGCACCAGACGGTGACGAGGCGAGAAAGCTTGTTCTTCTTCTTGAAGGTTTGCATGTCTTCCTGAAGCTGGAGAGCGAGATCGTACTTGGTCTTGCCCTTCTTGACGTGCTTGCCGTGGAGATTGCGGACGAAGTTCTGGTCGAAGGCGGCGGTCATCGGGCGAATCTTGGAGAGGAAGCCTTTCACGAGCTCGAGATGGCGCGAATCGAGGACGCCGGCCTTGGAGGCAGCTTCGAAAGCGCTATCGGGGAAAATGTCCCAGCCGCCAAAGACGATGTTCTTGAGGCTTTCGAGGGAAACAAGATCGCGGATCAGCGGCGAACGGCCCTCAGTGCGCTTACCAAGGCGGACGGTGCCCATCTGGGTGAGCGAGCCAACGGGATGCGCCTTGCCGGTGCGGACGAGCTCGACACCGGCCATGAACGTGGTGCTCACGGCGCCCATGCCGGGGGTGAGAACTCCCAGCTTGCCTTTGGGCGGGGCAATCTTCGTCGGCTTTTGCATGAAAGGCTCCCTCGATCTTCAGCGGATTTGTTGAGAGGGGCGCGCACCCAGGGGGAAGGGCGCCCGGACAAAACTCAGTATGATGCGGCAAGGGCTCGGGATTTGCAACGCGGAAGAGCAGAAAACCGGTAATTGGACAGGAGTCCAAACCTAACGGGCGGCGTGCTTTTTATGACTGGCGGCGGGCTTGGCGCGGAGGGCGGCCCTTCGCCCACTCGACGTGGGCTCAGGGTAAACGAGGCGCGGCAAGTTTGCGGCGATAACCGGGTTTCTGCCGGAGGGCGGCGAGGAACTCGGCGCAGGGCAGGGTATTGAGCACGTCGGCGGCTTCGAGCCAGCCGCGGCGCGCGGTCTGCACGCCGTACTTGATGAATTCGAGGTTCTTGGCGACGTGGGAGTCGGTGGAGATGACGATTTTGACGCCGCGCTCCTTGGCCATGCGGAGATGAACGTCCTTCAGATCGAGGCGATCGGGATAGGAATTGCACTCCATGGCCACGCCCTGGCGGGCGGCGGTGTCGAGGATCTTCTCCATGTCGTACTCGAAGGGATCGCGGCGGAGGAGGAGCCGGCCGGTGGGATGGGCGATGATTTGCGCATAGGGATTTTCGATGGCGGCGAGGAGGCGATCGGTCATTTCCGCACGACCGAGATTCATGTACGAATGGACGGAGCAGACGACCACGTCGAGCTGCGCTAAGACATCTTCGTCGAAATCGAGCCGGCCGTCCTTGAGGATGTCCACCTCGGCACCCGCGAGGACGCGGATGCCCAGGCCGCGTGCATCGGCGGCGTGAATCTTCTTGATTTCGGCGAGCATGCGCTTTTCGTCGAGACCGTTGGCAACGGTGACGGCTTTGCTGTGGTCGGTGAGCGCGATGTATTGGTGACCCAGCGCGCGCGAGGCTTCGGCCATCTCCTCGATCGAGTTCCTGCCGTCGCTTGCGGTGGTGTGCATCTGCAGGTCGCCGCGAATGTCTTCACGGCGGATGAGCTTCGGTAGGTGGTGCGCCTCGGCGGCCTCGATCTCGCCGGTGTTTTCGCGAAGCTCGGGCGGGATGTAGTCCAGCTTGAGCTTGGCGTAGATTTCCTCCTCGGTGCGGCTGGCGACGCGGCGCTCCGCTTTGAGCGTGGCGAGCGCGTATTCGTTCAGCGTGTAACCCATCTTGTTGGCGCGGCCGCGGAGGGCGACGTTGTGTTCCTTCGAGCCGGTGAAATAGAGCAGGGCGGCGCCGAAACTCTCCTTTTCGAGCAGGCGGACATCCACCTGGAGATGGTTTTCCAGAGTGAAGCTAACTTTGTTTTCTCCGCGAGCCAGGATCTGATCGATGCCGGGAAACTCCAGGATGCGATCGGCGATGGCGTCGATGGACTTGGCGGAGGCGTGGCCGTCGGCGAGGGTGACAAGCAGATCGAGGTCGCCGATGGTTTCTTTGCCGCGGCGAAGCGAGCCGGCGGGCGTGACCGATTCGACGGCTTTGCCGGCGCCGCGAATGTGCGCGACGAGCTTTGCGGCGGTTTCATCACCCACATGAATGAGGAAGCGGCCGGAAGATTTCTTGAAAACTTCGATGGCTTTGAGAATGTTTTGTTCGCTCTTTTCGCCGAAACCGGCGAGATCGCGCAGCTTGCCCGCGCTGGCGAGCTTTTCGAGTTCGGGGACGCTGCCGGCTTTGAAGGTTTTCCAGAGGACGGCCACTTTCTTCGGGCCGAGGGATTGCAGGGTGAGGAGATCGAGGATGGTGGGCGGATATTTCTTCAGGAGCTTCTTGCGGAGGGCGTAGTCGCCGGTCTTGAGGATTTCCTGGATGTGCTCGGCCAAGCGCTCGCCGATGCCGGGAAGTTCCTCGAGCTTTTCCGGGGTCTTGGCGAGCTCGGCGAGGGATTCGGGAAGACTGTCAATCAATTCGGCGGCTTTTTCGTAGCTGCGGTAGCGGCCGATGAAGGCGCCATCGATTTCGAGGAGTTGAGCGGTCTCGCGGAGGATGCGGGCGACGGCTTTGTTTTCCATGGGAGACGATTATAGGGCTACAAGAGCAAGGCAAGAAGGCTAGGCTAGTGTTTATGCCCACGCAGTTCATTTCGCTGAGCTTTCATTCTCATCAACTGTACCCCAACCACGGTTCCCTCCTCGCTCATGCGCCCTAACGACCAGACCCGCAAAAGCATCCCGGTATTCCGGATATGCCGTGGCAAAATTAACCATCAAATCGTGGTTCTTCCGATCTGCATCTTGGTTGTCAACCCAGGGTTCAATTTCGTGATCAATCAGCAAGTAGATTTTCCCGCTCACACCGAGGGCAGCTACGTTTAGGATCTTGAACGAAGATTTTCCGAAACTCCAGGCAAACGGCGGCTGTCCCCGTAGTTCACGGGGCACCTCTACTTCTGCAATACCCTTCTGGATTTCGGGCTGGCTTCCAAGCTGAAAGTTAGGGCCGCGATCAGCCAATTGCAGTGCTGCTGCGTACAATATGTAGGCATTGAAATCACGATGTGCCTGATGCTGTAGCTGGGCCATCATCTGCAAGTCCTCAGCGGACTTGCCAACCATCTTCTCGGTCGCAAAATGGGAATAGAGTATATGCCAATCTCCGCGCTCCCGGGAGAGCCAGATCACAAACACCCAGTTGTTGTTAGTCGTTTCGCCCTCAACAATGACGTGAGCCTGTTCAGGGCCAGGCCTGATGCTGACTGCGACCCAACCCTCTGGTCCGGACAAATTCCCGCACACAACCCTTTGCCCGTGATCGCTACCCGTTATCTTCGCGACGTAGGTATGTTCGACGTGCAAGTTCTTGAAAGGTCCTCTCGGTTGAATGACCTGCTGAAACACGGCAAGAAACTTCTCAGAAGGGAGACTCTGCTTCGCCTCAGTAGTGAAGGCCGAATACGCAAGCGCTGGATTGGGACCTAATGCCTCTTGAACGAATTGAAGAGCCACTCGGTCAACAGCTTCGCGGTCCTGCGCAGAGGTCTCACTGTCGGCTCCGCAGGTCGAAGTAAATGGTTCGATGTAATGGAGTGGCGAATGACATCCCAAAGTGAGGAGTAAGACGATTGCAGCAAACCACGACGAGAAGCCAACTAAGGCTGTTCTGTCGCGCATCCCCATCGAACTCCCTCCGTGCAATGAATCAACTAGTGATGTTGAACGCAGCCTATCTCGTCAGACTGGCTTTGACAAGTCATTGAAGCGGAAATGGGTGTGCGGGTGATCGTGGAGGATGTTGGGCGTTGCGAGGTTCCTCAACGGGTAAAGCCGTTTGATTGTAGCCGTCTTCGGCGCGGTTCCCGATGTGATCGGGGCAGGTTCCACGATGCCACCCAAAAGACGTTCATGAGACATCTTGTATTCGGAGAAGTTTCAAGTAAGAACGAACAGGCTGAAAGCCTGTCCCACTGATTCCGTGACGGTCGGTTAGGCGAGGAAACGGAGGTAATAGAGGATGCGGGCGATGGCTTTGCTTTCCATGGAGGACGATTATAGGGCCACCGGGCCGCGCAGGATAAGTGCAGCTCGGCTGCGGCGGATTCCACGGCTTCGCTCACTGCGGGCGGGTAAGTTGACTGTAAGGCGCACAGCCCGCCCTCTAAAGAGGGCGGCTACACGGGCTAAGCGAGAAAGCGGAGGTAGAAGAGGAGGCCGGCGACAGATTTGGCGTCGTGGAAGCGGCCGGAACGGATCATTTTTACGAGCGCGGACTTGGAGAAGGCGCGCGAGGTGATGTGTTCATCGGCTTCGGGCTGGGCTTCGCCGGGGGTGAGTTTCTCGGCGAGCAGGATGAACATATGCTCGGAAAGAAAGCCGGGCGATGGAAAAACATCAAGGAAGACGCGGAAGCGGCGGGCACGGTAGCCGGTCTCTTCGAGGAGTTCGCGAGCGGCGGCGCGGCGGGGAGATTCGCCGGGCTCCATGCGTCCGGCAACGAGTTCCCAGAGGAATTGGCGGGCGGCGTGACGATATTGGCGGATGAGGAGAATGCGCCCGTCGGGAAGAAGAGGCAGAACGACGACGGAACCGGAATGGACGACCAAGTCGAGAGTGTTGCGGTAGCCTCCCGGCTCAATGATGCGGTCGCGACGAACGGAAAAGACGCGGCTCGTGAAAACGGTTTTGCTGCTGAGAATGCGGGCGGTGGTCATGATCTCTCCGGTGACATAATACAAGATGAAGAGAATCTGCCACAGAGACACAGAGAACACAGAGACAGCGAAACAGGTCAAAGGAATCCGGAGAGAATCTGCCACAGAGGCGCAGAGAGCACGGAGAAAGCGCAGTAGATCAACGATGCGCACGGCAAGATGATAATGAAGGGCTGCCGCGTCGCATGCTCGCTCCCAGTTTTCTCTTCTTGGTCCGGGCTTCCTCGGAGAGCTCTGTGTCTCTGTGGCAAATCCCTCCCGTGCGAATTGCCGGTTGGGCGGGGATTGCCTATACTGAGCGCGCTGATTCGGTGAGAAGAGGAGCCGAGCGCGACAGGACTACGGGGATAAGAGCGAAAGGCAATTCCTCAGCGGCTGAAGCCGTGCTGGGGAGCGCAGTGTTATGTCGGAGCTGAAGCTCCGACCCCCGAGTTAGCAAACGGACGCTAAGAGCAGAGATTCTGGAGTGGTTTAGGCGAGGTACGGTGATTAACACGATCATCGTGGATGACGAGAAACCGGCGCGGGAAGAACTGGCATACCTGCTGAAGAGTTTTCCCGAGGTGCACATCGTCGGGCAGGGGAAGAACGGCGTGGAGGCGGTGGCGCTGATCAAGGAGCACTCGCCCGACCTGGTGTTTCTGGACGTGCAGATGCCGGGGCTGGACGGGTTCGGCGTGCTGAAGAAGCTGGTGGAGCGAAAAGTGAAAGTGCCGCACGTGGTGTTCGCGACGGCGTTCGACCAGTACGCGGTGCAGGCATTTGAGGTCAATGCAGTGGACTACGTGCTCAAGCCGTTCGACAAGGGGCGCGTCGCCAAGGCGATTCAGCGGGCGAAAAGGGAGATCGAATCGCAGACGAGTCCGGCGGAGCGGCTGGAGATGCTGGTGAATCAATTGGGCGCCGGCCGCGCGGGGGCGCGATCGATCGGGGCGGGGCAGCCGGTGAAACTGCTGGTGAGGTCGCAGCAGAGGCTGCTGCTGGTGGATTCGCAGGATTTGATCTTCGCGTCGATCGAGGACGGAACGATCACGGTGGTGGGGCGGGAGATCGAGGGCACATCGAATTGCCGGACGCTCGAAGAGCTGCACGCGGCGCTCGACGCGGAGACGTTTTGGCGGCCGCACCGGTCATACCTGGTGAATATCCGGCACATCAGGGAAGTGGTGCCGTGGTTCAAGTCGAGCTACATGATCAAGATGGCCGACAAGAAGAACACGGAAGTGCCGGTGAGCCGGGCGCAGACGAAGAGGTTGAGGGAGTTATTCAAGCTGTAGCCGCTGTGGCGTTGTGAATTCCCTGGTGAAGACGAACCAGTGACCAAGCCAAAAATGCAGATGCGCAAGACCGGTGCAGCGGGAGTTCTGTGCGTGGCCGCGCTGCCGGGCCTTTTTGCCTTGCTGGGCTGTCACGCGAGACCGGTGGATAGGCCGCCGGTCAAGAAAATCCCAGAGGAACTTTCCGAATTCATTTTTACCGAAGCGCCGTTCGCGCATTGCCATGCTTCGACCATTGTGGAACTGGCCGACGGGGAATTGCTGGCAGCGTGGTATGGCGGAACGCGCGAGGGCAGCCAGGACGTGGCCATCTGGGGCGCGCGCAGATCGGGAGATTCCTGGTCGGCGCCGTTCCTATTGGCGTCGCAGCCGGACGCGGCCAGCTGGAATCCCGTGCTGTTTCGCAGCGCGGATGGCACGGTGTGGCTTTTCTTCAAGACTGGGCGGAACTCGCAAAAGTGGAACGGGGTGTACCGGACGTCTCCGGACGGCAAGATTTGGAGTGAAGTGCGCGAGCTCCCGGAGGGAATACTCGGGCCGACGCGAAACAAGCCGGTGACGCTTTCGAACGGAGACGTGCTGGCCGGCAGTTCGATGGAGGGGCGGATATCGTGGACCGTGTGGGTGGACATCAGCCGGGACCAGGGCCGCACGTGGCGCAAGGCCGGGCCGGTGAAGGCGCCGGGGTGGAACCGCGGAATCATTCAACCCACGTTGTGGGAAGCGCATCCGGGCGAGGTGAAGATGCTAACGCGAGCAAGCGGCGAGCTTGGCGCGATCTACGAAGCTACATCGCACGACAATGGGCAGACATGGAGCACGGCGAAGAAGACCTCGCTGCCCAACCCCGACAGCGGAATCGATGCAGTGAAGATGAGCGATGGCAGAGTCGCGCTGGTGTACAACCATTCGACGACGGCGCGGACGCCTCTGAACATCACCTTCTCGCGGGACGACGGGGCGACGTGGGAGGCGCCGTTGACGCTGGAGGATGCGCCGGGAGAATATTCCTATCCGGCGATTATTCAAACGCGGGACGGAAAACTGCATATCACGTACACGTGGCGCCGCGAGCGGATCAAGCACGTGGTGATCGATCCGAAGGCAATCGGGCGGGAATGAGCATTTGGCGACGCCGGAAACCTTCCTGGACGAATGCGCTTTACGCGGCTTACGGCGACTCGCGGGCGTGTGTTAGCATCGCAGGGACTCATAGCACCAAGAAGAATGAGGAGTAGGAATTGACGGACGAGGCGAAGCGCAAGCGCGTGTTGAGCGGGATGCGGCCGACGGGACGGCTGCACATCGGGCACTACTTCGGCGCGCTGGAGAATTGGGTGCGCCTGCAGAACGATCAGAGCTACGACTGCTTCTACTTCATCGCGGATTGGCACGCGATGATGACCGATTACGAACACACGTCGGCGGTGGCGCAGAACACGATCGAGATTGCCACGGATTATCTGGCGGCGGGACTCGATCCGAAGAAGTGCGTGATCTTTCAGCAATCGCTCGTGCCGGAGCACGCCGAGCTCCACTTGCTACTCTCCATGGTGACGCCGCTCGGTTGGCTGGAGCGCGTGCCGACGTACAAAGAGGCGCTCGATAACATCAAGGACAAGGATTTGCATACGTACGGGTTCCTGGGCTATCCGGTGCTGCAGTGTGGCGACATCGTGATGTACGGCGAGGAGGGCGTGCCGCTGTTCGTGCCGGTGGGGGAGGATCAGGTTTCGCACGTGGAGTTGAGCCGAGAGATCGTGCAAGTCTTTAATTTCCTCTACGGTTTGAAGTTCGCTTCTCTCGAATTGCGAAGTGCACCTCGTGAGGTAATGCAGCGAGTTCGAGATAAGGTCGGATACAAAGCCACGGGAGCGTTTGACTTCCTCGGTCTGGAGGCTGCTGCCCACCGTCGTTCCAAGGAGATTGGCCACAAGAACTTCCTCGATGAAATGGGCGAAGATGCTGTCTTCTTTAAGCTTCGGGCGTTCCTTGAGGAGCCGCAGGTGCTGCTGACCAAGACGCCGCGGATACCGGGGCTTGATGGGCGGAAGATGTCGAAGAGTTACGGCAACGCGATCATGCTGAGCGAGGACGATGAAAGCATTCGCGCCAAGACGAAGGTGATGATGACCGATCCGGCGCGGAAGCGGCGGACGGACAAGGGAAATCCAGAAGTGTGCCCGGTGTTCGACTGGCATAAATTGTTCTCGACGCCGGAAACTATTGCGTGGGCGGATCACGGTTGCCGGACGGCGGAGATCGGCTGCATCGAGTGCAAGGCGAAGATGGCGGACGGACTGATCAAGTGGATCGAGCCGGTGCGGGAGCGGCGCGTAAAGTGGGAAAAGGACCAGAAAGGCGTGCTGGAGATCGTGGACGAAGGCTCACGCAAGGCGCGGGAAGTGGCGAAGAAGACGATGGAACGAGTGAGGGAAGCGGTGTTCGGGTGGGAGAGAAAAAGGGAAGAAGTGGCCCTTCACGAGGACCGTTCAGGGCAAGCGAGTGGCTAGTGGCGGCTAGGAAGTAGGCGAGGCAACGGGCAAGTTGGCCGACGAGACGGGACGCTGAGATCCCTCGGCCATCCTCATCGGATGGCCTCGGGATGACAGAGCAAGAACATGGAAACGCCGTACAAGATTCACATACCGATTTACGAGGGGCCGCTCGATCTCCTGCTGGACTTGATCCGCAAGCAGGAGATGGACATCCACAACATTCCCATCGCGCAGATCACGGGGCAGTATCTGGAATACCTGCACAAGCTCGAAGAGCTGGACATCGACGTTTCGGCGGACTTCATCTACATGGCGGCGACGCTGATCTACATCAAATCGAAGATGCTGCTGCCGCCGGACCCGCTGGCCGGACCGGAAGGACAGGAGGATCCGCGGACGGAGCTGGTGCACCGGCTGGTGGAGCACGAGAAATTCAAGAACGCGGCGCAGCTCCTTTACGAGAAGCAGCAGATCGAAGCGCACGTGTGGTCGAAGCCGGACCGGACGCTTTACGAAGGAGAAGAGTCGGAAGGGGAGATGATCGTTTCGCTGGTGGATCTGGTGCGGGTGTTCCAGCAGGCGCTGGAGCGGCGCAAGGAAGCGGTCAAGATCGAGCTGCAGCACGATCTGTTCACCGTGGCGCAGATGATGGCGCAACTGCGGGCGCAACTCACGGCCAGCGAGGACCCGGTGAGTTTGATGGCGTTTTTCGAGGCTTGCGCCTCGAGACGCGCGATGATCGTGGCGCTTCTCGCGGTGCTGGAGATGGTGAGGATGCAGGCGGTGCTGCTGGTGCAGGAAAAACAGTTCGGAGACATTCTGGTGCGGAAGCATAAAATGTTCGACGTGGTCTTCTCCGCGGACGGCACGATCCGGGAGATCGACGAGCAATATCAATGAGCCTGACGAACGAGGAACGCAAGGCGGCGCTGGAAGCGATTATTTACGCGGCGGACGAGCCGGCCACGACCGACCAATTGGCGGAGGCGCTCGGGGAAGAGAAGTCCGCGGTGAGCGCAGCGCTCGACGATCTGGTGGCCAGCTACGCCGCCGAAGACCGCGGGGTGGAGATCCGCGCGGTGGCGGGCGGCTGGAAGGTGTACACCAAGCCGCAACACCATGAGGTGGTGCGGAGGTTCATCCGCAGCCTGCGGCCGCCGCTGCGGCTGACCATGCCGGCGCTCGAAACCCTGGCCATGATCGCGTACAAGCAGCCGGTGACGCTGCCGGAGATTCAGGAGATTCGCGGGGTGAACTGCGCGGGGGTGATCAAGACGCTGCTCGAACGGCGGCTGATCGTCACGGCAGGGCGGAAGGAAGTGATCGGACGGCCGATCCTCTACCGCACGTCGAAAGAGTTTCTGATGCGGTTCGGGCTGAGCGATCTGGACGAGCTGCCGAGCCTGAAGGAGTTCGAACAATTGGCGCGGGAAGCGCTGGGGAGCGACGAGGGTATCGCGCCGATCGAGCCCGGCGAAACCGAGATCGCGAGCGGAGTAACCGAGGCGACGATCGAGCCCGGAGCGGGCGGGACACCGGCTGAGCCTGGCGCGGACACCGCCGAGCCGGCTGGAGCTGCCGGAGGCGAGAAAGAAACGCCTTCGGCCGATGAAACAAACGGGTTGGCAACAACGGGGAGCGAGTAGGGAACCAAGTGGAACAGGCATTCCTGCCTGTTCCAGATGAAAGCCGTATCGCAAGCGGAAAGGGACAGATAAGAACGTCTCTTCCGCTCAAGAGAATCCAACACACGCCATGCTTGAGAGACTACAAAAGATCATCGCACGCGCGGGGATCGCCTCGCGCCGTCATGCGGAGCAATTGATCCTGAGCGGTCAGGTGCGTGTGAACGGGCGCGTGGTCACCGAACTGGGCACCAAGGCCGATCCGGAGAGGGACCGGATCGAAGCAGCCGGGCGGGCCATTGCGGCGGGCGGGACGAATGAGAACAAGGTGTACCTCGTGCTGCACAAGCCGCCCCAGGTCGTGGCGACGCTGGCCGATCCGGAAGGGCGGAAGACGCTGCGGCATTTCCTGCGCGGGCTCGTGGAGCGCGTGTACCCGGTGGGACGGCTGGACTATGCGGCGTCGGGCTTGGTGTTCATGACGAACGACGGCGACCTGGCGGCCCAGATGCTCGAGGCAGCGAAACGATTGCCGCAGACCTACGTGATGAAGGTGAAGGGGCGGCTCGAACAGAAGGCGATGGACGATCTGGGGCGGAGCACAGGAGCGCGAATTCGTTCCCTCAAGCAGCCCGGAGCTTCGCGAGGACGCGCGGCAAACTTCTGGTACGAAGTGAGGCTCAAGAACGCGCGGAAGGACGCGCTGCGCAAGGCCCTCGCGATGGCGGGCCATCCCGTGGAAAAAATGAAGCGCGCGGCCATGGGACCGGTGGAGTTGGGCGGCGTGCCGGAAGGCCGCTACCGGCGGCTCGAAGCAGAGGAAGTGGAACGCCTGCGGAAGGCACTGGCGGCGAAGAACCCTGCGCCAAACCGGCAGCGGACAAGGACCGGAAGCGAGCAGCATCGAGGCGGATAGCATGGGGCGCGAGCTCGAAAAGCTGATTCACGACTACGTTCGGGGAATACCGGCCTACGTGCCGGGGCGGCCGATCGAGGAAGTCGAGCGCGAGCTAAGAATCCACGTGGTGAAGCTGGCGTCGAACGAAAACCCGCTGGGACCTTCGCCCCTGGCGCTCGAAGCGGCGCGGCGCGCGGCGGCGGACTCGCACCGCTATCCCGACGGCGGAAGCAAGCTGCTACGGGAGAAGCTCGCGGCGCGACACGGCGTGAAACCCGAAGAGGTCTTTGTGGGGTTTGGGTCGAGCGAGATCATCGATCTCGCGGCGCGTTTGCTGCTGAAGGCCGGGCTGAACGGGATCACCTCGGCAGGGACGTTCGCGCTGTACGAGATCGCCATCCGAGCGTCCGGGGCGCAGCTCGTGGAAACGCCCCTGACAAGCTACGCGTACGATCTCGAGGCGATTGCGCAGGCGATCACGGCCGATACGCGAATCATCTACCTCGCCAATCCAAACAACCCAACGGGAACCATGTTTAGCGCGGGCGAGCTCGACAGGCTGCTCGAGAGCGTGCCGGCGAGCGTGCTCGTGGTACTGGACGAAGCATACTGCGACTACGTCGAGCGGCAGGATTATCCGCGCTCGATCGAGCGGATGCGCGAGCGGGAGAATCTTCTCGTGCTGCGATCGTTTTCGAAGGTGCACGGGCTGGCCGGGATGCGAGTCGGCTACGGAATCGGCCCCGCCGGGCTGCTGGCGGAGATGAACAAGCTGCGGACGCCGTTCAATGTGTCGAGTGTGGCGCAGGCCGCGGCGATGGCGGCGCTCGATGACGAGGCGCACGTGCGGCGGTCGGTGGAAACCAATCGCGCGGGACGGGCGCAACTCCGGGTAGGGCTGGCGGAGCTGGGGCTCGTGCCGGTGGCATCGGAAGCGAACTTCGTGATGCTGGATCTGGCTGCCGATGCGGGGGCGTTCAACGATGAGTTGCTGAAGCGCGGCGTGATCGTGCGGCCACTGGGATGGATGGAGCTGCCGACCGCGGTGCGGGTCACCGTGGGAACCAGGGAAGAGAACGAGAAATTCTTGCGGGCCGCGGCGGAGGTGTGGCCTCCGCACAGAGAGGGCGCGGGGAGAAAGGCGCGATGATCGTTCTCACCCCAACGAACCATCCGCTAGGCGAGCGCGATCCCGTCGGGGAAGCCCTGCGCAAATACCGGACGATAGCCGTGGTGGGGCTTTCCTCGAAGCGCTACCGGCCGAGTTACGGCGTGGCGGAATACATGCAGTCGCAGGGATACCGGATCATTCCGGTAAACCCGCACGAGACGGAAGTGCTGGGCGAGCGCTGTTATGCGCGGCTCGAGGATGTGCCGGAACCCATCGGGATCGTGGAAATCTTCCGCCGGAGCGAGGACGTGCCACCGATCGTGGCAAGCGCCATCGGAAGCGGAGCGAAGGCCATCTGGATGCAGGAAGGCATCGTCCACCAAAAGGCGGCCGAACGGGCGCAAAAGGCGGGGATGCTGGTCGTGATGGACGCGTGCATCTTGAAGGAACATCGTAAGAGACGCTAGTAAAAGAAGGCCACAGAGACAAAGAGGACGCAGAGAGGCAAGACACGGGAAACAGGCCGGCGCGAGGCAAGCTCCAGCGTCAATTCAACGGATAGATGAGAATGTCTTGTTTGCCGGGACGCATAACGGCGATGGTGCGGCCGTTGGGCGAAATGTCAAAATCGCGGAAGGTCAGGTCGTGGAGGAAAGGAACAGGAACCTGCTCGCTGACTGCAGGAGGCGCGCCTGAAGAGGCCGAAGGGGGCGCGGCGAGCGGAGGGACGTCAAACCAAACGAGATCTCCCGTCTTCCTTTCGGTCGCGCGCTTGATGAGGATGCGGCGCTCGTCGGATGACCAAGCATAGGCTCCGAAGCCGATGCGGGTGCGCGCGAGATGGCTGGGCGCCGCGAGATCGCGGATCTCCAGAACTTCGTGGTCGAGATAATAGGCAATCTTGGCGCCAGATGGAGAAAGGCTGAGGCCGCCGGCAAAGCTGTCGAGCGTGGCGAGTTCGTCGGCTGTGTCCCTGGTTAGATCGAGGCGCTGGAGACGCGGCGGGCCTTCGAAGCTCCGGTCGCGTTCGACGGCGTAACCGAGATTCCTCTTCGTGTCCCAGGCCGCTCCAACGAAGGTCCTGCCCGAGAAGAGCGAGCTGCCTCGGCCCGCCACGGGACGGATCGACTGAATCGAGAAAAGCAAATTGGGTTTCACCGCTTCGGTGAGATAGACGACGGTGACATCGTCGGAGAGCCAAGCGGCATCCGAGGCGTCCTCGACAATGCCGTCACGCGTGCCGACGCGAATCTCCTTGCCATCCTGATCGAAAAGCAGAGTCATGATGGAGTCGCGGGTGCGGCCTTCCTGGTCGATGACGGAAGTGGTGCTGAGCTCGGCGGCAAGCAGGTGTCCGCTCGGTGACCAACGAAAGCCCGAAACGGTATAACTGAAGGGAGCCAAGCCGCCAAGCTTCTCGCCGTTGATGAGGCGGCGGCGCTTGCCTTCAACGGTGAGAATCCAGATATCGTCGCGCTCAAGCACGTACTGGCGGGTCTTGATCTCATGGCGGACTGCATAAGCCAGGCGGCCGTCGGGTGCGAAGGCCATGGCGGTGCAGTCGTCGTCGATGGACGCGAGGGGCTTGTCCTGGGCGCGAGCGGGAACCGGGGCGAGGGGCGCGCTCATCCACAGAAGGCATGCGGCGACACTCCCGATGAGGAGTGAGCGAAGTGGCGAAGAAACGTGCCGGCACGTCATGAAGCTGATTTTCCTTTCGCGCGGATCTTGCGGATTTCCTCGAGGCGTTGCCGCAGGCGCTGCTCGAAGCCTTGATCGGTCGGACGATAGTAGGCGCGGTCGGCGAGATTTTCGGGCAGACAGGTCATGGCGGTGACTTTGTCCTCGTGGTTGTGCGCGTACTGGTAGCCTTCCCCATAGCCGATGTGACGCATGAGTCCGGACACCGGGTTGCGCAGGTGAAGCGGAACCGGGGCAGCTTCCGTGGAGCGCAAGTCTTCACCCACCTTGCCGTAGGCAACATACAGCGCATTGGATTTTGGCGCGAGCGAAAGATACACGGCAGCTTCCGCAAGGGCCAGGTTGCCCTCCGGCATGCCGATGAAATCGGCGGCTTCTTTGGCGGCCATGGTGACAGCGAGGGCATTGGGGTCGGCGAGGCCGATGTCTTCGCTGGCCATGCGCACCATGCGGCGCGCGAGGTAGAGGGGATCCTCGCCGGACTCGAGCATGCGGGCGAGCCAGTAGAGGGCGGCGTCGGGATCGGAGTTGCGCACGGATTTGTGGAGCGCCGAGATGAGATTGTAGTGCTCTTCGCCGGCTTTGTCGTAGAGAAGGAGCTTGCGCTGGAGAACGTCTTCGACGAGTTCGGTAGTGAGAACGCGGCGGCCGCCGGATTCAGGCGAACCGGGCGGCAGGGCCTTGGCGCCGCGGGTGGCGGCTTCGAGAGTGTTGTAGGCGGCGCGGGCGTCGCCATTGGCGAAGGCGGCGATGCGGAAGAGGACGTCGTCGGAGGCTTCGGCACTTTCTTTGCCGAGGCCGCGCTCGCGGTCCTCGAGGGCGCGGCGTAGCAACGAAACGAGCTGGGGCGCCGAGAGCGGCTCCAGGACGTAAACACGGGTGCGCGAAAGAAGCGGCGCAATCACTTCGAAGGAAGGATTCTCCGTGGTCGCACCAATGAGCGTGATGTGGCCCGCCTCCACGTGAGGCAGAAAGGCATCCTGCTGGGCCTTGTTGAAGCGGTGGACTTCATCCACGAAGACGATCGTACGGCGGCCGGTCCGGGCACCGCGCTCGGCCTCAGCCATGACCGTCTTGATCTCCTTGATTCCGGCCAGGACGGCGCTGAAGGGGATGAACTCCGAGCGGGTCATGCCGGCGATGATGCGGGCAAGAGTGGTCTTGCCACAGCCGGGCGGACCCCAGAAGATCATCGAGCCGAGATTGTCCTGCTCAATTTGAACGCGCAGAGGGCGGCCGGGGCCAAGGAGCTTCTCCTGGCCGATGAATTCGTCAAGCGTGCGGGGGCGCATGCGGTCAGCGAGAGGCTGGCCGGAGCGAGCTCCTTCGGAAGGCACGGGGATGGGGAAGAGACTCATGAACGGCCTCGTCCGGCGGAATGAGGCAAGCGCTGGCGAGCGGCTTCGTAAAAGACGAGGGCCGCGGCGATGGCGGCGTTGAGGGATTCGACGCCGGCGGCGACGGGGATGCGGATGCGGGCGTCGGCGGAGCGCGCGACGTCGTCGGGAAGGCCGGCGCCTTCGTTGCCGATGAGGATGGCGGCGGGCTCGAGCCAATCCACTTGCCAGGGTGATAGAAGAGGAGAGGCGAAAGAAACAGAGGAGCCAGGGGGCGCAGAGGAAGAAGCAAATGCAGCGGATTGAGCGGGAAGATCGCGAGCTGTAGTGGCGAAAATCTTCACGCCGGAGACGCGAAGTTGCGCGAGAAGGACAGGCAGTCCAACACCGTGAAGGATGGGGAGGCGGAGTGAGGCGCCGGCGGAGGCGCGAAGAACTTTGGGTGAAAAGGGATTGGCAGTGCCACTGACGCCGGAAGCGCAAGTGGCAGCACCGGTCGCACCGAAGGCCTCCGCGGTGCGCAGGATGGTGCCAACGTTGCCCGGGTCCTGCACGCCGGCGAGAACGGCGATGAGCAGCGCGACACCGGAAGCCGGCTGGAGAAGATCGTCGAAGGAAGCGACGCGCGGGCGAACGAGCGCGGCGATGCCTTGAGGCGATTCGGTGTCGGCGAGGCCGATGAAGAGGCGGTCGGTGGTGCGAAGGATGCGGAGGCCGGCGCGGCCGGAACTCGCGAGAAGGGAAGCGAGATGGTCGAGATGGCGCTCACCCGAAGCGCTGGCGAGAAGAGCTTCAACCGGGAGATCGGAGCGCAGCGCTTCTTCGACCAGGCGAAGACCTTCCACGCCGATGCAGCCGGACTCGGTGGGGAGGCCGCCACGGAGAGCCACGCGGAAGTCCTTGAGCCAGCGATTGTCGCGGCTCGTGATCGGCGCGCCGGGGGCCGCATTGTCCCTTGCAGGCACAATCTTGCCGGAGTTGGGCATAGCCGGAGGGTAGCAAAGCATCGGCAGAGGGTAAAGAGATGCCGCCTTGCGCGGGAAGCGCAGGCTGTGATAGCGTCCGGGCAGTTGAGGGAGACGCAGGCGCCCGCTTAGGCGGACCGCGTATGGACCTGCGGCTGCGCCGCAAAGTGGATAAGTGCGGCGCTCGATATCCGCGAAAGACCAGTCAAAGGCACCGACACCTTGCCGGCTGAAGTGCTGCGCATCTCGGCGGAATCACCGGACCCGGAGGCCCTGCGCTACGCGGCGGAGTTCATCGCGCGCGGCGGTGTGGTGGCGATTCCCACCGACACACTCTACGGCCTCGCGGCCGATCCATTCAATCTAGCGGCCATCGAAGAAATCTACCGCGTCAAAGGGCGGCAGGATGCGCGCGCGCTGCCGATCCTGGTGTCTTCGGTGGAGCAAGCGATCCTGCTGGCGCGCGAAGTGCCGGTGACCTTTTTGAAGCTGGCGCAAAAGTTTTGGCCCGGAGCGCTGACGCTGGTGCTGGATGCGTCGTACCGGCTGCCGCTCAAAGTGACCGCGAACACGGGCCGCGTGGCGCTGCGCTGGCCGAATTCGAAGGTGGTCTGCGCGCTCATTGAAGAAACCGGAGGACCGATCACCGGAACAAGCGCAAACGTTTCCGGGTGGGCCGGATGTTCGACAGCGAGCGAGGTGATGAAACAACTGGGCAGCAAACTGCCGCTCGTGCTGGACGGCGGCGAGACCGGAGGAGCGCACCCTTCCACGGTGGTGGCGCTCAAGGGCGAAACCTGGGAGATCCTGCGCGAGGGCGCGGTGAGCGCGGCGGCGATTGAGGAAGCAGTGAAATCAGAGGGCGGGTAGGGAAGCCAGGAAGTCGTAGTCGCCAGTGGGGGAGAGACGAAGCGGGCCCCGGCCGCGGCGATGCACGCAGATGGCATCGTTGAACCAAAGATTGACGTAGGGCAAGTCTTCCGCCAGGATTTTCTGCACACGACTGCATAGGGCTTTGCGACGTTCGGGATTGCCTTCCACACGAATCCGGCCGGTCAATTCATCCACCTCGGGATTGCGATAGTGTCCGCGATTGGCGCCCTCGGGCGGAAAACGGCCCGAGGAAAAGACAAACTCGAAGATGTCGGGATCGAGATTGCCGCCGACCCAGCGGAGATAGCAGAGCTGGAAATTTGAGCGGTTGACGTCGGAAAGGAGCGTAGCGAGTTCGAGCGGGTGCAGATCGAGTTCGATGCCGACGCGCCGCCATTGGTCCTGAATCGCCGCGGCGATGAGGCGCGCGGACTCTAGAGTCGAGGTCTTGAGGGTCAACTTGAGGCGCAGTCCGCCGGCGCGGCGGGGAAAACCGGCGGCGTCGAGAAGCCGTTCAGCGCGGGCCGGGTCGTAAGGGTGCTGGCGAACGTTTGGCTCGTAGGCCCAATGATTCGGCGGAAGAATGCCAGAGGCGGGGCGGGCCTGCCCGCGGAGAAGGTAGTTGATGATGGTGTCGCGGTCGGTCGCGTAAGCAAGGGCCTGGCGGACTTCGCGGCGAGCCAGGATCGGGTCCTCGAAATTGACGCCGAGATAATTGTAGTTTGTGCCGGGCCGCTCCGTGACTTCGAGCGCGGGCTGACGGGCGAGAACTCGCACCATGTCCGCGGAGAGCGAGCTCATCTCGAGGTCGGCGCTGCCTTTGCGGAGCTCCAGGGCGCGGACGATGTCGTCGGGAACGATGCGGAAACGGACCCGAGCGAGCGCGGGAGCGCCGCGGAAATAATCCGGGTTGCGTTCCAAGACGAGGTCCTCTTCCTGGCGGACGCTTACGAAGCGGAATGGGCCGGTGCCGATGGGGTGGGCAGCGAAATCAGCGCCGGAGCCGCACGGCACGATACCGATCGCGGGGCGGGAGAGATTCCACAGAAGAGAGGCGTCGGGCTCCCGGAGGTGGAAGATGACGGTCGCTTCGTCGGGCGCCTCGACGGAGGCGACCAGGCGAAAGGAACTGCGCTTGGTGGTGGTGACCGCGCCCGAGAGGATGGAGTCAAAAGTGAATTTTACGTCGGCGGAGGTGAGCGGGCGGCCGTCGTGAAATCTGACGCCGGGACGGAGATGAAAGACGTACGTGAGCGGATCGGGCGTGTCCCAGCGCTCGGCGAGGTCGCCGCGAATGGTGAGTTGCTCGTCGCGTTCGACCAGGCTACTGAAGAGCAGGCCGTCGATGCGCTCGGATTGGGCGTCGGCGGCGATGCGCGGGTCGAGATTGGCAGGGGAGGATTCGATGAGGAAAACGAGAGTGGAATGATCGCCGGAAGAAACTCCGTGGCAGGAGATGAGGAAGAAGGACAGCAGTAGAAAAAAAAGGGAATGAAACAGCAATAAGGCGCCTTGGCACGGGGGCGGGTGGGCATGGCCCCTTTTGCGACGCTTAGCGTGGCGGGGCATAGCAGATCTTGCCGAGAATGGCGGGGCGAGCGGCGCCGGTGGCGGAAGGAAGATTCGCTGGGCGGCGATGAAACGTCTCGTAAGCAAGGATGGCGAAGGCCAAGGCTTCCTTGGCGTCTTCGGATATGCCCAGCCGGGACGAAGGCAAAACTTCGATGCCCGGCAGCGCTGCCGAAAGCTGGGCGAGAATGAGCGGATTGTGCGCGCCGCCGCCGGAGACGATGAGCTGCTGAATTCTCGTCTTGCGCAGGACGAAACGGTTCAGCGCGTCCACGACGGAAAGCGCGGTGAAGAGTGTGGCGGCGCGGATGAGATCGGCCGGGCGCGCTTTGTATTTGCGGCCGAGGCGGAGGAGTCGAGCGACGTAGGGCGCGCCATAGCGTTCGCGGCCGGTGCTCTTGGGAGGTTTCTCGAAGAGATAGGGGTCGCGGAGAAGGGCATCGAGAAGGGCAGGGAGGCTGCGGCCGCGCCGAGCGAGCCGGGCATCGCGGTCGTAACGCTGGCGGCCACGAGTTAACCGCTGCACGAGCGCGTCAATCACCATATTGCCGGGGCCGGTATCGAAAGCGATTACCTCGGCAGGCCGCGCGGCGGCGGGGATGACGGTCACGTTGGCGATGCCGCCGAGGTTGAGCGAGACCCGGCCAAGCTTGGGATGACGGTAGAGAAGATAGTCGACATAGGGAACCAGCGGGGCAGCTTGCCCGCCGAGGGCGAGATCGGCAGGGCGGAAGTCGCCGACGGTTGTGATACCGGTGCGCGCGGCAATCACGGCGGGGTCGCCGATTTGAAGGGTGGAAGCGGTGGGGATGCCAAACAAAAGTGATGGCACGGGTTGATGGTAAACCGTCTGTCCGTGGGAACCGATGAGGCTGATTCTGCGTGGCGAGACGCGGAAGCGTTTGCAGGCAGCGAGAGCGGCGCGGGCAAAGGCTTCGCCAAGGCGAGCGTTGAGCTGGCTGAGTTCGCGCGCCGAAGAGGAAGCTCCTTCGGCGATGCGGAGAACGGCGTCGCGAAGATCGCGGGGCCAGGGAAACGAAGTATGTTGGAGAAGCCTCGCACGGAGATGGGGCGGCGCGCCGGAAATGCGCGCGAGGGCCACGTCAATGGCGTCGGCGGAGGTGCCGGACATGAGACCGAGAACGAGCATGGGTCGCGTCATGATTGTGTCATGAGAGTTGCTTCTTCAGCTCGGCGAGAAGATTGAGCGCTTCGAGCGGCTTGAGATTGTCAAGGTCGGCCCCGCGCAGGGCGTCGATGACGGCGCGGTCGAGCGGCGTGAAGAGGACTTGCTGCTCGCCGTTGGCCAAGGAGGCGCTTGCGCCCGGAGAGAGGGTCTCGGTGAGCTGGTGCTCGCTCTGCTCGTGCTTGCGGAGGACTTCGCGAGCGCGCTCGATGACGCTGCGGGGCAACCCAGCGAGGCGCGCGACTTCGATGCCGTAGCTCTTGTCGGCGGCCCCGGGTTCGACGTGGCGCAGGAAGACAATTTCGGTGGGGGTCTCGCGAACGGAGACGTGGATGTTCTTTACGCCGGGAAGAAGGTCGGCGAGTTCGGTGAGCTCATGGTAGTGGGTGGCGAAGAGGGTGCGGGCGCGCGTGTGCTTCTGGAGATGCTCGACGACGGCCCAGGCGATGGACAAGCCGTCGAACGTGGCGGTGCCGCGGCCGACTTCATCGAGAAGCACGAGGCTCAAGGGCGTGGCGGACGTGAGGATCACGGCGACTTCGCTCATCTCGACCAAAAAGGTGGAGCGGCCGCGGGCGAGATTGTCGGAGGCCCCAATGCGCGTGAAGATGCGGTCGGTGATGGGAAGTCTGGCCTGGCGCGCGGGAACGAACGAGCCCATCTGCGCCATCAGGACGATCAGGGCGGCCTGGCGGAGATAAGTGGACTTGCCACCCATGTTGGGCCCGGTCACCAAGAGTATCTGCTGCGAAGCGGGATCGAAGCACAGATCGTTGGGGATAAAGCGCTCGGCGCGCTGGCCGAGAAGTAGCTCGATGACCGGATGGCGGCCTGCAACGATCAGGAGTTCGCCGAGGTCATTGAATTCGGGGCGGACGTAATCGCGAGCGGCGGCCAGGTGCGCGAGATTGGCGAGAACATCGAGCTGGGCAATGGCCGCGGCGGTGTGGCGCAGGCGGTGAGCCTCGGCGGCAACAGCGGCGCGGACTTCGAAGAAGAGGCGCCGCTCGATTTCGAGGATGCGCTCGTCGGCGGCGAGGATTTTACGTTCGTACTCCTTGAGCTCGGGCGCGGTGAAACGCTCGGCGTTGACCAGCGTTTGCTTGCGCTCGAAATCGGCGGGGACAAGATGCAGGTTGGGCTTGGAAATCTCGATGTAGTAGCCGAAGACCTGATTGAAACGGATCTTGAGCGAGGCTATGCCGGTGCGGCGGCGCTCGCGCTCTTCCATGGCCGCGATGATCTGCTTGCTGTGCTGGCTCAGGTCGCGGAACTCGTCGAGCTCGGCGTGGAAGCCGCGGCGGATGACGCCGGGGTCGGAAAGCTGGGCGGGCGGATCATCGGCGATGGCGCGCTCGAGGCGTTCGCGAACGTCGGCGAGGTCGTCAAGGGCGGAATGAAGCTCGGCGAGACGGGCGCTGGCGCCGGTTTCAGAGGGGCTGAGAAACTGCCGCAGGAGCGGAACGCGTGAGAGGGACTGGCGAAGGGCGACCAGCTCGCGCGGGGTGGCAATCCCCAGCGTGATCCGGCTGGTGAGCCGCTCGAGATCGAGGATGCCCTGGAGAGTCTTGCGCAGCTCTTCGCGCAGGACGGTGTGGGATTTCAGGCGCGAAACCGCGTCGAGGCGGGCCTGGATCTCTTCCGCTGTAATTTCGGGTCGAAGCATCCAGGCGCGGAGCAGGCGCGCGCCCATGCCCGTGACCGTCTCATCGAGCGCGGCGAGAAGCGTCGTGGGAGAGCCGCGGAGAGAATCGTCGGCAAAGAGAGGGGAGACAAGCTCAAGGTTACGAATGGAGACGGGATCCAGGACGAGCGAGTCGTGTTGCTCGTAGTAACGGATGCGGTCGAGATGGTGGAGCGCTTGCCGAGCAGCGGCGTCGTCACTCTTGGCGGAAGTTTCGCGAAGGTAATGGATAATAGCGGCGCCCGCTGCAATCGCCTGCGGATGGCCTTCGAGGCCGAAACCGGTGAGCTCCGCGACGGAGAACTGCTCGCGGAGGATCCGCTCCGCGTAGTCGTGCTGAAAGACCCAGTCGTCCAGCCGGGTCTCGACGCAGCCAAATCCGCCGGGACCGCCCAGGCCGCCGGCATCGGCCGGGGCAGAGGCGGTGAAGAGATCTTTCTGGCGGGGCAAGAGGATTTCCCGTGGACGGAGGAGCTGCAACTCGTCGCGCAGGGCTTCCAAAGCTTGCGGGCCGGAGAACTCAGTGGCTTGGAATTCGCCGGTGGAGATATCTGCCGAGGCGAGTCCGATGGGAGAGCCGGAGGGGTGGATGGCCAGAGAGGCGAGGAAGTTGTTCTCCTTGATGTCCAGGAGATTGATGTCGGTGGCGGTGCCGGGAGTGATCACGCGGACGACTTCGCGGCGAACGAGTTTCTTGCCCGGTCCGGGCAGCTCCATCTGATCGCAGATGGCCACCTTAAAGCCGGCGCGGATGAGACGGGCGA
Source organism: Candidatus Acidiferrales bacterium (assembly GCA_049514555.1). Classification (GTDB taxonomy): domain Bacteria; phylum Acidobacteriota; class Terriglobia; order Acidiferrales; family UBA7541; genus JBEKUY01. The sequence continues at coordinate 196,483 of JBEKUY010000001.1, forward strand.
TGTAATTGTCGGCGGCGTGGAAAGGGACGCCGCACATCGGGATGGGCTGTCCGCGCTCGCGATTGCGCGAAGTCAGGGTGATCTGCAATTCGCGCGAGGCGACGTGCGCATCCTCGTAGAAGAGCTCGTAAAAATCGCCGAGGCGGAACAGGAGCAGGGCTTGCGGATAGCGCGACTTGATCGCGTGATACTGCCGCATCAGAGGTGTGGCCGGTTCGATCATGCGTGGAGCCCGGTCGATGCCTTCGTCGACGATACCCAGTTGCCACAGAATGGACGAAGAGTCAAAGGCGAATCCGCGTGGGCTATACTAACGAAAGTTGCCGCGGCGAGCCAGAAGCGTCGAAGGAAGCGCCCGAGACCGAGGAAACATGGCCGAAGAGACGGAAATCAAGTGCAGGATTGAAGACGCCGGAGCGTTCCGCAAGGCGCTCAAGCGGATCGGCGCGAGAACGGTGACGCGCGCGGCGGGCGGGAAGGCGGTCAGAGCGAGGGGAGCGGCGCGGGTGCATGAAATGAACGATCTCTTCGATACGCCGCAAGGAGGCTTCGCGAAACATGGACAGTTGGTGCGCGTGAGGGTGGAGAACGCGGAAAAGGGAAGGGGGAAAGGCGCGGGGCGGGAGCGCGTCGTGCTGACCTACAAAGGGCCGGCGATGCCGCAGGGCGCCGAAGAGGGTGACGCAAGGAAACGGCTGGTACCTGCGGGGCGGCACAAGGTAAGGGAGGAGATCGAGGTGGAAGTTGCGAATGCGTGGCTAGTGACACAGATCCTGGAGGGTATGGGCCTGCGTCGGTGGTTTCGCTACGAGAAGTACAGGACGACGTACCGGCTGCCGGGTAGCCAAAGGTGGGCGAAGGGCCTGCTCATCGAACTGGACGAGACGCCTGCGGGCAACTACGTCGAGCTGGAAGGCCCGGCAGAAGCAATTGACCGAGCCGCCGCCATGCTGGGATTCAAACCTCAGGAATACATCACCAAGAGTTATCTCCAGCTCTATCTCGAGGACTGCCGACGGCGCGGGATCGCGCCCGGGAATATGCTATTTGAGTCAAAAAGCTAAAAAAGTTTGCCGAATTGCCACTCTTTCCTTGACAAGGAATTGCACTGCCATTACTACATAGAATCGAGGCGTAATTCGCTCCATGGGTGAGTTGAAGGATCACGACCCCGGCCCCAGTCGCCGGCGAAACCCGCAGGGTACAGTGCAGGCGGACCGGCAAACGAGAAATGCGGCGGCTGGGCGGGCCCTTCGAGCACAAATCGGGGGGCATGGAGTGGATTCTCCAGGCTAGAGGTAACTCCAGGTTTGTTAAGAGTTTACCCGCGGCCGGCACCTCTCCGGCTCGCGGGTTCTTTTTTTGACTGAAAGACGGCTGGCCTTCACCCATGAGCTGTGGGTCCTATGGCCGTGGGAGGGAAGGGAGAATAGTTGTGCTTCACGCGACGGAACTGATGGGCGCGGAGACCTACGACGTGCAGGGGAACTTCGTCGGGCGGGTCCGCGAAATCTTCATCGAACCCGCTGTGCAGCCGAATCGCGTAGCGCATTACCTGCTGTCGCGGGGACGGTTCCAGCCCCTGGTGGCGAGCCACGATCAAGTCGCCTCCCTGGCGCCGGGCACGATGCGTTTGAATTGCAACGAGCGGGCTCTGGACCTCTACGAACCCAACGAAGCCTGGCTGGCAGTGCGCAAGGACCTGCTCGACCAGCAGATTATCGACACCAGCGGCCGAAAAGTCGTACGCGTGAATGACGTGGACCTCACGGAACAGCGGACAAACGGGAACGTGGAGCTACGGGTGACGCATGTGGACGTGGGACTGGCCGGCGCGGTGCGGCGGTTGCTGCAGGGAGTAGCCTCGCCGGGACTGATCCGGAGAATACAGGGCAAGCTGCCGCCGCGGGTGATTCGGTGGGAGTTCGTCAACCTGATCGAGCAGGACCCCTTGCGACGGGTCAAGCTGCGCATCACCCATGAAAAGCTCGAAGACCTGCACCCGGCGGACCTCGCGGACATCATGGAAGATATCTCCGCAACTGAGCGGCAATCGATCATTGCCTCGCTGGAGGAGGAGACCGCCGCTGAAGTGCTGGCAGAACTGGACAAGCGGCTGACCACACAAATCGTGGAGAAGCTCGATCCGGAGAAGGCGGCCGACATTCTGGAGGAAATGGCCCCGGACGCGGCCGCCGATTTATTGGGAGATCTGCCGAGCAAGACGTCCGAGGGGCTCCTCGAAGAAATGCCGGGGCGTGAAGCGGACGAAATGCGCGAACTGCTGCAATTCGATCCTTCCACGGCAGGCGGGATGATGAACTCGGATTTCGTCTCCGTTGGGGAAGGGTCCACGCGCGAGGACGTGCTCGGCTGGATGCGCGAGCAGGATCTAAAGGTGGATCAGTTGGACACGATCGTGCTCCTGAACGGCGGGGGTGAGTTCTCCGGGGTGGCGCCCATCGGGCGGCTGCTGCTGGCGGCGCCGGAGCAGGTGATGTCCGAATTGAAGCTGGAACCGTTGCTGAGCGTGAAGCCGGATGCGGATGATAAGGAGGTCTTCGAGCTGTTCGACAAGTACAACCTGCGGATGCTCACAGTGGTGGACGAAATGAATCGCCCGGCAGGAACCATCACGGTGGACGACGTGGTCTCGCGGCTGATGAAGAAGTAGAGAAAGCGGCAAGGTCAAAGGATGAATTGGGAAGCCATCTCGTCGAAGGTGGAAGGCTGGCGCACGCGCGGCGCGGACTTCCAGAGGCGCGGACGGAACATGCGCCGGCGCCTCGCTCTGTTCCTTGCGGTGGTCGGGCCGGGCCTGATCGTCTCGAACGTGGACAATGATGCAGGCGGGATCTCGACGTACTCGCAGGCGGGGGCCCAGTACGGATACATGCTGTTGTGGTCGCTGATCCCGATGACCATCGCCCTGTACGTGACCGAAGAGATGTGCGCGCGCATGGGGGTGATGACGGGGAAGGGGTTATCCGATCTGATCCGCGAGGAGTTCGGATTCCGGCCCACGTTCTTCGTGATGTTCACCGGGTTTTTCGTTGATCTGTTCAACGTAGTGGCGGAGTTTGCAGGCGTGGCCGCGGCGATGGCGATCTTCGGTGTGAGCAAGTATGTCTCCGTACCGGTTGCTGCGATTGTCGTCTGGGTGCTGGTGCTTCGAGGAACCTACCGGCAAGTGGAGAAGATCTTTCTGGTAGCTTGCGGTTTCTATCTCGCGTATCTGTTCTCCGCAGTCTTGGCCAAGCCTGATTGGCTTCTTGCGGCGCGCCACGTCGTGATTCCTCATTTTAGCTTTCAGTCCGGCTACCTGCTCATGCTGACGGCGCTGGTGGGAACCACGATTGCTCCGTGGCAATTCTTTTATCTCCAGGCGAGCATCGTAGAAAAGCGCGTGGGACCAAGACAGTACCCGCAAGCACGGGCCGACGTGCTGGTGGGCAGTATCAGTTGCATGGTGATCGTGTTCTTTATCATTGTGGCCACCGCCGCAACACTCTATGTCTCCGGAATGCGAAACATCACGGATGCCGCCGAGGCCGCCAAGGCCCTCGTGCCATTGGCAGGCCGCTGGGCGGGTCTGCTGTTCGCGTTTGGATTGCTGAACGCATCCTTGTTTGCCGCAAGCATTCTGCCGCTTTCTACTGCCCACGTGATTTGCGAAGGCATGGGGTTCGAAGCGGGGATCGACCGCAAATTCAAAGAAGCGCCGATCTTCTACTGGCTTTATACGGTGTTGATTGTCGTCGGAGCAGGAATCATCCTCATACCCAGAGCCCCCTTGTGGAAAATATTGATTCTGTCGCAGGTTGGGAACGGCATCTGGCTGCCCGTCGTCGTAATCTTCATTCTGTTGCTGGTGAACCGACGAGACCTAATGGGCGAGCACGTGAACACGCTGACTTTCAACGTCATTGCCTGGGTCACGGCAATCGCCATGATCGCTCTCACGCTGGTCTTGACTTACACGGCCATCTTCCAGAGCAGCGCAGCCGGCGGGCCCGCACCGATGTAATACGGCGCACCAGAGCGTTGCGCACCCTGCGGGGGTGTGTTAACTTTGCGTCGTAAAGAAGGAAGTCAGGATTCACGTGCCGCACATGGCGCATCCCGCACAAGTGGAAGTGAAGGCGACGGCTCCGCTGGGGGCCGTGACGGCGGAAGAAGCACGCCTGCTCAAGCAGCTCGACCGGAAACGGCTGCCACATCATATCGCTGTGATCATGGACGGGAACGGGCGCTGGGCAAGGCGCCGGCATTTGCCGCGCGTGGCCGGGCACCGGGCCGGTGCGAAGTCGGCGCGAACGATCATCGAGACCTGCGCACGGCTGAAAATTCCGGCGTTGACGCTTTATGCGTTTTCCATGGAGAACTGGCGGCGGCCCAAGACAGAAGTCGACTTCCTGATGCGGCTGCTGCGGGAATATCTCCGGCAGGAACTACCGGGCATCCATGAGAACAATATCCGCATGGTTGTGATTGGGCGGCCGGAGGAACTGCCGGCAGAGGTGCAGCACGACATCGAAGAAGCGATGCGGTTGACCGCGGGGAATACGGGAATGACGCTGGCTGTAGCGCTGAATTATGGCGGCCGCGCCGAGATTGTGGATGCGGTGAACAGAATCATGACAGAGAGGCAATCCAACGGCACGGGCGCGAAGCCGGTGGACGAACAGACGATCTCGCGGCACTTGTACACGGCGGGGCTGCCCGATCCGGACCTGATGATTCGCACGAGCGGCGAGATGCGCGTGAGCAATTTTCTGCTTTGGCAGATCGCCTATGCTGAGATCCACGTAACGGAGACACTGTGGCCGGATTTCGACCGGGCGTGCCTCCTGGAGGCCCTGGTGGACTTCCAGAAACGCGAACGGCGGTACGGCGGACTGGGCGAGACAGAGACGGAAGTTCCGCCGGTGGCGAACGCCGCAGGCGAGTGAGCTTCCGGTCGAACCGCCGTTATTCCCCCCTATCGCGAGAACATGATAAGGTGCACGGGCTGTCCGATGGGCGTGCGCGCTAGGGGCGCTGCCCGAATCGTGTGACTCGACAATGCTGAAGCGGATTGCGACCTCTGTTGTGCTGATCCCGCTGGTCGTGGCGCTGGTCCTGTGGGGTGCGACGTGGGGGGTGACGCTAGCCGTTGGGGCCCTGACGCTCCTGGCACTGCTGGAATATTTCGCGCTGGGGGCGGAGATCGGACATCGCGTTTACCGGTTCTGGACCGGAGCGTGCGCGCTGGGGCTGGTTTACACGCAATGGCTCTGGGCGGAGATGAGGACGATTCCTCTGGGAGGGGGAGTCACGCTGCACGGAGGGCCGTGGTCTGCAGCCCTCAGCCGGCCTCCGGCGTTACATGACATTTTCCTTCTGTTTGTCATCGGCATATCCGTGCTGGGCGTATTGACGCGAAGGCCCCTCGTGGAGGCGTTGCCCGCGGCGGGGATCAGTACATCGGGCCTGCTGTTGGTGGCCTTGCCGCTGAGCTTTGCCATTCGGATCCACGGGGAAGGACAGTTTGGGCCGAGGCTGCTGTTGTTTGTCCTTGTGGTGATTTGGGTGGGCGACACCTTGGCGTACTTTGTTGGAAGAAGTATCGGTCGAACGAAGCTCGCGCCTCGTTTGAGCCCGAAGAAGACATGGGAAGGGACCGGGGCGAGCCTGATCGGATCGCTCCTCGTGGGTTTCGTGTTCGCCCGGTGGATCCCGGTGCCGACGGGCCACCTACTGGGAATGGCCGTAGCCGCAAACATAGCGGGGCAATTGGGTGATGCCGCTGAGTCAGCCTACAAGCGGAGTGCCGGGGTGAAAGATTCGGGCAGCCTGCTGCCCGGCCACGGCGGCATTCTGGACCGGATTGACGGGCTGATACTCGCCATTCCAATTGTCTGGTATTACTGGCATCTGGTGCTTGCGCCTTTCGACTGAAGCTAACCAAAGAAGTACCCTCCTGGCCGTCTCCACATTGAGGCAGCGCCATCAGCGCGGGTCCTGAAGCGACGGAGCGGCGAGGTCCGAGGAAAGGTCCGCTGTTTATAGAAAGTGATTGCCCGGTCGAGGATTCTCCCGAGAACAGGCAGCGGGTCTGTACAATCAGCATGACAGGAAATGGGCGCGACGGCCGTACCCTTCGCTGAGGGCGAGCCGCCGGGCGACGGAGGCTTTCATGGCGAACCCCACGCGAGGCGCGTTTGATCTCGACCCACAGATGCCGGTGTCATCAGTTCTTCGGGTGTTGCGGTTGCGGCTAGCCGCGATTGTCATCGCGGTCATTGTGCTCATCGTCTTGCTGGCTTCGACCACGTCGGTGCCAACGGGGCACGTGGGCGTGCTCACGATCTTTGGCCGAGTGACCGGCGAGGTGCTGCCCGAGGGGATTCACCTGATTAATCCCCTGAAGTCGGTGGAGAAACTTTCGATCCAGACGCAGTCGGAAAAAGAAAGCGCGAGCGTGCCCTCGAACGAAGGCCTAATCATCGCGCTGGACACTTCGTTGCTGTTTCGCCTGGATCGGGACAAGGCTGCGTACGTGTATCAATCTGTCGGGTCGGATTATGCGGAGAAAGTGGTTGAGCCGACCCTGCGTGCCGCGATTCGCGCGGCGACCTCGGCGCACACGGCGAACGCGCTCTATACGAATGCTCGTGAGCTGGTGCAGCAGCAGATTCAGGACGAGCTGAAGGCGCAGCTTGCGCCACGCGGCGTCATCGTGGAGAACGTGTTGCTCCGCGACGTGCAGTTGCCGGCAATGCTGAAGGGCTCCATCGAGGCCAAGCAGCAGGCGGAACAGGACGCGCTGCGGATGAGCTTCATTCTGCAGAAGGAGAAGCAGGAAGCGGAACGGAAGCGCATCGAGGCGCAGGGCATCGCGGATTTTCAGAAGATCGTCGCGCAGGGAATTAGCCCGCAATTGCTCGAGTGGAAGGGAATCGAGGCGACCGAAAAGCTGGCGGTGAGCCCGAATTCCAAAATAGTGATTATCGGAAATTCGAAGAATGGGCTGCCACTGGTGCTCGAGCCGAGGTAGTGGCCGTCTTGGCCGAGCGCAGAGACAAACGCCCGTAAGAGAATCCAAGGGCTGTGGACGCGCGCCACTCGGATCGAGCGGCACGCTGGACCGGGTTTGCAGGGCGATACGGGCAGCGCTTGCCGTCTGGTAGTATTGGGGAGTATCAGCGAGAGACTGCGATCGACGCTGACCATGGAAGTTCCCGCATAGAGACACAAACTTGAAGCGCATAGCCATTCTCGGGTCGACCGGATCCATCGGGCGGCAGTGCCTGAACGTCGTAGAGACGTTGCCGGAGCGGCTGGGCATGGTGGCGCTGGCCGCGGGGAATAACGTCGAGGAGATCGCGGGACAGGTCGAGCGGCATCATCCACAGGTGGTCTCCGTGGCGGATGCGGCGCGGGCGGACGAGCTTGCCCGGCGGTTGCGCGAGCGCGGCACAACGCCCCTGCCGGAGATTCACTGGGGCCGCGAGGGAATGCTGGCCGTGGGGACACATGCCGAAGCGGAGATCGTGGTTTCGGCAGCGGTGGGCGTTGTGGGACTTGAAGCAACCTACGCGGCGATCGAGAAGGGCAAGCGGGTGGCGCTGTCGAATAAAGAAGTCCTGGTCGCAGCGGGTGAACTCGTGATGGCCGCGGCGGAACGGGCAGGAACCGAGTTGCTGCCCGTGGACAGCGAGCACAATGCGATCCACCAGTGCCTGCGAGGCGGAGAGCGGAGCGAGGTCAAGCGGTTGATCCTAACGGCGTCGGGCGGGCCGTTCCGGAAGACGCCGCTCAGAGATTTGGCCAGCGCGACGCCGGAGCAGGCGCTGGCGCATCCGAACTGGCGCATGGGCCAGCGAATTACGGTGGACTCGGCGACACTCGTGAACAAAGGATTTGAAGTGATCGAGGCGCGGTGGCTCTTTGGGGTGACGCCCGAGCAGATTGAAGTGGCGATTCATCCACAGTCCACGATCCACTCGATGGTGGAGTTCGTGGATGGTTCAATCCTGGCACAATTGGGAGCAACGGATATGCGCCTTCCCATCCAATATGCGCTAACCTATCCAGAGCGAGTGACATCCAACCAGTGTGTATTGGACTGGTCGCGGTTGCGCCGGCTGGACTTTGAGAAAGTGTCGACGCGGCGCTTTCCGTGCTTGAAACTGGCGCGGCAGGCATTGAAGAAGGGCGGGGCGCTCCCGTGCGCGTTCAACGCGGCGGATGAAGTAGCGGTCGCGGCGTTTCTGGAAAGGCGGCTGCCATTCAACGCGATTGCCGTTGTGATCGAGCGGGTGCTCGAGCGCACGCCGCGGATGCAATTCACGAACATTGCCGACGTGCTCGCGGCGGACGATGAAGCGCGAAGAATTGCGCGGGAAGAGATCGAGCGGCACGCAGGGAAGGTAGCAGCAGCAGACTAGCGGGGTCGGGCCAGCGGCAGGGAAGGGATGCGAGAAACATGAGTCTAATCTTGGGAGTGGTGCTCGTCCTCGGGGTGATGATCCTCGTGCACGAGGCGGGACATTTTGTGGTGGCGCGGCTATGCGGCGTGCGCGTGGATGTTTTTTCGATTGGATTCGGGCCGCGGCTGTTCGGCTGGAAGCGGGGCGCGACCGATTACCGTGTGAGCGCGGTGCCGCTCGGTGGGTACGTGCGCATGGCCGGCCAGGATCTGTCCGATGTGGATCGCGGCAAGACCGCGGCTCCCTCCGGCAAACCCGACGAGCTTTTGAGCAAGACCCGATGGCAGAGGGCCATCATTGCCTTCGCGGGTCCGGCGGTGAACCTGATCCTGCCGGTGGTGCTGCTGACTGCGTTTTTCATTGTCAAGGGCCAACCCTATCCCGCGTATCTGGACAAGCCGGTCCAGGTGTTGTGGCCCGCGACCGGAAGTCCGCTGCAAGCCGGCGACCGCGTGGTGGCGATCAACGGTGTGAACGATCCGACGTGGGAGAAGGCAGAGGCTGCAGCCAGTACAGCAGGACCGGGAGACACCTGGCACCTCACCGTGGAAAACCAAGGCGCAAGACGCTCCGTGGATGTGCCGGTGAAGGATGCCGCGCAGGCGATGCGTGTGTTCGGATACCCGCCGATCCCCCCAACCATTGACGAGGTCGTTGCCGGGATGCCGGCGTATCGGGCCGGGTTGCAGCCAGGTGACGAGATCGTGGCGTTGAATGGCCAGCGGATCGGAACTTGGCCGCAGTTTGTGGACCTGGTGAAGGCATCGGGCGGGAAGCCTCTACAAGTAAGGGTGCGGAGGAAGGACCAGGAGACGGATGTCCAATTGACTCCGCAGCAGATGGCCGATGATCGGGGCGAGACAGTATGGATGGTGGGTATCCAGCGGCGGTTGCAGATGGACTACCGCTCGGTGGGCGCCGGGCAGGCAATACAGTTTGCGGTCTTGGACACCGCCGCCGGGATCGATCAAGTCGTGAACATAGTGGGGAGGCTATTTACGGGGCGCGTTTCGGTCAGGCAGCTCCAAGGCGTCGTGGGCATCGCGAGGGAATCAGGCCAAGCGGTGCGGCAAGGCCCGTCCTCGGTGATAAACCTGATGGCGCTAATTAGCGTGAACCTGGGCATCCTGAACCTGCTGCCTATTCCGATTCTGGACGGCGGTCACATCCTGCTCTTGGCCATTGAAGGAGCGATGCGGCGCGATTTGAGCCTGGCGTTCAAGGAGCGGTTTGTACAGGTCGGCTTCGTGTTCCTCTTGGTACTGTTCGGAATCGTCATGTACAATGACGTGGTGCGGATACTGCCGGTGCGCTGAGTGGCGACCGGCCCGCGCAGGGTTCTTCCTCACATGACTGTTACGCCTGCACACCGCGTTTCCTCGGGCGAGCGAATCAATACTCCGGAAACAAGCGGGAGCCTGCGCAAGGCCCTCGAAAGGAAGCGAATTCGCCTGACGCGGCAACGGCGGGTGATCCTCGAGGTCATGGACTCGGCCGAGCGCCATCTGGACGCCGGAGAAATCCTGGCGCGGGCGCAGAAGCTCGATTCGCGGGTGCACCGTGTAACGATCTACCGCACCATCGACCTGCTGAAGAAGCACGGGCTGATCGACGAGCTGGATCTGCTGCACCTGCGCGGCGATCAGCATTACTATGAGAGCCACGGGCCGCGCGACCACATCCACGTAGCTTGCCTGGGCTGCGGGAAAGTCCGCGAATTCGAGAGCCGCTTATACGAGCAGTTGAAAGCGCAGATCGAGCGCGATTGCGCGATGAAAGTCACCATGGCGCGCACGGAAGTGGGCGGCTACTGCGACGAGTGCCGCGCGAAGCTCTCGAACTGATTCCCTTAAGATAAATGCATCGCTGATCCCGAGCTGTCACCAAAGACGGTTCGGCGTGAGTCGCGCGGTGATGTCCATGGCGCGCCGGTAGTATTCCTTGTGATGGAGCTCGGACGCGGCATCCTCATCCACAACGAAAGTCACGTCAGGGTGGAGCTGGAGAGCGGACGAAGTGACCGCAGCGGTGACGGGGCCCTCGATGGCCTTGACCACCGATCTTGCCTTGGCTGATCCGGAAGCCAGAATGAGGACGCGCCGAGCTTCCATGATCGTCCCGATGCCCATGGTGATGGCGCACTGCGGCATTTCCTCGTCCGGGGAGAAGAATCGCCGGTTGTCTTCGAGCGTTTCCTTACTAAGAGTTTTCAGCCGGGTCCGCGATCCCAGGCTGGAGGAAGGCTCGTTGAACCCGACGTGGCCATCCCTTCCGACCCCAAGAATCTGCAGGTCGATTCCGCCCGCGCGGCGGATTGATTCTTCGTAGGAAGCGCAATAAGCCTCAAAATCTCCGCGCTTGGTTCCTTCCGGGATGTGGATGTTGGCCGCCGGAATATTGACGTGATCGAAGAAACGATGGCGCATGAAATAGTGGAAGCTCTGGGGATGATCGTCGTTCAGGCCGACGTACTCGTCGAGATTGAAAGTCGCGACCCGCGAGAAATCCAGGCCCTGCTCCCGGTGCATCCGGGCAAGCTCCCGGTACAAACCCAGCATGGTGGCTCCCGTGGCCAAGCCTAGAACCACGGCGGGCCGGCTGCGCACGGCGTGGGCCACGATCCGCGCTGCTTCCCGGCTCACGTCTTCGTAGTCTTGTTCGAGTACGACGAGCATCGTCTACCTTCCCCAGTATTGAATAGCACGGCGGAAGATATGGTCGCTCACTCTCAAAAGAGCTTCCCGTCAGCCCGGCTCCGCACGAGCCCAGGCAAGGCACATCTTCTACACCCTTATCACCGGCTTTCAAATGAAAAATCGGTGGCGAGAAATAGTCAAGGACGATTCAGGCGCGCGTGGGCTTGGTCCTACGAAGGCGGTTGAAGAAGCGCTCCGCGCTAGCGATGTCGCGAGCAATCTGAGCTCGTAACTCGGCGGGGCCCGGGAACTTCTTTTCGCCGCGCAGACGCTTCAAGAAGCGGACTTCCATCCTGCCGCGCGTAAGTTTCTCGGAAAAGCCAAGAAGGTGCGACTCGAAGGACAGCGACGAACCGCTGAAGGTAGGGCGGCGGCCCACATTGGTAACGGAGGGCCGGGTCTCGCCAGCGACGACCGACTCAGTAACGTAAACAGCGCGGGCGGGGAGAAGCTCCTGCTCCGGAGAGAGGTTGAGCGTGGGGAAGACGAGTTTGCTTCCGGTGCCTGTTCCGGCGTGGATTTCGCCGGTGAGAACGAACGGGCGGCCGAGGAGACGCGCGGCGCGGCCGACGTCGCCCTGGGCGACGGCGCGGCGGACGGCCGTGCTCGACACAATTTGACCGCCGGTGCGCACCGGAGAAACGATTTCCACACCGAAGCCCTGCTGAGTTCCGAGCCGGCGCAGCAGCGTGACGTCGCCGGCATGGTCACATCCGAAACAGAAGTTCTCCCCCACGAGAATGGCGCGCAATTGGAGCCGGGCGACGAGCATGTCTCGAACGAAGTCATCGGCGGCGATCTGCGCCAGGGCACGATCGAAGCGCAGGATGACAGCCGCATCAAGACCGAGGGCACGGAACCATTCGACGCGCTGCTCGTTCGTGGAGATGCGCGGCGGAGCGGATTCGGGACGAAGAACTTTGAGCGGAGACGGATCGAAGGTGAGGGCGGTGGAGACGGCACCCAGCAATTTCGCGCGCTCGACAACGCTGCGGAGGATGGCCTGGTGGCCTAGATGCATCCCATCGAAATTGCCGATGGTCAGGACGCTCCCGCGGCCCGAAGCGGCGAAGAGCGCGGCCCACTCCTCAGTTGAATGAAAGAGAGCGAGAGTCACGAGGAACGCACCTCAAAAGAGAGTCCGTCGTAGGCGAGATGGACGTGCGCATAACCCATGCGGCGCAGCCGCTCATTGGTCTCTTCGTGCGGCAGCTCGTGAGCGATGTGCGTAAACCAGGCGCGGCGAGGCTGGAGCTCGGCGACATAGGCAAGCGCCTGGTCGACCGTGCAATGCATGGGATGGGGCACATCGCGGAGCGCATCAAGAACCAGATCGTCGAGACCGGCGAGAAGCAGCTTCGATGACGAGGGGAGATCGCTGAAGTCGGTGAGATATGCGGCGGCGCCAAAGCGGAACCCGAGAACGTCCGTATCCCCGTGTCGCGCGGGGATGGGAGTGATCACGGTGTCGAGAAGCTCGAAAGGGCCATCAATCGCGCGCAGGGCGACTTGCGGGATGGAACTGAGCTTGGGCTGACCGTCGAAGACGTAAGCGAAGGTCCGGCGGATGATACGGAAAGTGTCCTCGGAGGCGTACACCGGAACGGCGGCGCCCTGGCGGATATTGAAGGGGCGAATGTCGTCGAAGCCGAGGATGTGGTCTGCATGACCGTGCGTGAGCAAAACGGCGTCGAGACAGCGCAGACCAACGCGCAGGGCCTGTTGGCGGAAGTCGGGGGTCGTGTCGATGACTACGTGATGGCCGTCGCGCGAGAGCAGGACGGACGGACGAAGGCGGTTGTCACGCGGGTCTCGGGAGTGGCAGACCCGGCATGGGCAGGCGACCGAGGGCACACCCATGGAGGTGCCCGAGCCGAGGACGGTTAGTCGCAGTGCCGTATCGCTCATGATAAGGAAGAATCTAAGGGCGCAGAGCGCCGTGCCGGGCGATGAAAGGCGATCAGGGGCGCGATTCCGCCTTGGCCTTCATAGCCTGGGAGGCGACCGCCTGCGTGATCTCCAGATAGGTCATCTTGAGCTTGCCGAGGAGGTCGAGCAGGAGGCTGTTTTCCTCCGGCGAAAGCCGACCCGCGGTCTTCTCGCGGAGGGCGTCCAGCATGTCGATGAGCTCCCGGGCTGCTTCGGGATCGACGATCGGCTGCCCAGTGCGAGGGTCGGCGTAGGCACCCAAGACCATTGCTGCGTTGCTGCCCAGCATGCGAATGAGGTTTTCGAATGCGGGAGAATGCTCGGGCGGTGGTTCGGGTGCTTGGGCGGTTGCAGGCGCGGCCTGTGGGGCCGCGGCCGGCGTGGGCGGCGGATTATCCCGCGCATTGCGCTCTTGCTCGGCGACGTCCTGGCGAAGCTCGCCTTCGGCATTGAACAGGCGACGATCAACGACGCGAAAGCTTTCTTCCGGTTTTTGTTCGGACAAGAATTTCCCTCGAAACGCTTGCTTAGTTAGTCTAGCATCGGGGCGGGAAATTGGGTAGCGGACGCCGATCCACGGCGCCAAGCAAGCCGCAGACCCGCGGAAGCACGTTTCCACAAGGCGCGAACTTTGGCGGCCCCACAGTTGTAAAGGGAGAGGAGACAATAGACCCTCGAATGACAACGAACCCGAGACGAGGAAAGAAAAAGAAACGCGAGATCCGTGCTGTATGGAAGCGCGGCACGACCAGCCGGGACGCGAGCCGCAGTGGCCGCGCGTTCGCGGCGCTGGTGGAGCTGGAGGGGCGCCTGCGCGGGCCCAGGGGCTGTCCCTGGGACCGCAAGCAGACGCACGAGACGCTGCGGACGTTCATGCTGGAAGAAACGTACGAGGTTCTCGAGGCCATCGATTCCGGCGACGCCCGCAAGCTCGCGGAGGAGTTGGGGGACTTGCTGCTGCAGGTCGTGTTTCACGCGCAGATCGCGCGCGAGGAGGGTCGGTTCACCATCGACGAGGTGATCGAAGCGATTCACTCGAAACTGGTGCGGCGGCACCCGCACGTGTTCGGAACAGCGCGGGCGCGGCATGCAGGCGAGGTGCTGAAGAACTGGGAAATGCTGAAGGTCGAGGAAAGGCGCGAAGAGGGGCGGCGAACTGGCCGGGAGATGGCTTCGGAGTCGCTGCTCGACGGACTGCCGAAGGGCCTGCCGACGACGCTCGAGGCTTACCAGATGACACGGCGGGCCGCGCGGATCGGATTTGACTGGGATTCGCTGGAAAACCTCCTGAAGAAGCTGCCGGAGGAGGCGGAGGAGTTGCGGCGCGCGGTAGAGCAGGGAATTGCGGCAAGAGCCGAGGAAGAGGTAGGGGACCTGCTGTTCGCTGCGGTGAACGCGGCGCGTTTCTTGAAGATCGATCCGGAAATCGCCTTGCGGCGCGCGAATCATAAATTCCGCACGAGATTCCGGGAGATGGAGCGACGCGCCCAGGAGAGCGGGAGGAAGCTGGCGGAAGTTGAGCGTGGCAAGATGGAAGAGCTGTGGGAGCAAACCAAGCAGAATCAGCCGATGAACGGGAGGGGATGAGGGCGAAGATGAGCCAAGCAATTGTGGTGCGGCCTTGCGAGGGGCTCGAAGACTTCAGCGCCTGCGTCGAGTTGGAACGGCTTATCTGGGGCGCAGCGGAGATCGAGGTCGTGCCGTTGGCGATGTTCGTCGTCGCGTCCAAGGTGGGTGGGCAAGTTCTCGGGGCATTTGACGGCCAGCGAATGGTCGGGTTTGTACTGGCATTGCCGGGCGTTCGCAATGGCAGCCCGTATCTGCACTCGCACATGACCGGGGTAGTCGAGGGGTACCGCGATCGCGGCGTGGGAATGCAATTGAAGCTGCTCCAGCGCGAAGAGGCGTTGGGACGAGGCATACGGTTGGTGGAGTCGACATTTGATTCGCTGGAACTGCTCAACGCGCACTTCCATTTGAATAAGCTGGGCGCCATCGCGCGCCAGATTCAGCCGAATCTCTACGGACTCACGACCAGCCCGCTGCACCGGGGGCTGCCGACCGATCGGCTGCTCGCGGAATGGCACCTCGATTCGCCCCGCGTGCTGGCCGCGGTGAACGGCAAGCTTCCCAGACCGGAGGGAGCGCCAGCGGCAATCCATGTGCCCGCAGGGATCGAAGAGGGAGGAGAGAAAAATCGGGCGGAATTGGCCCGGGTGCAGGAGCGGGTGCGGAAGGAGTTCCAGGATTGGTTCTCGAAAGGGTATGCGGCGATTGGGATGGAGAAAGCGTCGCAGGACTGCCGCTACCTCCTGGCACCCTGGAGCGATTTTTAGGCCGCGCGAGACCTCGGCAGTGTGGGAGAACTCGAAACAGGGGAAGGGAAAGCAGGACGGGGATGGTTTCAAGTAATACTTTAAGTAAGACAGACCTAGCGAAGAAGCATCGTGCCGTGCCCCGGATCGCGGTGATCCCCGGAGACGGAATCGGCCGAGAGGTCATCCCGGAAGCGCAGAAGGTGCTGCGCGCGGTTTGCGCAGATTCGGGCCGGGAACTGGAGTTCGTCGAATTCGACTGGGGCGCGGACAAGTTTCTCGGCGAAGGGATCACGTTGCCGGCGGGCGCGGTCGAAATGCTGCGAGACGATTTCGACGCCATCCTTTTCGGCGCCCTGGGCGATCCGAGAGTGCCCTCCAACAAGCACGTCGTGGACATCCTGCTGGGACTGAGATTCAAGCTGGACCTGTACGTGAACGCCCGTCCCGTCGAGTTGCTCGATGCTCGCCTGACGCCGCTGCGCGGCCGGAACGAGGGCGACGTGCGCATGGTGATATTTCGAGAGAATACCGAGGGACTTTATGCGGGGATCGGCGGCCAGTTCAAGAAGGGGACGCCGGACGAGGTGGCGCTCCAGGAGGATGTAAACACCCGCAAGGGCGTGCAGCGGATCATCCGGTATGCGTTCGAATACGCGCGGCGGAAGAATCTGAAGCGCGTCTGCATGAGCGACAAGTCCAACGCCCTCACGTTTGCCCATGACTTGTGGCAGCGCGTGTTTGGCGAATTGCGGCGCGAATATGCCGACATCGAGTCGCGCCATCTCTACATCGACACGCTGGCCATGGAAATTGTGCGCGACCCGGGGCAGTTCGACGTGATCGTGACCTGCAACCTCTTCGGCGACATCTTGAGCGACTTGGCGGCCCAGCTCGCCGGGGGATTGGGGCTCGCGCCCTCGGGAAACATCAATCCGGAAGGCACATCCATGTTCGAGCCGGTGCACGGCGCGGCTCCTGATGTCGCGGGGAAGGGTATTGCAAATCCGTTTGGAGCCGTGCTGGCTGCGGAGATGATGATCGAGCACCTCGGCTGGTTGGAAGAGTCAGCCGCGGTGCGCGGCGCGGTGCGAGCCGCGCTCAAGGAGAATCGAGCGACGCCGGATCTTGGCGGCAAGCTGGGCACGCGTGAAGCGGGCGATTGGGTCGCCGAATACGTAGCGAAGGGCCACAAGCAGCACGCTTGAGCTTCGCATGGGGCGCTCAGCGGCGCCGGACAATTGCGACGATCAGGGCCCCCATAAGAAACCCACCGATGTGAGCCCACCAAGCAACCCCGCCGGCGGCCTGCATACCGACGGAGCCGATCCCGCCCAGGAACTGCAACAAGAACCACCACCCCAGAATAATCACCGCCGGAATCGGCACGGGAAACACAAGCACGAGTGTGAGCACACTCGAGCGCGGATAGAGAACCATGTAGGCACCCATGACGCCGGAGATGGCGCCGCTTGCGCCGACGGTCGGCAGGGAGGAGGACAGGTTCGTGAGGGTGTGAGCGAGGCCCGCCCCGATACCGCAGAAGAGGTAGAAGAACAGGTAGGGGAGGTGGCCAAAAAAGTCCTCGACGTTGTCGCCAAAGATCCAGAGGAAGAGCATGTTCCCGGCCAGGTGCAGGATGCCGGCGTGAAGGAACATGCTCGTGAGTAGCGGCTCGAATCCCGCCGCAAGAGGAAGGCGCCCGGCAAAGACCATGGGGACGCGCGCTGGAATGAGCGCATACGTGTACACCATGACCTTTTCAGCGTGAGGTTGAAGTGATACTTGATATATGAAAACAAGAACGTTCGTGGCGATTAAGAGGATGTTGACGAAGGGAAAGGTTCGTCGCGGGTTAAGGTCCTTGAGGGGAATGAACATTCAAGTGTTCCTTTAAGTGCGTGCGGCACGCGCCAGTTCTTCCTGGCTGAAGGCGGCGGGCAACCTGTCACCGTTGTGGCGAAGGCCTTGGATCTCTTCGATGGGCTTGATGCCTCCGCGGGCGCCGAGTATGGTGCAATTCAGCCCGGCCGCAGCGCAGGAGAAGTCGAGCAAGAAATCGACGGGCCAATTATGGAGGAGGCCGTAGGCGAAGGCCGCATCGAAGATGTCACCCGCACCTGTGGCATCGATGGCATTCACCCGGAAAGCGGGTGAATACCAGAAACGCGACCCATCCCAGGCCAGAGCACCGTCGCAGCCGAGCGTAGCGCAGGCCAAACGATTGCCATAACGCGCCCGCAGAGTTTTCAGCGCGCGAAAAAGGTCTGGTTCGCCGGTCCAAGCCGTGGGGAACGAGCGCGAGGTGATCGGGTAGTCGAGGAGGGGAAGCAACTCCTGAATGCCGGGATAGATGTGGTCCAGATCGGCCATGACCACAGCACCCGCGTCACGAGCCCAGTGGGCGGCCACGGTGCCCGCAACGGCGTTGTGCCCGTCGACGTGGAGGAGGCGGGAAGCTGTGATCCAATTCCGCTGGAGATCCTCGGGAAAAAGCCCGAGGCGGTCATCTCTCCTGTAAAGGATGGTGCGTTCGCCAGTGGGCCGGTGTACGAGAATGTAGGAAGACTGGCTCATGCAGTTGGGAATGGTAGTAAGATGAGACTCGACGCCCGCGCGATCGAACTCGGCGCGATGGAGTTGCCCCGCGGCATCATCTCCCACCTTGCCGATGTAACGTGTCTTGAAGCCCCATTGTTGGCAGGCGATCACAGCGGTGGCGATCTGCCCGCCAGGAAGCGCACGCGCCGAGAGGAATTCGACTTCGGAATTGAAGGCAGGGAAGCTGGGCAGCTCGATAAGCGTATCCAGCGCATTCTGGCCGACGCCAACGACATCGACGATGGGGATGTCCAGGCACATTCGCGAAGAACTGTAGCTGAGCAGGAAGAATTTGCAAGATAGAAAAGCGCGCGGGGGCTGTCACAGGGCAGGAAAAGCGTTCGCGCACATGCGAATGGAATTGCGCGAAAGATGCCAGTATGATAAGTAAGATAGCTTTTCACGTTGCTCGATTTGGCGACTGAAGAGGCGGATGTCGGCGCGCCGACACGGTTATGCCTGCTCGGGAAACCGAAGCCATCATTCTACGGAGCTTTCCCTTGGGTGAGGCGGACCGCGTGGTGAGTTTCTTCTCGCGGTCAGCAGGCAGGATGCGTGGAGTTGCGGCGGGAGCACGCCGGCTGAAAAGCCGCTTCGGGTCCACACTCGAGACTCTCTCCTACGTGAAGATGTGGTACATCGAGCGCGAGAGCCGAGAATTGGTCCGCATCCAGCAGTGCGAGATCCTGGAGTCTTTTCTCGCCGCACAGCGGGAGTATGCGCTGAGCTTGGGGCTGGCTCTCGTGAGTGAGGTGACCGAAGCGGTCCTGCCGGATCGCGAGCCAGCGGATGCCGTCTTCCGATTGGTGCTGGCGACGGCGCGTGCCATTGCGAGCGAGAAGAAGACCGAGTTACCCATCGCGTATTTTGCATTCTGGATGGTGAGGCTTGGCGGGTGGCTTCCGCCACTCGATCGATGTGCGCGGTGCGGCAGGCAGTTTGAGAATGAAACGGCGTACCATGCGACGTTTTATCCCGGCATGTTCTGCGAGCAGTGCCGGCAGCCGGGAATGCAGCCGATCGGAGTGGAAGCACGAGCGCTGGCCGGTCGATTCGCCAGCGAAAAGTTGGAGCGCTTAGGCGCACACAATATATCGCGCGAGACGATTTTTCAGTTGCGGGAAACGATGCTCGATTTGACGGAACACCACATTGAAAGGGTTCTGAAGACAAGGTCAATGCTGGAGAGCGCGTGAAGCCTAAAGTAAAGCTTGAACCTGGAAAGCGCGGCCCCACATTTCAAGAGATGATCTTGAAGCTCGAGGGTTTTTGGGCCCGACGCGGTTGCGTCCTTCAGCAGCCCTACGACGTGGAGGTGGGCGCCGGCACCATGGCCCCGGAGACGTTTCTGAGAGTTCTGGGGAGCATGCCGTACCGGGTCGCCTATGTGCAGCCGAGTCGTCGGCCCGCCGACGGACGCTACGGGGAGAATCCCAACCGCCTATACAAACACTACCAACTCCAAGTCATCCTGAAGCCTTCGCCAGTGGACGTGCAGGACATCTATCTCGATAGCCTCAAAGCGATCGGCATCGGACTCCGCGACCACGACATCCGGTTCGAAGAGGATAATTGGGAGTCACCCACATTAGGGGCGTGGGGAATCGGCTGGCAGGTCCTGCTCGATGGCCTCGAAATCACTCAGTTCACTTATTTCCAGCAATGTGGCGGTATCGACTTGGATCCGATTTCCGTCGAGCTGACCTACGGCTTGGAGAGGATTGCAGCCTTCCTGCAGGGTGTGGAGAGCGTGTATGACTTGCGCTGGTCGGAAGACACGACCTACGGACAAGTCCGGCTGCAGGAGGAGCAGCAACTCTCTGTGTACAGTTTTGACCGGGCTGACGCCGTGGCCACGCGAAAAGAATTCGAGACTCATGAGAAGGAAGCGCAGGAACTCCTCGATGGCTACGCGGCAGAGGAGCGCGATCGAGCGCGCTATCCGCTACTGGCTGCGTATGACCACTGCCTTAAGTGCTCGCATTTGTTCAACCAGCTCGATGCACGCGGCGTGATCTCGGTGACGGAGCGCGCGGCATTGATCGCGCGGGTGCGTGGGCTGGCCTGCCGCGTCGCCGAATGCTATCTCGATCAGCAATCGAAAGGGCAGGGGATGACGGCTGAAGAGGCGGAGAAGTGACGGCGCGGGAAGAAACGCGGGAGCTGTTGCTCGAGATTGGCTGCGAGGAGATTCCCGCCGGGCTGATCCCGCGCGGGAGTGCGGAGCTTCAAGCCATCCTCGGGAAATACCTGACGGCAGAGAACCTGCTGGCCAATGGCGTCGTAGAGAGTTACGGCGGGCCGCGTCGGCTGGTGGCGGTGGCTGCCGGCGTGCGCGTGAAGCAACCGGATGCGGTGCGCGAAGTAACAGGGCCGCCGAAGTCAGTGGCATACGACGATGTCGGCCGGCCGACACGTGCAGCGGAAAGTTTCGCGGAGAAGCAAAAGGTATCCTTGGCGGACGCGTACACGATCACCACGGCCAAGGGCGAATACTTGGCCGTCAAACAGACTGTGCCTGGGCGTCCCGCGCGGGCAATTCTCGCGGAGCTCTTGCCCCGAGTTATTCACGAGCTGACCTGGCCGCGCACGATGACCTGGACCGGCCATGAAGGAGTTCGGTTCATTCGCCCGGTGCGCTGGATCGTTGCCGTGTTCGGGGGCGAAGCCATTCGCATTCGTTTCGGGGACGTGGAATCGGGTAACGCGACTCGGGGACATCGCGCGCTCGGTCGAGCGCGGATCGTGGTGCGCAACTTCAAAAACTACGAAAGAAAGTTGCGCGCCAATGGCGTGTTGCTCCGGCCTGCTGACCGAAGGGCTAAAGTGGAGCGTGAGATTCTGGCGCTAACGAAAAAGGAGCACCTTCGCGTCCACTCCGATTCCGAACTGCTGGAGATCGTAAGCCAACTAAACGAATTGCCCACGGTGATTATGGGCAATTTTGACGAAGCCTTCCTCGATTTGCCCGACGAGATTTTGCTCACGGTGATGCGCGACCACCAGAAGTACTTCGGCGTGGAGCGCAAGAGCGGGGAACTCGCGCCGCACTTCCTGGCGGTGATCAATCTGGACGGAGACCGGACGGGACAGATCCGGGCGGGGCACGAGCGCGTACTGCGGGCGAGGTTTGCCGATGCGAGGTTCTTCTGGAAGGCGGACCAGAAATGTCGGCTCGCCGACTATCTGCCGCAGCTCGCCGAGGTGACCTACGCGACGAAGATTGGCAGCTACCGCGACAAAGTGGAGCGCATCCGCGCAAACGCTCGATGGTTGGCCGAGCAGTGGTTCAGCGGTGGGCTGACGCGGGCGCACGTCCCTGACGCGGACCGCGCGGCGGAGTTGGCCAAGTGCGACCTAGCCACGGAAATGGTGCGGGAATTCACCGAGTTGCAGGGAATCGTCGGGGGGCTGTACGCGCGTGCGCAAGGCGAGCCGCAGGACGTCGCCGACGCCGTGTACGACCATTACCGCCCTGTGGGTCTCGAAGATCCGATCCCCAGGAACCTGACCGGCTGCGCGGTAGCCCTGGCGGACAAGCTTGATTCGATCGTAGCCTGCTTCACGGTCGGCCGGATACCGAGTGGGTCGAGCGATCCATTCGCGCTGCGCCGAGCGGCGCTCGGCATCGTCAAGATCATCCTCGAACGCAGGCTTCCGGTCCTTCTGTCGCTCGCGGTTGCGGCGGCATCTCGCAATCTGCAGAACCTGCCTCCGAAGCTTGCGGTTTCGCCGGTTGTTCAGACTCAGGCGCTGGAGTTCATTCTGGAGCGAGCGCGCTTTATCTTGAAGGAACGCGAGGGCTTCGCCTACGACGAAATCAACGCGGTGTTCCGGGCCGGGGCGGACGATCTGACGGATGCGGTCCGGCGGATCGGGGCCCTCCGTGCCATCAGGCGCACAAAGAACTTCGAACCACTGGCGATTTCTTTCAAGAGGATTCGGAAAATCCTGGAGAAGGCGCACGAAGGCGGCGGGGAGGGGAAGAAGCCGGATCCAAGACTGTTCGAGCACGACGCGGAGCGGCACTTGTACGCGGCGGTGCGCGAAGCAGCGGCAAAGGTGGACGCGCAAAAACGGGCCGGGCTATACCGCGAGGCGCTCGAGGTCATCGCCGGGTTGCGCCAAGCCGTAGATCGCTTTTTCGAAGAAGTGCTGGTGATGGCTGAGAACGAAGCCGTGCGGCAAAACCGGCTCAGCCTCCTCGCAGAGTTACTGCGGGAATTCACTACGATTGCGGATTTTGCAGAAATTGCTGCAGAAGAGCGCGGCGGTAAAGTCTCAAGTATTACTTGAGGTATTTTAGTTGAAGGAAATTTCGTCGGCGCGCCGACCCGAGCGGCTCGGTGCATGGCGATAGGTACCTGACAAAACCAACATTCGAAGAGAGAGGGAACAACGTGAGCAAATGGGTCTATTTTTTCGGGGCAGGTAAGGCAGAAGGCACCGGTGAGATGAAGGATCTGCTGGGCGGAAAGGGCGCGGGTCTGGCGGAAATGACCAGGGTCGGCTTGCCCGTGCCGGCTGGTTTCACCATCACCACCGAGGCTTGCGACTATTACGATAAGCATGGAAAGAAGTACCCGCCGGAACTGGCCAAGCAAGTGAGGGCCAACGTGGCGCGGCTGGAGCGGGTTACCGGCAAGAAACTGGGAGATGCAAAGGACCCGCTACTCGTGAGCGTGCGATCGGGCGCGGCACGGTCCATGCCGGGAATGATGGAGACCATCCTAAATCTCGGGCTGAATGGAAAGTCGGTTGAGGCGCTGGCGAAGAACACGAAGAACGAGCGCTTCGCCTTTGATGCCTACCGGCGCTTCGTGCAGATGTACTCGACCGTGGTCATCGGGCTTCCCAAGGAACACCTCGAGGAAATGCTGCGGGCGATGAAGAAGCGGCATGGGGTGAAGGAAGACACCGCGGTTCCCGCCGCGGGGTGGAGAGAGTTGGTCGGGGAATACAAGGCCTATTTCAAGGAAAAGACGGGAAAGGACTTCCCCGAAGATCCAGAGGAGCAATTGTGGGGCGCGATCGGGGCGGTTTTTGACTCTTGGGGCGCGGACAAGTCGGTCACCTACCGGCGCGTGGAAAAGATCACCGGCTTGCTGGGCACGGCCGTGAACGTGATGCAGATGGTATTCGGCAACACGGGCGACAACTCCGGAACGGGCGTGTGCTTCACGCGCGATCCTTCCTCGGGGGAGAAAGTTTTCTACGGGGACTTCTTGATCAACGCGCAGGGCGAAGACGTCGTGGCCGGCATTCGAACGCCTATGCATCTTGCAGAAATGGCACGGGTCATGCCGAAGCTTTACGCGCAACTCGAGCGGGTGCGCAAGAATCTGGAAACGCATTACCGCGACATGCAGGACATGGAGTTTACCGTTGAAGACGGCACGCTGTACATGCTGCAAACCCGCATTGGGAAACGCACGCCGGCGGCGGCGTTCCGCATTGCGGTGGATATGGTGGAGGAAAAGCTGATCAGCAAGGAAGAAGCGGTCATGCGCGTCAAGCCGGAAGACATAGAAAGATTGTTCTATCCGGTGATCGATCAGAAGGCCTCAGCGGCCGATCTCAGCAAACGAAAACTGGCAACGGGAATCAACGCGGTGCCGGGCGCAGCCGTGGGACGGGTGGTGTTCAGCGCGGCCGAGGCGGAGGAATGGGCCCATCGCGGAGAGAAGGTCATCCTGGTAAGGCGTGAGACCAGCCCCGAGGACGTCGGCGGAATGGCCGTCGCGCAAGGCATTCTCACCGCGACGGGCGGCAAGACGAGCCACGCGGCGGTGGTGGCTCGCGGTTGGGGCAAGTGCTGCATCGCCGGAGCCGAAAAACTGAACATCGACTACAGCACCAAGAAGATGAGCGTGGACGGCCGCGCGGTGAAGGAGGGCGACTGGATCACACTCGACGGCAGCGAAGGGATCGTTTATGAGGGAGAGCTGCCGTTGGTGATGCCCCAGCTGCCTCCCGCCTACCAGACGCTGATGAAGTGGACGGACGGATTGCGGCGGCTGGGAATACGGACCAACGCCGATACCCCCCAAGACGCAAGGAAGGCCCGCGAAATGGGCGCCGAGGGCATCGGACTCTGCCGCACCGAGCACATGTTCTTCAAGGATTTCGAGCAGCCGGAGAAGAGCATTGACCGGCAACTCGCCATTCAGGAGATGATCCTGGCCGACAACCGTGAAACACGCGTCCGCGCGCTCGACAGATTGCTGCCGTTCCAGCGGCGCGACTTCATCGGCATCTTCAAGGCCATGGACGGCTGCCCGGTAACCATCCGCCTGATCGACCCGCCGCTGCACGAGTTTGTGCCGCACGACCGGGCCAAACAGGAAGAGATCGCCAAGCGGTTGAACGTCAGCGTGGAGACGGTGTCGCGCCGCGTGGAACAACTCAAGGAAGCCAACCCCATGCTCGGACACCGGGGCTGCCGACTTTCCATCACCTATCCTGAAATCCTCGAGATGCAGGTACGAGCCATCATCGAGGCGGCCATTGAGTGTCAGAAGGAGGGAATTAAAGTATTACCTGAGATTATGCATCCCCTGACGCTGGACAAGAAAGAGCTGCAGATTCTCGATCAAGCGACGCGGCGTGTGGCTGGGGAGGTCATCAGCAAAGCCGGGGTGAAGCTCAACTACCTGGTCGGAACGATGATCGAACTTCCGCGGGCAGCGTTGCTTGCCGACCAGATAGCGGAGGTCGCTGAGTTCTTCTCCTTCGGCACCAACGATCTCACCCAGACCGTGATGGGGCTGTCGCGGGACGATGCGGGGCGGTTCCTGCCGGATTATGTGGACGAAAAGAAGGCGGGGATCTTCCGCGCGGACCCGTTCCAGACGCTCGATCAGGCTGGCGTAGGCATGCTGATCGAATGGGCGATCAAGCGGGGACGGGCCACACGCCCCAACCTGAAGATCGGAATCTGCGGAGAGCATGGTGGCGACGCAGAGAGCGTGAAGTTCTGCCATAAGGTGGGCATGAACTACGTCAGCGCATCGCCTTTCCGCGTTCCTATCTCGCGGCTGGCGGCGGCGCAGGTCGTGGTCCAGGAGAAGCTGGAGAGCCGCAAGTCCGGCAAGAAGGGCAGCAAAAAGTAGGCCCCTGTGCTCTAATCGCCTGGGGAGCTGGGGGGCTCGAATCTCCGCTTAGGGAGAGTCCTTGGGGATGCGACCTGGGCGATGGACGGTCATCCTGCTGCTGGGACTGCTCGCGTGCCGGTCAATGGCGCGAGCGGTCCCGGCTGGCGTTGATTTGCGCGGGCAAGTTGACGACGAGAACGGCGTCCCGGTGGCCGGCGTGGAAATTCAGGCGCAGGATGTTGCCGGTGTCGCTCACAATGCGCTCAGTGATGAAGCAGGGCGGTTTCTCCTGCACGGCGTCGCGCCCGGCGCCTACCGAATCGTACTGAGCAAGCCGGGTTTCTACCGACTGGAAACCTCGGTCACGGTGCCGACGGAGGGAATCGATGTTTCCTACGTCCTTAATCACGAGACCGAAATCCACGAGAAGGTAGAAGTCAGCTCGTCCTCCGACCAAATCGAGCCGCAGAGCAGCTCCCACCGCGACGAGTTGGTGGCTCGCGAAATCCGCAATATTCCCACACCGGCCACGCAAGACTTGACGAATAGCCTGGTGACCATGCCGACCGTTGTGCGCGACTTGAGCGGATCGGTCCGCGAAGCGACGGGTGGGTCGATTCACGTGGCGGGTGCGCGCGCCGGAGACACGGTGTACATGCTGGACGGGTTTGAAGCTGGCGATCCAATCACCGGCGAGCTGACCACGCGCGTGGCCGTGGAAGCGGTGCGGGACGTAGAAGTCGAGAGCGGCAACCTCGGCGCAAACTACGCGCATGCCGCGGCGGGCGTCATGGCTATCGATACGGCATCGGGAGACGACCGCTGGCGCTTCGGAATCACGAATTTCATTCCCGCGCCCGACCTTCATCACGGGATGCACGTCGGCAATTGGTATCCACGCCTGGAGTTTTCCGGTCCGATCGAGAAAGGACGCCTGTGGTTCTCCGATGCCATCACGGTGCAGCGCACCTTTGTCGTCGTCACGGAACAGCCGCCCGGGTCGGACTCGAGGACCCAGTGGGTGGGAGACAACCTGCTCCGCATGCAATTCAAGGTGAGCGCACGCCAGACCCTCTACGGTAGCTTCCTCTACGACCGCGAGAGCGACACAAACCAGGGTCTGACCGCGCTGGCGCCGGTCTCCACGACCACCGATGTGACGGCTCACCGATACTTCAGCTCACTCAAAGATCAGATCTGGTTTGAGAATACCCTGGTGGAATTCGGTGTAGCGGCCGATACGGGGACGCGCGATGTGATGCCACAGGGAACCCAGCCGTATGTGGAGTTGCCTGATGGCTTCTTTGGGAATTACTTCCAACAGACGCATCAGCTCGGACGGCGCTTGCAGGCGATGGGAAACATCATCGGGTCTGCGCGGCAATGGCACGGGACGCATCAGTTTGCGGTTGGTTTCAATGCAGCGGCGCTGACTTTCGAGCATGCGGCGGTGCGAAATGAAATCGACGCAGAGAGATCGGACGGCACGCTGCTGCGGCAAACGACGTTCGCAGGACCAGCGAGCTTCCGACGATCAAACACGCAAGCCGGGGCATACGCGTTGGATATCTGGAAGGTCAAGAAGTGGCTCGTCTTGCAGGGCGGAGTGCGCATAGACGGGGACCGGCTCATCGGCCGCGGGATGGTCGAACCCCGCATCTCGGTGAACTTGCTGCCAAAGGGGGGCGCCCGGGCCAAGCTGACGCTCGGCTGGGGAATCTACAACGAACCGCTTGATCTTGCGGTGCTGGGCCAGGGCGCAGACCAGCAGCAGGTGGATGTGTCCTTTGACAGCACGGGAACGACGCCCGTGGGCGCCCCGGTCGTGAGCAGTTTTGTGGTGCCAGTGCAGGGGCTGCGCCAGCCGCGATTCCAGACGGAAAGCGCGGAGTGGAAGGAGAAGTTCGGGCCAGCGACGCTGGTGAGCCTTCGCCTGACCGCGCGGGATGAGCGCGACGGCTTCGACTATGCCTTCCAGCCTGTGGGAAACGGATTCGTCTTCCTCCTGCAGAATGGCCGGCGGGACCGCTATCGTGCGGCAGAAGTTTCCGTGCGGCATTCGTTCGGAGAAAGCGCGGAAGTATTTGGGAGCTACACTCGATCCACCTCGCGGACGAATACGGCGCTCGATCCTGCGCTCGGCACGCTGTTTTTTGCGCCCCAGGCGTCCGGTCCGCTTCCCTGGGATGCGCCGAACCGGCTGGTCGCTTGGGGCTGGACGCCCCTGCCTATCTGGAAGCTCTTCCTCAGTTCCTTTGTTGAATACCGGACGGGATTCCCCTTTTCCGCCATCAACCAGGAGCAGCGACTTGTGGGCGCGCCGGGCAGTCGGCGATTTCCCACGTACGTGAATGTGAACCTCGGCCTGGAGAAACAATTTCGGTTCCGGAGCTACATCTTTGCCGTGCGCGCCGGCGCGATCCACATCCTTGGCAGGCAGGATCCCGATACAGTGGTCAACGTTGTCGACGCGTTGAACTTCGGGACGTTTTCCGGAGGAGAGAAGCGCGCGCTCACTTTCCGGCTTCGTTTTGTCGGGAGAAAGTAGCCACGCCGGCCGCCAGCGCCGCTGCGGAAATCACGTCTTCATCTTGAGGAAGAAATATACGCCGAGAAATCCAAAGATCACGTCCGGGGACCAGCCCGCGAGAAACGGCGGCAACTGGCCAACTCCACCGAGCGCCTCAAACAGCGCCGAGACAGCCCAGTACACCATCCCGATGGCCACGCCGAGAGCGACACCGCCGACCGCTCCGCGCGTTCCGACAAAAAACGCGAAGGGGATCGCCAGGAGCATGATGATCGGCGCGATGAGCGGATAGGCGAGTTTCTTGTGCCACTGGACGGTCAAGGTGGATACATCGAAGCCGGCGTTGTGCAGGTCTTCGATGTAGCCGTGGAGCTCGCGCCAATTCATCTGGAAAGCCTGGCGGCTTTCGCGGTTGAAATAACCGGGGGTCTCGGAAAGCTCGGGGAAGTCCGCGACACGAAAGATCTGATAGCGGACGACCTGGCCACCTGCAAAGTCGCGGACCCAGCCGGATTGCAGGACCCACAGTTTTTGCACTGGCTCCCACTGCGCACGAGCTGCGTAGATGCGTCGCCGGATATCGAAGGTGGAGGGATCGAGTTCGAAAACACTCAGGCCGCCGAAGAGATTACTGGCGGGGTCGAAGAGATCGTAATTGAAGATCTTGGCGTTCTCCCCGAAGATCCACTGGTGACGCGGATGGGCATAGGTTTGGGGCGGCCTGCCCTTGATCTGATTGCGCAGGGCGTCTTGGCGCTGACTGGCGTAGGGCAGGAAGGTGTCGTCCATGACGAGCATGCTGCCGGCAAGCATGGCGCCCACCAGCAGCAGGGGCAGTGCCAGGCGATAGAGACTGACGCCGCCAGCCTTACAAGCAACAATCTCGTTGTTCTTGCTCATCACACCGAGCGTGACCAGCACCGCAACCAGCGCTGACAGGGGCGCGAGCTGATAGCCCAGATAGAACGAGAAATAGCGAAAGTAGTTCACCACGACGAGAAAAGGCGTGTGGTTGCGCGCAATATCGTCCAGGAGCTCGAAGAACGTGAAGGCCTCGAAGAGAAAGATGAACAAACCTCCCAGGACGACAAGGAGATAAAGGAAGCGGCGAAGAACGTAAAGATCGAGGAGCTGCGGGAAGCCCGCCCCACGCGACGCGGCCCACAGGAAGGCGGGCCTGACGGTAACACTGCCTTCGGCGCCCTTCCTGGCCGAGACAACCGCCCTGCGGGCCGTGATGCTGCGCAACCGGCTCCGCAGGGACTTGAACAGGCGCGTCACGTCAGTCTCTGGGCCGATCTGTTCCATCCGCGGGAGAAGAACCAGCGCCAGCAGCGCCAGAATGACGTCCGCGCCCCAGATGCCCAGGGCTGGGGACAGAATGCCTTCGCGGGCCATCCCCGCACCGAAGATGAAAAGGAGGTAATACGAGGCGATCAGCACAACAGCTACCAGAAAACCGGCGGCGCGCCCGCCGCGGCGCGGACGAGTCCCCAGGGGTACCGCAAGAAGTGCGAAGACCAAGCAGGCAGCGGGAAAAGCGAAGCGGCGGTGGAGTTCGACACGAGCTTCGCGCCAATTCGGACCGCCGCCAGAGAAGAGCTCGCGAAGAGAGCGCTCCTGGACGCCGGGTTGGCGAGTCACGGGCGCTTGAAGCCCGGAAAACTCGATGGGCCAATCGCTTTGGCCGAACGCGGTGACCGAGTAGCGGTCGGGATCCTGCGGGGAACACTCGTGGGTTGCCCCGCCACGAAGGTGGAAGTCCAGCTTGCCATGAGGGCGGTCGGCAATTACAATCGCGTTCTCTGCCAGAGTGACACGAGACCCACTATCCGCGCCAACTTCCGCGAGGAAGACACCATTCCAGCGGGTTCCCCCGGCCGCCACGTCGTTGACGTACAGGACCAGTTTGGGGAAGCGCTCATCGAAAACGCGGGGCTGGATCTGAAAGGAGGCTTGCGAAGCGAGTAGACTGGCTTCAATCCGATACAGCGTGGCAACGGCGCCCGGGGTAAGCCATAGTGTCATCGCCCCGGTCAGAAGAAGGCCCGTGAGAGCCAGGACGACGATGGGAACCAGAACACGGCGGCGTCCGATGCCGACCGCGCTCAAGGCAATGAGTTCGCTGTCGGCGGACATGCGTCCCAGACCGATGAGCACGCCGATGAGGACGCCCATGGGAATGGTGAAGGTCAGCACGCCAGGAAAAGCGCAAAGAAAGAGCAGCAAGACGTTCGTGACCGAGCCGGTGTGGCGAACGAAGATCTCCATGAGGCGCACAAGCTGAGGAACGAAGAAAACGAAAGTGAATATGGCAAGGCCTAGAAGCGCGTGGCGCGTGACTTCGCGAACGATGTACCGGTCGAGAATCCGCATCGGCAAGGCGCCTCAGTGTAACACGGAGAGAGAAGACCTCGGGGAGGGTGAATGAGCCGCGTGCATATTGTGCTGCTTTGGCACATGCATCAGCCGCAGTACCGCGATCCGGAGACCGGACGCTACGTGCTGCCCTGGACCCGGTTGCACGCCCTCAAGGACTACTGGGGGATGGTTCGGGTGCTCGAGGAGTTTCCGGGTGTCCACGCGACCTTCAACATCGTGCCTTCGCTCGGCGTGCAACTCGAGGAGTATGCGAGCGGGAATTTTCGCGAGCCTTGGTACGATCTGGCGTTTCATCCGGCCGAGGAATTAACCGAGGAGGACAAGAGGGAGATTCTCGCGCGCGCGTTCCAGGTAAATCACGAGAACCTCATGGCCCGATGGCCACGGTTCGTCGAGCTCTATGAATGGTCACAGCCGGCCGACGGAGCGCAGGCGCTGGTGACGTTCACCCCGCGCGACTGGCGCGACCTGCAAGTGCTTTCGCAACTGGCGTGGATGGATGAGGAATGGCTGGCGAAAGACCCGGTCATCGGCCGCCTCGCAAACAAGGGACGCGATTTCAACGAAAAAGAACAAGAGGAACTGCGGGCCAAGCAATTGGAGTTCTTGCGGCTGGTGCTCCCGGAATACCGCAGCGCGGCGGAGCGGGGACAGATCGAGGTTTCCACGACGCCGTTCTATCACCCCATCTTGCCGCTGCTGTGCGATTCCGACATTGCCCGGGTGGCCAACCCGGGCTCGTCCGTGCCGCGGCGGGCGTTCCGGCATCCCGAAGACGCGGCCGAGCAATTGCGCCGCGCTCGGGAGTTCCACCGAAGAGTGTTCGGCCAGGAGCCGGCGGGATTGTGGCCTTCGGAAGGGGCCGTGTCGGACCAGGCGCTTTCGATTGCGGCGGGAGTGGGTTTCCGCTGGTTCGGCACAGACGAGGGCGTGCTCGGGCGGACGTTAAATGTGGGATTCTTTCGCGACGCCGAAAGCGTGCCGGGCAATGCAGATCGCCTCTACAGCCCGTGGCGCGTGCGCCTGGGAGAGAGCGAGCTGGTCGGGCTGTTTCGAGACCACATGCTGTCTGACCTGATCGGGTTTGTGTACGGCAGGATGGAGCCGGGTGCGGCTGCCGCTGATCTCCACGGGCGGCTGCGCCATCTGGGCGAACGCGTGCAGACCGGACGGCCATTGACGGTCTGCATCTTTCTGGACGGCGAGAACGCCTGGGAATTTTACCGGGGTAACGGGCGGGAGTTTCTGCGACAGTTCTATCGGCGAATCGAGAGCGACACAGAAATGCGGGCACTCACAGCGTCCGAGGCAATCGTTGCGGCGGGCGAATCCCCCGTCTCGGACCATATCTTTCCGGCGTCGTGGATCAATGCGAACTTTGATGTATGGATCGCAGATGCAGAGGACGTGGCAGCATGGGAGCTCTTGTGGGATGCCCGCGAGAGCTACGGGCGGGCATTGGAAGCGGCGGCAAAGGGCATCCCCGGCGCTCCAGATGCCAACCATCTGAAAGCGGCCTACGAGTCTTTGCTGGCGGCAGAAGGGAGCGATTGGTGCTGGTGGTACGGGCCGGAGCACAGCACGCCAAACGACCTCGAATTTGACGAGCTGTACCGCAAGTATCTGACCACTGCGTATCTCGCTCTGGGGCAGGAAGCCCCCGCGGAACTCGGTAAGCCAATCAAGCGCGCGCCCGAACACGCCCTGCTTCTGCCGCCCTCCGAGTTTCTGAAGATCAAGGTGGATGGCAGGGACTCCTCCTATTTCGAGTGGCTGGGTGCAGGCCTTTGCGCCCCCGAGCGGCGGGGCACGGCGATGCATGGGCGAGTGTTCTACCTGCGCGAGTTGCGCTTCGGGTTCGGGGAAAATGCTTTTTTCTTGCGCGCCGATGTGTTTCCAGAAGGGTTTGGAGCGCTCGACGAGCAGGAATTTCGGATTACGGTGCGTGGCGCGGAGGAAATGTCGGTCGTGGCGCGGTTATCGCGGGGGCGTCTGACGGAATACAGCGTGGAGAAGAATCACGTTTGCCTGCTGGATTCGAAGACTGTGGCAGAGGTCGCCTTCGACCGGATTCTCGAGGTGGCGCTGCGGCGTGACGCGCTCAATCTGAAGGGGCGGACATCGCTCTTGGTGAGCGTGGCACTGTGGCACGGGGGATTGCCGGTGGATCTGCTGCCTGGGCAGGGACAGCTTGAAGTGAAACTCGGGGAAGAGAATTTTGCGTGGCCGGTGGAACTATAGGGAACCCGGAAGATGCGGCCGAATGAGAGCGGATTCGCGCTCTTCAAAACACTTTGACGGCAAGATCGTTCGGCCGGTCGCCGACGGGAATCATAGTGATCAGACTATTCGTGCGCACTCGGATGATCGAGAGGTCGCCCGACCCTGCGTTCAAAACGAGCAAGAGGGAGTCTCCCGGGGTGAACCGAAGCGCGCTGGGCTGCTGGCCGACCGGGATCGGGCCTAGGACGCGGCGGATATTGATGAGCACGGGGGTAACTCGATCGGCGGCCGAATCGGAGACGTACAGCAATCCTGAGTCGGCACTCAAAATACCGCGTGTGGGGGTGGAACCGAGCAGGAGGTAATCACCGACCTCATGGGTCCAGGTGTTGACGACCTGGAGGCCATTGGCCAAAGCGGAGATGACGTAAAGCTCGCCGCCGTCCGGCTTCAAGAGCATGTCCGAAGCCGGGCCAGCAAGTTCGAGGTTCGTGAGGAAAACGTTTCGGCGAAGATCCACGACCGAAAGCAGGCGGTTCTGGCTGCTCGTGACAAAGGCTGCGGAGCCGTCGGGAAGCACGCTGACCTGCTCCGGCTCCGGCAGAATCGGGATAGTGCGGAGCAAAGCGAGCGAGGAAGCGTCATAGATTCCCAGCGTGGCCGCGTTGCGATTGGCAACGATGACGCGCGTGCCGTCAGGCGTGAGACGGACGAAGACGGGGCCGGAGCCGGTGCGAGCGCGGCCGACGATCGCTCGGGTGGCGCAGTCCACCACGACCAGGGAATCTGTGCGGAAGGCGGCCACATAAGCTCGCCCACCATCGGGAGAAAAGTCGAGGGCAGTCGGCAAGCCTCCCACCGGAATCCGCATCGCCACCTGATTGCTTCGCGCATCAAGAATCCAGACATAGCCCGCCGAGCTGACTCCCCAAATTTCCGGTCGTTTGGGGTACTCGCGCATGCCGCTGGGCGATGGCCCGACGGAAACTCGGGCGACCGCAGCAAGACGGACGAGGTCGACGACAGTGATGCTGCCGCCGTCGGTCGAGATATAGGCGCAGAGGCGGAGGCCCGGGCGGAGAAACGAAGGACGGTGTTCGTTGGAAATCTCGACGGTCGCGAAGATAACCAGCAGGACGGCGACTACCGAAATGCGGATGTTGAGCCGGCGCATGTCTTGGAGATTCGGCGGGCTCCGTTGACCGCCCGCGCGATAGTGACAACGAGCGAAGAGTCTACTTTATCGGCATGGCCGCCGCAAACCGTGTCTTACGAAGCGGGCCGCTTGGCGAAGACGCGGGGGTCGGCTACAATGATGGGTTCGAAACTGCGCAAGATTGCTGACTGAACGAATGCCGGAGCCACCGCACCCCGCCGAAGCGGCTTACGATCCTGCCGACGAGTACCGTCCAGAACCCGAGCCTGAACCCACCGCGCCCTCATGGATGGACGGGAGCGTGCGCATCGGGATTCACACGTCCATTGCGGGAAGCTATATAGGCGCGCTCGAGGCTGCGAGAAAGCTCGGCTGCAACACCTTGCAGATCTTTACCGCGAGCCCACGGATGTGGACACGCGCGGCAACGGGACGCATTGCGGGGGTGGACGCGCAGCGGTTCCGCGAGCGGCGGGCGGAGCTGGGGCTCGGTCCGCTGGTCGTCCATGACAATTACCTAATCAACCTGGCGGCGACCCAGCCGATGTTGAAGGTGCGGTCAGTGCAAACCTTTCATGACGAACTGGTGCGGGCAGTGGCGCTCGGCGCGGATTTCCTCGTAGCCCACCCAGGCGCACGCGGACAAGCAACCATCGAACAGGCTGTCGAGGGGGTTGCGCGGGGGATTCGGCAGGCGGCGCGGGGGACGCATCTTGGAGAGCTGCGAATCCTGATCGAGAACACGGCGGGAATGGGGACTTCGATCGGGTGGCGGTTTGAGGAGATTGCGGCGATGCTCGAGCGCCTGGACGACCTGCCTGTCGGCGTGTGTCTCGATACGGCGCACTTGTTCGCGGCCGGTTACGACATTCGCAGCTCGGAAGGACTGGAGACCACGATCGCGCGAATCGACCGGACCATCGGGCTGCATCGGGTCTACGTGGTCCACCTGAATGATTCAAAGACCCCGCTCGGGTCGCGAGTGGACCGCCACGAGCACATCGGAAAAGGAAAGATCGGGCTGGAGGCGTTCCGGAGGATTCTGAGGCACCCGCGGCTGGCCACCGCCGGAGAGCAGGGATTGCCAGGGCGAGCGTTCATTCTCGAGACGCCGATTGACAGGCCGGGGGATGATCGCAGGAACGTGCAAACAGTGTGGGCGCTTGCAGGCCTAGCGGATATGGCGCCAAGGGCGGAGAAGAGTCTTTCGATGCTGCACAAGGCAGTCAGGAAGAAACGGTCTCCGCGGAGGCCACCGAAAGCAGACAAGAGAAACCTGAAGCGAAAGATCAAGAGGGTCAGGGCGGGGAAGAAACCAGAAGCGCAGAAGCAGACACGGAATAGGCGCTAGCGAGCCGTGACGGATTACGACCCACGATCCATCGAAGCCAAGTGGCAGAAGCGCTGGGCGGAGAAGCGCGCCTTCGAAACCGACGCTGATCCGGCGAAGCCGAAATACTATGTGCTTGAGATGTTGCCGTACCCCTCGGGTACGCTGCACATGGGCCACATGCGGAATTACACCGTCGGCGATGTGGTGGCCCGGGTGAAGCGCATGCGGGGCTTGAACGTGCTGCACCCGATGGGCTGGGACGCGTTCGGATTGCCTGCGGAAAACGCCGCGATCCAGCACGGCACGCACCCACGGGCGTGGACGAACGACAACATCGCGGAATTCAAACGCGTGCTCGGCAGGTTCGGCTTCAGCTACGACTGGCGACGGGAGATCTCCACTTGCGACCCGGAGTACTACCGCTGGAATCAGTGGTTTTTCCTGCGCATGTTCGAGCGCGGCCTCGCGTATCGGAAGAAAAGCCGTGTGAACTGGTGTCCGAAGTGCGCCACGGTCCTCGCGAACGAGCAAGTGGTGAACGGCTGCTGCTGGCGGCATGAAGATACCACGGTTGAAGCGAAAGAGATCGAGCAGTGGTTCCTGCAGATCACGCAGTACGCCGACCAATTGCTGGATGATCTGAAGCTTCTTGCCGGCGGCTGGCCCGAGCGCGTCATCGCCATGCAGCAGAATTGGATCGGGAAGTCACACGGGGCGAGAGTGAAGTTTGCGGTCGCAGACGTGCCTGCCGCGGAAGCTATCGAGGTATTCACGACGCGGATCGACACGATCTATGGGGCCAGCGCGGTGATCCTGGCGCCGACGCACCCGCTCGTGACAGGACTGCTCGATGGGACGCCGCACCGGGCGGAGGCTATGGCAAAGCTCGCGAGCGTGCGCCAGACGTCGGTGAAAGCGGAAGACTTGGCGACCATGGAAAAGGTGGGGTTCTTCACCGGGCGCCACGCAACGAACCCATTCAACAACGAGAAGATTCCCATCTGGGTTGGCAATTTCGTTCTGCTGGAATATGGCACCGGGGCAGTGATGTGCGTACCGGCGCACGATCAGCGCGATTTCGAGTTCTGCGAGAAGTACGGATTGCCGATTCGCCTCGTCGTGCAACCTAGGGATGGGGCAATTGTAGTGGATGGGAAGCTGAAAGAGGCTTACACGGAATACGGCCGGAGTGTGAACTCCGGGCCCTACAGCGGCCTCGCAACCGAGACCACGATCGCGAAGATGAGTGCCGACGCGGCCGCGAAGGGTTTTGGCGGATCAGAAACCATCTTCCGGCTGAAGGATTGGGGCATATCGCGGCAGAGGTATTGGGGCACGCCGATCCC
Organism: Candidatus Acidiferrales bacterium; assembly: GCA_049514555.1. Classification (GTDB taxonomy): domain Bacteria; phylum Acidobacteriota; class Terriglobia; order Acidiferrales; family UBA7541; genus JBEKUY01. The sequence continues at coordinate 232,562 of JBEKUY010000001.1, forward strand.
GGTTGTGTACTGCAGCAAAGACGGCGTGGTGCCGGTGCCGGACGCGCAGCTCCCGGTGATCTTGCCGGAGAATCCGAGGCTGACGGGAATGGGCGAATCGCCCCTGGCGGCAACGCCGGAGTTTGTGAACACGACGTGCCCGAAATGCGGCGCCGCAGCACGGCGCGAAACCGACACGATGGATACGTTTGTGGATTCGTCTTGGTATTTCTACCGTTACTGCGACCCACGGAACGAAAAGGCGCCCTTCGAATCAGGGAAGATCAGGTACTGGTTCCCAATTGACCAGTACATCGGCGGGATCGAGCACGCCATCCTGCACCTGCTCTACGCACGGTTTTTCTGCAAGGTGATGCGGGATCTAGGTCTAGTCGAACACTCGGAGCCAATCGCACGGCTCTTCACGCAGGGCATGGTGTTGAAGGGCAGCGTGGCGATGTCGAAGTCGCGCGGAAACGTCGTCGGTGCGGAGGAGATGGCCACGAAGTATGGCTGCGACACGGGAAGGCTTTACACCCTCTTCGCAGCCCCGCCCGAGAAGGATCTCGAATGGAGCGAGCAGAGCATTGAAGGATGCTCGCGCTTTTTGCACCGGACCTTCCGGCTCGTCGATCGACATGCCGCGCATCTGGCCAGGGTTGACTCACCCTTGAACGGCGCAGCGCGGGAAGATTTGGCGAAAGCGGCTGAGAAAGAGAAGAGCCTGTTGCGGAAGACGCACCAGACGCTGCGCCGCGTGACGAACGACTTCGAAACACGCTGGCACTTCAACGCTGCGATCGCCTTGATCATGGAGCTGACCAACCAGATTCACGCGCAGGAGCCCCTGGAAGAAGGCGTGCGCCCGAGCGTGGCCAAGGAAGTGCTCGAACTCGTGACCCTGATGCTTTCGCCCATGGCGCCGCACGTGGCGGAAGAGCTTTGGGAGATGCTGGGCCACCACGGCGGATTGACGGAAGCGAGCTGGCCTGCGTACGACCCGGAACTGGCCCGTGAAGAAGAGGTCGAGATCGTCGTTCAAGTGAACGGCCGGGTACGGGGGCGCCTCCGCGTGTCCGCCGGACTCGGTGAAGAAGAGGTGATTGCGCAGGCGCTGGCCGATCCCAGCGTCGCGGCACACATCCAAGGCAAACGTGTTGTAAAGCGCATCGTAGTGCCGGACAAGCTCGTCAATCTCGTGGCGAGCTGAGAAGGGCGATGAAAGCCATACTCTTCGAGGTAAAGGACCCGGAGCGAGCGTATATCGAAGAGCGGCTGCGCGGCTGGACACTGTATTTCGCCGCCGTGGGCACGGATCCGCTCGACGCGGCCGCGGAACATGCCGACGCCGAATGTTTCTCGGTGTTTATCCGGCCGCCGCTCACGGAGAAGACGCTTGCCGGATTTCCTGCGCTGAAGCTGATTGCCACGCGCTCGACCGGTTACGACCACATTGATCTCGATGCTTGCCGGAAACGGGGAATCGCCGTGACAAACGTTCCATCCTACGGCGAGAACACCGTCGCGGAGCATACCTTCGCACTGATTCTGATGCTCTCCCGGAAGGTGCACCAATCCTACAACCAGGTGCGCGCGGGGAACGTGGAGCGGGCCATGCTGACCGGTTTCGACTTGCAGGGGAAGACCCTAGGGGTCATCGGTGCTGGGCGCATCGGTCTGCATGCGATCCGCATCGGGCGAGGGTTCGGAATGCGCGTGCTTGCCTACGACACCAGACAGGATCACTTTCTGGCGGACCTGCTGGGTTTTCAGTACGTTCGGCTCGAGACCCTGCTGGAAGAAAGCGACATCGTGTCGCTCCATTGCCCGCTACTGCCGGCCACGCGGCATCTGATCGGCCGGGAACAACTGCAGCGGATGAAGAAGGGCGCGCTGCTGGTGAACACGGCGCGCGGCGGGCTGGTGGATACCGATGCGTTGGTGGACGCGCTCGAGTCGGGAAAGCTGAGCGGAGCGGGATTGGACGTGGTCGAAGGCGAGGAATTCATCCAGGAAGAACACCAGCTCCTGGAGAAGCCGCAAAGCATCGAGACCTTGCGGGCGGCAGTTCGCAACCGCGTGCTGCTTGCGCGGGATGACGTCGTGTTCACGCCGCACAACGCCTTCAACAGCCGGGAAGCGATGCAGCGGATTCTGGACACGACCATCGAGAACCTGGAAGCGTACCGGGCCGGAAAGCTGATCAACCGGGTGGCCTGAAGTTCGAGGGAGAGAAGGGAAGTCATGACGGAACGCGGCGGCGTAGTGGTGCTGGACTTTGGCGGGCAGTATACGCAGCTCATCGCGCGGCGAATTCGCGAGCAGCAGGTGTTTTCTGCGATTCTGCCGTGCACTGCGCCCATCGCCGAGATCCGGAAGCTTGAACCGGTGGGCCTGGTCCTTTCGGGCGGGCCGAGCTCGGTGTATGACGCGGAGGCGCCGGTTTGCGATCCTCAGGTGCTGCGCATGGCCGTGCCGGTGCTGGGGATTTGCTACGGGATGCAGTGGATCGCGAAGACGATGGGCGGAGCCGTCGAGAAAGCCGAAAGGCGGGAATACGGACGCGCCAAGCTCGAGATACAAGAGGAATCGCAGCTTTTCGCGGGCCTGCCGAAAACGCTGAGCATCTGGAACAGTCACGGAGATCACGTGCGGTCGCTGCCGCCGGGCTTCCGCGTCACGGGGAAAACGGTGAACGCTGTCGCGGCGGCGGAGAACCCGGAACAAAGGATCTACGCGGTCCAGTTCCACCCGGAAGTGCGGCACACCGACCACGGAACCGACATTCTGCGCAATTTTTTGTTCGGCGTCTGCAAAGCGCAGCAGAACTGGAGCGGAGCGGCCTTCATCCGGGACAGCGTGGAGGCCATCCGGCGAGCAGCCGGAACTCACCAAGCGATTTGCGCACTCAGTGGCGGCGTGGATTCGGCGGTCGCAGCGCTCTTGGTGCATCGGGCCATTGGTGACCGGCTGACCAACGTCTTCGTGGACACGGGGCTCCTGCGAAAGAACGAGTTTGCCGACACACTGGAACTGTTGCGCGGGCGGCTGGGCCTGCGCGTGCTCGGTGTGGATGCAAGAGAGGCGTTTCTTGGACGGTTACGAGGAGTTGGAGATCCGGAAGAAAAACGCCGGCGCATCGGGAACGAATTCATCGCAGTCTTCGCACAGCAGGCGCGTGAGCTGCAGGCGGCCAACGCGCACGGCGACATCAAGTTCTTGGTACAGGGAACGCTTTATCCCGACGTGATCGAGTCGGTGTCGGTCAAAGGGCCTTCAGCGACTATCAAGACGCACCACAACGTGGGCGGGCTTCCCGATGAGATGCCTTTCACGCTCATCGAACCGCTGCGTGATCTCTTCAAAGACGAGGTGCGGCGGATCGGGGCCGAACTGGGCTTGCCGGAAGAGATGCTCGTGAAGCACCCTTTTCCCGGGCCGGGGCTGGCCGTTCGGCTGCTGGGAGAAGTCACCCCCGAGGGGTTGGATACGCTGCGCGAGGCCGACGCGATTGTCGTGGAGGAGATTCGCCGCGCCGGGCTTTACAACAAGGTGTGGCAGGCGTTTGCGGTTCTGCTGCCGGTGCGAAGCGTGGGGGTGATGGGGGACGGAAGAAGCTACGGGTTCACGGCCGCGGTGCGTGTGGTGGAGTCAGAGGACGCGATGACAGCGGACTGGGCGCGGCTCCCGGCGGAAGTGCTCGAGCGAATTTCGAGCCGAATCGTGAACGAGGTGCGCGGAGTGACCCGGGTCGTCTACGACATTACGTCGAAGCCGCCAAGCACGATTGAGTGGGAATAAAGAACTGCGGGAGAGCCTTCCAGAGAGACAAAATCCCCTGCGCGCCTCTGCGCTTAGGGAATAGCCAATGATCAAAACTGCTCAAAGCAGCAAACCGCTGACAACGTCAGCGGTTTGCCATCTTCTGAGCCATGTAAAGAAGCAACTTGCGGTCTTCCTCCTCGACTTTGCCGAGCAGTCGGCGCAACTTGTTGAGGAAGCGAGCTTCTTTACCGGTGCTACCCCAGGCAATCTCATCCGATGTCTTGCGCTTGGGTAGATTGGGCAACTGCGGCGGCTCCTCGCCGTCATAAAAGAGTTGATAGAGTGGAACTTCGAGGGCGCGGGCGAGCTTCTCCAGGGTCTCGATGGCCGGAACGGTATGACCGTTCTCGACTCGAGAAATGTAACAGCGAAGCAGGCCGGTACGCTTTTCGATGTCCCCTTGGGAGAACTTCTTCTCTTCGCGCATGGCGCGAAGGCGGTCACCGATAATCATATCGCCATTATTCCATGCGGGTTATGTTGGAGGCAAGACAATTCTTTCACTGCCAGGGCCGGGGGCAATTGCTATGATGCGGGCCAGGGCGAAAAGAGGGTGTAACCCGGGAACCATGGTAAACGTCCCAAGAATGCGGGCAGAATCCGGGCCGTCCGGCCCGGCCTCCGAAAACAGGGAAGTGGAGACCGGCCGGAAGCACGGGGCGGCGGAAGAGCGCGAACTCGTACGCCGGGCGCAGGAAGGCGATGGCGAAGCCTATGAGGTGCTCGTCAAACGGCATCAGCAGCGCGTCTTCGCGGTGGTAAGAGGGATTCTGCGGCGCTCGGAGGATATTGAGGACGTTGCGCAACAAGTTTTTGTCAAGGCCTACTTTTCGCTGCGGCGCTTCGACCAGCGCTCCGCGCTGGGGACCTGGCTGTACAAGATCGCGGTGAACGAGTGCTGGGATTACCTGCGCAAGAAGAAAGTTCGGCCCTTGCTGTACGACGCGGACATGAGCGAGGAACAGTCGCGCCAGGCAGCGGCGGCGCTCGAATCCACGAGCAGCGGGCCCGGCGAGGATACCCCGAAGCGTTTGGAGTTGCGCCAGCAGATCGACCGATTGTTCGAAGCGCTGGATGAGCGCGACCGGCTGATGCTGGTGATGAAAGAAGTGGAAGGGTTTTCGGTGGAAGAGATCGGCGAAAGTCTGGGTCTCAACGTAAACACGGTCAAGGTGCGTCTGTTTCGAGCGCGAACGCGGCTCTCGCAGCTCTACCGGAGGAAGTGGCGGCGCGGGAAATCGGATCAAAGAAGTGGACGGAAACCTGTTTAAGGGAGAGGGGACCATGTGGCGGCAAAGAATACTAGGTTCCTGCTGGTGGCAGCGTAAGGGCTTGCGTACCCTGGCGGAGAATGCGGCCGAAGGCCATTCGGCGGAGGAGTTGTCTGCGCAAGCGGGGCCGCGGCTTCGCGATCATCTTGCCGGCTGCGCTGCTTGCCGGATGCTCCTGCAGGACTCCCTAGAGGGACGCGACCTGATGCGTGCTGCGTATCGCCCGACGAAAGAGCTCGATCGTGGATTTGCGCGCCGGGTGATGGCCACGATCCGCTCGCTGGAAGCAGAACGCTCGTCCGCGGCGAATCTCTGGGTGGCGGTGCAGACCCTGGCGACGCGAGTCGCATGGGTTGCGGCACTCGTTTTGCTTGTGGCTTCGGGGTGGCTGTACCAGCAGCGCACGGCGCAGGCGCCTCCAGCGAGCGGCCAGGACTACACGTCCGACCGCTTCCTGGAACCGGCGCCCCAAGTTGCAAGCCCGGATGACGCGCTTGCGAGCCTGGGGGAGGGTCAAGAATGAGTACTGCTCCTCAAACGAAAAAGGCGGCCTACTGGGTATTTGCCGTACTTCTGCTCGGGCTGGCTCTGGGCGGGGTAGCAGGGTTCGCCCTGGCACGGCACCACGGTCTCCTGGCAGGGCAATTGAGGCACGAGACGGTCGAGGGGCGCCGGGAGCGCCATCGGGCACAGTTGAAGGCTGAGCTTGGTCTCACCGACGATCAGCAGAAGCGCGTGGACGAGATTGTTGCCGCGCTACGCGCCAAGTATCGGGCCATTGAGGAACAATCAGGCCCGCAAATCGATGCTGCCCGGCAACAGGCGAGGAATGAGATTCGCGCGGTTCTCACGCCGGAACAGAGGCGCAAGTTTGAAGATTTTCTCCGCCGACTGGATGAAGACCGGAAGAAACACCATCCGGAGTAGGCGCCACTTCAACTGCAGCTCCTCCTAGCCACGCACTAGAAGGGAATATCTTCGTCGGAAACCTCGGGGCCTGGGCTGGCAGGATGCTCGTCTCCGACTTGAGAATAAGAGTCGGCGTCGGAAGCGCCAGACGGAGTGGTTCCGGCCCCAGCCGCCGCACCGGCGCCTACGGACGCGTCGCTGCGGCTGCCGAGCATGCGGAAATTGTTGGCCACGATCTCGAAGCTGGTCCGCTTCTGTCCTTCCTTGTCGTTCCACTCGCGTGACTGGATGCGGCCCTCAACGAAGATCAGCGAACCCTTTTTCAGGTATTGCTGGGCGATTTCAGCCTGCTTGCCCCACACGACAATCTTGTGCCACTCGGTGCGCTTCTGCCGCTCCCCATTGCGGTCCTTGTAGGTTTCATCCGTCGCCAGCGAGAAATTGGCCACGGCCTGGCCTCCCCCTGTGTAGCGAGTCTCGGGATCGCGGCCCAGGCGTCCAACGAGGATCACCTTGTTAACAGACATAGAGATACCCCCTGCGGCGAGGAAGATAACACGGGGGTCGCAGAAATGGAAATGCGATATGGCAGTGGGAATCCTGCCGCCTGCCGGGTGACGACGTTCGGGAGAGGGTCCCTGCGTTTCGCCCGGGACGGATAGGCCCGCCGTCAGCACGGCGGATCGCTTCTAGTGAGTGGCCGACGAGACAGTTATGCCCAGATCATGGAGCGTGGCCCGCGCTCGCTTCGCCTCATCAGTGCCCGGATAGCGGCGAACGACTTCACGCAGCTCGCGCACCCCGGCCGCCTTCTGGCCGAGCGCGATCAGAGCTGTGCCCTTCTTGAACCTTGCCGGAGCAAGCTTGAAGCTGCTGGGGTAATTCTTCAAGACTTTGTCATATTCCGCGACCGCGTCGTCGTACTTCTTCTGCACATAGAAGATTTCGCCCAAGTAGAACTGAGCATTGGAGGCCAGATCGGTCCCGGGATAATACTTCAGATAGTCCTGAAACTCCTGCCTGGCGAGGTCGTACTTGCCGCTGGTGATATCGCGGAGAGCGTTGGAATAGAGGGTATCAGCCGAAATGGGTGGTGCTGCCGGCGCACCAGGATTCACCGCGCCGGAGGAATCTGTGGAGACGCCCGAAGCGCCCGAAGAAAGCTTCGCGTCAAGACTCTGGACGGTGCTCTGGAGGTCGGTGAGCTGCTGGTTCAGCTTGCCGATGCGCACCTTGATCTCCTCGAGATTGTCCGAGAGCCCCTGAACTTGCGTGGACATGGTATCCAAGCGTGAGCCGGAGCTGGCTTGAACATCGAGGACGGATTTCTGCAGGTTGCCCATGGAAGCGCTCATCCTGTTGACGGCATCAGTCGATTGGCCGATGAGTGTCTTGAGGACGGCCTGATTCTGGTCCATCGAGCTTTGCATGTCACGCTGGCCCTGGATCAGCAGGGTGACGTCCTGCTGCAGAGCAATGATCTCCCGGGCCACCGCCTCTGCTGGCCGCGGACCAACCAACGACGCGCCAATGGCCCCGGCCAAAACAGCGGCACCAAACCACACGACCTCACGAGTACGCACGAATCATCTCCTTATCCGAGGGGCGCGGCACGCTTCGCTCTCGAGTGCCGCGGCTTCCCGGCCAGAAGGGAGCCGCGGCACTGGATTGCGGGTCTGATGGAACCGTCGTTAGTGGGCCAGAATGAAATGGCCGCGCCGGTTTTGCTGCCAGCATTCCTCATTGTGGTCCGTGCAGAACGGCTTTTCCTTGCCGTAACTGACCGTGTTCATGCGGTCGGCGGAAATGCCGAGGGAAACCAAGTACTGGCGAACGGCTTGGGCACGACGATCGCCCAGGGCGATGTTGTATTCAGTCGAGCCGCGCTCGTCGCAATGGCCTTCGATCGTCACCTTCACCTCCGGGTAGCGACGGAAAAAATCGCCGGTCTTGGCCAGCGCGTCGCGCGCATCCGCGCGAATGTCGGCTTTGTTGTAGTCAAAATAGGCGTCCTGAACTTCCTTGAGGAAAAGCTCCTCGACAGTCGGCTGAGGGGGCGGTGGCGGTGGCGGCGGTGGCTGCACCACGGTGACACTCGCTGAAGCATCGGCAGAACCACCGGGGCCAGTGGCCGTAATTGTGTACGCTGTGGAATCGGACGGAGAGACTTTCGTCGACCCTTCCGGAGCCACGGTGCCGAGACCAGGCTCGAGCTTAAGCTCCGTGGCGTTGGTGGAAGACCACGTCAGGGTGGCCGATTCGCCCTTCTGGATCGAGCTGGGCGCAGCCTGCAGGGTCACTGTAGGCTTTGCCGGGGGCGGAGCGGGAGCGGGTGGCGGTGGCGCCGCAGCAGGTGGCGCATGATGGCAGCCAAACCCCAAAGCAGCGACGGCAAGTACAACCAGAAGAAAGAGAGTGCGATACTGTGTTCGCGATGTCTGGCGCATGCTTTCGTTTCCTCCTCGAGCAATCTCTCCGCGTGAGAAGAACTGTCAAACTATCCTACCATCGAAATCGTGCTCAAAACCTTGAAATCTGGCCTGCTTCCTCAGACGTTTGCGGACATCCCTGCGTTTCGCTAGCGCGATGACCAGTTGGGCGATTCATTCAGGCCCTCGGTGGTCAACGGCCGCGCTTGGGTGCCGTCGGCCAGCATCTCCCAAATCTGCCGAGAACCGGAGCGCGTGGATTCAAAGACGATGTGACGTCCATCGGGCGCCCAACTGGGGCGCTCGTTGCGGCCTTCGTCGCGGGTGAGTTCGACAATATGGCGGCTGGCCACCTCCATGAGGTAGATGTCGTAATTGCCGTTGGGGCGCCGCCAACTGAAGGCCAGGAGCTGACCGTTGGGCGACCAAGTCGGGTCGATAACATAGCCCATGTCGGGCAAATCGAGCTTTTCGATGTTGGAACCATCGATACTCATCATGTAGAGCACGGGGAGACCACCGCGGTCACTGACGAACACGATCGTCTGACCCGTCTTGGGATTCCAAGTCGGCGAGGTATCGGCGCCGGACGTGAACGTGATGCGCTTGGGGTGGCCGCCACCGGCGTCGCACGTGAATAGCTCCGGATTGCCCTGCATGGAGGAGGAGAAAATGATCTGCGAACCATCGGGCGACCAGGCGGGCGCGCTGTTCGAACCGCGGAAGCGGGGGAAGGACACCAGTTTCCCCGTATCTGTCGAATACATGCAGATTTGCGGACCGACGACGCCATAGGCACGAACGTAGCAGGTGAAAGCGATGCGCGAGGCGTCGGGGGACCAGCGCGGCGTAAGCGAGATCGTGCCCAACGAGGTGAGGCGATGCTGATTGGCGCCGTCGTAGTCCATCTCCCAGATTTCCTTTGCGCCGCCGCGCGAGCTTACAAAGGCGATGTGCGTGCCTGCGATGCCGGGAATGCCCCCGGACAGCTTGCTGACGATCTCGTCGGCGAACTGATGGGCGAGCTTGCGCACGGCAGCGTCCGTCGGTTGGTCGCGATACACCTTGCCGATGATCGGAGGAGCAGCGGGATTGCGCACATCGTAGAACCAAGCCTCGATGGCGACCTCGGAGGCCGTTTCAGAGAGACTCCCGAAGGCCAAGAAGGAGGCGGAAACCGGGGGATCGCTCCACGTCTGGTAATTCAATTCCGAGGGGGCGCCGGGAACCTGGAGCGGGTAGAAGCTCTTGCTGACAACTTCGATGATGCCGCTGAAGTCTAGGTCGTTGCGAACAACCTCACTGAATAAATCCGCGTGAGGCTTCGCCGCGGGGGTGCGTGGCGTGAAATCAGCCACGGCCACACGGGCCTTCTGGACACCCAGGCCCGTGCCGGTGCGGATCCAATCCTGCGCCCTGGCCGACGACGCCGAATGGAAGAAAGCAGACAGGAGAACCAAGGTGAACAGACTACGTTTTCGGGGCACTGTGCGCGCACCTCATCGGTGAAAGTCAAACCAGAACTCGACATTGACGCTGGAACCGGCGTAATCGTTCGGCAGCGGCGGGAGCGGATTCGAGCCCAAAACAGCACGCCGGGCCGAGTCGTCCACCGAGACGTTTCCGCTCGACTGCTGGACCTGGATCTTGCTGATGCTCCCATCGCGAGAGACCTGAAAGATGACGAGGACTCGGGGGGCTTGGCGCACGCTCGGATCCACCGTCGCGACGAGCCAGTTTCCGCTGATGCGTCGTTGCACGGCTTCGACATACCAGGAATAGCGCGCGCCGAAATTGCCCCCGCCGGCCCCGTTCATGCCGAGGCCTCCCTGGACGCCACCACTCATCGAGAATGTGGAACTGGAAAGAGCGGGCGCCCCGCCCCGGCCATATGGAACCGCGTTTGGAGGAGGCGGCGCATTACTCTCGAAAACTCGGGATGGGTGGGAAGGGGGCGGACGCTTCACTTTGGAAAACTCGGGAATAGGCTCGGCCTTGGCAGGTGGCTCGGGCGGCTTGGTCTCTTCCTTGTAGAGCCCCTTTGTCGTGTCCACGGCCTGGCTCTGCGATGCCACTTCAGGCTGGGGCAAGGGCACAGCCAAGTTAGCGACCAAACCGACGGTCACCACTCCGCCGCTCCCGGGTCCACCCCATGATTCTCCACGTTGAGAGATGATTGCCGAGGCCAGCAGCGAGCCAGACAAGAGCCCGTGGAGCAGGAGAGAATACATGAGCGGCGTTCGGAGATTGGGTGAGTCGGCGATGGAGGCAACAGACATCTCAGTGAGGCCGCGGGCGAGAGCTGATGGGTTCGGTGACGATGCTGATATTGGAAATGCCCGATTGGCGCAATTCGTCGACGACCGTGGCGAAGCTGCCGAAGGGAACGGTTTCATCGCAGCGAAGGAAAACCGCCTCCTGCGGCCCGCGCATCTGTCCGCGCAGTTTGTTGGCGAGCTGGTGGATGTTGACGGGTTCGTTGCCCAAATAGACGCGCTGGGCCTTGTCAATGGTGATCACCAGACGCGACTCGTTGATTTCCTTGACCGTCCTCGTCTTCGGAACATCCACCTCGATCCCGGACTGCAGGATGGGCGCGGCGATCATGAAGATGACCAGGAGAACAAGGACTACGTCCACAAAGGGGACGATGTTGATTTCGGAAAGCGAGGTCTCGGTTTGTCTTGCGAGTTGCGGCATGGGAATGATTGCCGACAGGCCGCCGGCTAGTTAAACGTCTTTTCGATTTGCGCGGAGACCTCCGCGGTGAAGGCATCCATTCTCTGGCCGAGCTGCTTGATGTTGTAGAGAAAATGGTTGTAGGCGATCACGGCTGGAATCGCGGTGAACAGACCCGCCGCAGTGGTGACGAGCGCTTCGGCAATCCCCGGCGCAACGGCGCGCAGGCTGGCAGCGCCGGCCTGTCCCAGCCCGGAGAAGGCGTCCATGACGCCCCACACCGTGCCGAACAAACCGATAAAGGGAGTGACTGAGCCGGTGGTGGCCATCCAGGGCATCCACTTCTCGACGCGGCGCACTTCTTCGCTCGCAGCGAGCTGCATGCTCACGTCAATGGCCTGCAAACTCTTCAGCTTTCCGTGGGGATTCCCGGGCGTGAGCTGGCTCTGGAGCTCGCGGTAACCCGCCGCGTACACGGTGGAAAGAGGCGACCCGGCAGTGGCCAAGGCCTTGGGGTCGGCAAGCCCGCGGCTGGCGCGGAACAGGCGCAGGAACTGCGCGGTCTCGCGATTGATGCGCTTGAAGGCGCCAAGCTTTTGAAAGATGACGGCCCAGGAAATCACGGAGAAAACCAACAACAGAAGAAGAACAACGCGGGCGACCCAGCCCGTTTGCGCGAGGATGTTGCCGATCTGGTCGTTTACCAACCAGAGTGATGCTGGCAGAATTGCGTCCTCCCTCAGAAAATCGAGAAAATCACCTCGAAAGCTACCGTAGCACACGCATGCAAAGCGGTCAACGCAGCACAAGACGATCGTTGTTCGTGGAGCGATCGGCTCAACAAGAAGTCAACTACGCCAGCGACCAACCACGGACATCGGGGGACGGCGGACGGTCGGAAAGGGGCTGCGGGGCAATGTGATAGACTTTATGTCGGAATGGGCCACTCCATTGATGTGCGGATCGATTCGCTGCTGAACGGCGGAGTAACCTCCGCTGCTGACGCCAGCGCCGCAGGTGCGGAGCGAGGAACGTTCTTCATCGAAACATTCGGTTGTCAGATGAACGAGCATGACACCGAGAAGGTGGCAGGCGTGCTGCTGGCACGGGGCTACCGCCAGGTCGATTCGCCGGAAGCAGCGAAGCTGGTGTTGTACAACACGTGCAGCATCCGCGAAAAGGCGGCCCACAAGGTGTTTTCGCGGCTCGGACTGTATGGGGCCGGGCAGGACGAGGGTAGAGTCATCGGCGTGCTCGGCTGCGTGGCTCAGCAGGAAGGAGAGAGAGTTTTCGAGCGGGCACCATGGGTGAGGCTGGTGTGCGGATCGGCGAGCTACCGGAGGTTGCCGGAGTTGTTGGCGGAGGTCGAGGCGGGAAACCGGCGGGTCACCGGACTCGCTACCGATACGGCCGAGACGTTCGAGACGGAGATTACTCGCCGCGACAACCCCTGGCAGGCTTATTTGACGATCATCGAGGGCTGCGATAAGGCCTGTTCCTATTGCGTTGTGCCTTATACGCGCGGCCCCGAACGCAGCCGAACGAGCAACTCGATTCTGAGCGAAGTACACCGGCTCGCTGACGCGGGCTACACCGAGATTCAGTTGCTGGGACAAACCGTGAGTTCATACCGTGACCCCTCGCCGCGAAGGAAGACGTTTGCGGAGCTGCTTCTGGCGGTGGCGGAGGTGCCCGGGATCCGCAGGGTGCGCTTCACGACGTCGCATCCCCGGGATTTCGGGCGAGAGATTGTTGAGGCCATTGAAGCGCACCCCGCGCTGTGCGACCACGTGCACCTGCCGGTGCAGTCGGGTTCGACGCGGATCCTGCGGGCGATGCAGCGTACCTATACGCGCGAAGAGTATCTGGAAAAGGTCGCGCTGATTCGCGGCGCACGGCGGCCCATCAGCATCACCACGGACGTCATCGTCGGATTCCCCGGCGAGGCCGACGCGGATTTCGAAGAGACGCTCGACCTCCTGGATGCGGTGCAATTTGACGGAGCGTTCTCGTTCAAATACTCGCCGCGGCCGAACACGCCGGCGCTGGCATTCGCGGACGCTATTCCCGAAGAAGAGAAGGGAAGGCGGCTCGCCGTGCTGCAGGAGAAGCAGCGGGGGATCCAGGCGCTGCGGAATGAAGCACTGGTCGGGCGCAACCTGGAGGTCCTGGTGGAAGGGAAATCCCGGCGCGCGAACCAGTGGGCGGGTCATACATCGAGCAATCGCGTGCTGAATTTCACTTCGCCGGCGGAACACCTTTTGGGACAATATGCGCAGGTGCGGGTGACGAGCGCGGGACCCAATAGTCTGGTCGGAGAGCACGTGCAGTAGTCAGTAGGGAGGCCGCGATGGAAGTGGAGATGAAGATCCGGGGTTTGATGATGGACCCGGTGACGAACATGCCCATCGTGGTGCTGAAAGACCTCAACGGCAGCTCGATTTTGCCGATCTGGGTCGGGATTTACGAAGCCAACGCCATCGCTCTGGAAATCGAAAAGGTCCAGACGCCCCGGCCGATGACGCACGATTTGCTCAAGAACGTGCTGCTGGGGCTGGACGTGCGCGTGCAAAAGGTGGTCGTGAACGAACTGAAGGATGACACCTTCTACGCGTTGATCTGGGTGGAGCGCGGGGGGCAGATCATGTCGATTGACTCGCGCCCCAGCGACGCGCTGGCGCTGGCGCTGCGCGTTGACTGCCCAATTTTCGTGGACGACGAGGTCCTCAAGAACTCGAAGGTCTCGAGCGCCGTCACGGAGAAGAGCACGAACGAACAGCTCCGCAATTGGCTGGAAAACCTCTCCGATGAGGACCTCGGCCACTACAAGATGTAGTCGCGCGGCAGGACCGACACCATTCATCCCTGACCAACCCGCGAGGAGGCATGTTTTCCTGTCTGCCCGGAGGCCCACCAACCCCGGATTGGAATCTGCCGGCTGGCCATGCCAGCAGGCCGTGGATCCTCGGCACGTATGGGACATCCGTCCCATCGGTATGGGAAGACCGTCCCATTGACCTGCGGAGGAGAGAACACTAGGTTAGACTTGGGTTTTGAGCGCGGCAGTGTGCTCATCTTGGCTGCATAGAGAGAGCGGAGCTGTCACAGAAAGAGAGGCAGGGGTGCCACCGAAGGACGACTCAACGCAATTGCATAGGCTCGCGTACGCACGATCGACCTCACGCCTGAATTCCCGCGTGCCTGTGGCCATGGAGTGGTCCGAGGGAGGCGGATCGTACCGGGCCGAAGGGCACACTCTGGACGTCAGCCCAAAGGGCTGCTTGGCAGTTTTCCCTCAGGGATTCACGATTGGCCAGAGGCTGCGGATACGTAACCTGGTGAACCAGGTGACGTCAGAAGCGGTGCTGGTCTGGAAGGGGCATGAAGGACGTGGGGGTTGGGAACTGGGGATTGAACTGATCGAGCCACCACAGAACTTCTGGGCGCTGGAGCTTTGACGGTCGCGGCAGACGCACACGATCGCCCTTCCTCACGGGCACAGTCTTCCCCGATCTGCACCGACATCTGATAATGGGCACGCCACCCTGGCGGGGGAGGGGGTATTGCGTAAAGTCCGCACTTTTCCCTTGCAACCCACAGGCCGGGATGGGTAGATTAGCCTAGCCCTGGGGGAAATGAGCGGGCTGGCAACAAGATATTGGTGAGGGGTTGCCACCGGACTGACACCCTTCGCCTGCAGTGTGAGGCGGACGACGATGACTGCGATCATCACCATCGCCAACCAGAAAGGCGGCGTGGGAAAAACTACGACCGCTATCAATCTCTGCGCCGCTCTGGCGCAGCGCGGGAAGAAAACACTGCTGATTGATTTGGACCCCCAGGCGAATTCGACAATCGCGTTTTTCGATCCGGCGGAGGTGTCCGTCTCTATGTTCGATGTGCTTGGTGAGCGCCGCGCCGAAATGGCTTCGGCGATCAAGCCATCGAAGGACCCTATGCTGTTTGTGGCACCGGGGAAACTTGCGCTGGCGAAACTCGAGCAGCAACTCGCGGGGCAGTTCGACGCGCCGTACAAATTGAAAGACTCGCTCACGCCCGTTCTCAGGGACTACGACTACATCGTCGTAGACACGCCACCCTCGCTGGGCATCCTGACGGTGAACGCGCTGGTGGCCTCGACTCATCTCCTCGTGCCCATCCAAGCGGCCTACTTCGCGATTGAGGGAACAGACGACCTGCTGGAGACGTACGAACGGATTCGCGCACGCCCAAATCCCGATTTGAAAGTCCTGGGCGTGGTCATCACGCTGTTTGACAAGCGAACCAACATCTCCAAGGACACGCACGGGCAGATTCGCTCGGTGTTCGGCTCGGCTTTATTCCGAACGCGGATCGGCAAGAATGTGCGGCTTGAGGAAAGTCCAGCCTATAAGGAGACGATTTTCACGTTTGCGCCGAAATCCCCCGGCGCCCTGGAATATCGGAAGCTCGCTTCGGAGGTTATCCATCGTGTCGAAGAGGATCGGATTACCCGTCACGCTGAAGATGCGGCATGATTCGCACTACGTCGAGTCGCTGACGAGCTATAGCGGCGCGGCGGTGGGGCGCATGATTCCGGTGGAGAAGATCCGGCCGAACCCGGACCAGCCGCGAAAGGCTCTGGGAGATCTCGGTGAACTGGTGGATTCGATCCGGGAGAAGGGCGTGCTGGAGCCGCTGCTGGTGCGGTTCGTGCCGCGAGACGAGTGCTACTACATCATCTCCGGCGAACGCCGCTATCATGCCGCGAGAGCCGCAGGATTGCGCGAGGTGCCGTGTATCGAGAAGATCGCCGACGATGCCGAGACCCTCGAGATGGCTCTGATCGAGAATATCCAGCGCAAGGATTTGACGCCATTCGAAGAAGCGGACGGCCTGCACCGCTTGGCAACACAATTCGAGTACACGCACGAAGACGTGGCGCGGAAGATCGGGAGGGCGCGATCCTCAGTGACGGAAACGCTCTCGCTGCGCACCATCCCCGATGCCACCCGCAAGAAGTGCATCGAGGGCGGCGTGGTGTCGAAGTCCCTGCTTCTGCAAATTGCACGGCAGCCGACCGAGAAGAAAATGCAGGAAATGCTGCACCGCATTCTGCAGGGCGGGTTGACGCGCGACGAGGCGCGCCGGGAAAGACGCCAGGAACAGACGATCGGGCCCCGGCCCCAGCCCTTTGTCTTTCATTATCAGCCGGAGAGTGAGTCGTTCCGGCTGCGGATTCAATTCCGGAAGAGCCACGTCTCGCGCGAAGAGTTGATCTCCACACTGCGCGAGATCCTGGCCTCTCTCGAAGAGAGCCGCGCGGACGCCGACTCGGCAGTCGCCTAAAACCGTTCCCTCGGGCCGAGCCGATGGTGGAACTGACTAGCCGGCAAAGGCGAGCACTCGAACGGCTCGTCGGGCAAGGATTCCAAGTCATCGCGATCCCGCCGTATGAGAGCGCGCTCTGCGTTCGACTGGAGAACTGCGCGGCCTTGTTGAGGCCATCGGAAGGAGGCGGGCTGCGGCTGACGGCCCCTCCCTCGTTTCTCATTGATGGAAACCTCAGCGTGAAGATTGCCCGGCAGGGGAGGGAATGGTTCATCTGGAAGAAGAAGGAGATTGAGGCGACGCCGGATCGGAAAGCCGAACTGGAGCGGTTTCGGGAACGACTCGAGGAATTGCTGCAAGAAGCGACTTGAGTGCCGCGGTCCGATTTGCATGCGGCTGGTTCTCAGGGCAAACTGTCCCCATCATGACCGTGCATGACGTGATCTGTATCGGTGCGGGGCCGACCGGCTTGGCCTGCGCGATCGAAGTGATGCGGGCGGGAATGCGAGCGCTCGTGATCGACAAGGGGTGCGTGTGCAATTCCCTTTACCACTACCCGGTCAACATGGTGTTTTTCACTACACCCGAGCTGCTTGAAATCGGAGATCTCCCTCTGACCTGCGCGGGAGAAAAACCGACACGCTCGGAAGCCTTGAAATACTACCGAAAGACGGTCGAGCATTACGGGCTCGAACTGCGGTTGTATGAACGCGTGACGGGGGTTGGGGGGAGCGACGGACGATTCACCGTGATGACGGTGAACCAACAGAGCCAGGAGCATAAGTACCAGGGGCGGAAAGTGGTGGTCGCAACGGGCTACTACGATCTGCCGAACTTGCTCGGCGTGCCCGGTGAGAACCTGCGGCACGTGTCTCACTACTACAGCGAACCACATCCCTGCTGGGACCAGGATGTGGTTGTGGTCGGAGCGCAGAATTCGGCAGTGGAGGCGGCGCTGGATCTGTTCCGCACCGGCGCGCACGTAACGCTGGTCCATCGCGGACGCAAACTGGGAAAATCCGTCAAGTACTGGGTGAGGCCGGACATCGAGAACCGCATTAAGGCTGGGGAGATTCGCGCCAGATTCAAGACGCGCGTGGTGGAGATACGGCCCGAGTCGGTGGTTCTGCAGACGGGCAGCCGGAAAGACGAAATCCCGGCGCGGCAGGTGTTCCTGTTGACTGGATACCATCCCGACTTCGAGTTTCTGGAAGGTTTGGGGATTGCCCTCGATCCCAAGACGAGAAAGCCGCGAGTGAACCCGGAAACGCTTGAAAGCAACGTGCCGGGGATTTACCTCGCGGGCGTGGTCATTGGCGGTCTGCATACGAACGAAATTTTCATCGAGAACGGCCGGTTCCACGGGAAACAGATCGCGGCGGCATTGAGTTCGCAAGGACTGGGGCGCGACTCAGGCGGTTTGCGGGAGTGAAATGCGTTTGTTAGACTGAAAACGAGATGGCCTCAGTCGTCGGAGAAGCGGCAGCCACGTTGATAACGCTGGTGAAGGGGTTCAGCGTTACGTTTCGGAATTTGTGGCGGAGACCGGTCACGGAGAACTACCCCCAGGAGCCAGTGCACTTCCAGGCTCGATATCGGGGAATTCACGTGCTCCACCGGGATGAGAGTGGCCTCGAAAAGTGCGTGGGATGCTTCCTGTGCGCGGCTGCGTGCCCGGCAAACTGCATTTACATCGAGGCGGCGGAGAATACGGACGCGAACCGCATCTCGGCAGGCGAACGATACGCCACGGTGTACAACATCGACTATTCGCGATGTATCTTCTGCGGTTATTGCGTGGAGGCCTGCCCCACTGACGCGATTACGCATGGGCACGGATTCGAACTCGCGACGTACGATATCAACGCGATGATTTACCGGAAGGAAAAACTGTTGGAGTCCTTGCAGCACAAACAAGCTGTTCCGGCGTGACATCTTCCTGAGCTAATTCCCGAGCTAAAAGCGAAAAAGCACGAGAAATGGCGTGGCCCGATGGCTCGCTCGAGGGTATTGGTGCGCCCAGGAGAGTGGCAAAGCGTCTCCTAAAAAATACAAGGTCAGCAAGACGTAACTGTAGGAGCAAGCCGTGAGCGACGCCGAGCTGCCTGAATCGAAAGCGGCGCAGGAGACGCAGCACAGCAGCAGTAACCTTGCGCGCACGATGAAGGCAAGCGCGCAGCGGCTTCCCTCGCGAAGACACTTCCGCTGCGCACCCAGTCTCGAGATCGGGCACCGATATTGGCCGCTGGAGACGCCTGCAAAAAGAGGCATCCCTTCCATTCTGGACCTCCGCATTTCAGCGGGGCGTTTGTTCATTTCTCCTGAGAACCGCGCGGCGAGCTTCACCCCGGCGAGTGATGTTCTCGCTCGGTTCCCGCAGCGGACGGAGAAAGACTCCGCCACTCAAAGAAATGAGTTCCTGTCAGCCGGGATCAATCCGGTTGGCGCCGGAGGACAGCCGCACGAACCGAATCTTGCAGAACATTATGAGACGCCGGTGAGAGCTGAACCGCTGGTTCTGCACACAGACCGCCAGGTTTGGCACTGTGGCCGGGCCGGTCATCAATCTCCACCAACCAGCGCGCCAGCAAGGCGCAGGCATTTTCCTCCAGCCATTGGTCAATCAGGCGGGAGATCTCTTTACGGAGATTCGCAGCGTGATTGAGGCGCGAGAGTTCGTAACTGCGCAAACTGAAAGCCGACGCACTGCGCAGAAACTCCCACGGTGGCTGGGACACGTAGTCGGGCATTGGGCCTCCTGGGGGACACGGTGATTATCGTACAAGCAATACACGCAGCGTCAATTATAGTACCTATAGTACCCTCTGTGGACGACTGTGGAAATCCCTTTCTCCGGGCCTGTAGTGCCTGTGCGGGGAACTACGAGGACCCGGACCGCACAGCGGCGCCGGAAGAAGACAGCTGCGAAGACGATTTTTACGACACCCGTCAAGAGAGCGGCGGCACCGCTCCCCCTGGATAGGCGAATTGAGTTCCGCCTCGGGCGAGGCCATTCCGGAAATGTGGGAGGTGCAGCGCATGAGAAGACGCAGGCGGAGGCCAGCTCGCAGAAAACCGTCGCAGCACGAAATCATCCGCGATCTGATGCTTTCGGCCGCGGAGTGCAGGACCTGGCTCACTCTGCGCGAGTTGGCTGCGATCACTGGTTACGGAGAGACCAGCATTTCCGCGCAGCTGCGACACCTGCGAAAGCCGCGATTCGGCGCGTTCCTTCTGGAAAAGAGGGTTCGCGCGGGCGCGGAGACTTCTTCGCAAAGAGCGAAACACCGGCGCTTGTGGGAGTACCAGCTGGGAGCACCAGAGCCAAGTCACATGGACGCGGAAGAACTGTTGCTTGAAAGCGAGCGTGTAGCGGAAACTCTGTAACAACTCGAATGGGCGGAGGAACGATGGCTGTCAAACCGGAGTTCGCATTCGACGTGTGTTGGGAGGTCTATCGCGGCGCAAAGGAGGTACTCGAGACGAAGCGCGGTGTAAGCGCTCTGGACGTTGCTGACGCCGCGAAGTTCGTGTGGCGGCCGGATATTCGGCCTCATCTGAACGAGTATGTGGCGGATTTTGCGCTGGCAGGGCAGTCGGCGCTCGCCGGTGCGGAATGGGCGTCGCGAATGGTCTTGTTTCGGGTTCATTATCTGGCGCTGGCGCCGTACGAGAGGGCTCGCCATTTCCTGGGGTTGAGCGAGTGGACTTGGTCGAGGTGGACGGAGCAGATCCGGCAGCGCTGTGGGAAGGAACTCATCCGAAGGGGCCTGTTCCCGCCGAGGCGGTATTTCAAGGAAGCTTCTCTGGCACGGTCGTAGCCTATAATACCCCCGAGATGAGCGGCCCTGCCCGAACCTGGGCCGCAATTCAGCGGAGGTGGCGATGCGACCCATTCCGAAGAAGATTGAGGGACCGATCTACGCGATCATGCGGATTGTCGTTGGATTTCTTTTCTTGTGCCACGGCCTGCAGAAGCTTTTTGGTGCCTTTGGAGGATCCGGACGTCCCCATGGGCTGTTTCTCGCGGCCGGGATCATTGAGCTCGTCTGTGGGGCGATGATCCTAATCGGACTCTTTGGCTCGTTCGCGGCCTTCATCGCCGCGGGAGAGATGGCGGTCGCGTATTTCCATGTGCATGCGCACATGGGCCCCTGGCTCCGGCCGATCGTGAATCACGGCGAGCTCGCGGTGGCGTACTGCTTTGTTTTCCTCTACATCGCCGCGCGAGGCTCGGGGCCATTCAGCGTCGATTCGCTCTTATGGCGCGAGTAGGGAAGTAGCAGAAAAGCCTGGGCTAAAGAAGGGACACAGGGTCGCCCACCCGCAGGGTCTTACCCCATTCGCGCGACGGGACGCGCGTGTTCACAGCGAGTCGATAGAAATGGTCGAAGCGGCCGGCGGGTGACCAATCGGGCAGATTTGCCCCGCGCGCGGCAGTGAACTGGACCTGAAAGGACTCGATCGCCGCCGCGCTGCGCGGATCGCGCGAAGGCACGATGCACCGCTTGCAGGGGTTCACGCCTTCCACGAGAACATCGCCCATGCGGAAAGGGACGACATGGGCCGCGTCTGCGGCAAAGAGCCGGTCTTCCCAAAAAGCAGGCACGCCGGATATTTCCAGACTCGTGCGGAAGCGCTCGCGAGCGCCCTCGAGCGTCAGGTCAGGAAACCAACCGCAAACAGCTTCGAGCGAAGCCGTCGAGATGACCGTCGGGCCCGGGGCATTCGTGTCGTCCGGAAAACCCTCCGGGTGATAACGCAGCGTGACCGCCTCCCCGAAATGCCCGCTCAGCCAGGCGGCAGCGCGCTCGGCCTGATCGCGGAGGCGGAAAGATGCCGGGGCGGCGGCACCGACGGGGGCAAAGCTGAAGATTCCGGAATCCAGGTCATAGCTCGCGCGCAGGCGGTGGACCGCAGGAGTGCGCTTGCCGTTGATCCAGCGGCCGCTAGCGTCGTACATCGCCCAGACACGGTCGCCTTCGAGACCCCCGCGAGTGGCGATCTTGCAGGAGGGAAGGGAAACCGGGTCCAGGGATTTGATCGGATGAATGCAGATCGACGCAAGGTAAGGCTTGGCGGATGAAGCACTCACGGGGCTATTCTAGCAGACAGGATTCGCACCGGAAGTAGGCAACCGAGTTTCATTTCGGAATCGTCGGGAAGATTTCCACAGGGAATTCTTCTTTTGCAAGAATGGGCTTGACACAGATTTACTTTCTGCTATACTAACGCTCGTAGAAATATGGGCAGGCGTCCCGGCAAGCTGGGACGCCTTTTCTTTTTGGGACACGGATTTGATCCCGCCGGAAGCCTAGACCCGCGGAAAACAAAGATTTTGGGCTGAAGACCTGAGCTTCTTGAGGTGGCGGGCTGGCTCGGGCGCAGCATGCTGCGCCCCTAAGGCTGCCCCTTAGTCGTCTTGCACCGGAGTTACGTGAAATTCTGCCCCGCAATGGCGGGATGAGGAGTCACCATGCCGAGTTACTCGAATGCAGTGCCACCGCTGTCTCTGTTCCCCGGGGACGTAGGATTCAGCTTCAATAACGAAGCTTTTCCCGCCGACGGAACCGCCGGGGGGCAATTTGCACTCACCGAACCCGCCGGATTCCCCGACCAGGGGCATACGGTGCGCTGGCAGACGATCTTCGGCGGCGCGCCAACGGCGGTGAGCATACGCCTGCAAGGCGCAATGTCTGATGTGGACGCTGAATACGCCGACATTGATACGAGCACGGCCACAACGGGTGAAGCCAGGACCGTCACCGGCGTGAGGACGCGATTCCTGCGAATCAAGAAGGTCACCTCCACGGGCGGGTCGGGACTGACCGCGAAGATCCTGCCCTAGTCCCTCGCTCCACAAGATCGCCAGGGTCAGAAGATCGGAGTTCGCTGCGCGGCAAACGGACCGTAGCGGCGCGAGAAGAAACATGGCCTCACATCCCAATTACGTGAAGAAGAAGATCGCGGTGGACACGGTGTCGTGGACGCCGATTGTCGCGCCAATCGACTGCATGGGCGTGGGGGTCAAGAACAGCGTCGCGGTGGACATGAAGATCCGAACAGACTCGGCTGATCCGAACACCGAGGACCTCATTCCCGCAGGGAATCAGGACGGCGTGGTGGTCAGCCGCTACGGAGACAACCCGAGCGATGCGCGGAGCGGGCCCAGGTTCTTTGCCGGCGAAACGATTGCCTACCTGCAAGCCGCGAGCGGCACGGGCCCGGCGCTCGTTACCTTCGTGAAATGAAATTCACACTCAATCTGAGCTACGACGCCCTGGCGCAGCTGGCGCACGTCGGCTGGGCAGGGACGCTGACGCTCATCGTGGCATTGTGGCTGCCGCTGTGGGTGGCGCTGGTATTCGTGCCGTTGGCGGGAGCGGTGAAGGAATTCGCGATCGAGCCGCGGATCGAGGATGCGGAAACGCAGGGCTCGGCGTGGCGCGATTTCGCGTTTTGGTGCTTGGGAGTTGGAATCGCATTCATCGCGGTAGCTGCGAGGATTTTGCTTTGAAGAGAACTTGTCCAGGCTGCGGCGGAATTCAGCGGCGAATCCAGGAATGGGGCGAGAAGCCCAAGTGGATCTGCAAATACTGCGGAAGGAAAGACGCGGCATGAGAATAAAAATCGTCGGGGAGTGCGAGGCAGCCAAGGCGCTGCGCGGGTTGCTGCGGAAGGCGGGCTTTGCGGTAACGGAGTTTCTGCCGTCAGAGGCCGTGACCGGGCTCCAGGCGGGCTACGTTATCACGATCGAGGAAACCGGCAGCTCCGGCTGGATCCACCTGGATTCGGTCGATGCGGAGCTCGAGGGGGCGGTCCTGCGTCACATCACCAAGCTGTCGCCGCAGCCCGTTTCGGTAGACCGTCCGGGCGGGCAGGTTCACAGCGAGCGAGAATTGCGCATCGTCGTGCCGGCAGGCGATGCCGTTCAGGCGCAGGCCGTCGAGTTCGGCGTTTTGCGCGGCCTGCTCGAAGTCTGTGCCATGAATCCGAAGGCGGCTCCGCAAGCGCCGAAGACGAGCTGGTGGGGCAGACCATGGGCACGCTGAAGAACTGGCGACTCCCGGCGCTTCTTGCCTGCCTGTTTGCAGCGGGCGCAGCCGAGGGGGCCCCGCCTCCCAGTGCGCCAAGAATCCTGTTGCAAGGAACTGGACGCGACCACTCTTTTCTTGCGCTCTCGATTCCACTGCGAACCTTTGCCCAACTGCAGCAGCCAGGCAGCGGCAGCAACGTCAATCTGACTCAGATCGGCGGCGCAAGCCTTTCGGGTTCGCTCTACGACAGCGGGAATACGGCGCTCAAGGTGAACTGCGTGGTGGGCTGTTCGGCGACCAGCGGCTTCAGCGACAACGCGCTCTTCACTGCCGGCACGACTTCCGTCAATAACATTTCGGGCGTTTACAACGATTCGATCACGAATCTCAGCACGGGTAGCGCTGGCGCGCTGCGGGCCACGAGCGACCGGATGCTGTACGTGAATATCGGGAAAATCGCAGGGGCCGCACCCTCGCTCACCGGGAGCAGTCTCAATGTGAACTGCACGGGCGGGTGCGGCTCTTCGTCTTTCGCCGACAGTGCGGCGTTCACCCCGGGCACCACGGTAGTCACCATCGATGCGGGTGTATTCAACGATGGTTTGTTAGCCGTTTCGTCCGGAAACGCTGCGGCTCCACGCATCACTTCTTCGCGCGCCTTCCACGTCAATCTGCGCAACAACACCGGGACGGAGATCGGCACTGCGGCGAATCCGGTGCGCGTCGATCCAACAGGAACGACGGCGCAGCCTGTGACCGGAACGTTTTGGCAAGCGACCCAGCCGGTGTCAGGAACCGTGACGGCCAACGCGGGAACGGGGACGTTCAACATCCAAGCGAATGCCAGCGTCAACGTTGCGCAGCTCGGCGGGACTGCGCTCAGCGGAGCGAACGTAGTCGATACAGGGAACTCCGCATTCAAAGTGAACTGCGTAACCGGCTGTTCTTCTACGCCAGGCTTTACGGATAATTCGGCGTTCACTGCGGGAACCACGACCGAAGCGAATGTCGGGGGCGTGTTCAACGATGGCCTTGCCTCGGTGACGAGCGGAAACGCGGCCGCCGCGCGGATCACGAACAATCGCGGGTTGCACGTCAACTTGCGCAACGCCAGCGGCACAGAGATCGGGACGTCAGGGACTCCTGTGCGAGTCGATCCCACGGGCGCGACAACTCAACCGGTCAGCGGCACAGTGACGGCAAACCAAGCTGGAACGTGGACCGTCCAGCCGGGAAATACCGCGAACACGACGGCTTGGCTGGTGACAGGTACGGGCGGCACGTTTCCCGCAACGCAGAGCGGCACCTGGACTGTGCAGCCGGGAAACACGGCAAACACCACGCCCTGGCTCACCACTGATTCAAGCGACATGAGCGGGACGACTCCCGCAACCGCCCCGGGCAAGACGAGTGTTGTCGGCGGCATTTACAACTCGTCCGCCCCGACGCCAACGACCGGTCAGACGCTTCCGCTGCAGGTTGACTCAGCGGGCCGGCTCATCGTCAATCCCGCCGCCGTGACCGGAACCGGCGCGAGCGGCGCAAACATCCCGCGCGTCACGATCTCGAACGACAGTTCGCTCGCGGCAAACCAGTCCGTGAACGTTTCGCAGATCAACGGAGTCGCTCCGCTGATGGGAAACGGCACGACCGGGACCGGATCTCCACGCGTCACGATCGCAAGCGACAACTCGGTTCTCCCTGCCGTGGGGGCTGGAGCAACCGGATCGGCAGTCCCCGCGAATGCGGTATATGAAGCTGGTGCCGGCACGGGAAACCTCACCGGCTACCTCAACTGCGACAACACTGCGATCTATGACACGACCACGAACGGGTCGACGCAGCTCGTCGCGTTGACGTCGGGCCAGGTCGTTTATGTCTGCGGCTATCAATTCTCGACTTCGCAAACGACCGCGGTGGCCGTCAAGCTGACCTACGGCACAGGAACAAACTGCGCGACGGGCAACACGGCGATGACACCGGCGTACCCGCTGCAGGCCGCGAGTTCCACCGGCCCGATCGGGTTGGTGGTGATGACTCCGGGATTTCGCGGATTGAAGACGGCCGCGTCGAACGCGCTCTGCGTCACGACGAATGCAGCCGCGAGCGTCCAGGCCATCGTTTGGTACACGAAGTTCTGAAAATGAGAAAGCTGCTCACACTTTCGATCTTGCTCCTGATCGCTGCAGTCGAAACTCGCGCGGCGACGCCGACATTCGTGCAGTCGGTGAGCCACTCGGACATGTCCAATGCGTCCATCGCCTACTGGAAGATGAGTCTGCCGAATCCCACACAGGCGGGGAACGCCATCGTCATGGGATGCGCTTGGGGCAGCTCGAGCGACACGATTTCCGTCACCGACGACAAGAGTAATGGTTGGACGAGCGTTACGGTCGTGCAGGATGGGGGCAACGGGGAGAGCCTCCAGATTTGGTACGCGCTGAACGTGGCTTCAGGGACGCGACTCATCACGGTCACGCCGAGTGCGTCCGAACTCTACGTTCAATGTATGGCTGCCGAGTTCTACAACGTGGCCACTTCAAGCGCGGCCGATGGCTCGGCTGGCAGAACGACCTCGGGCACGAGCATTTCCACAGGGAGCTTCTCGACGGGAACGGCGGGCGACCTGATCTTTCACTGGACCTTCGTGGACAGCGGGCCGGGCACCACGACTCCTCTGAGCTTCGCATCCGCCGGCAGCTTTTCTCTCCTCACGGCAGACGGCACTTCCTACAGCGCCTCGCAGTACGAAGTTCAAGGAAGTGCTGGGTCCATCAATCCCACCATCACGACTGGCGTATCGGTGGGCAGCGCGATGACCTCCGCGATTGCTCTAAAAGCGGCTTCGGCGGGCAGCGCTCCCGCTGCGGGCATTCGAGTGCAGAGCATCCAGGAAATGGCCTTTCCTATGTTCATGTCCTCCACTCCCGCCTCCTTCGCCCTGCAAGTTCCCAGCAGCGGCAATCTGATCGTGGTGGTCTGGAATGGTTCCACGACGTACAAAATAACTGGCCTTTCGAGCACTCCGTCAAACACCTGGTCGCACACGGCCGCTTCCACCGACAACGGAGGCTCGATCTGGATTTGGTACGCCGCGAACGCGTCAACGGCGTCCACGATGACGGTGACTATAACCCAGTCTCAGGCGATGCCGGCTGGGAACGGCAACATCATCGCTTTCTACGACGTTGCAGGCGCTGCGACCTCTTCCTACGACACCTACGCGGGACAGACCGGCACGTTGAACGCGACATCCGGCACCGTGACCGGCCCTTCCATCACTCCCAGCACGTCAAACGGCGTAATCATCGGAGGGATCCAAGAGAACCAGGAATCGGCCTGCGCAGTGTCCACCGGCTACTTTGATTCGGTGCAAACGGACCAGTATCAATACCTCTCGCTCGATGCGGACGGCGGGTACATGCATTACTACAATCCGAACACCAGCGCAGTCAACGTCAACTGGACCTATTGCGACACGAATGGGGCCAACAACGTCGGCCCTTGGTGGTCGCAGGTAGCGGCTTTCAAGGCACCCGCGGCCGGAGGCAGCGCGCCCCCGCCGACGCAGATGTCGATGGGAGTCGGCAACTGAGGGAACGTGGAAAAGAGGCGAGAGGAAACGTCCTGTTTTCCGGGCTGCTGACTCTGTCGTTTGAACAACGGTTCTTCCAACGAACGGAGAACTTCGCCGTTCAAATTCCTTGCGCAAACATCATCACATAACCGCAAGCAAGAAATCGCCGGTGCGCGCACATGCGTGCGCCGGACAGGCGCCCGGCCCCGGCCAGACGGGCCGGGCTCGCCCGTCCGGTTTCAGGACCCCGATGGGTTCCACCGGACCCCTGAAATCGGGGACGCGCGGTGGCTCACGTTCTCTCAAGAGAGCACTTACAGCTGCTTCTGACGACGCAAACGGAACCCCCGGAACGTCCGCCGTCACCGCCACGACGGCGGCGCCGACCCGCGATGCGTACGCAGCGGCGGCCGCCTCCCAGCGGGCCGGAGGGTCGCCCCGGCCACCTCAGGAGGATAGTGGGCACCCGCGCGTTCCCGGCGACCTGACGCTGATCCAGGACCCGGCGTCTTTTGCCAACGCGGTTTTTGTAGAAGTCGATCCGATCGCGGTCGCGGCGAAGCTCCTCAAGAGCGAAGACGAGCGGATTTCCCAGCGCCAGCTCGAGCGCATGCTCGATCTCAAGTTCGGCAAAAGCAACGCGCCGATGATGGAAGACGCGCCGAGATTTGAGCCGGACATACCCAGACCCAACCGGCAATGATTCACCTCCGGCCGTTCAGGACGGGCCGGGTTCGTTCTAGGCCAAAGGACGATGGCGAGGAATCGTGACGAATCAGGAGGAACGATGACAAGTACGAAAAAGCAATCGATCGGTCAGATCGTGCAGCTCGCCGGAGTGGTTTCGCTGGCGGCAGCGGCGGCGATGAGCCTGCACCACATTCCGATCGCGGTGGCGCTGATCGGCGGCGCGGCGGCTTATCTAATCGGGCGCAAGCTCCGCACTGCCGCGTAGTCGCTTGCCCAGCAGGCGCGTAAGGGAACACGTATCCGGAAATGGGCGGCCAACGAATCATCTTTCTACGGCTACCGGCGGGGAAGCGGCGTGCTGGCGCGGCGCACATGCGTATCAGCGACCACTACCGACCGTTCCCGCGGCAGCGCGAGTTTCATTGTTCGCCGGCAAAGTACCGGCTCTTCGGCGGCGCGGCCGGGCCCGGCAAGACAAAGGCGCTGTTGTGGGAAGCCATCGCCCAGGCGAACGAGATCGACGGCTGCGACACGCTGCTGCTGCGGCGAACGTACCCCGAGCTCGAGAGCTCTCTGCTCGCCTATTTTCGGCGGGACGTTCCGCGCAAGACCTACCGCAGCTACAACGAGTCGAAGCACGCGGTGACCTGGCACAACGGCTCGATCACGCGCTTCGGCTACTGCCGGAACGAAAACGACGTCTACCAGTATCAAGGCGCTGAGTTTCTGTTCATCGGCATCGACGAGCTGACGCATTTCACTCTCAAGCAGTGGCAGTTTCTAACCTCGAGAAACCGGTGTCCCGTGCCGGAGAGTTTCCCGTGCATGGCTGGAGCGACGAACCCGGGGAATATCGGGCATGCATGGGTAAAAGCACTTTGGGTGGACAAGGTTCCGCCGCCGGGATTTGAGAGCGCCGAGCTCTTCGATCCTGAAGATTACGAGTTCATCCGCGCGCGGCTCGACGACAATCCCATTTACGCCAACGACGCCGGCTATCGGAAAACACTCGAGGCCTTGCCGGCACATCTGCGGCGAGCTTTCCTGGAAGGCGATTGGGACGTTTTCGCGGGGCAGTACTTCGACATTTTCGACATCGGACGGCACACGGCGCGGCCCGAAGAAATCCGCATCGAGCCGTGGTGGCTGAAATGGGTCTCGATCGATTGGGGCTTTCACCACGCGAGCGCGGTGTACTGGCACTGCGCGGTGCCACATAAACCGGGGGCTAATCCCGCGGCGCAGAGAGATCCCTCAATCGCTACGCTCTCTCCCTTCGCCCGCGCTCAGGGCGAGCGGGATGACGATGCTCTTCGCATCGTCACTTACCGCGAGTTCGTGCAGAGCGGGCTCTCGCCGCGGATGCTGGCGCAGGCGATTGCCGAGCGCAGCGGGCGGGATCGCATCGCGGAAGTATTTCTTTCGCCGGATGCGTTCGCCCACCGCACCGCGGAAGCATCCATCGCGGAACAGATGGGAGAAGTTCTGAGCGCGGCGGGGCTGCCGCGGCCGGCTCCTGCCGAGGACGACCGGATCGGCGGATGGCAGTTGATGTATCAACTGCTCGAGTCCGAGGCGTGGGCGATCACCGAAAACTGCACGAAACTGATCGAATGCCTGCCGATGCTCGTGCGGGACGACAAGCGCATCGAAGACATCCGCAAAGTCGAAGGCGACGACCCGGCCGATGCGGCGCGCTATGGGTTGTGCTCCGGGGCGCGGTTTTATGGAGTTGCCACGCGCAGCGGTAGCACCGGAGCAGGGGATTCGCTTGCAGGCGCGCCCGGAGATGAGTTCTTCAGCGCGGCGCCGAAAAGCGGTTTCACCTGGAACGGGGTGCCATTGGAGCAGCAAATCGCGCAGCAAGTGAGCGCGACCGACCCCACTTCGCGCGCGATTCATTTCCAACGGCTCGAGGCCGAAGCACGCAAGGCATTTCGTCCCGGCAAACTGCCGCGCCGGCGTTGGTAATGAGGCAGGAGAAAAATGTTGAAGAGGATCTGGAGCCTGTGGCGCAGCCGATACGTGCGCCTGCTCGAGGAAGACGTCGCGCGGCTGAAGGCGGAGAATCGCGCGCTGGTGAATTCACTCCTCGGCACAGCCGGATTTCCGCCGGTAGATTTTCCCGCGGCGCCCGCGCAGGAAGTGCCTCGCGTGCGGCGGCGCTCGTGGCACCAGCTTCAAGCGTGGCAGGAAGCACAGGCCGTGCGCAGAACGGAAGAAGCTGCCCATTCGCCCGCTACAGCGGGCTCAGGGCGAGCTGAGGCGCAGAATCACTAAGTCATCGACAGCTAAGAGATCCTATGACCACACGAATAGATGTGCACGAGCCCGGTGCGATCGCACCAGCGGACGGAAATTACGCGCCGCTTAGTGTAGTTCCGAGCGAGCCGGCGAACCGCTTGACGGACGCGCTCGAGGAGAAGAGGGATTCCCCGGACACCGCGGGCCCTCGGAATGACGACGGAGAGAACGCGGGCGCCGTGGCCGCGAGCGATCTCGGGGTCAACAACGAGCGGCTCGAGGAGTTGCAGCCGAGACTGGTAAACGCGCTGCGGGAGCTGGTGCGGCAATACCGCGAAGAGGGTGTGACCGCGCGGAGGCACGAGATCCGGCGAATTCGCCAGGCGCGGCTCTTTTGGCAGGGCCTGCAGTACGCCTGGTGGAATCCCAACGACATGAACTGGCACCTGCCCTTCGAGCAGCGGTTCGCCGACGATCGGCAGCTCGAAGAGATGCCGCGCTACCAGTTCGTGACGAATTTTTATCAGGGATTCGGGCTGTCGTTCATCGCGGCGCTCAGCCAGGACGTGCCCGCGGTGCGCTTCTACCCGCAGTCGGCGCAATCGCTGGAAGATATCTCGGCGGCGCGCGCGGCCAGCGACGTGGCGGCGCTCGTCGAGCAAAACAACCACGTCGAGCACTTGCTGACCGCGGTCGGCTATTACCTCTGGACCGATGGAAAGCTCGGCGGATACGTACGTTACGTGGCCGATGGGCAGCGATTCGGGTCCCACGACGAAGCGGTGCTCGAGACGATCGAGATTCCGTTGGGCGAGGACGTGTATGTTTGCCCGGTGTGCGGCAAGGAAACGCCTGCCTCGAAATTCACGAAACAAGAATTGGACGGCGATGAAAACGCCGAATCCGAGTCCGCAGGGACGCAACAGGCTGTGCCCCCAGAAAATGTGACTTGTCCGTCGTGCGGGGCCGAGTTGACGGAGGCGAATCTTCGCCGGGCCGAGCGCGTGGTGGTGCCGCGGGTAGTGGGTACGAGGCGCGTGGCGAACGGGCAAGAAGTCATCAGCATTGTCGGCGGGCTCGAGCTGAACACGCCGGTCTGGGCCGGCGAAATGCACGAATATCCCTACCTGCAGTGGCAGGCGGAGGTGCACCGATCGAAGCTGAAGGCGTCCTATCCCCACGCGGCGGACAAAATCGAAGTGTCGCCCTCGCAGGGCGCTGAGGACGTGTACGCGCGCGTATCGCGGCTGAGCGTCTCGCAGGGGCTGCCCTCGATTCATCCCGGCGACGCGTTGGTGAACCTGATCACGTTCGACCGGACGTGGATCCGTCCCTGGGCGTTCTACGCGATTGAAGACGCCGGCGTGCGCGAGGAGCTGCTGCGGATGTTTCCGGATGGATGCTACGTGGCGTTCGCCGGGGACGCCTACTGCGAATCGCGCAGCGAAAGCATGGACGATCACTGGCGCGTGATGCACGCGCTGCCGGGCGACGGGCAGAACCGCCCGAGCGTGGGCGATTCACTGGTGCAGGTGCAGGAACGCTACAACGTACTCTCCAACATGCAAGCGGAGACTTACGAGTACGGCATTCCGCCGATTTACGCCGATCCGCAGGTGCTCGATTTCGACGCACTCGCCAACCAAGTGGCCGAACCGGCGGCGCACTATCCGGCGCGCGCGCGGCCGGGCCAGCCGCTGGCAGCAGGATTTTTTCAGCCGGCGCCGGCCCAAGTGCCACCCGACATGCTGCGTCACCAGCAGGACCTGATTGGCCCGGTCTCTCAATTCCTGACGGGCCTGTTTCCGGCCGTGTTCGGCGGAAACATGGAGGGCGTGAGAACGGCGTCGGGCTACGCGATGGCGCGCGACCAGGCGCTCGGCCGGCTCGGCCTCGTCTGGCGAAGGCTGAAGCAGTTCTACGCGGACGTGATGCTCCTCGCGGTGGATTGCTTCCGCAAGAACCGCCCGGAAGATGCGGAGATTCCCCTGCTCGGGCCGGGCGGCGTTTTCGATTCCAAGATCATCCGGCTTGCGGACCTGAAGGGCAACATCTGCGTGCATCCGGAAGCCGACGAAACGTTCCCCCGGCTGAAATCGCAGCAGCGGAACGTGCTGCAACAACTCTTTACCATCAACGATCCGGTGATCCAGCGCGCGCTCACGGAGCCCGCAAACCTCGGCTACATGAAAAATCTGCTGGGGCTCGCGGAGCTGGTCGTGCCGGGCGAGGATTCGCGGAACAAACAATTGCGGGAGATTCAGCAGTTGCTCGCCAGCGCTCCGATTGTTGTGCCGGTTCGTTCTGTCATTCCGCCTGCCCTGAGCGGAGCCGAAGGGAGCGAAGTCCGCTCTCAGGAGTCTGGCGGAGTCCAGCGGACTCCAGAAGCCGGAGCGAGTAATCCCTCTTCGTCTTCGACACAGGAAAACGCCACTCGGAGTGATTCCTCGCCGGGCCGGACCGGCGGCTCTTCTCAGAATGGCGTTGCAGACACGGGCAGCATTCTCCTTCTTCCGTCGGTGCCCGTGGACGCACTGCTGGACGACAACGCCGCAGAATACGAGGAGTGCAAGCGCTGGGCGAGTTCCGAGGCCGGCCAGGCCGCGCGGATGACGAATCCCGTTGGCTTTGCCAACGTCCGCGCCCACGCCGAAGCGCATCTGCGCGCGATGCAGCGCGGAACGTAACACTCGAAATCAGTTTGGAATGTCTGAGGTCGGTTCCGGGAGGCCGGGGCTTTTTGTTTGTGGCGTAAGGAAAACGATGGAAACACACACCAATGCGCAGGCGGAACACGATGGCGGCGCCAGTGGGAATGCGGCGGCGGAAGAAGCCCTGTATGCACTGAGCGACGAGCAGATTCTGCAGCTCGAGCCCAGCGAGGAAGCGGCCAGCGATCCCTCGGCTACGCCCGGAACAGGTCAGCGCCCGATAAACGACGAAGAGAAGGGAACCGCTGCGGCGCGGGAACCCCGTATCGCAGAGAACGCGCCGGAAGATGTTGCCGCCAGGACCGCGACTGCGAGCGAAACTACAGGTCACGACTCAGCAAATGCGAGTCACGTCCCCGCAGAGCCGCCGCGATGGCTTGCGGACATGATGGCGGACCCGCAAGCGGGCGGCGAAGCGCGCGATTTCTGGAACGGCATTCAGAAGGTGCGGCAGGAAGCTTCGGCGTACCGCGAGGTGTTCGCGCGGCCCGAAGAGGCGCGAGCAGCAGCGGAGGGGGCGCGCCAGCTCGAAGAGTTGGACCGAGCTTACTTTTCCGGGGATGCCGCATCGCGAACGCGATTCGCTGAGACGCTTCTGCGCAATGATCCTGCGGCGTTCCGCGAAATGGTCTTCGCAGGATTAAAAGCGCTGGAGGCCAGCCATTCGCCCACGGCGGTGGGCTCACGGCAGGCGGAGGCGCAGAGGCACGGAGAAGGGAAGTCCCTGGCAGCGGCCTCCCTGGCGACAGAACAGAGGGATTCCCCGGGCAGAACGCAAGGTCCCGGGCAAGAGGCGCTGGTCACTCAATACGCCGCCTTTGAAAGGGCGGCGAATGAGGACCTGGAAAGAAATGTGGGCAGTGAGATCGGGCGCGTGCTCGAGCAGGCCTTGCCGAGTTCTGCCCGCGCGGAGAGTGCGCCGGTGCGCGAGCGGCTCTCAAGCGCTATCCGGCAGGAGATTGAGAGCGCGTTGCGGGGCGACCGAAATCTCAGCAACCAAGTCGCCCAAGTGCTCTCCGCGCGGCAATTCGATGAGGCCACGCGCGCGCAGGTCGTGCGGCTCATCGGAGACCGTGCGCGGCAGCTTGTCCCCGTGACAGCGAAGCGCGTGCTGAACGAATGGACGCAAACGGCGGTCGCCACGCATCGCGCGCGCACGCAAAAGACGGACGCAGCAGCGGCGCGGCGCGACGTGGAAGGCGTGAGCGCGGTGCCCGGCAATGCGGCGAAGCGCGCAAGAGGCTCGCGCGAGACCGATTACCGGCGGCTGACGGACGAACAAATCCTCGACATGTAATTCGCCACAGAGGCACAGAGGGCACAGAGAAAGAGTGTGGTTGGAAAAGCGCACGCGAAGAACCATTCCATTCACAAAGGCGCATTGACTTCATTTAGCCCTGCACATTTCTTGTTGTCCTCTGTTCCCTCCGTGCCTCGGTGGCTAGGCCTTTTTTCGTAATCCGCAATAATAAGGAGAAAAACGAATGCCAGCACAAAACAACGCGAATGTGGTCGCGTTGCAATTGGAGAAGGTGCGCGACAAGGTGCCCCTGCTCTATGAGCGCGACGATATTCTGCTCACGATGATCCAGCAGCGCGGCGACGTGGAGAAGATTTCCAGCCGCGCGATGCGCCTGCCCTTGCAAGTGAATCCCGGAGGGAAGGCGGGAAGCTACAACGCCGACGGCGGCGATCTCGGGCGCGGCTCGGGGACGCAGTACGACGTCGCCACGGTTTCGCCCATTTTCTTCCGCTTCGCGATCGAAATCACGAAGCTCGTCGAGTACGCGACCGCCGGCCGCGAGCGCGCGGTCGAAAACGCCGCCAAGCGCGAGGTGGCCAACGGAATGAAGCAGTTCCGCTCGTTCCTCGACAAACTGATGCAAACGGCGGGGAACGGCGTCCTCGGCACCATCGGGTCGTTCGCCAGCACCACGTGGACGATGAGCACGCCGCCCGGCGCGGCGCTCGTGTACGTGGGGCAAACGGTCCAGGTGTACGACTCGACGCTCACGACCAACCGCGGCACCGCGAACGTCGTCGCGGCCGATCCGATCAGCCCAACGCAAACCATCATCGTGGACGCCAACCCGAGCGGCCTCACCGCGGGAGACGTGATCGTCCACGACGGCCTAAGCGGCGCGCAGCCCGTCTCGCTCTACGGCCTCAAGTATCACCAGAGCAGCGCGACCACCGGCACCTGGCTCAACCTGAACCGCGCCACGTATCCGGTGCAGCTCGCGACGCCGCGCGTGAATGCGGGCAACGCCGCGCTGACGCCGGCGAACGTGCGGCTGGCCATCAACAAGGTGCGGAAAGCCCTGGGTATCAACCACGTGAGCAAGCTAATCGCCTACATGGCGGTCGAGCAGGAACACGCGTGGGAGAATCTGGGCATCACCGTGAGCCAAATCATCAAGGAAGGCGGCAGCGGGAACGGCAACGATTTGGATCTGCTCTTCACCGGACGCAAGACCATGAGCGGAATCCCGATCAAGTCGAGCGTGAGCGCCGACCAGACCCGCGTGGACTTCCTCGACCTCAGCCATTGGGGCCGGGCCGTCCTCAAGGACATCGATTTCTTCGAGGTCAACGGCAACACCGTTTTCCCCATCTACGGGGCAAGCGGCGGTCTTGCGGCCAGCTACATCTTCTACTTCGACACTGCCTTCCAGGTTTTCAGCGACTCGCCGCGGAGCGGCGCGTACATCGACAACCTGGCTCGGCCAAGCGGCTACTAAAGAAAATCAGCCACAGAGGCACGGAGCTCGCGGAGTTAAGCGGCACTGGGAAAAGGCAGAGAACGGGAGCCCTCTGCCGCATGACTCTTTTCTTTTTCTGTTGGCTCTGTGCCTTTGTGGCACTCCTTCTATCGACACGGAACGGAGAGATCATGCAGATAGCGTCTGGTTCATGGGATGAGATCGCAGGGCCGGTGCAGCTTCAGCTCCAGGTCGTCGCCGATAATCCGGC
Source organism: Candidatus Acidiferrales bacterium (assembly GCA_049514555.1). GTDB lineage: Bacteria > Acidobacteriota > Terriglobia > Acidiferrales > UBA7541 > JBEKUY01. Next base: position 268,196 of record JBEKUY010000001.1, read on the forward strand.
GCACATCCCGGACCTGCAGAACGCGGTGCCGGTCCTACAAGCTCGGACACCTGTCGTCAATATTGCTTTCGACGGGAAAGATACCCTGAGCATTAGCGTCACAATGTGATGATTCACGTCGTCCGCGAAACGCACGAAGCGCCCTCTGCAGTCGTCCACCGACTCGAGCGAGCCGGCGGCCTGAACCGTTTCGGCGAGCCCAATTACCGCGCCGTGTGGGGTTGGAGCCGCCTCGCCTGGATCGGCGGAAAATTCGAGGAACGCGATCCGGAAACCGGCGCGCTGCTGCGCGAAGTCGTCGAACTGCGCCAGGAACCGAAATACCCGGCGGTGAATCGCTGGCACATCGAGCGCTGGGTTCCCCCGGAGGTTTACGGTTCACCGCGGACCTGGTACGCGCAGACGCTGGAAGTCACCGGCGGGCGAAGCGTCCCGGCGCTCGGACCGTACCCGTCGCGTGGCGACTACGAACATTGCTTCACGCTGGAAAACCCACGCGGTGAATTCATCCAACTCACCCCAACCGTGGCCGAGTACGTGGCTCTGGCCATTGATAGCGCGCGTCGATTGCCATGCCGGAAGCGCCGCCAAGCCATTGAAGCGCGCGAGCAACGCCTCGACCGCGAATACGATGCCTGGGCGTACGAATTGATGGACGGAGGCGCGCCGGCCTTTGTGACCAAGCTGTAGCTCAGGCGTTCAGATCTGAGCGTTTTCGGTGAGCCGGGTACCCAGGGATACCCCAAAGAAAGGGGTTGGCGATGCGGACAGTGGAACTTTGGCTCAAGGGAATTGCCGCGGCGGCGATCAGCGGCGCCGCGGGCGGAGTGTTGACAGGTTTCGCCGCGGTCGGGATTGACCCGCAGCATTTCAATCTGCAGGCTGGGATTGGAGATACCCTGAGGATTGCTCTGGCCGCGGCGCTGATCAACGCGGTCATCGGGGTCGCGGCCTATCTTCAGAAGTCGCCGCTGCCGGAGACGTGATTCTTCTGTGGGGCGGGCATTCCTGCCTGTCTTTCTTGTTTGCAGGACCTGATGAGGCGCGGGACAGACAAGAATGTCTGTCCTACAAGGGACAATCATGCCAGTCGTAGGATCGAGTGCGTATAACACCGCGGGCCAAATCACGTCGCTGGTCCGCTCGCTGCTGAACGATTCGCAGGGCAATCTGTTCACCGACTCGGTGTTGATGCCCTACGTGAACGCAGCGTACCGCAAAACGCAGCGGGCGCTGGCCAACGTCGGAGCCGGCGCCTTTATCACCGACAACGCGACATTCATCGTGCCGGCCGTGTCCGCGGTGGATCCATCGGCGCAGGTCGCCATCACCGACGCGACAGCGCCTCCCAATCAGCTCCCCACCGATCTTCTCGTGCCGGTCAAGCTTTGGGAGCGGCCCGCGGGAAGCTCGCAAGAATTTGCCGAGATGGTGGACCTCACGCAGCACGGCGGGCTGCCGTCGCGCGAGCAGGACTTGGTGCTGAGCGTGTGGGAGTGGCGTGCTGACGGACTCTATTTTCTCGGCGCCACCCAGGACACGGAAGTCAGGCTGCGCTACTTGAAAATGCTGCCCGATTTGACCGATGCCACTTCGCCGGTGCTCATCCGCAACGCGCAGGAGGCCCTCGCCTACGCGGGAGCGGCCATGGCCGCGCTGGCGAGAGGCTCTCCGCTGGCTGCGCAATGGGACGCCGCGGCGGCGGATGCGATCGAAGACCTCGTGACAGGCGCCGCGCGTCGCGACCAGCAATCCTGCCGGCGCCGCCGGCCGTATTCCTCGCGAAGCGGCTACACCCCGTTTTAGGAACGTCACCGAGGCACAGAACACACAGAGAGCGGAATTAAGGCAGGGGAAGTTACGGAACAAGAGAAAGTAGCCGACGGAGAATCTCCATAGGAGCGCAACATGCCGATTACAGTTTCGTTGTCGCCATTGAATGTGGACGCCAGCGCGAGTAATTTCATCTACGGGATCGCCACGCTAAGTTTTTCGGGGAACTACCCGGCTGGCGGCGACACGCTCGATTTCACGCAGATCGCCGACAAGCTGGCGAGCTCGCAAATCGTCCAGGCGTTTGTGGAAAGCCAGAACGGGAACGCCGGCTATTACGTCGTCGTTGCGGGTTCGGCGCTGAACAACTGGAAACTCAAGTGTTTTCTCGGCGGCGGAACGGAGATTTCCGCCGGGGCCTATCCCGCGAGCGTGACGTCCGACCTTGTGCAGCTCTCGTTCACCGCACGGAAGCTGCTCTAGACACGAGCGCCAGGAGCGCTGCGGCCTTACTTGCCAGTGTGACAAAGGCCCAGTACATTTCCACGGGGAAGCTTTGCGAAGCGCAGCCAGCCGTTCAGGCACAAGACAGGAGACACCTCGAATGAGATTTTTGTCAGTGAAAACGGTACTCGCAGCAACGGGCCTCGCCTGCGCGTTGGGGCTCGCGGCTCCGCCGCTTCGCGCGCAGGGAGTGCGGAAAGACGACATCGTGGTGAATTCGCGCGGGGTGCCGCTGGCGGGCGCGACGGTGCGTGTCTGCGCGATGCCTGCATCCGGCCAGCCTTGCGCGCCGCTGGCGCAGATTTTTTCCGACGCCGCGCTGACGCAGGCGCTCGTGAATCCCGCCACGACCGACGGCCTGGGAAACTACTTCTTTTATGCGACGCCGGGACGGTACATGGTCGAAATATCCGGGCCGGGAATTACCACGCGACAGATTCCGGATGTGCTTCTGCCAAACGACCCGACCGCGCCCTCCTTCAGCAGTGTTTCCAGCAGCGGCGGCATCAGCGCCTTTTCCTTGAACCTGAGCGGCAACCTCGCGGTGAATGGAAATGCCGCAGTGGCGGGCACGCTCTCCGGAGGAACGCTGAACCTTACGAACCAGGGAACACCGCCGGGAGCTGCTTCCACGGGAACGGTGAACGTCTATACCAAGACCGACAAGAAGCTGTATTACGCCGACGATACCGGCGCGGAGATCGGGCCGATCTCGACAACCACCGGCGCACAGACGAACGTCGCGAACACCTTCACGGCGGCGCAGAACTTCGACGCGGATGTGGCCATGAAGGGCCCCAACCCCTGGTTTGACCTCCGGCGATACGGAGGCTATGCATCGAGCTCCCCTCCCAGCGCAACTGGGTCGATCACCTTGGGTTCTTCGACGTTGACCCTCTCGTCCGCGCTTGATTTTGCCAACGGGCATGGAATCGTCATCCACAAAGCCGGGCCTGGGAGCACTCTCGCCACTCCTGCAAGTGTCGCCGTGGCGCCGGGAGGAATCCTCAATGGCGGAACCACCTACACCTATCAGGTGGTGGCCGAGGACTACGCCGGCGGCCTGACAGCCGCGTCGACGACGGCCTCAACGACGACGGGAGCGGCCACGCTGGGCGCAAATACGGCGATCGTCACACAATGCGTTCGTTCGGGTGGCACGACGACTTTTACCACCAGCTCGAATCACAATTTTGCGAACGGCCAGACCGTCAGCGTCACCGGCTTCAACGCTGGCTCGGGAACTTTCCTGGACGACTGCAACGGCACGTTCTACATCGTTTCGACGCCTTCCTCAACAACCTTCACCATCAACCAGTCCGGGATGGGGGACCGGACCGACACTTCCGGCGGCTCGGCCCAAGTCAACGCCTTCAACAGGGTGACGTGGAATTACCAGGCTGGCGCGCTGCGCTACTGGGTTTACCGTGGCGGATCGCTCGTCGGAGTCTCCATCGGGGTGGATCCCATCTGGTACGACTACGGTTACGATCTTGTCCTTGGCGTCCTTCCAGCCTACGTGCCCACAAGCGCCCCAGGTAGCGCCCAGAATGGTTACTTGGCCACGACCATCGTGTCGGGCGGCGGCACTACATCATTGACGCTTGCCAATGCGGCGGGCGCGACCGTCAGCTCTGCTGTCGTGCTGCACGACAATTCCGTGAATTTGCTCAATGCCGTTGCCGCAGCGGTCAGTTCCGGAGGGGGCACCGTCTATTTCTCCACCACGCTGACGGGCGGCAACGACGTCTATCCGTTCAACGCGGCCACCCAACTGAACTCGCCAACCGCCGGACGGCAGGTCCGGCTACTGATCAGCGGCCTTCCCTACCTCAATCAACCGTTCGTGCTGGGAAGCTCCTATACGATGGAAGGGTCCCCGAGGAACTCAGGCCCTTCCGCTTTTCTCTATGGCTACGCCACGCGAATCGGCGGTTCGGCTTTTCCGCTGGTGTATGTGAGTGCGAACCCGTACAAGATCCAGCAGTACTACAAGAATCTTGAGTTTTATGCCTTATACAATCAGCAAACCGGCGTCTACTTTGACGAGAACGCAAGCGGGGGAGGATCGGCGGGGATCCTCTTTGACGATACATCGTTCACGGCCGGACAGAAATCCTATAGCGCTTTGGTGATCAAAGGAGGCTTCGATTTCTGGTTTCGGCGGGGCGTTTTCAGCGCTCAGGGGGCGACCGCTCTCGGGCAGCCGGCCGTTCGCTTCAAGAACAGCAGCGCCACGGTCTGCGGAACAAGCTGCCAGATCGCCTACCGCATTCGCTTTGACAGCGTGTCGGTCCTGTACGCAGGCATCCAGGTCGATAATCTTGACAATACCAGCTCCGGGGTCACCACGAGCTGGGACGTGCACAACATGCTTTATGAGAGCGGCGTCAGCCCCCTCTTTCGCGTCAACATTGGGAACAACGTTTGGTCCTCCTTCTTTACCTTCAGCCACGTCGACGGCGCCGATCAAGCCGCAGGACTCGGCACGCCGTTTGTGGATATGAGCGGAACCTCGAACATTTCCAATGTCCGCTTCGACCACTGCCTGCTGACGACTTCGAGCCAACCTCTGATCACAGGCACCGCCCCGTCGCCCTTCAATCTTCGGGTGGAGAACAGTTTCGGGATACTCAATGTGCCGAACTACGTTGCCACGGGGAGCGCGACCTCAAACCCAGAACTGGCCGGGACACTCCGCGGACTGGAAATGCACAGTGCTTCACCAATCTCAATCCTGAACGGCGCGTACGTGGGAACCCCTCTCCCCGCGCCGGCGGCCGCCCCAACGCTCACCGCCATCGCGGGGGGCGCGGTGCCGGTGGGAACGCACAGCTATTCCTTCAGCGTGGTCGGCTGGAACGGGGGAGAATCGGCCCAGTCACCCGCGCAGAGCGTCACAACGACCACGGGCGTGCAGACGGTCAATCTCACCTGCTCTTACAGCGGCGCGGCGAATTTCAAGGGCTTCAATTTTTACCGGGATGGATACCGTGCGCATTCGCCGACGGTAACCAATCCGATGGCCACGACTTGCAGCTGGTCTGACACGTTTGGATTCACCGATGGCACGTCCCCTTCACAATACAACTACGCGTCGGCCGACTTTCTCAATTCCTCGGGCGTTTCCGCCGATACAGTGCGGGTGAACGGCGAGTTGGTTTCTGCAGCGCCCCGTTCGATTCACAACGTGTTCCTTCCCGGCGCGCTGACGTCCGCATGGACGGGCGCCACACTGACACTCGACAAAGCCATTACCGTCACCAGGCTGCAGGCCCAGACGAAAACGGGGCCCAGCGGGTGCACGACCAACGCCGTGGTGCGGCTGACCGATGGAACGACCCCGGTGACCTTGACCGTTTCGGCCGCGGCAAGCGACTCGGGTGCGATTTCGCAAAACTACGCTGGCGGCGCCGCTCTTACCGTCAGCGTGCAAACCGCGGCCAGCGGCTGCACGACCGCGCCCGCGGACGCGAACGTCGTCATTCAGTACCGCATGCAGTAGTTCCCACCGCCACACCACGGAGCCACGCGCCGCACGGCGCGTGAGGGAGCCAAACAGATGTCCAAGTTGGAAGGAACCGCCACGCTCGTCAACATTTCTTCGCAGAAATGGCCGCCGCGCTACCGCACCTATTTCGGTTCGCTGGAAATCAATTCTCCGGCGCCGGGCGAACACTACGCGGTCACCCGCATCGAAGGCTGCATGGGCGTCATCGATCTCGGCGACAAGCGCACCATAGAGTATGCGATTCCGGCGCGCGCCATCGCCGAAGACATCGCGCGGGAAATCAACGGCGACTCCGGCGAGGGCAGCTTTCACGGTGTTTTCGTTGCGGAAGGCGAGCTGCCGACCGTGGCAGAGCTGGCCCGGGCGCGCGAGAGACTGGAAGACTTTCAGCGGCGGCTCGTGGCTGCGGCGGATCTCGAGTGGGAGCGGTCGCACAATCCCATGTTCATCACCGACCTCGAGCGCCGGGCCGCCCGCGAATTGCGCTTCGAGAAACCGTGGCTCTACGATCCGAAGCCGATGGCCGAGTGCCCGGCCTGCGCGGAAAAGATCAAGCCGGGCGTCGCCGTCTGCCGCAGTTGCGGCGCGATTTTGGACCGTGCGAAGGCGGCCCAGTTCGGTCTGCTTGGGGAGGTGGAAAAAGATGCGCCGGTTGCGACTGCGACACTGGGATCCACTCACGAGAGGCGTAGGGCTGAACAAAGCAGACCAGGCGATGAGTAAGATTCACTATACCCCGTTCTCGCGAAGGCTGGCTGCTGATGACAGGTCAATCCTTCGGCCTTTGACAACGATCGGTCGACACGCATATGATTCGGCTTGAACCCCATGGACTTGACCGATTCTCTTCATCTGAGCCAATGATTGACTCACTATCCATTGCAAACTTCCGCGGTTTCGAGAACCTCGAGATTCACGGTCTCCGGAGGATCAACGTTCTCGTAGGACAGAACTCATCCGGGAAAACCGCCCTTCTGGAGGCACTTTTTCTGGCGGCTGGAGGAAGCCCAGAGATTGCGTTACGCCTACAAGCTCAAAGAGGTTTGGGCCAGCCATTCCAAGTGACTCTTGAGCGTCCTTCATATGAATCTCTATGGAGGTACCTCTTTTGGGGCCTGGATCAGGCGAAAACGATTTCGATCAATTTGGTTGGTTCTCCTCCGAATACTCGATCGCTTGCTGTAGCCTATGCAGACCAAGCTTCGACCAAGCTGCCATTTGGCAAGGAGGGGACCGAGTCGCCCTTTATAGTGCCCATAAATTTTACATGGCGAACTTCCACGGGAGAAGTATTCGAGTCCCAGCCGTCCATCACGAAGGAAGGTATAAACATTTCGGGGACGGGCGAAACGATGCCCGTGTTCCTTTTTTCGAGTACGACGACTGTGAATGCATTGGAGAATGCGTCCCGGTTTTCTGAACTCGATCTCCAGGGCAAGTCGGGTTTGGTTGTGGACGCGCTGAAGAGAGAATTCCCATACTTGAAGGATATTTCTGTTCAGGTGATTTCTGGCATGCCCACATTGCATGCCGCTCTCACATTTTCCGATTTGAAGCTCCCACTTGCTCTATTGTCTGGCGGAATCAATAAGCTAATGGGGATTCTTCTGACTGTGGCGCTGAGGCCTCAGGGAGTGGTCTTAGTCGATGAAATCGAGAATGGCTTCTACCACGACAGGCTACAGACGATCTGGTCGACGCTTCTCGAACTATGTCAGCAGCAGAATACACAGGTTTTCGCCTCCACCCACAGTCAGGAGTGTCTGGAAGCAGCGCTCGCCACAATTCGAGGGAATGAAGAGGAGTTCGCCCTCATCCGCACAGAACGTAGCAATGGGCGCTGCACAGCTAATGTATTTGGCGGTCGTCACTTTCAGAGTGCAATTGAGCAGAACATCGAAGTGAGGTAAACCCCGCGGATGCCTATTACGATCACGACTCCGCGAGTGATCGTCTGCGAGGGCGGCGGTGATGTAGCCTTCTTCAAAGCTTTGATCAAAGCCCGGAATTTACCTCGGTTTGATGTTTGCCAACCTCAAGCGATTGCTGGCGTGGGTTCAGAGTGGATTCGCGGCCGTCAAAGGGGTGTTAGTGGTTGGTGACAACGACGCAGATCCTGCCGCTTCTTTTCAGCACATTCAGTCTCAGATCCAAGCTGCAGGCGGGTTTGGCATTCCGGCGAGTCCACTTGAAGTAGCGCGCTCTCAAGATAAGCCGCCCATCGTCGTCATGATGCTGCCGTGGACTAGCCTACCGGGCAATCTCGAAACGCTTTGTCTGGATGCGATGTATGCGGCACACAACCATCTCAAGGATTGCATCGATGACTATTGCACTTGTACGCGGACATCGGACTGGGACCTCGCGAAGCAATCCAAGATGCGGATGCGATGTCTCATGTCTTCCATATGTCAGAGCGATCCTGATGTCCCTTTGACTGGAGCCTGGAGCCACAGAGAAACAATTGTCTCGCTCGAACACAGGGCCTTTGATGGCGTGAGTGACCTCTTGAACAGATTTGACAGCCAGATAGCACCCTCCTGACCGCTTCTCCCTCTGCCTGGCCGCCCCTCTTTGTGAGCAAGATTCTGAATGCCGACGGGAGACTCTGTCCGGTACGACCATGAGCACAGCGGGATCATTCGACGCACCGATTGAGATCTTCGGCGGCCTGGTGACCGATATGCCGCCGGCAGACCTGCCGCACGGCGTCTCGCCGGATTGCCAGGACGTGATCTTCAGCGATGGAGGAGTGCGCACGCGTCCCGGGCTGCAGGCGGCTTTCGGACCGCTGGCAGGAAATCCCACCGTCAATTACCTGAAAACGTACATCACGCCCAGCGGGACCGCCCGAACACTGGTGATGGATGGGAATGGCTCGCTGTACAAAGAGACTTCGCCGGGCGCGCTGGCGGCGGTGGCCGCGGGACTCGCGCCCAATTCCTACGCGCACTCGTGCACCATGTTCGGCCGCGAGTACATCGCGGTCGGCGACGGAAGGGCAGGGAACGACCTGCCCCGACAATTTGACGACACCTATTTCGATCGTGTCAGCCAGGGGGCTCCCGGTGCCGGCCCAGCCACAGTGGCGGATGTGGTCGCCAACATCGCAGCGATTTCAAGAGCCGGAAACATCATCACGGTGGCGACGCAATCGCCTCACAATCTGTTAAACGGCGATCAGGTCACAATTGCCGGCACGACCGGCGCGTCGGTTTCGTTCAACGGCACCTTTGCCGTCGCCGGCATCGCCGACAGCACGCATTTCACTTTCAATCAGACAGGCCCGGACGAATCGGGAACGAATGGCACCGGCACTGCCGCTCCGGTGGGCAACGTCGTTGCCGGCGTGCATCAGGTCGCAGTCATTTTCCAGACGCGGCAAGGATATCTGACCAAACCCTCGGCGGCGGTGAGCTGGACGGCAGCGGGCGGATGCCGCGTGCAGGTGAGCGGAATTCCCATCGGACCATTCAACATCGTTGCGCGAATCATCTGCTTCACCGGCGCCAGCGGGGCGAGCTTCTTCTACGTGGGTTCTGAGGCGTCGCTTCCGCAAGGGAACATGGTAGTCGGGGACAACACCACGACGAGCGCGATCTTTGATTTCAGCGACGCCATCCTCTTGGCCGGCACTAACGTGGACGATCTCTTCAAGTTGGTCGAGCTCGGCGACTGCGGCGGCGTGATTGATTACGCCGACCGGCTCTTCTGGTGGGGCGAGCGAAACAAGATGAACAACTGGGTGAACCTCGGCTTCGATGGCGGCTTCACCGGACCATCTTTCCCTCACTTGCCTCTTGGATGGGCCCCCGATCCGGTTTTCGCAGCCGGCGGCACGGATGAGCAGGTCAATGTCGTCTGGGGCGCGGCCTATTCGATTGTGGGCAACGGCGACACGCCGACGCGGGGAATGATCTCTCAGACGGCAGTGCAAGATGCCCTCGGCGCCCCACTGATCCAGGCAAACACGGCCTACACCGTGCGGGCCCGCTGCGCGGGCAATGCGCTCCTCACCTACGGAACGCTGCACATTCATCTCTATAGCGCGAGCGCCCGCATCAACACGGCCGGTCTTCAGGTCGCCGCTTCCCAGTTGACCACCACCTACGCCGAATTCACCGCCCAGCTCACGCCGCCGTTGGCCGCCATTCCCAGCGATCTGGTGTTGCGCATCTATGCCGACGGAGCGCCGCCGCGTGCCTCGCAGTTCTATATCGACTGCCTCGAAGTCTGTCCCACGCTCGAGCCGCTGAACGCGTCGCTTGTGCGTGCCAGCAACATTGACGATCCGGAGAGCTACGACGGACTGACGGGCGTTCTTTCGGTGGAGGAAAACAACGGGCAGGCCATCCGCGCGGCCTTCAAGCTCCGCGAGCGGCTGCACTTTGTGAAAGAGCATTCCCTGTACGTCACCCAGGACGACGGCACGAACGAGCCGGCGATGTGGACCGTCTCCGAGGTTTCCCGGCGCGTGGGAACGCCTGCGGTGCGCGGCGTCGCGGTGGCGGAAGACTGGGCGGTGATTGCCGACCGTTCGGGTCTCTACATTTACGACGGCGGCGAGCCGGTCAAAATCTCGCAGGAAATCCAGCCCCTGTGGAACCAAATCAATTGGCAGTACGGCCATACCCTCTGGGTTGCCGTGGATACGAAAGAGCGGCGCATCCTCATCGGGGCGCCCTTCGGCAGCGCCACCTCTCCGAACAAGGTGCTGATGCTGGATTATCGCGACCTCGATACATCGGACATGATCGCCAGCCGCCCGCCCATCAACATCACTTACACGGGCCGAAAGACCGCTGCGGACAAATCGCGCAAGTGGTCGCCCTGGGCGATGGCCGCCAATGCGGCTGCTCTGGTGGAGCGGCCGGACGGAACCGCAACCGTCATGCTGGGCGGCGGGAGCCCGGGCGTCGGAGGAGGCGGGCCCGCGGGAAAAGTGTACCAGTTGAGTGACGCGCAGTTCAGCGACGATGGCGTCGCCATCCAGAGCTACTACACGACGCATTTCTTCCCCGAGCGCGCCGTCGAGCAACAGCTCGATCTCGGCACCCACCGAAAACTCTTCACCTACCTCACGCTCTACGTGGAGGGCTCGGGAACGCTGAGCCTGACGGCGTTTGTGAACACGAGTGCCTCCCCGCAGGCGCAGCAGCCGCTGGCCTTGAGCGCGCCCGCCCTGCGGGACCTCGAGCTGCCCATCAATGTCGCGGGGGAACGCGTGGCGTTCAAAGTCGGCACTGGCACGGCAGGAAATTGGTTCCGGCTCGACAAATTCGGGCCGTCGGTGCGAGTGGATCCCTGGGCGCCGGTCCGCGGATTCAACTGACCATGCTGAGCATCGCACAGCTCGCGCCGATCAAAGCCCGCGACCCGTACCTGCACGAGGCCCTCGTCCGAATTGTTTCCGCGGTGAATGCCGCGGGGCAGAAAGCCGGAGTTGATTCCCAGGCGCCGCTGCCGGCGCCACCGCCGATCGGTTCGCTGCAGGTGCAGGCGTCCAACGGGTGGTTTGACATCACCATCACCGATAATTCCGATGCCAGGCCGGGCCTCTTCTATTTCGCGGAGTCGGATACGACTCCGGCATTCGCCCAGCCGCGCGTCTATTTCATGGGATCCAGTCGCAATCTCTACCTGCAGCTCGGCAATCAGTCGCTCTACTGGCGCGCGTTTTCGCAATACATCGGCTCGGGCACTTCCACGCCCGTGGCCTTCGGCAATCCCCCGGTTGCGGTGGCCGGAGGAGGTTCGAGCGGTCCGCCGCCGTTTCCTTCCGCCGGCAGCGGCGCGCTGCAGAACGGCCTGGCGCCCGGCGGAAACGGATTCGGCCTGCTGGGACAAGCCCGCCTCACGAAAACACTTCCTTGATTCGGACGCGGAAAGGAACCCGCATGCGGATCCGTGAATTTACGCCGGGTGACGAATCCGCTTTGCGTGCTCTTCACGCGTCGCAGGGATTTGAGTATGAGTTTCCCGACCTGCAGGATCCCCTGTTCGTCACGAAGCTCGTCCTTCTCGACCAGAGGGATGGCGCGCCGGAATCCATCACTGCCGCCGCTCTCTTGCGGCTGACGGCCGAGGCCTACCTGTTGCTGGACCCGCGCGATGGCACGCCGCGCCGGCGCTGGGAGCGGCTCCTCGCTCTCCACGGCGCGACCGCGGAAGATGCCTGGCAAAAGGGTTTGAGCGATGTGCACGCCTGGCTGCCGCCGGGAATTTCCCGCCGCTTCGGAAGGCGGCTTGGGTCGCTGGGCTGGGTCCGCGACGACCGCTGGACGCCCTACTGCAAGAGGCTTGCGCCTAGGTAGTGCGGATGATGAGCTTGCCTGGATGGCTCGACGGCGCTCTTACAGCGGTTCGAGGATTGCTTTCAGGTGAGCTTCGCTGTCCTTTAAGATTTCGACCTCTCTGTCCCAGTCTTTGAAGCCTTTCGTTATCACGCGGATTCTGTGTGGACCAACTCGGAGACTGATGGCCGACGGGGTTGTGCCGACCAGTTTGCCATCCACGTAGACTTCTGCGTCGGCGGGAGTTGACTGGATTTCAATCCTGCCTTTAGCTTCATCTGCCGACCCCGCCGGGTCTCCCGCAGGAGTCGGCGCCAGGTCTGGAGGAAGCTCGGGCGCCACCTTTGCCCCGGTGTGTGCGGGCTGCGCCGTCCCAGTCAGTTTGTCCTCAGTCTTCTTCAAATCAAAGTGGAAGTGGTCGGATTTAAGTACGTAGTAATCCCCGTGGTAAACACCCTTTGTGCTGACGAACGGCAGGGGACCGCGGGTCAATTCGATTTCCTGCGTCACGTGACCGGGGAGGACAATTCGCGCGCGCATCGGCGCGCTCAGCCTCTTCCCGAACATCGTGCGCGGGCGGTGAAAATACCCGCCCGGGAGATTGACCTCGTAGGGCGTTTTGCCGACGGCGACACCGTCAATTTCGAGCGTGGCGCCGGATGGTTCGCTCGTAATTTTCAAGGTGTCCGCCAATGTGGGCAGGGCGGTTAACGAGCAAAGCAGCACACCGAAACTAGAGAGCACAATGTTTGCGCGCATGGCAGCTCCGGACAGGGTCTTTGCTGCGGATTGTACTACAGGTTGATTTACCGCATGTGTTAAATGTTTGCGCCACCGGGGGTTTCGCGAGCCGCTGAAAGAAGAGTCGTCTCCGGGGCGAAGCAGACCGTCTGTTCTGGCGCATCGGTGCTTGTCCGCAACTTCCAGTGTCGAATTCCGGTTTTCGAGGAGGAACGATGGGCAGGGGAGCACAAAACGCGACCATCCAGGCATCTGACCAGGAGCGCGCGAATATCGACGCGCTCAATCAGCAGTTGCTGAATCAGCGCAACCAGTTGCAGGGCAACTTGTCTTCGCAGTATCAGGCCATCCTGAATAACCCCGGCTATACGCCGGAGCAACAGGCCGCCATCACCGGGCAGTCGATGGGCGCGCTCTCCAGCGCCTTCGATTCGCTGCAGCAATCGGCGCAGAACCGCGTAGCGCGCACGCGAAATGCGGCCGGCTTCGGCGCGCTGACCGACGAGCTGGCGCGGGAAAAGGGCAGGGAAGCGGCCGGCACGGCGCAGCAGAATCAAATCGCCTTCGCCAACACGGCCCTTCAGCAGCGCCTGGCCGCGCTGCAGGGGTTGAGCGGGCTTTTCGGCACGGACACTTCGCTGCTCTCCAGCAGCCTGGGGATTCCGACGGGGCTATTGAACGTTCGCGCCAACATGTCGCGCGGCGGGAACGGATTCTTCTCCTCGCTGGGGTCCTCGCTGGGACAAACGGTTGGCGGCCTGTCTCCCCTCTTCATGTGAGGCGTTTTAGCGCTCGTGCATGTCGCCGTGACAGATTCCGCCGAGACGCATTCAAGGCAGTTGCTTCATTTTGGTCAGTCGCGCAATTCCACGGCGAACCGTGTCTCTTCGTGGCTCGCTTCGCAACCAGACGCTTAGTCCCACCGGCCCCTTTATGTCATCCTTCACCATCGGCTTGCTGACGAGCCTGGCTCCCGTCCTCGTGCAATTCCTGCTGTTCCTGCGCTGGTTGCAACGGCGCATGCGCGATGACGAGATTGTGCGCGCCTTCGTGCGGGACATGGCCACCAACCACCTGCCGCACATCTACTCCGCGCTGCGGCAAATCATGGAGCGCTGCCCCGCCTTGGAGGATCTGCGCAATCGCGAGTGCCCGTTCATTCGGTATCTCGATCTCGAAGAAACGACCAAAGAGCGCGGCTGATGGAGCGGGAACAACTCATCGGTCTGGCCAAAAAGACTGCGCTGAACCATCAGCTCGATTCGACTCTCGTGTGCGCGGTCATCGAACAAGAGTCGGCGTGGAACACCTGGGCCACTCGGTACGAGCCCGCGTTTTTCGCGCGTTACGTTGCTCCGCTCTACACCAACAACAAGATCTCGGCCTCGGAGGCTTACGCCCGCGCCTTCTCCTGGGGACTGATGCAGGTCATGGGGCAGGTTGCGCGCGAGAATAGCTACAAAGGGCAATTCCTCTCGGCGTTATGCGATCCGGAGCAGGGAATTGCCGTGGGTTGCCGGGTGCTGGCCAGAAAGCTCGCCGCCGCGGGGGGCGACAAGACCCGCGCCTTGCTTGCCTGGAATGGCGGGGCCAATCCTTCTTATGCCGAACAGGTATTAGCACGCCTGAGCCGCTATTCCTCGAGTGAGCCGGAAACCTGAGAGCAAGGGGCATCCGATGAGCATATTCCGCGCAACACTGTACGCCGTCATCGCACTCGTGACGATCGCTCTTGTCGTCGCCCTCTACACCGAATGGCGTGGAGCGCGCGCGGACCGCGCCATGCTTGCGAGCCAGCTCGCCGCCACTGAAAAAATTCTCGCTGGCGCAGCGCAGAGTCAGAAGACAAGGGACACGCAATTGAAAGACACCCTGGCACAGATCGCCGAGCGTGCCAGCAAGGTGTCCAAGCCTGCCGACATCGCCAGAGAACTGACCCGCGAAGCTGCCCTTCCCAAGCCGATCACCATCGAAGAGCTTCCCCAGGGTGGGCTCGTCGCCCCGCAGGAACCCGCCGGCCCCCCGGATGCCCCGAATACTGAACCGCAGAGCCCCGCCGACCACACCGGCGCGCCGGCAGAGATTCCCGCCGAAGACCTAAAGCCCCTGTATAGCTTCGTGATGGACTGCAAGACTTGCCAGGCAAACCTATCCTCGGCCCAGGGCGACCTGGCCGACGAAAAAACCAAAACTGCCGCGCTTACGCGCGAACGCGATGCCGCCCTTCGCACCGCTCGGGGAGGCGGCTTCTGGCGACGCGCTGCGCGAGCCGCCAAGTGGTTTGCCATCGGCGCCGGTGTTGGCGCCGCCGCTGCCGCAGTAGCGCATCACTGACACCTTCTGCAACCGCCACGCAAGTTCCCTCCAACTCCAGGCGCCGTAGATACGCGCGCCGTGCGGCTGGCGCTTCCCCCCGCGCCAGCCGCCCCTTCTCAACCTCACAAGACCTGCACGTGTTTAAGGATACGACCCCAAGAAGCGCTGAGGTAGGGCAGCACATTGATTCGCCTGCATAGCTCCTTATCCAGGGTGTGGAAAAGGCAAAAGAAAGGGCTTGACACTAAGTCCCATAAGGTATATTATGTTAACTACGGACGGGGCCGCGCAATCCTTAATATGGGGCCACTCCTCGCCCTCCTTCTCTTCCCTTTCAATGTGCGTGACTTTTCGCAGCCTCCGCAGCCTGCTCAAGATCGTACGAGATGAATTGTCCCAGCAGATCGGCGCCCGCTCCAACCGTGCGACGGCCGTTCACGAAGAGGGTCGGCGTGCTCGTGATCTCGAGTTTTTGGCCCTGGGCGAAGCTCGCGTCAATCGCTTGGGCGGCTTCGGGGGTGTTCATGCAGGCCTTCACTTTGTCTGTGTCGACTCCTGATGCAGCGGAATACTCCATCATCTTGTCCCAGGCGCTCTCAGCCGATATGAGAGCCTGATTCTCATAGACGGCATCGTAAAACCTCCAGAAGGCCGTGTGGTTCAGGTTGTATACGCACCTTCCCGCAAGGGAGGCCGTTCGGGCCCAAGGGTGAATCTGGGAGAGAGGATAGTCTTTGTAGACGAACCGAACCTGGGGGTACTGCCGGAGGACCGCCTGGAGACGGGGATGCAGTTCCCCGCACGCCGGGCATTCGAAATCGGCGAACTCGACGACGGTTACCCGGGCTTCGTTCGGTCCGAGGGACGGGCTGTCGTCGAGATTGAGCTTCGTGCGAGTATCCTCGAGGGGATCTTTCGTCATGTCTTCAACTGCTCCGCGGAAAAGGAACTGCCCGTCGCGCGCGACGTACAGGACGGCCGAATCCTTCTGTTCGGCCTTGGCAACCTCTAGCGTGAATTCGTACATGCCCGGAATCGGCGACTCGCGGAAGGAACTGAACTTGAGCTGAAACTCAGGTCCCCAGGCGTAGAGATGCCGCAGGTAGGCCTCAATCCTTTTCGCGGTGTCCGAAGACAACCCTCCTCGGGCGGCTGCCTGCTGCGGGGAAGCAGGCGGCTGTGAGGACTGCGCAGCGGCGCCGAGTGCGATGAAAAGCAGCAAGATGAAAACGGCAGCTCTGGTTTTCACGGATGCGCTACTCCTCTAGGGAACGAATCGCTGAGCGATGGGAAACGGCCGGCCAAATCCGAAGGCGCGCGAGGTGATCTTCAAGCCCGGCGGAGCTTGTTTGCGCTTGTATTCGTTCCGATCGACCCGATAGACGGTTTTTCGGACCAAGTCGATGCCGAAGCCGAAATGGTCCGCGATTTCCTCGGCACTCTTGACCTCCTCGATGTACGCCTTCAGGATGCGGTCGAGAACGTCATAGGGTGGCAGCTCGTCCTGATCTGTTTGATTGGGCCGCAGTTCGGCGGAAGGGGCCTTCTCGATACTGGCCTGAGGGATGACTTCCCTTTCCCGATTGAGCCAACGAGCCAGCGCATAAACCATCATCTTCGGAACGTCGGAGACCACAGCTAAACCGCCAGCCATGTCTCCGTACAAAGTGCAGTAGCCCACCGCCATTTCCGACTTGTTTCCCGTGCTCAGCACCATCGAGCCAAACTTATTGGAAAGGGCCATCAGGAAGTTGCCGCGGATCCTCGCCTGGATGTTTTCCTCTGCGACGCCAGGAGGAAGATCCGCGAAGGCCGGTTTCAGGGCCGTCAAGTAACACTTGAAGACTTCGGCGATCGGCAGCACCAGGAAGCTGATTCCGAGATTTCGCGCCACCTGCTCGGCGTCGCGGCGGCTACCTTCAGAAGAGAACGGACCCGGCATGGAGACGCCGAGAACATTCTCCGGCCCCACTGCTGCAGCCGCAATCCCCGCCACCACAGCCGAATCGATTCCCCCGCTCAAACCCACGAGCGCTTTCTTGAAGCCGCACTTTCTCACGTAGTCGCGCGTGCCGATCACCAAGGCGCGGTAGATACACTCGAGTTCGTCACTCGGCACAGCGTGCGACTCACCTCGGCCGCTGGCGGTGTCAAAAATGACCAAATCCTCCTCGAACGCGCACGCCTGAGCGGCCACGGTCCCATCCGGCATAATCGCGACGCTTTCACCGTCAAAAATAAGCGAGTCGTTGCCGCCGACCTGGTTCACGTACACGACCGGGCGATGATGAGTGCGGGCCTGCGCGCGGAGCATATCCACACGCAGGGCTCGTTTGTCGATCGTGTAAGGGGACCCGGAGATATTGATGATCACCGTCGCGCCCTTCCCCACGAGTTCGGCGACAGGGTCGCGCTCGTACATGCGCTTCGACCAGAAGGTCTTGTCGTTCCAGACGTCCTCGCAGATGGTGATGCCAAGCTGTTCTCCGCCGAGCGCAAACACGAATTGTTCCTTGGCGGGCTGGAAGTAGCGGGATTCATCGAAGACGTCGTAAGTGGGAAGGAGCATCTTCGACTGCTCGAAGGCGACCCGCCCGCGGCAAAGGAGTGCCGCTTTATTGGCAATCGATTTTCCCGTGGGGTTCTCGACCTTGCCGGCGTATCCCACAATCGCAGGGATCGGCAGCTTCCGCGCCAGCGCTTCCAGTTCGGCGAGATTCCGTTCAATGAAGGCGGGCCGTTCCAGCAGATCCTGGGGAAGGTATCCGCAGAGGCACAGCTCCGAGAAGACCGCGAGATCGGCTCCCTTCGTCTGAGCCTGGCCTGCCAGCTCAAGAATGCGCAAAGAGTTTCCGGAGAAGTCGCCAACGGTAGGATTGAATTGTGCGAGCGCGATTTTCATGCTCGGCGCAATAGAATAGGGGGAGAATCCGCGGAATGCAAACGCCGGGGAACGAATCCACGCCGAAACATCAGATCAGCCCGCATCGCGGTTCTCAAAGCAAAACAAAGTGGGCTACCGCCGAAACGGTAGCCCCGACAAGATGCCTCGAACAGCAACGAACCCGCGCGGTTTCACGCTCAGACACTGAAAGAACTGCCGCAACCGCACGTGCTTTTGACGTTCGGATTGTTGAACTTGAACCCCGCCCCCTCGAGCGTTTCGACATAGTCGATCTCCACGCCGTCCAGGTACATGGAACTCATCTGGTCCACGAGAACCTTCAGGCCGTCAAACTCGAACACGTCATCGGTTTCTTTCGTCTGGGTCTCGAAGGCCATGTGATATTGAAAACCCGAACAGCCACCGCCCACGACTGCAACGCGCAGAGCGGACGGAGTAGGGTCTTGCATCCTCATGATTTCCTTGACTTTGCTGGACGCGACCGGCGTTATTGTAATCATAGAAGTGCCATCCTCCGGCCACGAGCGCTTCCCGTGGCCCAATTCCCTTCTCCACCATTATATCAAAAACTGCGGCTTCTTGAGCCTAAACTCAGGCCGGCAAGCGGACGTCCGCGATGAACGCCCAGTGCCGCTTCGACATCCGAATCCCGCTCCCGTAGAATAGGATGTCACGATGAGACACAAGGTTACGCTCATACCCGGCGACGGCATCGGCCCCGAGGTCGCGGCGGCTACCCAGCAGATCCTCGATGCAGCAGGGGTAGCCATCGAGTGGGAACGGGTCGAGGCCCGCGCGCTTGCCCCCGAGGCCGGCGGGCAGATACTGAATGAAGAGGTCCTGGTTTCCTTTCGACGCAACCGCGTGGCCCTGAAGGGGCCGATGGGCACGACGATCGCGGGCGGCGGGCCCAGCATCAACGTGGCTCTGCGGAAAACGCTCGATCTCTACGCCAACCTACGGCCGGTGAAGAACTTGCCCGGCGTGAAGTCTCGCCTCGAGAATGTGGACGTCGTCATCGTCCGCGAAAACACCGAAGACCTCTACTCGGGGCTGGAGCATGAAATTATTCCCGGCGTCGTCGAAAGCCTCAAGATCATCACCGAGCGCGCTTCCACGCGGATTGCCAAATTTGCGTTCGAATATGCCCGGCGTCACAGCCGGAAAAAGATTCACGCAATTCACAAGGCCAATATCATGAAGCTTTCCGACGGCCTCTTCCTGAAGAGCATACGCAAAGTGGCCGAGAATTATCCCGATATCGAATACAAAGAACTCATCGTGGACAACGCCTGCATGCAACTCGTCCTGAACCCGCAGCAATTCGACATCATGCTCCTGCCGAACCTCTACGGCGACGTGATGAGCGACCTGGCGGCTGGATTGGTTGGCGGACTGGGCGTCGTGCCGAGCGGCAATATCGGCGAGGACGCCGCCATTTTCGAGGCCGTCCACGGAACCGCACCGGATATCGCCGGGAAGGGCCTGGCGAATCCTACTGCGCTCCTGATGAGCGCCGTGATGATGCTCGATCACATGGACGAACAGTCTGCCGCCCGGCGAATTGAAGCCGCGTTGGAAAAGACATACCGCGAAGGAAAGCACTTGACCCGGGACGTTGGCGGCGCTGCAGGAACCCGCGAATTCACCGACGCTGTCATCTCCGCACTCGGCCACGCCTGACGGGAGATCCGCTTCACAGTCCGCCAAGATGGAAAAGCGGCGGCGCCTGCGCCCTTGCATACATCTGGTACAGCAAAAAATAGATCACCACGCCGGTGATGGAAACGTAGAACCAGATCGGCAGAGTCCACCGCGCAATGCGCCGATGCCGGTCGAATTGCCCGTGCCAGGCGCGGTAGACCGTGATACCCGCAAGCGGAACCACGGCCGCAGCCAGCACCGTATGCGTGAGGAGTATCGCGAAATAGGCGGACCGGATCCACCCGTGTCCCTGAAAATGCACGCTCCCGACCCGCAGGTGGTAAACCACATACGAAACAAGAAATGTGAGTGACGTTCCCAACGCCAGCAACATGCACAGCCTGTGCGGCCTTAACTGACGGCGCCGGATGAAAAGATAACCCGTGGCCAGCAGCAATGCGCTGGCGGCGTTGAGCGAAGCGTTTAGACCTGCTTGGGAGAGCATGATCGAGGTTGTGAAACCAAGCCGGCGCTACTGTCGCACGCTGTCATAAACCATCAGCCCGAGGAGAAGCGGAAGGTACAGCACCGTGGCATGCATCAGCCACTTGGCGCGAACGTTCGTTTTTGCCGCTGCCGCCCAAACGCAGATCTGAGCCAGGGCCGTCGTCAGCACCAGCGCACCGAAATAATAACGCACCCCGGCGAGGCCGATGACGGCCGGGAGAATGCTCACCGGGATCAGCAAACCACCCGCGAGCAGGATCTGGCGAAAAGTTCTTTCGCCGGCGCGGTCCACCACGGGAAGCATCATGATGTCCGCTCGGGCGTAGTCTTCGCGATACATCCAGACAATCGCGTTGAAGTGCGGGAACTGCCACAGAAACAGAAGGGCGAAGAGCAGCCAAGCCCCGCCTTCGAGCGAGCCGCGGGCAGCCGCCCATCCAATCAGAGGCGGCACAGCGCCCGGAAACGCTCCCACCAAAGTCGCCCACACGGTCCGCTTCTTGAGCGGCGTGTAGAGAAGGATGTAGCTCAAGCAGGTGGCTGCGCCCAGTGCGCATGCCAGCAGCCCCGAACCAAAGTACAGATCCACGGCTCCAGCCAGCGCCAGGCTCACGCCGAACCACAACGCCTCCCGTGGCTGGAGCTGGCCGCTCGGAAGCGGGCGGGCAGCGGTGCGGCGCATCAATGCGTCGGACCCTCGCTCGATGTATTGGTTGAGTACAGCTGTGCCGGCGGCGATCAGCGCGATGCCAAATACGGCGTGCGCCATGCGCAACCAATCCACCGGCCGGTGCGCGCCCATGTAGTACCCCGCGGCCGTTGTCATCAACACCAGAAAAGACACGTCCGGCTTCGTCAAGGCCAGATATGCCAAGGCCCGCGAGGGAGCGGCAAGCGTGTCAACCCGCATCGTGCTCATGAAAGCGCGGCCCGCTCCTGTCTCCGTTCATAGGCCGCTTCCCTGCCCCTGGCCACGAGCCGGTAGCACAGCAGCGCCACGACAATTGCGCAGGCCAACGTCAGAGCACCGGCCACTGTGTGCGTCACTGTCAGAGCCACCATGACGGGCATGGGCTGCGGCGCTCTGGCCGTCGCAAGACGCGACCACCACGCGCCGATCCCGAGCAGGAATTGCACCCCCACAACAGAATGCAGAAGGATTCGCGCCGTGTCCAGCGCTCCCACACTCGCAAAGCGCCGCCGCAGGAGGACGGCCGTCCACGTCGCCGTGGCCAAAACAGCGACCGCTCCGATCAAGTGCGGCAAGATGCTGATGTCTCTGTGGCGGAATGCAGCGCCGAACACCACTTGTAGAAAAATCACGCCGACGTTCACCGAGGCTACCGTGTGAATGGAAGGCGAGCCGCGATCCTCGACCTCCGGGAGGTCGCTGCGCCACCAACGACTCGTAAAGACCGACAGGCCAATGACCGTGCCGAAGAAGAGCTGCCCCAGGCAGGCGTGGGCAACCGGTATGCCATAGTGCAGGTTCAGAAGAACGGTCAGGCCGCCCAAGATACCCTGGGCAACCACGGCGACAAGAGCGCCAAGGCCCAGCCAGCGGACCCATCGCCGGTCGTCACTTCGCCAGAGCCACGCGGCCAGGATGATCGTTAGAAGTCCCACCGTCGCCGCGATCAAGCGATGGCTATGTTCGTAAACAATGCCCCCGATCATCGGCGGCGTGAGCGACCCATACGAGAGCGGCCAATCAGGCACGGAGAGCGCGGCGTCGTTCGAGGTCACCAGCGCTCCCGCGACCAGCAGAACCAGCGTGCAGCACGCCGTAAAGACAGCGTAGCGATGCAGAGCGCGATGGAATGCCCGTGTCGTCTGAACCATGAATAAATCGCAACTCGATAGTATATCCCAGGGATGCCCTGGTTCGCCCTGGCAGCCAAAGGAGGCTATCCGCCCGCAGCGCCTGGCTTGAATGCCAGGATGATCGGTTTCGACTCCTTAGGACCGATGGTTACCCGCTGGCTCACGGCCCCATATGTTTCATGCCAAGCCTCGACCGTATACGTCCCCGGCGGCAGGTCTTTCAGCTCGAACCTGCCGTCCGGGCCGGTCACTTGAAAGTAGGGGTGCTTGAAAACGGCAATGTAACCCACCATCCACGGATGGACGTTGCATCGAAGAGGGATGGCCACCTCTTCCCGGTCGAACTTCGTGTCAATCGCTAGATCGCCGGGGCGCTGCGAGCGGTTCCACCCGCGATTCTCCTGCGAAACGAGATGGACGTTGTGCAGGGTCTGGTCGCTGTTCATCACCCTCAGCGGCTGCCCCACCATCAGGGCGACCACGCGCGGAGAATACATGCAACCCTTTTGATCGATCGTGACGGGGTCACTCGGTGCGGCGAACGTGCGGTCGCCGAGGCCTTCTTTCACATAGACGACGGCGTTTGCGAGATCGCCGCTCGCGTCAGCGACGACGGCCTCGTCCAGGAGGCCACCCGGATGAGCGGAGGCGCAAGCCGAATCGTTGGTCATGTCAATTTTCCGTCGTTTGGGGGCCAAGCCATCCAGCTTAACCGTCCCGATGATTGAGCCTGCGGTCGCCAGGTCCACCGGCTGGACCGGCAGCGCAGGTTGTGATGAAGGGTGGTCGGCGTCCAGCGCCGTCTCCTTCTTTCCGCAACTGACGGGGCTCAGCGTCAGCACCGCGAGCCCCGCAAGACCTACTGCGTTTCGGACCTTCATGTCTCCTTTGCCCTCCTAAACAAACTCGCCCTCCCCTGACGCGTTAGTCCCGCGGCAGAGCGGCGGTGCCCTCCTAACCGATGGCCCGAAGAACCAAGTCGGCGAGCGCGGAGATGAACAACGGCGAATCCCCCAGCGCGGGCATCATGCGAAACGCCGTCACTCCCAGCTTCTCGGCTTCTTCGCGAGCTTCGATATTGATTTCGTGCAGCGTCTCAATGTGCTCGGTCACGAAGGAAATGGGAACGACCAGCATATTCCGCGCGCCCCCGCGGGCGAGCCTCTCGATCGTGGCAGTGAGCGAAGGCTCGAGCCACTTCTGCCGCCCGACGCGGCTTTGATAGCAAATCGTGTGCTGTCGTGGCCAGGCCGTCCCCGGCCCGGCCGCTCCTTTCGCGCACACGAGCCTGACGGTCTCTTCGATTTGGCGCGGGTACGGATCGCCGTTCTCCACCAGGCTCATCGGCAACCCGTGCGCGCTAAAAATGAGATGCACCGCCGCCGGATCGTCGAATTCTCTCAACGCCGCGCGGATCCGGTCGACCAGAGCCTCGATGTAGAGCGGATGATCGTAGAATTGCTCGACACGCCGGACGGGCGGGCCGCCATTCCGGGTCCCGTACACCCGGTCCCACTCCTTCAGGCTGCTCTTGGTCGTGGCATAGGAATAATGGGGATAGAGTGGCAGGAGAACGATCTCGTCCACCGGGCCCCGCCGGCGGAGCTCCTCGACAGCTTCTTCCGTCAGCGGATGCCAATAGCGCATGGCAATGACTACCGCCGGATCAACGAAGGGCGCAAGCGACTCGCCGAGCCCGTCGCGTTGGCGCTCGGTGAGCTGCCGGATCGGAGAACTGCCCCCAATGGCGTCGTAGTGCTCGCCGGCCACTTTCGAGCGCCGCGTGGAAATGTACCGGGCCAGCGGGCGCCGCAAAATTGCCCCCAATGGGCCAAGGGGGATGATGTCAGGATCGCAAAACAGATTGTAGAGAAACGGCTCAACCGCCTCGCGGCTATCCGGCCCGCCAAGCTGGAAGAGTACGACGCCTACCTTCTTCTTCCCCGCCATTCCGCTATCCGCGCTTCAGCATATTCTTCAGCCGCTCGACTTCATCCCGCAGCGCGGTCATCCGGCGCCCCACCGACACGCAGTAGCCGAAGAAAATCGCCCAGCCGACAAGATATGCGGCGAAAACGCTGCCCAGATTCTTCATGGTGACTCTACCTCCCGCCGCAGCGCGTCAACATCTGCTCGCAGCGCTTCCAATCGGTACCGCACCCAAATCAGCAACGCCATCAGCGCCAGCAATGCCCCCCAGAACAGGAACATTACCATCCGCATTTTTGGATCGAGGCCCGAGCTCTGCCCGCCAAAGACCACCGGCTGGGGATGCTGCGTACGCCACCAGCGGATGGACATATAGACCAACGGCACATCAATGAACGCGAAGATGCCGAAAACTGCGCTGACGAGGGCCCGCCTCTGCGGCTCCTCCACCAGTGTCCGCAGCAGAAGATAGGAAACGTACAGGAGCCAAAGCACGGCCGTCAGCGTCAGCCGCGGATCCCAAGCCCACCAAATGCCCCACACAGGGTGCGCCCAAATCGGCCCGGTGACCAGGACCACGGTGCAGAATGCCAGACCCACTTCCGCGGCGGAAACGCCGAGCCAGTCCCAACGATCCTTCCGTGAAAAGACGTATCCCAAGTTGCCCAGGAAACAGAGGAAGAACGCGACCAGGGCCGTCATTCCGCTCGGTGCATGCAAATAGAAAATGCGCTGGATGAGGCCCATGGTCCGCTCGGTGGGCGCGACGTAGAAAGCCGCGTAGCCCGCCGCGGCCAGCAGCAGGAAAACCACAAGCCCGGCAAAGACAATCCTTTTCACGGCGCCATCCCCATTCCGCGCGATGAAATCAAGCCCATGGGTCGTCTACTCCTCTAGAAGATATTCGCCGAAAAGCCATAACGTCGTCAAAAAAACAGCGTCGAAGACGGCCAGGAAACCGAGCCAGTCCCAGCGCAGCGAAGGGTGTGGATCGAGAAGGGCGGCGGTCGCTTCCGTGCTGGCGATCAGAACCGGCGTAAGAACCGGGAGCATGAGCAACGGAAGCAAGAGTTCGCGCATGCGGGCGTGGGCGGAGATGGCGGAAAGCGCGGTGCCCACGATGGAAACGCCCAGGCTGCCGAGAAAAAACACCAGCAGCAGGGATGGAAACACCCTGAGGACCGGTATGTCGTACAGAACCGCGAAGATCGGGAGGAGCAGCAGTTCGGTGAGCAGCAGAAAG
Organism: Candidatus Acidiferrales bacterium; assembly: GCA_049514555.1. Lineage (GTDB taxonomy): Bacteria > Acidobacteriota > Terriglobia > Acidiferrales > UBA7541 > JBEKUY01. The sequence continues at coordinate 293,386 of JBEKUY010000001.1, forward strand.
AGCGTGTTGGCGGAGAGTTTGGCGAGGAAAATGGCGAACGGGTCGCGCACGGCGAGCCGCAAGGCGCTCAGCGTGTCGTTTGTCTGCTCGCGCAGGAAGCACGGCTGCAACATCAGCGACGCGGCAAAGAGAAAAGCCAGCCAGAGCAGCCCGGGGCCGAACCGGTGCGACTCCGTCGAGGTCGGATCAAACGTGAAGCTGAACAGCACGATGACAACGAGAATGAAGACGATCGTCGTCGTCAGAAGCTCGCGCGAGCAGAACTCGGTGTGCAGTTCCTTGCCCAGGAGAGCGATGCTGTCGGAGGCCAGGCTCATTCAAGCATCCGCAAAAGACAAGACCGAGGCGATGGTGCCGCCGCCCTGCGAATCGGCCACGAGAGCGCCAGCCTCCAGCCGAACCGCGCGCGTCGCGAGGGAGATCAACTCACTCCGTCCATGCAGGCTCATCAGAATCGTGCAACCCGCTGCGCTCAGCTGCCGAAGCGTGCCCTCCAGCCAGGACGCGCCCTGAGGATCCAGGCCTGTGCCGGGCTCGTCGAGCAAGAATAACGACGGTTGCACAAGCAAGTTTCGCGCGATCGAAAGACGCTGCCGCATTCCCCGAGAAAATGTGCGGACGAGTGAAGCCCGGCGTTCTCCGAGGCCCACCTCTTCCAGCAGCGCCCGGACCCGTTCGTCTTGCCGGCTGATCCCCAACAACCGGGCAAACAGCGTCAGGTTCTCTTCCGCGGTCAGCTCGTCGTACACCATGGTCTGGTGCGCGACGAATCCGAGTGTAGGGCAGGCGAGTTCTGGGTCGGGGCGGTCGGAGAAAACGCTGACCGACCCCGCAGTCGGGCGGACCAGCCCTGCCGCCACGCGCAGCAGTGTCGTCTTGCCGGAGCCGTTTCGTCCCGCAAGAATGACGGTCTCGCGCGGCTTGATTTCCAGGCTCAGGCGGCGGAGCGCGCGAACGCTGCCGTAGCGCTTCTCGACATTCTGAAAGCGGACCCCCGCGGAAAACACAGGGGAAGAACTCAATCGCCGGCCTCTTTCGTCAAAAAGTCGTGCTCAACGAGCAAAAGAATTATCCCTTGATGAAATCGCGAACCATCTTTTCGATGCGGGCTCGCTCGCGCGCGTACTCTTCTTGAGAGATGGTACCCGCCTGGCGGCGCAACTCCAATCGGAAAAGTGTGTCCTTCAGCGCGTCCAGTCTCGCCCTGACCTTTTGATCGAGGTCATCCACGCCGGCGCGGCTTGCGCCGGAACCCTCTTGATCGGCCCGCCGCACTCCCGGCTGAACCTCACTCGCGGGTCCTGCCGCTGGAACCGGGCGCCTCACCAGAAAGAACGCGCCCAAGGCAAACAACGCGATGAAGCCCGCCACGAGCGGCCACCTCAGACTGTCGAGCCGGCCGGGCATCACCTGCACCTGCACGGCAGGTTCGGAGTCGTTCGAAGCGGTGCGCCCGGAGTCGTTCGTGCCCGTGCTCGAGGAAGGCGCCGCCGCGCCCGTACCTGACAGATTGACCAGAATTGTCGATCCGGCAGCGACCGTCTGGCGCATGTAGACGCTCATTCCCTGCTCCGTGCCGGACGGCTGAAACCCCGCGCTCGTAACCTGCACGCCGGGCGGCGCGACCAGAAACACGTGCTCGTGTGCGTACGCGGACTTAAGGAAGACCGTCGTCTGGTTGGCGTCATAGGGAAGCTGGTATGAGAAGCGCACGCCATTCTCACCAGGCCGGAAGGCGTAAGCAACCGCATAATGATTGCCCCCACGATCGATGGGGGCCTCCGTGATTGGCATTCCCGATGGGCCCCACGCGGCCGTTTCCTTGAGCTCGGCTTTCTCCGGCAATTCGAATTCAAAGTTGCCGCCCTCCCGATAAAAGGCCCTGGGCGGCGTGGATTTGTTTTCGATCGTGTATTCCTCGCCGACCATCAAAGTGGATCCTCTCGGTTGAAACACAATGGCCAAGGAAGGCACGGAGATCGTTTTGGGGTCGCGACTAGGCTCGAAGACCTCGACGTTGACTGTCGAGGTGCCCGGCGGCGCCGGCTGATGGAAGTTCACTCCGCGATAGACCGCGCGAATGAGCATCGGTTGCTGGCCGAGCGTGGGGCTCTGGAAGTGAAATCTGCCTTCCGCGTCGGTTTTCGTCGTGGCGAGAGCCTCCATCCCGCCCTGCAGGTCGAGCAGGAGAACATCCACTCCGGCCACCGGCGCTCCCGTCGTACCGTCTCTCACCGTGCCATTCAGCGTGCCGGCGGCTCTCGTTTGCGGAGCGTAGCAGACGAGTAGCGCGGCCATGACCAGGAAAACGACGCGGCGGCTCACGAACCCACCTGCCCGCCCGAATTTCCCGGTGCCGTAGCCGTCGCGCCCGCTCTCCGTCCAGGCCGGACCGGGCCTCCTGTCAACTCATCGATTTCCGCGAGAACAACGGCGGCTTCCGTTTCCATGGATTGCTTCATAGCCTCGTAATCCAGTTCCGAGTATTTACCGGCACGGTATTCGAATTTGAGATCGCGCAGATTATCGTAAATCGTGTCGCGGCGCTCGAGGAGCTGGTCCAGGCGCGAACGATGTGCCGCGGAGTCCCCTGGATCTGCGTCAATGAAGAAAATGAAAATCATGGTGCCGGCGGCAAGCGCCAGGCACCCAAGAAGAACGAAACCATCTTCGCTCGAGAGACCCCCCAGGAGCAGGACGCAGATTGGCAGCATGCTCGTCAGTCCTCGGTTTCACGATCGGCTTGCGCCCGCGCGCGCGCCAGAAGTTCGTCTGGAACCTTGGGTCCCGTGGATGCGGGCACCGGCCGCCGCGCCCACCGCAAAATCACCACAATCACAATCGCGAGGCCGCCCACGAGCGCAATCGACGGCAGAAACCAGGCAATGCCATCGAACCCCTTCGTCGGAGGCTCGGCGATGACCTCGGTGCCGTATTCCTGCACGAACGATTGCAGGATCAAATCGTCCGCATCCCCTCGCGCCACGCGCTGATCCAGCTCCTTCAACATCGCGCCCGAAACCTGACAGCCCACATGATTGCACGCCGTCAGGATCTGCTTGCATCCGCACATGCACATGAGCCGCTTGCCGATCTGCTTGGCCCGGTCGGTCTGTTGCGCTTGCGCTCCGCGGGTGGCAAATACGAGCCCGGCGGCGACGAGCGCCAACGCGCAGACCGCGGCTGTCAGTTTACTTTTTTCGCTCATAAGAAGAAATCGGCGCGGGCACCGCTTGCGCCGCCCCCTTGACTGGGACCGGCTGATCCGCCGTCTTCAACACTAGGACCGGCTGGCGGTTCGGCACCAGCGCCAGCAACGTTCCCATGACCACAACGAGCCCGCCAAACCAAATCCATTTCACCAGCGGGTTGAGATAAGCATGAATGACCGGCACGTTCGTGTCGGGGCTGCGCCCGGCGTACACCACGTAAAGGTCTTCGCGCAGCGTCGAATAGATCGCCACCATGGTCCCCGATTGTTCGTTGCTCTGGAAAAACCGCCGCTCGGGATAAAGCATCATCATCGGCCGGGAATCGCGCATCACCTCGAAGATCATGCGCTCTGACGTGTAATTGCGCTCCGGCTTGGAATCCATGCTCTGCAACACCAAATGATAGCGGCCGATGTCCATCGTCGAGCCGATCGTCATTTCCGCCTGTTTGTCCTGGTTGAAGGCGGCGCCGGCAATGCCCACAAAAATCATCACGATGCCGAAGTGCACCACGTAGCCGCCGTACCGCCGCGTATTGCGCAGGGTGAGCTGAACGAGCGCGGATAGAAAATCGCAGTTTGTCCGCGCTCGAATCACGCGCGCCCCGCGGTAAAACTCCTGGCCGATCGTGAGCACGACGAACACACTCAGCATCAAACACATGAGCGAGAAGAAGTCGCGGCATCCGAGCGGAAAGGCGATCGCTCCGGCAAGAAGTCCCGCCGCGAGCGGCCAAGCGAAATTCCGCCGCAGACTCTCCAGAGATGTGCGGCGCCACGCCAGTAGCGGTCCCACGCCCGTCAAGAAGAGGAGCAGCAGGCCAACCGGAATGTTCACCCGGTTGAAAAACGGGGCGCCGACGCTGATCTTGGTCCCTTCCACCCATTCCGAAAACACCGGAAAAAGCGTTCCGGACAGGATCGCGATACAGGCCACCAGAAGAATCAGGTTGTTGAACAGAAAGCTCGATTCGCGCGAGATCATGGAATCGAGCTGGTTCTCGCTGCGCAAGTAGTCGCGGTTCTTCAGGAACGAAATCAGACACACCAGGAGAATGACGGCCAAAAACCCCACGAACCATGCACCGATGGAAGATTGCGCGAAGGCGTGAACCGAGCTCACGATTCCGCTGCGCGTCAAGAGCGTTCCCAGAATGCACAGCATGAACGTGCAGAAAACCAGCCACACGTTCCAAACCTTCATCATGCCGCGCTTCTCCTGCATCATCACCGAGTGCAGGAACGCGGTGCCCGTCAGCCACGGCATGAGCGAGGCATTCTCCACCGGGTCCCAGGCCCAGTACCCGCCCCAACCCAGCACCGCGTAGGCCCAATGCGCGCCCAGCAGAATGCCCATCGTCTGGAAACACCAGGCGATCATGGTCCACTTGCGTGTGAGGTGAATCCACTTCTCACCCGGGTAGCGGCCCAGCAAAGCCGCCAGCGCAAACGCAAACGGAATGGTGAATCCCGTATATCCCAAATAGAGATTCGGCGGATGGATCACCATCTCGGGATACTGCAACAGCGGAGTGAGGCCGTTGCCGTCGGCGCGCGTGAACACCTGCCAAACGCCCCCGGCGCCCATCGTACCTAGCACCCGAAACGGACTGGCGACAAAGTTGTTCAGCGTGAGGAAAAAGAGCTGCACACCCGCCAGGATCACCCCGACGTACGGCATGAGTTCCGGATGTTTGCCACGGTAGGTCACCAGGACGGAAAAAACGTAAATGGAGAGCAGGAAGCTCCAGAACAGCAGCGAACCTTCCTGGCCGGCCCAGAGCGCGGAAACCTTGTAGAGCGTCGAGAGGTCACGGTTGCTGTGAGCCACGACGTACGCGACCGAGAAATTGTCCGTGAAGAAGAGATAGATCAGGCTGCCGGTCGCAAGAAAAATCAGGACGCAAACCGCCATCCCGGCGTGGCGCGCGCTCTTGATCAGCAGCGGCTTGCGGGTCAGGATCGCGCCAATTCCGCCGCCGATGGCGTACAGCGCGCAAATGAAAGCGAGAATTAGTGCAAATGAGCCGAATAGGTCCACAGCGTACTGGTCTCCTTCGCTCAGACCTCTCGCAGATCAGCTTTTGGCGTCAGGACTGGTATACGCGCCGGGGCTCTTCGGATGGGAGGGATCAGCTTCGTACTTCGACGCGCACTTGGCTTGCACCTTCTCGGCGGTGAACCGGCCGTCCGCAGCCAGACTGCCTTCCACGAGCGCCTGCGAGTTGTCCACGAAGGTGTCCGGCAGAGGATCGGACCCCACGTAGCTCACCGCCAGCGACTTCCCTTCCCCCTGAAGCACAAAGTCCACCCGGCCCGCAAGCTTCTGAATCGAGCCCGCTTGCACCGTCCCCCCGATGCGCATCCGATGGTGCAGGTCCGAGCCGCGCAGCGTCCCAAGCTCGGCGATGGTGTGGTAGTAGGTTTTGCTCTCTCGCGCGCCCAGCCACGCCAGCCACCCCAAAGACAGCAAGATGACAGCGATTCCCACGCCAAACTTCAGATGCTTCTTCACGGGAACTCCCCCCAACACCCTGTGATTCTAGCATAGCCCCGCTCGCCTCGCGCAGCGCTCACGCCCCCACACCGCCCCCGCTCCTTCGTCCCCGCCTCGCCCCGCACTGTAGCCCACCCCTTTAGAGGTGGGGTCTTTCTCCTGCGGGTGCCGCGCACACTCCGGCCGCCTATACCCCGCGGTGATGTGCCTCAGTGGTATGATTCCACTCGTGGCGGCGCAAGGGATCAGGGGCACGCCGGATATCCACGGGTAAGGGCGGGCCACCCGCCCAGACAGCCGGCACGCGTTATCATTTATAATTCGGAGGGACAACCGATCATCCCGTCAACGGGAAAACCCGGCGCACCGTCCCAAACTCATACGCCGATTTAGGGAGCGCACATGTACGGTCTGACCACAGGCATCGACTTAAGCTTTCTGAATGGGCGCGAAGTCATTCAGATCGCCATCGGCGTCTACCAAATCCAATTCGGCTTTGATGAAGATGTCATTATCTCCGTCCAAAGCCAGTTCAATTATTTTGATGGGCAGCAGGAATGGATTTGGAAGCCTGAGCCGGGTGCGGCGCAAATTGCAGCCCGGGCGGTGTCTCTGCTGGGTGCCACGATTCACAGCTTCCAGGGCCAGGAAAATGGCACGTTATCTCTCGTATTCTCGAACGGACAGCGCCTGACCATCTTGGATTCGAGCAAGGAGTATGAGTCATACGACATCACTCGCCCCGGCTCAACTATAGTGGTCTAGCCCTTCTCGGTTAGGGCGGGTGGCGCATCCTTCGAGGCGCTCCGAGGTTTTGGGGTGGCGGGTGGCCGACCCTTGACGGCGGGTGGCGCAGGCTTAGCAGGCAGAAGGGGGTTGGCTGCGGGTGCCCCATTCCTGCGCAGCAGGAGTGGGGCTTTTTCGTTTCCTCACGGGACATGATCCATCTCGATCAGACGCGGCCCTTGGCGGGTGGCGCAGGCTTAGCAGGTAGAAGGGGGTTGGCTGCGGGTGCCCCATTCCTGCGCAGCAGGAGTGGGGCTTTTTCGTTTCCTCACGGGACATGATCCATCTCGATCAGACGTGGCCCTTGCCCCTGGTAGAACGACCAACTGCTCCACGGCCAGTCCTTCGGATGGTCCACCAGTCTTCTCGTAATCGGGTTTCGATGCCTGTACTCCAGCTTCTCCCGCACCTTCTTCGCGCTCCACACATTGAAATCGTAGAAACGCCTTTGCCAAAACCGCGGCAGCTCGTTCTTCGCGAACGTCAACTGCAGTTGCCCAGGCGGCTGCTTTCGCCTTCGAGTCCTGCGGAGTTGGCGCGAAACGCTCTGCTTCACCGCCTTCAGTACAGCCGAAGGAGTGCCCACCGTCGGCTCGCCCATCAACAGGTGAACGTGGTCCGGCATCACCACATATCCGATGATGGTGAATCGGTACCGCTCCCGCACCTCGCCGAGAACCCTCACGATCAGGTTTCGCGCCTTTGCGCTCCCCAGAAGCGGCAACCTCCGATAACAACTGAAGGTGATGAAATGCAGGTCGCCCCGGCCGTAGTATCGTTTTAGCCCCTTCGGAATGCCAGTCCCCACTCCTGCTGCGCAGGAATTGATTGGATAAGAGCGAAGGCTCCGTTCGAACCCGGTATTCTTTGTTTGGAGGACGAAGAAGCTGGGAAGGAAGGAGCCTTCGCTCTTATCCAATCAACACGTCGGGTTTACGTGTGGGGCTTTTCGTCCCACCCTTCGGCAGAACTGAAGTGAGGGCCTTTTCGCTGAAAGCGCCTTTCCACATCCCTTACCCTGCAACCGCCCTGTTTTCTTCCACTTCTCACACTTCCATTCGAATAACCACTCAGTACCGCTTGACAGCGTAGTCATCCTGTGGTAATATGGGATGTGACCGGTCGCCCTCCACTCTCTACGCCCTCTTCCGAACGTTCCAGCGTTTCAGCGTTCAAACGTTTAACGTCTGTCCGTATCCCCTTTAGAACCCGCGGTGGCTGCTACCTCGCCTCAAAAACAAAGTCTGTTCTCTTGCGCCTTTCTGCCAATGCGGCTGCGTCTCTTATAGCTAACCCTTTTAGAATGCGCAGATCCACAAAACGCGCCTGTAACCCCTTTGGAATGCGCAGATCCAAAACATTGGACTTAGAAACCTTTAGAATCCGCAGTTACAAAAAAAGGTGGGGAGGGGGGGTACTTTTCCACAGGGTGGTTACCAACTCTCGCAAGAATCTTGGTGCGGGCTCAGCGGCTAACGGTAGCGGCAGCCTCGGCGGAGAGCTTCGATCGCAGGCACCACTTCAGTTCCTGGCTAATTTCGAGAATCTCCATGCCGGGCATCACCAGGAACTTGCAGCTCAGCATTTCGCGCGGCTCGACGTCGTCGGGCAACTGGCAGACGATCCGGCAATACTGGCAATCCTGATTCCAGCAGAAACGCCCGTACGGAATCGTCTCCGGGCTGATGTACTGGAAGCACCGCAGCACGGAGTTCTTCTCCGGAACCTGGAACTTCTTCCCCAGGATAGTGATCTCGACCAGCTTCTCATAAGGCCGAAAGACGTCCGACATGATGGTCCTTGCCTCAGGTGCTTTCAGCACCGTGCCGTTCCCTGTCGTGGCCGGTTGCACACTAAGGCTAGAACAGGGCCGTGGGGCGCACAACGCAGACAATGGCGAAAGTTGCCAATGAGACAAGAGGCACAGACAGGGCGAAACCGGACAGGAAACCGCCAAGCTGCCGGCGCGCCATCCTACGGAAGAACGTCGAAGAATTGCCCCATCTTGCGGAACTTCTCATACCGCGCCGCCACCAGTTCGCGCACCGGGCGCGAAGAGAGCGCGATCAGGTTCCGTTCCAGAACCGCATCCACAAACTGGGCAGCCGCTTCGTGATCCAGGTGCGCTCCCCCTTCGGGTTCGGAAACGATCTCGTCAATAATTCCCAAATCGCGCAAGTCCGGCGCGGTGATTTTCAACGCCGCGGCGGCCGTTTCCGCCTTGGCCGAGTCCCGCCACATAATGGCGGCGCAACCTTCCGGCGAGATCACGGAGTAGAACGCATTCTCCAGAATATTCACCGTATCGCCCACGGCGATGGCCAGCGCGCCGCCCGAGCCGCCTTCGCCCGTGATCGTCACGACGATCGGCGTGGGCAAGCGGGCCATCTCGCGGAGATTGCGCGCGATGGCTTCAGCCTGGCCGCGCTCTTCCGCATCGATTCCAGGGTAGGCGCCTTGCGTGTCCACAAACACCATGACCGGGCGCTGGTACTTCGCGGCAAGCTGCATGACGCGCAGCGCCTTTCGGTAGCCTTCGGGCTTGGGCTGGCCAAAGTTCCTCAGGACGCGCTGCTTGGTGTCCCTTCCCTTCTGGTGGCCGACCACAGCGACCGGACGGCCGTGAAACTTGGCGAACCCGGCGACGATGGCCTTGTCGTCGCCGAAACCACGGTCGCCATGCAACTCCACGAAATCCGTGAACAGCAGGCGAATGAAGTCCAGGGTGTAAGGCCGCTGCGGATGGCGCGCGATTTGCGCCCGTTGCCAGGGCCCCAAATGCGCATAGAACTCGCGCTTGAGTTCCCCAACTTCCCGGCGGAGACGGTCCAGGTCGCTCCCCGGTCCTTCCTCAACCGAAAACCGGCGCAGCTCTTCGACTTCCTTCTCCAGTTGGTCCAGCTCGTCTTGACGCTTCAGGCGTTCCACAAACGCTCCCCATCCTTGGAAGAATGCTTTCGCTTACCGGATCACTTCTACGGCATCGGGACCGCATATCTCGCAAACCGCGCGCACCAAATCTTGATCGGCACGGACCCGCTGCTGAGCGCGCAGGGTAGCCACAGTACCGTCGGGAGACTTGAGCTCAAATGCCACCGGGCAGGGCCCCGGCCTGCTCTCAAACAAATCCTGCAACTGGTCCACCGTCAACTCGTCCATCATACCGAGATCGAGCCTCACGCGCATCAATGTGGCCGGGGCCTCGCCCAATTCATCAAGAGGCTTGGCGTCCACCAGCGCAAGCCGCGTTCCCGCCTCCTCCACATTCACCCGCCCTCTTATCAGAAGCGGGATACCCGTCTTCAGCACGGGCTCGAGCCGCGCAAAGCTCTCCGGGAATGCCAGCAATTCCTGAATGCCGGTCATGTCCTGGATCGTGTAAATGGCCCAGCGTGCGCCCCTCTTGGATCGCATCGACCGCGCCGAAACGATGATGGCGGCGACGGTGATCTCCTCTTTGTTGCGCCGCCCCTCGACCGAAGACAGATCCACCGCCTTCAACTCCTGCAGCTGCCCGGAAAATTTCTCGAGCGGATGGCCGGAAACGTAGAAGCCCAGCATCGCGTACTCGCTCGCCAGGCGTTCCTGCTCGCTCCAAGGTTCCGCTTCCCGCAGCTCGAGCGGCGCGCGGGCCGGTGTGGCCGCGGCGGCAAACAGGCCATGCTGCCCGGAATCTCGGGTCCGCGCACTGTGCTGTACGGCCTGAAGAGCATCCTCGAGCGTCGCCAGCAGCCGTTCTCTCGGGCCGAGCGAATCCATGGCCCCCGACTTGACCAGGCTCTCGAACACGCGCTTATTCAAAACCTTCGGATCAACCCGCTCGCAGAATCCAAAGAGCGACTGGAAATGCCCCTCGCTGCCTCGCGCCTCGAGGATGGCGCGGGCCGTGTTCTCTCCCATATTCTTGATCGCCGCCAGCCCGAACCGAACGGCCTCGCCAACGGGCGTGAAATACAGGTCGCTTTCATTTACGTCAGGCGGCAGGACAGTGATGCCCATTCCCCGAGCTTCATTGATGTACCTCACCACCTTTTCGGTATTGCCGGTTTCCGATGTGAGCAGCGCGGCCATGAACTCGACGGGATAATGCGTTTTGAGGTAGGCGGTTTGGTACGCCAATAACGCATACGCGCAGGAATGCGATTTGTTGAATCCGTAGCCGGCGAACTCGGCCATCAGATCAAAAACGTGGCCGGCTTTTTTCTCCGCCACCTTATTGGCCCTGCAACCGGCAACGAACTTCTGCCGTTGCGCGGCCATTTCTTCGCGCTTTTTCTTGCCCATCGCCCGGCGCAAAATGTCAGCCTCGCCGAGCGAGAACCCCGCCAGCCGGTTGGCAATCTGCATCACCTGCTCCTGATACAGAATGACACCGCATGTTTCTTCCAGGATATCCTTCAGTTCCAGCAGGTCGTACGTGACGCGCGTCTTGCCATGCTTCCGGTTGATGAAATCGTCGATCATTCCGCCCTGGATCGGGCCAGGACGGTAGAGGGCGTTCAGCGCGGTCAGGTCTTCCAGGCGGCTGGGCTGGTACCGGCGGAGAATGTCACGCATCCCATGGGATTCAAATTGGAAAATGGCGGTCGTGTCGCCCCGCGAAAAAAGCTTGTAAGTGTCGGCGTCGTCAAGGGGCACTGTCTCCAAATCGATCTTCAGGCCGCGATTCTGGGCGATCATCCGCACGGCGTCATAAACCACCGTGAGCGTCGTCAGCCCAAGGAAATCCATTTTCAGGAGGCCCAGCCGCTCCAGCGCCCCCATGTCGTATTGCGTTGTGATTTCATCCCGGTTTGTCTTGTAGATGGGCACGACCTCGGTCAGCGGCTGCGGGGAGATCACCACGCCCGCGGCGTGCGTCGAGGCGTGCCGCGCCAGACCCTCGAGGCGCTTCGCGACGGCCATCACTTCCTTCAAGCGCTCGTCGCCCTCGACCTGGGCGCGCAGTTGGGGAGACTGCTCGAGCGCCTGGTCCAGCGTGATGTTGAGCTGGTTCGGGACGAGCTTGGCCAGCCGGTCCACTTCTCCGTAAGGAATGTCGAGTGCGCGCCCGACGTCCTTGATAGCGGCCTTGGCCGCCATAGTGCCGAACGTGATGATCTGTGCGACATTGTCGCGGCCGTAGGTGCGTGTGACGTAATCGATCACCTGGCCGCGCCCGCGCATGCAAAAATCGATGTCGATGTCGGGCATCGAAATCCGCTCCGGGTTCAGGAAGCGCTCAAACAAGAGATCGTATTGCAGCGGGTCGACGTCGGTGATGCGCAAGGCGTAACTCACCAGACTGCCTGCCGCCGATCCGCGTCCCGGCCCCACCGGAACGTCCTGCGAGCGCGCGTAATGGATGAAGTCCCAGACGATCAGGAAGTAGCCGGCAAACCGCATCTTCTTGATCATTTCGATTTCCGACGAGAGACGCCGCTCGTACTCGCCCAGGGGTTTCCGCAGACGGCCCTCCTTCGCCTGCTTTTCGAGAACCGGCAAGCGGGCGGCAAAACCCTCGCGCACGACTCTTTCGAAATAGCTGTCGAGCGTGTGCCCTTGCGGCACGCGAAACTCCGGGAATGAATTCTTCACCGGCTCAATCCGCACGTTACAGCGCTCCGCGATCGCCACGGTGCGCGCCACAGCGTCCGGCAATTCCCGGAAAACCTGCGACATTTCCTGGGCCGTTTTAAAGTAGAACTGGTCGGTGGCAAACTTCATCCGCTGCGTATCGCTGATGGTCTTGCCTGTCTGGATGCAGAGTAGCACTTCCTGAGCGTGGGCGTCGCTCTGCGTCAGATAGTGGCAATCATTCGTGGCCACGAGAGGGATGCCGGTTTCGCGCGAAAGGCGCACCAATTCGCGATTGACGGGCTGCTCGATTTCCAGTCCCTGGTCTTGCACCTCGAGGAAGAAGTTGCCCTTGCCGAAAACGTCACGCAGGCGATAGGCCGCTTCGCGCGCTTCCGCAAGACGTTCCTCCATCACTGCTTCGCTGACCGCGCCGCGCAAGCACGCCGACAGGGCAATCAAACCGCGGCTATGTTGCGACAGAAGTTCGTAATCGATGCGCGGTTTGTAGTAAAAGCCTTCGAGGAAGCCCGCCGAGACCAGCTTGATCAGGTTGTGATAACCCTCCACGTTTTCGCAAAGCAGCAGCAGGTGGTTGCTCCCGCGCATACCGGGTTCGCCCGCGCTCCGGCCCTGGGGATCGGAGGGGTCAATCCTTTCCCCGCGGTCGTGCCGGCTCCCCTTGGCGACGTAAACCTCGCAGCCAATGATGGGTTTGACGCCTCGGGTGGTCGCTTCGTGGTAGAAATTGGCTGCGGCAAAAAGATTGCCGTGGTCCGTCACGGCGACCGCGGGCATGCCCCGGCGCGATGTCTCGTCCAGCAATTCGGTGATGTCGCAAGCTCCATCGAGCAGACTGAAGTCCGTGTGAAGATGCAGATGAACGAATTGCGGCTGGCCCATGTCGATTCGATTCTAAGTCCTGTTGCCCGATTTATCGAGCGCGCCCATCCCTGCGAAAGCCACTGCGCGAGCCCCTAACGCTTGCGCTTCGCCTTCTCGCGGCCAGCCTTTCCCGCTCGCTTCGCAATGGCCGCTTTGTGCGCGGTCGATTTGGCTCCCTTTTTCTCCTGGCCGGCGAGAAGGGCCTTGTGCGCCGCTTTCTTGTCCCGGGAGCTGGCATGTTTTTTCTTTTCTTCCTTCACTTTCTTTTTCGGGGGCTCCTTGATGCCCGCGAGTCTCCTCAGCAGCTTCGTGCGGTCCTCGGGAGTCCGTCCCTTGCCCGCCAGTTGGTGCGCAAAGGCGGCTTCCACAATCGAATCGAATTTGGGGCCTCGAGGAACGCCCAGACTCTCGAGCTCGGCAACGACGCTTGGCAGAGCCAGGCGAATCGGCCGCCACTTGTTCAGGTAAGCGCGGATTTTCGCGATGGCTTTACTGTTCGAGAATTTCGCAAGGATGGATGCCACCTGGTCGGACGGCAGCTTCTCAAGAAAGTGAAAAGCATCGATCGGTGCCGCCGCCTTCGCGCCCGCCAGGAACTTCGCCGCCTTATCAGCTTGGCGCCCCGCTTCGAGAACAGCCTCCATCTCGGCCTGCCGAAACCCCATCTTGGCGAGCGCAGCGCTTTGTTCCCGCGCCGTCAATTTTCCCAGAATCGCGGCCACCATCGCTCCGCCGATCCGCGGCCGCAATCCCTGCGCCGTCAGATCATTGCGCACTTTGACAAGCCGGGCGACCGATTCGTAATCCGGGTGGCGAGACGCGAGCTGAGGGTGAATGATCTCGATCAGCCCGCGAGCTTCCCAGGCCTTCAAAACCGGAGCGGGGCGCTCTTCGCGGCCGGCGCTACGCAGTTCCTCTCCCGCTTCCTCGGGCGTGATCGTATGGTGGAGATCGCGTTCGAGCGCCAGCGCAAACCATTCCGCCGTCCTCGTCTCCAGCTTGAATTCCAGCCGCGCCGCGTAGCGCACGGCCCGCAGCAACCGGACCGGCTGATTCGTGAAGCTGTGGATCGACAGCGCGCGGATTTCCCTCTTCTCCAAATCGCCCAGCCCGTTGGTCGGATCGAGCAACAAGCCACGAGACGCGGGATTCAACGATATGGCAATCGCATTGACGGAAAAATCGCGCCGGCGGAGATCTTCCATGATCGTCGACCAGCGCAATTCCGGCTTCGCGCCGGGACGGGGATAGAAATCATCGCGCGCCGCGGCCAGGCTGCCGTCGCAATCACCCGCGAAAATCACTTCGATGTGGCGCAACCGCTCGTCTTCCAGCACGACCTTAGCGCCGCCCTTTTCCAGTTCCCGCGCAATCCGCGAGGGGTTCCCCTCCAGGGTGAAGTCGAGGTCCCGCAGCGGCGCGCCCGTCATCAGGTCGCGGACCGTCCCGCCGGTCAGGTAGACGTTGGTACTGATGCTCACCGCCAACTCCTGGACGCGCAGAAGCGCCGCGCGCTGTTCGGGTGAGAGCCGGCTTTCCAGCATGTACATGTAGTCAGGCATTGCGCTCCTTCCGAGCCGCCGACCGTTCGAGGGCAACGGCGCAGCCGGCGATTTCGACACGTGAGATCCGCGCCGTCAGGCGCGCGGATGATGTGCCCGATAAACCTGTTTCAGACGCTCCTCCACAACGTGGGTATAAATTTGAGTCGTAGAAATATCCGCGTGACCCAGCATGAGCTGGACCGACCGCAGATCGGCGCCGCGCTCGAGCAGATGCGTGGCGAAGCTGTGACGCAGCATGTGCGGTGTAAGCGGCACGCGCAGGCCGGCCCTCCGGCCGTAGGATGACAGAATCTTCCAGACACCGACGCGGCTCAGCTTTCCTCCGCGCCGATTCACGAAGAGATTCGGCGCAGCAGCGCCTTGGCGCATCTTTCCCAGGATCTCCGGCCGCGCCTTGTCAAGATACCGTTCGACAACGCTCAGGGCCTTCCGCCCAACCGGAACGATGCGTTCCTTGTCGCCTTTACCGATGCAACGCAGGCATCCCACTTTCATATCCAGGTCGGCGACGCGCAAGCCGGTGAGTTCGGAGACTCGCAGGCCGGTGGAGTAGAGCACTTCCAGCATGGCGCGGTCCCGCAGTCCCAAGGGAGTGCTGGCATCCGGCTGCTCCAGCACGTGGTCCACTTCGCCGATCCTCAGGCAGCCCGGCAGAGAGCGCCGAATTTTAGGCGATTCGAGATTGGCCGCGGGATCCGACTCGATCAGTTCCTGCTGAAGGGCAAAGCGGAAAAAATTGCGCACGGTGACCAGGTGCCGCGCCACGGTGCGGCTTTCCAGCTTATGGTGGTAAAGACTGGTGAGGAAATCCACGAGGTCATCACGAGTGATGGCCTCGAGCGCCAGTTTGCGTTTTCCCGCGAACGCTCCAAACTTGGAAAGATCGCGCTGATACGCGGAAATCGTGTTCGCGGACAAACCTTTCTCCACGCGCCCGTAAGTCAGGAATTGAGTGACGGCAGTCTCCACTTGCATCAAGGCACCGTATAGCCGGTTTGCGCGGCAGGTCCGCGATGCACCGCGATTCCATAAACTTCTTCTAGTTCATGGCAGCGGAATAGCCAAGCCAGGGCCAAGTAAAGGATCGTCGCGCCCAGGATGAGCCCCGTGAAAACGCTCAGTTGCACAAGGAAGCGGGCCTGCATGGTAAACAGCGTGTATCGCACGCCAAACCAGCAGGCCACGCCCATCACCGCCGCCGCAGCGCTGATCTTCAGGATCGAATGCAGGATTTCCACCGAGCCCATTCGCCCAAAACGCCAGCGGAAGACAACCAGCAACGCGAGGAAGTTGAAGTAACCCGCCAGGGCGGTGGCCAACGCCGGCCCTCCGTTCTGGAATTTGCGGAAGAAGACCAGGAGGAAGAGCGTATTCAGTGCGATATTGAGGACAAGAGCGAAAGCAGCCACCTGCACGGGCGTCTTCGTATCTTGAGTTGAATAGAAAGCCGGCACGATCAGCTTTACAGCCGCGAAGGCGGGCAGGCCGGCGGCGTAATACAGCAGGGCCCGAGCGGTCAATCTTGTGGATGCGGCCACGAAATGCCCGTGCTGGAAGAGCACTCGGATGATCGGCTCGCGCATGATCATGAGGCCGAGAGCAGCCGGGATGGTGAGGAAGGAAACGATGCGCAGGGAGAAAGCCAGCGTCTTTTTCATTGCTTCGTAATCACGCGCAGCCGCCTGATGAGACATCATCGGCAATATAGCGGTAGCCACTGCGATCGCATACCCTCCCAGCAGTAATTCCATGACTCGGTCAGCAACGTAGAGAGCGGTCAAGCTCCCGCCCGGCATTTTCGCAGAGGTGCAGAAGAATGTATCCACGAAGAAATTGATCTGGGCAATGCCGATGCCAAAAAAGCCCGGCACCATCAAC
Organism: Candidatus Acidiferrales bacterium; assembly: GCA_049514555.1. Lineage (GTDB taxonomy): Bacteria > Acidobacteriota > Terriglobia > Acidiferrales > UBA7541 > JBEKUY01. The sequence goes on from JBEKUY010000001.1 coordinate 309,764, forward strand.
CTGCCGACGGCACGAATACCCGGGTGACTGAACGAGATTCCGAACTTGAATCGCATCCCCTGGCGAACCAGAGATGGAACGAGCACCAAGAACTGCAGCGTCCCTCCGACGAGGACTCCGACAGCGAGAGCAGTGGCCGGATGATCGTTGAAATACCGGGAATATCGCCAAACTGCGGCAATGGAGAATCCGATGATGGACACATTGAGGAGAATAGGAGTCGACGCTGGCAGGCCGAATATGTTGAAACAATTAAGGATAGCCATGGCCAGAGCTGATAAACCGATGAAGAACAGATACGGGAAAATGATGCGATTCAGGTACACCGCTTGGGCCCATTGAGCTTGACTGCCACTGCCCCATGTGAAAACGTGGACGACGACCGGCGAGAAAACGATCCCGAGCACCGTCAGGATGGCCAGAATCAGAGCCAGGGTCCAAAACAGCCGGTTGGCAAAATCCCAAACCTCTTCTTTCGATTTCTGCGCCATGTACCCCGTGAAAACGGGAATAAACGAGGCAGTCATGGAGCCTTCCGCGACGAGGCGCCGGAGAAGGTTCGGTATTCGATAGGCCAATACGAAGGAGTCGGCCAGCGTGCTCGTGCCAAGAAGGAGGACGATGCGCTGGTCACGCACATAGCCGAGTATTCGGCTGAAGATCGTGAACAGGGAAATGATCGACGCCGATTTAAGGATCTGTTTTTTTTCGGTCAACGGGCGGCGCCCCTCGCCTAACCCTAAGATAAATAACCACTTGACAGCCGAAAAGGTTTAACATAACATATTTTTACGCCCTTCGCAAGTTGCGCGGGTTCCGCCACTTTCGGGGCGAAATCGCGTTGAAAGCTCGCGTCCCAGCCTCCACCCACAAGAAGGTTGTCGTGGTCCTTTCTGACCGGCGGCCCGTGCGGGGCTATTTGAATCCCACGCGTCTGGGAATGCCCCAACCCGTCGATCTGCTCACGCCCGACGGGCAACACCAGGAGATTCCGCTCGAAGAAATCCGTTCCATTTACTTCGTGCGAGAGTTCAGCGACGATTTCGAACCGGAGCGGAAGGTTTTTCTCAGCCGCCCGAAACTCGACGGCCTCTGGGTCCGCCTGCGCTTCGCCGACAACGAGACCATCGAGGGGGTCGTGCCCAACGATCTTCTTTCCCTGCTCGACAACGGCGTCCACATCACGCCGCCCGATCTCAACTCCCCGACCGATAAAATCTTCATCCCTCGGACTGCACTAGTGGAATTGACCGTTCTCGGCGTCGTCGGAATCGCTCGGCGCAAGCCCGCTGCCCTGGTGGCTGCTCAACCTCGGCTCTTCAACGAATGATCGTTGTCCGCCTGTACTTCCCCGATTGGCCTGTGCGAGACTCACACGGCAGCAAGGAGGAACTCCCATGAAGCTTCGCGAAATCGCTGAAAAGCTCGAGTGCCACATGGAGGGCGACCCGAACCTCGAAATCACGGGCGTCGCCGGGATCGACCATGCTCAGGCCGGCGACCTCACCTTTCTCGCGAATCGGAAATACGTGGCCGCCTTGCGCTCGACGCGTGCCTCAGCGGTGCTGATCGAAGAAGGATTCGCCATCGATCGCGCCCCCGGCTTGCCTCCGTTGGCTGCGCTGCGCACTGCCAATCCGTACCTGGGCTTCGCGCAGGCCATCGAGTTCTTTCATCAGCCGCCGCAGTACGCTCCGGGCATCCACCCGACCGCGGTGGTCGCGTCCTCCGCGCAAATCGGCAAGGATGCACACATCGGCCCCTACTGTTTCGTCGATGAGAACTCGGTCCTCGGCAACAGGGCCGTCTTGCACAGTTTTGTCACCATCTATCGCGATGCACGCATCGGAGACGATTTTTTCGCCCACGCGCACGCGGTCGTCCGCGAAGGCTGCCGGATCGGAAACCACGTGATCCTGCAGAACGGAGTGATCGTCGGCGGCGACGGCTTCGGCTTTGCCAAGCTCCCCGACGGCCGCTGGCGCAAGATGCTCCAATCCGGGCCGGCCGTGCTGGAAGACGAAGTGGAGATTCAAGCCAACGCCTGCATCGATCGCGCGACCGTCGGGGAAACGCGGATTCGCCGCGGGGCCAAGTTGGACGACTTGGTCCTCGTGGGACACGCTTCCCAGGTGGGGGAAAACGCGCTCCTCTGCGGCCAAGTCGGCCTGGCAGGATCAACGCACGTCGGCAAGGGGTGCGTTCTCGCCGGGCAGGTCGGCGCGGCGGGGCACCTCACCATCGGTGACAGAGCCGTGCTGACCGCGCAGAGCGGTGTGCCCAACGACGTGCCACCCGGCGCCCTTTACTCCGGTTACCCTGCCGTGGACAACAAGCAGTGGCTCAAGAACACGGCCGCGCTCAATCGCCTGCCCGAAATGCAGAAGACCGTCCGCGACCTCGAAGCGAAAGTCGAGCGACTGGCTCAGGCATTCGGAGGACGAGTCAGCGATCAGTAAAATCGGGAAGGCCGGCAGGCGCTGCGGGACGCTGATCGGGCGGCAAACCTTCCGCCAGCGATGCGCGCACGCGAGCGCTGAGTTCGTCTTTCTGCTCGAGAGTGTATTTCGACGCGTCGATCCCCGGCAAAAAACGCACCACGATTTCCCCCGGACGGACTACCCAGGAACGCTTCGCCATCACGCGGTGGGCCCCCGCACAAGCCACCGGAATAATGGGCACACCGGCCTTGATGGCCATCACGAATGCGCCCTTCTTGAATGCTTGAAGGCGGCCGTCGGCGCTCCGCGTGCCCTCCGGGTAAATCAGAAATGACGTGCCCCGGCGAAGAGCCTCGCTGGCCTTGTCGATACTGGCGATCGCAGCCTCCCGATTGGTCCGGTCCACCGATACAAAATTAGCCAATCGCAACGCCTGTCCGAAGATGGGGATCTTGAAGAGTGACTCCTTCGCCAGGACGGCGATTCTCCGCGGGATGGCCCCGATAATCGCGGGGGCGTCGGCATTACTGGTGTGATTTGCCACGAAAAGACAAACCCCTGTGGGGATGTTCTCGATACCCTCGACGCGGATTCTCACGCCTATCACGCGCACCACGAACAGGATGCCGCCCAGACCCAACCGGTATAACAAGCCGACGTCGCCAACGCACACCGAATACAGAAGCAGCGGCGGTCCGACAAGAATTGTGTAGATCGTAAGGAACAGAGCAACAAGAGCCGTGCGAATCATCGGCAACCGACAGGGAGCGTATTGGCGAGGATTGAGGTCACCATCATAACTTGGCGCCTACTTCGCTCCCGAAGGTCTTGCTGCCGCGCTGGTCGTGCCGCGGAGCAGCCCTTCGAGAATCGCCTTCTGTCTTGGGCTGGGACTCGGAAGTTCAACGACCTTGCGCAGAATCTCCGTCTGCTCCCCGAGTGGAAACGTCAGTTCCATCTCTTCAACCTCGCGGCGAATGCGCAACCGCAGCGCCTCGCCGGGCTGACGCTTGAGAAGCCACCGGTCCAGGCGCCGGGGAGGCGCCCCGCCGTTCCAAGCAAGAACCTGGTCCCCTTCCCTGAGCCCGGCGCCTTCCGCCGGCCCTCCCGGATCGACCGCAGCGACCACGGGCATCTTTCGCGAGCCGGCGCCCATGCGGAAACCAAGCGCGCTGTGGTTTCGTTCCGTGGTCTGCAATTCCAGGCCGGCTCGTGCAAGCAGGTCTTGAAAAGGTAAAGGCTCGGCGCCGGCCACGTAGCGGCGGAAGAAATCCTCGAAGCTGCAACCTGCCACGCGCTCGGTAACGAGCCGGATGTCTTCGCTGTCGCCATACGAGCGGTTCTTCTGAGCAAAATCGGAAAAGAGAGCGCGCAGGACGTCATCGAGGCTCGCGCGATTCTCGGTCGCATCGCGGATGCGTATATCCAACAAAAAGCCGAGCACTTCGCCCTTGGTGTAGTACGACACGCTGAAATCGGGGCCATTGTAGAGCGAGTGCTTCTCGAGCCAGGCGTCCAGACTCGCCTCTTCGACGCTCTTCCAGCGGTTCGCCGGACGCTTCTCGAGTTCGGTAATCCGCTCGCCCAAATCCGAAAAGAAATCCTGTTTCGACCAAAGCCCGGTGCGCACAAGGGCGTAGTCTTCATAGGTATTGGTCACTCCTTCTGCGAACCAGAGAGACCGGGTCCATTGCTCGCGCGCGTAATCCACCGGGTCGAGTGACCGCGGGCGAATCCGCTTCACGTTCCACAAGTGGAAAAACTCGTGCGCCGAGACTCCCGCGACGGTCTCGCCAGAAGGAATGAATATGGCGGTGGAATTCATGTGTTCCATGCCGCCCCCTGCCCCTCCGGTTGCGCCGCCAATGTGAAGCAGGAAAAGATACTGTTGGAAGGGCGCACCGCCCATCAAGCCGATCTCATAGGAGCAAATCCGGCTGAGTATCTGCGTCAATTCCCCGCGGTCCCATCCATCCCCGTGGACCACGACGCGGATCGGCGGCTGAATTCCCGGCAGCGTGAAATCATCAAACCGGCTTACTTCGACAGGCGCATCCACGAGTGCGTCATAGTTCGAGGCGGTAAATCGCCAGGCGCCGGCAGCTTTGGACTCGCCCCCTGTCGCCAGGGCCGTGGCAATCCGCCATCCCGGCGGTGTGTTGCTTACCGTCAAGGCGACGTCTTCCTCCCGCCGATCCTGGATGTAGAACAGGAGCATGGCGGGATTGAAGAACGCGTGCTCGCGGTTGAGCTGCGAAGCAAAAGGTCCGGACTCATCCCAAAATGTGTCGTACCGAATGAGAACGGTTCCCTGCCCTTCGATTCTCCAGGTCTGCTTGTCCAGTTTAACGACCGCCAATGATTTCCCGGAGGAATCCGCAGCGCGCACTTGCATCACGTGGTGGCTGAAATCCCGGATTTGATAGAGGGTATTCCACGCGGGCATCCGGACGACGACTTCGTTCTGAACGGCGGGGATTTCCATCTCCACGTGAAAGACATGTTTCTCCGGCTGGGCCAGGGAAACCGAATAGCGGATCGTTGCGCCGAGCGGAGCGGCTGGAAAACAGAAAAGGAGAATCGCGAGTCCACGCAGCCACGTACGCCGTCGGGTCATTCGCGGACACTCCTCACGGGGAGCTCGCCTTGCGATGTCCCGGTCGACGCGAACCACGCAGCCGGGCGAGCAACTTCTCGCAGAGGCCGTCAAAGCTGCCGTTGGACATGATCAAGATGAGGTCGCCTGCGACTGCTTCCTGAACGAGATGATCGGCAATCGCATCCGCAGACGGCACGGCTTCGGCCGGCTTGCCGGCGGCGCGCACCGCGTCGGCGACCACTGCGGGAGAAAGCCGCTCCAAATCATCGAGCTGAGCTGCCCGACTGACCGGTCCGATCACGACGCGATCCGCGGCCGCGAGCGCATTCGGAAGCACCGATTCAAAGATCTTGCGGCGCATCGAATTCGAACGCGGCTCCAGAACCGCCCACAGCCGCCGTCCCGGCCACCGGGAGCGCGCCGCTTCGATGGTCGCTTGGATCGCCGTGGGATGATGAGCGAAGTCGTCCACGACAAGGACGCCCCTCACTTCCCCTTTCACGTCCATGCGCCGCCGCACATTGCGATAGGAAAGCAGGGCTTGTTCGATCGCAGCCCGCGGAATACCGCGGCCATGAGCGACGGCAATTGCGGCCAGCGCGTTCAAGACGTTGTGCCGCCCAGCGGCAGACAGCATGACCTCGGCAACCTCTTTTCCACGACAGACGGCCCGGAATCGCGTGACCGGACCCTCCACCAGCAGATCGCCCGCAAGCCAGTCATTCCGCGGCCCGAAGCCATACGTCATGACGGGACAGAAGGCTTTCTCCGCCGCCCGCCGCAACGCGGGACCCGCTTCCTCATCCCCCCAGAGAATTACGCGCCCGCGCCGCGGCACAAGATTCACCAGACGCCGGAACGCGAGCTCGTACGTCTCAAAACTCGGGTAAATATCCGCGTGGTCGTATTCGAGCGAAGTGACGATCAGATCGTTCGGGTGGTAATGGAAGAATTTCGGCCCCCGGTCGAAAAACGCCGTTTCATACTCATCGCCTTCGAGAATGAATTCGTCCCCGCCGCCCAGGCCGTAACTACGTCCGAAGTTCTCGGCCACGCCTCCGACGAGGAAGTTGGGCCTGCGTCCCGCGACCTCAAAAATCCATGCAGTGATCGCTGTCGTGGTGGTCTTGCCGTGGGTGCCGCTGATGACGATCGAGTGTTTCCCCGGCAGAAAGAATTCTTCCAAGACCCGGGGCATCGAGAAGTAGGGGATGCTCGAATCGAGAACGTACTCCAGCTCCGGATTGCCGCGACAAATCACGTTGCCGACAACGACCAGGTCCGGATGAGGTTGCAGGTGCGACTCGTGAAACGAATCGTGGAAAGAGATTCCCAAACTCGAGAGCAGCGTCGAGGCTGGGGGGTAAACCCCGGAGTCCGATCCGGTGATTCGAAATCCCCGCTCCCGGAGCATCCCCGCGAGCGGAGCCATCGCTGACCCGCCGATGCCCAACAGGTGGATGTGCTCGATGGGGCTCACGCTCGGACCGCAGGTTCCAGAATGTCCAGGTAGCCAGGTCCGGCCGCGCGCAGCCGCGCCCGCACGCCGAGAGGAAGCGTCAGCATGGGCCGCGGTGTGTGGCCGACGGGCGCGCCCCAAACCACGGGTACGCCAAGTGCGCCCAGGATGCGCCGGCAAACATCAACAACTTCCGGACTGCCTTTCACCGCCGGCTCGCAGTCGGGAAATTCCCCGAGAATCACTCCGCGCACGCCCGAGAGTTTACCTGCCTGCTTGAGGTGCATCAGCACGCGGTCCACCTGGTAAGGCTTCATAGCGCGATCCTCGAGAACCAGGATCGCTCCGGCCGTGTCGAGTTCCCAGGGCGTTGCCAGCGTCGATTCGACAATCGTCATGCAGCCGCCCAGGAGCACGCCCTCGGCCTCACCGGCCGCGAGAGTGCTGCCCTGAAGCTCAACGGACCAGCCGGCTCCGGTCTCCGTCAAAGCGCGCAGGAACGATGCCTGATCGTAGCCGCCGGGATTGCCGGCGCCCGCACCAAAGCCCGAAGCAACCATGGGACCGTAGAATGTCACCCAGCCGAGTGACTGCCAAAGGAAGATTTGCAGCGCGGTGATGTCACTGTAACCTACCAGCGGCTTGACCTCGCCCCAAGCGGACGCCTGCAGCCGATCCAGAAGGTATGCTGAACCGTACCCGCCGCGAGCTGCAATCGCCGCCGCGGCGCCCTCACTGTCCTGAAAACACCGCAGGAGTTCGCCGAAACGCTCCTCCGTTGTGCCGGCAAAGTAGCCCGCAGGCGTGAGAGTCTGGGGTGGCGCGACGTTGAAGCCAAGCCGCTCCAACTCTCGAACTCCCGCCTCGATTTTCGCGCGGTCCGCAGGAGAGGCCGGCGAAATCACCACCACTCGCGCGCCGGATCGCAGCGCGCGAGGTTTTCTTACTCGGCGCGAGGCCTTGGGGTCAAGCGCAGCCGGTTGAGACAGAGCGCCCCCTATTCCCGTGAGCTTTCCAGCGGCAGGACGACGTATTGCGCGGTCATGGCGCTGAGCTGCGCCGAAATCTGCTTTTCCTGAAAGCGATTCACTTCCGCGTCAAATTCGATGACGTACTCCTCGTTCTTGCGCGCCACCTGAAAACGCTCGGTGACAACCCTGGCTTTTGCCAAGACGTCATGGACCTTCGCGACCAGAGGCTCAGAGGTCCCGGCCGTCAGCTTAAACGCCATCAGTCGCGACCTCAAATGCAGCCAGTCTTCCAACCACGCCAGGACCACCAGCCCGAACAAGGCCAGCGCCGCCGAAAAGAATCCCACGACGTAGAGGCCTGCCCCGAACGCCATGCCGATAGCGGCCAGCACGAAAATCGTCGCCGCAGTGGTTAGGCCCGTGACCCCGCCTCGCTCGCGTATGATCGCTCCCGCGCCAAGGAACCCGATACCGGGGATCAGGTTCGAAACGATGCGTGTCCCGCTGGGGTCGTTCAGAAGGCGGGCAACCTCGCCGGACAAAATCGTGAACAGCGCCGCGCCGAGACACACAAACATGCTCGTCCGCAGTCCTGCCGGCCGGCGATGGAAGACCCGTTCCAGGCCGATCACGGCGCCCACGAGCGCCGCCACGCCTACTCTCACAAAGATTGCCGTCATCGTCAGCATGCCAATTGACCTTAGGCCTGCCTGCGCCAGCCCGGATTCTACCGCTTACAGACGAAACTGCGTTAGCCGCGCGAAATGGCGCGCCCGTCGGGCGATCTCTCGCCGCTTCAAGCGCCGCAACCGTTCGAGGCCGAATCCCTCGACGGCGAAACTGCCCATCACCGACCCGTAGACCATCGCCCGCCGCAGCGCCGCGTCGCTGGCCAAGCCGCAGCTTGCCAGGTGACCCATGAACCCGCCCGCGAAGCTGTCTCCCGCCCCGGTGGGATCCTGCGGCGCCTCCACTGGAAATCCGGGCACACAGAAAACGCCCCTGCGATCCACCATCATCGCGCCATACTCTCCCCGCTTCACCACCAACGTCTTCGGGCCCAGAGTGAAGATGTGCCGCGCCGCGCGCAACAGGTTGTGCTCGCTCGAGAGCTGCCGCGTTTCCTCGTCATTGATCATCAGGACGTCGGCGCGGCGCAGAACTTCGCGCAACTCCGCCGGCGTCTTCTCGATCCAGTAATTCATGGTGTCGAGCCCCACCAGCCGCGGCCTGCCCTTGATTTGCAGCAAGACGGAGCGCTGCAGCGTGGGATCGATGTTGGCCAGGAAGATGTGCTTCGAGGAGCGGTATTTCTCCGGAAGGCGCGGATTGAAATCGCCAAACACATTCAATTCCGTCGCCAAGGTGACCCGTTCGTTCAGTTGTTCGCTGTACCGCCCCGACCAGAAGAAGCTCTTCCCTGCGGCGCGCTCGAGACCGCTGATGTCGATCTTCCGCCCGGCAAAGATCGCCGCATCCTCGTCGGAAAAATCGTCGCCGACCACGCCGACCAGATTCACGTGAGTGAAAAAACTCGCCGCGACGGAAAAATACGTCGCCGCGCCGCCCAGCGTGCGGTCCACCTTCCCGTGCGGGCTCTCGATGGCATCGAAAGCCACCGAACCAACGACCAGTAGCGACACTCGACCTCCTCAGGATAGATACTTGCCGACAAGAGCGGCCAGGCGCCTTTTCGCGGACGCGGGAATGAGTTTCGGATCGGTCAGAAGCGCATGCTGAAGCGCCGATCCGCACTTGCAGGAACGTTCTGCAGGCATCGCCCCGACCGCCTCGCGGATCACGCGCTGCGCATTGACCACGTTGCGGCTGAGGTTCTCCAGGATCTGCGCCCCGGTCACCGTATCGTGCTCCGGATGCCAGCAGTCGTAATCGGTCACCATGGAAAGCGTGGCGTAGCACAGCTCCGCTTCGCGCGCGAGCTTTGCCTCGGTCACGTTCGTCATGCCGACCACCTCAAACCCAAGCTGCTGGTGCATATGCGCCTCGGCCAGGGTCGAGAATTGCGGTCCCTCGATGCAGACGTAAGTGCCGCTGCGGTGATTTCTGACCCCGACAGCATCGCAGGCGTCCCCCACCGTGCGCGAGAGCTGCGCACAGGTCGGCTTGTCGAAGCTGACGTGCGCCACGAGACCTTCGCCGAAAAAGGTGGAGATGCGCTGCTTGGTGCGGTCCACGAACTGGTCCGGCACCAGGAAGTCGAGCGGGCGCAGCTCCTCGCGCAGTGATCCCACCGCGCTGACCGAGATGAGCCGCTCGACACCGAGCAGCTTCATGGCGTAGATATTCGCGCGGTAATTGATCTCGCCCGGGAGGATGCGGTGGCCGCGCCCGTGCCGCGCGAGGAAGGCCACGCGCTTCCCCTCGAGCGTGCCGACCACCAAGGCATCCGACGGCATCCCGAAGGGCGTCTTCACGCGCACCTCGCACGCATCCGTGAGACCCGGCATGGAGTAGAGACCGCTCCCGCCGATGATCCCGATCAATACGGGTTCAGACTTCGCGGAACTTTTCCTGCTCGATCGCTTTGACGTTCGCATCCATCCTCCCCGAGTTCTTCCGGTTGATTGCCGCAGACTCCATCATCCCAGCCCGCCGCGCGCGAGAATTTCTTGCACGGCGGAAAATGGGTCCATCTTCCGCTCGGCAACCGCGGCCGCGAGGTCCTCCAACATGGCTTCGCTCGAATCGCGCGCGAACACGCGCTCGAGCAGCCGCCCTTCGAGCATATCCAACAGGCGCCGTTTCCAGTATTCGATCTTGCCGCGCTGCGGCGCGGCGACGGACTCACGATGCCGGCGGCACTGTACGATAGCATCCTCCACGAGGTCGATGCCCTTATTCTCCGAGGCGATCGTGCGCACAACCGGCGGTTGCCATCCGTCGCGCGCCGGGGCGACCGCCAGCATGGCGTGCAACTGTTGCTCCAGCCGATCCGCGCCCTCGCGGTCCGCCTTGTTCACGACAAACAGATCGGCGATCTCCATCAGCCCGGCCTTCATGTTTTGAATGTCGTCGCCCAAGCCGGGCACCAGGAGCACCGCCACGCAATCCGCCAGCCGCACGATATCAATTTCATCCTGACCGACCCCAACCGTCTCGATCAAAATCACGTCTTTCCCCGAAGCATCGAGCAACAGAGCCACATCCGAAGTAGCCCGCGCCAAGCCGCCCAGAAATCCCCGTGTGGCCATCGAGCGGATGAATGTGCCTGAGTCGCTGGCGTGACGCTGCATGCGGATGCGGTCGCCCAGAATCGCGCCGCCGGTAAAAGGACTCGTGGGATCGACGGCGATGATGCCCACTTGCATGTTTTCCTTCCGATAGCAGGCAGCCAAACGGTCCACCAGCGTGCTCTTCCCCGTGCCCGGCGCGCCGGTAACGCCGACGAGCCAGGCACGGCCGGTTGCGGTAAACAAGGCACGCAGCAATTCCTCAGCATCCTCAGCGCGGTTTTCGATCGCAGTAATGGCTCGCGAGATCGCGCGGATATCTCCCGCGCGAACCCGTTCGGCCCAAGATTCAATCGAGGTGGGCATGGAATGTGCAAACAGCTTCTGGATGAGGCCTGCGTATCATGATTCAGCGTCTTTTTATATCACATCGCCCGAGGCGGCCCAATCGGAGCCTCCCGACCGTGATGCACTCTGACAGTTCAGCACTCCACCGCACATCCGCGCAACCGGTCAAGGCTTCCCGTTCAGGCTCTGCCGGGGTTTTGCCAATGAACCTTTTGACCAGCCGGCGTCATCTGTCTGTTTGAGGGTCTTGAGCGAGGGAGACTTGTAACCGATCGCTGTGTCTCTGGAAGAGGATCGGAATGGCTGACAACGCGTTGGGGAATTCCCCACCGATCAACCCATGGATTATCGCCACTGCGGTGATGCTCAGCACCTTCATGGAAGTGCTGGACACCACGGTCGTGAACGTCTCCCTGCCCCATATTGCGGGGAGTCTCTCGGCGACGGTGAACGAGTCCACATGGACCTTGACGTCCTATCTGGTCTCCAACGCCATCGTTCTGCCGCTGACGGGCTGGCTCTCGAATTTCTTCGGCCGCAAACGAATGCTGATGATGTCGGTGACCGGCTTCACGGCTGCTTCCTTCCTGTGCGGGCTAGCTCCCAGCCTGCCCTTCTTGATTTTCTTTCGCGTCATTCAGGGCGCTTGCGGCGGGGGATTGCAGCCCATTTCGCAGGCTGTCCTGCTCGAGTCTTTTCCTCCCAAGGATCGCGGCAAGGCCATGGGCTTCTGGGGGCTGGGCATCGTCGTGGCGCCGATGCTGGGGCCGGTCCTGGGAGGCTGGCTGACCGATAGCTACAGCTGGCGCTGGATCTTCTACATCAACATCCCCGTGGGAATCGTCTCCCTCATCATGACCAGACTGTTCGTCTTCGATCCGCCCTACATCCGCCGGACCTCGCAGAGCGTGGACTACTGGGGAATCGGCATGCTGGCCGTGGGGATCGGAGCGCTGCAGATTTTTCTCGACCGGGGACAGGAAAGGGACTGGTTTGGCTCCAACTCGATCACTGCACTGGCGGTCATCTCCGCTGTCGCTCTGACCGCGTTCATTCTGTATGAGCTTCGGGCCAAGGAACCGGTCGTGAACCTCCGCGTCTTCAAGAACCGAACCTATTCCACGGGTGTTTTCCTCATGGCCATTCTCGGCGTCGGCCTCTACGGAAGCACCGTGCTGATTCCCCTGGTTCTCCAAACGCTCTTGGGCTACCCGGCTCTGCAAGCGGGCATTGCCATGGCTCCGCGCGGTCTCGGGTCATTCATTGCCATGCCTCTGGTTGGACTCCTGATGGCTAAGTTCGACGCGCGTAAGATGCTGGGCCTGGGACTCCTCGTCTGCGCGGCGACGCTCATTCAGTTTTCCCGCTTGGATCTTGATGCGGGGTTCTGGGAATATTTCTGGCCGCTGTTCGTCATGGGCCTCTCCCTGGGCCTGCTCTTCGTCCCGCTGACCACGATCAGCATGGATCCAATCCGCAAGGAAGCCATGGGCAACGCCACAAGCCTCTTCAATCTGGTCCGCAACCTGGGAGGCAGCATCGGCATCGCCGCCGTCAGCACGTATCAAATCCGCCGCCAACAGATGGACATCAACGTATTAGGCGCGCACATCAACCCCTACAGCCCCAGCGCGGGCCAGATGCTCCAAGCACTTCAGCAATACTTCTTTTCCAGAGGGGCGGATCCAGCCGTCGCGAGCCATCAGGCTCAAGCGGCCGTGTTCAGCATGGTCGAGCAGCAGGCCAGCATGCTGGCCTATAACAACGTGTTCCAAGTCCTGGGACTGATGTTTCTCGGGATGATCCCACTCATCCTGCTGATGAAGAAACCAACCACACAGGGAGGCCGACTCGACCTGCATTGACGCGCCGTCCCGTCACCTCGCCTGGCGCACCCGTCTTCGTCACACCTTGACGACTTCTTTCACGGCGGCTAGCGCCCGGTCGATTGCCGCACGGTCCACATCGCAATGCGTGACCATTCGAACCGTGCACGGCCCCGTATCGAGCGCCCAGACTCCCCGCCGGTGGAGGTGCGCGCAGAGGTCCACCGCCCGGCGTCCGCTCGACTGGCAATCGAGAATTACAATATTGGTCTGAACCTTCCTCGGATCGATGGAGATCCCGGGAATCTTCGCCAGCCCCTCAGCCAGGTACCGCGCGTTTTCGTGATCCCGCACGAGCCGCGCGGGAGACTTCTCAAGAGCGATCAAACCGGCGGCGGCCAGCACGCCTGCCTGACGCATTCCCCCACCAAGCATCTTGCGGTGGACCCGCGCCTTCTCGATAAATTCATGGGAACCCACGACCATCGAGCCCACCGGCGCCGCCAAGCCCTTCGACAGGCAAAACATCACCGAATCGCATCCGCGCGTCATCCGCGCCACGTTTTGCTCCAGCGCAGCCGCGGCGTTGAAGATCCGCGCCCCATCCAGGTGTACCTTGAGTCCGGCATCGTGCGCCCGCTCGCAGATCTCATCGACGAGTTCGGTCGGATACACGGTGCCGCCCGCCATGTTGTGCGTGTTCTCCAGACACACCAGAGCGGTTTGCGAATCGTAATAAATCTTGGGGCGAATGGCGGCTTCAATGCGCGCCCAGGGCAGCAGCCCGTCCGGGGCAGGCACCGCGCGAGGCATGCACCCCGCCAGGGCCGACATCGACGCCAGCTCGAACACGTTGACGTGGCTGCGTTCCTCGCAGATCACCTCGTTGCCCGGATGCGTCCATACCTTGATGGAGATCAAGTTGCCCATGCATCCGGAGGGAACAAAGAGCGCCGCATCTCGTCCAAAGATCTCCGCGGCGCGCTGCTGTAGCCGGTTTACGGTGGGGTCCTCTCCATAAACGTCGTCGCCGACTTCGGCCTCGGCCATCGCGCGGCGCATCTCCACCGTGGGCTTCGTGACCGTGTCGCTTCGCAGATCGATGGGCGCGGGCCCCGCACTGGGATCGTGCTGATCTTCTCTCGCCGCAGCGTTGGACAACATGACACCTCTCCCAACCGGCTCGCCTGCCCGGCCTAGCGCAATAGTTCCACGAACACTTCGTTGGCCACGCTCAGATGTTCGGGCACGATCCGAAGAAAACCTTCCTCGAATCGCACAAATCCTCCCGCCAGCAACCCCTCGATTCGCGGCTGCATCTTCGCGCGACGCTCCGGACCAATCTCATCCAGGTTCAGGCCGCCCGTCTGTCGCAGGCCAAGGAAGCATTTCTCCTCCAACACCTGCTCTTCCGTCAACAATTCCCTTTGCTCGATGGCCGCGCTTCCGTGCGCCACCGCTGCGGCATAGGCAGCGGGATCGTGGACGTTCGCCCAGCGCTCCCTGCCATTGAAGGAATGAGCGCCCGCGCCGAACCCCAGATACGGTGCCCGCCGCCAGTATTTCAGATTGTGGCGTGATTCGTAACCCGGTTTTGCCCAGTTGGAGATTTCGTAGTGCCGGTAGCCAGCCGCAGCAAGCCACTGGCGCGCCCTCTCATAACCATCGGCCATCTGGTCATCGCTCGGTACGGCTCCGGCCGCGTAACGCGGACCACCGGAAAGGATTTCGCGCCCGAGCCGGCTCCCTTCATCCACTTCCAGCATGTAGATGGAGATGTGCTCCGGCGCGAGAGCTACGAGCCGATCGGCAGACTCCTTCCAAGAAGCGGCCGTCTGGTGCGGCAAGCCGATGATGAGGTCGTAGCTGAGATTGGTGAATCCAGCGCTGCGCAACAATCGGTCCGCCTCCGCGATGTCGGACACACGATGCTTTCTCCCTGCAGCCCTCAGCTCATTGTCATGGAAAGACTGCGCGCCCAGGCTGATGCGGTTGAATCCTGCGGCCCGCCACGCCACCGCCTTTTCAGCCGAGACCGTCTCCGGGTCCGCTTCGAGCGTGACCTCACCCAATTCCACTGTGAAGGAGGCGCGAACGGCATCCAGAATCCGCGCCAGAGCAGGCGGCTCCAGCAGACTGGGCGTCCCTCCGCCAAGATAAACCGTGTCGACTGGAAGCTCCACAACCGGCTCAACGAGGCCTTGCCCAGCCAAGCCGGAGAGCGTCTCGGTATCCTCGATTTCCTTGCAGACCGCGTCGACATACGGCGAATAGAGCGACCGCGCAAACGGGCCCGTATGAAAATTGCAGTAGGTGCACTTGGTCTGGCAGAAGGGAACCTGAATGTAGATGCCGAGCCTCTTGCTCCTGGGGGACGATTGATCTCGGCTATCCATGTGCCTGCACTCGTCAATGGGGATCGCACACAATTTTCACGAAAAGCCGCCGTTCCCGCGGCCCGTCAAGTTCGCAGAAGAAGATGCCTTGCCAGTGCCCCAGCACGAGCTGCCCGTCTTCAATCAAAACGGACTGGCTTGCCCCGACCAGGACGGCTTTGACGTGCGAGTCGGCATTTCCTTCCGCGTGGCGGTAATTCCCCGAATGAGGGATAAGACGCTCGAGCGTGGCTTCAATGTCGCGCGCAACGTCGGGATCGGCGTTCTCGTTGATGAAGATGGCCGCGGTGGTGTGCGGAACGTAGAGATGACACACGCCGCTTTGGACGCCCGACTCCCGGACGACCTGCTTCACCTGCGAGGTTACGTCAACCGCTTGAGTTCGCCGGTCCGTCTTGACCGTGAGCGTCATCATGGGCAGGGCAGCTCCGCTCAAAACAATCGGCGGCAGCAACCTGGGAGTCGCTGCCGCCGATATACGTCGTGAACGCCCGGAATCAGGCGACAGTCACTTCCGGGCTGAGGTAAACGTCCTGAATCGCGTTCAGGAGGGCGACGCCTTCCTTCATCGGGCGCTGGAAGGCCTTGCGTCCCGAAATGAGGCCGGTACCGCCGGCGCGCTTGTTGACCACGGCGGTCAAGACCGCCTCAGCGAAGTCGTTCGCGCCAGACGCCCCCCCGCTGTTGATCAATCCCGCCCGGCCCATGTAGCAGTTGGCCACCTGGTAGCGGCAGAGATCGATTGGATGGTCGCTGGTCAAGTCGGAGTAAATACGCTTGTCGAACTTTCCGTAGGTCACGCCGCCGGAATTCAGCGCCAGGTAGCCGCCATTATTCTCCGGCAGCTTCTGCTTGATGATGTCGGCCTCGAGGGTCACGCCGAGGTGATTGGCCTGGCCGGTGAGGTCCGCGGAGACGTGGTAGTCCTTTCCGTCCTTCTTGAAGGCGCTGCTGCGGAGGTAGCACCAGAGTACCGTGGCCATGCCCAGCTCGTGCGCGTGCGCGAAGGCTTGGCCGATCTCGACGATCTGCCGCGTGCTTTCCGGAGAGCCGAAGTAGATCGTCGCGCCCACCGCCGCCGCGCCCATGTCGTAAGCCTGCTTGACCGTGCCGAAGAGCACTTGATCGAACTTGTTGGGGTAGGTGAGCAGTTCGTTGTGGTTGATCTTGACGATGAACGGAATCTTGTACGCGTACTTGCGCGCGACCGCTCCCAGCACGCCGAACGTGGACGCCACAGCGTTGCAGCCGCCTTCCATGGCCAGCTTCACGATGTTTTCGGCGTCGAAGTAGTCGGGATTCTTGGCGAAGCTCGCGCCGCCCGAATGCTCGATCCCCTGATCCACAGGCAGGATCGATAGATATCCCGTGCCGCTCAGGCGGCCCCGGGTAAACATCCGCTGCAGGCTCGTGAGCACGCGGATGTTGCGGTCGGATTGAGACCACACGCGGTCCACAAAGTCCGGCCCCGGCAGATTCAGCCGTTCCTTGGAGATTTTGGGCGAGCGAAAGTCCAACAGGAACTTCGCCTTATCGCCCAGATACTGTTCGATGGAGCTACCGACGGTCGTTGTTGCCATTAAACGTCCTCCTGAAATGTGGTCTTAACCAGCAGGCGGGCTGCCGTCCTCTCCAGTAACCCTCCAATATACCATTTTCAGCGGGCTAAGTTGCGCAGGAAACGACTGCGTTTCGCACGATAGAGCCAGTCAATCGAGGAACACCACGTGGTGGCGGGCCTTGCCCTTCCCGCTGGCCCGCCGCAAGAGTTCATCCTGAAGCGCTTGCCCGTGTCTTGCCAAGAACGGAAGAAAGCACAGATTCCGCTCCTGGAGCGCATGCTCCGGAAACAACGCATCGAAGAGCTGGCGCTCGTGTTCCGCGAGTACTCCCGTGCGGAAGTCGTTGGCCCTCCCCGCCTTTCGCCGCAGCTTTTCGAGCTGATAGGTCATTTTGCGCTGCGCTGTCTGCGCGGCTCCAATGAGGGTCTTATCCAATTTGGCGACTGATTTCTCCAGACGGCCGAGCAGGCGGCCCAGTTCCACGACACCGCGGTCAAAAGTGTGCGCCAGGGACGCGGGCAAGGCTCGGGCCTCCATCTCCCGGTGAACGCGTTGCCCGCCTCTCCAAACGTCTTCGACGCGCAAACCGTAACGCTCGAGGAGCCTGCGCGCGGGGCGTTCGACAAGCGTGAAGCTCGCGCGCGGCAGGATGACGGGCATATTCACTTGAAGATGCTCGTACAGGACTGACGACTGCGCATAGTAGGCGACCTCTGCCGGCCCCACGACGGAGCAAACGGTCGGCAGCAGGGTATCTTGGACCACGGACCGCAGCAGAGCATTCGGCGAAAACCGCTCCGGCGCCGCGGCGACAAGCTCCAAGAGATCCTTCTCGCCAAACGACTCTTCGCCCCCGATAAACCGTCCATTCCTGACGCGAAGCGGCGCCCTCTTCCCTTCCTGTAAAAGGAAGAGCAAGGTGCTCTGCGGGCTGACCTTCACTTGCGAGTGATATCCGGCCTTCTCGAGCTCGCCGTTTCGCGCCAGCAATTCCTTCGTCAGCGACTCGTGTTCGATCAGCGCGCGTCGGTAAATGTCACCCGCAACCCGGTGAAACCGTTCCTCCCTGGGATCGAGCAGAATCAACCCATGCGGCCCGAAAACGCGCGCCATGAGCTTTCCAAACGCACTGCCATAGGTCTCCAGAGGTCCGTAGCTCTCTCGCAGCCAAGCCTCGACCTGGTCCGCGCTCTCACCCTCAAGAGCTGCGGCCGCGCTCTCCACCAACGCCGAGATTCCGTCTCCGAGTTGGATATTCCCTACCGGCTGTCCGCCAGATTCCGAGAG
Organism: Candidatus Acidiferrales bacterium; assembly: GCA_049514555.1. Taxonomy (GTDB): domain Bacteria; phylum Acidobacteriota; class Terriglobia; order Acidiferrales; family UBA7541; genus JBEKUY01. Next base: position 327,844 of record JBEKUY010000001.1, read on the forward strand.
ATCGAGCTTCAACCGCAGCAGCGCCCGTGCAGCTAGCCAGCCGCAATGGTTCACTTCGGCCAGGTCGTGGTCTTCCGTCGCCATCCAGAAAACGGGTACCGCCGCCACGCCGGAGCGCGTCAATTCGTCCGCAATCTTTACCGCGGTCAGCGCTTTGTAGATTGTGTAGGCCGGGCCCGTGAAGAGACCAACCTGCTGGCCCGTGACGACCGCAACCGCTCCATGCTCGAAGCGATCCAAGTTCGCAAAGACGCCTGCGCTCGCGCCGAAGCCCCGATTCTGCTCTCGGAGCACACCTAGAACCGTCTCCCGCCGCTCTTTGGGGAAGCGTAGTTTCCTCGCCGCTCGTTGGACGGACGAGAATGCCGGCAGATGGGGATAAAATCTCTTTACCTGGGAGAAATCCTCAACATAGCGGACGAAGAGCTTTGACTGTTGCGGCAGGAGGCGAAAGGGAATCGCGTGACAGTCCATGAAGAAGAAATGATACGCGCCCTCGCCTACCCCAGCAAATCGCCAGGTTGCGGCCACACCGGGCGTGCGCGACCTCTACGCGCGCGTGGCCGCGCCAGCTTCGAGCGCACGAAGGCAATCGCTGATTTCTTCCCGTTGGCGCTCGCTGAGAGGTGCGAGCGGGAGGCGTGGCGCCCCGCCACGGTATCCCCGCAGATCCATCGCACACTTCACGCCCGCGGGACCGCCCTCCTCCACGATGAGCCGCGACGCCGGCAGCAGTTTCTGCTGCAATTGCTGGGCGCCCTTCGCGTCCCCCCGACGCTCCCGCACATAGAGTTCAACGCACAGTTCGGGCAGTACACAGGCAAGCGAGAGAATGCCGCCGCGGGCCCCCACCATCAGTGACGCGTAAAACGTGCTGCCGGAGCCGACCAAGACCTGAAAGTCCTTGGGCGTGTGGGCGATGATGGCGGCCACCCGCGGGACATTACCCGAACTCTCCTTGATACCGATAATGTTCGAGTGCTTGGCAAGCTCTGCGACGTCCGGCGCCTCGAGCGTAATCCCGGTGAATTGCGGTATGGAATAGAGCAGGATGGGGATTCGAGACGCGTCCGCTATCCGGCGAAAGTGATCCAGCAGAACCTGTGCTTTGAGGTGGGGCTTGAAGTAATGCGGCGGCTTGACCATGGCCACCGCGTAGCCCAGGTCCGCCGCCTGCCGCGTCCGCACGATGGTATCCGCCGTGGACTCCGAGCCCGTCCCGGCGATCAGAATTTTTGCGGCATTGGCCGCCTTGCGCGCGGTCTCCAGAATCCGTGGCGATTCCTCCTGAGAGAGGAGCACCGCCTCGCCCGTCGAGCCGAGAATGACGTACCCCGCCAGCCCCGTGGCGTTGTAACGCTCCACGTTCGCGCCCAGATCCGCCAAAGCCACCGAGCCATTCTTCGCGAATGGCGTCGTCAGCGGCGCGAACACTCCCTCGAGTTTCATGGCTCACTTCGCAGGCGCGGGCCGTGGCGCCCCGGCGGCTTTCCCGCGATGTAGGTCTTGCAGCGCAGCAACTTCACTTCCCTGCTCCCGGAGCGCATGGATCCCGCGCGCGGCCGCATTGGCCGCCGAAAGCGTTGTGATGCACGGAATGTTGTAGCGGATCGCGGCCCGGCGAATCGATTTCTCGTCGTAGAACGACTCGCGGCCGAGTGGTGTATTGATGACCAGATCGATTTTCCCCGTCTTCACCAGATCCACGATATTCGGCCGGCCTTCATTCACCTTGAACACCGCCTCGGCCGGCACGCCCGCCGCCTGCAACGCGGACGCGGTTCCGCGGGTGGCCAGGAGGCGGAAGCCCAGGGCGGCCAAGTCGCGCCCGAGAGGCGCTACGTGGCGCTTGTCGCTGTCGTTTACGCTGAGGAAGACGGTGCCCTGCCGCGGCAGCCGCTGTCCCGCGGCCAACTGCGCCTTGGCGAAGGCCTGGCCAAAACTCTGGGAGATGCCCATCACTTCTCCCGTCGAGCGCATCTCCGGCCCGAGGATGGTGTCCACGCCGCGGAATTTGTTGAACGGGAAAACCGGGGATTTCACCGAGTAGTAGTCCCGCACGGCGATCTCGGCAACCCCATTGGTATGCACGAGAGGAAGGTTCATCTCCGAAAGCTTGCGCCCCACCATGAGCCGCGCCGCGATCTTGGCCAGCGGCACGCCGATGGCTTTGCTGACGTAAGGCACCGTTCGCGAGGCGCGCGGATTGACCTCCAGCACATAAACCGTTTCGCGTTGGATGGCGTACTGCACGTTCATCAACCCGACGACCTTGAGCGCCAGCGCCAGTTTCTTGGTGTACTCGCGGATCTTCTCCAACACCGCCGGCGTGAGGCTCACCGGAGGAATGACGCAGGAGGAATCCCCCGAATGCACTCCGGCTTCCTCGATGTGCTCCATGATTCCGCCGATGACCACGTCGGTCCCGTCGGCGAGGGCATCCACGTCGACTTCGGTCGCTTCTTCCAGGAACTGATCGATCAACACCGGCCGCGCCGGCCCCATCAGCGCCGCTTGCGCCACGTACTCCTGAACCGTGTGCACGTCGTAGGCGATCACCATCGCGCGCCCGCCCAGGACGTAACTCGGCCGCACCAGCACCGGCAAACCGATTTCCGCCGCAACTCGCGCCGCTTCTTCCGGAACCAGGGCGGTGGAATTGCGCGGCTGCGGAATCTTCAGTTCCTCGAGCAGCCGCCCGAAGCGGCGCCGGTCCTCGGCAAGATCGATGGATTCGGGAGCCGTGCCCACGATGGGCACGCCGTTTCTCTTCAGCTCGAGCGCCAGATTCAGCGGCGTCTGCCCGCCGAATTGGACGATCACGCCCTGAGGCTTTTCCTTATCCACAATGGCCAAAACGTCTTCGAGTGTCAGCGGCTCGAAATACAGCCGGTCGGAGGTGTCGTAGTCGGTCGAGACCGTCTCGGGATTGCAATTGACCATGATGGTCTCAAACCCATCTTCGTGAAGGGCGAACGAGGCATGGCAACAGCAGTAATCGAATTCAATTCCTTGCCCGATGCGGTTCGGCCCGCTGCCCAGGATGACGATCTTCGGGCGCCCCTGCGGGTTCGACTCGTCTTCCTCTTCGTACGTCGAATAGAGGTACGGCGTGAACGACTCGAACTCCGCGGCGCACGTGTCCACGCGCTTGAAGACCGGCGCGACGTTGCAGCGCACGCGCTGCAGACGCACCGCTGCCGGCGTCGTCTTCCAGATCTGCGCCAACTGCTCGTCGCTCGCCCCGTGGCGTTTGACTTCCCGGAGAAGCTCGCGCGAAGCCGTCTCAACGGTCACCGCCGCCGCGCGGCGCGTCATCGCCACGATTTCCACGAGCTGCTGGATGAACCAGGGATCAATCTTCGTAATTTCGCAGATTTCCGCCGCGGGAAGCCCGCGCTCCAGCGCCACCAATAACCAGTGAATCCGATCGGGCCGCGCCGTAGCTAGCTTCTCGCGCAGCATCGACGCCGGAGTTTCCGCCGGCGCGCGCCAGGGCGTGTGGGGTTCGAGCGAACGGATGCCCTTCTGCAGCGCTTCCTTAAAGGTCCGCCCGATGGCCATGACTTCGCCTACCGATTTCATCTGGGTGCCGAGCGTGCTGTCGGAGCCGGGGAACTTCTCAAACTGCCATTTCGGGATTTTCACCACCACGTAGTCGATGGTGGGCTCGAAGCACGCCGGGGTTTTCTTGGTGATGTCGTTGGGGATTTCATCGAGCGACATCCCCACGGCGAGGCGCGCGGCAATCTTGGCGATCGGGAAGCCGGTCGCTTTGCTCGCCAGAGCCGAACTGCGCGACACCCTGGGGTTCATCTCGATCACCACCATGCGCCCGGTCTCCGGGTGCACGGCGAATTGAATGTTGGAGCCGCCCGTCTCGACGCCCACCTCGCGGATCACTGCCGCGGCCGCATCGCGCATCCGCTGGTATTCCTTGTCGGTGAGCGTCTGGGCCGGCGCGACCGTGATGGAATCGCCGGTGTGCACACCCATGGGGTCGAAATTCTCAATCGAGCAGATGACCACGAAGTTGTCGCGGAAATCGCGCATCACCTCGAGTTCATACTCTTTCCATCCGAGCACGGACTCTTCGACCAGCGCCTCATGCACCGGACTCGAATCGAGCGCGTGGGCGATGGATTCGGCAAACTCCTCGCGATTGTAAGCGATGGATCCGCCGGTTCCGCCGAGGGTGAACGACGGCCGGATCACCACCGGAAAGCCGAGCTGATCGCAAAGCCGCATGGCGTCCTGCGCGTTGTTCACCAGGGCCGAAGCAGGCACATCGAGCCCGACTTTCCGGCAGGCGTCCTTGAACCACAGCCGGTCCTCGGCCACCTTGATGGCCCGCTGCGACGCGCCGATCATCTGCACCCCGTACTTCTCGAGGATGCCGCCTTCGGCCAGTTCGATCGCGAGATTGAGACCGGTTTGTCCGCCCACCGTCGGCAGGATCGCGTCCGGCCGCTCTCGCGCAATGATTTCTTCCAGATGCTCCTTCGTCAGCGGCTCGATGTACGTCCGATGCGCCACTTCCGGATCGGTCATGATCGTCGCGGGATTGGAGTTCACCAGGATGACTTTGTACCCGTCCGCGCGCAGCGCTTTGCACGCCTGCGTCCCCGAATAATCGAACTCGCACGCCTGGCCGATGATGATCGGTCCCGAGCCGATGATCAGGATTTTCTTGATGTCCGTCCGCTTGGGCATTCGGCCTTTCCTAGTTCTGTTTCTGCCGCCGCCGGGGAGCGCCCGATGGATGCTTCTCCTTCATCATTTCGATGAACTGCGTGAACAGGTAGCGCGAGTCGTGCGGTCCCGGCGAAGCCTCGGGGTGATACTGCACGCTAAACAGCGGGAGCGAGCGGTGCCGCATGCCCTCGTTCGTGTGATCGTTCAAATTGACGTGCGTGATTTCGACATCTTCCGAAGGCAGCGATTCGGGGTCCACCACGAAGCCATGGTTCTGCGCGGTGATCTCCACCTCGTCCGTCAGCAGGTTCTTCACCGGGTGGTTCGACCCGTGATGACCGAATTTCAGCTTGTACGTTTTCCCGCCAAGAGCCAGCCCGCAGAGCTGGTGCCCCAGGCAAATGCCAAAAATCGGCACCTTCCCGAGCAGCTTGCGGATCGCCTCGATGGCGTACGTGGCCGGCTCGGGATCGCCCGGGCCATTGGAGAGAAATACTCCGTCGGGCTTCATCGCGAGCACGTCTTCGGCCGAGGTGGCCGCGGGAACCACCGCAACATCGCAGTGGTGATCCACAAGAATCCGCAAGATGTTCTGTTTGATGCCGAAATCGAAGGCCACCACGCGGAATTGCCGCTCCTCCGCGGAAACGCCGGCTTCGCCCATCTGCTCCGACCAGGGCGAGACCGCCAGCTCGATCGAACCCTTCTTCCATTCGTAGGGCTTCGCGCAGGTCACCCCGCTGGCCAGCTCCCGGCCGGCCATGGTCGGGAGCGCCCGCGCCTCGGCGACAAGCTGCTCCGCGGGAGTGCCGTCCGTCGAGACCAGCCCACGCATCGCCCCGACATTGCGGATATGCAGGACCAAGGCCCGCGTATCGATGTCCCAGATCACCGGAATGCCGTGGCGATGAAGGTAGAGCTGCGCCGTCTCGGTCGATCGCCAGTTCGATGCGAGCTGGGAGAATTCCCGCACCACCAGCGACTCGATGTAAGGGCGGGCCGACTCCTCATCATCCAGGTTCGCGCCCACGTTGCCGATGTGCGGATAGGTCAGGCAGACGATCTGGCCCGCGTAGCTCGGATCGGTGAAAACTTCCTGGTAGCCGGTAAGGCTGGTGTTAAAAACGACTTCCCCGCCACGGCGGGTCACAGCGCCCGCCGCGCGGCCGTTAAATACGCGCCCGTCCTCGAGCGCCAGAGCGGCGGGCCGTGCAGTAGCTTCCTTCAGATTGTCCTCCACCTGAATTCATTGCGCCTGCTCATTCGTGGCCCGAAGCGATCCAAAATGCGCGAATGGCCAGTACGCAAAAACAGCGCGCCCGTAAATGTAGCGCCGCGCTACGGGGCCAAAGATTCGCGAATCGTTCGAGCTGATGCGGTGATCGCCCATGACGAAAAAGTGCTCCGGTGGAACCTGCATCGGACCGTAGCTGGTCGTGTCCGCAAACCGCGGCGGCACGTACGGCTCTTCGAGACGACGCCCGTCGACGTACACAGCCCCGTCGCGGATCTCCACCGTTTCGCCGGGCAGCGCAACCACTCGCTTGATAAATGATTTCGAGCGATCCAGAGGATACCAGAAAACAACGACGTCTCCCCGCTGAATCAACTCAAAGCGATAGATGAACTGGTTGATGAAGATCCGCTCCTGGTCCACGAGCAGGGGCGCCATGCTCGTGCCTTCCACTTTGACCGGGCGATAGAGGAAAACGATGATGACCATCGCCAGTCCGATGGCCAGCAAAACGTCGCGGGCCCAGGCGCGCAGCTCGCGACGAAAAGAATGCCCCGGATTGTGCGTGGGAATGGCCTTGGCGCCGCTCGCTGTCGGCACGGCCGCCTTTTCGTTGGACACCTGCATGCGCCTTATCTTTTTATTTATACCATGCCACGCGGCACCCTCGCCACACTTGCCTCGTCGCCCTCGCTGTCTTTCGTCCGCCAAATTTCCGGACTAGGCATCCCCCAGCGCGTAGTTCAGCGCCGCAAGTCCCGCGGCCACTGCCGTCTCCGTGCGCAGAATCAATTTCCCCAGCGAGACTTCACGGAAACCCGACTTCTGCGCTACCGTGAATTCCTCCTCTGTCCATCCCCCTTCCGGCCCCACCGCGAAGACCGCCCCCTGCGCCTCTGAACCCGCAAGGACGCTTCGCAACGAGGGCGCTTCCGGGCGCTCGGACAAGAGCAGCCGCAACGCTTCGCGTCTTCCGGTAAAAGCGCTTTCCGGCCGCCCCAGCGGCTCGATCACCGGCATCCGCACGCGGCGCGATTGTTGTGAGGCTTCGAGCAGAATCTTCTGCCAGCGTCCGGCGCGCTTCGATACGGCTTTCAGCAGCGCTTTCTCACTGCGCGCGGCGGCCAGCGGCACGATGATGGAGACGCCCAGCTCCGTGGCCTTTTCGACCGCCCACTCGAAGTGGTCGAACTTGACTACGGCGAGGAGCAACGTCAGCGTGAGCGCCGACGCCTTGACCGGCAACTCCTCGACGAGCGCAAACTCGATCCGGTCATGCCCCACGCTTTCGATCCGGCCGAGCCACACCCGCTCGCCGTCGCTTAATTCATAGACCTGCCCGGGCTCAGCTCGCAGGACACGGCCCAAATGGCGAGCCCTGTCCCCAGGAAGCACGGCCCGGCCGGCCTGGAACTCATCAACGAAGAATCGCTTACGCACGGTGGGATTCTATCGCATCTGCCACCGAATATGCTCCGCTCACGTCATTCCGAGCAGAGGGCCGATGCGATCGGCGCGGGGGCCCTTGGTGGCTGGCTAGCCAAAGATGTCTTTCACTTTGTCGAAGATCGAGGAATCTCGTTCGGCCGGACGGTTCTCCACTTTGAGTGTGGCGCCCAACTGTTCGAGCAACTTGCGCTGTTCGCGCGTCAGCTTTGACGGCGTCACCACGCGGACGTGATAGTAGAGATCGCCACGCCCTCCTCCATGCGGATCGGGCAGCCCTTTGCCCTTCAGGCGGAACACCGCCCCGCCCTGCGTTCCTTCGGGAATGCGCAGCTTTTCTTCTCCCTGTAGCCCCGGAACGACCAGATCCGCACCCAGCGCGGCTTGCGCGAAGCTCACCGGGATCGTGCAGTACAGGTCTGCCCCGCGTCGCTCGAAGAAGGGATGCTCCTTCACTTCCAAGACAACGTAGAGATCGCCCGCAGGGGCGCCTTTCGGCCCCGCCTCCCCTTCTCCTGCAACGCGAAGCCTTGTTCCCGTATCGACTCCCGCCGGGATGCGCAGCTCGATCATGTGCTCCCGCTCGAGACGGCCCTGTCCGCGGCACTCCGCGCACCTTTCCCGGATGATCTGGCCGGCACCCTGGCACGCCGGGCACGTCCGCGAAATGCTGAAGAATCCCTGCTGGTAATGCAGTTGCCCGCGTCCACCGCAGGTCTGACACGCGGCTACGCCGCTCCCGGCCTTCGCGCCGGTGCCCTTGCACGCCTCGCAGAGCTGCATCCGCGGCAGCTTGATCTTGGTCGCCACGCCCGCGGCTGCTTCCTCAAACGAGAGCGCCATGTCGTATCGCAGGTCGCTGCCACGCTGCGCGCGGTTGCGGCCCCGCTGTCCCCCGCCTCCGAAAATGTCCTCAAAGCCGAAGAAATCCCCGAGAATGTCTTGGAAGTCCTGGAAGATCGTGGGATTGATGCCGCCGGTCTCAAAGCCCATCCCGGACAACCCCGCGTAGCCGTAGCGGTCGTACACATCGCGCTTCTGCTGATCGCTCAGCACGCTATAGGCTTCCGTGGCGGCTCGAAAACGTTCTTCGGCCTCGCGCTTGTTTGCCGGGTTGCGGTCAGGGTGCCATTTCAACGCCGCCTTGCGGTACGCGGATTTGATTTCGTCCTGCGTCGCCGTGCGGCTTACACCCAATATCCCGTAGAAGTCTTGCCTTGCGTCGTGAGCCATTCAAGCCCCTTGGTTCCTTCGATCAGTTCGCGAGTTTCGATTCCCGAGGCTCGCCATGTCCACCCGGATGCACGGCCACCCGGACCATCGCCGGCCGCAAAACCCTTCCGTGGAACACATATCCCGGCTGGTACACCGCGATGATTGTGCCGTCCTCATAGTCCGCGGATTCGACGCGGTCCATGGCCTGATGCAGGTGTGGATTGAACTTCTCCCCAGCGGGGTCGTGCCGCTCGAGACCCAAGCGCTTCAGATTCTCCAGCAGTTGTCTGTAAATCAATTCGAAGCCCTTGCGGTATTCCTCATAGGCCGCTTCCTTGTGGGCAGCGAGCGCATGCTCGAAGCCGTCCAATACGGGGATGAGTCCTTCGATGACACGCGCGATGGCCCGCCGCGAGTCTTCCGCGCGCTCTCGCTCGATCCGCTTGCGATAATTCTCGAAGTCCGCCTGCCGCCGGACGAGCGTCTGACGCAGTTCCTCAAAGTCCGCAAGGACAGTGGCCAGTTTGTCACTCACCTGCGGCGCTTCCGCCCCGGAAGTCGCGGCCTCCGGCGCATCCTCAGCCACGATTTCCGGTGGCGCAGCCGATTCGAGCGCGTCGTTCCTCTTTCTATTTGGCACGGCGATCCTCTCCTGCTCCTACTTCACGTTTGGCGCTTGCTCAGAGCCTCGCTGAAAAGCTGCGCCACGTAGGCTACAGCCGTCATAGCTCGTTCGTACTGCATCCGCGTCGGTCCCAGCACCCCAAGCGTGCCCTGCACTTGATCGCCCAATAAGTAAGGCGCGCTGATGAGGGCAAGATCCTCACCGGCCGAAGTGATTTCCCCCACGCCAATCTGTACGTGCACCGGCTCCGGCACGTCAATACACGCATTCAGCAAGGCCACTAGGCGATGCTTCTCCTCGATGGCCGCCAGGAGTTCCCGCAACTGCCCCTGGTCGGCGAGATCGGGCGAAGCCGCGATTTGTGCCGCTCCCTCGACGTGAACCTGCTGCGTCTCGTCTTCGCCGAGGATCCCCGGATCGCACAGAGTGAGGGCATTGCGCGCCAGGCCCTCGTAGCGTTCCCGGTCGTTGGCCAGCTTCGCCAGCAAGTCCTCGCGAATGGCATCGAGCCGCCACCCGGTGTACTGCTGGTTCAAGAACTCAGCCGTCTGATCCAGTTCGGTCTGCGTGAAGACGCGGCTCGGCCGGAGCACCTTGTCCCGGGTCAAGCCGCCGGGGGAGATCAGAACGACGACCACCCGGCCGTCAGGCAGCAGCCACATCCGAGCATGCTCGAGCACGGTCTTGCCCATCGGCGGTGAAACGATGATGCCCAATCCCTTGGAAGCCTCCGCGAGAACGTGTCCCGCCCGTTCGGTCATCTCCTCCGGGTTTGTCGCCGCGCCCAGTTCGCCCCGTATCCAATCGCGGTCCTCGACGCTGAGCGTCGCCTGCGAGGCGATCTCCTGCGCAAAGAAGCGGTACGCCGCCGCCGTTGGCACCCGTCCCGCCGATGTGTGGGGCTGATAGAGATAGCCCGCCTCTTCGAGATCAACCATGATGTTCCGAATTGTCGCCGGACTCAGCGCTTCTTCATAGCGTTTAGAGACCGATCGGGAGGAAACGGGCTCACCCACTTCAATGTAGGTGCGCACGATGTCCGCTAGAACCAACCGGTTACGCCGTTCGTGAAGAGGCAGGTCCGGCACGATCGCGCTCTCACAACCTCGTTTTTCATTGTAGCAAAGCGCGCAAACGCGTCAACGCGGCTGCGCCGCATTGCCAACAGCACCCACTCTGCGTTTCGGAGACGAGCCTCGAGTCCTGCGGAAAACAGTTCCGCCGGATCAGAATGAAGTCCCAGCGAAGGAAGCACCTTGCAGTCTGACGACAACAATATCCCCGCGCTCGTTTCCGGCCGAGTCGAAGGAGATGGCACCTGTGGCGCCCTGGAAGCTGGTGCCCGCCGCGAGAACGTCCCGCACCCGGGCGCGATTGGCTCCCGCGTGGCGCAAGGCGGCGGCAACCACATGCACGGCATCGTAAGCTTCGGCGGCAGCGGCACTGGGCATGGTTCCTGTCCGGTCGCGGAATCGTTTCTCAAACTCCTGTCGTGCCGATCCCGCCCCCTTCGCAGGAGAAGCCGCCACCCAGATCTCCGCGTCATTTCCTTCGCCTTGCGCCGGACGCGCCGGCGATGGCTCCCCCACCCTCATTCCGGCAATCTCAGCGGCTTTTCGGCAGAGATAAACAGGCATCGTGGGCTTCCCATGCCGGATGAGGGGAAGCAGCTCCGCGGCAAGGTCATGGTCGGTCCACAGAACGACGGCCTCTGGGTCTCGCGCCTTCACCTGAGCCATTGCGGATTCCACGTCCGCACTCGCGGAAGAAATTTCCAGCCGTCCGGGCGGAGGCGCGTGGAGTTGCCGCGCGGCTTTTTCGAATTGCTCGCTCCCTACGCGGCCATCGTGATCCACCTGAGCGAGGAGCAGCACTTTCCGGCAACCCCGTTGCCGATAGATATGTTCCGCGAAAGCTCGCGCCTCGTCTGCGTCGCTCGGTCCCAGACGGAAGATCCAAGGAAGATTGATCTGGGTCGTGGTCGCATCGCTGGCGAGAGTCAGTATCGGCACGCCGATCTTATTGGCGATCTGCTCGGCCTGATGCGCGATATTGCCGTCAGGAGAGGTGATCAGGGCGACTGCTTCGTCTTGAAGGATGAGCCGGACCATCTCGCTGCTCGCCTGCCCCCACGATCCACTCTCGTCACGCACGGCGAGTGTGAGTCCGCGGCCATCGGGAAGAGACTGCACAATCTCCTCGTCCAGGGCCAACTGCGCGGCTTGCAGCAACGCCTTGCCCTCGGCCTCGTGGCTTCCCCGGAGAGGCAGAATCATCCCAATGACCACGTAGTTTCCCTTGAGGTCATACGAAGACCCGCGCCCGGGGCCAGAATAGTAGACCGCGTCCCTGTTGATGGAAGCGTACGGTTTTGTGGTGGCGGGGTCCGTTTGGGCTTCCGCGGGCAGTCCTGCAAGGACCACCGCCGCGAGGAGCGTCAGGAACCCGCACAGAGAGAAACTCACAGAACGTGAGCGCCAGACGGGGAGAACTCTATCCCGAAGATCGGAACATCCCATCACGGCCGTTACTGACTCCCTGCCCCTCCAAGAGCGGCCGCCGATTCCCGGTGGTGGGCCGGGAAGTAAACGAATTTGCCGCCCTCGACGCGCGCCAGAGTAACTGGGGCAATGTTGTTCAGCGTGTAGTCGAACTGCGCCCGGCCGGCCGCACCGGCGTACTCTTTGAGTTCGTACTCTCTCAACGCGTCCATGATGAGCCCCCGGTTCAGACCCGCCTTTTCGATGGCTTTGATGAGCATCGTCATCCCATCGTAGGCATACGCAGCATAGCCGTCCGGCTCTTGATTGAAGCGCTGCCGGTACTTCTCGACGAACGCCAGCCACTTGGGATCTTTGCGCGATGGATCAAGAGCGCTCGTTGCCACGAACCCCTCGGCAGCAGACCCTGCGATCTCCAAGAGCTGTGGATACACAAGGCGGCTGGCGCCGAAGGCCGGCTGCTTCATCCCCAGTGCACGCATCTGCTTGAGGATTAGGCCGGCCTCCGGCGGTTCACCCCAGATCACCAAGCCTTCAATCTTGGCGTTTTGCAGCATCCGAAGCTGGGTCGAGAAATCGGTGTCCCCTCGCTCGAATTTCACTTCCAGCAGCGGCGTGTGGCCCATGCGCCTCGCTTCATCGGAGAATTTGGCCACGCCGATGCGCGCGTAGCGTGATTGAGTCCGCAACACGCCGATTCGCTTGAGCTTGAGCTGCTTGAAGACGTAATCGGCAAGCGCGTAGCCCTGCTGCCGGTCGTCGGGGAAATTGTGCAGCAGCCATTGAATACGCGTCTCAGTGACGGTCGGGTCCGTCGTGCCAGTGTCCATGATCGGGATTTCCAGCTTCAGGCTCGCGCGAAGCGCAATGTGTGTGGAAGCGCCGTCAATCGCACCCAGCATGGCCACGACGTGCTCGTCGAATTTCATCTTGACGATCTCTGTGGAAGATGCACCCCACAGTGGCAGGTCGCTATGTATCTTCAGGTCATACGGCTTGCCACACGACATCCCGCTGGCCCCGTATCCGCCCGCCGCATTGGCTTCATCGATCGCCATGGTCGCGCCGTTCAACATGGCCACGCCATATCGGACGTCCGGGTGGTTCGGGTCAATAGGCCCGAGGAAACCTATATTCACGCTCTTCGACCGGTACAAATCTGCAGACATTTCCTCGCGCGCTGCGCCGTTGTACTCCAGGGTATTCGCCTCGACGAACCACTCCTTGTAGGGCTTCGTAAATTTCCGGTAAGGTACCGCGTCGTCCGGCATGTTGGCGTACCGTGGCAACGTAGCCGGCTCGCTTGGCGCCTTCTGAGGTTCGTCGTCATATTGCGGCCAGGCCGGAGTCGCAAGAAACAAAAACGCAAACAGCCAAAGAAACCTGGCGCGCATGCGGCCTTTCCTCCCGTTGGGTCTTGCCGATGTGAAGAAGCGTGTCAGAAAGCTGGGCATGGCGCATCTCCCCGTGGATAGCGTTCCAATCTCTCTATACCGTGTGCGCTTTCTTCTTCGTTAGGTACTCCTGCCTCGCATCGATGAACTCGATGATGTCCCTCAACGTCGAGGGGCCGATCGCTTGGGCGGCGTCACATGTCGGTCGGACGGCATCCGCGCGCTCGCTCGCCACCTCAATGATCAAGCCGTGGCTGCCGAATTCGATGGCAGCGCGGCTTGCGGGCTCCACCATCGCAGAGACTCCAGTGGCATGGCTCGGATCGACGATCACCGGCAGAAATGTTACTGCCTTCACCGCAGGAATGACGTTCAGGTCCAAGACGAAACGTGAGTATTCACCCGACGGATACGCCTTGATCCCGCGCTCGCAAAGCACGATCTCCAGGTTCCCTTCCTTGGCGATGTACTCCGCCGCTCCCAGCCATTCGCAAAGGCTGGCAGCCATTCCGCGCTTGAGCAGGACCGGTTTCCCGCTGCGTCCCGCTTCAGCGAGTAAAGGATAGTTCTGCATGTTGCGGGAGCCGATCTGGAGCATGTCGGCGTATTCGGCCACTTGTTTGACGAGCCGTGTATCCATCACCTCGGTGACGACCGGCAGGCCGGTCGCGTCGCTCGCCTCGCGAAGAATCTTCAGACCCTCCAGTCCCAGGCCCTGAAAATCATGGGGGGAAGTGCGGGGCTTAAACGCGCCTCCGCGGAGCATCTCCGCGCCGGCCGCCTTCACGGCTCGCGCCACTTCGAGCGTCTGCTCGCGGCTCTCGACCGCGCATGGCCCTGCGATCACCGCCGGCCGCTCGCTGCCGAACTGCGCGCGTCCCACCTGCACGATGCGCGTCTCGGTACCCTCAGCCCCGGGATGCACTCGACGGCTCACGAGAGGGCAAATCCTCGGTATGTCGTCCGCCGCAACTGTTCCTGCAATTCTCATGGCCTGCCCACCTTTCTCGGACCCCGGTTCCACCGATGCCCATCCTGCGGGCGGTTCGACGTTCCCGCCGAGTTTGAATTGACATCCCGCTCGCATACGACCGGGTGCCCTGGCCCCTTTCAGCGCTCCTGAGTCTTCGCGCTGGAATCAAAAATCACCATGGCCTCCATCTCGACCAGCAAATCGGGCCGGCAAAGGATGGCCTGAATGCCGGTGGACGCGGGCAAGGGATCGAGCCCCTGCTCCTTGAAGAACTGCGTCCGGATGGCGTTGAATTCCGCGTAATCGCGCTCGATGTCCCGGAGGTAGCAGGTGGTACGCACCACGTCCTTCCATGTGGCGCCTTCGGACTCCAGCAGCGCGGTGATATTGCGGTACGTCCGCCATGTCTGTGCCGCAAAGTCACCGGCGTGCACGGTATTGCCGTTCTTATCGATACTCGCCGTGCCGGAGATCAGAAGAATCGTAATGCCTTTGATGTCCAGCCGCAGGCCCCTGGTAAAAGACGATGGATGCGGGTAGTCGTAGGCCTCGTTCAGCGCTTCCGGCGCGCGGATGGCTTTTTTGCACACCAAGTCCTGTTCCTGCTGGCTCGGTATGCTGGCTTCAATTGCCGCTCGTGCTGTGGTCATGGGGCTTCCCTTCCTTATTGGATTCGCGCATACCGTGGCTCAATCCTCTGGCTGTGGCCACCCAGATGTCCTCGCCCTGAAAATCCATGTTCAAGATGTAGTTGTGAGCAAGGGATGTTGCTGTTTCGAGTTTGGTTGCCTTGTTGTCCGGCCCGGTAATCACAATCTCACCGCGGCCGGTATTTGATTTGGGCCGGTACGTCACCCAAGTGTTTGTTTTGTAGTTCAGGTAACTCAACCCCTTGTCCGTGCAAGCCCAGACTTCGTCGCCGCGGGACTTGGGAGCATTGATGAAGTCCGAGGCCAAACCACTGTCTGTCGAAAGATAGTTGTGCCAGTAGCGGCCGTCGTATCCGCTAAGGCCGAAGTAAGTGGACGCCCAGAACATCTTCGTGTCGGCGTTATAAGCGACATTGCTCACGATGATGTGGATTAGTCCCTGATTCTTGAACAGCACGATCTCCATCTCTTCGTCCGGGTCCGTGTATGGCTTCCAATAATCCCCGGCGATGTCGTACTCCAGCACTCCGCCTCCCCACACGGCGAAGTAGACCTTCTTTTCTTTTTCGGCAACGGCGATGCCATACGACCAGGGTTCATGCATCGGCGCGACCTTTTCGCTGACGATCGTCCACTCTCCCGTGCGGATGTTCAATCGGCTGATGCCGGCTGTGGTTGCCACCCAGACGTAATCGCCCTGGATCGCTACGCCATACGTGATGTCGTTCGCCAGACCACTCGTAAGATTCGTGTAGTTCTTGAAGGTTCCCCCGGAGTACTGGCTGACTCCGCCGAACGTGGCGATCCAAACATCGCCCGTCTGCTTGTCCACTGCGATTCCCGTCACGACGCGGTTGACCAAGCCATCTTGCGGCGTGAAGACTCGCTTGATTTGACCCTTTTCGATCAGCACGAGGCCGCTCTCCGTCCCTGCCCATACCCGGTCGCCGTCCACGGTAACGGCGAGCACCTTCTCATCGGGCATGCCGTTTGCCGTCGTGTAGTTCTCCCACTTCGTGTACAGCGGTGGCTTCTGCGCAATGGCAGGCGACAGAAGCGCCAGCGATACTCCGGCTCCGACCACCCAACGTTTCCATTCCCGGATCTTCATGGCTCGTTCTCTTCTCCCACTCCGTTCTCATCCCCTGCATCCTGTGGACGAAGGGCGGCTACAGGGTCTTCAAGTACTCAATCAAATCGTTCAATTGCTCCTTGGACATGTCCGATGTCACCCCGTGCTTGTCCGTGCCGTTGAATGTGGTCCAGATTTCCTCCAGTGAAAGGGCCTCGCCGTTATGAAGAAACGGCGGTTTCTGGTAGACGCGCTCGAGCTGCGGAGTATCGAAAAGGCCCGAGGTGTCGTACTTGTCCGCTGTTCCGACGTCTTCGCTCAGCTTGTTGGTGTAGTGCGTTTCAGGTGTGTGACAAACATCGCAAGATTTCCGGAAGAAAACTGCCTTGCCCCGTTCCTGCGCCGGCGTCAGCTCGCCGTTCCCAGCAAGGTGCCGGTTGGGAGGCAACGGAATGGACTTAATGAATGCCACGAGGTTTGCCAATTGCTTGGAGTCAAACCCCTGGGCATGGAACAGGAATGTCGCGATTCGCGGGCCGCACTGGGTCTCGAGATCGGGATTGTGGCCGTTCCACTTGTAGGGCGCCGTTTCGGCGATGCCGCGCAAGGTGCGATTGGCCACACGGTCACGCCCGAGTCGTGGCGTTTCCAGATTCCACGACACGCCATCGATGTGGTTGTCCGGGTGGCACGTGGCGCAGGCAAACTGCCCTTGGAAGCAGAAGCTGGCGTCGTGGAACAAGCGCTCGCCCTGCCGCAGCGGCGTGATTTCCTCCGGCCCGCCCAAATCAATCTTGGACTTGACCTGCAGCCGCCGCAGGTCTACCACCGTCAGGCTGTCGTCCAACCGGTCGGCGATGTACGCAGTTTGTCCGTCCGGAGAAATCACAATCGCCGTGGGATTGAAGCCCGTGTGGAGCCGGCGCACCACAAACTCCTGCGCTGAATCCAGGCGATTGGCGAGTTCCTCTGCCGGAACTTCACGCAAGCGATGCTCGAGTTTGGCGGTGTTGATGATGGAAACGACGTCTGCCTCAGCAGAAGTCACCAGCGCGTAGCGACCGTCCGGCGTGAAGGCCGCCCCGTCTGCCCCCGCATAGTAGTAGTCCATATCATCGAGAAGGACTTGGGTAACCTGTGAAGGCGCTCCTTCAGGAAGAGCGCCTTCACCAGGCCGGATGACCGCCACTCCGTGCGTGACGATCCATCCCTGGTTCACGCGAATGAGTGGGCCCAGATTCTTCGGCCGCACGAGCGGCACCAGCAGATAATCCCCCCGCCTGTCTGGGGCTTCCGCTATATGCCGGAGCTCCAGGGCATCCGGAATGAATATCCGCTCGGCGACGGTTTGTTTCCTCGTGTCGATCACCGTCAACTCAGAAACCGGGGGCTGATCGAAGGGCCCCAGGTGCGGAAGCAGATTCGAGACATAGACCCGGCGGCCATCGCGAGAAAGCGCCACTTGATGTGGCGATCGCCACGCCGCGAGGCGCTTGATCTCCACGCCCTTCGAAAGATCAAGCAAAGACACGTCATTGCCGATGCTATTCGCGACGTAAAGCACCTTGCCGGTGCGATCTGTTGTCAGTCCGATGGGGCCCCAGCCCGTCTGCAGCGTGCGGCGCACTTTGAGCGACTGCGCGTCAATCTCGCTAACCGTGTCGCTCCACTCGTTCGACACGTAGAGAGTCTGTCCGTCAGGCGACACCGCGACGCCCTTAGGTTTGCGGCCCACCTTGGCCTTGCCGACAACGCGCTGGGTGCGTACGTCAACCGCGAGGAGAGAGTCGTCATCCTCGCACACCACGTAGAGCCTCAGCCCGTCAGACGAGAAAGTTAGCTCCACTGGCGTGAGGTAGCTCGACTGCGGCTTTGCCGCAGAGCGCGCCTCATCTGCCGCAACGCGGGTCCAGGAGCTCCCCAATGCGCCGGCAAATATGCCGGCCACGCACAGCGCGGGGAAAAACAGCTTCTTGCGTCCCGCGCTCATGGCGTCTTCCCTTCCCCCGTCGCTGGCTGCTGGGGGCCCACCGGCTCCGTGATCGTTAGGATCTGATCCGCCTTCACCTCATGGAGCGTTTGTATCGTCCCGCTGGGCCAACGGATCGTGAGGGTGTCCACTTCGCTGTGCTGTGCCAACCCGAAATGGGGCCGCGGATCGTTCTGGGAGAGATAGCCGGTTTGCGGAACATTCTCCACGACCTGGCGCAGGTCGCCCGCAACTGCTTCGATCCGTGCGCCGAATCCGTCGCGGTTGCTCTTCGTGCCCACCAGCTTGAGCGTCAGCCAGTGGTTCCTAGCATTCCCCGCTGGCGGCTTGGCGTGCAACAAGATCCCCTTGCCTCCAAGAACCACGATGAATGCGTCGATGTAGCCGTCGTTGTCGTAATCGGCGAAGCAGGCGCCGCGCCCGACTTTCTTGGTCTGGAAATAGCTCCCCGCCTGAGAGGAAACGTCGGTGAACGTCCCATCACCGTTGTTGCGCAAGAGCGAATCCTCCATCGGTACTAGCCAGTGCAAACCGCCATTCACGATGAAAATGTCTTTCCAGCCATCGTTATCGAAGTCGAAGACACCGTCGCCCCAGGCCACGTACTGCCCCGAAACTTGAGCGACGCCCGCCCGAACGGTTACGTCCGTGAAGTAACCTTCCTTCCCTGCATTGCGGTACAGCCGGTGATAACGCATGTCGGAGACGAACAGGTCCAGCCAGCCATCGTTGTCGTAGTCGCCAAAAATGGGTCCCATGGATGAGGGGGATTCCCCGTTCGCCCCGAAAGCCACGTTCAGATCCAATGCGACGTTGGTGAAGGTCCCATCGTGATTGTTGTGATAGAGGTAGCTCTCCATCTGATCGTTGGCGATGTAGATGTCCGGCCATCCGTCGTTGTCGTAGTCCCCGACGGTCACCCCCATAGCCCGTCCGGCGGGGTTGGCCACTCCTGCGCGCTCCGAGACATCCGTAAAAGTTCCATCGCCGTTGTTGTGGAAGAGCCGGTTGGCGTCACCCTCGTAGTCCAGCGGGCCGGGGAAGGCTTCGGCCGTGTAGTACGGCTTCCGCGCGTTGGGATCGAACTTCAGGTAGTTCCCGACGAAGAGATCCAACCGGCCGTCGCGGTCGTAATCGACGAACGCCGCGCCGACTCCAAAATGATTGTTTTGCACTCCGGCTTTTTCGGTGACGTCGGTGAAGGTTCCGTCACCATTGTTGTGGTACAGGATGGCGGAATTCCAGTTGGTCACGTAAATGTCTTCGTACCCGTCGTTGTCGTAGTCGCCGACGGTCACACCCATAGCGAAGCCTTTGCCGCCCACCCCAGCCTGGGCAGTCACATCGGTAAAGGTTCCATCGCCGTTATTTCGGTAGAGATGGTTACTAGCGTTGATGCCATCCGGCTTCGAGTGGTTGGTCACGCCTTCGATGTTGCGTCCGCTTAGTACATACAGGTCGAGAAGGCCGTCATTGTTGTAGTCGATCCAGGCGCAACCCGAGCCGGTAGCCTCCATAACTGAACTCAGCTGCCGCTCCCCAAATGAGTGTTGGAAATGGATGTTAGCCTTTTCAGTAACGTCCTCATAAGTCGGGAGTTTTGCGGGCGCTGGGGTTTGCGAGCCGGCGTTCTGGCAGAAACCGGCGGCGCTGCTCGCCAGCAGCATTGCCGTCGTCAGGATCGCTTGTAGCTGGAATCTGCGATTCGTCATCGGTCGCTCACGGCTTCGCCGCAGCATCGTCCATGACCCCCAGGCGCGTTGGCGTGTCAAATCTTCGGAGCGTCAGCGGCCAGTGATTGTCCGGCGCGATGGCCTTGTCTTCGTGGCACCCCGGGCAGCCGCGTTCCTCCCCCGGACGCGCCCAGACCCAGCTCCGCTGCGCGTGAATTGTCTCGCCGCTTGGATCCAACAACTCGAAACGAACTGGCTGATCGGGTGGAACCGAGACATAAAAGGAACCATCCTTCTCTACGGGTGCTTCGCCGAGGGCACTCTCCTGGCCGCTCGCCGGTTCGAGCGCCAGCACCCGGACGCGCGCGACCGGCGTGGAGAACCGTCCCTTCGGATCGTCCCCGGAGAGATAACTATTCAGGCAGATGAAGTACCCCGCCTTCGCCTCGGGGTTCACCAGGCTCCAGAATCCCCCCGGCACCGGACGCGCCGTCACCGGCACCGCCTGGATGCTCGAAAACTGCGGATCCCCATAAATTCGTTCGCCGAAAACGCCGCTCTTGAGATCGAACAAATAGAGGTCGAATCTCCCTGGAACGCCTCGCGACAAAGGTAACCACCGTGAGACGATCAGTGCGTTCCCTGCCGATTGCCGCGACGACCAGGTCAACACCTGCGGCGGACCCAGAGGCGCGTTGTGCGCGGCGCCGCGCCGGATATGTGCCAGTTCGCCGCCAGCCGCCTTGCTCGCACTCGATCTCTTTACAAACACGATCGAGCCGTCTTCCAACTCCTCGGCCTCCGCTCGTATAGCGGGGTGCTCATGCTCGCAGCGGAACGACTCGAGCGCCGTGCCGTCAGGTTTTATGGTGTAGAACTCTCGCGAATCTGCGGCTCCCTCTCCCGTCCGCAGCGGCCACGGAGCCGACGTGAGTATCAATCCGTTCCTCAGGACCGTTTCCACCTGGAAATCTCCGGGGCCAAACGTGATGCGCCGACCGTCGGAACCGTCGCTCTTTGACACCATCAGGTGAGAAGCTGTGCGCCCCTCGTTCGTGCTCGCGGCCGCGTACACGATCTCGTTGTTGGGCAGATAGGCGGGGCGCAGGCAATCCGCGGGGCAATGGGTGACCTGTCTCTGACCCGACCCATCCGCTTTCATCTCCCAGATCTGCCAACGCTCCCCCACCGCCTTCTGCGCCGAGAAGATCACTCTCGCGCCATCGAAGGACAGCTGTGGGTCTCCTACGGCGAAAAGACTGGGTGTCAGGATTGCAGCGGGAGCGGACTCGACTCCCGGATGCAGCCGCGCCAGACGGCTGCCTTGTGGAAAACGGTGAAGGAGGTCACCAGCGACAACGATCGGGGATTCGACGAAGATTATGTCTGGGAGGATCTGCTTGGCAGTTGCCCTCGTTGTGCGCAGGCCACTCTGCGACCTTGCTGAGAGAAAACCACACAGCAGCACGCAAGTTCCGGCCGCAAACACACACACCCGCCGGATCGCCACACACCTGCGGCCCAGATTGTCGAACAATGAGCCCCGCCCCAGCTCACCCCACGCCATGGTGCACGATTGCCGGCGTCCGGGCAATGACAGAAATCACGTGGCTATGTGACGGACGTCACATCGCGGGGCCCGATTCCTTCCCCGCCTTGTCCGGTCGCTTCCGGGTTTGGGCCACACTTCCAACGGTTCTGCGTCCGACCGGCAACGAATGGGGGAGAGGCCTAGCGAGTCGCCACGGGAGCGCGGCTACCCTGCGGCACTGCGGCAGCGGATCGGCTGCTCATCTTTGTGCCATTCTTTCCAGGCCGGCCCGGTCACGGACCGTCAGACGCCGGCCTCGCGCTTCAATCAACCGTTCACGCCGAAGTGCACTGAACGCACGGCTGATGGTCTCAGGCGACAATTCCAGGATTGCGCTGATCTCCTGACGAGAGAACGGCAAAGTCATCGACGAGCTTTTCGGCCCGGGCCCACGATTCGGAAAGGCCACGGTGAGGAGGAAGGTGGCGACTTTCATGCGCGCGTCCTTGAAACTCATCTCGGTGACTTGTTTGCGGACTTGGCCGACTTCGCTGATCAGGAAGCGAACCATCCCCAGGGCAATTTCCGGGTCTTGGCGCAGAAAATCGAAAAGATCATTCGGGGACGTGGCGCAGATTTCGCAATCCCGCAAGGTAACGGCCGCCACCGCGTACGTCGTCTCGGTGAGCGATTCGAGCCCGAACATCTCGCCGGGGAAGACAACGCGCACGATGCGATCCTTGCCGTTCTCAAGCAACTTCACGAGTTTGATCAGACCCGACCGCAGGGCGAAGATGTGCTGCGCTGCGCCACCTTCGAAGTACACGACTTGGTTCTTGCAGTAGCGCCCCAAGCGGAAAACACAGGTGAGCCGGGAAATCTGATCGCTCGGCAATTTGGCCAAGAGCACACCGCGCAGCAGCGAGCAATTCTCGCATTCACACTTCATACTGCCCCCGTTCGGCCCGAAATCCATTCCGACAGAGGACCCGGCGAGACCTCAGCACCCCGAACCTCTGCGGCCGGGCGCGCCGAGCGACACCGCCATTCGCCCCTGTGATGCCCCGGCTTTGCACCTCTGGCCTGCTTTCCTGCGTCTGTATTCCAAGCTTACCTGAACGCTTCCGCCATGCCAATCCCGGTCTCTGAACTCGTGAACTATCGTGAAACCGGGCCTTTGGTCCGTGCGGTTAGGCATGCGACACGGGGTGCTTAGGCCTTCTTGAGGGGACCTGGGCGATGTGGCAGAGTCGAATCGTGCTCACAGCCCTTGTGTTTCTTTTCGGCCTGGTCATCGGGAGCTTCCTAAACGTATGCATCGTGCGGATTCCCGAGGAGCAATCCATCGTTCGGCCCGGGTCGCGCTGCCCGCGATGCGGGAAGCCTATCCGTTTCTATGACAACGTACCGGTGGTGAGCTGGCTCCTCTTGCGCGGGCGCTGCCGGGATTGTGCGGCGCCCATTTCGCCGTGGTATCCGGCCATTGAACTCCTCACCGCTCTCTTCTTCCTCTGGTGCTACCGCACGTTCGGCATTTCGCGGGTGGGATTCAAATGGTTGTTTTTCGGCTGCCTGCTCATTGTCCTTACCGTCACAGATCTGCGCACGCGGCTGCTGCCCGACGCGGTGACTTGGACCGGCTTCGGAATCGGCCTGGCATTCAGCGCCGCCGTTCCTCCCCAAGACGGAATCGCCTGGGAGCTGATCTGGCGCGTTCTGCATCGCCTTGCGCCCTCCCCGGTTGCCGGTCTGGCAGACGCACTGATCGGAGCCCTGTTTGGGAGCCTGCTGCTGTGGCTCGCGGGCTGGCTCTACCGCATATGGCGCCGGCGGGAAGGGATGGGCTTCGGCGACGTCAAAATGATGGCCATGGTCGGAGCCTTTCTCGGGCTGCGCGATACGTTCCTCACCATCCTTGTCGGCACAGTGCTCGGGAGCGTGATCGGGCTCGCAATCATCTTCCTGCTCTACGCCGGCGGATGGAAACGCAAGGTTGCCGAACGTGCCAGCCAACGCGGGCTCGGCAGCGTAAACTCCATGCGCTGCGTACTGGCGAGCCAATATCAATTACCGTTCGGCACGTTCCTGGGCATTGCCGCGCTGCTCGTTACCTTCCTTGGCCCGGTGGCGATGGCTTGGTGGCTCTTACGGACCGGAAGAGGATAGGCAACGCGGGCTGAGGTGCGTGAGATGACGCTGTTGGCCGAAACTGGCGGGACCTGGCCGATCTGGCTGACGGCGATTTGTTTTCTATTGCTCGTCATGATCGTGGTTTCACTGTTCACCCTCGCACTGCGCAAGTTCGCCCGAACTCATCACGAAGACAATCGAGAGGACGCGCGCGCCCAAAAGGCCGTCATGCAGAATCCCTCTGCGTTCATGGCCGCCTCGATGGAGGCCGTCATTCGCAAGCTCAAAGAGCAGGAACGAGAGCTCGAGCGCTTGCATCAAGAGGAGAGGGAGCGCGCCGAGCAGACCCTGCGTTTGAGTGAGGCGGTCACGCGTCACATGCCCGCCGGGCTTCTCGTGGTGAGCGCGGCCGGGTTGATTATCAGCGCCAATCCCGCCGCCGAAACTACGCTGGGTCTCCGGGCACTTCCCTTCCGGCGGTACAACGAAGCTCTCGGAGCGGACTCGGAACTCACCAATCTCTTGGGCCGCTGCTTGAAGGAAGGACTTGTTTTTCGCCGGGGACTGATCCGCCACGTCACTCCCGAGGGCGAGCTCCGCCGCCTCGGCGTCACGATCTCACCGATCGAACCCGAGACAGCCACGGTCAGCGGCGCCATTTGTCTTCTAAGCGACCTCACCGAACTCACCCTGCTGCAGAAGCAGGTGCAATTGAAGGAGAACCTGGCTGCTCTCGGTGAGCTTTCGGCAGGCATCGCGCACGAATTCAAGAATGGCCTGGCCACGATTTCGGGCTACGCTCAAATGTTGCGCAGTGAGACGACGCCCAGCGAGGTCGCCGAGTGCGCCGCCCGCATTCTCGACCAGACGCGGTCCATTACCCACGTGGTGACCGAATTCCTCAAATATGCCCGACCGCTGGAGATGGCCGACGAGCAGGTGGCTGTCCAGCCCCTCGTCGAACGCGTCGCCGCTGAGGCCGGGGAGACTCAACCGGAGGTCTCCATTTTCATCGACGGCCAGTTCTCGGATGTCTCCGGCGACGAGGCCCTCCTGCGTCAGGCGCTGCTCAACTTGGTGCGCAACGCGGCGGAAGCAGCCCACAGTGCCCCTGCCGGAGGCCGGGTCCGCATCCGTGGAATTGTGAACGCCAAGGCCGGGGGCGGCATCCAACAAATCTCCGTGCTCGACAACGGGCCGGGGATTCCTCCCGCCGATCTGCCCAGGATTTTCCAGCCGTTTTACACGACGAAGACTCAGGGAACCGGTCTCGGCCTCGCCATCGTGCAGAAAATCATTCTGCAGCATGGGGGAAGCGTCGAAGCGCGGAACCGCTCACAAGGAGGCGCCGAGTTTATCGTTACGCTACCGGTGAGGCGGCAAGTCGAGGAAACCGTTGAATCCGCCCTCGGCGGCATCTAACCTAGAGGGAGCCCAGCTAGGCTTCCCCGCAGGAGGCTATCTATGCGGCTTACGAAAACACTCGCGATTCTGATGATTCTTCCCGGGGCGATGCTCTGCGCCGCCGTCTCTTTCCCGCAATCCCAACCGCAGGAATCGGTGGCTGATGCGGCGCGGAAGGCCCGGGAACAGAAGAAGGCCGAGCCGAAACCTGCCAAGGTGGTCACCAACGACGATTTGGGGTCTTCTCCGAGCGCCACTTCCGGAAGCCAAACGCCCGCGCCGTCAGCGGCAACCTCCACAGAGAACTCAGCAACATCTGAAGGACAAGCTGGCGAGCGGTCACGTACCGAGCCTGCTTCTGGCGACAAGAACGAGGAGTACTGGCGCAAGAGGTTTGCGGACGCCCGCGCCGATCTCGCTCGAGGAGAAAAGGAACTCGATATTTTGCAGCGCGAATGGGAGAGGGACCTGAAGCAGTCCTATACGGATCCGCAAAAGGCCATGCAGGAACAGTACAACCGCAAAGAGCTGAACGAACATGCCGCAGCGATTGACGCCAAGAAGAAAGAGGTCGAACAACTGAAGCAGAAGATCTCTGACCTCGAAGATGAATTGCGGGCGGCTGGCGGCGACTCCGGCTGGGCGCGATAGACCGTCTCCCTCCAGCAGCATCCTTTATTTGTCTTAGGATGGGCGGGATGCCCTTCACTGCACACGGCAGGCCATATCCCGCACCGCCCTATCCCATCCATGCTAGAAACGTATGAAGATGGAGCCCCTCCTACTCGTCGAAGATAAGCCTGAGCTCCGCGCCATGATGCGCAAGGCGCTCGAGCGCATTGGCTACGCCGTGGAGGAAGCCGCTGACGGCTCCGCAGCGATCCACAAGCTCCGCTCTCGGCGCTACCTGCTCATCCTCACCGACCTCAAGATGCCCGGGGCTTCCGGCCTCGACGTCCTGCGGGCATCGAAACAGGCTGACGCGAGTATCCCCGTGATTCTGGTCACTGCCTACGGCTCGATTGAGGAAGCCGTCAACGCCATGAAAGAGGGCGCATTCGACTTCATCCAGAAGCCGGTGGACCTGGATCACCTCCAGATCCTGGTCCGGCGCGCGGCCGACCAGCAGGACCTTTTGCGCGAGAACCTGCTCTTGCGCGAGGAATACTCGCAACGGTACGGTTTCCCTCGCATCGTCGGCGAGCATCCCTCCTTCCAGGAGATCAGCCAGCAAATCCAGCGCGTTGCCGCCACCGATTCCACCGTCCTCTTGTTGGGAGAGAGCGGGACCGGCAAGGAGCTTTTTGCCCGCGCCATTCATCACCTCTCGCCGCGGCGGGAGCACCCCTTTGTCGCCCTGAACTGCGCTGCCATCCCCGAAGGGCTGGTCGAAAATGAGCTTTTTGGCCATGAGCGTGGCGCCTTTACCGGGGCCGGTTCACGAAAGATGGGTAAGATGGAGCTTGCTCGGGATGGCACCCTCTTCCTGGACGAAATCGGCGACCTTTCCCTGGCGACTCAGAGCAAGCTGCTGCGCGTCCTCGAAGAGAAGCAGTTCGAGCGCGTGGGGGGAACCCAGACCATCGACGTCGATGTCCGCGTCCTTACGGCGACCAACCGCGACTTGCATGCTGCTGTTGAACAGAAGACCTTCCGCGAAGACCTTTTCTTCCGCATCGCAACGGTGCCGATCACGATTCCACCCTTGCGCGAACGCGGTCATGACGTTGTGCTTCTCGCCGAATACTTCCTGGAAAAATACCGCCTGGAATTCAGCAAGCCGCGCCTCACGTTCACCGCCGAAGCTCGGGAACGCCTCAAGAGCTATCGCTGGCCGGGAAATGTTCGCGAGCTGCAGAATGCGGTCGAACGCGCCGCGATTCTCTCGGACGAAGAGGCCATCGGCGCTGAGGGTCTCCGGCTCCCGTCCGCGGGAACGGACCATGTCGCTGTGCCGGCGGGCATGCTCCCGGAGGACTTTCAGTGGGAAGGAACCCTCGAAGAGGTTTCCGGCCGCGCCGCTGCCCACGTTGAACGGATCCTGATTGCCAATGCCTTGCGCGAAGCGCGCTGGAACAAGACGCGCGCCGCCGAGAAGTTGGGCGTCTCCTTCAAAACACTGCTTTCGAAAATGCGCCTGCTGGGGCTCGAAACCGAAATTCCCGATCGCTGAGACGTGGCGCCCCCGGGCGCATCCCTCAGCGCGCGGCCGTATGAAGCGCCACAATCCCGCCCGTCCAGCTCTCCGAGCGCGCGCCGCGGAATCCCACGCGCTCGACCATGCGAACAAGTTCATCCACAGAGAGAAACCTGCCGACTGAGGCGGGAAGGTAAGAGTAAGCCGTTCCGTCTCTCGAAATAGCCCGGCCAATCCGGGGAAGCACCGACCGAAAATAGAATCGGTACACAGCGCCAAACACGCGGCTGCGCGGCTCGGAGAATTCGAGAATGGCGAGGGCGCCACCCGGCTTGAGTACGCGGCGAATTTCGATTAGCCCGCGTTCGTAGTTGGCCAGATTCCGAAAACCAAAAGCCGTCGCCACCAGATCGAAGCGCGCATCGGCAAAAGGAAGCTCCAGCGCGTCGGCTTCGATGTACGCCTGATTCTTCCTGCCATGAACGGCTCCGCAGCTCGCGCCCGCCAAAACGTCTTTGGCCACGGCGCGCGTCACCATCGGGTGCGCGAAGTCCACTCCCACAACGCGCGCCGGTCCCGCCCGCCGAAAGGTGGCGGCGAGGTCGCCCGTGCCGCAGCACAAATCCAGAACGCTGGCCTCGGGGTTCTTCAGGACCGCGCCAAAGCGGCGCGCCAGCCGCATGCGCCACAGACGGTCCACCTCGAGAGAGAGCAAATGGTTCAGCAGATCGTAGCGGGGCGCGATCCGGCTGAACATCTCGCGTACCTGCCGGCCCGCTTCCTCTTCGGAGGCCGGACCTGCGGGGCGCGTCCCGGGAAGTAATTCCGGATTCTGGCTCATCGGCGACGAAACGAAGGCGCAGCGGCGCCGGCCATCTTGCGCAGAACGCGGCGGACCGGTGCGGGGGGGATGTCGTCTCTGGTTTCCGCCCGCCCGATCTTCGGCGAAAGGACGAAGCGCACCCTGCCTCCGCGCGTCTTTTTGTCCGCCAGCATCGCGCGAAACAGGGCCTTCTCAGCGCCGGAGGGCCATGGCGGCAACTTACCCACATTGCTGACCAGCTCCAAGATGTGGCGCGCGTCGGACTCAGCGGTGAAGCCGGTCTCGACACCGAGGAAGGCCGCGGCGATCATTCCCCAGGCCACGGCCTCGCCGTGCGAGTAGCGCCGATAGCAAGTAACGCTTTCCAGCGCGTGGCCAAAAGTATGTCCGAAATTGAGGATTTCCCGCAGGCCGCTTTCGCGCTCATCTTTGCCGACGACCTGCGCCTTGGCGCGGATGCATCGCGGAATGACGTAGTCCAGGGCAGTTCGGTCGCGCGCCAACACCTTCTCAATATTCTCTTCGAGGTAAGCGAACAAGGGTGCATCGCAAATTACTCCGTACTTGATCACCTCGTATAGGCCGGCGCGGTATTCGCGCCCCGGGAGAGTCGCCAGCAGTTCCGGATCGGCAATGACCATCCTCGGAGGGTAAAAGGCCCCGATCAGGTTCTTCCCTTCCGGTAGATTGACGCCCGTCTTGCCGCCGATGGAACTATCCACGAGCGCGACGACGGTTGTGGGGATTTGGACGAGCCGCACGCCGCGCAGGTACGACGCCGCGACAAACCCCGACACGTCGCCAACCACGCCGCCGCCAACCGCGATCAGCAGCCCCCTGCGGTCAGCGCCCTTTCGCACCAACTCGCGGCAAATCTTCTCCACCGTGCGCAGATCCTTCGAGGATTCCGCGTCGTTGAAGAGCACCGTTTCCACGTGTCCCGAACCGCGCAGCGATGCCGTCATTCGCCGGCCGACATGCCGCCAGACGCGCGGCGAGGACAAAACGTAGACTCCCGTGGCCGCTCCGAGTTCCGCGATAAGGTCGCCGGTGTTTTTCGATGCTCCCGAACCGACGTGCACGCCGTATGCGCCGGAGGCCGCTGAAACTCGAATTCGCTGGATGCTCATACAGTTGGCACCTGGAAATCTAGCACATTCACCCGATGCCAGTCTGCGAGCGGCACGTCATCGTTCGTGTTACCATAAGCCCGCGAAGTTTCTGCCAATCCTTCATGCCCAGAGCCGCGAAGACTCTCCAGGTTGACTACGCCATCGTCGGCAGCGGTGTCGCGGGGCTGCGCGCCGCCATCGAGGCGAGTGCGGCGGGCAGCGTGTTGGTCCTGGCTAAGTCCGACCTGAGCGATTCCGCCACGCAGTACGCCCAGGGAGGAATCGCCGCCGCCTTGAGCGACGAAGACGAGGTCAGCCTGCACGAGCAAGATACCCTCCGGGCGGGTGACGGCCTTTGCCGGCCGGAGGCGGTCCGCCTCTTAGTGGAGGAAGGCCCCCACTTCATCCAGCAGTTGATCGAGTGGGGGACCCAGTTTGATCGCGCTGGGACGAAACTTGCGTTCACTCGGGAGGCCGCTCACAGCCGGTCGCGCATCCTGCACGCGCACGGGGACTCCACCGGACGTGAAATCAGCCGCGCCCTCCTTGCCCGGGCGCGTTCGATCCCTCATCTACGATTCCGGGCGCATGCCTTTACGACCGAGCTTATTTTCGAAAACGGACGCGTCAGCGGTTTGCGTTTTCTCGACGAGCTCGATGGCACGCTTCACGAAGTGCGCGCCGGGGCCGTTCTCCTGGCCACCGGCGGGCTCGGCCAGGTGTATCGCGAGACCACCAACCCCGAGGTGGCTACGGGCGACGGCATGGCCATCGCCTACGCCGCCGGGGCGGTCCTTTCCGACCTGGAATTCGTCCAATTTCATCCCACGGCGCTGGCCGTCAAGGGTGCGCCCCGTTTCCTTCTTTCCGAAGCGCTCCGGGGCGAAGGTGGCGTGCTGCGCAACGTGAATCTCGATCGTTTCATGAAGCGTTACAACGAAGCGCAGGAACTCGCGCCGCGCGACGTGGTCGCCAGGGCCATCGTCTCCGAAATGCATCGCACAAAGAGCGAGTATGTGTATCTGGACATGACCGCCAAGAGCGAAGAGTTCCTGAAGAAGCGCTTCCCGAGGATTTTCTCGACCTGCCTAAGCTACGGACTTGACCTCTCGAGCGATCTGGCGCCGGTGTGCCCCGCGGCTCACTATTCCATGGGCGGTGTGAAAACCGATCTCTGTGGGCGAACTTCTCTTCCTGGTCTGTACGCCGCGGGTGAGGCCGCGGCTACCGGAGTCCACGGGGCAAACCGCTTGGCAAGCAATTCCCTTCTCGAAGGGCTGGTATTCGGCGCGAAGGCGGGCGCGGCCATGAGCAAGGATTCCCCGGGAACAAGGCCAAAGGCTGGCCCACGTTCATCCGCCCCCGAATCGAAAGCCACCCGCGCCGCCGGAGGAAGCAAATCTTCCAACACTTCTGCCTCCGAGCAACGGCCGGCCGTACCCCGGGAACTCCAACTCATCCGGGACCTCATGTGGAAGCAGGTGGGCATCATGCGGAACGGGCCGGAACTCGCCCGGACGCTCGAGCAACTTCAGGCCATGGCGGCTTCGCTGCGCCTCGGAACGTGCCGCGCCGATCACGAAGAACAAAACGTTTGCACCCTCGCGCAGTTAATCACCAGGGCGGCGCTGGCCCGCGAAGAAAGCCGCGGCAGCCACTATCGCGCTGATTTCCCCTACCGGAATGACGAGGACTACACCAAGCATTCAGCGGTTCAACCGGGGCAGGAAGTGCGGTTTGAGACCTGACCCTCAGCGGTATTTCTTCTCCAGCTCCAAGATACTCTCGAGGAAAACGTGGCCCACGATGCCCAAGCTGCGGGCGCTGACTTTGTCCAGCGTGTCGGCAGTCGTGTGCCAGTAGGGCACTTCCAGATCAATCACATCGGCGGCAGCTACGCCGCGCTTGAGAAACGAATCATGGTCGTCTTCGATGGCCTCCTTCTCCTCCGAAACAAATGTGTCGGCGTAGCCAAGCCGCTGCGCCACCGACCAGACCAGGTCCCTCAGCCATCGTGTTGAAGAGCTTTCCCGTTTGACGCGAAGATTGCGGCTCCCAACGAGGTCCGCGAGGAGCATGGCCTTGAGTCGGCCCAGCTCACCGGTGGCCGCCATGTGTGCGGCCAGCTCACGGCTTCCGTAGCGGCTATCGGTCTCGCTCCATTGGGCGACCCCACCCTGGACGACCTGGGCCTCTTCGCCGTCAAAAAAGGCGATCCAGATCGATACGGCATTCTTTCGCTGGCACAAGAGCCGTGCCAGTTCCAACATGACCCCGGTTGACGAGCCCGAGTCATCCGCGCCGACGAAGCCCTCCATCCGCACCGTGTCGTAGTGCGTGGCCAACAGAATGATGTTTTGACTCGCGCCGGGAATCTTCACGAGCAGATTCTTCATCGCCATTCGTCCGATCGGAGTATTCGCTCCGAAATCTTCGTCTTCCACCGGGCAACCGTAACCCTCGAGCGTGGTTCGTATGTACTGCTGCGCCCGGTGGATGCCGTCCGAAGCCGGCGGGTGCGGCCCAATCTCCGCCAAGCGCGCGACGTGCGCGTAAGCCCGCTGCCCATCAAAGCCACCGGTGGACTGCGCTGGGAGCGCATCGCTCTGAACCACCGCAGGAGACGCGCTCGGACCCGGGCTCTTGGCGCCACAACCCAGGGCGAAAAGCGGGAGCAAACCCAGCGCAAGGAAGCATCGCGCCGTTCTCGCTATGCGATTCAATCGAGGTTGCCCAACCAAGTACGTCGCAGGATCCCCAGCCTCGGCCACCCGCCCATTCAGAATGGATACGCTCCTCTTCACGCCCCTAGTTCGACCCCTTTCCATCAGCACAGGAACTCGCCGCGTATCGCTTCAGCGCGCTCCGGCCTCGGCCTCGGACTGCGCCAGCCGCTTTGCACGGCGCCTGGCGACCACAGCCGATACGCCGATCCCGACGAAATACAACCCGACCATCGGCGACATAAATACGAGCATGGTCATGGCATCTGGCGTGGGTGTCACAATGGCTGCGACAATGCTGATCACCAGGATCGCGTAGCGGAAATTCTTCCACAGGAACCGCGGAGTGACGATTCCAAACAACGTCAGGAAGAAGATCAAGATCGGCAACTCGAAGATGAGCCCCAGGCCCAGCAGCACCATTAGAGTCAGATCGAAATACTCGTTGATGCTGATCATCGGCACCACCAGCGGGTCTTTGAAACTGACCAGAAAGCGCAAAACGATCGGCAGAATGATCGTGTAGGCGAAGGCGATACCAGACAGGAAGAGAAAAACGGTGGAACCGAGGAACGCCACAACCGCCTTACGCTCGTGCTTGTAGAGGGCGGGCGCCACGAACAGCCAGATCTGATATAGCACCACCGGGGACGCGATTACGATCCCCAGATAGAGCCCCAAGGTGATGACCAGGTTCAGGTAGCCGGCCGGATGGGTATAGACCAACCTCTGTTCCAGATGCGCGCTTTCAAGCGCCTTCTTCATGGGGCGTGTGATCCAACCGATGACCCTTTCGGCCACTAACACGCCTACAAAAGTGCCAAGACCGATGGCGATCAGGGAGTTGATGAGGCGCTTCCGCAGCTCGGTGAGGTGTTCGAAGAAGGTCATGTGCGCCCCGCCTTCTTCCTGCGGCTTGCGGTCTTCAGGCTGTTTGTCGGTTGTCACGGACGGCCTTTTCCTCCGGCTCCGATGCCGGACTCTCACTCGGTGATCCGATGGTGACCCCGGATTCGCTCGAACGGGGCTCGTCGCCCGGCAAGCTCTCTGCGCCGGTGGGCGGTTCCACGGTTCCTGCGGTCAAGGAAGGCCTCTCCTCGGGCGGGGCAGAGGGCTGGCTTTCGGGCGGGGCGACCGCGCGTTTGACCTCAAGAGTTTGCCGCTCGATCGCGCGCATCTCCTCCTCAAACGCAAAGCGAAAATCCGAAGAAGCCTTGCGAAATTCGGCCATCATTTTCCCCAGCCCGCGTGCCAATTCGGGCAGCTTCTGCGGACCGAACACAATCAGGACAATGACGAATATGACGATCAGATGCGGGACGCTCAACATGACCTGTTGGCATCATAGAGAAGCCCGTTTGGCGCTGTCAAACTGCCAATTCCCCTGTGCTATACTGAAGTTTGTTCGCTGGCCCAGCAAGAGGGGAAGAATGAAAACGGATCGCCGCGGAATCGTCCTCGTTATTGGCATTCTATTAGTGTCCGCCGTTCTCGGCGGCATTTACGGCCCGCCCGTCAAGGCTCGGGTGGCTTCGGCCGATGATTTCCAGAGTTCGGTCCGGAATTTCACGCGCGTGCTGGCGATTGTGCAGGCGAACTACGCCGAGCCCATTGATACCGACAAAGTCATCTACCAGGGTGCGATCCCCGGTATGCTGCGCGTACTCGATCCGCATTCCAACTTCTTCGACCCACGGCAGTTTGCCCTGCTGCGCGAGGATCAGCACGGCAAGTATTACGGGGTCGGCATGACGGTTGGTCCCCACGATAACCGGACGATCGTGCTGGCGCCCTACATCGGCGCTCCTGCGTACAACGCGGGAATTCGTTCCGGCGACATCATTTTGAAAGTGGACGATAAACCCACCGACGGCCTCACCACGAGCGAAGTTGCCGACCTGCTGAAGGGCCCCAAGGCGACGGTCGTGCATATCACCGTGGGGCGCGAAGGCCAGCCGCAGCCCCTGACCTTCACCGTGATCCGGGACGAGATCCCTCGACACTCAGTCGACCTGGTCACCCAACTGAAGCCCGGAATCGGCTACATACGGCTGTCGAGCTTCAACGAGACCACCGACCACGAACTGGCCGACGCCTTGAAGCAGCTCAACGCCACCTCCCTCGACGGCTTGATCCTCGACATGCGCGGCAATCCCGGTGGCTTGCTCAACGAAGCCGTCTCGGTCGCGGACATGTTTCTCGACAAGAACCAGCTTATCGTGTCCCACCACGGGCGCTCCTCCCCGGAGCGGCCTTACTATGCGGTTCGCGGCAACCAGGGCGTGACCGTGCCGCTGGTCGTCCTCATCAACGGCAACTCGGCTTCGGCCACAGAAATTGTCGCCGGGGCCATCCAGGATCATGACCGGGGCATGATCGTCGGCGAAACCAGTTTCGGCAAGGGCCTGGTGCAGACCGTCACCCCACTCAGGGAGAACACCGGGCTGGCGCTCACGACGGCCCGCTACTACACCCCCAGCGGAAGGCTCATCCAGCGCGATTACAAGTCCGTGTCGCTCTACGACTATCATTACAACCGCAAGCCGCCCGAGCATCCCACGGAGATCAAGCTCACCGATAGCGGCCGCCAGGTTTACGGCGGAGGCGGCATCACTCCGGATATTGTCGTATCGCTGCCGAAGTACACGCCGTTTCAAGAGACCCTCCTGCGCAACAACGTCTTCTTCCCGTTTGAGGGGGGCGTGGGCGACTTCACTCGCTACCTCATGGGGACCCAGCCGGCCATCACCAAGCAGTTCGAACCGGATAGCGCGGTGCTGTCCGATCTGAGAGCGTATCTGGCCAAGCAAAACGTCCATTTCACCGAGCCGGAGTTTGCCCAGAACCTCGATTGGATCAAGCGAAAGATCAAGCAGGAAGTCTTCCTCTCGGCGTTTGGGCTGCCCGACAGCCTCAAGGTTCCGCTCGAGGCGGACCCGCAGGTTCAGAAGGCCGTCGAGGCCATGCCCGCGGCTCGCGCCCTCTACGACAACGCGCGGCGCGTCGTGGCCCAGCGCGCTGGCTCATCCCCCACTCGGCCCTAAGAATCTGGCGGGCGACCCTTTACGATTTGGCGCGACGCAGGCGATTCAGGTTGTGCGATGTCCCACCGAGCGGGGTGCGGCACGCGCGTAGTCAGGGTTCCTCCACCCCACGGACGCGTCCGGGGCGCAAAAGACGCGCTTCAGGCCAACAGCGAACATCAGCCCTTCGGCCGGAATGACGACAGAGACGAAGAGGGATTCTGCGCATGCACAAGCTGCAAGCGAAGGGCGGCGGTCCTCGTCTCGCAACCCCATCCGGGAGGCATGAGAGGTGCCACGATAGCCTCGTTGGCGTCCGAGCTCCCATCGGAGTCAGAGTGGATTTCTGGCGGCGAGAGAATTGGCTTGGTTCTGCCTAGACCTGTTTCTATCCGCTTCGGTCTTGTTCCCCACATGTTCAAATCACTGCTCGGCCTCAGCCGGCGCAGGGTTTGTATCGGCATCCGGAGCCGGCGCCTTCGTGGCAGCGCTGGCTCCGGGCCTTGCCAAGAGAAACAGTGCACGCCCGCTGATTTCCTCATCGAATTCGACACCGCCTCCCTCGAATGCCAGCTTTATCCCCCCAACTTCGTGCTCGGGAGGCACCTTGCCAACGGCGCAGTTCACCTGCAACGTCGCGTTTTTCGATAACCCCGAAACCGGCAAGAGGTGGATGCGGAAAACGGCCCGGCCGCCCGCCGGCATGGAGCCAGAGAAGATTCGCAAACGCCAAGCGCCGAGTTGCGCGGGATTAAGAGCCGGATTCAGACGCATGAGGGCGCCCGGCGCGATCCCGTAGGAGTCAAAGCTAACGAGTTCACTCGCGATCCAGACTCCCGTCTCGAGGACAGTCCCATTGGACGACTTGTGGGTGAAGGTTCCGGCTGCTGTGGCCGACTTGCCTTGTGTGCTGAACGTGCCTGCGCCGCTCATTTCGTAGGTGTCTCCATTGGGGGACTTGACCACCGCCGGGCAGGTGGCGGAGTCACCGGGATCGCAGAGGAACCCCGATGCCACCAGGAAGGTGTAGCTTGCGGACATGTTTTGGGCTTTGGCCGGACCTGCCCGTAGGAATATGGCCAAGCTCGGCACAGCTACCCACGTGATGACCAGCGTTGAAAACAGTTTTCGGCTTGCCATGATATCCTCCGGCTCCGATCACACTCCCTGCCTGCATGCCCGCCTTGCGCCCGGAGCGCGGCGCACCGGCCCCGAAAAAGTGGTCACTCGCGATCACGAGCACGGAACCTATGCTCGAATTGCGGCATCAGCATTCCCGGTATCCCGACATCCACCTTCACGACGCTCGGGTCTGCGCCGTCGATATAGATAGTCGTGCGCTCTTTTCCAAAGCCGAAGACTGGACAGGTCGGCCAGTAAAAGGGGGCGAACTGCGCCGCGGTGATCAGGATCTCCACCTCGCCCCTGGGGCTCACCCGGAGCAAATTCATGGTATAGACGTTGCCCACATACAAGTTGCCCGCAACGTCGAAATTGCAGTCGTCAGCTCCAACAAGGAGGGCGGATTGGACAAATGTGCGCGGCTGTCCTGCGCGCCCGTCTCGCAGTATCGGGATTTGAACGACGGATCCAGCGTCAAGGTTGATGACCCATAGACTGTCGTCGCGATAGGCCATACCGTTGGCGCCAAAGGCGCTAATGGGCTTTAACAGATCATCTTGGACCCACATCCGCACGTCACCGTGTCGTCCCAACCGCCACACCGATCCATTAGCCGAGTCGGTTACATAGAGGTTGCCTTCCTCGTCAAAGGCAAGATTGTTCGGAACAGATGCCCAACAGGAGTCACTCGGCATCGGCATCACGAGCGCCACGTTGCCGTTCGCATCAACGTGCCATACGCCGTTGATACTAGGTGTGTTGCATCCCACGACAGCAGCATAGAGGGTCTCATCGCCAGCCACCACCAAGCCGAGCAGGTAGCCGTCATCCGGATTTGGCACTAGATGCGCAAATACCGAAACATCGCCGTTTGGTGCGACCCGAAATATTTCCCCTTCGTATGGTGCTCCTACATAGAGGTCGTTGTGGGGAGACATGGCGATGCCTTCCACGGCAAACACTGGGTTCACGTCAAAATTGACGACCGGCACTACGGGCCCGATCCTGGGCCGGTCACCACGTTCATGCGCCAAACCTGAATTTGCCATTCCTATGACCGAAAGTAGAACCAGCCCCAATGTGCTCACGGGTCTCATTTGTAAACCTCCTTGACGAAAAATCTTGAATGCACCGAGCAAGCTCGGCAGTCTTGCTGTCCTGTACAACCTTGCTACCTTGCTTAGGTTGGGCGAGGAGCCGCGGGCCGAACGTTCAGATCTCCTGAGAGAGTCCGGCCAGAGGATGCAACTTCACCCAACCTGCGTCGCCTTGTCTGCGCCCACAGTGTTCCGGGGTCATCTCAACGTCAATGCCCTGCGGATAACGCGAGGGTGAAACGTTGGTGACGGGACGGGTGATCCATTGAACGGGCTCGCAGGTGGGACAATTCGTTCCTCCCGCAATCTCGGCCGTTGACATTCTTCTCATCAGGTTGTATGTGTCTGTTAACTGCGGAGGAACGTCGCCTTGGACCCTTCTTCCAGCCCTCCACGTGTCGCGCGCTTTGACGTTTTCGAAGTTGACCTTCGATCAGGAGACCTACGCAAGCCGGGCTTCAAGATGAGGCTGCAAGACAAGCCTCTCCAGATTCTGGCCGTTCTACTTGAGCATGCGGGTGAGGTGGTCACCCGCGAGGAACTCCGGGAGCGACTCTGGACAGACGGCATCATCGTTGACTTCGAACACAGCATCAACACGGCCGTGAAGCGCTTGCGCGAAGCGCTGGGGGACGTGGCCGAGCACCCCCGTTATATCGAAACGTTGCCCCGGCACGGGTATCGCTTCATCGCGCCGGTGGAACCCCTTACTCCGTCCTTGCCACCCCAAGGGGGAGGGGGGCCCGCCGGGTCAGATAGGGGCGCGTCCCGTGGAGGTGTAGTTTATAAACCGCCCTTACGAAGACACTGGGTTGTGGCGACTGCAGGCGGTTTGGTGGTAGCCGTATTGGCCCTGCTTCTGTCCCTCAACGTCGGCGGCCTGCGCGAACGGCTGCTGACCTCCGTAGGTGTGCGGCGCGCCGCGCCCTCCTCCAAAATCGAGTCCATTGCCGTCCTGCCGCTCGAAAATCTCTCCCGCGATCCCGAGCAGGAATACTTCGCCGACGGCATGACGGACGAACTGATCACCGACCTAGCCAAGATCGGGTCCTTGCGAGTCATCTCGCGAAATTCCGTGATGCAATACAAGAGGCAGCACAAGCCCACGCCTCAGATTGCCCAAGAGTTGAATGTGGATGCCGTGGTGGAAGGCACCGTGCTGCGCTCGGGCAATCGCGTGCGAATCTCCGCGCAACTGATCCAAGCCCGCCCCGAAAAACATCTGTGGGCGGAGAGCTACGAGCGCGACCTGCGGGACATCTTGAGCCTGCAGGCGGAGGTCACACAGTCAATTGCCCACGAGATTAGGATCAGCGTCACCCCGGCGGAGCGAGCTCGCGTGAGCAAGACCCGGCCGGTTGTTCCAGAAGCCTACCAACTATACCTCCAGGGGAATTTCCAGAACCTACAGGAGTCGGACAGAGCCTATCGGAGAGCGATCGCGGACTTCCAGCAGGCAATTCAACGAGACCCTTCCTACGCTCCGGCGTATGCGGGATTGTCCATGGCCTACCAGGAGGCCGGGGGCTGGGACACCTCGATCCCGTTCAGTACGTTTCATACCCAGGCGAGGGAGGCAGCGCTGAAGGCTCTGGAGCTTGATGACAACCTTGCCGAGGCGCACATTGCGTTGGGCAGGATCGAATTTTACGAATGGAACTGGGCCGGAGCGGATCGTGAGCTTCGACGCGGAATGGAACTGAACCCGACCGGTACATTTGCTCGCATAGTCTATGCGAACTACCTGACTCTCATGGGTCGGTTCGAGGAATCTATCGCCGTGGGAAAGCAAACCATCGAGCTTGACCCACTCTCTCCCGAAGCCTACAACGAACTGGGATGGGCGCTCATGTTTGCAGGCCGCGATGCCGAGGCGTTGGGACACTATGAGAAGGGGTTGGAACTAGGCCCGCGCTTTGCCCAGAGCCACTGGGCCCTTGCCGACTATTACGTGCGGAAAGGGATGAGCGATGAAGCCGTCGAGCACTTGCGAAAGACGGAGAGCTGCCTGGACGAGACCAGACCCCCTTCTTGGCTGGGAATCCTGGCTCACCTTTATGCGCGAGCGGGTAGGAGGGAGGACGTGCTGCGAATCCTACGCGAACTCGAGAGGCGCGCGAAGACCGGATACGTTTCCCCCACCTCCTTGGCGCGTGTCCATCTGGGTCTCGGTGAGAAAGAAAAGGCTCTGAGTTTCCTGGAAAGAGCCTATGAGGATCGCGATATCTCGCTGGTTTTGCTCAAGGTAGACTGGGGATACGATCCGCTTCGCTCTGACTCGCGCTTTCAGGACCTCCTGCGCCGCATGAACTTCCCGCGGTAGTGCTGCATGCAATCGTCGCGGAGTCGGAAACTGTCCCAGTGCCTTGTGGCTCCTCCTCTAAACGTCGGCGGTCACCTGGTCCTGAATCCGGCTCACCGCTGAAGCGGCATCGACCGGCCTCCACTGGACGTGCAACCGGCTTACCGGAAACTGACCCACGACTTCAGAGAGGGTAGTGTCCTAATTTCACTTTGAAAGTCTCCATTTCGTTCAGGGTTTGGCGTACAAAATCATTTTGCGCGAAGTCCTTTCTGAATTTCTTCCAACTCGTGTAGGCACTCCTTTGTGTATCTTCTGATAGCATCCAGTTCGTAGCCAAGCCCGATGATAAGCATGACGAAGATGGTCTCTTGTCCATGTGACATAGGTCTCTCCTCAACCCTTGAGTGCGGCACTGACTGTGCTCCGAATCCACTCTGAAACGGTCTGTTTATTAGTCTTGGCCGCAGATTCAATTGCTCGCAATTCGTCAGGCGTCACGCGCACGCGCAGAGTTCCATTCTTGGCGCTTCCCTTTGGGAGCGGTGGCCGTCCTGCCTTCTTAGCTTTCTTCTGTCGGCTCAAGGTTTCTAAACTCCTGAACGATTGCGGCTCGTACCGCCAGAATCGGTGAGGTGACGGGTCCGAGATGTAACACGGTCACATGGCGTCGCGGTTTTTTCGGATCGTCCGTATCGTGCGCCCACGCATAAGCCCTACCGGCCATCGGATGACCGTATAGCTCGAATACCTCCACAACACCTTCCCATACTGTCTTTCCCTGGAAAGTCTCTTTCACGGGCACACTTTCTACATGCTTTGATTCCACTCCATGCAGGTGGCGAATCACTTCCCGCAATTCTTCAATATAGGCGCTCGCCATTCAACTCACTTTCGGCTCGTCAAATTCCAAAAGGATTTTGAATCCTAGTGCTTTCTGTCGCGCTAGTACTCTAAGGGTTTCGATGAATTTCATTAGAGTGGGAACGTTCGTCAATTCCTGCTCGCCAGTAATCCAGCGATGTGCGTTGGGGCACTGTTTAGGAAGTTCTTTCAGGTCATCCAACGACATGGCAATTCGTGATGTGCACTTGTCGCATTGAAATGAAATCGCCTTTATATCGTTCAGCTCGAACACAATCTTGCGCTCTACGGTCACGAGAGCCTCCCCTACACAACCGCTGCTTCTAGAAGTTCGTCTATGCTCCAGAAATCGGGTTCAATTCCCGCCGCCATCGCAGGAGTACATCGCAGAGTGTTGTGCCTCTTTACAAAATTGTAGTACGCGAAATGCAAGGCAACCGCTGCCTCGAAGTTTTCCAGTTTCTTGCTGAAAGCATAGGTGAGGCGGGTCAAACGGCGCATGTGAAGGCGGGTTGTCCCATTCAACCTCTCAACGTAGCTCGTGGAAGCTAAGGCCATGTTTGGGAAACCGCTGATCGCCTTCTTTTCTGCGATTACAAACTCCGGCGCGCTGTACTTGCGCTCGGCGTTCTGCGACTCATCGTGAATGTAAGTCTTGACGATTTGCGCGAAGTCAACGTTCGCACCGAAGGCCATCTCAACCGCGTCCACATAGGCTCTCAGCGCATCGCTGGAGATTTGCACGCGATTCTTGAGCCTAGAGGCCACGTCTGCGACAAAGGCATTTGCCGTTGCAGCATCGCGCTTGCCGACCTTGAATGAGGGCACTAGCTTGGTGTCGGCGTCTATCGCACAGAACGTCCAAACGTCCCCAACTTGCGGGTCATCTTCGGGTTGTACGTGGCGCTGCTTCTTGCCGATGAATCCCCACAGTTCATCGAATTGCAGATGATGGCAGGAAAGCCCGCGCATCTTGCGGTCCAGTAGGCCCGCGCAGCCCCGGCCTACGCGCACGCCGAGCCGCATGATCGTGTCCCGATGAACGCCCGTAATCCGCTCAATCTGCCGAATGCCAGAACCTTCCGCCAGTGCGCCGATCACCGCGATTTGCTTGTCAGTGCTTAGGACGTTTGCCATCTCCGCTCTCCTTATGCCAATTACTGTACCCCGATAAATAGAGCTTGTCAAGAGATATTTTCGTGGTACAGTATTGCCATCATGCAATGGTTCTTGCTCGCTGTGCTCTTGGCCGTCTCGCAGGCACTGCCTCCAGTCCCAGGGAAGGCAGCCAATGATTCCACTGGTACAGGCAGCCACGTCCAAAGCCAATCCAAGCCCGAAAAGACACCACCCGCTCCGTCGCCGCCTCTTATCAATGCGAAAGAGGCCCCAAAGCATGATGCCTCCGGAAATGGGCAAGGAAACGAGAATGCAGACCACTCCATAAGTGTCAGCAAACTCCCCCCCGTGACGGTAGTTGCACGCAAGAGAGACTGGGCAGACTGGGGATACTGGGTTTTCAGTGGACTGTTGGTTGTAGTAGGCGGCTTGCAGATATGGCTCCTGTGCGGAACCCTGAAAGCCATTCGGAGACAGGCCGCTATCATGCTTAGGCAGACCAAAGCTACCGAGGATGCCGTTATCGCCGCCAAACGAAGCGTCGAAATCGTGATAGATAAAGAACGCGCCAGAATCGAGGTCGAAATGAAAGGCGCTCCCACAATAGCCGGACCAAACGATGCGCTTCCGATGAGCGAAGTAGGCTATATAGTTCGGTGTTACGGGACAACCCCTGCATCCATTTTGGATACGAAGAGTTGGGCCGAAATCAACGACTCTGAACAAGCTAGTTCGAGCCAATCGTATATCGCAATGTTTCTTCCCTCCCGCATGATGCCAACCAGTGAAGGAATCGGACAAACAGCGTCTCTGTCTTGGGACTACCAGAAACTTGAAGTGGACGACATTGCTGAAAAGGTTAGCAAACGGGAACTTTTCGTCCATTTCTACGGACGGATTAAGTACAGAGATATGTTTGGTGGCAATTGGGCATACACATTCCGATTTTGGTGGATGATCGGGATTTTCGGCGGCGGTAAGTGGATAGGAGGCGGACAAGAGAGCAGTCAGAGCGAGACACCAGACCAGTGGCCGCCAAATTAGGACACTACCTCAGAGAGTGCTTCCTTGACTCGTACGGCCTACAAACGGTAGAGTCTTGCGGTCAGTTGTGCCTTGGGGGAGGACACGACGATGAGAAAACTGCAGGTGGTTTCTCTCTTTGGGCTCTTCGTACTGCTTCTCGGCCTCGGAACTTCCGGTCAACAAACGAAGGACGATTCCAAGAACATCCCTGAGTTCGATGTCAGTGGCATTAGCTTCACCGAATGTCAATGCACCGCGTACGCCTGTCCGTGTCGCTCGAACGGGCATCCGAACCACGGCTCGTGCGATGGCGCCGACTTTGTCTATATCAAGCACGGCAACTTCGGCGACGTGGACATGGCCGGGTTCAAGGCGGCCCTCATTGGCGACGTAATCGACATAGATGCGAGCAAGGTCCATGCCACGGCGTACTTCGACGAAAAGACGACGCCCGCTCAACGGGAAGCGTTCAATCAAATGATTTCGTTCATGTTTGGATGGAATCCGCCGAACGTCGTCGGCACCAAGATTGTGCCGATTGATTTCCACGAATCCGCCGACAGGAATACCTACACGTTGACGATCCCGGGAATTTTGGAGGAGAAGGGCGTCATGCACCGCGGCAAGGACGGCAAACCGCTCCACGAAGTCCCGGCCATGGATCTATGGGGAAACAAGATCACCTACGTTGACAATGTGGTCTTCAAATACCACGACAAAGGTGTTGGCGAGTGGGATCTCTCCGGCCACCAGGCCAACGTAAAGGAATTTCACACCACCAAGGAAATGTATGCGCAGAAGAAGCTTCTCTTGCAGCACGGAGACATGTCCGGAACGTGGACGGCGGAACAGAAAGAAATCATCAAGCAAATGGGCATGAAGGTCGAGTAACCGCTTTCCGGCTCAGGCCGGAATAACCCGTTGCGCGATCGGCAAGCATCCTGAAGAACTTCTTTCGCCAGGGCGGCGAGTGTCCTGCATGTGGACCTCGCCGTTCGCTATATTGGCAGCATTCCGCGCCTCTGCTACCATTGAATTCATCGCCAGCCTGGGCGGCTAGCTCAGTTGGGAGAGCGCCTCGTTCGCAACGAGGAGGTCGGGGGTTCGAATCCCCTGCCGTCCACCATGCCTCACCCGTGCCCTATCCATCGGAAACGCGCGTCTGTTTCTCAACAGAGGGCTGGGACGCAGAACTGCACCACGTTCGATACACAGGCGCGGTAGAATACCAGTATGTCGGTACGCCTGATTGGCATCGATATCGACGGCACGCTTCTGGACAGCCAGTGGCGCCTGTCGCAGGCTAACGCGTGCGCTATTGCGGAAGCAGCTTCGCGCGGCATTGAAGTCGCGCTGGTCACCGGGCGGCGTTTCGATTTTGCGCTCCCCATCGCCCGCCAACTGGATTGCCCGCTGACCATGATCGTGAACAATGGCGCGCTCATCAGAATGCCCGACGGCACCACACACGTCCGCCATCTGCTC
Source organism: Candidatus Acidiferrales bacterium (assembly GCA_049514555.1). Taxonomy (GTDB): domain Bacteria; phylum Acidobacteriota; class Terriglobia; order Acidiferrales; family UBA7541; genus JBEKUY01. The sequence goes on from JBEKUY010000001.1 coordinate 371,210, forward strand.
TTGCGCGATGTAGCCGGTAAAGTATTGGAGGCCGCCCGGCCCTGGCGGGATAACGCGGCCGTGGTCTTCGACCGGCCGCTGGAAAACCAGGTCATTCTCGAAAGAATCGATTGGGACGACCCTATCCGCGGAGGCTATTACGCCAGGAACCGCAGTCACCTTGCCGTGGTGACGCCGCTCGAATCCTGCTTGACCGAAGATCCGATTCAAGTCATGTTCACGGGCTCCCTGGCCGCTATGGCCGAGGCCGAGCGGGCCTTGCGCTCGGTGGAATTTCATGACCGGTTCTCCCTGGCGGTTACGACTTACGAGAGCCGGAACTTTGCGATGATTGATGTTCTCAATCCCGCCTGCTCGAAGGGAGCGGCGCTCGCCGAGTGGGCCCGTCTCCGCGGGTACGCCCGGGAAGAGGTGATGGCCATCGGCGACAATCACAACGACCGCGAAATGCTCTCGTTCGCGGGCGTACCTGTGATCATGGGCAACGCCGTGCCCGAGCTGAAGCTTCAAGGCTGGCACGAAACCCGTTCCAACGACGACGACGGGGTTGCTGCGGCGATTGACACCTTTGTTTTTCAGGCGGCCATGCCATGCGCTTGAGGCTTTTGCTGATCGTTCTTGCCGCCGCCGCGCCTGCCGCGCGCGCCGACTATGCGGTGCTGCGCAGCGGCCAGCGCCTGCATATCACGAGCTATCAGCAGCAAAACGATCGCATCGAACTATGCCTGGAAGGCGGCCTCGTGGAAATCAGCGCGGCCGATCTGATCCGCATCGAACCGGAAGAGTTTCTCCCTGTTGCGCGCGCTCAGAAGCCTGCCCCGCCTGTCGGGGAGTTGGTCGAGGCAGCCGCGCGGCGCTACGGCGTGGATCCGGAGCTGGTCACGAGCGTCATCGCGGTCGAATCGAACTTCAATGCGCGCGCCGTCTCACGCCGCAATGCCCGCGGTCTCATGCAACTCTTGCCGGAAACGGCGTCGCGGCTCGGCGTCACCGACAGTTTCGACCCCGTTCAGAATGTGGACGCCGGAACGCGCTACCTCAGGACGCTCCTGGACAGCTATCGGTACGATCTGGTTCTCACGCTGGCGGCCTACAATGCCGGTCCCGACCGTGTGGAGCAGTACCGCGGCGTTCCCCCTTTCTCTGAAACCATCTCTTACGTGCGCCGCGTGCGGCGTGAATACCAGCGACGAAAGTCGCTGGCCACGCTGCGCGGGGCTGCAAGTCACACCTCGATTCCACCTCGGAAGTCCGATAACAAGAGCAACAGAGAGATTGGATCCTGATCGGCGGCCTGCGGGCGGCTAATTCTGCGGCTGCTGGCCAAAAGGCGGTGGATTCTGCTGCGGTGGATTCTGCTGCGGCGGATTCCCAAATGGCTGGCCCCCTCCAGGAAGCCCCTGAGACGGAGAACCGGGCGATGGATTCATGGGATTTCCTATCGGACTTCCCACTGGCGTGCCAACCTGCGTGCCCGCCTGGCCAGCGTTCTGGGTATCCTTCGACGGATCCCAGACAAACTCCCACTGGCAGTAGTTTGTTGCGCCATCCAGGATCTTGATGGAAGCTCGATTGACCTTGCTCCCGACGCCGATGATGTTCCCCCCGATTACCTCCGCACCCGCGCTGAATATCGACGTGCCCCCTGGCGCGCCACAAGGCGGCGCGGATGTTCCGGCTCCGCTCTGACCCCCCATGCCGGCATCTCCTGCAGGCACGAAAATCGTGCCGGTCCCGGCTTGAGAGCCGCCCGGCACTGTCTGTCCGGGGACGGAACCCGGCGCACCCTGCGTCTTGGGTTTAAGAGAGCCAATCAACTGCCCTGCGGGTCCCACGTAGATCAGCCGCCAGGAGCCGTCCGGATTCATCGGATCTTTATAGGCCTGGCGCATGAAGCGCAGGTTGCCCATCTTGGGCTTGGTCAGATCCTCGAGGGATTGAGGGAAGCGGCCCGTTTTCAAGTAGCAGAGCTTGATGCCGCGCACGTATTGGTTGCCTCGCCATTCCATTTCTCGTTCCTTCTCGCGGTACCCCTCCGTAAGAACCCTCGGCGCCGCGGCCAGCGCAGCGATCAACATGAGCGCGCCGAGGAACAGGATCAGCAGCAGCGCGTAGCCCGCATCGCGGCGGCGCGAAGGGCGGTCTCGGAGTGAGCGCTTCATGTCGAAGGGGCCTCGGTTTCCAGTGCCGTCGACCCGCGGCGCTTGGAGCTGATTTCCTCGAAATCCAGCGTCGTATTGCCGATGTGCAGGACGCGGTACTGGCCCAGCAGGACTTCCCCTTCCCCCACGATGTACACATCCTCGCCGTTGGTAAAAAAGGCCCGGCGTTCCCCGCTGCCCGGAACTGAGCTGTAGCCAAAATACTTCACCGGGAGCACCACGGGTGGCGGAGGGGGCGGCACCGCCGGGATACCTGGGCTGCCAGGTCCATTCGGTTTGACCGGCGGCGGTGGCGGCTGGTATCCGGTGAAGATATTGCGAAGACCCTTGGTGTAATCCGTCTTCCGCGCCTCCTCCATGCGCCACCAATGAATCTCGGAATTTTCCACTCCGAGCGGCTGATATGCCTCCATGGTTGCGGCCACGGCCGGCCGGCTGCTTGGCCGCAAAAAGACGAAATAGGCGACCGCGCAGAGGATGACGGCCAATCCCGCCAGGATGATCAATTGTGTTTTCTTCGACATCTCTACGACCGGAAATAGGTCTTCAACTTCAAGTTCAGACGCACTGCACCCGGCGAGTTCTGAATCCCCGAAGCCAACCCCAGACTGTCCAGGATGTAGAAATCCCCGGAACGCTGCAGGGCGTTGATGAAGCGGATCACGCTCGGGTAATCGCCGTTCACTGTCGCAGTCACCTCGATTTCGGTCATGCCCCGCCCTTCGATATTTGTTTGCTTGAATGTCAGGCCCTCGGTTTGAAGGCCAGCTTTCTGCGCCAGCTTGTCCAGGTTTCCGAGCAACGCGGAATAGCCGCTTGTCCTCTGCGGCAGGGTGTGCTCGAACCGATCGCAATCCTGCCGGACCTCCGGCATGTCCTTGCGGATCTTGGATGCCCGGTCGACATCCGACCTCCGCAGTTTGACTTGCGTATTCAGATCCGCGAGCGCTTGGCTCGGTGTTTGGGGCGCCGTAGCCAGCTTCCAGCTCACCACGGCCAGCCCCACGTCCAACAGGAGCACGACTCCTAGTGCCGCCAGAATGATCCTTTTCTGTACCGGGAACCCGAGTTTCATCTATGCCCTCAAATACCAAGCGGTGATTTCCACCGCCACCTCATTGGTTGCCTCCGTTCGGCCGGGAGGACGCTCGGAAAGCACCTCGATCCCTGAGAAAACCTTCGACGTTTCCAACGCTCGCAAGAACTTGAGCTTGCTTTCATCACTACTCGCGCCGATGGTCAGCTTCACAGAGACCCCGCCCTTATCCATCTTCGGAGCGATGCTCACAACGCGAACCCCGGGAGGGAGCAGCTTCTCCAGATCCATGAACATCTGCGTCCAGTTGAAGCTCCGCGCATCAATCAAGGAGTTCAGAAAGACCGCCCGGTCATGCAGTTTGGCATTCTCCGGCCGCGCGAAAAACATCTCCATATCCTGGCGCTCGCGTTCCAGTCCCGCCATTTCTCGCTGCAGCTGCGCGATCTGCGCTCGGAACCTCTCATTCGACTTCCGGACGTTGTACACATGCCAAGAGAGTGCGAGCAAAGCCAGACCGGCGATCGCCCCCACCAGACTTGCTCCCGCAAAGAACCGCCGGTGTGTCTCCAGCGGGATCGTCGCCAGGTTCAGCCGGGCCTTCATCTTGGCCTCGCCTCGCTTCTGCTGCCGCGATACTGCATCCAGCCCAGCAAGCCTTCCAATTCACGATCCGCCAGTGGCTGTGCGTCCTCGCGAAGCCTTCCTTCTCTCTGCAGCGACCCCACGAGAGAGCCCACCGGGCAGCGTAGTTCTTCCTCCAGAGGCCCGATGAATTCCGCCGCGCGAAACCCGAGCCCTCCCAGACGCACCGACTGGATTCCTTCCTGCCAATAATCCTGGTAATAAGCGGAGACGGGATAGACTTCTTCAAGGAGCATCTCCGGCGTCAGTTTGGCCGCATCCTCCCGCAGTTCGGTGCAGCGGTAGCCGCAGAGCACGTCTTGCCGCACAATTGCCGTCGTCAGCGACGCGCCGCAAACCCGGGCCAGCAGGGTGGCCTGGCTATCGTTGAGGAGCGTCAGCGCGGCGAGCGACGACGTCAGCACAACCCCGGGGCGGAGCCCGGCCGCTTCGGCAAGTGCCTCATACTCGCGTACGATGCGCAACCTCGCCAAGCCGGCCACTACATCGACCCCCTGATCCCTTGGCATCTGCCGCATGTAGGAAACCAGTGTCTCCTCGGCCTCGAAAGGAACGCTTTTCTTCAGCTTCCAGCGGAGCATGGGCGCCGCTTCCCCTGGCGACTGCGGAAACTCGTCAAAGTGCTGAACGAATACACGAATCACCGGGTCCGGAACCAGGAGCACCACATCCTGGTGGTGGGCCTTCAGACGCCCGAAAACAGTCGTGACGGCCGCACGCACGGAGGCTGGGTCCACGATGTTTGTCTCGACCGGTGAGGGAACAATCGCCCCGCCCGGAAGCGCCTCTACGGAAAACTCGTCCAGGCCTCCCGTTCGCGTCCAGCGCGCTGCGGCAATCCGCTCAGGCGCAATTTCACAAGCCAGCGGAGGATGCGGCAGGGCGTCCATCCACTGTGCAATCCGGCGGATGAATCCACTCCTATACATCCCCTGACGATAGGGATTACTCAACGAAGGTCACCTTATTGATCTCCCGCAGAGTTGTGACTCCCGCGCGAACCTTGGCCAGCCCGCTTTCCCGCAGAGTGTTCATGCCCTCCTCACGGGCGATTCGCTTGATCTCCGAGGTCGGACGCCGGTCCACAATCATCTCGCGAATCCGATCGGTCAGATCGAGCAACTCGCAGATGGCGGTCCGGCCATGATACCCGGTTCCCGAACACTCCAGACAGCCTGGCCCTTCGGAGAATACGATCTTGCTCCACACCGCCGGGTCAAGGCCGGATTCTCGCAGTTCCTCGTCCGCATACCGCCTCGGCTTCTTGCAGCTCTCGCAAATCACGCGCACCAACCGCTGCGCCAGGATGCAGTTGAGCGCCGAAACGAAATTATAGGGCTCGACGCCCATGTTGATGAAGCGCCCGATCACGTCGGTTACGTTGTTCGCGTGCACGGTAGTGAAGACGAGATGCCCCGTCAAGGCGGATTGAATCGCAATCTGGGCGGTTTCCTGGTCCCGGATTTCGCCGACCATGATTTTGTCGGGATCGTGGCGCAGAATCGACCGCAGGCCGCGGGCGAACGTCAATCCTTTCTTCTCGTTCACCGGAATTTGCGTGATTCCCTTCACCTGGTACTCCACCGGATCTTCGATCGTGACGATCTTGTCTTCATCCGTCTTGATCTCGTTGATCGCCGCGTACAGGGTCGTGGTCTTGCCCGAACCGGTCGGCCCAGTGACCAGCACCATCCCGTAGGGCTCGTGGATATAACGCCGCAGCCGCCGGAGATCGTCCGCCGCAAAGCCCACAACATCCAGGCTCAGGTGCCTGAACTTTTCCGAGAGGGTTTCCTTGTCCAGCACGCGCAGGACGGCGTCTTCTCCATGGACCGAGGGCATGATCGAAACGCGCAAGTCGATATAACGGCCTTTGTACCGAACCCGGAAACGCCCGTCCTGGGGGACGCGGCGCTCGGCGATGTCCAAATCGCTCAGAACCTTGATGCGCGACAGGATCGTCGAGTGCCAGTCCTTCGCAATCGGCGACATCGCGTACTGCAGCACGCCGTCAATGCGGTACTTGACGACCACCTCGGTGTCGCGCGCTTCAATGTGAATATCGCTCGCTCGCCTCTCCAACGCGGTGAAGATCACCGTCTCGACCAGCCGCACGACCGGACTCACCGCGGTGTCCCGGGTCAGCCGGTCAGCCGATATCGTTTCCTCGCTTTCCTCCTCGTCCTTCGACACTTGCAGGGTGAATGCTTCGGTGGCCTGTTCCAGGACGCGCTGCGATTGTTCGGTCCGTTTCAGCAGATCGCTGATTTGCGTGGCCGTAGCCACTTTGATGATGATCTTCTTCCCCAGCAGAAGCGGCAGTTCGTCGCTGAGCAGGACGTGGCCAGGATCGGCTACGGCGATGACCAGCGAGTGACCCTGCATTTCCAGCGGAACAAAATTGTGCCGGAACATCAGGTCGGCTGGAATCGTGCGGAAGAGCTCGGGGTCCGGGCGTTGCTCCCGAAGGTCGACCAGGGCGCAGCGATAGCGCTCGGCCAGCCGGCGAGCCTGCTCTCGTTCCTGCAGCTCGTCGGCCGCTGAATCGCCAGCTCCCGGAGAGTCAGGCCCGACGTTGCGATCAACCGTTGCCATCGTGAATCACCGTCCCGTTCCCGAAATCGAGAACGAGAAAATAGGCAGATAAAGCGAGATCAGGATAAAGGCCACCAGCAACCCCATAAAGATAAGAATGACCGGCTCGATCACGGATACGAGCGCCGAAAGACGCAAGTTGACCTCTTCTTCATAGAACTCCGCAACGCTGTTCAACATCGGCGCCAGCGCCCCGCTCGATTCCCCGACCTCAATCATGTCCAGCGCCAGTCCGGGCATCACGCCGCGGGACCCCAGCGCTGAATGCAGCGACTCGCCTTCACGCACCATTTGCGTCGCTTGGCTGACAGCGCCCCGCAGCAACTGGCTTCCGAGGGCGTCCCCCGATATTTGCAGGCCCCCGACCAGTGGGGTCCCGCCGGAAAGCAGCGTCGCCAATGTGCGCACGAATTGCGCTACGTGGAACTTCAGGATCGTGTCTCCAACGAGCGGCACCCGGAATTTCAGCCGGTCGAAAGCTTCACCCCCCTGCGCCGTGCGTGACCACAGAAAGATCCCTACCGCCGCGGCTGCGGCGAGACCGGCCAACCCCAAAACGTAAGCCCGGTACTCCACCGTGATCGCCACCAACACCCGTGTAGAGGTCGGCAGTGGAACGGCCATATCTCGGTAGAGGTCCGCGAACTTCGGAATCACGAAGGTCACCAAGTAGCTCACAATGATGGTCGCAACAACCACCAAAATCGTGGGATACACCAAGGTCGCCAGAACCCGCTTCCGCACCCCCGTAGTTATTCGCTGGTAGGCAATGTAGTAGTCCAGGACGCCCGGCAAGTTTCCGCTCTTCTCCCCCGCCAGAATCGCCGTCGTATAAACCTTGGGGAACACCGCCTGCAGCTCCAGGGCCTCCGAGAGCGACTTACCCTCCCGTACGCGATCCCGTACCTGCGACACTACCGGACGCAACCCCGGCGTGGCGGCGCGATCCGCCAGCAAATCCAGCGACCGAAGAATGGGGAGGCCGGCCTTGATCAGCGTATTGAACTGTTGATTGAAGATCAGGAAATCCGATCCGCTGACCTTGCTGGTCTTGGATCGGCTGGCCAGACCCAGGACGGAGCCAGCTCGCGGGCGCACCGAATAGACGAATAATCCCCGATCGGCAAGCTTCTGCCGCGCCTCCGTGCCGGAGGGCGCAACCTCGACCACGGCGTGTACCCGGCCGTTTGCGTCCGCGACTCGGCATACAAATTCCGCCATGGTCTGAGTGTACATCACCTGGAGGCTGCCTGAAACGTTGCCGGCGAGACCTTCGCAAACGCAGACTGAAACGGCACGTTGCAAGCATTTGAAGCGGGGATCAATGGTCCGCGCCGCCTTGGGAGGCCTGCCCCTGGACAATCGCCACGCCCGCTGGCGCAATAAACCGGAACTTCGAATCGATCAGGGGTAAATCCCGCACCCAATTGGCAAATCGAAAGTCAATCTCGACTCCTGCGGCCCCATGAATAGTGACTCGTTCAATGTCACCGGTGGCCGAGTCGACCCCAATCAAAATCTCCTTGATCTCTTCCTCCTGGCCCTTCGGCGTGCACCGTAGGACCGCATGTCCGGCCACAGAGCCCCTTCCCTCAGTCTCCATTTCGACCCGGGAACAAAGCTCGGAGACCTTTGCGTCGTGCGTCAACAACGCGAACGGCGTTCTCCAATCGGCGCTCTTCTTGACCGGCGACCGCATCACCGTCTTGTCACCGGGCACGTAAAACCAGATGGTTCGCCCGTCGGAGACGAAGAGCTTTGGCTCTGGAGATTCGTACTCCCAACGCATTTTGGCCGGCCGGCGGAAAGAAACCGTCCCTGATTCAACGCGGGTGGCCCGGCCTCCCTCGCTGTAGCGTTCGAGAAAAGTCGCCTGCAGTGTTGTCGCGCTTCGGTATCGCGCCTCCAACCGGGCGACAATCTTGTTGACATCAGCCGGCGCTGCAGGCGACCCGAACAAGACGAGCAATGCAGAGAATGCCGCAACAAACCAAGTTGTACGAACCATATCAGCCAGTCTACACGTTCGGTGGGACGGCACGAAACACTGTCCTTCGTGCCACGGCATCGAGGCGGCTTCCACCAGCGGATTGGATGCACTTCTGGCCCTATCTTCGGACGAGAACGGAGGTCACAACGGGGTCCCTGGCAGGAGAAAACAGAAGGGGAGGCGTTGCCGCGCCTCCCCTTCGAAGACTACTAACTTTGAAGACTCTTGAGTTTACTGAAGTGGCGGGTCTCCGCCAGCCCCAGTAAGTGCGTTCGGAAGCACGCACGCGCCTGCGGCTGCTGGGGAGCGAATCACGCCGGTCTGATCAACACAGAACCAGCGGATGCCCGTCACATTGGCAACCGAAGGCTGGCCAATGATTGAGAAAGTTTGCATGGCACCATTCGCGTCGGCGTTTGCGGAGGCGTACGTAAACTTGTAGCCGCTCTTCACCGGGTTGACGACGCCGAGGATGGCATCCACGTCACCCGAGCCTCCGGCGCACTGACCAGCGCCGGGGCCAATGAAGGTGAGGTCGGTCGGGAAGCCTGTTAACGGACACATGCTGCTGTAGTGAATCAGCGCCGTAGTGTAGGTCCGCAACGTTTGTGCTGCCGACGCTTCGTTTGCTGCCATCTTCGACTTGATCAGGTTCGGGATTGCAATCGCCGCGATAATCAAGATGATCGCCACGACGATCAAGAGTTCGATGAGGGAGAAACCCTTCTGATGCTTGCGCATATACTCTCCTTAAGGAAGAATTCGCAGTTCCGAGGAACTCGTGGGGTTATGGTGCACCCGGACTGCCAAGCTGCCCTCGACCGAGACATTTTCCCCTTGCTTCACTCTATCCCTAATTCGTTCAGTACATTAGCCACGCTCCCGGGTGCTTGGCCGGGCAGGTGGCCACCCCCAGTTTATCACTCTGTCCCCGGACTTGACAGTTTTTGTCACCCAGAAGCGCCTGCATTTGTCTGGTACTAAAACGCGCGCGCAACGAGGCCGGCGTGAAAATGGGTGCCCAACCCGCCCGAGTCGGCCGCTTGACTCACAGATTATGCTTCTTGGCAAAGTGGCGGAAGGACCGGTAGCTCATCTTCAAGAGGTCTGCAGCGCGGGTCCGGACGCCTCCGGAGGCCTCCAATGCAGCCTGTAGATAGCGCCTCTCAAGCTCGGCCATCTGTTTCTCGAAGTCTAACCCCTCGGGAGGCACGCGCAACCCGCCATTCGACGAAGCTGCTGCCGGGACAGCGTACCCCGCGACGCGCTCGGGCAGCACGCCAAGAGAAATCTCCCCCGAGCTCTCCAGCGCAACCGCGCGCTCCATCGTGTTCTCGAGCTCGCGGACGTTTCCCGGCCATTCGTAACTCTCCAGCCTCCTCATCGCCTCCGCCGAGATCCCCCGGACTGGTTTTCCCATGGCCTTACCAAACCGCTCCAGGAAGTGCCGTGCCAGCAAGGGGATGTCTTCCTTCCTCTCCCGAAGCGTCGGCAAATGGATGGGAATGACGCTCAAGCGATAGAACAGGTCCTCGCGAAACTCGCCTTCCGCAATGGCTTTCTCCAGGTCCCTGTTCGTCGCCGTAATCACACGAACATCAACGTCCGTCTCTTCGTTGCTGCCAATCGGCCGCACCTTGCCCTCCTGCAGGACTCGGTACAGCTTCACCTGCATGGTCTGGCTCATGTTGCCGATCTCGTCCAGGAAGAGCGTGCCGCCGTGTGCCGCTTGAAACAGTCCCTGACGATTCTCGTTCGCGCCCGTGAAAGCGCCCTTCATGTACCCGAACAACTCCGACTCGAGCAGGGTCTCAGGGAAGGCTCCGCAGTTGATGGTGATAAACGGCTTCTGCGCGCGAGAGCTGTTTTCGTGCATGGCCCGCGCAACCAGCTCTTTCCCGGTCCCGCTCTCCCCGGTGATCAGCACCCGGCTCGTTTGGGGAGCGACCGTCTGGATCAACTCGAAAATCGCCCGCATCTTGGGACTTCCGCCGATGATGTTGTCCAACCCGGTCAGCCGCCGAAGCTCGCGCCGTAGATATCCCGCCTCTTTTTTCCAGCGCAGGTTCTCCGAGGCTTCACCCACGGCGCGGCGCAGTTGATCCACCAAGTCGTGATCCTTGATCACATACCGATCGGCTCCCGCGTTCACGGCGGCAATGGCTGTTTCCACCGTGGGCACACCGGTGATCAGCAGGAAAAAAGTATCCGGAGAAACTTCCTTCGCAAACTTCAGAAGATCCACTCCGCTCGAGCCGGGCATCCTCACGTCGGAAATGATGATGTCAAAAATCTTCGATTCGAGACGGCGCTGGGCGGACTCGACGCTGGAGGCAATCTCCACCCGATGCCCCTCTTTGCGGAACGTGATCTCAAGGAGCTCGCAGATGGACTGCTCGTCATCCACCACCAGAATGTGCGACATGTCCGTCACCTTGCGTTAACGCCGGCCCTGCTTCTCACCACCCCATCCCTAGGCCACTCGGGGCAGCTCCACGATGAACTCCGCGCCCCGGCCCCTTTCCGACACCACACGGATCTTCCCGCTATGCGCCTGCACGATCTGATAGACAATCGACAGCCCCAGCCCCGTGCCCCCCTCAAACCCCGATTGAAGCGGCTCGAAGATCTTGGCCCTCTGCTTCGGGTCGATTCCGGTTCCGGTATCCCGGAAGGCGATGCGCACGACAAAAGGAGCTGGATCGAGCAGCACAGTCAGCGTGCCGCCATCCGGCATGGCCCGGAGGGCATTGTCGCAAAGGTTCCAGAAGACTTGCTTAATCCGGTTCGCGTCCACCCTGGCCCGTGCCGCCTGATGGTTGTAGAGCCGCTCGATCCGGTACTTCCCGTGAATGTCCGGCTTCTTCTCGATCAGCATGAGAGTCTCATCGAGCAAGGCGCGGACGTCCTCCTCGCAGAAGTTGTAGGTTTGCTCGCGAGAATAATTCAGGAAGTCGCTGATAATTTGATTCAACCGCTCCGATTCGCGCGACACGATATTCACCAGGTGCCGCTCATCTTCCTCGAGGGGCACCAGCCGGCCGAGTTCCTTCACCGCTCCGGCCATGGCCGTCAAAGGCTGGCGTATCTCATGGGCGATGGCCGCCGATAGTCTGCCCAGCGCGGCCATCCTCTCCTTCGTGGCCACCTCCTGCTCCAACCGGTGCAGATCGGTCAGATCCTGGAAATTAAAGACGTAACCGCTGCGCTTCAGGTCGCGCGAGCGCAACGGTGACACCGAGATTCCCAGGTACCTCTGTTGGCCGTCCGCTGTCACAAAATCGATCTCCATGCGGCCGATCATTTGCCCTTCACTGTCCTTCGCCCCGGGCAGCCAAAAGGCCGGAAACAATTCCGGCAAGCGGCGCCCCTGAATTTCGTGGAAAGCATGACCGGTGATTTCCTCTCCCGTGCGGTTGAGAAGCAGGATGCGGCCATCCATGTCAGTCGTAATCAGGCCCCCGCGCATGGAATGAATAATGTCTTCATTGAACGCCTGCAGGTCGAGCAGCTCCTCCCGCTTTTCCTCGAGCTCGACTCCTTTCTTTCGCAGCGTTTGCGCAAGCAATCCGGCTAGGTAGGCGACGGCAAGAAAATAAAACAGGTTGGTCAGCAGCCAGGTCCGCAGGGCGCTTGCCGTGAGAATGGTCGCGGACGGACGTGGCAACATGCCCGCATAGGAAAGATCTGCCGCGGCGGCGAGGAGGAGAAAACTGAAACCGGCGGCGCCAAATGTGCCCAGTCTCGAAAACAAGATGCTGGCCACAATGATGACCAGAAGGTAGAGCGGAATGAAATAGCTTTCTGACAGCCCGGTCACGTACACCAGGGCTGTAATCAGCATGAGGTCGCAGATGATCTGCAGCGGGCCGTGCCAGCCCCGGTGCGGCAGCCAACGGACCAGAATCACGTGCAGGACCGCCAGGGTGATCCAAAAAACAACAAGCGGAATGAACGCCCGGCTCAGTGCGGACGTCTGCAGGTACTGGGGCAACACCACCGCCACGCCGAGGATCAATGCGATCATCAGCAGGCGGACCCGAGTCAGCCACTCGAGCCACTCCTGCGATCTGTACTTGAAGTCCATGAGGACTGCGGTAGTCCCTCCAGTGCGTACCGCCTCGCGCGTACCCCAGTTGCCAGCCACGGGGCGCCTTTCGGCGCCGCCGAATGGAGAGGGACCGCCGGGGAGGATTCTCCCGCCTAGTGACCGCTCAGCTTACCGATCAAGGAGAACAACGGCAGGTACATGGATATCACTACACCTCCCACGACCAAACCGAGGAACACGATCATGACCGGTTCGAGGGCCGTCAGCAGGTCTTTGACTGCGGCGTCCACTTCATCCTCGTAGAAATCCGCGATCTTCTGAAGCATCGCGTCCATCGCGCCCGTCTGTTCCCCGACTCCGATCATCTGCGTCACCATCCCGGGGAATACTTCGCTTTCCTTCAGGGGCTCCGTCAGGGTCTTCCCAGCCTCGAGCGACTTGCGGGTCTTGTTCAAGGCCCTCTCAACGACCGCATTCCCGGCCGTCTTCGCAGTGATATCGAGCCCTTCCAGGATCGGCACACCGCTCGAGATCAGCGTGCCGAGTGTGCGCGTGAATCGCGCGACCGCGATCTTTCGAAGTAGTATCCCGATGAGCGGCAGATTCAACAACGATGCGTCAATGGCATAGCGCCCCTGCTGCGTCCCGGACCATGCTTTCAGGGCGAGAATCACTGCCACGAACCCCACCAAGATCAACAACCCGTAAATACTGCCGACAAAATTGCTTGCACCAATGACGATTCGAGTGGGCAAGGGCAGGTCCACACCCAAACCGGCAAACAGCGTGGCAAAAATCGGCACGACCTTCCACAACAACAGCGTGATTACGCTCACTGCGACCGTTATCACCCCGATGGGATACACCAGCGCCGACTTTATCGCGCGCTTCAGCTTGACGTCCTTTTCGATATAGCTGGAGAGGCGCTGCAAAATCGTGTCCAGAATACCCCCCGTCTCGCCCGCCTCCACCATGTTGACGTACAACGGATCAAATATCTTTGGCACCTGCTTCATCGAGGTCGAGAGCGTCGCACCCCCTTCCACCGACGAGCGCACGCCGATCAGCGCTTTTTGAAAGGTCTTGTTCTCTTGCTGCCCGGCTAAGATCTCGAGGCACTGCACCAGGGGCAGGCCGGCGTCAATCATCACCGAAAACTGGCGGGTAAAGATCGCCAGCTCTTTCGGGCTAACCCCGCCCCCGAACGTCGGCAGATTGAACTCCTTGCCTTTCTCCGACATCTTCGTGACGGTGATTTGCTGCCGGCGCAAGAGATTGGCCAGCTCCGTCTTATTGTTCGCGGTCAACTCGCCGCTGATGCTCGAGCCGGCGCGGTTCGTTCCTCGATAAGTGAAGACCGGCATGGTCGTATTCCTCCTTATTCCCTCTTTCGCAATCCCTTGGGCTGCCCGCGCCCAAACTAAAACTCAGCGTCGCCCGACGGGCATTCTCCCGGTTGGCGAAACTGAGGTCACCCCGCGATTGATCATGTCCTGCAGCTCGTCCGCATTCGAAGAACGGGATAACACGGTTTCCAGAGTGACCGACTTCTGGAAATAGGCGTTCGCTAAGCCTTGGTTGAATGTCTGCATTCCGGTTTGTCCGGTTCCCGACTGCATCGCTGAATAGATCTGGTGAATTTTGTCCTCGCGGATCAGGTTACGGATCGCCGCGTTGGGGATGAGAATTTCCATCACCATGACCCGGCCTCGGCTGTCGGAACGCGGCAGCAGGGCTTGGCACAAGATACCCTCGAGCACCATCGACAGTTGCGCGCGAACCTGCGGCTGCTGATGCGATGGAAAAACGTCCACAATGCGGTTGATGGTGGACACGGCGGAATTCGTATGCAGCGTTGCGAAGGTCAGGTGGCCCGTTTCCGCAATCCGCAGAGCGGACTCGATTGTTTCGAGGTCGCGCATTTCTCCAATCAGGACGACATCCGGGTCTTCGCGCAATGCCGCCCGCAAGGAGTTGGCGAACGAATGGGTGTCGGAGTGGACCTCGCGCTGGTTGACCAGGCACTTCTTGTGGTTATGCAGAAATTCGATCGGATCCTCGATCGTGATCATGTGCTCTTCACGTTCGTTGTTGATCTTATCGAGCATCGCCGCGAGGGTCGTAGACTTGCCTGCCCCCGTCGGCCCGGTCACCAGAACAAGGCCCCGCGGCCTCTCGCATAGCGTCTTGACCACCTGCGGAAGACCGAGCGCCTCGAATCCCTTGATCTCCCACGGAATTGTGCGGAACACGGCACCGACTGCCCCGCGCTGATGAAAAATATTTCCGCGGAAGCGTGCGAGATTCTTCAACCCGAAAGAAAAATCCAGCTCCAAGTTCTCTTCAAAGCGGTGCTTCTGGGAATCGGTCAGCACGCTGTACGCGAGCGACTTGGTGTCTGCTGCTGTCAGCGGCGGCATGTCGATGGGCCGCAGCCGGCCATGCACGCGGATGCGCGGAGGACTATTCGTACTCAGATGCAGGTCGCTCCCCGCCATCTCAATCATTTTTTTCAGAAGCTCGCTTAACGTGATTCCAGGCATAGCCTTGCCTTTCCGATTACAAGACGGTTTCGCGTAAGACTTCTTCCAGCGTGGTCATCCCTTGCATCGCTTTCACTAGCCCGCTCCGGCGGAGTGTCAGCATGCCCTGATCAAGCGCTTTCTTCTTCAATTCCAGAGCCGAGGCGCCCACCAGAATCAATTCCCGCAACTCGTCGTTGATCTCCATCACTTCGTAAAGTCCCGTCCGCCCTTTGTACCCGCCCTTATTGCAGGTTCCGCAGCCTTTCCCGTGGTAGATCTTCGCCTTCTTGGCTTCTTCCGGTGTGTAACCGGCATCAATGAGCGCCTGCTCCGGCACCTCCAATTCTTCTTTGCACTGCGAGCAGATTCGCCGAACCAAGCGTTGCGCGCAGATCAGATTGACCGAGGTGGCCACCAGAAACGGTTCAATGCCCATGTTCATCAGCCGGCTGATGGTCGAAGGCGCATCATTCGTGTGCAGCGTCGAGAGCACCAAGTGCCCGGTCAGAGCAGCCTTCACGGCGATCTCGGCCGTTTCGAAGTCGCGGATTTCGCCGACCAGAATGATGTTGGGATCCTGACGGAGGAAAGAGCGCAGCGCCGCCGCAAAGTTCAGACCGATTTGCTCCTTCATCTGGACCTGGTTGATGCCCGCCAACTGAAACTCCACGGGGTCTTCGGCGGTCATGATGTTGGTTTCGAGCGTATTGAGGCGCGCCACAGACGAGTAGAGCGTATTCGTCTTCCCCGAGCCGGTTGGCCCGGTGACCAGAACCATTCCGTAGGGCCTTAGAATGTTTCGCTCGAATTTCACCAACGACTCGGATTCAAAACCGAGTTTGGTCATGTCCAGTCGCAGGTTCTCCTTATCGAGCAGCCGGAGAACGACCTTTTCGCCGTGAATTGTCGGCACGGTCGAAACTCGAAAATCCAAGTCCTTTTTCTTGCCGTCCTGCCTGTACTTGATCATGATGCGGCCGTCTTGCGGCAGCCGCTTTTCGCTGATGTCCAACTTGGACATGATCTTGATGCGGCTCGTAATGGCGTCTTTCAGCCTCAACGGGGGATTCATCACTTGCTGCAGGACTCCATCAATCCGGTAGCGCACCCGCAACTCTGTCTCGTATGGTTCGACGTGAATGTCGCTCGCGCCCCGTTTGACCGCATCGGTCAAAATCAGATTCACGAGCTTGATGATCGGTGCCTCTTCGGCGACCTTCTCGAGATACGCCGCATCCAGTTCCTGGTCTTCCCCGGCGGCCAGTTCGAGGTCGTCTTCCGAGCCCGTCAAGGCATCCATCACCTTGGTGAGCTCTTCCTCGCTGTCTTTCGTGCCGTAGAACTTCGCGATGGCATCTGAGATCGCCGATTCCGAAGCTACGACGGGCTCGACGTTGAAGCCGGTCATGAACTTGATGTCGTCCATGGCGAAGACGTTCGTGGGATCCGTCATCGCTATGGTCAGTGTCGAGCCCACTCGCGAAAGAGGGATGATTTGATACCGGACGGCCGTGTCCTGCGGGATGAGCTTGATCACCGAAGGATCGATCTCGTAGTACTTCAGATTGATGGAGGGAACGCCATATTGACGGGAGAGCACCCCCATGATGTCGTCGTCGCTGATGTAGCCCAACTTGGCAAGGCAGCTCCCTAGCTTGCCCCCGTTCTGGCGCTGGTAGTCCAGCGCCTTCTGGAGCTGCTCCTGAGTGATCAGGCTTTCTTTGATCAGGATTTCGCCAAGCCGGACTGACATCGCCCGCACTCTCCCTGCGCACTCGTACCCGTTGAAAACGTTAACAAAAGGGACGACCCACACGGCCATCGAATTTGCGGTCCCGTTCTGAAACCGCTAACACCTGTACCTTCGTACAGGGCATCCGTACGTCGTACAGGTTCACACCTTGACTTGCTGGGGAGTGACCGCTATCTTGCGGCTGAGATGCAATTTGCCACGGTCGCGACGCGATGCGTCACCCCGGTGACGAAAAATGTCCATCCGCCTTTGCCGGCAGATCCGCCAAACTCCTCGCAGATTCTTCGCAATTACTTCGACGCCATGTTCGCTCATCTCGGACCGCGTCACTGGTGGCCGGCCAAGACCCGGTTTGAAGTGATTGTTGGCGCGATTCTGACGCAGAATACGGCTTGGTCTAACGTCAAGCGCGCTCTCGACAATCTGCGGCGAGAGCGCCTCCTCGTTCCCGCGGCGATCGAGAGCGTCGCCACAACCCGGCTGGCCCGGCTGATTCGTCCCTCGGGATATTTCCGCCAGAAGGCCCGGAAGCTGAAGGCGTTTGCAGGATTCTTGCGCCGTGAGTACCGCGGCTCACTGCTTCGCATGTTCCGCACCCCGACGCCCGAGCTTCGTGAGAAGCTCTTGAACGTCCACGGCGTCGGGCCGGAGACGGCCGACTCCATTCTCCTCTATGCGGGGAATCATCCGGTCTTTGTCGTAGACGCCTACACGCGCCGGATCCTCGAACGCCACGCGCTGATTCATGCGCGCGCCGGCTACGATGAAATCCAGGACTTTTTCCAGCGCTCCCTGCCACGCGACGCGAGCCTCTTCAACGAGTACCACGCCCTGATCGTAAACGTCGGAAAAGAGTGGTGCCGCACGAAGAACCCGCGCTGCAACGAGTGTCCCCTTCGTCCGTTCCTGCCCGAAGGCAACGGGGTGACCATTCCATGAGCCCGAGGGATTCCCAAAAGCGCCTCCGCCTCGCCATCGGCGGCGTCCTGGTTACGCTGCTGCTCGCCGCTGTCTTCACGCTGGGCTCTCTGCATGTTCCTCTCGAACCCAGTAACTGGCGTGAAATATTGGTCCTCTATGCCGTTTCGAGCTTTATCACCGCGGCGCTGCTTGTTTTCGGCCTGATCCTAACGCGAACGATTTTGCGCCTGCTCGCCGAACGAAGTGCCCGGCAGCTCGGCGCCCGTTTCAAAAAGAAGATGGTCCTGGGGGCCATGAGCATTTCCCTGCTCCCGGTTGTGTTCATGTTCTTTGTCAGCTATGCCCTGCTCAATCGCACGGTTGACCGCTGGTTCCCTCGCCCCCTCGAAATCGCCAACGAGGAGAGCCGAAAGCTTCTGGACGCCCTCGGCCAAATCGAACTCCCGCGCTTGCAGTTGCTCGCGAATCAGGTCCAGCCATACGCCTCCGGCAGGACCGGCGACTTCCTTGACCATGCGGCGGCTGCCGGAGCCGACGCGGCCTGGATACTGGACCCGTCGGCCGGAGTCGCGCGCGGCGGCGTGATTGTGAGAAGCCCAGCCGGTGCCGGGCCGGAGGCGGTTCACATCGAGACCGGCGCTCGCGGCGAGTTCGTGCGTTCGCTGCCGAGCACAATCGAGTTGTGGAGCGCGCGCGGGCAATACTACCTCGCCGCGAGAGTTCCCCTCGCCAGCGCAGGCGAACGCTTGGGCTACCTCGTCGTCGGACGGCGCACGACGCCGGATTTCCTGACTCACTATAATGCGATCGAGCAGCAGACCCAGACCTATGGCCAGGAAAAACAGTATCTTCGCGGACTGAAAAAACTCGCTCTGCTCGTCCTGTTCCTCTTCACCATACTGCTGCTCTTTGCCGTGATGTGGGTGGCGCTGTCTCTCGCCAAGCAGGTCACCGTGCCCATTCAGGCGCTCGCCGAGGGCACCCGGGAAGTCTCCGCCGGCAATTTCGACTATCAGGTCCCCGAACAGGCCCAAGACGAACTCGGCATCCTGGTGCGCTCCTTCAATCAGATGACCGTCCAGCTCCGGGACAGCCGCCGCCAGATTGACGAATTCACTCGCAGCCTGCAACAAGCGGTGCAAGAGCTCGAGCGCAGGCGCCACCTGATGGAAACGGTCCTCGAGAATATCCCCACCGGCGTGTTGTCCCTGGATCCCTCGGGAGCCATCCTGAGCGCCAACTCGGCTGTCCTGACCATCTTTGGCGAGTCGGCGCGGAGCGCCAGCACTTTTGAGGATCTCTTCGGCGCGGAGGCCTCGCGCATCGTGGAAGCATTGATGCGCCGCTCGCTGCGGATGGGCGTGGTCTCGCGGGAAATCGAGTTGGATCTCAGCGGCCGGCTGATTCACGCAGTGGTGACGGTGAGTTCGCTCGGCACCCGCCAGGCGCACGCCGGGTACGTGATCGTCGTCAGCGACTTGACCGAGTTGCTCCGCGCGCAGAAATCCGCGGCCTGGCAGGAAGTGGCTCAGCGGATCGCCCACGAGATCAAGAATCCGCTCACGCCGATCCAGCTTTCGGCGCAGCGGCTGCTCCGGCATCTCGAGCAGCGGCTGCAATCCAGCGAATCGGCGAGGAAGGAAGAGGAGCTCACTCACGTTGTCCGGGAATGCGCCGCACTGATCGAGCGCGAATCCAAGACGCTCTCGGATCTCGTCAACGAGTTTTCCGCGTTCGTGCGTTTCCCCGCCGCCAGGATGGCGCCCTGCCAGCCGAACGCCATTGTCGAGCAAGCCCTGGACGTTTTTTCCGGCAGGCTCGACGGAATCACCATGCGCGCCCGGTTGGCTGACGCCCTGCCCGATATTCGCGCCGACGCCGAACTCCTGCGCCGGGTCCTCGTCAATCTGATCGACAATGCCGCGGAAGCGCTCGAAGGCGCCACCGTCAAGCAGATCGAGGTGTCCACCCGTCTGCGTCCGGAAACGGACACCGTCGAGATCGCCGTCGCCGATACCGGCCACGGCATTTCCCCGCAGGACAAGGACAAGCTGTTCCTGCCCCGCTTCTCGACCAAAGACCGCGGCACCGGCCTCGGCCTGGCCATCGCCGCGCGCATCATCGCCGAGCACGGTGGTACCATTCGCGTGCAGGACAATGTCCCGGTCGGTTCGCGCTTCGTGCTCGACCTCCCGGTTGCCGAGGCGCCGCTGACGCCGAGGCCGGACTGATCCGCCATCACGACGATGCCAAGCAAAGAGACCATCCTGATTGTTGACGACGAAGCGGGCATTCGCGAGTCGCTGAGCCAGATTTTTATCGATGAGGGCTATCAGGTCCTGGCGGTGGCCTCCGGCGAAGAGGCCCTGGCCCTGGCGGCGAGCCGCGAATTCCACGTGGTCCTCATGGACATCTGGCTGCCGGGCATCGACGGGCTCGAAACCCTCACCCGTCTTCAGGCGCTGGCTCGTCCGCCGATGGTCATCATGATTTCCGGCCACGGCAGCATCGAAACCGCCGTGCGCGCGACGAAGCTGGGGGCCTTCGATTTCGTCGAGAAGCCGCTGTCGCTGGAAAAGATCATCGTGCTCGTGCGGAACGCCGCCCAGCAATTGCGCCTCGCGGAAGAGAACGAGGAATTGCGGTCCGCACTCGGTCAGCGCTATCAGGTCATCGGCGACAGCGTGCCCATGAAGGCCCTGCGCCAGCAAATCGCCCTCACCGGCCCCACCAGCGGGCGCGTCCTGGTCTACGGCGAGAGCGGAACCGGCAAGGAACTCGTGGCCCACGCGCTGCACACCGCCAGCCTGCGCAATCACGCCTCCTTCGTCGAGGTCAATTGCGCCGCCATCCCCGAAGAGCTGATCGAGTCGGAGCTCTTCGGCCACATCCGCGGGAGCTTTACCGGCGCCGCCGACGACAAGATCGGGAAGTTTCAACGGGCCGACGGCGGAACTCTGTTCCTCGACGAAGTCGGCGACATGAGCCTGCGCACGCAATCGAAAGTCCTGCGCGTGCTCGAAGAGCAGCGCTTCGAGCGGGTCGGCTCGAACGAGACCATCCACGTGGACGTTCGCGTCATCGCCGCCACCAACAAGCATCTCGAAGAAGAGATCGCCAAAGGCAGCTTCCGCCAGGACCTCTTTTATCGCCTGAACGTGATTCCCTTCTACGTTCCGCCGCTGCGCGAGCACCAAGAAGACATTCCCACCCTCGCGCGCTATTTCCTCGGCGAATTCAGCGCCGCCTACGGCCGCCACACCAAGGAACTCAGCGAAAACGCCATCGATATCCTGATGCGCTATCCTTGGCCGGGCAACGTCCGCGAACTGAAGAACCTGGTCGAGCGGCTCGTGATCGTCTGCCCGCAGCAAAGAATCGAGCCGCACCATTTGCCGCCCGAGGTCTTTCGCGGCGTCACGGAAACTCCGCTCCAACCGGACGCCACCCTGCACGAGGCCCGCAGCGCTTACGAGCGCGAGTTCATCCTTCGCAAGCTCCAGGAGTACCGCTGGAACATGACCCAGACCGCCGCCGCCCTCGGCCTCGAGCGCAGCCACCTCTATCGCAAAATGAAGTCCCTCGGCATCTCCGCCCCCGATTAGCGTTTGCGCCCACCCTGCTGCTGCGCGCGCCTTGCATCAGGGTAGGTCTTGAGGAAGAGCAATCCCCGGGCTGTGCCGAAGCGTTCGGGGGCTCGGGAAGTACTTTTGGATTCATTCGATCCGAAAAACACGCCTACAAGTCCCGCCGAATCATCCCTTATCAAACGGTGGACTTAGACCAGGATTGTATACTTCACGCGAGGACCGGTGTATAACGCCGCTGACCTTGCGTGAGAACTTCCGCTCAAGGTCCACACCTTTGACGCGGAGGTGTTTCTCATGTTTGAGGTATGGCGGAAGGCGTTTATTGCTTCTTTCGAGTTACTCACTTCTCTTCCATTGCTGCTGTATTGGCTGGTATCAGTGGGGTTGGTCGTGGCTCTCATATGGTATCGAAGGGATGCCGCGGCCATGAAAGAGTATGGGAAGAAAACACTGCTAACCATAGCTGCGGCTGTCATAGCATGGCTTTTGCTTTTCATTTGGCAATGGGGCTATCAACAAAAGACGGCAGAAATCGCTGCCGTTCCCGCATATGTGGAACCACAAGACTCACTGAGAAAAAGAACGGTACGTCTAGCTAATGACCTGGATGCATTTCTCGCCGAGCGTGGAGCGCGACGACCAATTGGACAGAGTGACGATGCAAAGCAATACGACCAAGCAACAATAAACCTATATGTGGCTGAGCACAAAAGCCGAACCATGGGGATACTCCAAGAGTTGCGAGCCAAGGGTCTGGATGTTGGGCTGCTAGATGCCCCTGGCGCCGCACAGCAACGATTCCTCCTGCCGGACGAAACGCAACGACTAAGAGATTTGGCCTTCCACTTGGATGAACATGGCGGGGTCATAAAATTCTAGGGATAGCGGACCTTCCGCAAGGCGGAGCGCTCCTGGGTGGCCCATTTTTGGCGGAAGCCAAAAGTGGGGCCTTTCGGCCCAGTCTGGATTATGTGCTTTTCGTTGTTAATCGCGGATGAAATTCAGGGCGTGCTTGAAACTCCAGAACGTGTCCGCGAATTCCGGGTAGAGCGGCAATACATCCGTCCTGTGTTCCAACCGACGCCCCACGCGCCGAAGCTCTGATCCCCGGAAGGAAATGCATTTTACCGGTTCATCGTTTCATTTCCGGCCCGGCACTACGCCCGGCCCGGGGCGGAAACCGTTCGGCGGTCGGGCTCATCGAGTCCCGCATCCATCATCCGGGCCGGGAGTTCGGGCTTGCGCGTCAACGCCCGCCGCCGAAAGGGACTGTAGAGCAATTCGAGGAGGTCGGACGTATTCATATGGCGGCCGAAGGCGCGCAGCAACTTCCAGGTTCGGATCGGGCGCTTGAAGATGCGGTGGAAAAACAGCAAACGATATCCTTTCGCCCGCAGCCGGTTCACCACCGGACTCGGCAGAGCGGTGGGATCGACATCCGAGCACTTGAACCACTTGCACCAATCCCGTTCGTCGTCGATGATCCCGCGCGCGATGTACTCCTGCCAGAGGGGCGTCCCGCGGTAGGCGCACAAACGATTGAAGGAAAAGGTGTCCAGCTCCAAGCGGGCCGCAAACCGGAAGCTCTCAACAATATCCTCTCTGGTTTCGTCAGGCGAGCCGACGACAAAGAATCCGTGGAGCCGTTCGATCCCACAGCGCTTCGCTTCGCTGACGGCGTGCTCGACCTGGGCGAGGGTCTGCTTCTTCTTGAGCCGGTCCAGCACTTTCTGCGTGCCGGATTCCACGCCAAACATCAGGGCATTGCAGCCGGCCTCGCGCAGGACCGGCAACTGGTCGATTCCCACGGAATCCACGCGGCCTTCGCAGCTCCAGTGAAACGCAAGCTTGCGTTGAATGATGCCGCGGCAGATCTTTTCGATGCGCCCGCGGTTGATGAGGAAATGGTCATCGGTAAGACAAATCGAGCGATAGCCCGCATCGTTGAGCGCTTGGAGTTCCCCGAGGACATGCTCGGGCGAACGGCTGCGCCACCGTCCCTCCCCGAGGGCCGGGATATCGCAGTAGATGCAGGCATACGGGCAGCCGCGCGACGTTTGTACTGTGCAGAACTTGTCCAGCGAAAGCACCGCAGGGACATCCAGCGGCAGGGATTCGATGTAATCGATCGGCAGACTGGTCCGGTCGGGATACGGAAACCGGTCCAGATCGCGGAGGAGTGGACGCTGGGCGTTCTGAACGATTTTTTCTCCATCACGCCAGACCAGACCCGCCACAGAACCTGGACTATCGAGGTGATCCAGGTAATCCGTCAGCAACTCCTCGCCCTCGCCGACGCCCACACAGTCGATGTCCGGGCAGTCCGCGAGAATGCGATCCGCATTCAAAGTGGCGAACGGTCCGCCCACGATGATCGGGATCTTCGGGGCCTCCGCCTTGAGTTGCCGGGCCATGGCTTTGGCGGCCGGGTAAGTGGTTGTGGATAGAAACGAGAGCGCGATCACGTCGGGTGGCTCTTGGGCAACCGCCCGCGCGATGTGCTCCGCCTTCATCTGCGGGTGGCACGTGTCAAACATCCGCACCCGGTGTCCCCGTTGGCGCAGCACCGGCGCGAGCGTCTGGATACCCAGGGGCGGAAACGCCATTACTCTGACCCGCTCGCCGTCAGGCTTTGACCCGTCCAGTTCCGCCGGAAGCACCCGGCAGAAGTTGTCGTCGCCTACGTAAACCAGGAACGTATTCATCCGGCATTTCCCATGCGATCTACGCCTCGCGACCATCGCGGGTCATTCAGTCTCGTTAACCAACATCGTATCATGTGGGCCTCACGCTCCCGAAACGCCGTCGAGGAGATCGGGTGGCGTGCGGCTCTCAGGGTCCCCAGGTTTCCACTAACGCGATTTCTGGGCAGACTGCTGGACTTCGCTTGTCCGACTGGCGCGTTCTCGGGACTCATGTTTCGAATGGAAAGTTGTCCCTAGGATGCCGTCGCTTACGTCGAAAAACCAGTGATAACTCAACATTGCTATTGCATATTGGTAACAGACGTGCTACAATGGTCCGTGAAAAGTCGCTTCAACCTCGCTAACTCCCTTAGAATCAGCAGTGGTTGCTGCCTCGTCTCAAAACCCAGCTCGGTTCTCTCACGCGTTCCTCGGAATGTGGCTGCGTCTCCTAGAGCTAACTCCTTTAGAATCCGCAGATCCAAAAAACACGCCTGTAAGTCCTTTATAATGCGCAGTTCTGAAACATTGGACTTAAAAACCGTGATTATTCACTTCACGCATATGAAGTGTGCTAGCATGACATCCGCTCTTAGGGGGTGCTCATGGATTGGCACAAACTCTGGCACTGGCTTGTCGCTTTCTGGGGTCACTGGTGGGGTAAGAGCGTATTTTCAGCAGCCGGATTGAGTGGTCTGTATAAGGTGATCATCATGTTTTTGGACTGGCGCAACAAAAGGAAACAGGGAAAACTTCTCGACCTTCAAATCGAAGAGACTAAGAAGAATGCCGAGACAAATCAACGGGAACGGAACATCGCTACCATCCTGAGAGAGATGGACTCGGAGGAAGAAAGGATTCATGCGGAGTTTAGAGAGAAAAAAGTGGCACTAGGAACGCTCGCTATTCCAAAGGAACAATGGTACGAGCATTTCAGCGGAAGATTTTCCAGAGATGATGTGCGCGAAGCGATAAATCGAAAAGTCTCAAGGAACTCTCCGACAACAAAGCGTTGGGAGCGTTCCTGGTAATTAGGCGGCCCTTTCTTTGGTCAGTCTCTGGAATGTGAGCACGGGAGCGGTGACCATATGGCGCAAGGTATCCTGAAAGAGGGTTGTACTCTTTCGTCGATTGAAACGGAACACCATTTCGTCCAGGTAGGCCTGGAGATGTTTCGTGCTCATTTTGTGCCATGTTCCTACGATTCCGCGTTTGAACAGAGAGAACGCGTTTTCCACGGTGTTTGTATGAACGTCGCCAGAAACGTATACGGATTTGTGGCAGATCGTCTTATGGATTGCATTCTGTTTTTTGTTGAAAGCCCACGGATAGATGGCCGATTCATCGGTGATAATCACTTCCACGTCCTCACTCACGTTTTCGTTGACGATTTTGCGGATGGCCTTAGAAGTGGCTTCTTTGGCGCGAATCAGACGAAGATCACCGCCGCGCACGCGAATCCCGACGACAACTTGCTTTTCCTTGCGTGGCCGATTGATTCGCGGCTTCCCGCCGATGTACGTTTCATCTATTTCCACGATTCCCTTGAGCAATTCCTTCTGCGATTCGATCATAGCAGACCTAATGCGATGGCAGAGATACCATGCAGTCTTGTATCCGCCGATTCCGAGAATCCTCTGCAGTTGGAGCGCGGAGACCCCTTTTTTCGATTCACAGAGCAAGAATGTCGCAAGGAACCATTTGGACAGAGGCAGGTGGGAATCGTTGAAAACAGTGCCCGCCATGACGGTGAATTGCGCTTGGCACTCGACACAGCGCAGAATGGATTCCCGGCCACCTACGCGGGCGATCTCTTTCTTTCCGCACTTCGGGCAGACTGGACCATCGGGCCAGCGCAGTGTTTCCAGGTACTCCCGGCACTTGCTTTCGCAGTCGAAACGCGCCATAAGATCAGGGAGGTTGACTCGCTCAAAGATCGGAGAAACAGTAGGCATGGTCATGCTCCTATGAAACAGAAAAAAGGCAAACGGCAGAAGTCAGACAGGCAAGTGCTAAAGAGAATCTTCCCGCAAGAAATTGTCAGGGAAGTAGATGCAACGCTTGAAGATTTGGACGGCCCCAAACGGCTTCCCAATCCGCTTCCAAACCCGCCTAAACGTCCCCTGAAACCCTGGGGGCGAAAGTGGGCCGAAGAGAAGAAGTCTGAGTAGCTGTCCATGGTTAGAATGTATCAGAAAACAGGCTTTGTGTCAAGTGAATAATATCGCTTAAAACCCTTTAGAATCCGCAGTTACAAAAAAAGACGGGGGGTGGGGGTACTTTTCCACAGGCTGGAACCACGGACCACCGCATACCTCAGTAGCGACGGGCTAAGTCTCCTCTTCTCCCGTCCACCCTTCGAGCTGGCGGTGCCAATCGAGTTGCCGGACCTTGCGCGGATCGTTCCGCCAGCCGGGGTCCACCTTCACAAGCAAGCCGAGAAACAGGTGGACGCCGAGAATCTTCTCCAATTCCATGCGGGCATCGGTGCCGATGCCTTTCAGCATGGAGCCGCCCTTGCCGATGAGGATGCCTTTGTGCGAGTAGCGCTCGACGAGAATGGTGGCGTAGATGCGCACGAGGCGGTCGCTTTCCTCGAAGCGGTTCACAATCACGGCAATGGAGTAAGGCACCTCTTCGCGGGTGGCGCGGATGGCTTTTTCGCGGATGATTTCCGCCGCCAAGAAGCGCTCGGGCTGGTCGGTGGATTGGTTCCGCGGGAAATAGGGCTGGCCTTCCGGCAGCAGATTCACCAGAGCCTCGAGGAGAATGCCGCAGCCGTCGCCGGTGCGCGCCGAGATGGGGATGATTTCCCGGAAATCGTGTTCCTTGTGCCAGGCGTCGATCAGCGGCAAGAGGTGCGGCTTGGCGATGACGTCGATCTTGTTCAGCGCGAGGATCACGGGGCCGCGCAAGTCTTTGAGCACTTCGCGGAGCTTGCCATCGGCGGGATCGTGGGGACGCGCCGCGTCCACCACGAGCACTCCGGCATCGATGCCATCGAGCGCCTGCTCGACCTCGTCCATCATCATTCTGCCGAGCGCCGATTCAGGATCGTGAATTCCCGGCGTATCGATCAGGACGATCTGCGCGTCGGGGCGATTGACGATTCCCTGGATGCGATTGCGCGTGGTCTGCGGCCTCGGCGTGACGATGGCCACCTTTTCCCCGACCAGGCGGTTCACCAGCGTGGACTTGCCCGCATTCGGCCGGCCAAGAATGGCCACGAAGCCCGACTTGAAGCCCGGGGGCAGCGCTTGCGCTTCGATGTCTTCCGAGGGATTCGCGGCGGGAGGGTTTTTGGGCATGGTGAATCGGGAAGGCTTCAATTTGTTCGGCTTCCGCTCGATGGACTGGGCACAGGCCGCTTGGCGGCCACGGGCTTCCTGCGCACGCGAAGCCGCAGCACCTTTCTCTGGTTGGCCTCAATCACCTGGAATAGAAAGTTTTCCAGCTCGATGCGTTCGCCGGTGGCCGGAACGTGTCCGGCGGCGCGGTTCAACAGGCCCGCCACCGTAGTGGCCGCATCGTCTGCGTTCTGGCTGAAATGGATTCCCAGCAGCTCCTCGGCCTTCTCGACCGGCAGGCTCCCGCGCATCACCAGGCTGCCGTCGTGCTCGCGCACGACGTCCGGAGCGGGCTTGGGTTCCCCGGCGCCGATTTCGCCAACGATCTCTTCCACAAGGTCTTCCACCGTGACGACTCCGGCGACGGTTCCGTGCTCGTCGATCACCACCGTCATCGCCTGGCTCTTCTGGCGCATCTCGCGCAGCAAATCCGAGCCGGACTTCGTCTCCGGCACGAAGAGCACCGGCCGGACCATTTCCCGGACGCGCCGCTGCTGCCCTTCCCCCTCGGGAATCTGCAGCAGGTCGCGGGCGGAAACGAAGCCGAGAATATTGTCCACCGTGCCCGAGTACACCAGAACGCGCGAAAGGCCCGAATCCACGAATCGCTTGCGAAGTTCGTCCACGGTGGCCTCGGCGGGGACCGCGACGATATCCGGACGCGGCGTCATCACTTCACGCACGCGCTTGTCGCTGAACTCGACCACCTGCTCGATCAGGTCCGCTTCGTCCGGCTCGATGATCCCGTCTTCCTCGGCGGCCTCGACCAGGGCTCCGATTCCTTCGCTCTCTCCGCGCCGCCCGTCCGCCGTCTCCGGCTCTTCCTCGGAAAGATATAGGAGCGAGCTCGCCACATCGAGCAGCGCGCGCAAGGGCCACAAGATCCAGGTGAAAAGACGCAAGAGCGGCAGCAGCGGCTTGAGCCAGCGGCCGGTGGTCCGCGCCAGCAGGATTTCCGGGACGAGATGCATGCCCACGACAACTTCCAGCCCGATGAAGACGCAGAGCTCGACGACGGTTTCCCAGGCGCCGGGAACGAAATGGACGACGCCGCGCGTCGTCTGCAGCACGACGACCGCGAGCCAGAAGTTGGCCAGGAGGCGAAAGATCAGCGTTCCATGGCGGCGAGGGACTCCCAGGCGCGGCTCGATCTCCGCCTCGAAGATGTCCAAATGCTCGTGGACGCGCCCGGTGGTGACGTGTCCCAATTGCTGATAGGCGAGCGCCAGGTAGGAAAACAGGGGCAGCGCGGCCGCCAGCAGAACGATGCCCAGGGAATACAGCCAGGTGATCATCTTTGTGAGAGCCCCAGCCGGCGGCGCAGCCGGCCCTCCAAACGATGCATCTCGCCGCGATCGCTCTCGTGATCATACCCCAGCAGGTGCAAAACGCCGTGAAGAATCAAAACGCGCAGTTCAGACTGGAACGAGCGGCCTAGACGGCTCGCGTTGCGCCGCGCCGTCGCGGGCGAAATCGCCACGTCGCCCAGGAATCCACCTCGCGCCGCGCTGGGTCTCGTCCGCGCGCCGCCTTCGACGGGCAGCGGCCTCGGGAGGTCCTTCGCCGGAAACGACAGCACGTCCGTGCTCTGGTCCTTCCGGCGAAACCGGCGATTCAATGCGCGCATGGCGCGGTCGCTCAGCAGGCACACGTTCAGCTCCGCGGCGGCGATTCCCAGGGCGATCTGCGCGTCCGAGAGGAAGCTCTCCAGCGGCTTCAGGTCAATGTGCGCTTCCCGCTGGCGGTTCAGGAGCATGGCGGGGCGGGCCGGTCACTTGCCGGCGTCGGTCTTGCCGCCGTTGGCAGCATTGCGCGCGGCTTGGTGAACGTCGAACTCCTCGTAGGCGCGGATGATTTGCTGCACCAGATTGTGCCGCACGACGTCGCGCTCGTTGAATTGCACGACGGCGATGCCTTCGATTTTCCCGCACACATCCACGGCTTCGACGAGTCCGGAGCGCTTGCCCTGCGGCAAATCGATCTGCGTGATGTCGCCGGTCACCACCGCCTTGGAGTTGAACCCCAGCCGGGTCAAAAACATTTTCATCTGCTCGCCGGTGGTGTTCTGCGCCTCGTCGAGAATGACGAAGGAATCGTTGAGAGTGCGCCCGCGCATGAACGCCAGGGGCGCCACTTCGATGATGCCCTTATCGAGGAAGCGCTCGAGCTTGTCGGCGTCCAGCATGTCGTAGAGGGCGTCGTAGAGCGGCCGCATGTACGGATCGATCTTCTGTTGCAGCGTTCCGGGCAGGAAGCCCAGGCGCTCACCGGCCTCGACCGCGGGGCGCGAAAGGATGATGCGGTTCACTTGCTTCGTGAGCAGCGCCGAGACGGCCATGGCGACGGCGAGGTACGTCTTGCCGGTGCCGCCCGGACCCACCGCGAACACCAAGTCGTGCCGCTCGATGCTTTCCATGTAGCGCCGCTGGTTCGCGCTTTTCGGCATGACGTTCTTCTTGCCGAAGGCGCGCGGACGTCCATGTTCAAACAACGCGCGCGGGGCGAGCTGCGGCTCTTCGGTGGCCACGCGGATCATAGATTTCACTTCGCTGCCCGTGAGGGCGCGGCCTTTGCGGCTGAGCTGGTTGTATTCGTCCACGATCTGCGCGGCCCGCTCGACTCCTTCGGCTTGGCCTTCGATGGTGAGCCGGTCGTCTTCGAGACGGGTGGTCACTTCCAGGGTGGATTCGAGCAAACGCAGGTTTTCATCCAGCGTGCCAAACAGGGGTTCGATTTGTCCGCGGATCTGGACCGTGCGTCGCATTCGCTTGGCGAGAGTTCTGCAGCTCACCTCAGAGCGGATTCCCGGAGCGCCTGGCCATCTCCCAGCGGACGCTCCAGAGCCGAATTGAGCGTATCCCAGCCGATTCGGGCGGTCAAGCCGGGCGCTAGTCGGCGGGGACGGCGCGGTCGCGGGCCCAGGCGCGCAAGGCGGCAATGTCCTCGGCGCGAGTTACGGAGAGCGGTTGCGTCGAGCGCAGCTCGCCGAGGATGATCTCCGTCGCGAGCTGCTGTTTCTGCGAAAAGGCCGTGTAGAGCCCGGACACGATGGCCTGCTCGATTTCCGCGCCGCTGAAGCCTTCGCTCGACGCCGCGAGTTTCTGCAAATCGAACGCGCCGGCGTCGCGGCCGCGCTTCTTCAGGTGCAGCGCAAAAAGCGCCGCGCGCGCCTCATCATTCGGCAAGTCCACGAAAAATATCTCGTCAAAGCGGCCCTTGCGGAGAAGTTCCGGCGGAAGCGCCGAAATATTGTTCGAGGTGGCGGCGATGAACACGCCGCTCTCGCGGTCCTGGAGCCAGGTCAAAAACGTGGCGAGGATTCTCTGCGAGAGTCCGGCGTCCACGTCGCTGCCCGCGCTCGTGGCGGCGAAACCCTTCTCGATCTCGTCAATCCAGAGGACGATCGGCGCGAGCTGCTGCGCCAGGTCGAGAGCTTTGCGGAGGTGTTTCTCCGACTCGCCGATGTACTTGTCGTAAAGCGCGCCGGCATCGAGCCGGGCCAAGTCAAAACCCCATTCGCCGGCGACGGCCTTCGCAGCCAGGCTCTTCCCGCATCCTTGCACGCCGGTGATCAGAATTCCCTTCGGAGGCTCGAGGCCGAACTGCCGGCCTTCCGCGGTCAGGGCGCCCCGGCGCTTGCGGAGCCATTCCTTCAGGCGGCCGAGCCCCGCGACGTCGGAAAAACTCGATTGTTGACGAACGTACTCGAGCAAGCCCTCCTGCCGGAGCGCTTTGCGCTTGGTTTCGAGGACGTCTTCGAGAAGCTGCGCGTCCGCTTTCCCTCGCGCCAGCAGAGCCATCCGCAGCGTGCGGGCGGCCTCATCGCGGGTGAGCCCGACCAGATTCTTGGCGAGCTGCTTCATGCCGGTGAGGTCCAGATCCATGGATACGCGGCCTTCGACGCTGGCATGAGAAAGTACGTCTTTCACGACCGCGAGCATGTCCGCAGCGTCCGGCATGGAGAGACGAAACGAGATGGCTTCGTCGTCGAGATCCGGGGGCAGCTTCAGAGACGCCGCAGAGATCACCACCGAGCGCCGCGCCTCGCGGAAGCTCTCGGCCAGTTCGCGAAGCCGACGGCAAACCCGGTCGTTCTCGCAGTAACGGGCAAAATCCTTGAGAAGAAAGAGGGCGTCGCCCTTGATGAGCGCGATGTTCGCCAGCGCCTGTTCGGGAGCATCGCTGCCGTAGATGGGGGAGGCGTCCTTCCGGCCCATGCCGGTGGTGACGCTCCAAACGAACAGCGGCACGCCGAGTTCGGCGGCGACGTCTTGCAGCAGATCCTCGACGCGCCCTTCTTCCGCGGTCTCAATGGTGATGAGCGGATGCCTGGAATTGACCAGCAGGCGCAATTCATCCTTTTTCTGATCGGCCTGATGGGGCGGAGCGGCAGAAGCGTCCTGGAGCCCGGCCCGGCTGAGCCGGGGATGGAGCGGAGGAAGGGAGGTGTTTGACAAAGGAGAGACCCTCGGCTATCGTCAACGTGTTGATTTTACATGCATGAGGAGCACTGAATGCCACAGGGACAGCCCACCAAAGTCAAGAAGCGCAAGAAGTCGGTCCTCAAGCGGGCGCGACAATCGCGCGAGCGCGCCGAGGTTAACCGCGCGAACAAGACGCGCGTGCGCACGCTGATGAAGCGCATGCGCACGGCGATCGGGTCCGGCGATGCGGACTCCGCCAAGAATCTCCTGCAGCCGACGATGTCGGCGATTGACCGCGCCATCACCAAGGGAGTTTTGCACGAAAACACCGCCAATCGGTACAAATCGCGCTTGACCATCGCGTATAACACACTCCGCGCAGCGAAGAAAGCCTAGGAGCCGCCGGGTAGTGAAAGCCACGCAAGAGAAGAATCCTAACGCTGTGGCTCTCGGCAGACTTGGGGGTTGAAAGGCGGGAGAGCCCGCGCTGCAAAACTATCTCCTGCATAGCGCAAATCTATAGCTCGCAAAGCCATTGAGAAACAGTGGATTCCCGCTGAAAAATAGTCCTTGCCTCGCCACGTTCCTGACACCAAAGATTATTAAGGAATGGAAAGTCCCGCCTTGCGGCGGGAGACGGTTATATCCAGATGAGCAGTAGGAGAAATCCGCTGCTTAGCCGAATAAACACTGCCACGAGTGTTAGGCTCATGGTTTCTTTCCTTTCCTTGCGAGCCTGATTTTCCTGCATCTGCGAAATGCAGGAAGTTCGCAAACCCATTGGGTCGGGGGCGGCCAGATTCGAACTGGCGACCTTCCGCTTAGCAAGCAGTCGCTCTATCCGGACTGAGCTACGCCCCCACCAAAATTTTGTTTTGCTGCAACAACTCTAACTACTCCAGGCTTAAAATCCCCTTTGTACTTGAGAAGCAAAGGCCCTGGACATAGCCAGCGATAACGCTGTGTGCCCTCTGTGCGCAGCTCTGACACGACAATCTTTCTGAAATCAAGGTCGTACTTCTTGGCGAGTTTCGAGGCTCCGCCAAGAATGCCTCCAAACTTTTCCGAAACCAATTTGATTTCCTCGGCGAATTTCTCGCCAGTAATTCCCTCGCTGTGATTCAAGAGGTGGGTTAGAAATTTAGTAGCGTTCCTGTTGATCTCCAGCCAGAACTTGTGGATTGCTTCTGATTCGTCCAGGGTGGTCTTGCCGACGAACGGCAGTTCCACCGCATTCGTGCCGCCGAGTTTGAGAAGTCTGGCCGCGTCTTCCAGCGTTTCTACGAGGGCGAAGGGACCGCCCTCCCTGAAGAACACCTTGATTGGTCGCATCGTTTCACCTCCAGCCTGGGTAAAGTGTAGCACGGCACGCAAGGAACGCAAGGTATAAAGGCGAAGACCCGGCGAATGGGTGCCTTGCTGTTCCAATCATATCATGATGAGTCGCCTAAGCAGAGAACAACGTACCCCGGAAGATCTTCCGAACTGGCGCCCTGTCAGCCATTCTCTCGTGACTCGGGCCCGTCTTCCCTGGTCCATCCTGTCCTTCCGTGCGCCGGTGGCCAGCCCCTGCTGACCGAATTGGCCGAGACATCGCTCGGCTGCCCGGTCACTTTGGGCCCGCGCACGACGTGAACTTCAGGAAGGGGGGAGAAGAAAGTATGCAAAACACCGACTGGATCCGCAAAGACATAAGCATGGAAGGGTTGGTCGCGAAGTGGTACACGACCAACAAGGGCAAGACGCTCGATGATTCCACGAAGCTCGCGAGGCGAATTGCCAATCAGCTCCCGCACAGTAGCCCGGCGCGACGAACGGGGGTTTCCTCCGGCTTCATGCCCCGCCCCGATCCATCAGTTCGCGCTCGGCGGCGGTCTGCTCTTCATGCCATCTGTGCCATTGCTCGTTTTCATGACGGAGAAGATCAGCGTCTACAGTCCGAGGATGCAACTTTGGCACGTCCGCCTCAGCGGATGCCGCGAAGATGAACCGGTGCGCGTGCTCAGCAATAATGCGGCGCGTCATTTCAGCTGTAGCGCGCGGCATAACCGATCCACGAAACGGCGGGCGCTCGCCGACTTTGGTATAGAGAAGATGACGTGGGTCGAGCGGGAGAAAGATTTCCGTGCCTAGATTTCCCCAGCCGCCTTTGAAGTCATACTTACCGTCGCGGTAGTAGTTCAGCCGGACCACAGGATCATCGCTAGTAAACCAGCACGTATCTTCTGGAGGCCTGAGAATCGACCACCTATGGTCATGTAAGATGCTCGCGGTACGCGTGAGTAAGTGTCGAATGCTCCAAAGCCAGAGGCCACGACCGACTATGACCTCGCCTTTCACCTTTCCGAACTCCTGGCCAGGCTCTATCTCGGTCCTTACGCGCAAGGGGATATGTTCACTGTCCGCCACATTCGCCGGTACTATCGCATCCCCGGACCTTTTCGCAGACTCAAGTTTACGGACTGACTCGTCGAGTGAATCTTGGAGAGTGCTGGGTACAGTCTCGCGCATGCGTTGGAGGTCTTCCGCCAGGCGTGCGGGGGTACGAACATCCTGGGCTGCGAGAAAACGAACCAGGTTGTGCCAGTCGGCTTGCGTGAGCCGCATGTCCGCTGTGGCTTTCCTGAGCGCTTCTTCCGCAGGTGCCTCGAACTCGCGGTCTAACCATTTCTCGACTTCGTCCGTTTGAACGCCGGAAGCGATCCTGGTGTACAGATGGGCGTGATACGCCACTCCTTTAATCGAACACCGCGCCCATACTTGGTCACGTGGGCGAGCAACGAGAATGCGATAGGCGAAAACGTAGCCAGGGGATGCAGCAAAGCGCTTGAGGTATAGGCGCGGCACATAGTGGTTGTCACGGTGAAAGGTCATTCTGTTCGCAGTGGTTCCGGGCGGACCTAGAAACCAGGGCCCTGCATCAACCTCCCGCCAGACGGCAGACCAGGAACTCCAGGACGGCCCGGGGATTCGGATTCGCCGATTTCAAGCGGTTGTCAGCCTCACATAGAGCCCGCAATCCATCCAGCAACCGAGCCCTCGGAATCCGATGGGCGTTGCGCACGGCCGCTTCGGCCGCCTCCGGCCGCATGGCCAGCGCTCGCGCCGCCTGCCAGCCCGTGGTTGAAGGAGCCAGCTCTGCAGCCTCGATCAGCTTGCGCACCATCCAGGCCAGCGCCCCTACCAGGGCCACCGGCTCCTCTCCTTCGCGTATCAGCGCGGCGAGGAACTCGATGGCCCGGCGGCTCTGCTGCGTCGCCATCATGTCGGCCAGTTGCCAAACCGTGTACTTCTTCGAGGATATGACCAGCGTCCCCACGGCCTCCTGCGAAATCGCGCCCGAGGGCAGCGCGTGCGCCGCCAGCTTGTCAATTTCCGTCTTCAGAAGCGTCAATTCCCCATTCACCAGCTCGACGA
The DNA here is from genome assembly GCA_049514555.1 of Candidatus Acidiferrales bacterium. Lineage (GTDB taxonomy): Bacteria > Acidobacteriota > Terriglobia > Acidiferrales > UBA7541 > JBEKUY01. Next base: position 406,350 of record JBEKUY010000001.1, read on the forward strand.
GCTCTTCGGCGGCACCCTGCTCGAAGCGCGCACCCAATTCCTTGGCCATAGACTTGGCCATCGCCACAGCCGTGTCTCTGCGCGAGCCAGGATCGTCGCTGAGCCCGACGTCCACGGACAGGGTTTCTTCCAGCAGGAGCTTGGCGAGCTTCATGCGTTGATCGAGTCTGGCGGCTTCGAGCACCAAGACGGTGAATGCCGCGGGATCTTCCAGGTACGAGGCAAGGTGTTCGGCGGCCTTCTCCCGCTCCTTCTCCGGGAGCGATTCGAGCGCATCGACCTCCTCTAGAAACACAACCTGGGTGGAACACAGCATCGGCAGGGTCTGCGCCTGGGCCAGCGCCGCGTTCAACTGGTTATCGGCGCACGAGTACCGCGAAACGCCCCAATCGCGGGCGTCTTCGGGGACGTAGGCCTCCAACAATTGTGCCCGGCAAGCATCGCGCAGATAGGGCTCATCCCCGAGGAGCAGAATCGCGGGAACCGGCCGGCCCTTCGCAATGTGGGCGAGAAGCTCGCCGGCGGCAACGCGCGGCATCAGAATCCCTCCAAGACGGCGGAGACAACCTGCTTGGCGAAGTCGCGCGCCAGCCGATCGAGCGCGGGATTCTGCTCCGAGAAGAAGCTGTTCACGTCGGTCGAAATCTCGTACTCGTTGCGAAAGAGGAGATGATCGTTCTTGTAGAGGATGGTTTTCTTTTCGCCTTCCTCCAAAACCACGGCGCAACGGACCGTAACCAGCATCAGGGTCGCGCGACTCGTGGTGGGTGTGCCGTTTCCCGAACTCGTATCGAGAATCACGGGAGTGGTTTCGATGGAGATGACCGTTCCGCGCAAGGTCGCGTCGGCTGCGGCTGGATTCGCCACCACGCGATACTTCCCGCGAGCGAGCAGCTCGTGAACCAGCGCTTCGGTCAGGCGCTGCTCGACGCGATATTGCGTGGTGCGGTTTTCCATGGCAGGGACGGCGATGGTCTTCACGGATTCGGGCAGGTGCGTGGCCCGTCCGGCAACGTGATAGCCGCAGCCGAAGAGAAGCGCGGAAACCAGCCCGATCAACACAGAAATGCGTTTGGCCATCAGAGGACCTTCTCGGCAATGGCTAAAGCGTTCGCCGCGGGCAAACGCAAATTGTCGGCGACACCCCAGAACCACCACCCTCCGCGGAGCGCCTCGTCGCGCTGGGGACTCGCCAGATGCATGCAACTCTCTCCGGCCACGCTGACGTTCGAAGGCGACGGGCCGCCGGCCTCGGCGCAAACGACCCCCGCCCTCCGCAGCGACTCTATCATCTGTCCTTCGGCGGCGTCTTCGCCGAATTCGGCAAACGCGGACACGCCAGTTCCGTAGAAGACGGGGACGTGGAGCAACTGCACAGCCGGAGCGGGAATCCTTCCGCCTAAGTGCCGCTGGGTCTCCTCCACAATTCGGCGCCGCGCCTCAAAGAGTTTTTGCGCGCTCGACTCGCCATAGCGATCCAGAAGAGTGAACGCGACTTGCGTGTCGAAGATCGCCTGCGCCAAAGGCTGAAAAGAGAGGAGCTGGGCCGTTTGGCTTTCCAGTTCCTCGACCCCGAGGCGGCCGGATTCCGATACCGGCCGAAAGAGATTCACGATCAGTCGTTTGGCCCCAACAGAGGAAAGCGCCGCCGCCAACGTGCAGCAGATAATCGCCCCTCCCGAAGGGCAGAGGTAAAGATCCCCCTTCTCGATGTGGGGTGGCGGCAGCCACTCATCGAGCCGCGGAATCCATGGGAGCGCGTTCTCGACCCCCACCAAACCTCCGGACAGGTCGATCACGACGGCCCCCGCCGCGCGGGCGGCAGGATAGCATTGGACGGCAAAGCCGGGCGAACAGGCGAGAAGGACGACTTCGGCGCGTGAGAAGCTGTCCTCCTCGACGCGCTGGATGATGGCAGGCTCGCCGCCCGCTTCCGTCAAGGTTCCTGCGAGCAAATCTTCGTCCAGCAGACGCAGGTCGGCGGCGGCGAAGGGTCCCTCTTCGATCATATGTTTCAGTTCTTCGCCCAGGAGGGAAGACGCACCAGCAATGGCAAAGCGATGCGCTCGCACGGCCACCGTCAAGCCTTTGCGGTTCGCGGAGAAAATCGGCGCCGGGCGAAGCGGACGACGTGCATCACGATTCCCAGGCCCGTGTAAACGCCTGCAATCGCCAGGAGCACCGGCTCGGAATACTTCCAGATCGCCGCCACAAGAATGCCCACCAGGACGATGGCCAGAGATGGCTGGCGCCGCGTCAATGGCAGATCCTTGAAACTGTAAAAGCGCACGGTACTGGTCATCAGCGCGGCCAGCACAATCGTGATTCCCAGCCAGGCGGCGGACCACCGCCAGTCTTGCAGGGGATTCTTCCAGTAGTGGACGATCGCCGCGATCACACCGGCTGCCGCCGGGGTCGGAAGCCCGACAAAATACTTCGACCCGCCGGGGGCCATGCCGTGCACGTTAAAGCGCGCCAGGCGCCACGCGCAGCAAATAACAAAAAACAGGCAGGCCAGCCATCCAATCTGCGCAAGTTGCTGCGCCTTTTCCACGCCGGCTCCCTGCAAACTTCGCACGCCCCAGGAATACGCCAGGACAGCCGGCGCGATTCCGAAGCTGATCACGTCCGCCAGAGAATCGAACTGCTTCCCAAACTCGGTGTTCGTTCGGGTCATGCGCGCGACCCGGCCATCGAGCGCATCGAACACAACCGCAAACCCGATGGCCCTGGCGGCCCAGTCAAAACCCTCAGCCGTTCCCATGAGCGAAGCCAAAACCGAGTAATAGCCGCAGAGAAGATTCAATACCGTAAGCAGACCCGGCACCAGATAGATGCCACGGCGAAGACGCGCGCCTCGCGGGCGTTCCAACTCGAGTCCCAGCTCCTGTTGTTCGTATTCACCCATGCGACTCACCTGCGCCCGAGCCCGCCAACTCCGAGCTCTCCCGGAGCACTTCCGCGGCCTCGCGCTGCCCGGCGTTTCTCACGGGCCAGTGCGCCAGCACGCTCGAGCCCGCCGAAACGCGTTCGCCCGGGCTGACCAGCACCTCGGCATCCCCAGGAAGCCAAACGTCCATCCTCGATCCGAAGCGAATCAAGCCGATCCGCTCTCCTCGCGCGACGACCGAACCGGGTGCCTTCCAGCAAACCACCCGCCGGGCGATCCAGCCGGCGATCTGCTTGAAGACGATCTCGCCGGTCTCTGTCTCCAAGCGGATCACGTTCTGCTCGTTCTCGGCCGAGGCCCGGGCCCTCGCGGCCACGAAGAATCTACCAGGCTTGTAAATCACGTTCACGATTCTTCCGGCTGCAGGCGAGCGGTTCACGTGCACGTCCCAGACCGCCAGGAAGATGCTAATGCGCTTTCCCGGCCTTCCCTCCCACTCTTCAGGGGTGACGACCACGACGAGGCCGTCGGCAGGCGACACGATGCAGTCTTGCTGGTCAGGGACTTCGCGCTCAGGGTCGCGGAAGAAATAGAAGACGAACGCCGCGAGCAGGAAACATACGAAGGGTATGCCGTACGAACCCAGAAACAATGCCACTCCGCCCACCACGAACAGCGGAATGCCGATCCAGTATCCTTCTTTGACCATGCCGGGCCGGTCCCAAGGGAGTTTTCCCGCGTCGCCGCAGGATACCCCATTCTACGTCACAATGGGCGCACAGCCGAGTTTATTGGCCGTTCTGAGTGCGCGCGCGCATCATGACAAGCTGTTCCATGCGGTCCTTGATGCGCAGCTTGCGCTTCTTCAACTCGGTTTCCTGGAGAAGGTCTTCGGAACTGTGGTACGGACTTTTCGAGAGGCGTTCCAGCTCTGCTTCGTACTGAAAATGCTCGTGCGCTAACCGTTGGTACTCGCCATCCACTTCCATCTGCCTGTCACGCAAATCTTCCTGCGGGATGGACACGGTGGCCTCCTCGGCTTGGGGTGTTTACCTCATGCCGGTTACCCTAGCACAAGCTCATGGCGGCTCCAATAGGAAACTAGGTCTAACTCTCAAGTTTGCGTTCCATGACCACCGCGTCTTCCACAGGGTCAGCGTAATAAGACGGGCGACGGCCGAAGAGCTTGAATCCGTTGGCCTTGTAGAACGCAATCGCGGCGGAATTGGAGGCGCGTACCTCGAGATAAGCCCGCGCGGCGCCTTCGCGGCGGTTCTCTCGAACTGCCGTTTCCAAGAGGCGCTTCCCAAACCCTTGGCGGCGATGCTCGGGCAAGACCGCGAAATTTAGAATCTCCATCTCATCGGCGGCCAGGCGCGTGACGGCAAACCCGACGACGGAACTATCCGCCAGGGCGACCCATCCCTTAGCCGCAGTCGCCAGCAAGTTTTCATAAGCACCCAGGCTCCACGGCGCCGCTTCAGGCGCAAGCTGGTTAATTCTCCAGACGTCGCGGACGTACTCGCTTCCCAGCCTTTCTATCTTGTTGTGCGCCAAAGGCGTGCCTCAGCCGGTTACGGGCGCTTCCCGACGTGGCCCGGTCCCTTCCAGAGAACCTCTGCATCCGATCGCCGCACGTAGTTCGCATCGAGGTGGAGCGCGTCAACCGTCTCGCCGCGCCTCAAACGTTCGAACGCCAGCCGCCCAAGTCCGGGTGCCAGAGGCATATCGCCGGCCTCCACACCGTCACCCATTTCTCCGGCGAAGAGTTGTCGATCGGGCGAAATCCAGGCCACCGCGGATGCTGGCGCCTCCGATTCGATCCAGTCGCGAAACTCGCGAAACACTCCAACCATCTCATCTCCGTGCTTCCTCAAACCCGATGAGTCCCGAGCGAACAACCCCCCGAAGACCTGGCCTCGATGAGCATCGAAGAACGCAGCCACGTATTTCGCATGAGACTGGGACTGAGACGCCAATACCTCAAGCCTGCTGATGGCCACGATCGGCCGTGCGAAGACTTCCGCCCAAGCCTTGACGGCCGTCAAACCCACTCTCACGCCCGTAAATGAGCCCGGGCCGTTCGCTACGGCGAAGGTGTCCACTTGAGAAAAATCAAAAACCCGGCCGTGGGCCAGCTCTCTGGCCGCGCGAAAGAGCCAAGAAGAATAGGGTTCGTCGCCGATATGCAAGACAGTTTCTTCTACGGCCCCGTCGCGGACGAAAGAGAGGCTTCCGCGCGCATCACACGTGTCGAGGGCTAAGAGAATCACGAGAGGGATCATAATCGAGTTCGAGCCGGTTGCGGTTGGTTGGTTTGCGTTTCTGCTATGCAGAGGATGGCCGGAGAAGAGCAATTCGCGTGCCAATGTGGGAACTCTGCTTCTCTAACCCTATGATTCCAGAAGGAATATCTTGACTTCATAAGCTCACATTAATTAGAATAGCAATGCAGTTTATAGGGGGCACCGGAACCTATGGACTATAAGATCGGGGAAAAAGTCGTTTATCCTAACCACGGTGTTGGTATCGTCGAGCAAATCAATTACGGCGTCCTGAACGGCAAGACCGAAAAATACTACATGATTCGAATTCTTTCGAGCGGACTGAAGGTGATGGTGCCGCACATCAACGCGGATGCCGTCGGGCTTCGTCCGGTGATTCGTTCGGTGGAAACGACGAAGGTTCTGGGCTTCATCGAAAACGGCAAGCTGAATTCTCATCCGGACTGGAAGCACCGTTTCAAGGAGAATTCCGAGCGCATGCGCACCGGATCTCTTCTGGAGGTCGCGGTGGTGCTGAAGAGTCTCGTGGCGTTGAGCCGCACCAAGCCGCTCTCCTTCCGCGAGAAGAAGATGCTGGACCGCGCGAAGTTTCTCTTGATTAGCGAAATGGCCACGGCGCGGAACGCATCGCAGGAGAACGTTGAAACTCTCCTCGTGAAGTCGCTGGCCAAAGCCAAGCTCGAATTCCCCGTCATGCAGGAGAAATTCGAGTAATACCGGATTGCCCGGACGAGTGTCGGTCAAGTTTGCAGGGCGGCGCGTGACGCGCCGCCCTTTTCTGTTTATCGCGGCCTCTTACTCCGCTGCGGCCTCGAGGCACGATCACACGACAAAGAGATTAGCCTTCGAAGTCATGGGCCTTGCCAATCGGTGCTTACGGGCCGAGGGTCTTCAACTTTTCCTTGACGTAGCCGGCAGACTTCGATGACGGGGCCAACTGGAGGAATTTCTCGTAGGCTTGCCGCGCCTGCGCGTTGCGTTTCAACTGCGCGTAGGCATCGCCAAGGTTGATATAGGCGATGGCGCGGTTAGGGTCGCGCACGATGGCCTGCTGAAGCCAGCCGATCGCGTCTTCGTACTTTTCCAGTTTGTAGAGGGCAAACCCTGCGTTATTCGCCGCGAGCGCGCTGTCGGGATCGAGCGCGGCTGCTTCGCTGAACTTGCTGGCAGCCTCCGCGTACTTCTTCTCTTTGTACAGGCGCATGCCTTCGTCATTCAACGCGAGCGCTTTGTCAGGACTCGGAGCGGCCTTGCTCTCACGTTTTTTTGTTGCGGCCAACAACGCTTGGGCGGCAGCAAGCTGCTTGCGCAGCTCTTCATTCTGAATCACCGCCTTCGAGTTCTCAGCGCGGAGGCGTTCGACCTCGGCATTCAGATGGATGGCATCGTCGCCGAGTTGGGCCGACGATGAGTCCAGGAACTCCGACTCGTGCTTGAGCTCGAAAATGAAATCGCCGCCCTCGCTGCCGGCGAGATTGCCGAAGGCGGGCGTTTGGTGAGACAGCGCCGAAACCGCGGGTGCGACGTATGCAGCCAGTTCCGTGGCCGTAATGACGCCGTCGCCATTCAAGTCGGCGCGGCCGTCGAGCGCCTGCAGCAACGTCCAGGTGAAAACGGAGTGGCCGTTAGGCCCATTGTCCGCGACTTGTTCGTCGCCGCCGCCGGCCGTGAACATCTGGCGCGCTTCACGCCGAGCGATCTCTTGCAGATACTTGCCCGAGGCAGCCATGCCGGCACCGCGCGTCAGGGCGAGTCCGCTGTAGCAGGAGTCCATCACAAACAGCAAATGCTTGGCGGGAATGGCTTCGGCAATGTCCTGGAAATTGGTCATGGAGATGGCCTGCCCCTCGTAATTGCTGAGGTCGGCGTCCACCGGAATGATGTAACCGAGATCGCGGCCGGAAGGCAGTTTGCGCGTCGCTCCGTGCCCGGCGAAAAAGACGAACACTCGGTCTTCCCGCTTGACCATATCCGCGTTCGCCAGCTTGTCGCCCAGGAGCGAAAGAATGTTTTGCCGGGTCGCTTCCTGGTTGAGAAGCACGAAGACATTCTCCGGCTTGAACTTGTACTTCTGAATCAGCAGATCGCGCACGCCTTGGGCATCGTTCGCCGCGTAGCGGAGTTTTGGCCACTTCTGGTAGTCATCGATTCCCACGATGGCCGCCCAGCTCTCGCGATAGGGAGCCTGAACGGCAGCGGGCGCAGCCGGAGCCTGCGTTCCCCTCACTTCGCCGGTCGAGGCGCCGTTCGCGCCCCAGGAAGCGAATTGATAACCCTGGGCCTGCAAGGTCTCGATGAGTTGCGGCAATAATTCCAGCGCGCGCAGATGAATGTCGTGAAAGAGAATGATGCCGTGGCCCCTCTTGTCGACCTCCGCCAAAACGCGCTGAAGGACTGAGTTCGGCACCGGATCGGCCCAATCCAGGGAGTCGATGTTCCAGATCATTGATTTCAAATGCTCGGCCTGCACGCGCTCGAGGATTGCGTCGTTGCTCGCGCCATAGGGTGGGCGGAAGAGCACGGGGTCCGACTTCAGAATGTGCTTCAGGAGCTTGTCGGTTTCCTCGATTTCCCCCGTGTAGCCTGCTTCGTCGAGCTTCGTGAGCAAGGCGTGGGAATAGCTGTGATTAGCGATTGTCGATCCGGACTCCAGCACGCGATAGCTCACGGCGGACGCGGGCGAAAGCGTGATTTCACCGTTCTTCCCGACCGTTCCCAAGATGCGGCCGAGCTCGAAGAACACGGCATGAACCTGATACTTATTGAGGACTTGTAGGATGCGGTCGGTATAGCGCGGGTGCGGGCCGTCGTCGAAGGTCAGGAGCAGGGTCTTCGGCGGCAATTCCGAGCCAAACAACTCGTTGGGGTTCGCCTTCTTGCCGACACCGCGACTCTCGGAAGGGGGCAGACCCGCCTCATATTCTTTCAGGATTTGGTCGCGCTGATACTTCTGCTTGATGAAAGCCAGATAGCTCTCCCAGGCTTCCCGGTGAACGGTCATGCCTCGAGTCTGAAATTGACCAAACGTCCGCTCGACTTCCTTCTGATAGAGGGTCTGGATTTGATCGAGCGCGGCAACGTCTTCAGCGAGGCGTTTTTGCAGCGATGCCGGAGATTGACGTTGCGAGGCAGCGGACGTGAGGTCGTCCAGCGTTTCGCGGAAGACGAGCTTGTCGGCGTCGCGATAATCCGGACTGTTTTCCAAACGGTTGAGAAACGATTCGACGGATGGAACGCGGGGCCCTGAAAGCTCATTCGAAAGGCTGGAGTCCAGAGCGGAAAGCCGCTCCTGATTCTGTTGGAACAGCATTTTCCCGATGAGCGATGCGCGTTCGAGGGTCACCGGATCGAGCGAAGAATCGTTTTCCATGAGAACGATGATTCTCCGGTAGGCGCCGACGATTTGATCCATCTGTGCCGTCAATTGAGCGGAGGCGGCCGGTGAAAGCGCGCGGGAGGTTGCCGGCAGCAATATCGACCGGCGCAGCGCATACCAACCAGCGCCAGCGAACAAACAAACCACCACGCTCAGAATCATCAGGCGTCTTTTTCGCATGGCTCTCCGCGCATTTGCTCGCATGGTTCTCCGTTCAAACGGGCAGATCGAGGTCTGCAGACATGATAGCCGGAATTAGGTGCGCAAGTCTCGCGATGGGGCCAAGTCGTCAGCAGGGCCACTCCAGGGCGAGAGTTGCCGCAAAATGCAGCCGGGCGAAATGAGGGGTCGAGGACGGCGCTCCGTTTCGTAGCCATTCCAAAGAGGGGAAGCTTGGCTTCCAACGAGATCAACGCAGATAACGTCTTGCATTACAGCATTGAACTGGTGACAATGCTCCGGAAACCCTCCCGGAGGGACCGCCGATGCTTCGCAAGAGCCTGATCTGCGGGATTCTTCTTTTCACGCTGGGCTCCGCGGTTTGCGCTGCGGCACCACGCGGGTATGCGGTTGTGCAAACATTTGGTCTCGAGCAGGAGAAGAACGGCGTCAAGGGCGAAATGCAGTTGTTGGTCGATTCTCGTTTGACGCCGGACATCCGCGAAAAGATGTGGGGAGTGGGTGACTGGTCGTTTGTTTTTTCACCTGGGTCGAAGCCGTACAGCCGATTCTCAGAACTCCCGCCTGCGAACGCGAAACTCCAGATCACGGACGTCGTGGGGAAGCTGATCGTTGAACGCCTCCTCGATGCGCCACTGGCCAAACTCGAGGAATTCGCTGCTGGCGGTAACAACGTTTTTCTCCTCACCGTAGACTACTCCGTCGGCTACGGTTCGTATGCCGGGCCAGGAACTAGCTTGCTTCGGGTGTCCGAGGCAAATTTCCACGATGTGGATGCCTTGGATCCAGCGACTCAGCAGCGGAAACCGATTCGGCTCCTCAAGGCGCTGAAGTCGGACTGGAGGATGACGACAGACTCGAATGTGGTGGAAATCCTGTCGTTCACCTATGGCCCCGCACAGGCCGCGGCAGACAATCAGCAGGTCTTGACCTTCACTCGTTATAGCTTCGACGGGAAACAGTGGCTTCTGTACGTCCGACAGCAAGAAGGGTACTGGGACACAGAGCAGCCATTCCCCCCACGATCCTTATTCCCATAGTGTCGAGAGGCGTTCTTTCCGCCGCGCTACGGCGAGTCGCGACACTGATATCCTCCGCTCGTGATTTGCTTCCAACAGGAAAACGAAGAGCGCGGCTGGCGCTTCAGGCTAGAGGAAGAGATGCTTCGGCGTCGAGTGACTCGTCGGCGCGAACGCCGGCGAGGAATTTTGGATAAGCCGCGGCGGCGATCATGGCTGCATTGTCGGTGGAAAGCGCGCGACTGGGGAAGAATACCTCGAGGCCCGACTCCCGCGCGCGGCGGCCGAATTCCCGCCGGAGCTCGCTATTCGCAGCAACTCCGCCCGACACCAGGATACTGCCCGCGCCCGTTTCCTCCGCGGCAGCCAATGTGCGTTCGACCAGATCGCGGATAACGGCCTTCTGGAACGAGCCCAGCAAGCCCAGCGTCGTGGGGCTGCAGAGAGGTCTAAGCTGCTCGGCTTTGCGCTCGCCGCGCGCCAGGGCTGCTTCACGCGCGTGAATCTCGGGAAGCAACTCCGCGTGCTCGCGCACGAAGTACAGCACGGCGGTCTTAAGCCCGCTGAAGCTGAAGTCGAGGGGGTTGCCTCTCGTCTTGGTCCGCGCGAATGGCACGCTCTTCGCGGCGATGACGCCGTTCTGCCCGGCCAACTGGTCGATGACCGGTCCGCCGGGGTAGCCCAGCGCGAGGAGCTTGGCGACCTTGTCGTAAGCCTCGCCGGCCGCATCATCGCGCGTTTGGCCGAGACGCCGATAGCGGAGGATTTCCGCAGCGGTGGCTGCGCCGGCCTCCTCCGCACGCTCGACATGATAGAGGACCGTGTGCCCGCCCGAAACGATCAGGCATACGGCGGGCAGCGCAGGCTCACGGCCAGTCGCATGGGCTTCGAGGAAAATGGCGTGGACGTGGCCCTCGAGATGGTTCACCGGGATGAGCGGTTTTTCCAGCGCAAACGCCAGAGTCTTGCCGTAGGTGAGTCCCACGAGGAGTGCACCGACCAGTCCGGGGCCCTGGGTTACCGCGATGGCGTCCAGTTCTTCCAAGGTCACGCGCGCCTGTTCGAGGGCCTCGCGCACCACCGGCACGATTTGCCGCAGGTGCTCGCGGGAAGCGAGTTCCGGAACGACCCCGCCGTACTTGCGATGGATGTCCACCTGCGACGCCACGACGTTGGAAAGAATCTCGCGGCCATTCTCAACGACAGCCGCGGCCGTCTCGTCACAGGAGGATTCGATTCCCAGGATGCGAATCTTCGCGATCATTGCCGGCCGCGCACTTTCTCTTCGCTATGTTAGCACACGCCCCAGACGTCATCGGCGCACGGGCCCCAGCGTTCTGGATTCCTTCTCATTGACAACTTTGAGTTTCATCCCTAATGTCATCCTCCGTCATCTACTCAATGGCGAAGACGCCGCGATCGAGGACGCTCCATGACCATTCAGCCGCCAGCTGACTCCGCGAAAAACAAGCCCATACGGCGCGTGCGCAAGGCCGTACTTCCCGCCGCCGGGCTGGGGACGCGTTTTCTGCCCGCCACCAAGGCGCAGCCCAAGGAAATGCTTCCCATCGTGGACAAGCCCTTGATTCAGTACGTGGTCGAGGAGTGCGTCGCCTCGGGCATCGAGCACGTGATCATCGTAACCGGCAAAGGCAAAAACGCCATCGAAGACCACTTCGACTCGGCGCCGGAACTGGAGAGATTTCTCGAAGAACACGGCAGGAAGGACAAAGCGGACCAGGTGAGACAGATCAGCAACATGGTCCAGGTCAGTTACACGCGCCAAAAGGAGCCGCTCGGATTGGGACACGCCGTCCTCGTGGCGAGGGACCTGGTCGGGGAGGAACCCTTCGCCGTACTGCTCGGAGACGTCATCATCCTGGGCCCCCGTCCGGCGACTCGGCAGATAAAGGAAGTCTATGAGGGCACCGGGATGGGAGTCATCGCGGTCGAGGAAGTGCCTCGAGAGAAGACCCAGCTCTACGGCATCGCGGCCGGCGAGCCGGCGTCCCGGCCTCCCTGGGGTGACCGCCTGCTTCGCGTGCGCGACTTGGTCGAAAAACCATCGCCCGATAAGGCGCCATCGAACTTGGCCATCACCGGCCGATACGTTCTCCCTCCAGAGATTTTCGAGTGCCTGGAAAGCACGCAGCCGGGGGCCGGCGGGGAAATCCAACTGACGGATGCGTTACGGCTCCTGGCAAGAGAGATGGGACTCTGGGCCTATATATATGAAGGAACTTCTTACGACGCGGGCGACAAGCTCGGCTTTCTGAAAGCGACCGTGGAGATTGGCATGAAGAACCAGGAATTTGGCGAGGAGTTCCGCAATTACCTGCGTTCCCTGAAGCTCTAGGCCACGCGGCCGAATGGTCAGTCCTTCTTCGCCGGCTTTTTCTCCTGGCTGGGTGCGGGTTCTTTCGCGGCCTTGCCTTCGACCGCCTGCTTCGATCCCTCCTTCTCAGTCTTTTTTTCCCTGCTTGGACCGCTTTTTCGAGCGTAGTCCGTGACATACCAGCCGCTGCCCTTGAATTGAATCGCCGACCTCGAAATGAGCCGCTCCACTTTACCGGCACAATAGGGGCATTTCCTTAGGTGAGGACCGCTATGGTTCTCGATTCGCTCGGTTCGCCGCCTGCATTTCAAGCACTCATACTCATACATCGGCACGTGAACGCTCCCTCCTAACGGAAGGGGAAAAGCGGATTATAGCATGGCCCCCTTTGCGCTCCTTGGCGCCGTGGTAGACTCTAAAAATGATGGTTTCGCAGAGCCCTGCCACTTCCGCGGCCGGGCGACTCTATCTGGTTGCCACACCCATCGGCAATCTCGAAGACATTACGCTGCGAGCGCTGCGCGTGCTGCAGGAGGTTGACCTCATCGCCTGCGAAGACACCCGGCGGACACAGAAGCTGCTCAACCATTACGAGATCAAGAAACCCTTGGTCAGCTACCACGAACACAATGAGATGACGCGGGCTCCCGAGCTGGTGATCGAACTCGAGAGGGGCGGGCAAATCGCGCTCGTGAGCGACGCGGGCATGCCGCTGATTTCGGACCCGGGCCACCGGCTGGTTTCGCTCTGCATCCGCCACAGCATTGCGGTGGTTCCCGTGCCGGGAGCCTCGGCGCTGGTGGCTGCTCTGGCCGCGTCGGGTCTTTCCACCGACGAATTCCTTTTTGTCGGTTTCCTGCCGGCACGCTCGGCAGCACGCCGCAGAGCCCTGGAGCGTTTGCTGCCCGAACAACGCACGCTTGTTTTCTACGAAGCGCCCCACCGCCTGGCAGATACTCTGCGCGATGCTGCCGCGCTGCTGGGCGACCGTCCGGCCTGCATCGCCCGCGAAGTATCCAAGGTGCACGAGGAGTTTCGCCGCGGGACTCTCAGCGAGCTAGCTGCGCACGCGGCCGCCGGCTCCATGCGCGGCGAAATCACTCTGCTTCTCGGGGCACCCACGCCCGGCGAAACGGCCGCAGCGGCTCCGACAACGCAGAGCTTGGCCGAGCGCGTGGATGAGTTAATTCGTGAGGCGAAGGTGAACCGCAAGGAAGCCTTGAAGCTTGCGGCGAAGGAGCACGGGCTGACGCGGCGAGCCGCCTACCACCAAATGCTCGATGCGCGGACCCGCGGCGCTCAGCCGCCCGATTCCGACCAGAAGACTCGCTGAAAGCGCGGTCCTATAAAACGGACACCGATCAAGCGCTCGGCGCCTCCCTCGACCGGGGTCACGTGGACGACCTCGCCTTGCGTGGCGAACTCCCTCTCGTTGGCCCGCCCAGACTGCCGGGATGTCGGAATCACGATATCGAGCTCCGCGCCGGGATCGACGTCGCAGTGCACCGTGAAGGCCGCGCCACTACGGCAAAGATTCTGGCTGGAGGTGATTTCCTCGAAATCCATTCCGTAGCGGTCGCGGCCACGAACCTGAACAGGCAAACGAACCGCGATTCGCCGTTCAGATCGCTGTTTTGAGTCCGGAGGAATGCTGAAGGCCATGGGCAGGGGCCTCCTGGGAGCCCAACAGTACCTCAAAAAAACCGTCAACGCGACCAAGAATCTCCTGGGAGGACTTCGCGGAATGCACTTGTTGGCGCAAGCGGCCTCCGTCCCGAATCCCGTGCGTGAACCAGCACGCGAACTGCTTCATCTTTCCAACGGTGTCCGGCCCTTCGGCCGCAACCAGCCGCCGGTAATAGCCGGCGATCAAATCGTAGCGGTCCTTCTCCGAAGGAACGCGATAGCGCCCCGCCGCGGCATATTCCGCGATCTGCGCAAAGATCCAGGGATTGGAGGCGGCGGCCCGGCCGATCATGACGGCGTCGCAGCCCGTTTCGCGCACCATGCGCTCCGCATCTTCCGGCGCATGGACGTCTCCATTGCCGATGACGGGAATCCGCACGGCCTGTTTCACTGATCCAATGATGGACCAATCGGCGCGCCCGCTGAGCCCCTGGCAGCGCGTCCTCGGATGTACAGCGACGGCTTCCACGCCGGCCTGTTCCGCCATACGGGCCACCTCCACCGCAACAATGCTGTTTTCATCCCAGCCGGCGCGGATCTTGATAGTGAGCGGGATGCGCACCGCGGCGCGGACCGCGCGGAGAATCATCTCGAGCAGATTCAAGTCGCGCAACAGACCCGACCCGCCACACTTCACCACCTTCTTCGCCGGGCACCCGACGTTGATGTCCACGGCGTCAAAGCCGAGTTCTTCGACGACACCGGCAGCAGCCGCCATGGCAGCCGGATTGGCGCCGAACAATTGCGCGGTGATGGGATGCTCGTCCCCGTCGAAATACAGATAGCGGAGCGAGCGGGCCGCATGGCGCGAGATGCCCTCCGAACTCGCGAATTCAGTCATGATGAGCCCGCAGCCGCCGAGGCCGCGGATCACGCGGCGAAATATCGTGTCGGTCACGCCAGCCATCGGCGCCAGGATCGTCGCCGGAGCAACGCGCAAGTCTCGAATGCTGAATGATGAGGGAATCAACGCCGCTCGCCTGTCAATCTTGTGCGCGAATGTCCGCCCCGGGCGCGCTAATCGCGTCCGCCGCGGGCAGGGTCCGCGGAATCCGGCAAGGAAAGGCCCAATTCGCCTTGACCCGCCGTGCCGGCAGCCGCAGCCGGCTTCAGGTACTCCTCGAGCTTCAGAAGCCTGCGGCCCAGCGCGGGCGAAAACGCCGACCAGCCATCTTCGCCGCCGGCCGCGGCCAGCGCTGCCCGGACGGCCCCGAGCTTTGAATCGAGATCGTCCAGGTAATGAAGGACGAGCGCCTCGCGAATCATGGGAAGCTTCGGGGACCCGAACTCGTACTGGCCGTGGTGGCTGATCAGCACGTGCTGGAGCACGGTCTTGAGCGGCTGGGGAAAGTCGGCAATCGCATCCATCTTCCGATTCACGGTCTCGAGCTCCATCACGATGTGCCCGAGGAGTTGTCCTTCGGTCGTGTACGCGATGGCCCGCTCGTAGCACAGTTCCTCGAGTTTCCCGATGTCGTGAAGGATCACGCCCGCGAGCAGCAGATCCACGTCAAGGTCGCCGTAGTGCGCAGCCACGATGCGGCAGAGCCCGCACAGGCTCACCACATGTTCGAGCAGTCCGCCCAGATAGGCGTGGTGCATCATCTTGGCAGCCGGCGCGCGCTTCAACCGGGGCGCAATGGAGGGATCCTCGATCACGCTGGCCACCAGCTTACGCAACCAGGGATTGCCGATCGAGCTTGCGTGACCGCGCAGTTCCTCGTACAGCTTCTCCACGTCAGCAGTCGTGTGCGGCAAATAGTCGGCGAGGTCGATCTCCCCGGGTGTTGCGAGGCGCAGCTTGTCGAGCGAGAGCTGGGGCTTGTTGCGGTACACGACGACCCGCGCCTGCACCTTCACGATGTCATCGCGGCTGATCTCGCTGACCGCTTCCTCGAAACGGTCCCACATCCGGGCCTCAATCGCGCCGGTGCGGTCACTCAATTCCAGCCGGAGGTAGGGCTTGCCTTCCTGGGTGGAGCGAATCTCTTTGGCCTGCACGAGAAAAAACGAGGTAACGATCTGGTCGGCGCTCAATCCGGAAACATACGCGCTCTTCATGCGCCTGCTTCTTTCCGTTTCCCAAAAACCAGAAACCGCTTGTGTCCTTGTCCTTTCTTGGCCTTGTTGGCTTCCGGAGTCGACGAAACTTCCTGAATCTGCGTACTTCCCCCGCCGCCAGTATCCTGATAGCCCGGCTTGATGACGACGTAGCTTTGTTCGCGCAGGGTCCCCATGTACTTTCGAAAAGCAGGCTCGAACCTTTCTCCGTACAGCTTGTTCGTGATCTCGTTTTCCACTTTCGGGAGCGCTTGCTCTCCTTCGTCATAGTGCTCGAGCACCTGCAGCACGAGGAAACCTTGCTTCGTCCGGATCGCGTCCGTCATTTCGTTCTTCTTCAATTTGAAAACGACATCCTCGATCTCCGTGGAGAGCTCTCCGCGCTTGAATGTGCCGAGGGCCCCCTCCTTCTTCGCGGTGCTGCCATCCGAGAAATGGACAGCCAGTTCTCCAAAATCCTCGCCGTTGATGACGCGCTCACGCAGCCCCTGCGCCTTCTTCTCCAGCTCGGGGATTTCCGATTCCTTTTTCCCTTCCGTGCTTACAAAGATCTCCCGGAGGACGACTTGCTCGGGCCGCACAAAATCCTTCTTGTGCTCGTTGTAGTATCTTTCAACTTCCTCATGGCTAATCACGATCGAGCGCCCGATCTCTTCCGAAGCCACTTTTTGCTTCAGCAGTTCGTTCCGAAGCGAGTTCTTGAAGTCCTCCCAGCTCACGCCCTGCGCCGCGGCGGCCTTTTCCATCGCCTCCATGTCGGGCAGCTTATTCTGAATGCGGATCTCGTCCAGTTTCTTGACCACATCGGTCTCGACGCTGATGCTCATGTCCTTGGCGCGCTGTACCAGCAGGGACTGGTCGATCAGGTCGCGCAGCGCGTTCTTTTGCCGCTCCGCGGCGATATTCTGAAGCTGCTCCGGCGTGCACTGGGGGCACTCCTGCCGCGCTTCCTCCACGGTTGCCACTTTGGCCCGATCGAGATCGCTGCGGGTAATCATCTCGTTGTTGACGCGAGCCACGATCTCTTCCACGACCTTGCCCTTCTCCTGAGCGACGGCCAGGGGAGCAGCAAGCAGACACACGATCCCTGCAATTCGTTTCATAGGAACCTCACGACGATTCTAGCGCCGTTTCGACCGATTGTGCTAATTCGCCAGGAAAAGTCCGGAAAGCATTCCCGGATCATGGCCACCCCGCACTCCGGCTCGTCCGGTCCGGCCTCGGGACTCCTGAAGCCGGAGTTGGGACGGCGCTCGTCTTACGGCCGAAGGCCGAGCAATACTTCTTTCAGCCCCTCAAAAGGAGACTCCGCTTCCCACTGAAGCCACAGAGTGCCACTCGGGTCGAACCGCACGCCGTCTCCCTTTCGGACCAGAGCCACCAGCTTGGATGGTTCCAGGGGCGTTTCGGGATGGAACCGGACCGCGACTTGGGAGCCCTGCCGCTCCAACGAGGCAACCAGCAGACGCTCGCAGAGTGATTTCAGAACTGCATAGTCGAGCAGGTTCGTGACCGGCGGAGGCAACGGCCCAAACCGATCGGTCAATTCCTGGCGGACGTCTTCTTTCTCACTTTCAGACTGGATCGCCGCGATGCGCTTATAGGTCCGCAGGCGCAGGCTCTCGCTGGTGACGTAGTCGGCAGGAATGCGGATATCCAGTCCCAGGTTCAGCGAGCAGCGCAACTCGGCCGCGGGAGCCTCGCCTTTCAAGGCCGCCACGCTCCGCTCCAACATCTGGCAGTAAAGATCGAACCCGACGGCATTGATGTGCCCGTGCTGTTGCCGCCCCAGGAGATTTCCAGCGCCGCGCAATTCCAGGTCCAGGGCGGCAACCCGGAATCCCGAGCCCAGTTCGCTGAATTCCTTGAGAGCGGCCAACCGGCGCCGGGCCAGCGGAGAAAGCGACCGCTCCGGTGGAACGAGCAAGTAGGCGTAGGCGCGCTGGTTGGAGCGCCCTACCCTTCCGCGCAGTTGATAGAGCTCCGCCAGGCCGAAGCGGTCCGCCCGATTGATCAGAATGGTGTTGGCCCGCGGGATGTCCAGACCGTTCTCCACAATGGTCGTGGCGACCAGGACGTCGGCTTCGTCGCGGATGAACTTCAGCATCACCCGTTCGAGCTCCTTTTCGCTCATCTGGCCGTGGCCGACAACGACACGCGCGCGCGGCACCAGCTTTTGCACCAGCGTGGCAACCGAGTAGATGGATTCGACGCGGTTGTGGATGAAATAGACCTGCCCCTGGCGCGCCAATTCCTCTTCCAGGGCCCGCCGCACCAGATCTTCACGGAAGGGCGCGACCACCGTTTGAATGGCCAGGCGGTCCTTGGGCGGCGTCTCGATCACGGACATGTCTCTCAGTCCTACCAAGGACATGTTCAAGGTCCTCGGGATGGGCGTCGCCGACAGAGCCAAGGCGTCCACCTCCTTGCGCAGTTCCTTGAGCCGCTCCTTGTGGGCCACGCCGAAGCGCTGCTCCTCGTCCACAATCAGGAGGCCCAGGTCTTGAAAGCGCACGTCCTTGGAAAGAAGGCGGTGGGTCCCGATCACGACGTCCACCTTCCCCGCCTCGAGGGCGGCCAGCACGCTCTTTTGCTCGCGGGGAGTGCGGAAGCGGCTGAGCATCTCGATGCTCATGGGAAACGCGGCAAACCTGCGCCGGAAAGTCTCGAAGTGCTGGAAGGCCAGCACCGTCGTGGGCGCCAGAAGAACGACCTGCTTCCCTTCCGAGATGGCTTTGAATGCCGCGCGCATGGCCACTTCCGTCTTTCCGTATCCGACGTCGCCGCAGAGAAGGCGATCCATCGGCTCCGCCCGTTCCATGTCGCGCTTGACGTCGGCGATGGCCGTCTCCTGGTCGGGAGTCTCCTCGAATTCAAAGGCATCCTCGAATTCGCGTTGCCAGGGCGTATCTGCGGAAAAGGCGAAGCCGGCCAGCGTTTTCCGCTGGGCGTAGAGGCGGAGAAGCTGGTCCGCCATCTCTTCGAGCGACTTCCGCACTCGCGCTTTGCGCGCCACCCAGGCAGTTCCGCCCAAGCGGTCGAGGGCCGGCGCGGCACCTTCGACGGCGCGATAGCTCTGGACCAAGTCCATGCGTTCGAGTGGAACGTACAGGCGCGCATCGTCGGCGTAGCGCAACTGCATGAATTCGCTGCGCCGGCCTTCGGTTTCGAGCGAGCGAAGCCCTTCGAACTGTCCGATTCCGTGATCCACGTGGACCACGAAGTCCCCGGTCTTCACTTCAGAAAAATCACTGAAGAATCCTGCCGTCCTCGGTTTGTGGGGAACCGCCTCGCTCGGCTTCTCGACAGTGAAGACATCCCCATGACCGTAGATCGAGACGCCGGATTCGGGGAACACGACTCCGTCCGCCAAGGGCGCGCGCACCAGCACCGCGGCCGCCACGGCGCTGGTCTCAGAACCTTCCGCCAAGACCGAGCGCGGTCCACTGGCTTCGCTCTCGCCCAGCCGATACGGCACTTCGTACTCCCGGCACAGATCCGCCAGTCGCTCGAGTTCGCCGGCGCTCGCCGCGGCCACCATCACGTTCCGCCCCGCGCCTGCTTCCGCCTTCAATTCGCTGAGAAAAGCCACAACGTTGCCGTGATAACGAGTACTGGGTTGCGTGGGCATTTCAAAGCGAGCGCCAGCATCGGTCGAGAGCGACAGTTGCTGAAGGGCGAGTTGCGGACACCGCGCCGCTCTTTCGCTCCATTGGGCCAAGGACCAGAAGAAAGTTCCTGCCGTTGCGCCGCTCATCTCGGCCGTTCTTGCCGAAAGCTCATCATTTCTCCGCGCGGACTTTTCCGCCGCTTCCAGGAGGGCGTCTCTTTCATCCCAGACCAGGACCGAACGCTCCGCAGGACCCGCTAATTCCAGAAAAGCCGCCTCGCGCGGTTGATGGCCGGCTGCGAGAGCCTCGCCGCTCGCCGGGACAACATCGAAGGCCCAGGGGCCTGATCCCGAGGACTCCGTGAGGGGCAGCAGCACCGCACGCACCAGAGGAGCTACCGAACGCTGCGTCCGCGGGTCAAACTCTCGCAGCGAATCGATCGTGTCGCCGAGCAATTCGATTCGGACCGGGCGCAGCGCCTCAGGCGAAAATGCATCCACGATTCCACCCCGCACGGCAAATTGCCCGGGCAACTCCACCATCTCAGCCCGCTCATATCCGACGCCGGCGAGATGGCGCGCCAGATCCTCGAGCGCGATCTCTTGGTCGGGCTCCAAGACGCAGGCAAGCTCCGCATATTCCTCGCTGCTGTGATAACGCCAGAACGCAGCGCCCAAGGAAACGACAACCACCGCGAGTTGTCCTTTCGCCAGGCGATAAAGCGTCACGGCACGCCTTTCGAGTATTTCAGGGTGCGGCGAAAGGCCCTGGCCAGGCGGGACGTCGAACTCGGGAAGGATTCCCACATCCGCCGGGCGCCCACCCAGAGCGGAATAGAAAAACCTCAGCGGTTCAAACACCACCTCAGCGCGTCGATTGGATTCGACGAGAAGGAACAGGGGCCGCCGCAGCTCGAAGCCGATGCATGCGGCAACCAGAGCCTTGGCCGTGTCCTGGAGGCCGGAAAGCGACGCGACGGGCTGGCCCCGGCGCAACGCGTCGAGCGCACCCTCCATCGCGGAATGCCTCAGCGGCTTCGCCAGTAACTCGCTGACAACGGGAAGGATCATTTCATTTTGAAGAAGAATCGTGCCCGCGCGACTCGCGTATCTTGTCCAGGATTTGGCTGGAGGAGTACCCGTCGACAACAGGAATGGAAACGACCCGTCCTCCGGCGGCCTCCACCTCCTCGCGGCCGACAACTTCTTCCTTCGACCAGTCGCCGCCTTTCACGAGCACGTCCGGAAGCAGGCTGGCAATCAGGTTCCGCGGCGTGGGTTCATCGAAGATCACCACCGCGTCAACGCTTTCGAGGGCCGCGAGGATTTCGGCGCGTTCCTGCTGGGGAATCACCGGCCGCTCGCCTCCCTTTAGCCGACGCACGCTGGCGTCGCTATTGATGGCCACGACGAGAAAATCTCCCAGCTTGCGCGCTTCTTCCAAACACCGGAGGTGGCCCGGATGCAAGAGGTCGAAACAGCCGTTCGTAAAGACAACCCGCCGCCCGGCTCGCTGATGCCCGGCGAGAAGCAGATTCAATTCCTCTCGTTCAAACACGCGGCCCACGGTGGCTCCCTCGTCCGGCAATCGATTGCCGCCGCTTTGTTCGCAATTTCATCTTATCACGCGCAATCCGGAAGGCGTGGAGATGCAAAGAGGGACACACCGCGGGCCTTCCGTTACAGCCGGCGCACGCACCGGTGTTATACTTTGGCGGTGAAATTCAGGGCTGAATTGGCCTCCGATTCGTTCCCCTTCGTGGCAATCGTGGCATCGATCGTGGCGCGCGACTGACGGCATGGCGCACATAACCATCATTGGCGGCGGACCTGCCGGCTCGACCTGCGGCGAACAACTCGCCCGCGCCGGGCACTCCGTCAAGATTTTCGATGAGCACTTGGCGTGGGAGAAACCGTGCGGCGGCGGGCTCACCCATAAGGCGATTCAAGCCTACCCCTTTCTTCTCAGCGATCCCCGGCCCAAGAAGCTGGTTCACGCCGTCGAACTGATCAGCAGCAAGGGCCAGCGCGTCGTGCTGAAGATGAACAAGCCGATCGTCATCTACTCGCGCCGGGATCTCAACGGGCTGCTTCTCGACCGAGCCGCCGGGGCAGGATGCGAGGTCGTGCAATCCCACGTGGCCGGAGTGGAGGCCGAGAGCCGGCGGCCGCGGGTTCTGATCTCCGGGAACTGGCTGGAATCGGATTTCGTGGTGCTGGCGGCCGGAGCTCGCAACCGCATGCTTCCGGAAACACCGCCGCTCGAGCCGGAAGAACTGGAAATGACGCTCGGTTATTTTGTTCCGGTGCAGGCGGACACCATCAAGGTGAAGTTCCTGCCGAAGTTCGAAGGTTACATCTGGATGTTCCCGCGCAGCGACCACGTGTCGGTGGGCATTTGCGGAAGCATGGCCACCCACACCAGCCAGGAACTCCGTGACCACCTTCACGCCTTCATGATGGAAGAAGGAATTGGCACGGACGGCGGGCGCTTCTACAGCCACGTACTTCCCTCCCCCAAGGCTTGGACCCTCTTGAAGCGGCGAGTGGTCGGCAAGAACTGGGCGCTGGTTGGAGACGCGGCCGCGTGGGTGGATCCCCTGACCGGCGAGGGTCTGTACTACGCGATGCGCTCGGGCGAACTGCTCGGCAGGTCGGTGGCCGACGGCCATCCGGAGAGTTATCCGGAACGCATCCGGCAGGCGTTCTCCGCCGAACTCGAATTCGCCGCCCAGATCGTGCAACGGTTCTATCGCGGCACGTTCATCGGGGAAGCCGTAACCACTCGCATGATCCAATTCATGCGGCGCAGCCCGACATTCCGCCAGTTGATGGCCGACCTATTCAGCGGCGAGCAGAGCTACAGCGGTCTGAAACGGCGTGTCTGGCGCCAGTTGGGCATGACGGTGACTGAGATTCTGGCAAGCCTGCTCAGATTTGAAGAAGCTTAACGGACCCTGGGGCCGGTGGGGATGACAAGGACAACCCCGCAACGGGCCGGTCTTTCGACGCAGATCCTGTGGTCTTCCTTCAGATTGTCGGCCGCCGCGGCAGAGGTTTGCGCGCAGGCAGGGGAAGCAGGCTGGCCATCTTCCGGATCATTGCGAGCACGAGCCGCTTGTCTCCGTCCGACAGGCTTGCACTGTACCTCTTGATTTCGGCTAGGAAGCGAATCTCATCCTCGGAAAGCTCGCCGAGCATCTTTTGTGTGTCGCGGTCACGGGGCGTCTCCGTCCCCGGAAAGAAATCAGCCAAGCTGATCTCCATGGCCTCGGCGATCTTCGCCAGAGTCTCCAGAGACGGCACTGTGTGCCCGTTTTCTACGCGAGAGAGATAGCAGCGCAACAGACCCGTGCGCCTCTCGATATCCCCTTGTGAAAGACCGCGCTGGCCGCGGTAGGAACGAATCACTTCGCCGATGTTGACCTTGGGCTTTTCTTTGGGCACGTCACCCCCCGAATCGGCCGTATCTTATGCAGCAATACGACGATACGCAAGGGGCATGTTGGGCCCGAGGGCTCCTAGGAGGCAACACTGTGCGCGATGGGGCGGAAGCAAGTCACTGCCCGAGGTCGATGCTCACCGGTTGCACGAGCTGAAACTGCAGCAGCGTCTCGCTGGGCACTTTGACCTGTTCGCCATGGGTGACGATCTGCACGGTGCCGCCGGCTGCGGCGCCGACGGTCGAGCCGATGGCCGCGCCCTTTCCGCCGCCTGCGATGGCGCCAATGATTGCACCTACAACCGCTCCACCGCCCACTTTCTTGGCAGTGTCTTCGCCGCGGCCCTTGCCCTTTAGCTGGTACTCGCCGGTGAGCAGCGGGTAGGTGCGCCCATTGATCACGAGCTCAGTCAGCTCCAGCTTCAGTTCCGAACCGCCTTTGATGTGTCCGGCTTGCTCCGCCTCCGACAGGCGTCCATACACGTCCGTTCCCTTTCGGGCCACGAGGATGTTGTCCGCGTAGAGGTCCGTTTCGAGACTGGCATGGAAGCGATCGCCGACGTGGTTCTTTGAGGAGTCAACACTATCGATCATGCGCACGAGTATCGCCGATCCGGGCTGCAAGGTGACTTGCGCCGGAGTGGATTGCGCAACAGGCGCCGGCGCGGGAGCAGGCGCGTAGGATGAATCGGGAGCGGGAGCAGGAGCAGGAGCAGGCGCAGGCGCCGCGGCGGGCGGCTGTGAAGCCGCTGCGTAACCGCCGGTGAACGTCAACGCAACGATTTGCGTCACCGAAAACGTTTGGACTTGGCCGTCCACATCGAAGCGCACGAGGGCCTGCGTGCCGCCCAAGTACTTCCCTTGCAGGACGCGGCCATCCTTCAATTCCAGCGTGTCCGCGAATACGGCCAGCGGAGCCAGCAAAAGCATCGTTCCTGCAACGAGCAGGGCCCTCAGTGAAGTCCTTCGCATCTCGTGCCTCCATATTGAAACCTGGCTCTCGTTCATTTCCAGCCCGACCGGACAGCCAAGTTTTCCCCAAGCCCGCGATACTGTTGATTAGAACCCTGCAAACTCTCGGAGGTTGCTAGGCGCAACCCCTAGTACGCGGGTCCGACGGTCATTGCGGCGGGCGAAGCGTTGACAGGTCGCTGCTGAATTCAGGTCCTGTCAGGTCAAAGTCGTCGCCACGCAGCACAATTCGGAATTTGCCAGTACGCTCGCCGCCACCGGAAGGCTCAAACTGGAACGCCGGGCCTCCACGAACGATTCCCTCCGTCACGACGCACGGTCCGAATACTTCGAAGACGTAATTCCAGCGTGTATTCTGGACATGTCCGTCTCGGATTGCCTGCAGCCGCAGTTTGTCTTTCTCTCTTTCAAACAGTTTGGCGAAGCCCTCATCATCAGGTCTCGGGTTGGGCAATGATCTCCACTGACCGGCAGGGACGATAATCGGGTAAGCCATGGATACTCTCCCCTAGAAATGGTGCCGGAGGAGGGAGTTGAACCCACACGGTACTAAGTACCACGAGATTTTGAGTCTCGCGCGTCTGCCAGTTCCGCCACTCCGGCGCCGATTAGTCAAAATAACATGCCCCCGCTTGTCGCTCAAGCTTTGCTCCCGCCGTCGTGTGCCCCGCGACCGGCAGAAGAAGCGGCTTCGCGGCTGGTGAGTCATGGCTGCGGAGGACGAACCGGCGCGCCCCAGGCGGAGAGGCGGCGCAGAGGTTAATTCGTTGTGTACGAAGGACGTAGATTCTAGTGCCGCTGGTAGTTAGCGAGGGTATGTTCCGATTCGGAGTCCATACCGATTCGGAGGTGATACCATGCGTCGTTTTGTTCCTATAGCACTTCTGTTGGGGCTGATTGTCGCAGTTGCCGGCCTTTCAGCCAAGGACACCCAACCGAAATACAAGACCGCGGAAGTAAAGCATCTCACCAAAGCTGATGACGTGGACCTCTCGCAGGATTACTTGAACTACGCCTACGACCATCTGCGAGAAGAGCTGCAAAAGACGAAGCTCTTTGGCGCCGTGGTCGAGGATGGCGGCACGGTTGCCGATGCCGATGCGGCAGACTCAGTAATCGTGGAATGCAAGGTCACGGACTACAGCAAAGGGCACATCACCATATCCAGTGGACACATGGAAATCACCATCTCCCGCCGCAGCGATCATACCGTTCTTCAACACCTGACGCTGAAGATCGGATGGCCGGCCCATGCTAGGGACGATTTTAAGGGAAAGTATACTGGCGCACAGGCCGCCCACGATATCAAGAAGGCGCTGGAGTAGGACGCACATTGGAGCAGCGGACCAACAAAGCCCCTGTTGAGTCAACGAGGAGCCCCTAGGGCGATGCTCCTGACAATTTTCGCAGGAGCGCAAAGAGTGCGCCGCCCGGTAAGACTCAAGGGACGACGGGAGCGAGGCCGGAGTAGGCCGTTATGAGCTTCTGCTTGATTACCGCAAGAGTCTCATCGCTCTTGGGAATCTTGGGATCTGGCGCGCTTACGCAGACGCGCTTCTGCGAGCCGTGGACTAGCAACGGTTCGCAGGCATCCTTTCTCAGCGTTTGCACGATCGAATCGGCGCCGTACAAGAGTTTTCCGCCCACCCAGACCATCTGCACATCCTGGAGATGAGTTTTCAGCAGGCTTTGCGTGGGGTCGGGGTCGTTCGAGGCGAGGACGGTGATGTCCGCTTTCAGCCCCTGCTTCAGCGCGCCAATCTGGGCGTCCAGCGCGAGGGCCTTGGCCGGATTGACGGTGATCATCTTGATCCAGTCGCTCTGGGGAATGGCGTTGTGGAAGGTTTCGGAATTCACTTGGCTGGCTACGCGCAGCTCGTCGAAGAGCGTGTCGCTTCCTGAGGGATTCCAGTCCACACCGAGAGAAACGGGAACGCCGTGCTGCAAAGCCAGGGGGATGTTGGTTGTCTGGTTGTAGAGGCGAAGGTTACTTTCGGGAGACCAGATGAGCTTCGCGCCCGCCTGCCCCATCTTCTGAAACTCGGCGTCGCCAAACGCCGCGCCGTGAATGATCGCCGTGTTCGCGGTGAGGAGATTCTTCTGCTGAAGAATCTGAAACTCCTTGAGGGATGGCGGGTCGCCTTGCACGCCTTCGGCGATGTGTACGACGAAGGATTTTGTCTTGGTCCAATCGACTGTTTCCTTAAAGCTCGATATGTCGAGGATGTAGGTGCGGATGTAGCTGTCGGGCAAATTGAGCTGGTTTTGATTCTCTGCGTTGCGGATGAGCACGCCGACGCAGGCGCTGCCAGGCGACGTTCCCTGGATGGTCGTGACTCCGCTGAGCATGGCCTTGATCTCGCCGTACTTCACCATTTCGCAGAAGAGGGTCTTCTTGTTGTCGTCGTAGGGTTTCTTGAAGGTCTTGTAGGATTGGGCCGCCTGCCACTGCGCCCGGCGGAGATAGACCTTTGGAGGATTCCACTTGGGCAGGAAATTGTAGGCAACGTGGTTATGGGCGTCGATGAAGCCCGGGAAAACGTAGCCGTTCGTGACGGTGATTTCGGTGGCGCCTGGCGGAGCGGTGCAGGTGGCGGCGACGCAGGTGATGGTGTCGCCTTCGATGATCACTTCCCCGTTCAGCACCTGGTCCGGGTTGACGATCGTTCCTTTCAGGACAAACTTTGTTGGGTCGGTTCCGACCTGGACGGTGGTCTGCGCGCTCGCGAGCGAACAAGCAATCGCCACTAGGGCGATGAGTCTCAGCAGGATTGCCCAAGGCTTCGACGCGAGAACCCGGCCCAAAGCGACATAAAGGCGGCTCATGGTTGTCTTCCTTTCGAGGGCTGACGCTCAGCCCTGCTTGCCGAGTGCGCTCCAAATGATGGACGGGTTCTTCTTGGCCATCGCCGGGAGAGGCTTGCCGGATTGCACCCTGGTTGCCATGTTGCCGGTTCCCATCCACGCGGGCGCGCCGAACCCGAGGTCGCGCAGCGGAATGTCCGCGAGATCCTGGGCCGTGAAGGTACCGCTCTTGTAAGGAGAGAGATCGCGGTGACCGTCCGCATCGGCGGTCAGTTTTGCCGCGACGGCGTTGAGCTGGCCGCTCCAGTTCTGTTTGACGGAAGGCTCGGGGCGAGCGGTCGGGTGCAGAAGCTTGAAGAGGCGGCCTCCCGAAGAGAACGATGCGGCGCCGGGCCAAGTATCGGTGACGTGTTGCGCAGCCTGGCCCATGGCGAGGATCACCTGCAGGGTCGGACCCGCGAGGGCGGTCAGCAGCTGATTTCTCCACTGCGTCACGGCGGGAAGGTCCATGAACGCCTGCAACTCCGGATCGAACTGGCCGAAGATGCAATAAAGAGAAGCGTTGACCATGATGTAGGAGCGCGTGAGGCCCAGCTTGGCCAGGAGGCCCTGCACGCGCTGGCCGGCATCGCCAACGAGAATGCGCCGAGCAACGTTCTCATCGGCGGCCGGATCCTGGCCGATGACGAGCGCCTTTGCCGATCCATCCAGGCGCCCGCGATAGTAGTGCGGGCCCCACTCGAGGCGAAAACGTTTCGGCTTGCCCTGATAGGCGGCGAGCGGCGCGGCTTCAAAAATGCTTCGGATACTCGGCGGCGGACCGGGATCCCATTCCATCATGTTGTTCCTCCGTACGATGAGTTCAGCTACAGGAGCAGGAAAGTGAACGTGTAACCTGCCTTGTCCGAAGACTCGTCGCTAAAAAAGATGTAGTACTTCCCTTCCGGACGAGTGGCGCTCTTGAAAAACGTCAGCGTGACTGTCACCGCTTCGGCCTGGGCGGTGACCGGGTTATTCCAGTTGCCGGCGGCCTTGCCAGTGTTCAGATCGAAGGCGAACTGGATCGGGAACTGATGCGGCACGCCCCCATTCGAGTCCAGAATGTTGGCATTGGAAAGTTGGCTGGTGAGCGTCCCCCGATGTCCGGATGCCGTGAACCGGGAAGCGTCTCCGCCACCCAGAAACGAATCCGTGAAGAGGTCGTTGGTAAGACGAGAGACCTCAAAGGAGATTCCTTCGTGGGTTCCGGCTTTCATCCAGTTCGCGAGTGTGTCCAACGCGTGATTTGTCGCTTGTTGCTCTTGATGCTCTGACGCCATGTCTAACGTTCCCCCCTCAGTTAGAGTTAGGCTGGGCAGCCGTGCAAATGGATAGTGTCCGAGCGCGCGTTTTCGTTTCAGCGGGATTGGGCGCGTGGAAGGAGATTATGTGCATTACCACTGCCTTTGATAGGGCACGACTCTGCTGCACAGGGTCTGCGCGGTTCCCGACTGCATCCCCACGATAGCCACGAACACGTATTCGCTCCTTGGACCAGCGTGGCTCAGCGAAGGGTGGCCTTCGATATGGAACTCAGCGGTGCCACTGGCAGCCTGTGGCCCGAATTGAGAGTAAGCCAGTCCAGGCACGGGCTGTTTGGCCGCGCTCAAGGCGAGTCCGCGCACTCCAATAGATGAAAGCGGGTAGCCGCCTTGGTAGGAATAGGGAACGGAAACGGTCAGTCTGTTGCCCTGATCCTTGAACACTGCATTTCCCAGCGAACAGGATGACGCACCGGCGGCGCTGTCAGCCGGAGGTGCCGCGCCCGCGGCCGTGCTGGAAGCAGGCGGTGGAGCGGGTCGCGTGGCAGGCGCCATATTGTTGGGCGGTGTGTTCTCCGTCAGCGTATAGACGACGTCAATGGGTGTCTCGACCTCGACGGGCTGGCCGTTCACCAGCGTCGGTTGGTAGCGCCATTGTCTTACCGCGTCGATTGTGGCCTGGACTAACAGGGGATTGCCCGACGTAACGGAGAGCTTTTTGACCGTACCGTCCTTCGCGAGGACGGCGTCCAGTCGCACCGTGCCGGATGTGCGCGCCGCACGCGAAAGCAGCGGATAGACTGGGTTCACCCGCTTCAGGAGTCTCGCGGCCTGCACACCTTCGGCCTCGTGGATAAGCGTCGGCGCGGAACTATAAGCTGGGTGCTTTTCGGGAAGCACTCGAGACGCCGCTGTCGCGGGGGGCTTGGCGTCGGCATTCATCTCGACGTCCGAAACCGCAGGAACGGCGTGCACTTCGGAGAGGTCAGGTTTCACGGGAATCGCTTCGGGAGCTGCTCTCTTCACTTCCCCGACGTTCGCTGGGCCGGTGGGCGCCTCGGCTGTGAAGGAACGCGGCTCGTTGTTCAACGGAGCGGCACTGCGCGTTTTGAAATAACGAGGAAGCCCCAGGGCAAGCCCGAGCACCACAATTGGAACCAGGATGTACACCCACGCTCGCGGTGTCAGTCGCTCATGGGCCACCTGTTGGAGTGTGGTGAAGACGTGTTTCAGCGCGGCCGCCCTTGCTGCCGCACGCTCCGCCTGCCGCCTCTTCCGTTCGAGTTCAGTTCGTTCCGCAGCGTGACGCGCAGCCTCGGCCGCCAAACTCGCTAAACGCTCTCGCTCGGCGTTTGCAAGCGCCAAGCGTTCTTGCTCTGCCTTCGCAGCGCGCTCCGCTTCGGCCGCGACGGCTGCTTCCGCGGCTCGACGTTCGGCCTCGGCTGCCTCGCGGGCCAGACGATCGCGTTCGGCTTGTTCGCGCGCCAAACGCTCCTGTTCCGCTCTCAAGGCGCGTTCGGCCGCCGCACTTTCCGCAGCGAGGCGCTCCGAATCGGCCACGGTGCGCCCGCTGATTTGGGCGGCTGACGCCGCGGCGGTAGCGCGTTGCAGCTCAAACAGCACGCCTTCCTGTGCCCGCATGTAGAGAACGGGAATGGCCCATTCCTGGCCGAATTCCTCTTTGAAAAGGGCTTTCCGGGATTCAGATAGCGCGGCATCCACCGGATTCCCTTCCGCGACTGCGTGGTAGAACTCCTGCGCAAATACTTTGGCGGCGGCGTCGCTGATTTCAAATTGCATGGCGATTACGGCAGGCACGCGCTGCTGGAGAAGACTCTGCGCGACACCGGAGAATGGGTCCTGGCGGGAACTGCGCGCGCCCTCACAGGCGTTCAAGACCGCCAGCCGGAGCGAGCGGTGATCGTGAAGCAGCATGCCGAGCATTTCACCGCGAACCGGATACGACATGCCGCTCTCGTCCTCAAACTGGAGGACACCGTCCTGCGCAACTATGTCGAAGCCGCCATGGCCGATGAAATGAAGGATATGGAACGGCGCACCGCGGGCACACAGCCGCAAGGCGTCGAGCGTGGCCGACGGCAGCCGTTCCAGTTCAAGCTGCCCGCTCCCGGAGAGTTCGCCGAGCGATTCGGTGACTCTCTGCCATTCGCCCTCAACATCGAGACGCTTGAGATTGCGCGGGCCGGCGATCACAACAAGCACGCGGAGCGGCAACGACACGCGAAGAGGCGCGATGCGCTGCGGAAGGTCGAGGAAACGCACCAGCGGAGTCTCACTCGATATGGTCAAAAACTGGTTTTGATTGGCATCGTAGAGAAATTCCCAGGGCAAATCCGCCAACGCCGGAACATCGGTCAAACGAAGCCGGAGGCGCAACCCGCGGTCACTGTCAATGGCGCGTTCCATGCTTCCCCGCAGCTGAGCGAACATCTCGCCGGAAAAGACCGCGTTGAACAGCTTGCCGCCAAACTCCTTGGCCGCGCCCAGCTCGGGCGCGTCCACGCGGCGCATGGTTCGTCGGACCTGACCGATGCGATTTAGGAAATTGCTGACTTCCACGTCCGTGAAGGGCAGAGCGAACTCAGCCGTAGCCTGTCCGGTCGGCGCGTTCAGCAATCGGACGCGATACTTCCTACCGGCGGGCTCAATCTGCAGGTCAAAATCGTCGTACCTCAGCGACACGAGCTACTTCCCCCCAGTACCGCTCTTCCTCCAGGTCAAGTTGACCTTGAAGTTCGCTTCGGCGGCCGCTTTGGCGATCACCGCGCCGGTTTCCGCGTTCATCATCACGCCGAACTCGACGGCGACTTCATCGGGCGGCTGCGCCAGAGACCGAAGCGATTGCAGCATGCTTTCGGCTGCACCCTTCACCTTTTCCAGCCCTGATTCAAATGTGTCAGCGGCCTTGGCGATTGCTTCCGCAGGAGACGCCCCCCGCATGACTCTGCGTACGGAGTTCTGCGAGTCATCTACTTCCACAATAAGGAAGCCGCCACCTTCGAGTGGGAATTGCGCAAGCATGGCCATCGGGTCCCCCGCCCAATACGGCTCACTGCCGAACGACCAGCTACGGTGTTGTTCTGTAAGTTCTGACTCCTAAAGGGAAACTCTACTCAGCACATGGAAACGGCGAACCCGCACCCCCGTCCCCGGCGGGTGTGCTGCAGGCAACCTTTCACTAGGATAGTGTCACAAACCGAGCTTTCGTTTCAATGGTTTCGGGGACAAACCGGGGAACTCGCAAAGTCGTTCCTGTATGCGACATTCGTGGGACTTGCCTAACGGCTGTCGAAGTCCACGTCGTCACGGTACTTCTCTCCCCGCAAGGTGTCTGCAAGATCGGCGCTCCAAGGCACGTTCGTGGAGACATTGAAGGTGACTGGCGCGTCCTGCTTCGGATTCTCCAGGACATGAGCGCGGCTGCCTACGAAGGCCTTCTGTCCCGGCAGGAAGTCAGGAACGAGATTCACGCCCTCGACGCTCAGGCGGAAGTCCGAGAGCAGTTCGGGGCTAAGCATATCGGTCACGCGCACATCGAACTCGGCCATGACATTGGCGCCATCTTTGCTGACGCGGATCTTGTATTGAACGGCCATCGAGCTATCTCCCTTGCGGTGGATTTCCCGCGGCGGTACCTGAGACTCGAATTATCAGCTCCCGCGTCGCGGGGCGTCCTTCGCTTCCCGAGTGGCGCTGCGGGACGCACGGCTGCATGGTACCACCGCCGCATTTCATTGCGGATGAGCCGAGCTTCAGCCAGGGCGGCCCAGCACCGATCTTCCAACTGCGCGAATGGCCTCGCCTCCGGATCGTTGCAGCATGTCCGGCGAGGTGCACGTCAGTAGTGTTCCCCCCTCGCTCTGTTCAACGTTTGCTGTTATCATTCTGATGGGGGGTTTTTATGTGCCGACCGCAGACGTGGGCATTCGTATTCCTTTTTGTCCTGGGCGCGCCCTCGTGTTTTGGACAAGTAGGCGGCTACAACGACAAGAAGTCACTCGCGGGCTATGTCCGCGACCAAAGTACAGAAAAGGGCATCCAATCAGTACGAATCGACATTCAGAACGCCCAAGGAATTGTGATCGCCACGACTTTCTCAGGCGGCGATGGCGCATACTCTTTCGATGATACGGGCAGCGATTATTACGTCTTGGTTCAACACGAAGGATACGCGCCCTACCGCGAGCTTGTGAGAACCGAGGGAGCAGGGTATGTAGTGAGGGATCTGTACTTGCGCAGGCTGGATTCTGCCCCGGGGCCCAACGTCGCGAACCCAATTTCCGCGCATCAATTGAGCGTCCCCAGCAGCGCGCGCGGCGCCTTCGAAAAGGGGGTGCGCTTGGTGACCGAGAAATCCGATTACCGCGGCGCCGTCGCTGAGTTCCAGCGAGCGATCACGCAGTATCCCTCCTACTACGAAGCGTACACCGCGAAGGGGATGGCGCAGTACGTATTGGGCGATCCCACGTCAGCCGAAGCGTCCTACCGGAAAGCGATTGAACTGAGTTTGGAGAAGTATCCAGAAGCAATGCTGCGTCTTGCGACGATGCTCAACGACGCGAGCCGCTTTGCGGAAGCCGAGCCACCCCTGCGCAAAACGCTTGCCCTGAGCGACTCCTCATGGCGCGCTTATTTCGAGCTGACGCGCGCGCTCATCGGCCAGAAACGCCTAGCCGAAGCCATTGACAGCGCGGCCAAAGCCCGCGACCTGAAGCCGGATAACCCCCAAACGTACATCCTGCTCTACAATCTCCACATTCAAGCCAACAAGTACGACTTGGCCGTGAGCGACGCCGACGGATATCTCAAGCTGGTGCCCAGCGGCCCCGCTTCGGACCGGATGCGCCGGATGCGCGATCAAGTTCAGAGGGCTCAAGCATCGGAGCGCCAGCCCGTTCAAGCCCCTTCGAGCACGGCAGTCGCCAATTCCCTGAAGGTCAGCCTGCGGCTAGAGGACGGCCTGCCGTTCAGTGGTTCAGCGAACGTTCGCCTCACGGGGTTTTTCGGTTCCGAGAGCGCCGGAAACAGCCCTGCCGGAGCCACCGGCGAAACCGTGTACCCCAATCTTCTACCCGGAAGCTATGTGGTCGAGGCCAGCGCGCCCGGCTTTGTGACGGTGAAGCAGAACATTGAGATCAAGCCGGATCAAACCGTGGAGACCCTCTCCCTGATCATGAAACCGGAAAGTCCCCGCGGCCCTGCGTCGGAAACTGGGGCGTCTCCCCTTTCAAGCCGATCCTCCATCATTCCACGAGGCGTGGATGACTTCGTGCCGGAAGTCGCGCCGGACCGGCCCTGCTCCTTGTTTGGCGTCTTGCAGGGTGCCGGCCAGCGTGCAGAACAACTCGTGAACAGCTTGCAGAGATTCACCGCGGCGGAGCGCGTCGAGCACTTCAAAGTCAATTCCGCGGGTAAGCCGGACCCGGCCCCCGACGTCCGGTCGTTTGAGTATATCGCCTTGGTCAATCAGGATTCAAAGGGGGGATTCAACCTGGAGGAGTACCGAAACGGAAACGTCGTCGGTCCCCAACAGTTCCCAGCCGGAATTGCAACGGAGACACTGCCGGGTCATGCCCTGATCTTTCATCCCTCGCTCGCGTCTGACTTCAACTTCGCGTGCGAGGGACTTGGACAGTGGAAAGGACGACCGGCTTGGCTGGTTCACTTCGAACAGAGGCAGGACCAGCCCAACTCATTCCGCTCCTATGTGATCGGCGGGATCTCCTATCCGGTCCTGCTCAAGGGCCGCGCTTGGATCGATGCGGACACTTTCCAGGTGGTGCGACTGGAATCCGACCTAGTCAAGCCCGTCGGGAAGATTCACCTGACACGCGACCATGTTTCAATTGAATATGGTACGGTCCAATTCCACACGGGTAACCAGCAGCTTTGGCTTCCGCAGACCGCCGAACTGTACGTGGAGTTGCAGGGAGGTCGGTTTTACCGCCGCCACACCTTCAGCGACTTCAGGATCTTCATGACCGGAGCGGCTCAGGAACTCCGCGGCCCGAAGGAATCCTTCTGTTTATCCAACACGTCCGATCGCGAAATTGTTGGGATTCTAAGTGCCACTCCTGCCTCGGGAACAGGAGCCGCGCCAGCATCCATCAGGTTCGCCATTCCTGCCAGAAACACCGTCTGCAAAACTGTCGGGCCCGGGAAGGACTTGGACATCCCCGTCGAGTCTCTGGGATCCGCCACGTTTGCCCATACTGGGCCTCCCGGATCTGTCCAGGGAGATGCTTTCCTGGCTAAACAGAGCACTCTCGAAATCATTCCGGATAGTTCCGTTCCAACCCCACCGAGTCGCTGAACGGCACAGGGAGTTCGCCAGGTACTGTGACACGGAAGGCGCAGGCTAAAGGCGAGTCAAGAATGACTGCGATGCGGACATTTCCTGCGGACCTAGTGAGCTTCTGAACCTGGTGCTTTCATATGTACTGTTCGTGTGCCATCCCGTCGCACCCATGGCCAGCCGCTCCGCAAGTGCCCGGTAATCGTCTACACTGTTTGCCTAAAGACGAACCGTTCAGCCTGGCGGGACTGTGCATCGTTTCGCGAGGTTTTTAACGGAGTTGTTGGCGACGTGCGGAGGGAATGGTAGTCGGTCGATGTTAATATCGGGGTGGCAAATGAATCCCACGATTAGCGAAGCGGAGAGCGGCGATTTGGAAGCGATACTGGCCCTGCAGAAGCTGGCGTTTCGCCGGGAAGCCGAACTGTACAACGACTTCTCCATTCCGCCGCTGAGGCAGACGCTCGAAAGCATACGCGCGGAGTTTCCAAAGAAGACGTTTCTGAAGGCAGGCCTTTCGGGAACGATTGTCGGCTCGGTGAGAGGATTCCAGGAGGATTCCACGTGTTATGTGGAGCGGCTCGTCGTCCACCCGGATTATCAGAGGCGCGGCATCGGTGCGGCTCTCATGCACGCCCTCGAAGAGAGATTCCCCAACGCGAGCCGATACGAGCTGTTCACCGGGCATAAGAGCGAGGACAACATTCGTCTCTACCAGAAGCTGGGCTATTCTGAGTTCAATCGAGAAGGCATCCTCGTCTTCCTGGCAAAAAGAAGGTAGTACCATGGGGCATCGCTCGTCGCGTGAGGGGACGATTCTGCGATGCATTTGTTAATTGACTATGACAAACGGACCAGTCCTGCGAGAAAACACAGTGCTCTCCAATAGGCGCAGTGGTTCTCTGGACACTCAAAACACACCACTTAGGGTCTTTGGCAAGCAACTGGACGCTTACCCACAGCCGCTGTATCATTAGTTCTCCCAACCGCATGGATTGACATGGCTGCGACTCTCCCTCTCCCGACTGGCCCAAAGGTGTCGAGACAAGGTCTGCCCTTCTGGATGGATCGCGTGATCGCGGAAATGGAGCGCGTCGAAACGCACGAAGATCCCGACGCCGTCCACGATCTTCGGGTAGCGCTGCGACGCTGCCGCTCACTCGCCAAGGCCATGAGCGAAGTGGACCCACATCCCGCCTGGCGCCAACTGAGGAAGACCAGCCGGAAGATCTTCCGGCAACTCGGAGCGCTGCGCGACGCGCAAGTACTGACCGAATGGGTCACCAAACTGGGATTGCCCGACGATCCCGTCACCGTTGTACTCAAGACAGGGCTGGCGGAGCGTGAACGCGACGCCCACAAGAGGGCCACCAGCGCTGTGGCTGCCTTCGATGAACAACAATGGAGGGAGTTGCGCCGCGTCCTGCAAAGGCGCTCGGGGCTGGTTCCGCCTGAAAGCCCGGCGGCGCGCTGCCTGGCGCTCGAACGTTACGAAGAGGCTCATGCCTTGCATGAGAAGGCCCGGCACAGCCGCAGCGCTGCCTCTTGCCACGCCTTGCGCATCGGCATCAAACAGTTCCGCTACACGGTCGAGAGTTTTCTTCCCGGGCGATGCAGCGAATGGGAGGACGAGCTGAAGCGCGTGCAAGACCTGCTCGGCGAGGTGCACGATCTCGACGAGCTCAGCCGGCTCCTCAGAGAAGAGAGGTCCACAAGGGGCGCGGCTTCACTCCCTCAGTGGCGCGAAGCCCTCGCGCGGGAACGCGCCGAGCGGCTGAGCGCGTATCGCCGGACTACTCGCGGGAAGCAGAGCCCCTGGCTAACCTGGCGGAAGGGTCTGCCTTCGGAGACTCAACTGGGGGCCACCAGCCTGGCGCGGCTGAATGTTACGGCGGCCGCGCTCGATCCGCAGCCGCGCAAGTCGCGCGAAATCGAGAAGCTGTCGCTTTCGCTCTTCGACGCGATGGGAGCCGCGGGCGTCACGCCGCTCTTCCGGGACAGGAAGGCTCGGCAAGTGTTGCGCGCGGCCGCGCGCCTGCACAACATCGGACGGAGCGAGAGCAAGAA
Source organism: Candidatus Acidiferrales bacterium (assembly GCA_049514555.1). GTDB lineage: Bacteria > Acidobacteriota > Terriglobia > Acidiferrales > UBA7541 > JBEKUY01. The sequence continues at coordinate 442,695 of JBEKUY010000001.1, forward strand.
GGGCCGGCACAAGGCAGCGCAGAAAATCATCTCGCGACTCGTTCCGCCGCCCGGTTGGTCCTCCGACGATCTCGCTGAGCTCGCGTGGATCGTACGCTTTCACCGCGGGCCCGAACCGACCAAACCGCGCCGTGGCTTTTCCGAACTGCCTTCTGAGCGGCACGGCCGCGTCATGATTCTGTGCGGATTGATCCGGCTGGCGCGAGCGCTCCGGCGTGCCCCCGTGGAACCGGATGTCCCCGTGGAGGCTGAATTGTCCTTCGATGGCATCGTCCTCCGCGTGCCTGGATTAGCCGACACGCAGGCAAACGCCGCGCGTCTGGCTGCAGGAAAGCACGTCCTGGAGACAGCTCTCGGCCGCGCGCTTCTGATCAAACCCATTGCTGCCGAAGGCGCGGCTTCCGCACAGGCGATCCTCACACCCTTGGCCGGATAGCGCGACGGTTCGGTCTTCCGTTTTAGAGGCGGCGGAGGATTTTGGGAGGGCACAGCCAGAGGAGTTTCCCCGCGGGAGGAGAGAGCTGTTCAAGTTCGAGGCAGGCCACCCCGGCCTTCTTCAGCGACGTAAAAGCGTGCTCCACGCCGATGGCCAGGGCGAGCGCCTCATCCAAGTGCGGGGCATGTCCAAAACAGAAAACACTCTTCGCTTGTTTCTGCTTGGTCAATTCACGGAATAGCAGTTCGGGATCGGCCCCGGGCAAGAGAGCATCCATCCGCAGAATCTTCTCCTTCGGAAAACCGAGAGCCTCGGCAAAAATCTCTGCGGTCTGCACCGCGCGCAGATAAAGACTCGAAACGAGCAGGTCAGCGGAAACGCCGAGGGCCTCGACACCTTCAGCCGCGCGCTTGGTTTTCTCGACGCCTTCCGGCGTCAGATAGCGTTCGGCCTCGGGGGGACACTTCGCTTCCGTCCGGTCAATCGCCATCCCGTGGCGAACCAGAAAGAGTCGCATGGCGTTTTTCCGCCTCTCGGTGTGCAGGTTTCACTCGCGGCTTTGCCGGAGGAACAGAGTGACATGAAACTCCTTTTCAAACAACTCGGCGCTCTTTTGGGCGTCCTGAAGCTCCTCGCGGGCGTCACCTTTGGCGGCTACCTCCAAGCCAATCGTGCCGCGCCGGAAGTCGGCTCGAATGCGGGTGAGCAGTTGCCGGCGGGAGTCATCGAGAGCCTCGGCAATGCGCAGGAGCGAGGCGAGGCGGCGAACGATTCTCTGCCGGCTATCGTTCAAGAGACCGAAACGGCCATGATGCGAGACCGGGGCGGTCTTGCGGTTGTGGTACCGGACGAGGCCGGCAATCGCCTCGCGGCGCCATCCCTCGAGACCGGGGATATCACCGTGAAGGACCAGGTATTCGCCGTGCCGGTGATGGCCTCGATGGTTCACTGCGTGGCCCACGTCATGCAGCAGCGCACCGGCTTCGAGCAGGACCCGGGATTCGCTTCCGAGGTGATGCACCGGCTGGAGCTGGTCGAAGAGCGCAAGACTCAATTGGCGGACTTGCTCGGCGTGACGCTCGTCCGGCTCGAGCCGCCGTGCAAAGCGCCGGACGGCAAGAAGCAATTGACGGTCTTCCGGTGAATAACGGTGCCGCTCGCGTCTCGAGAAGACCTCGCGCGCAAGCTCCTGAAGCAAACCCTCGCGGACTCCCACGCCGGGGACGAGAAAGGAACGAATACCCAGGTATCGCCCGAGCGTCAGGAGGGTCAGGGTCGCGACGGCCATGACGTCGGCGCGGTCGCGGCGGACGCCGAACGCTTCCATGCGCGCGCGCAAGTTTCGGCCGAGAATCTCCGCCGCACGCTCGCGCAAGATGGGCAATTGCAACGTGGGAATGCCGTGTTCGCGCGGGCCGGGGGCAAGGACTGCCAGGGTTTCTGCGTTGCCGCCACAGGCGACGCAGGTTCCGCCCGAAAGATTCGGGCGGGCAGGCAAACGCGATTCCAATAGCGCGCGCACGTAACGCCGGACCTGCTCGGCCTGGCGAGGCCGAATGACCCCTCCCAGATCGAGTGTGGTGAGCAGCCGGACCGCCCCCGCCGGGAGCTGAATGCTCTGGCGCATGATTCCGTCGCGAAACAGGCTGATCTCGAGACTTCCACCGCCCAAATCCAGAATGCAGCTCGGCGGGGTTTCGTGGCTCAGCGAGGCCAGGACAGCGACGCGCCCCAGGCGAGACTCTTCGGCGCCGCTGATGATTTCCAGTTGAATGCCCGCTTTCTGGCGGACGCGCCGTATGAAGGCACTTCGGTTTCGCGCTTCCCGCGTGGCGCTGGTCGCCACGGCGCGGCACCGCGCCACGCCGTATTCGTCCATCAATTTGCGGAAGCGACGAAACGCCTGGACAGCGCTCGAAAGCAATTCCTCGCTGAAGCGTTGGCGGACAAACACGCTTTCGCCCAAGCGCAGCGGAAAACGTTCGCTGTGAACGGTCTCCATGTCGAGCGCAGAGTGCGCGCGGGCGATGGTGAGCCGGATGGCGTTGGAACCCGCGTCGATGGCGGCGATGTGGACCGGCCCGGGCAATCCTCAATCACCGCCAGAGATGGGCCAGCGCCGAGGAAGGCGTGTACTTCGAAACGCGGATGCCGAGATGCTCGGCGATACGCTGGCGAAGCTGCCGGTTCACGACTGGGACTGCGGCTTCACCATCCAGCTCGATAAAACCGTCGCGCTTGGACATGAGCTCGAACTCGCGCACGATCATGGCCTGGTAGCGAATGAAGGACCAGTACAGGTCATGGGAGAGCGACATGTCGCGTCCCGCCTCCCAATAGCTGATGGCCTGGGCTTTCTTAAATTCGCGGGCAAAGGCGGTTTCGGGATGCACGTTCAGCCAGAAAGTGAGATGCGGGCGCAGGGCCATGGCATAGAGGCCGTGGAGGTAGTCCCGGTTGATTCCGCGGACGACGCTGCGCGCGATGAGGGTGTAAATGAATCGGTCCGCCAAAACGATGGTGCCCGCCCGCAGCGCGGGAAGGATGCGATGCTCGAGCTGATCGAAGAAGTCGGTGGCATAGACGAGCGCCAGGGTCAACCGGGTGACAGCATTCTTGGCGAGCAGCTCGTCAATGTCCCGGCCCATGAGGTTCGATCGGCGCAGGCCGCTCGTTTGCACCGCGAAGCCTTCGGACTCGAGCCACTCCTGTAGCAAGGCGATCTGCGTCGAGCGGCCGGAGCCGTCCATCCCCTCGATGACGATGAGCGAGCCGGTCACTTCACGGGGATCGGCGCCGACGAGCTGCTCGCCGAAGAAGGACTTCGTGGCCTGATCCTCGGCGGGGGGCGCTTCCACGAGTGGCGCCGGTGCGGGCGTCTCGGGAGGAACGGCGGGAGTGGGTTCTTTTTCCGGCATGTTTACTCTTCTTCCGGCGGCCGCGGCGCAAAGCGCTTGAGGTCGATGCGCTCGGCGACAATCTCGCGCATCTGCTTTTGCAGCTTGTTGACCGGGAGCGTGCCGTCGAGCTCGACAAAACTGTCGGTCTCGACCATTTTGTCGTACTCCTCGAGAATCCGCGCTTGAAACAAGCGGAAGCTCGCCCCCCGGTCAATGGAAAGGCTCAAATCCATTCCGGCTTCGTAGTATTTCAATTTCGGCCTGCCGCTGAGAATGCGGTCAACCGCAACGTCGAGGGGAGCGCGGAAATAGAACGTGATATCGGGAACCGGGGCGAAGCGGTAGAGATTGCGCAGCCAGCGCGCGGGGCAGCCGCGAGAGGCATCGCGGGCGAAAGCCGTATAGATGTAGCGGTCCGCGAGGACGAGGTAATCGGCCTGCAAGAGCGGCATGATCTGGCGCTCGCAGCGATCGGCGAAATCGGCCGCGTGCAACAGGGAGAACGTGACCGGCGTGAGCAAACGGCGTTGCTTGCCGCGCCGCGTGGTGGCCTTCACCAGAGGCGATGAATTCCATTCCGTGAAATGCAACCGGAATCCGCCAATCTCGAGCCAGCGCTTCAGGAGGTAGAGCTGAGTGCTCTTGCCGGAGCCGTCGGTCCCTTCGACAACAATCAGCGCCCCCGGATAGGCCCGGCTGGGCACGGGCCGCCCCGGCTGGGGCAGAGTGGACTTCGTCGGCTCGGTGCGCGGCGGACGCGCGGTGGATTCTTGTGCTTCCATGATGCCGCCTGAGACGCCTCCAGGGCGCCGCGAGACTACTTCTCCATTGTTACAAGCACGTTACAGCGGGCCGTTGCCCCTCTAAAACATCGCGAGTTTGATGTGCAGGAATTTCTTCGGATTCTGGCGGAAATCTCCGATCAGAAGCCGCAGATCCCCTGCCAGCCCGGTCAGATTATCGTATAGTTTCGGGTCGCTGAACATCTTTCCGGCCGTCGTCGTGTTTTCGTTGAGTTTTGCCGTGGCAGACGCCAGGTTTGCGCTGGTATCACGCATGTGCGTGTAAAGGGTATCGTCGGTCGCCAGTTTGCCGAGGGTTCCCTTCCCCTCGTGGACGTCCGTCAACACCGCATTGCCCTTGTCGAGCGCCTGATTGAGGTTGTTGTACACGGAAGGGTCGTAAATCAATTTGCCGACCGTGCCCTTCTGGTTCTGGACGTCGGCAATAATCGTGTCCGCCCGGCCCACGGCATCATAAGCTTTCTGGTACATCTCATCGGAGACCACGAGCTTCCCGAGCGACCCCTGGCCGGCCTGGATATTGGTCACCATCTGGTCGCCTTTGCCCAAGATGCTGTTCAGACGATTGTAAGCCTGATCGTCGGTCAGGAGTTTTCCCAGCGAGCCCTTGCCTCGCTGTACGCCGGTGATGAGATCGCGCACGTCATCGGAAAGTGCCTGCATGTTCCCGAGCAGATCGGCGCTGCGCTCGACGACTTCTTTGATGGCCTTCTCCTCGGTGCCCTTCAGCTCCTGTTCATTTTTCAAAGGCACGCCAGTGAAACCGCGGGAGATGTTCACGTAGCGGTTACCGAGCAAACCTTCGGTGACCAAGCTCGCTGTCGAGTCGGTGAGGATGTCGTCCTGAAACCGCTTGTCAACTCGCATCACCACTTCAATATTCCGGCTGCGGTCGAACACGCCTGATGCCGCGCGAGGGACAATGCGGATCGACTGCACATTACCTACGTCGACTCCATCGAGCCGCACCGGCGCACCGGACGAAAGTCCGGCCACGTCCGGCAAGAAGGAGTGAAGCGTATATTTCGGCCCCAGCACGCCCGGGCCGGTCACATAGAAAATCCCTACGGCCAAGATGAACAGGCCGATCAAAACGAACAGCCCTACGCGAAGTTCCGTCCAGGTCAATTGTCCTCGTTGCGCCATGCGTCCTCGCCTCCCTTCTCGAAAACCGGAAGCTATTGTTCCGGCTCGACGAGAAACCTCCTCAGATAGGAATCCTTGGAATGCAAGAAGTCTTGTTGATCCCCCTCGAAGTACACCCCTCCATCCCGATACACCATGATTCTTGTTTGCGGGACTTCCCCGCTGGAACGAACGCCATTCCCGCTCAAAGAAACAACACGATTGCCGTCCGGGTCAAAGCGAAAATTCGCGAGTGCCAAGGCGTCCTGGAGGCGGTGCGTAGCCAGCAATGCGGTCACGCCGTACATGTCCCGTAGCCTCAGGATCAGAGTAATGATGGTCTGTGCAGTGACCGGATCGAGTCCCGCGGTGGGCGAATCGTATAGGACGATCGGAGGACGCGTCACCAGAGCGCGGGCGATCGACACGCGCCGCCGCATTCCGCCGGAGAGTTCCGATGGCCGCAGATCCATGGCATCTTCCATCTCCACGAACCGAAGCGCTTCCCGCACCCGCTCCTCGACTTCCTCCTCGTCCACCCGATCCTCCCGCAGGCGGTAGGCGACATTGTCCATCACGGTCAGCGAGTCAAAAAGGGCCCCTTCCTGGAAAACGAAACCGATCTTCCGCCGGAACTCGAGAAGCACGGCCTCCGGCATCTGCGAGACTTCCTCGCCGAGAACCTGGATACGGCCGGCATCGGGCCGGAGGAGGCCCGCGGCCAGCTTGAGCGTCAGCGTCTTTCCCGTCCCGGTTTCGCCCACAAGAACCTTGGTTTCTCGGGGCGCCACGCGAAAGGAGACATTGCGGAGCACATCGCCTTCAAGGAAGCCGAGCGTGACCCCTGCGAAGGATATGGCCGGTTCGTCGGAAGGAGCGCTGGTCATGGGGCCATTGGATTATAGAAGGAAATCAGCTCGCTAGAGCAACCTTAACAATCTCCGCTCGGGTCCGTATCGCGACTTCCTCGATGATCAAAAACCCTTGCCGGCGAGATATAAAGAGATTTGTGTCAGGAAGAAATTCGATACCAGAATGATGACGCAGGAAACCACCACAGCCTGCGTCGTAGCGCGCCCCACGCCTTGCGTCCCGCCACGAACGTTCAACCCTTGAAAACAACCGACCGTCGAAAGAATGAACCCGAACACAAGAGACTTGCTGAATCCCTGCATCAGGTCGGAAAACTCAAGGGCATGAACCGCCCGCGTCCAAAACTCCACCGGGTTGAGACGTAACGTGGAGGAGGAGATCACATAACCTCCGATGAGCCCCACGAAGTCGGTCAAACCGGTCAACAGCGGAAGCATCAATACGGTGGCGACGACGCGGGGAGTAACCAGCTTGCGAATCGGGTCGGTCCCCATGGCGCGCATGGCGTCCACCTGCTCGGTGACCAGCATGGATCCCAACTCCGACGCGATCCCGGAGGAGCAGCGGCCGGCCACGAGTATGCCGGACATCGTAGGCCCGAGCTCACGGACGAGCGCAATCGCGACGACATCGCCGGTCAAGGCGGCTTGGCCAAACCGGGTGAACTGCGAACCCGTATGCAAAACCATGACCGCACCAATAAAGAATCCCACCAGGAGCACGATGGGGAGCGACCCCACGCCGATAATATCCATCTGGTCGAGGATATCGGAGAAGTAGCGGGGACCCGTCAGCAGAGAGGTCAAGGACCTCGCGGAAAGAAGCGAGTATTCCTGCACGGCCAGCAAGCCGCGCTTCACCCGGCGCTGGAGCCAGTCGGCCAGGGACGGCGTCGCCGGAGTCGCGAGTTTTGAGTCCGTGATTCCCATGAAAACAAACGGCAACCGGTGAACGGCTATCGGGCAAGCCTATCGTTCGCGCCGTGGCGCGTCAAGCACACTGAGCGACAACGTGCGGGGTTCACTGGACGGGCTCACCCGGCTCCGATAGAATCGTTCAAAATCGGCCGGGCTCGTTAACGGGCGTGGGCGTTCTGGTCTGTTGGAAGCCGGCGAGCCTGTGAGTTGCCGAATCGAGGAGGATTGTTCATCCAGGTCATGCTGCGTTTCTTCACTGCAGGCGAATCGCACGGTCAGGCGTTGATCGCCTGGATCTCGGGATTGCCCGCTTCCCTTCCCGTAGAGCTCGATTACATCAATCACGAGCTTCACCGCCGCCAATTGGGCTATGGACGCGGCGGCCGGCAAAAGATCGAGAAAGATCGCGCGGAAGCACTCGCTGGCATCCGGCATGGCAAGACCATCGGCGCACCCATTGCTCTGCGCATCGAGAACAGAGACTGGGCTAACTGGGGGCGCGCGCTCCCAGCGGAAGATTCCGAGGGCGCCGAGGATCAGAAGCGCCCGCTGACAGCGCCGCGGCCGGGCCACGCTGACCTTCCGGGCGCGCTCAAGTTCGGATTCCACGATGCGCGGTACATTCTGGAACGAGCCTCCGCGAGAGAAACGGCGGCGCGCGTGGCCGCAGGGGCTTTGGCCAAGTTGCTGCTGCGGGAGTTCGGGATCGAGATCGCCAGTCACGTCACTGGCGTCGGCAAGGTGCATCTCGAACGCGACGCGAACTGGGACGAGATCAAGAAGGTCAGCGCGAACCTTGAGTCCCCTCTTCGCTGCGTGGACGAGGAAACTCAGAAGCGCATGATGGCGGAAGTGGACGATGTCCTTCGCTCCGGCGATTCCGTGGGCGGAATCTTCGAAGTCGTGGCGCACGGTGTCGTGGCAGGGCTGGGCACGCACGCGCAGTGGGACGAGCGGCTCGATGGGCGATTGGCCCAGGCGATTCTCTCGATACAGGCGGTGAAGGGCTTCGAGATTGGGGCGGCAGTGACCGGCGCGTCGTCGTACGGCTCGTCCGTGCAGGACGAAATCAATTACGATGCCGCGAGCAAGCGTTTCCATCGCAAGTCGAACCGAGCCGGGGGAATCGAGGGCGGGATCACCAATGGCGAGGACGTCGTCTTGCGAGGGTACTTGAAGCCGATCAGCACGCTTCGGCGCGCGCTCGAGACGGCCGATCTGGTGACGAAGCAAGCGGTCAAGGCTGCCTACGAGCGGTCGGACGTGTGCGTGGTGCCTGCGGCCGGAGTTGTCGCAGAAGCCATGACGGCACTTGTGCTGGCAGAGGCCTTTCTGCAAAAATTTAGTGGCGATTCGCTCGCCGAAACCCGGCGAAATTACGAATCCTACTTGCAGCAACTCGATGACTTCTGATTCCACAATCAACGCGCAAGTCCGGAAAGCGCGCAAGATCTACCCAATCGTGAAGTACGGGAACCCCGTGCTTGAAGCACCGACCCAGCCGGTGACGAAGTTCGACGCTGAGCTCGAAGAGCTGTGCCAGGACATGTTTGAATCCATGTACGCGGCGCAGGGAGTGGGTCTCGCCGCAACACAGATCGGCAGGAATCTGAGGCTGGCGGTCGTGGACGTAACCACCGGGAAGACTCCGGAAGCCAGGATCGTCCTCGCCAATCCGCAGATCATCCACACCGAAGGCGAAGTCCGGGAAGAGGAAGGCTGCCTCTCGGTGCCCGGCTTTCGCGGGTACGTTCTCCGGCCGCAGTTCGTCACCATTCGTGCGCAGGATGCGAAGGGGCAGACCTTCGAAATGCGCAGTGAGGGCCTGCTGGCTCGCGCGTTCTGCCATGAGACCGACCACCTGGACGGAGTGCTCTTCATCCAGCATCTGAGCCTGATCAAACGCGACCTCATCAAGCGGAAGATCCGTAAGCTGAGGAAGCGCGGCGAATGGTAGCCTGTCTCTCCCATGACCCTGCGGATCGTCTTTTGCGGGACCCCGTCATTCGCGGTGCCCTCGCTCCGGCATCTTCTCGACCAGCCTGATTTCGAGGTTGTGGCGGTCGTCACGCAGCCGGACCGGGCGAGTGGACGCGGCCACAAGGTCGTACCGCCACCGGTGAAGGAAGTTGCCTCCGAGCGCGGGGTGCGCGTTGTGCAGCCTGAGCGGATCGGGGCAGCGGAAACAGAAGGCATGCTGCGGGAATTGGCTCCGGAAGCGGTCGCGATCATCGCCTACGGGCAAATCGTCCCGCCCGGGCTCTTGCCGCTGCCGCGATTGGGCTGGATCAATCTGCACGCCTCCTTGCTCCCGAAGTACCGCGGCGCGGCCCCCATCCAATGGGCCATCGCGGGAGGTGAGCCAAAAACCGGGCTGACAACGATGCGGATCGATGCAGGCCTGGATACGGGGGAAATCCTGCTGCAACAGGAGATGCCGATCGGTGCGGACGAGACCGCGCCCGAACTGACTGCCAGGATGGCTGACGCCGGCGCCCCCTTGCTGGCGGATACTCTGCGCAAAATAGTTTCTGGTGAAGTGACCCCCCGGTCCCAAGAGCATTCACGCGCGACATATGCCCCGCAGTTGAAAAGAGAAGACGGCCGGGTGGACTGGTCACAACCCGCCACAGCGATCTACAACCGCATGCGCGGTTTCGCCCCCTGGCCTGGCAGCTATTCCGCCTTTCGTGGACAAACCTGCCACATATGGGGCCGGCCCCTCGTGGGCACTTTCTCCCGGCCTGCGGATGTCCCCGGCACAATCCACGTAGAAGAAGGAACAATCGGCGTGGCCTGTGGCGGAGGAAGCCGGCTCAAACTGCTCTTTCTGCAGTTCGAGGGGCGAAAGCAAATCAGCGCGCGTGAGTTCGCCAACGGAGTTCACCTGCGGGACGGTGAATCCTTTTCTAATCGCAGCGCGTCCAAGGAAACGGGTTAACGCGCCGTGGCAGTTTGGTTTGCTCTCAAGACACTGCTCGTGCATACTCGTCAGGTTCTGGGCACAGCCGGCTGGTCCGTCGTCCGAAAGTAGATACCCAGAGGCGTTTGCGTCATGTCCACGGCGGCGGCCACACATGGAAAAATGAAAACACAAAAATCAGCATCCCCCTTTTGTTGGGCCTTGAGTTGCCTTCTTTCTTTGTGGCTTTCGATCACGCCGGCCCTGGCGGTCTCCACGGACCAAGCCACTCCCAAGCCGGCCAAAAACACCGATTTGGTTCTCGAAACAATGCAGTCCGAGCTGAACCGGGCGACCAATGAACTCCTGAAGTCCGATCCCGCACCCTACTTTGTCAGCTACACGGTCTACGACGAGGATGCGGCTGTTATTGCCGGCACGTTGGGCAGCCTGCTCAGTAGCCTGGCCTCCCACCGCCGCCAGGCCGACGTGACCATGCGCGTCGGCACACCGGACCTCGACAATACTCATGGACAGAACCGCCAGTCGGGGATGACCTCGGGGCCGTTGCCGGTCGAAAATGACCGTGACGCCATCGCTCGGAGCCTGTGGGAGCTGACCGATCGCGAATATAAGCGAGCGGCTCCGACCTTCTTGAGGGTCAAGACGGACCGGGCAGTGCGAGCCGAAGAGGAAGACAAGTCACCCGATTTCTCGAAGGAGGCGCTACAAATGGAGGCGGCGGCCCCGGCGCCAGCCTTGAACTTCGACCGGGCCGCGTGGGAGCAGCGCGTACGACGGACCTCAGCCGCCTTCCGCGATTACCCGGAAGTGTACTCCGCGATTGTCGCTCTCCAAGTTAGCTCCTCGACATCTCGTTATGTTTCCAGCGAAGGTAGCCGTCTGATTTCCCCAAGCTCCAACGCCCGGCTGGTCCTGCAGGCCGAGACCCGCGCCGACGACGGCATGGAATTGTTCCGTGTCGAAACCTTCCAAGCGCCGACGGTGGCCGAATTGCCCGGCGAAACCGAGATTGTGTCCAAGATCCGGCAAATGGCTGCAGATCTGAAAGCGCTACGGGCCGCGCCGGTCGCCGAGCCCTTCGACGGGCCGGCCCTGCTTTCGGGGCGGGCCGCTGCCGTGTTCTTTCACGAGGTTCTCGGGCACCGGCTCGAGGGTCACCGGCAACGCGACGAAGAGGAAGGGCAAACTTTCACGAAGAAGGTCGGCCAGGAAGTCCTACCGAAGTTCTTGAGCGTTGTGGACGATCCGACGCTGAAGGAAATCGGCGGGGTCAAGCTCTCTGGATCGTACGACTATGACACCGAAGGCGTCCCGGCCAAGCGCGTGGAGGTCATCCAAAACGGCGTGTTGAAGAGCTTTCTGATGTCCCGCATGCCGGTGAAGAGCTTTGCCCAATCCAACGGCCACGGGCGAGGCCAGCCCGGCTACATGCCCACGGGGCGGCAAGGGAACTTGATGGTCACGTCCACGCAAGCCGTTCCCGAGGCTGAGCTTCGCACCCGGTTCATCGAAGAAATCAAGAAGCAGGGGAAGCCCTACGGCCTGTATTTCGACGACGTCCAAGGCGGCTTCACGCTCACGATGCGCGCGCTGCCGCAAGCATTTCAGGTTCTTCCGGTGATGGTCTATCGCGTGTACTCCGATGGCCGGCCGGACGACCTGGTGCGGGGGGTGGATATCGTGGGGACGCCGCTGGCGGCACTGACGAGGATTGAGGTCACCGGGAACCAGCCGCGCGTATTCAACGGCATCTGCGGCGCGGAGTCCGGGAACGTGCCTGTCTCCGCAATCGCACCGGCCATGCTCTTTTCCGAGATGGAGGTGCAGAAGCGCGCGCAATCGCACAACCGCCCACCGATCCTGCCGCCCCCGGGGTTTGAGAGCAGCGGCAGCAACGGCCCGGGCAAGGCCGCCGAACCGGAGAAGAAACCATGACCCGCTCGCTGGGATCGCTTCGCAAGATTCTGTCCACCTTCGCCGCCGTGCTGCTTGCATCCAGCGCGGCCCTCGGCGCACCTCCGCGTCATCCGGCCCCCGCTCGTTCGGCCTCCAGCGCGGACCTTGCTCCAGCGAAGGGTGACGCCGTTCTCGAGGCCCTCTTGACGGAACTCAACCGCTCCAAGTCGCAACTGCGAATGGACAATGTTCCTCCGCCCTACTACATCGAGTATCGCGTCAGCGATCTCGAAGTCTTCACGGCGGGCGCGGCCTTCGGCGCACTCCGCGATCTGCAACTGTCGCGTGTCCGGGTGTTGCGCGCGGTCGTGCGTGTCGGCGATTACAAACAGGACAGCTATTACGGTGGAGGCCTCGGCGATACCCAAATCCTTCCCCTGGACGACGACCCGATTGCTCTTCGGCACCAAGTCTGGCTCGCGACCGACGCCGCCTACAAGGCCGCCACCGAGGCGCTCACCCAGAAACAAGCGGCCCTGAAGCAGTTCACTCCTGACCCGAACGTCCCGGACGACTTTGCCCGCGCTCCGGCAGTTCAATCCATCGGGCCTCTGGCGAAGCTGCAATATGACGGGGAGCGCTGGCGCAAAGCGCTGGAAGATGTGACCGGCCTGTATCGGCAGTATCCCGACGTGCAAACGCTGGACGCGGCCGTTCGCTTCGCTTTGGACAATGAGTATTTCGTCAATTCGGAAGGGACCGTCACGCGGTCGGGGTCGGCGACCTACGCCGTTTTCCTGAACGCCACAACGCAGGCGCCTGACGGAATGCGCCTGACCCGGAATCCATACTGGGTCGTGGGGCGTCCCGAGGAACTCCTTGCCCCCGAGGACCTCCGCAAAGAAACGGTGAAGATGCTGGAGACGCTGGTGGCGCTTCGCCAGGCTCCGATCATCGAAGAAGACTACCGCGGTCCGGTGATTCTTTCGGCCGACGCTGCGGACGACGTTTTCGATTCGTTGGTGGGGGCCAACGTCCTCGGTCACAAGCCGCAGTTAGGCAGTCCCCATCGGACCACGGGTGAGTTCGCCACGAATTACAAAACTCGTGTGCTGCCGCAATTCCTGACCGTGGTGGACGATCCGACTGTCAAGGAATTCCAGGGCCACAGCCTGACCGGGAGCTACGACTTTGACAGCGAGGGTGTTCGGGTAGCGCCGGTGACCGTGATCGATCGCGGCATCCTCACAAACTACCTGCTCGGCCGCCAGCCGATTCGCGACTTCCCCGCTTCCGACGGTCACGGGCGAGCAGTGCCGGGAGCCTTCCCTCAGCCGGGGCTCGGCAGTCTCTTTGTTCGCGCAGCACAGGCTGTTTCGCCGGATGAACTGAAGAAGCGCATGCTGGAAATCGTTCACGAGCAGGGCAAGCCGTATGGATACTTCGCGGAAACGCTGGGTCCGAGGAACGCCCCCCGGCTTCTGTACCGGGTTTGGGAGAAGGATGGCCACTCGGAAATCGTACGCGGCGCCGTCTTCGACGAACTCGACCTGCGCACCCTGCGCAATAACCTAATTGCCGCCGGCAATGATCCCCTCGTCAGCAACCGGCCGGGCGGCTTCTCGACGAGCGTCGTGGTGCCGTCGGTTCTTTTCGATGAAATGGAAGTCAAGCGCGCCGATACGGGCAAAGAGAAGCTGCCGGAGTATCCGCCGCCGCCACTGACGAATCCCCGTTCGGCTGGAGCAGGCCGATGACTTTAGGGGAGCGTCTCGAATGGCTGATGCGCATGTCGCTGCTTGCCTTCATCCTGGCATGCGCCGCTTTTTTGAGCGCGATCACGGCGATGCGGTTTGCCATTCACGGGCGCGAGGTGACCATGCCAAACCTGGTGGGCAAGAGCGCCGCGGATGCGACCCAGATGCTGCAGTCCCGGGGGTTGCTCCTGCGCGTGGCCGATCGAGTGTACAGCGATCTTTCCCTCAACGTGGTTGTCCGGCAGACGCCGCCGGCGGGCATGTTGATGAAGGTTTCGCAGCAGGCACACGTGGTGCTCAGTCTTGGCCAGCGACAGATCTCCATCCCTTCGCTGGAAGGAAAGACCTTGCGTGTCTCGCGGATCGAGCTGCTGCGCTCCGGCTTGCAGATCGGAGAAATATCGAACTTGCATTTGGCGGATGCCCCCGTGGACGCGGTGATCTTGCAGAATCCGCGCTCCGGATCGAATGCCCCCAGCCCTCGCGTGGATTTGCTGGTGTCGCAGGGAGTTGCGGAACAGTCGTACGTCATGCCCGCGCTTGTGGGCTTGAACGAGGCCGAGGCGGGAAGGCGTCTCGATCCGGCCGGCCTGCGGAGAAAGACTGACTATGTCCCGGCAACGGAGTGGCCCCACGGCGCCGTGATCGATCAGGCTCCGGCGGCAGGCTCGCGCGTTTCTCAGTCGGCGACGGTCGCCATCAAAGTCGCCGAGTAAAGCCCCCTGAACAGGGCTTGATCTCTGCCCTGACGTCAAACTCGTTGTGTTAGAATCACATGTGTATGGCGTCTCCACACCGGATTGAGGTGGCTCCGTCGATCCTGGCGGCGGATTTCGGCGCGCTTGGCGACGCGATTCGTGCCGTGGAAGGCGCAGGCGCCCAGAGCATTCACGTGGACGTGATGGACGGGCACTTTGTCCCCAACATTTCCATCGGAGTACCTGTCGTAGCGTCCCTGCGCAAGGCAACCCGATTGCCCCTGGACGTGCATCTGATGATCGAGAAGCCCGAACAGTACATTTCCGCGTTCGCCGAAGCGGGCGCCGACATGATCACTGTGCATCAGGAAGCGACGGCGCATTTGAACCGGGCCATCCACGCGGTCAAGGAACACGGATGCAAGCCGGGGGTCGCGATCAACCCGGCAACGCCGGTCTCCTCACTCACCGAGGTTCTCCCGGATGTGCACCACGTCCTGGTCATGACCGTGAATCCCGGCTTCGGTGGGCAGTCGTTTCTCACCGGGGCGGTCGAGAAAATTGTCCAACTCCGCCGGATGAGGACGGATTATACTCAATACTTCCGCATTGAAGTGGATGGAGGGATTGGACCGGAAACGGTCCCCGTGGTTGTTCGCGCGGGAGCGGAGATCCTGGTGGCGGGAACATCCATCTTCCATACGCCGGATCCCGCCGCAGCCTTCCGCGAGATGCAGCGGCTGGCTTCCGAAGCGGTTATGCAGCGGGCCTGATCGAGGCTGCGATTGGGGTCAGTCTTGAGGGTCGAGGAGTTGTGATCGTGTGTAGAAAACTGTTTGTGTTTGCCACTCTCTCCGTTTGTCTTTTGGCTGGCGGGTGTTTCGGTCCCAAGAAGGCCAAGGTAGTAAAAAGCGACAGTTCAGTCGAGCCGGACAAGGTTCTGTACGAGCGGGCCTTGAACGACATCCAGCACGGCCGTCAAGAGATAGGCCGGCTTTCCCTCCAGACCCTGATTAATACCTACCCCGACAGCGATTACCTGGCCAAAGCGAAGCTCTCCATCGCAGACTCCTACTACAAGGAAGGCGGTAGCGCCAATTTCACCCAGGCCATCGCCAGCTACAAAGATTTCATCGTCTTCTTTCCGTTCGATCCACAAGCCGCGTACGCCCAGATGCAAGTGGGAATGACTTATTACCGCCAGATGGCCAAACCGGACCGAGACCGTTCGCAAGCCAAGGGGGCGGAGGACGAATTCCAGACTTTCCTGCAGAAGTATCCCGAGAGCCCGCTTGCTCCCAAGGCCGAACAACGTCTCCGGGAAGTCCAGGAGGTTCTGGCGGAAGGCGACTTCCGAATCGGCTACTACTACTACGTCAAGGGGACTATGGCGTCCTACCGCGCGTCTGCCTCCCGATTGATGGAGGTGAGCAATCGCTATCCGCTCTACAGCAAAGCCGATCAGGCGCTCTGGATGCTCGGTAACATTTTCGAAAAGGTCGGCAAGGGTGAACAGAAGGAAGTTGCGGCACAGTACTACGCCCGAATCGCGCGCAATTACCCTCTTTCCAATCTCGCCCCCGAGGCCAAGAAGAAGCTTGTCGCTCTCCACGCCCCGATTCCTCAGCCGGATCCGCAAGCGCTGGCTTGGATGCAGAAAGAGCGCTCCATCGACCGGGGCCACGCGAGCATTCTCCACAAAGCGACAGGAATCCTCCATGGAGGTCCTGATGTCCGCACGGCTGCCCGCAGCGGCAGCCCCAACATGACGCCTGGCGGTGAGGCTTCCTCCGCAGGCGATATTCTGCGGCCTGGCGGCACGGCTGCGATGGGGACCGGCGGTCCCGGGAATACGGCCGTCATCGAGACCGTCACTCCTGGCACGACTTCAGACACGACGCCGGGCGCTTCCCCATCATCGAGCGACAATCCTGGAAGCAGCGCTCCCGCGAGCGGAGGGGCTTCGCCGGCTCCCAATTCTGGGACTCCGAATCCGGAGAATCCTCCGGCTGCCACGAACGAAACCAAGGCTGATCCCAATGCTGCGGGCGCCAGTCCGCAGACGCCCTCGACTGCCACCAGCGATCCTGCAAGTAGCAATAAAGCGAGCGGCGATCAAACGAACAGCCAGCAATCGGGCACACCCGCTCCAAACGGTCAGGACAGCGACAAGAAGGACGAGTCCTCGAGCAAGAAGAAGAAAGGCCTGCGAAAAATCATTCCTTGGTAGTGTCTCCGCCGGCCGCATTTCTGAAAGGCCGCCGGCATCCTTTCCATTCACCGGATGACCAGTGTCCGCTTCGGACACATGCCTATGGCGTCTACGTTGACTGCGCCTCGTCAGGGTGATGGAATGCAAAGTTGGAACAGCCTTAGCCAATAGGGCGATCACGGTGGAGGGCGTTCTGTGGCCAAGATCCTGGTTGCGGACGACAACAGCAACATACAGAAGATGGTCGGTCTGGCCCTGAAAGATCAGGGCATCGACGTCGTTGCCGTCGGTAACGGCGAGGCGGCCGTCCGCAAGATCAGCGATCTCCATCCGGATTTGGTTCTTGCCGACGTATTCATGCCGGTCCGGAACGGCTACGAAGTATGTGAGTTTGTTAAGAACGACCACCGACTCGCTCACATCCCGGTCATTCTTCTCGTGGGAGCGTTCGATCCTCTGGACGAGCACGAGGCGCAGCGGGTCGGCGCCGATGGAGTCCTGAAAAAACCCTTCGTGCCGCCTGATCCGTTGATCTCCATGGTGAAGTCCACGCTGGCCCGCGTCGCAGCGGAAGCCGAGGCGCTTGTGTCAGCCAGCGCTGTCCTTGCCGGACAGGCCGCGAGTGCGAACCCTTCCGGCCCGGTGACGCCTCCGCGTGCGTCGGTCCCGCCAGCCGGGCCTTCCTCCAGTGAAAGCACCGAGGCGGTTGCCGAAGAAATGCCGGTCCCGGCCTTGCCCGTTTCCATTGACGCAGCTCATCAACCGCTGGCCTTCGGGAGCCTGCTGGAAACGCCAGCCGCCGCCGTGGACGAGAAAGAGGACGACCTGAGCTTCATGCCTGCCTCCCAACCGGAATTGACCGACCAGCACTCCTGGCGGTCACACGGAGTACAGGAAGAGGAGGAAGAGCCGGAGCATCCGTGGCGCCGGGACGTGCCCGATGAGATCTTTCAGGCCCTGCCAACGGAAGAGCCCGCGCGCACAGAGATCGAGCCGTTCGCCGAGGTGACGCCGGTGCTCGAGGAAGCCAAACCGGAGGACGCGGGCGCGGTCGAACCGTCTCTGGTTGGCCTACCGGAAGTGGAAGGCTCGGCCCCCATTGTAGAGTCCGCCCCAGCCTTGGAGCCTCTTGCTCTAGCCACTGCTCCATTGGATGAGTTCCCGCCGGAGAATTACCCCGGCCTTTATGTCGAAGAGAAGATCGTGCCGCTGGAGAACGCTTCCGAACCCACTCAGGAGCCTTTGGTGGAACAGGAAATCGTTCCGCCCGCCTCAGTAGTGAGCATGTGGGAAGAAGAGGTCCGCAAGGCGTCCCAACTGTCGAACACTTGGAACCAAGAAGAGAGCCAGGCGCCATCGGAACCGGCAGGCGCTGAATTCCCGCCTCCTAGTGCGGACCCCGATATTCCCGCGACTGAGCCGGAGCCGTACGAGCCGTTGCCAGCAGCTCCTATCGAGGAACCCCCCCCGGTCCCCGAAGAAAGCGATCTCTCGCGAGGCGGCGCTCAGGTGAACCCAGTACCCGCATGGCATGAGCAATTGCAGTCCGCTGCCGCAGAGGTAAAGGCCGAGCAGCCGGCGCCCCTTGAACACCTGGAAGCGGCCACCGCGCCCGTGCAGCCTGCTTCACCGGACGTGGACGCCATCGTCGCCAAAGTGCTCGCGAAGATGAATCCGGAAGTCCTCCAACAGGTGAGCCGTGATATCCTGAAGCCGCTCATTGAAGCCCTTCTCCGCGACGAAATCGAAAAGAAGAACTGATCCAGGCATCACAGCCTACCCTGCCCTCAATGATTTCCCTTCCGAGAAGGCGCATTGACGCTTTGTGCGTGGCTCCGTATATTGGACAGTCTGTGCATGCCCGCGTTGGCGTGCCGGCATTGCCGCAGGGCGAATCGCGACACAAGACGACCAACGATGCCACGAGAAATCGCCAAGGCTTACGAGCCCCAGCAGATTGAGCCGTGCTGGGCGCGTTCCTGGGTCGAAGAGGGCCTGTTTCGGGCGGACCCAAGGGCCGGAGGACCGGTCTTTTCCATCGTCATCCCTCCGCCCAACGTGACCGGCTCCCTGCACATCGGCCACATGCTCGATCATACCGAGATCGACATCCTGACCCGCTGGCATCGCATGCGCGGCTACAACACGCTCTACTTGCCGGGAACCGACCACGCCGGCATCTCCACTCAACGAGTCGTCGTCCGCAAGCTTGCCGACCAGGGCATTGATTATCAGAGCCTTGGGCGTGAAGAGTTCGAGCGCCGGGTCTGGCAGTGGAAAGAAGAGTCCGGCGGCACCATCACCCAGCAGATGCGGCAGATTGGGGAAAGCTGCGACTGGTCGCGCGAGCGGTTCACGCTTTCGCCGGAGCTTTCCGGCGCGGTGCGCGAAGTGTTTGTCCGGCTCTATGAAGAAGGCCTCATCTATCGCGCGCACTACATGGTCAACTGGTGCCCTCAATGCCGGACCGCCATCAGCGACCTCGAGACGATTTATGAAGATCGTCAAGGGCACCTCTGGCACGTCCGCTACCCGGTCGTCGGCTCCGCAGAACACGTCGTTGTGGCCACCACTCGGCCCGAAACTATGTTGGGCGATACTGCCGTGGCCGTGCACCCGGAAGACGAGCGCTACCAACACCTCATCGGCAAGAAAGTCCTCTTGCCGCTGATGAATCGCGAGATCCCCATCCTCGCCGATACGTTTGTGGACCGTGAATTCGGCACCGGCGCCGTGAAAGTCACCCCGGCCCACGATGCGAACGACTTCGAGTGCGGCCGGCGGCACAACCTGCCCGAAATTGACGTCATGACCGATGATGGCCACATGAGCGCGGCCGCCGGCCGCTACGCCGGCCTGGACCGCCACGAAGCACGCCAGCGCATCGTGGAAGATCTCAAGGCGCTCGGCCTCCTGGGAAAAATCGCCGAACACACGCATGCGATCGGCACTTGCGAGCGCTGCCACACCGTCATCGAACCGCGCGCCTCGACCCAGTGGTTCTGCAGGATGAAACCATTGGCCGAACCCGCCATCGCGGTGGTCGAGCGCGGCGGCGTTCAAATCATCCCGGAGAATTGGCGGGAGGTCTATTTCAACTGGATGCGCAATATTCGGGACTGGTGCGTCTCCCGCCAGCTCTGGTGGGGCCACCGGATTCCCGCGTGGCATTGCAGCGCTTGCGGCGGCGTGACTGTCTCCCGCGAGACACCCGCGCAATGCGCCAAGTGCGGTTCCAAACAAATCAAACAGGATCCCGATGTCTTGGATACCTGGTTTAGCTCGGCACTTTG
This sequence comes from Candidatus Acidiferrales bacterium, assembly GCA_049514555.1. Lineage (GTDB taxonomy): Bacteria > Acidobacteriota > Terriglobia > Acidiferrales > UBA7541 > JBEKUY01. The sequence goes on from JBEKUY010000001.1 coordinate 462,531, forward strand.
GCCCTTTTCGACCATGGGCTGGCCGGCAGAGACAACCGATCTCCGCACCTACTATCCGACCAGCGTGCTGATCACCGGTTACGAGATTCTCTTCTTCTGGGTCGCGCGCATGATCATGATGGGCATTCACTTCACCGGAAAAGTCCCGTTCCACACGGTTTATCTGCACTCGATCGTGCGCACATCCGAGGGGCAGAAGATGTCGAAGTCCAAGGGCACCGGGATCGATCCGATCGAAGTCAACCGGAAATTCGGCACCGACGCGATGCGCTTCACCCTGGCGTCCATGGCCGCGCCGGGCTCGGACTTGATCTGGAGCGGCGACAGGATCGAGAGTTCGCGGAACTTCGCCAACAAGATCTGGAATGCCGCGCGGTTTATCTTTTTGAACCTTGAGAAATTCGAGGCCTCGGGCGTTTCGCTGGACCAACTCGCGTCCCCCGAGGTTCGCGCCGGCGCCCCGTACGGGCAAGATGGCCGGCTCCCGCTTGTGGACCGCTGGATCTTCTCGCGCCTGACGCACACGCTCGAGCAGACCAACGAGGCGCTCACCCATTACCGTTTTCATGATGCGGCCCACCTCGTGTACCATTTCTTCTGGGGAGATTTCTGCGATTGGTACATCGAATGGACCAAGCCGCGCCTCATTGATGCCGATCGCGACGTTGCCGTGGCTGCTTGGCGGAACCTCTTCGCCGTGTTCGAGGCGGCCCTCCGCCTGCTCCACCCCATCATGCCCTTCCTGACGGAGGAGCTTTGGCACCAGCTTCCCCAGCGCTCTGGAGCGAAGTCCATCGCCCTCGAAAAGTTTCCCGAGGTGAACGAGGCCTGGCGCGATGTCCGAGCCGAGAATGACCTCACGCTCCTGCAGGAGATTGTGATTGCCGCGCGCAACATCCGCGCGGAGATGAAACTCGACCCGAAGCACAAGCTGGCGGCGGAGTTTTCGAGCGCTGACGCGGCCGTTCGCGCGCTCGTCGACAAGAATCGCGAGGCCGTTTTGCGCCTGGCAATTCTTTCTGAGCTCAAGATTTCCTCCGAGCAGCTATCCACCCAGGGCGGCGCGATCCGTTCCTCCGCGCAATTCGATCTCCGGATCCCCTACGCGGCGGCCATCGATCTCGCTTCCGAGGTCGTGCGGTTGCGCAAAGGGAAGGAGCGCCTGGCCCGAGACGTCGAGTCCAAGGAAAAGCGCCTGGCGGATGAGACCTTTCGCAGCCGCGCGCCGGTAGAAATCGTCCGTGGGCTGGAGAACACGCTGGCCGAACGCCGGGTGGAATACGAGAAGCTGAGCGAGCGTTTGGCGCAGCTCGAACCGGGCCTGAAGCCGCTCGAATGAGACAGCCTGCGGCGCGCCGCAGGGGTTGCACTGTTCCGAGGGGACGCACAACTTGTTGTTCCTGACGCCTACACACGAGCCGGATTGGGATTCACCGGCACTCGTCTCTCTGATTCAGAAATCGCTCGAGGAGGACATCGGGATGGGTGACGCGACCTCGCGGGCCCTCGTTCCCGAGACCTGCACCGCAAGAGCGAGAATCATCGCCAAGCAGCGGCTCGTCTGTGCCGGATTGCCGCTGGTGGAACGCATCTTTCGCCAGCTCGATCCGGCGATTCGCTTCGTTGTTCGCTGCAACGAGGGAGCAGCGGCCTCCCCCGGCGCGCCTCTCGCGGACATCGCAGGCCAAGCGCGGAGCATCCTTTCCGGAGAACGTATCGCTCTCAACTTCCTATGTCATCTCTGCGGCGTGGCCACTCTCACTCATCGCTTCGCCGAAGCGCTCTCCGGCACTTCCGCCAAGATTCGCGACACTCGCAAGACAACTCCGCTTTTGCGCGCCCTCGAAAAGTATGCCGTGCGCGTCGGCGGCGGAAGCAACCATCGCACCGGCCTCTACGACGCCATTTTGATCAAGGAAAACCACATCGCTCTGGCGGGAGGCGTTCGTGCCGCCTTCGAGCGCGCTCGCGAATACGCCCGGCACGCGCCTCGAACCGGCCCCGAGGACTCGCCTCTTGCCATCCAGATCGAAGTGCGCAATCAGCATGAGCTCAGGGAGGCGGTGTCCGCAGGCGCGGATGCCGTGCTGCTCGATAACCCGACACCCGAAGAGGCCACGCGCCTCGTGGGCCTGGCGCGCCGCTTGAGACCCGGCTGCATCGTGGAGGTCTCCGGCGGAATCACGCTTGACAACGTGAGGGCCTTCGCCCAGACCGGAGCGGATTTCCTTTCCGCGGGCGCGCTGACGCACTCGGCTCCGGCCGCCGATATCAGCCTCCTTGTCGAATCCATCCTTGCCGAGTAAGCTGATCGCCGCGTCCGGACCGTCGCGCGGTAGCGCTGCAGCACCGCATTGACCGCCGCCGGAAGAGACGCCTCCTCCTATGAGCACGGAAACAGTCGCAGGAATAACCGACCGCCGCATCGCCGCCCTTTTGGCGCTCTTTGCGAATAACCCCATGATCGTCATCAGCGGCGCCCGGATCGCGCGCGAAATCGGCGTCAGCCGCTCGACGGTCTTTCGGTGGGTCGAGCGCCTGCGTTCACTGGACGTGAAGGTGAAGGGCCACCGAAGCAGTGGTTACGTCATCGAAAGGGTCCCCGACCTTCTACTTCCGAATCTGCTGCGATCGCGCTTGCGCGGCAGTGAGTTCGGCAAGCACATCCATCACTTTTTCAAGACGGATTCGACGAACCGCGTCGCCCTCGAGCTGGGACATGCGGGCGAGCCTCAGGGGACCTTGATCGTGGCGGAAGAGCAGACCGCCGGGCGCGGCCGCGCCGGACGAAACTGGCACTCCGAGCGCGCCAGCGGCATCTACTTGAGCCTGCTTCTCCGGCCCAAGCTTTCGCCGGCCGACGCGCCTCTGATCACGCTTCTCGCCGGCCTCTCGGCGCGCGAAGCGATCCGGCAGCAGACCGGATGTATCGCGGATTTGCGCTGGCCGAACGACTTGCTGCTCAACGGGAAAAAGCTCGGCGGAATTCTTACGGAAATGCACGCGGAACCGGGCCGCGTCCGCTTCGTGATCGTCGGGATTGGGTTGAACGTCAATCAGTCCCGGTTCCCCGAGAAATTGGCTTCGATTGCCACTTCTCTTCGGATGGAAAGCGGTCGCCTTCATTCGCGCCTCGAGCTGCTCCTGCGATTGCTCCAGCAATTCGAGAGCGACTACAATCGCTTCTTGAGCGACGGCGCGAAGAACCTGCTCGCGGAGTTCGCGGCCGCGTCGAGTTACGCACAGGGCAAGCGCGTGCGAATCACGGATGGCTCTGACTCTTTCACCGGGACGACCGCCGGCCTCGAACCCAACGGCCTCCTCCGTGTCAAACGCGACGATGGCAGCCTGATGGTCGTCGTGTCCGGCGACGTCGCGGAGGTTCCCTGATGCTGCTCACCATGGACGTCGGGAATACCGACACCGTCCTCGGGCTCTTTCGTGAGAAGGAGCTCGTGGCGCACTGGCGGCTGACCACGGTCCACAACCAGACCGTGGACGAATACGGCATTCTCACGCGCAATCTCTTCACCTTGTCCGGCCTGGACCGCGAAGCGATGGAAGGCATCATCATCAGCTCGGTCGTGCCGCCGGTGAACTCGACGCTGGCGGAGATGTCCGAGCGGTACTTTCATCTCCAGGCGCTGTTTGTCGAACCCGGCGTGAAGACGGGAATGCCCGTGCACTACGACAACCCGCAAGAAGTCGGCGCCGACCGCATCGTCAACGGTGTCGCCGCCTTCCGCAAATACGGCGGCCCTTGTATCGTCGTGGATTTTGGGACCGCGATTACATTTGACGCCATCTCAGAGCGCGGCGAGTACCTTGGCGGCGTCATCGTGCCCGGCATCGGCATTTCTGCCGAGGCGCTGTTCGCGCGCGCCGCCAGACTGCCCCGCGTGGAAATCAAGGACCCGGGCAAGATCATCGGCACGAACACAATCACGTCCATGCAAGCTGGGCTTTACTACGGTTACTTGGACCTCGTGGACGGCGTCCTGGCGCGCCTCCGGGAAGCGCTCGGGCAAAAAGCAAAGGTGATTGCCACCGGGGGACAAGCAGCCCTGGTCGCTCGCGGGTCTCGCTTGATCGAGCACACCGACGAATTCCTCACCCTCGAAGGCCTGCGGATCATCTGGGAACGGAATCGCGCGTCCGACACTGCACAATCGTCCGGCGCGAAGCTGCCGAAAACGCCTGTGGACTCGCGGAAGACACGGCGGTAGTTTTCCCTGGATATGGCGGACCTCAACTACTTCAATTTCTTCACCGAAATCGAAGAGTACTTCTGGAAGAAGCGCGGAGCCCATCTCCTGGTTTCTCCTCTCGACTGGGCCATCATCGAGACCTGGCAAAAGGCGGGAATTCCCCTCGCGGCGGTCTTGAAAGGCATCGACCGCGCTTTTGAGAGTTATCGGCGCTCTCGCCGCGGGGCCGGGAGACCTTTAAAGAGTCTGGCGTACTGCGTGGACGCAGTCCTGGAGGCCGCCCAGGAAGCGCGGGATGCCGCGGCCGGTAAAGAACCTTCCGCAGCCGGCGGCGCTGCAGCGCGCGGCGAAGTCTTCACTCCGGACGACATCCGCGCCTACCTGGCCCGCAACGCGCAGAAACTCGCCGCGGCGGCCGGTTCCGCGCGGGAGAGCCAATCCGAATTGGCCGCCCGCATTGACGACATCCGCGCCAAGCTCGAAGAGTCGCAGCCTCTGCTCGACGGGGGAGTTCCCGACCTGGAAGACCTGGAGCGGCGCTTCACCATTTTGGAGGACAAGCTGCATTCCCTGGCGACCGCTTACGCGAGTGAGGATTCCCTCCTGACGATTCGCCGGGAACTCGACCGCCAGCTCTTGCCGTATCGCAGGAAGATGAGCGCCGACCAGCTCGCCCAAGTCGAGCGCCAGTATCTGCAGAAGAGGCTATTCGAGCTGTTCGGCTTTCCACGATTGAGTCTCTTTTATTTGAACTGAGAAAAGCAGCTCTTTCCTCCCGGGGCGTTTCGGTGGAGAATCAGAGCCTCTCGGAGCGCAGCTCTTGCCGAATACGTTACAGGTACGCATTGAGAAGCTGATTTACGGTGGCGACGGCCTCGCTCACGCCGACGGCCACACCATCTTTGTGCCCTTCACCGCGGCGGGCGAACAACTCACGATCGAACCGCTCGAGCGGCGCAAGAAGTGGATTCGAGGGTGTGCCATCGAGATTCTCGCGCCTTCTCCCGACCGCGTGACGCCGGAGTGCCCGCATTTTGGAATTTGCGGCGGCTGCCATTACCAGCACATCTCGCTCGCGAGCCAGCTCCGTTACAAGACCGAGATTCTGCGGGAGACGCTTCGCCGGATCGGCGGCATTTCCTGGGAAGGACCGATCGCCATCCACGAGTCGCCGCCGTTCGGCTACCGCAACCGGGCGCAATGGGCGGTCCACCGGGACGGTGAGAGCCGGAAGCTCGGCTATTTCATGGCGGGCACTTCCACGGTGTGCGTCGTGAACGTCTGCCCGGTGCTTTCTCCGCGCCTCAGCCAGTGTCTTGCCGAACTACAGGCCCTCCTCTCCAGTGGCGCCATGCCCGGCAACGTGGCGGAAGTCGAGGCCTTCGCTGATGGCCACGATGAACGGCTTGCTCTCAACGTCGCTTTCGAGTCCTTTGCTGCGCCGCCGGAAGATTTGGCGGCGGCCATCCGCTCGGCCGTTCAGAATGTCGAGAGTCTTCTGCTTCTCGACCGCAAGAAAGAACGCTTCGAACTGCTCGGCCCCGGCTACATTTCCCAGCAAGCTGGGGAACATCGCTATCGCGTGAGTCATCTTTCCTTCTTCCAGGTCAATCGTTTCCTGATCGGGGACTTGCTGAAGACGGTTCTCGGCGGCCAGCCCGGCGCACTGGCTCTCGACCTTTTCGCCGGCGTGGGCTTCTTTTCCCTGCCCCTCGCCCGGAAGTTCGCCCGCGTCGTTGCCGTGGATACGAACCTGGCGGCCACGCGTGATTTGCGCGCCAACGCCGAGGCCGCAGAAGCGAATACCGTCTCGGTGCACTCCCCGGTTGATTCTTTCCTGCGTCAATTTCGCGAAAAGCCGGATCTTGTCGTCCTCGATCCGCCGCGAGCAGGTCTCGGACCCGAGAGCGCCAAGCGCTTGGCGGTTATCGCGCCCTACGAGATTGCCTACCTCTCTTGCGATCCCGCGACGCTGGCGCGCGACCTCGCCGTGTTTCTGGGCGGCGCGAAGACCTCCGCCCATCCCGCATCACAACGAACGGCGACGTACGCAATCGCCGAGATGCACCTCTTCGACCTCTTTCCGCAAACCTACCACATCGAGACGCTCGTCCGGCTGAGGCGGGAACCGTGAAGCTCCCCGCCGTCGCTCTCGCCGGCTTTTTCTCCACGGGCATTGCCCTGAGCGCAGTTTTCGCACCCAAGGGTCCGCTTGTTGGTCGTCACTCGTTGCTGCTGCTCTTAACGGCCACTGCAATCGCCATTTCCGCAGGATTCGTTCTCTTGCACCTGCGGTTCATTCGCAGTGCCGGAGCAGTCTCGTTAGGCGCCTGGCTGCTGCTTGGTTTCACGGCCGCATGCGTTGCCAAGCAGCCGCAGCCGCCCGACCATGTTCTAGGGCTGATCGCCGACGGGAGAATTGACACCCAAGCACCCGTTCGATGGCAAGGCATACTCCGCGACGAGCCTGCTCATCTTCCCTGGGGTACGGGATATGAGTTGAACCTGGATTCGGTCGCCCGGGGTGAGGAGATCATCGCGGCCAAGGGAGGCATTCGCTTCAGCCTCTATTCGAAGGAGACCGGAGATTCTCCGCCGGAGGTTCACGCCGGCGACCGTGTCGAGATTCTCGCGAGAGCGCATCTGCCTCAGCAGTTCAAGAACCCAGGCTCGTTCGATCGCCGCGCCTACCTCGCTCGCCAGGACATTGATTTGACCGGCACGCTGCGCGATTCGCATCTCTTGACGAAACTCGATTCTCCGCCGCCTACCCTCTGGCATCGGCTCGTACGCCTGCGCCACACGCTGCGCGAGCGTCTCGACTCCTTGCTTTCTTCCCGGCCTACCGAGAGTGCGGTCCTGCGCGCCATGCTTCTCGGCGACCGGTCGTTCCTCGATCGCTCCGACACGGTCGCGTTTCAGCAGAACGGCACGTATCACATACTCGTCGTCGCCGGCCTGCACGTCACCGCGCTCGTTGTTTTCGTCTATTGGGTTTGCCGCCGGCTGCGCTTGCCGCTTCCCGCGCTCGTGTTTTCGGCCCTTTTCCTCTTGATCGTCTACGTAGCCATCGTCGAAGACCGCCCTCCGATCTTCCGCGCCGGCTTGATGGCCGCGACTGTGCTTCTCGGGCGGCTCCTCTATCGCCGTCTCGACTTGCTCAATTCGGCGGCGACCGCGGCGCTGATCATTCTCATCGCCAGTCCCCTCGCGCTCACCGACTCGAGCTTTCAACTCTCTTTCCTGGCCATGGGGGCGATCGGCGGAATCGGGGTCCCATTGCTCGACCGCACGGTGGAACCCTATCTGCGCGCGTTCGAGCATCTCGGCGACGACACGCGCGACGGAAGCTACGCCCCGAGGGCGGCTCAGTTTCGCATTGAATTGCGCTGGGCCACGCGGCTTCTGGCAGCCCGCCTGCCTGCACGCCTGGCCCGGTTTTCCGAGACGATGGTGGCGCTCCCGCTCCGCTTTTCCCTGCGGGTCTGGGAACTCTTCGTGATTTCGCTGATTCTTCAGTTGGCGATGCTGCCGCTTCTGGCTCTCTATTTTCACCGCGTCGCGCTTGCCGGCCCCGTCGCCAACGTTCCTGCCGTGACCCTCACGACTCTTCTCGTGCCGTTAGGTTTCTTCACGCTCGCGCTGAGCTTTGTGTGGGCCGGACTGGCGCGCATTCTCGCGGCGGTGCTGGCCTTTGCCACGCACCTGCTCGTCCGCATGACGGAATGGTTCGCAGCCGTGCCTCATCTCAGCTACCGCATCCCCGGCCCTCGGCTATGGCTCCTCGCCGGTTTTTTTGCGCTGCTTCTGGTTTTCATGGCTGCCCTGCGCTTGCAGCGGCGCCGGCTTCTGTTGGCCACTCTGTTGCCGCTTCTCTGCGCGGCATACGGAATTGCCCGCTGTCCGTTTCCTCCACAATTCGCCAAAGGCAAGCTGGAAGTCACAATCCTCGATGTTGGCCAGGGCGATTCCATCTTTGTTGTCTCCCCGCATGGACGGACGATGCTCGTGGATGCCGCGGGAAGTGTTGCCGGATTCGGCGACCGCACGCCGGGGGCCGGCCCCGATCCGGGCGAAGATGCCGTGTCCCCTTACCTATGGTCGCCCGGTTTTCAACGGGTCGACATCGTCGCGGCCACTCATCCGCACCAGGACCACATCGGCGGGCTCACTGCGGTTCTCCAGAACTTCTCCGTCGGCGCTTTGTGGATCGGGCGCGAGGTGGACAATTCTTCTCTGCGCGCCCTAAAACGCTTGGCTGGCGACAAACGGATCCCCGTCATCCACCAAACGCGTGGCGCGATTTTCGATTGGGACGGAGTCCGCGAAAGCACCCTCTGGCCAGAGGCTCCCCCCACCGACGTCGCGCCGACGATCAAGGACAACGATTCGCTCGTATTCAGGCTGCAATTTCACAACGAAGGGTTTCTGCTGACCGGCGACCTTGAAAAGCAGGCCGAACATACCCTCTCGCTCGAGAACCTGGACGATTCCCTGCGAGCCGATGTTCTCAAGGTCGGACACCACGGCAGCAAGAACTCGACCACGACTGAGTTTCTCGAGGCCGTAAAGCCGTGCGTGGCGGTTGTTTCCGCAGGCGAGGACAACCCGTACGGTCACCCGAGCGCCGAGACGCTCGACCGTTTGGCGGATGCTCACGTCCGCGTCTTTGGCACTCAGCGGGACGGAACGGTCCGCGTCCTTACCGACGGCACAATCCTCTCTGTCGACTGCTTTGTGCCCTGCTCGGATAGGAAAAGTGATGCACGGGCTTCAGCGGCCGCGCCACCTCATGAGTCCGTACAGGATCCCGAGCACTAAGACAAGTCCGGCCGCGGCCCGATATTCGCGATTTTTCGCGTACTGCTTCCAAGAGAATCCTTGGCCATCCGGCTCTGCGAACCGCGCAGCTGTGAATCGCGGGAAGAACAGCGGCACGCGCGCAGCGTATTTCTCGAAGCTCGCGCCATAGTGCGCTCGCAATTCGCGCTCTTCGCGGCCCATCACTCCGGGATAGAAGCACACGAAGTAGGCGGCAAGCACCGCGGCCGCGTACCACGAGTGGCAGGCCGCCGCGAATCCGGCGGCAAGCGCCGTGCTCCCGAGGTAGAGCGGATTCCGCGTGTAGGCATATGGTCCGGTGACGGTCAACGCTTCGTGCTTCTTCAGCGTGCCGGCGGCCAGGCCTCGCACCAAGAGGCCGGCAATTCCGATCGAGGCTCCCCAGGCAAGCGAGTGCGGAGTGGGACGCGCGAACCAGAAGACCACAATCGCGAGCGGATACCCGAGGCGGACTCGCCAGCGAGCGAGCCATTCCCGGTTCACTGTTCTCTCCCGAGCCGCTGCCGGATGGCATCCTGTACCTGTTCCACCGAAATGGCCAATATGGAAGGATCGTGCTCCGTTCTGCGGCGATGGCTCGTGATCGCGTTTGGCGCGCGCAGGGTGACGTCCCGGCCGCCATAGGGACCGTTCCGGGCCGGATCGGTGGGCCCGTAGATGCCGATCACGGGCGTCCCCAGCGCGGCCGCCAGGTGCAAGGGCCCCGTGTCCCCTCCGACGATGAATCTTGCACCGCCCAGCAAGGCCATCAACTCGCCCAGCGAACCGCGATGAATGAGCACAGTTGCCCCGGCGGCTGCGACCTGCACTTCCTCCACGAGCGGTTCCTCTCCAGCCCCGATATTCACCACGCACGCGACCCCGAACTGCTTCTCGACCCACCGGCAAAGTTCACCGTAACGCACCGGCGGCCAGCACTTGGCCCGCCAGCCGCCACCGGGCGAAATCACGCAATACTTCTCGATGCCTTGCTGGAGGCGCCAGTTGCCCAAGCGCTGAGAATCGCTCTCCGGCGCCTGAAGGTGAAACTCGGCAACGGGCTGAGTCGCGCCCGCGCGCAACGCCAACTCGCCATTCTGGTCGACGACATGCTTGGCCCGGGGAACCACTCGGTCGGTGTAGCAGATCGAGGCGCCGAATTCCCGCGCGGCGCGCCAGCCAAATCCGATCCGCCGGGACGCCCCGGATAGACGCGTCAGGACCGCAGACTTCCACAGTCCCTGAAAATCGATGGCGCTCTCCCACTTTGTTCGCCGCATCTCTCCTACCACGCGCCGCGCGGACGCACCGGACCGCGTGTCCACTGGCTCCACGTGCGCGCCCAACCCGCTGGATTCGACGAGCAAGCGCCAGCGCTCAGCCGCAAGCCAAGTGATCCTCGAGGCTGGGAACGTTTGCCGCAACGCCGCGATCGCGGGAAGCGTGTGGACGATGTCCCCGAGCGAACCGAGCCGGACGACAAGGAAGGCCGGCTCAGGCACGGGGCGTCCCGCGGACGTGCGCCAGCAGCTCCCGAGTGGAATGGCGCTTCTCGTCACCGACGATGGCTATACGCACGCCCAATTTCCTGGCGGTCTCCCGCTCGGGGACGGTCTCCGCCGTGTAATCGGTTCCCTTCGCATGCACCGCCGGCCTAATTTCGTGCAGCAACGATTCGACGTTTCCATCCGAAAAAAGCGTCACGTAATCCACGCAGCCCAGGGCCGCCACCAGCTCGGCACGCGCCTGCTCCGGAAGAATCGGCTGGCCGGGCCCCTTGAGATCGCGAACGCTGTCGTCGGAGTTGACTGCGACGATCAGCAGATCGCCTTCTCTGCGCGCCGCCTCGAGGTAGCGCACGTGGCCTGCATGAAGAATATCGAAGCAGCCATTCGCCAGGACGATGCGTTCGCCGCGCCGCCGATGCTCTTCGAGACGCGCGGGCAGCGCGTCCCTGGGAACTATCTTGTCGAGTCGTGATCTCACGGATTCGTTGCGACCGATCCGGTGGCTTCCGAGCGGATGACTTGGAGCAACTCAGCGGCGCTGACGGTTGCCGTGCCTCTCTTCATCACCACAATTCCACCGGCGAAGTTCGAGATGTGCGCTGCTTCGAGGTCGCTCGCGCCGCAAGCCAGGGCCAGCGTGAACGCGGCAATGACCGTGTCGCCCGCTCCGGTGACGTCGACTGCCTGGTCGCTGCCGTGTACCGGAATCATGCTCGCTTGGCCGGAACGTTCGAACAAGGCCATCCCATCCTTCCCTCGTGTGACCAGGAGCGAGCGCAATTTCATGGCTTCGAGCGTTTCCCGCGCCAGGCGCCCGAGCGCTTCGATGTCCTGCCCGATCCGCGTGTTGTAGAGCGAATCCAGCTCGGGCTCGTTCGGCGTCGCCGCGCTGACGCCGGCGCCGGTGAACTTTGTCAACGCAAAGCGCGAATCGAGCGTGACCAGGAGCGGCCGCCGGCGTTTCGCCCGAGTCGTCTCGCGCACCAGCTCCGGAGTGACCACGCCGTTGCCATAGTCCGATACCAAAAGCACGTCGGCGGCGCCCACGCGCTCGCGCAGCTTGCGCGAGAGTTGCCGCTGCGCCGCTTCGGGCAGCGCCTCTTTTGGCGCCCGGTCCACGCGCAGAACCTGTTGATGCCGCGTGTGCGGCCAGCCGGCGAAGAAGCGCGTCTTCACCGGCGTGGTCCATCCACGAACGCGGACGACGCCCGAGACATCCACCCTCTTTTTCCGGAAGTACTCGATGAGCGTGTGTCCCGCGGCATCGTCGCCGACAACCGTTACCGGAAGAACCCGGGCGCCCAGATCGGCAAGATTATTGGCGGCGTTGGCGCCTCCTCCGGGAAGCACTTCGGTCTCCCGGTGCCGCAGGATGAGCACGGGAGCTTCCCTGGAAACGCGGGAAATTTCGCCGAACTGAAACTCGTCGGCGATGAAGTCGCCGAGCAAGGCGATTTTCTTGCCGCGAAAGCGCTCGACCACGTCGGCCAGCGTCGGGAGATCCACCGACGTAAACTCGTCCTTCTGATCGTTCCGCCGCTTTGTCATTTCAGCTCCCGTAGAATCCAGTCCGTTGCCGCGCTCAAATCCTCGGCCACGTGGCCGGGCTGATGCGGCCAGTCCGCGGCGTGCCATTCGAGCTCGCCGCGCCCGTATCCCGTCAAGACCAGCACCGCCCGCGCGCCAACCCGGCGCGCCATTTCCACATCGACGTAGCGGTCGCCCACGACGAACGAGCGGGTGAGATCCAGAGCGTGCTCGCTCGCGGCGCGCTGGAGCAAGCCCGGCTCGGGTTTTCGGCACGAGCAGCCGTCCAATGCGCTATGAGGACAGTAATAATTCGCCTCGACACGAGCGCCGCCGGCGGCTAGTTCGCTCGTCATTCGCTCGAACACCTGCTGCACCACGCTCTTCGGAAAGTAACCCCGCGCGACGCCGGACTGATTCGTGACCACGATGACCGGAACGCCCCTTTCATTCATTCGCCGGATGGACGCGGCCGCAAACGGAAACATCCGGAAGCGGCTCACGTGATTGAGATACCCCATTTCTTCGCAGATCGTTCCGTCGCGATCGAGAAAAACAGCCGGACGCAGGGTCTCAGGCATGTTTCACCCGCCCCGCCTCGAGCGATTCCCGGGCTGCCGACTCCACCATCTCCACGCTCACTCCCTTCATGCAGCGATGATCGATCGGGCAGCGCCGCAAAAAACAGGGCGCGCAGTGAACCTTGTGTTGAACCACGGCCCGCCGCGGCGTCACCGGCGCGGTTCCCTCGGCGTCCGTCGGTCCGAAAATGGCCACAACCGGCAGGCCCACAGCCGCGGCCACGTGCATTGCGCCCGAATCATTTCCGATAAAAAGATCGCAGGCGGCGAAACAGCCGGGCAGCTCGGCAATGCGCGTCTGTCCCGACAGGTTGACAAAGCGATTCTTCATGGAAGAAACGATCGCTTCGATCAGCCCTTGCTCCGCGGGAGTGCCGAAAAGTATCACATCCGCGTGAAGGCTTTCAATCAGACGGTCCGCCAGCTCAGCGAAGCACTCCGGGAGCCAGCATTTCGCCGAACCATAAGAGGCGCCCGGACCGAACGCGATGCGTAGCGCGTCTCCGCGCGCCCCGGCGGCGAGGAGTTTCTCCGCTCCCGCTGCTCGCATTTCCTCGGTAACGCGCAGCTCAATTCGCCCGCCGAGGCTCACTCGATCGATCCAGCCGGCCCGCCGCAACAGCTCCAAATAGTAGAAAGACTCGTGTGCCGGAATCTCGCCCTGGCGCGGAACCGGAATGGGACTTGTCAGCAGCACGCTGCGCCCGTCTCGCGCATATCCGATTCGCTCGGGAATGCCCGCCCTCCAAGCGATCCAGGCGGAGTCAAACGAGTTGGTCAGCAACAGGACGGTGTCGAACCGCTCCTCGCGAAGCTCGCGCGCCAGCCCTTGCCGGCGGCGAAGCCCCCCGTGCCTGCCGTGGAAGTCGTCCAGCAGCAGCCGGTCGGCGATTCCCTGCCCGCGGTACAGCTCCGCGACATACGGCCGCGCCAGAACGGCAATTTCGGCATCGGGCCAGCGCTCCCGGACTCGCCTGAGGGCCGGGAGCGACAGTATGGCGTCGCCAACCCAGTTTGTGGCTCGCACGAGAATCTTCATGCCACCCTCGTCTTGCGCTCCGCCGCGATCTTGAGAACGGTCTCGACGAGCCCGGCGCTCACTTCAAGCTCGATTCGGCATACATAGACCGGCAACTCGCGAAACTGCACTCCGCCGAGATTCATGGCGTCTTTTTCCGTGCACACGAGCGCGGTCGCATGAACGCGCTGCGCTTCTCGTTCCAAGCGATCCGCGTCAGCTTGAGTGTAACGATAATGGTCGCGGAAACTCGTCAGGCCGGCGACCTTGACGCCCCACCTCGCCAGATCTCTGAAAAACGCGCCTGGATTCCCCACGCCGCAAAAAGCATGAACGTTGCCCTGCCCGACTTCGCTCGCCGCCGTTTCCAGTTTGCCATCCACGAGCTGGCGGAACTCCCAGAGGATCGGGAGCGCATAATGAATCGGCGCGTTTGTGTGCGACCGGACTTCCGCCTCGATGTCTTTCGCCTCGCTCGTCCGCGTTATCACCACAATATCCGCTCGCCGCAATGCTGAAAGCGGCTCGCGCAAGCGCCCCGCGGGAAGGAGAAGCCCTCCCGCCAGATCGTCGGTGCCGTCAATCACGACGATGTCCACGTCGCGATCGAGCGCCAAATGCTGAAAGCCGTCGTCGAGAAGAAACCAGTCAATGCCCTCGCCGGCCAGCTTCATGCCGTTCGCGTACCGGTCGGCCCCCGCGGCGACAGGCGTTTTGCCTCCCTGCCGTCCGCGGATCATCTCCACTTCGTCGCTGCTTTGGCCGGCGCCCTTGTAGCCCCGGCTCAATATTCCCACGCGCTTCCCTTCCGCGCTCAACCGCTCTGCGAGCCACATCACCAGCGGAGTCTTCCCCGTTCCACCGACGGTGAGATTGCCGACGCTGATGACTACGCCCGGCAAGCGCTTCCGCTTCAGAACGCCCGCGCGATAAAGCCGGACGCGCGCTCGAACGAGGAAGCCGTACAAAATGGAAAAGGGCCAAAGCAGCGCACGCCATGCGGGATGCAACCTCATTCGTGGCTCCGCGCTGTTCCTGCGCTCGCCGATAAGCCTTGTGGCCCCGTCCGGTCCATTCCCTGCTCGGCCTGTTCTCCCTCAGCCTTGTCGAGCAGGCGGCAAATCGATTCCAGCGTCTTGACCATCGCTCCACGGCTCCGCTCGACGAGAATCTGCGCCCGCGTTCCCATCTCCTTGCGCCGTGCTTCGTCTCCGAGCAGCTCGATCCATTGAACGCCCAAAGCCGCGGCATTTTGAACCCGAATGGCCGCACCTGCCTCGAGCAGATTCGCCGTGATCTCGCGGAAATTGTCTGTGAACGGCCCGAAGACCGGCGCCTTGCCGAACACCGCCGCCTCGAGCGGGTTATGGCCCCCGGAAGGCACTAGAGACCCGCCGATGAAGACGGCATCTGCAACCCGGTACAGGCCGGCGAGTTCTCCGATGGTATCGAGCAAGACCACACTGGTCTCGTCCGCGATGCAGGGGCCATTCCCCTGCAAAGTGCCTTCCGTCATCGGAGGCACATGGAGTCCCGACCGCCGCGCAAATTTCAGGCGGAGTTCTTCGAGGCATTCCGCCGCGGCATCGAACCTCTCGGGTTTGCGCGGCGCGAGAACCAGAAGGGCCGGCGGCCATTCCGCCTGCACCGCTTCATACGCTTTGAGCACCAGCCTTTCTTCGTCGGCAACCACGCTCCCCGCGACGATCACCGGCCAGCGTTCGCGGCTCTGCGCTTGGCCGCGGAGCCAGCGCACCACGGGCCCTTCGGGCGGTGCTTCCTGGTCGTACTTGAGATTGCCGTTCACCGATACCCGATCGCCCGGTGCGCCAAGCGCAACGATTCGCTCCGCATCCTCCTGCGTCTGCATCGAGAAGTGCCGGACGTCGCCGAGCACGCGCCGCAGAAATGGCCGAAGAAAAAACCCGAACACGCGGCACCACTTCTGATACCGCGCGAAGGAGCGCGGCGAGATTCTGCCGTTGACGAAGAGTACCGGCGCCCGGCGCTCCCCTGCGATTCTCAGAAAGTTGGGCCATATTTCGGTTTCCAGAACGATGATCGCCGAAGGTCTCACGGCGTCAAAAACTCGCCGCAGGCAGAAACGCCAGTCCAAGGGATAGTAGAAGAAGCCTTCGGCAAACGGCATCCGCTGGCGCGCGAGGCGCTGGCCCGTGTCCGTTGTCGTGGAAACCACCAGCGGCCGCCCTGGAAATCTTTGCTTCAGCGCCTTCGCGAGAGGCGCCGCGGCGAGCACTTCGCCAACCGATACGGCGTGCACCCACAGGGACGCTGGTTGGCCCTTCAAGCGAAGCCGCAGATCGTCCGGGAACGCGCCAAGCCTCTCGCGCAGGTTGTGCAGATACTTGCCCTGGCGCAACCCTTTCACCAGCCAGTAGGGCAGGGTCAGGAGCAGCGCGACGCCTGTGAGCACGCTGTACAGCAGGTACACGAACTGTCCTTTCGCGTTGAAAAGCCGGATCGTCGCACAAAGCCAAGCAACCCGCCGGCCCCCCAGAAGAATCTCATGCGCCGTGCCGCAAAGTGCGTATTATATGCGCGTGCCCAGCCGATTGCTGATCAGCGTTCTTCTGGCAGCCGCGCCGGCCATCTCGCAAGCGCCGGCTCGGACCGCCGCCGACATTCCCTCGATAAAGGAATCGCACGAGGGCTTCACGGTCGAAGCCGCGCCCTGGACTTCGAAAGAACACTACAAGGCGCGGTTTCCAAAGAAAACCCCCATGGACGGTGGCGCCATCGCCATCGATGTCGTTCTCCGAAATGACTCCGACCAACCACTGCATGTCAATCTGAACCGTATCCGCCTCCTCCTCTTGCCTCCTGAAAGCGACCGTCAACAGATCTATCCTCTCTCGCCTGCGGATCTCGCGGATCTGGTTTTCCATCCAGCCGCAAAACAACCCACTGCCCCGCGCAGCAGGGTTCCACTGCCCATTCCGCGAACAGGTTCGGGGAGCGGGAAAAGCAAGCAGTGGGACGAATTCCGCGCGGCGGCCGATAGCGTGGCCATCGGCGCCGAAGTGGTTGCGCCGCATGCTTCCGTCCACGGTTTGCTCTACTTCGATCTGGCCGGCCAATTCGACCTGATGGAATACGCCCGGCTCTACGTTCCGGAAGTCACCGTTCTGGGCGCCGACAAGAGTCTTCTTTATTTCGACTTGGATCTCTCCCAGACCGGCGGCCGCTGACCCGGGAAGCTCTCGTTTAGCAAGTTTTTTCGAAATCATGACGAGTTACAGACCCATCACCGGAAAACCGCATTTGCGTCCTCGGTCTCCCTCGGATAACATTCTTTGTGCGGTTGCCTCCACTCGGCCCGAATCCTGACGATGGACTTCCTTGACGACCTGAACCCGCAGCAGCGCGAGGCTGTCGAGTCCGTCGACGGGCCTGTTCTGATCCTGGCCGGCGCGGGAACCGGTAAAACTCGCGCCATTACCTATCGAGTCGCCCACCTGGTTTCTCAGGGCGTTCTGCCGGGAGCCCTGCTGGCGGTCACCTTTACCAATAAGGCTGCGGATCAGATGAAGCAGCGCGTGACCGACCTGCTCATTCGTGCGGGAATGCCATCTGCGGAGCCGTGGATCTCCACGTTCCACTCTTTCTGCGCTCGCCTGCTCCGCCGCGAAGCCGCACATGCCGGACTCCCCCGCGACTTCACTATCTTCGACGAAGACGATCAGCTCGCGGCCGTCAAGCTGGCCATGAATAATCTGGGACTGGAAGAGCGCCGGCAGACGCCGCGCGGCATCTTGAGCCGCATCAGCTACGCCAAGAACCACGCGCGGAGCGCCGACGACCTTCGCGCCGGCGCTGCGAGCGAGGAGGCCCGGCAAGCGGCCGTCGTTTTCGAGCAGTATGAAAAGGTCCTGCGGCAGAGCCAGGCCCTCGATTTCGACGACCTTCTGCTCCGCACCGTCGCGGTCTTGCGCGACTCGCAAGAGGTCCGCGCGCGCTGGCAAACTCGCTTCCGCTACGTCCACGTGGACGAATATCAGGATACCAACCCCGTGCAGTACGACGTCCTGCGTCAGGTGACCGGCCCCGAGCGCAACCTCTGTGTTGTGGGGGATGAAGACCAGTCCATCTACCGCTGGCGCGGCGCCGACGTCGCCATTCTCCTGCGCTTTGCCGAGGACTTTCCCGGTGCCCGCGTCGTCCGCCTCGAACGCAACTACCGCTCGACGCAGAACATTTTGGACGCTGCCGCGGCGGTCGTGGCCAACAACTCTCGCCGGCTGGGCAAGACGCTCGCGGCCGAGCATGGCCCCGGCCGGAACCTCGAATACTTCGAGGCCCGCGATCCGCAGGGCGAAGCCGAGTTCGTTTCTGGCGCGCTGCGCAAGCTGTTGGAAGATGACCCCTCGCTGCACTGTGCCGTCATGTACCGGGTCAGCGCTCAATCTCGCTCCTTCGAAGAAGCGCTTCGCCGTCTTGGTATTCGTTACCGTCTCATCGGCGGCTTCAGTTTTTACCAGCGCGCGGAGGTGAAGGATGTCCTCGCTTATGCGCGCCTGGCCTTCCATCCTGAAGATGACATTGCCCTTTTGAGGGTCTTGAACGTGCCTCCTCGCGGCATCGGCAAAACAACCGTCGAGGCGCTGCGCAAGCGCGCGCAAACCGAAGGCTCATCCCTTTGGTCGGCTGTGACAAGCTGGGTCGCAAACCCTGCTTCCGGGCGAGCCTCCGCGCCGCTCAAGGACTTCCATGAGTTGGTTACCCGGTTGCGTCACGATCTTGACGAACTGCCTCCCGCTGAGTTCTTAAGAAGCATCCTGGCGCGCAGCGGGTACCTCGAGATGATCGCTCAGAGAAAAGACGAGGTGGAGGCCGACCGCGTGGAGAACCTCGAAGAACTGGTCAACGCGGTCGCCGAAAGCGCCGAGGCTGGAGAGAGCTTGTCGGATTTTATGGACCGCGCCGCGCTCGTAAGCGATGCCGACAGCTTCGACGAGCGCGCCACTGTCACCCTGACGACTCTCCACGGCACGAAGGGCCTCGAATTCGATCACGTGTTTCTCACCGGGCTCGAGGAAGGAGTTCTCCCTCACGCTCGTTCCAGCAATGACCAGGACGAGCTCGAGGAGGAGCGCCGCCTTTGCTACGTCGGCATGACCCGGGCTCGGCAAACGCTCACGCTGACGCGGGCCGTGTACCGGCGCGTCTTTGGAAACGAACAGTCGCTTCGGGCCTCAACCCCCTCTCGTTTTCTTGCGGAGATACCCGGCGAGCTCATTGAGACCGCGTCCGGCTCGCTGGCCGAAGCCGGCGAGACGCGCCGCTACGAGCCCGACCCGGAATACTCCTACTCCCCCGAGGAGTTCACCCGCCGCATCCGCCAGCAGACAACGCCGCGGCACTCGCGCGTTCCGGAGCAGCGCAACGCCGGCGGTGCGCCGCGCGGCGGATTCCGCCGCATCGCGCAGTCCGATCCGCTGATCGGCCAGAGGGTCCGCCACCCCAATTACGGCGTCGGAACGATTATCGCCGTCGATGGCGAAGACGACGATCGCCGCTTGACGGTCAGCTTCCCCGATTACGGAACCAAAAAATTTGTAGCCCGATATGCCCAGCTCGAACCTGTATGACGGTGCGGCAGGCCCCAGGAACCGGGCTCTTCGCCGCGATCTCGACGTTGCGCGCGGCGGCCCGGCACGGTACATTGTCGGCCACTTGATGGCCATGGCCGAAGCGCGTTTCTAGGACTCATTTTCACGCTCCCGGCGGACGCCAGGGGGGATCACGGGTGTCATCTCAACTCTTCCGCACCAAGAACATTGACCGGCTGCTCGCGGATGCCGAAAACCCCGAAAAGCGGCTCAAGAAAACCCTTGGCTGGCTGAGCCTGACCGCGCTCGGAATTGGCGCAATCATCGGCACCGGCATTTTCGTTCTGACGGGCACCGCCGCCGCCGGCGAAGAGGTTTTGTATCCCTCGTTGCTGAAAGCGCCTTTGCTCGATGTCCTGCTTCATGGCACGCACGCGGCTGGCATTGCCGGTCGTCCCGGCGCCGGTCCCGCGATTGCTCTTTCTTTCTTCCTGGTTGCGCTGGTCTGCGGTTTCGCGGGGTTGTGCTACGCCGAGCTCGCCTCGATGATTCCGATCGCCGGCAGCGCGTACACCTATACCTACGCCACGCTTGGCGAACTCGTGGCCTGGATTATTGGCTGGGATCTCATCCTCGAGTACGCCGTCTCGAATATGGCCGTCGCGGTTGGCTTCTCAGCCTATGTGAAGAGCCTGCTGGCCACCTTTGGCATTCACCTGCCCACCGTGCTGAGCGCACCCAGCTATTCGCCGGGCGGGGGCTGGACGCTCCACTTCAACGTCGTCGGCTTCATTATCGTCATGTGCTTGACGATTCTCCTCGTCATTGGCATTCGCGAGACGGCCGAAGCCAATAGCATCATGGTGGGCATCAAACTCGTCGCCATTTTCATCTTCATCGTTTTTGCCTCGAAGTACATCCAGCCCGCCAACTGGCGTCCCTTCATGCCCAACGGCTGGCAAGGGGTCCTCACCGGCGGCGCGATCGTCTTCTTCAGCTACATCGGTTTCGATTCGGTCTCCACCGCCGCCGAGGAATGCAAGAATCCGCGGCGCGATCTTCCCATTGGAATTCTTCTCTCCCTGCTGGTCTGCGCCACTCTCTACGTGGGAGTCGCCGTCGTTCTCACCGGGGTTCAGCACTACTCTATGTTTCGGGGAGACGCGGCTCCCGTGGCGAGCGCCCTTCACAATCTCGGCCTCGACCGCCTCCAGCGCTGGGTCACCGTGGGCGCCCTTATGGGTATGATTTCTTCTCTTCTGGTGTACCAGCTTGGACAGGCGCGCGTCTGGTTTGCGATGTCTCGCGACGGCCTGCTGCCGTCCGCCTTTTCCCGCGTTCACCGCCGCTTTCGGACACCGCACGTGGCTACCTGGGTCGCTGGGCTCGTCGTCGGCATCCCGGCAGGCATTTTTGACATCGGTACGCTCGCTGATCTCTCCAACATCGGCACGCTGTTTGCCTTCGTCCTTGTGGCCCTCGCGGTGCTCATACTGAGGCGGACCCAACCGGATCGTCCCCGAGGCTTCCGTGTCCCTCTGGTTCCGTGGTTGCCGATGCTTTCCGTGCTGACCTGCGTTATCCTGATGGCCAGTCTGACGGTCGAGAATTGGATCCGCTTTTTCGTATGGCTGGCGATCGGCATGGTGATCTACTTCAGCTATAGCCGCAAACGAAGCGCACTTGCGGTGGAAAATGCCTTAGCGGAAGGAGCCAAAAGGTGAGAGTTTTCGGACCTCAGCGCGCCGGCGGTCCCATCCTCGCAGGAATCCTACTTCTCTGTCTGGCTCCCGCAACGGCTTTCGCCTGGGGCAATGCCGCCGAGCGCCTGGTCACCAACAAGGCCGTCGATACCCTTCCCCCCGAGGTGCGTTCCTTCTTCGAAGCGAATCGCAGCTTCTTGGTGCAGCACGTGACCGATCCAGTCGATTCGCTCGCCAAGAATCCCGCCGAGCGGCGAAACCATGTCCTGTTCATCGACCGCTATGGCCGCTTCCCGTTCGAGAGCCTGCCGCGCAACTACAAGGCGGCTCTGGGAAAATTCGGCAAGACCAAGCTCGACGCCAACGGAGTCCTTCCCTGGCAGATCGGCGTCTATAGTGAAAGGCTCACGACAGCCCTGAAGGCCGGTAAATGGGACCAAGCGAAGCTCGAAGCCGCACTGCTGGCGCACTACGTTGCAGCGGCCCATGACCCGTTTAATACCACCGAGAACTTTGACGGGCACTTGTCCTCACAGCTCGACGTTAACGAACGCTTCAGCATGACCCTGGTCGATCGCTTCTCCTCGTTCATCCCTCTGCGCCCGAATGATGCCATGTTCATCAGCGATCCGACCGACCATGCCTTTGACTCCTGCTTGAGCTCGCATGCCTGGCTCGAACAGATTCTGCTCGCGGACCGCCGTGCCCGCGCTGGGCTGCCTGATTACACCGACGAGTTTTTCGACCGCTTCTATAATCAGGCGGCGGCAATTTTGATCCGCCAGCTCTCCGAGGCCTCCACGGACGTGGGTTCCTATTGGCTTACCGCCTGGACCAATGCCGGGCGCCCGGCTCTGCCGCATAATTGATCTCCAGATGACAGAATGGCCGGAAGCCTTCCGCAAGATTCCTTTGGTAGAACTTCACCTCCACGCCGAGGGTTCCATTTCTCCGGACACCGCGTGCGAACTGGCCGCGCGCCACGGCCTGAAGCTGACTGCCCAGGAAGTCGCCTCCCGCTACGAATACACCGATTTCTCCGGCTTTCTCGAGGCCTTCAAGTGGGTGACTTCGCTCCTGCGCGCGCCCGATGACTACGCACTTATCATCCGCCGCCTGTGCGAATCCCTCCGCGCCCAGAACGTCCGCTATGCCGAGATCACTATCTCTGCCGGCGTCATGCTCCTGCGCCTGCAGGATGTGGAAGCGAACTTCGTCGCGATGCGCGCTGCCGCTCATGCCGAGGAAACGTTTCCGCGCGTTCGCTGGATCTTCGACGCCGTGCGCCAATTCGGCCCCTCCCCTGCCATGCAAGTCGCGCACATCGCCGCCACCCTCCACGACGCAGGCGTGGTCGCCTTCGGCATGGGAGGAGACGAGCTCTCCGTCCCCGCTGCTGATTTTCGTGAAGTGTACGACTACGCCGCCGCGCGCGGCTTGCATCGGCTCATCCACGCTGGCGAAATCGGCGGTCCCGAGCAGATCCGCGATGCCATCGATTACCTCGGCGCCGAGCGCATCGGTCACGGCATCGCCGCAGTCCATGACCCCGCGCTTATGGACTTGCTCAAGGAACGCCACATCCCCCTCGAAGTCTGCCCGACGAGCAACCTCCGCACCGGCGCCCTCGCCTGCCAGTTGGGCCGCTCCGATGCAGCTCTGACGGACCATCCCCTGCCAATACTCGTCGGCCGGGGAGTCCCGGTCACTTTGTCCACCGACGACCCCGCCATGTTCCAAACCGACTTGCGCGGCGAATACGAGAACGCTCTTCAAATGGGCCTCCCGATCTCGACCCTTTTGCAGTTGGCCCGCGCCGGCTTCGAACACTCCTTTCTCCCCGCAGCCGAGAAGAACGCTCTCATCGAGACTTTCGATCGTGAAGCCTCCCGCCTTGGCTTGATCTAGCGTGGGCTTTGCGTCCTAGCAGTATCTTGTCAGTGGTTGG
Source organism: Candidatus Acidiferrales bacterium (assembly GCA_049514555.1). Lineage (GTDB taxonomy): Bacteria > Acidobacteriota > Terriglobia > Acidiferrales > UBA7541 > JBEKUY01. The sequence goes on from JBEKUY010000001.1 coordinate 485,415, forward strand.
GGGCCCTCCGCCAAGCTACCAAGAACGTGACACCTGGACGCATTTGGACTACTCTTGTGCCATCATCGGCCCCACGAGAACGTGACGTGGCATAAGCGCCCGACCATAACTCCGGAATCAGAAGCACTCATCCCAGGAACCCACGGAAGAAGTAGGTAACCGAATCGAGGAGGTACCGACTCGTGCGATTCATCCTTCGGGTTTCGGCCTTTGTTGTCACCCCGCTGTTGACTCTAGCTCTGTTGGTTCTGCCGCTCGCCGCCCAAGAACATAAGCAAGATCGCCCTCAGGCCAAGCCGATGCCAAGCGCCACTTCAAATGCGCAAGGCAATACTGCTGGCGCGCACGCCAACAGTGGTGCCAAACCTAGCGTCCGACCCAACCAGGGCATCATCGACATCGACATCTACGCGCCCAAACCAAAGGCGCCAGGAGCAGGCAACCAAGTCACGGGCAACACCGTATCCAACGCCAACGTTGGCAATACTGGAAGGCAAGGCCAACTCAACGCTGCTCGGCCGCCAGCCAACCGGAACGCCAAAGGTATCATCGACGTTGATACCAACTCCCCCAAACCAAGGACGTCAGGAGTCGGAGTGGGAACAGGTAACCAAGTCACGGGCAACACCGTATCCAACGCCAACGTTGGCAATACTGGAAGGCAAGCCCAACTCAACGCTGCTCGGCCGCCAGCCAACAGCAGTGCCAAACCCAACGCCCAATCTAACAAGGGCATCATCGACATCGACTTCAACGCCCCCAAACCAAAGGCACCAGGAGCAGGCAACCAAGTCACGGGCAATGCCGTATCCAACGCCAACATTGGCAATACTGGAAGGCAAGCCCAACTCAACGCTGCTCGGCCGCCAGCCAACAGTAGTGCCAAACCCAACGCCCAACCTAACAAGGGCATCATCGACATCGACTTCAACGCCCCCAAACCAAAGGCACCAGGAGCAGGTAACCAAGTCACGGGCAACACTGTATCCAACGCCAACGTTGGCACCAACGCCCCCAAAGCAAGAACACCAGGAGTCGGAGTAGGAACAAGTAACCAAGTCACGGGAAATGCCGTATCCAACGCCAACATTGGCACCAACGCCCCCAAACCAAGAACACCGGGAGTGGGAATGGGAGCAGGCAACCAGGTCACTGGCAACACCGTATCCAACGCCAGCGTTGGCGATAGCGGAAGGCAGACCAGAAGCATCGCGCGTGGATCGAACCAGACCAACGCTCAAGTCAAAGGAACTGCTGCGGGGACACAGACCAAAGGCAACGCCAAGCCCATCACTGGCGATGCGGGAAAGCAAGCCGCGGGCACCGCTGCTCACACGCAGCCCAAGAGCACTACTGCCGCGCCCAAGTAGGAACTTGGCGGGCCCCCATACGAGAACCGCTGGAACATGACCCGAACCGCCGCCGCTCTGGGCGAGCCGGCGGCCATCCGGCGATATCCAGAAAGGGGACCTTCTCATGGCTCCGACACTGAGCTTCTGGAAACATGCCGCAGTGGTATTCCTGGCCGTTCTTCTCCCCGGGAGTTGCGCGCTACTCTACGGGAACGACGCTCTGGCAGAGTTTGCGGCTGGCGGGATTCAGCTGCGCCACGAAACTCGGATTTCTATGGAAGAAGAGCGGTTGGCCATCAGTCTAGGAGGGGTAACCGTCGAATACAAGTTCCTCAATTCGGCCGGTCAGGACATCACCACAGAAGTAGCTTTCCCCATCCCGCCTTACGCATACGATCCCAGCGCTCTGCAGCCCCGGTACCCGTATTTTACGGATTTCCGTGTTTGGGCCGACGGTCAAGAGGTCAAGTATCAGACCGAAGTTCGAGCCAAACTCGGGGACGCCGACTTTACCGACCTGCTGCGTGGGTTAGGCATTGACATTGAAACCTTTGGTCACTCCGTTCCCGACGTAGACAGCTCCCAAATTCGGATCCTTCCGAAATCCGCAAAAGAGAAGTTGGTTCGTCTCGGCTTGATCGACGCGGCTGAATCGCCGAGGTGGTCGGTTCATAAGATCTATTTTTGGAGACAGCGATTCCCAGCGCACAAGATCCTCAACGTCCGACATGAGTACGGACCAATCGTCGGTTATTATCAAATTCCGCCTGGCCCTTCGGAACTCGAAGAATTTGTCAAAGAAAGCTGCCTTCCCCCTTCGCTCGAGACAAAATTGAGCGCTACGGCTAACAGAATGTTCAAAGAGGGTAGCATTCACGCGCTGGGACAGGAACAGGTGGTCAAGTACATTCTTACGACCGCAAACACCTGGAGGACTCCCATCAAGGACTTTCAACTCGTTGTGGAGAGGCCTGAAACGACTGCCCCGGAAAAGACCTTCGTGAGTTTTTGTTGGGATGGTGAAGTGCAACGTCTGGACAAGGACCATTTCATCGCAAGAAGAGCTGATTTCGTTCCCGCTCGTGAGCTGGTCGTGTACTACCTGCAAGGGGATTTCTAAGAGTGAGGGATCAGCGCGAGGGGGACCACGCCCACCGTGTCCTTCGGCGTCGCCATGACTGAGCTAGGCCGCGGGACGCACAAGATCGGTCCGGGACCTGGTCCGGAATGCCCGCGAAGCGGCAATGAAAAAGCAGAGAAACGGGGACGGCTGCCTTACTTTGTCGCCGGCGGCACGCGTGTGATCTGCCAGGTGAACGTGTATTCTTGTGTCTCACCGGGTATGGTTTCCGGGAACTTGACCGTACTTCCGCCCGAGAGCTGATGGACCCCATCGCCGCCCGTGACCTTGGTGCCCTCGGGCATCCCGCCAGATTGAATCGCCTCGGCGACCGAGGCGGTAAGATGGTTGGTGACCTCTACCAGGCCCACCCCTGGCGGCTGGAATTCGTCACTGGATATGTGTCGAGACCGGGTGTAACAAGCACAACTAGTTTTATAGCCCTGGTCGCCAAAAACGGAGTCCGTCGTGATGTGGAGCTGCCCACTGAGGGCGAGCGCGTGAAAATAGAGCACAACGTTCTTTGCCTTTCCTGTGCGCTTATCGAGGAAGATCGTTAACCCCTCCGGTCCCAGGTCAGACTTGCTCACTTTGTACGACCCAGTCTCGACTTTGACCGTCCGTTCCTTTAGCCCCTGGAAATATGATTTGTCTCGCCACTCGTCCTCCTTCTTATCGTTGTCATTCGCGGAAGCGTCCAAGATGTCCCATGATTTCACGGCATAGCGCTCTTCCATCTCGTCCTTATCCCGGGGCACGTATAACCTCTCAAATGCAAAAGAAGCCTGGATGGTCGCATTAACCTGCGACGTGCCCTCCTCGCTAGAAGAATGACTCGGGCTATTCGATGTTCTGTGAGTGGTAACTATTCTTCGGATCGTGATCGTGCCTTGCGTTTTCGCTTTACCGATCTCGATCTTTTCCTCGGCGATCTTGTCCTTCATGGTTGTCTTGGCCATGGGCACGGTAGCGTCCGGCAGGATGTCGCAAGCGCTGTAAACCCTGATGGTGTCCTCGTTGACCGAGCCGGAGGTCGGCGCCTTGTAGGTAAATTTGACCTCGCCGTTTCCAACCTTGAACGCTTTCAAGTCCTGGTCCACCAGGAGTGGTTGACCGCCGATGATCTTGCCCTCCACGGCATGCACGATGATGCGGTTGAACTCACGTGAGCGCTGCCCCTTGGCGTGCTCGATCCCATTGATGACTACTTCAATTTCTTCGCCGGGAGCGACCGTCTTCTTGCTTGGTTTGACAAGGCACTGCGTAGGGCGCTTCTCGAAATTTTCGAGGACTGTCTCCTCCAGAGGCCGATACGGCTCGAGAACCGCGTGCGGGTTAAGGAACATCCTGTTCATGTGATAGTGCCTAAAATGCTGGGTCGGTCTGTCACCCTCGGTCACCCAGGTGATGACCTTTTCTTCCGGTGGTCCGACGAAGTACATGTCAATGGTGAGTCTGGACTTGACAGTACCCCCCAGATTCTCGGCGTAGTTGACATCGAAGTAGTATTCGGGCGGTCGCTTTCCAGCTCCAAAATTGGGCGCAATCTGCTTTGGGACGTAATTTCCTTCCACCATGAAATGGAAGCAGTTGCTAATCAATGTCTGCCACATCAGGTACTTTACCGAAGTCCTGAAGTTCGGATCGGCCGCGTTCGTGGTCACCTGGTTCAAGTACGCTGTTCTCGCGCAATCCTTGCATCCGCCCTGTGGGCGCACCGGTAGCGGCGCCAGTGATACCAGCACCAGCAACACTACGACCATGAGGCTCCACGAGATGTACGACGATTCCTTGTGATGGGCTTTCATCTCACCCTCCTCGACCGCGCAGGGTCTCTTTCCCCGTGTCCTTTCCTGTCACACCTCAGCGCTCTTCGATTGGACCCAGGTTACCGTCGCCAAAGTCGGCCAAGCTGCAAATCTCAGCGCGAGTCTCAGTGCAAATCTCACGGCATTCCTCCCCGGAAGGCCCAAGCACTGCGCGAGTCCTTCAGGAAATCGCGTCCTTTATCAACAAGAACAAACTTCTTTGAACGCCAGGGATTCCGCTATTGCTTGGCACCCGCCTCTGTGAGCAGTTTTACGATTTCGGTTCTCTCCATATCGCGTGCAAGGGCCAGGGCAGTTGCACCGTCGCTGTTCCGTGCACGGATGTCTGCGCCCTTGGCGAGCAGCAGCTTGACAATTTCCGGTTCTCCCGCGAGCACTGCCTCCATCAAAGCCGTGCTGCCTTGGGGATCTTTGGCGTTCACTGCGGCGCCCCTGGCAAGCAGGGTCCGAACGGATTCAGCCTTGCCCTGAGATGCCGCCACCATCAGGGGTGTCTTGCCCTGCATGTCTGGGGCGTTCAGATCAGCGCCCTTGTCCGCCAGCATCACAACGATCTCGACAAAGCCCCTTCGGGCAGCCAAGTAGAGGGCAGTTTGTCCGACTTCGTTCTTGGCGCTCAGGCTGGCGCCTTTGGCCAGCAACGCTTTTGCGACGTCACTGTTGCCACCAACTGCTGCAGTGATCATCAGCGGAGTGTTGCCGTGGCCATCCTTGCTGTTGACGTCAGCACCTTTGGCCAGCGCGCTCCGCACGTCGGCGAGGTCGCCCTCCTCCGCGGCACGAAGCAAATCTTCGTTAACGTTCCCGGCACACACGGACCGAGGGCCATTTACGAGAAACAACGCAACCAATGTAGAAACCAGGATGAGTGGGGAAACCCAGCGACGCATGAGTCCTCCTCGCAGGAGCAGAATGACAAGCTCCGGCAGTCACTCGGGCCTTTTATTACGCCGACAATGTGGCGGTATGAGTCAGGATCTTCTACGTGGCTTCGGGAACGGCAGGCATTGTATACCCTCCTTGCCAGCCCGTGATACAGGCTCCGCAGAAAATCCTCTGTGAAATCCCGGCGGGGGCCGGTCTAACAACCAGCCCCGCTCGCAAGGCGCCCGCCCGTCGAGGAGGGCACGGATTTAGTGGCACCAGAAGACGCAATGGTCCCATAATGGGGCGCTCAAATCCGGGAACGGGGGCGTTGTCAAACGCCCTTCGCGCGAATGTGGGACGTGAGCGGGGCGCAGCCGCTCCGAGGAGGGTTCTCATGAGAAGAAGCGCTGTGATTGCCGGGCTCGGGTTACTGTCATTCCTCTTGGTCGGGATAGCGTCGGCGCAGGAACCAGACGTAGAAGGCAGCAAGGATCATCCGCTACTCTCGCGGATGCCCAACTTCTACATTCATGACTACGAGGAAAAGGAATTCGCCCAGTACGAATTCCAGGCCAGTGCCAACGCGACCGCGGTCGTCGAGGGCCACTACTACGCACTCCGGTATGACCTGCAGGAGGGCTCCAAGGTTCCAAGCCAGTTGCAGATCATCCGGAACTACGAGAACGCCATCAAGAAAATCGGTGGCACCGTGCTGTGGGACAATGGCGACAACAAGGCCACCCTAAAGTTGGTTCGGCAAGGCAAAGAGATCTGGACGAACGTCGTAGCCACCTATGGAGGAACGCCTTCCTACTATTTGACCATTGTGGAAAAGGACACGATGAAACAGGAGGTGACGGCTGACGCCGATGCCTGGTTGAGTGATATTCAGACTACCGGGCACGCTGCTGTGTACGGGATTTACTTCGACACGGACAAGGCCGATATCAAGCCTGAATCCGAACCGACGCTAGAAGAGATCGCCAAGTTGTTGCGCAAGGATGAAAGTCTCAAGCTCTACTTGGTAGGTCACACGGATAGCACCGGGGAATTTGCCCATAACATGAAGCTCTCCGAAGCGAGAGCAAATGCGGTCATGAATGCGCTGGTGAGCAAGCATGCCATCCCGGCGGCTCGACTGAGAGCGTATGGCGTGGGTCCGCTGGCGCCGGTGGCCTCGAACCGAAGCGAAGAGGGACGAGCTAAGAATCGTCGTGTCGAACTGGTTGAGCGGTAAGAGCCCAGGACGCAAGAGTGCCGGCATCCGGACGCACTCATCACAGAAGTACGTGACGCTCGCTTGTAATCGCGAGGCGTGCTATTGCCCGCCGAGTTCGACACGGCGGTTGAGTGCCCACCCGCTGCGGTAGCGTTGCCGGGCACAAGCTGCGACCTGCCGAATCGCTTGTCGGTGAGACGCGGCGCGCCGATGCCCGGCGTGACTAGCCTTGACACCACAGTTTCGGCACGCTGCTGCGATACCTTGAGGTTGTAGGCGTCAGTGTTAATCGAATTGGTGTGGCCGGCGATCAGTAGGCTCGGCGACGCATGCGTCTGCCGCACGGCAATGCGACCACCCCCACCGACTGCATACAGAAAATGTGGGATAATACCGCCATGAAAGCTCACATCTGGGTGATGCCAAAAAAGACCGTTCTTGATCCTCAGGGAAAGACGATTCACCAGGCCCTTGCCTCCATGGGTTTCAAGGACGTAAAGGATGTCCGTCAGGGCAAGTTCTTCGTTCTCGAACTCAACGGTATGTCCCGGGAAGCGGCGCAGCGCGACGTGGAACGGATTTCCCGGGAAATCCTCACGAACGCGGTCATCGAGGAATTCCGCTTCGAGCTGGTTGATTGACCGCGATGCTTGCTGCAGTTCCCTTTCGCTGGCCCGCCGGCCCGTCCCATGCATCTGGAGCAACTGCGCCGCGGTTCAGCGCGCGCGTGTGGTAGTCTGAATTCATCACTTCGAGGGAGCCCTCAACCATGTGTGGCATTGTTGGCTACATCGGCCCTAAGAAAGTCGTCCCGCTGATCCTGGACGGTCTGCGCCGCCTCGAATATCGCGGATACGATTCCGCGGGCATCGCCGTCGTTCAAGAGAACGGCAAGCTGGAGATCCGCCGCGCCTCGGGCAAGCTTGGCAGCCTCGAACAGAGCATCCTGAAGTCGCCCCTCGACGGCGTCTACGGCATCGGGCACACGCGCTGGGCCACGCATGGCCGGCCGACCGAAGAGAACGCGCATCCCCACCGCGACTGCACCGGACACATCGTCGTCGTTCACAACGGCATCATCGAAAACTACCTCGAGTTGAAGCACCAGCTCCAGCAGGAGGGGCACAAATTCGCCACCGAAACCGACACGGAGGTCGTCGCCCATCTCATTGAAAAATATATGGACGGCGGCCCGCTCGAGGAAGCCGTGCGCAAGGCCTTGCGGCAGATCCGGGGCGTCTATTCCCTGGCCATTTTGTCCTCGAAAGATCCGAACAAGATCGTCGCGGCGCGCATGGGCCCGCCCTCCGTGGTTGGAATCGGTGACGGCGAGTATTTCGTCGCCAGCGACATCCCCGCCCTGCTCCAGCACACTCGCAATATCTTCTTTCTGTCGGACGGTGACATCGCCGTGCTGACCCCCGATGGCGTGCGCGTCATGGACCACGAGGGCCGCCGCGTCGAACCTCACATCCAGCGCGTCACCTGGGACCCCATCATGGCCGAAAAGGGCGGCTACAAGCATTTCATGCAGAAGGAAATTTTCGAGCAGCCTCGCGCCGTCCGCGATACCCTCCTCGGCCGCATGTCCCTCGATACCGGCAAGGTCTTTCTGGACGAGATGCAGATCACCGAGCGCCAGTTCAAGGAATTCGACAAGGTGAGGATCGTCGCCTGCGGCACGAGCTGGCACGCCGGGCTGGCGGGCAAATTCATGATCGAGAAGCTCGCCCGGATTCCCGTGGAAGTGGACTACGGCAGCGAATTTCGTTACCGCGATCCCATCCTCGACGCTAAGACCCTCACGGTCTGCATCAGCCAGTCCGGAGAAACCGCCGACACCCTCGCGGGCCAGCGCGAAGCCAAGCGCAAGGGTTCGCCCACTCTCGCCATCTGCAACGTGATGGGAGCGATGCTCACTCGCGAAGCTGCCGGCACCGTCCTCACCCACGCCGGCCCCGAAATCGGCGTGGCCTCCACAAAAGCGTTTAGCGCGCAACTCGCGGCTCTTCTCCTGCTGGCCATTCATCTCGGCCAGTTGCGCGGGCTTGTCGCCGCCGATTCTGCCAATTCCCTGCTGCACGAATTCACCGGCATCTCCCACAAGATGGAAACGGTCCTCCAGGCCGATCAAGCCGGCGTCTATGAAAATCTTGCCCGCCAGTTCTTCCGCTACACCGATTTTCTCTATCTGGGCCGCGGCATTCACTACCCCATCGCGCTCGAAGGCGCGCTCAAGCTCAAAGAGATTTCTTACATCCACGCCGAGGGTTATCCCGCCGGTGAGATGAAGCACGGCCCCAATGCCCTGATCAGCGAGAAGCTTCCCGTGGTCGTCCTGGCCACCCGGGATGAGAATGATCCGGAGTCGATGACCCGCTACGAGAAGAGCGTCTCTAACATTCAAGAAGTGAAGGCGCGCGACGGCATCGTCATTGCCGTAACCACTGCCGGCGACCAGTTGGCTCGCGCCGTGTCCGACCACCTCATCGAACTTCCGCCGGCTCCCGAGCTGCTCGCTCCTCTGCTCGAGATTTTGCCGCTGCAGTTGCTGGCCTATCACATTGCCGTCCGCCGCGGCTGCGACGTGGACCAGCCGCGCAATCTCGCCAAGTCCGTCACCGTCGAGTGACCGGTAGCACGGGCTGTCATCCCGTTCGCTCTCAAATTCATCTCCCAGTGCCGGTCTAGCCTGTAAGGCCGGCGATTGAGTAGAATGGTTTCACTGTGTCGCGCAACATCACGAGTCTTGCTCTAATCCTGCTCCTTGCCCTGATTCCTTCTCTGTCATTCGCCCAGCAACCGGGCAAAGGGAAGCTCACCGCAATTGAGTTCGTGGGGCTGAAGACTCTCGCCGAGGAACCCGTGAAGGCCATCCTCGGCCTGCATCTCGGCGATCTCGTCGGCAAAGATGATCTACAAGCCGCCGCCGACCGATTGGTCGCCACCGGCCTCTTCGCTACTGTCACCTATGAGTTCCGCAGCCGAGGTGAAAATCTGACCGTCACCTATCGGCTCGAAGAAGCGCCTCGAGTCCCGGTGCTGTTTGACAACATTCCCTGGTTCACCGACGCGGAACTCAGCGACGCCATCCGCAAGTCCGTGCCCGTCTTTGACGGAACCGCTCCGCAGGAAAGTCCGTTGCTCGACGATATGGCCGCGGCCCTCGGCCCCCTTCTCGCCGCCCGCGGTCTGAAGGTCACCGTCGAACATCAGCTTCTTGCCAACCCTTCCGGCGATGGATCGCTTCAGGTGTTTCGTGTGGAAGGCGCCGCGCTCAAGATTGGCCGCGTCGAATTCGGCGACCCGCTCGCGGCGCAATCTCCGTATCTTCAGCAGAAGTTGGAAGCCGTTGTCGGCAAGCCCTACTCACGCCTCGCCATCGATCTCTTTCTCTTCGAGCATGTTCGCCCCTTCTATCAGGAGCAGGGATGCCTCCGCGCATCCATTGGGACGCCGGAAATCCGTTTGACCGGCAACCCTAATCAGGCTTTTGCCGGGGACATGGGCGTTTTCATTCCCATCCAGCCGGGCAGTGTCTATCACTGGGGTGGCGCGCAATGGATTGGCAATCAGGCGCTCGCCGTTTCTGAACTCAACGCGCTCATCGGCGCCCAAGCTTCGGACGTTGTAAACGGCCAGAGGATTCAAGCCGGCTGGGACAAAGTTCTCGATGAGTACGCCCATCGCGGCTATCTCGATGCCAAGGTTGACCCGCAGTCTGCCTACGACGACGCTAAGCATACGGTCGCGTATCAGGTCCATGTCAGCGAAGGACCGCAGTATCGCTACGGCGACATGCTCGTCACCGGCCTCTCGGTGCTCGGCGAAAAGAAGATTCGCTCCGCCTGGAACGTCCCCGCTGGCGCCATTTTCGACCGCGCAAAGTTTGAGGAATTGTTGGCCGGGCTCGAGAAGAAAAGCACTGCAATCTTTGGCGATCTGCCTGTCCACTACGAGCAGGTTGGCCACTGGCTGCGCACCAATCCCGATACGCGCACCGTGGACATCCTCCTCGACTTCAAGTAGTTCTAAGAACGGTTTGCAGCCGAATGATTCACTTCTTCGCCCGAGAAGTGCTGTAGGCCGAAACCGCAATCAGAAACTGCGCTTCCGCGCTGTCGATGGGCCTCATTTTCACCGCCACCCCTTCCTTGTTGCGCGGTTCGTTGATCGTCGTTCGGAAGTAGTACACCTTCCCGGCCTCAGCCGTGAGGCTGATCGCCATGCCGGCCCCCGACAAGCTCTTGAGCATGGATTGCCAGTTCGTGCACAGGCAATGTTCCCCGGGTTCCACCTGAAAAAAGAAATACGATCTGCCGTCATTTGCTCCGACCCACGCGCCGTCTAGCCCCACCTTCAGGGTCGGGCCACTCGCAATGTCCTCGAAAACATAGACCAAGGCCTTGCCGGCTTCCGGTTGTGCGGTAGGGTGCTGCTTATCATCCGTCTTCACGTCGAACTTGATCTCGCTCGGCCCGCACCCGGCGGCCGCGCGAGCGGCTGCCGCTGGGTCTTGCGCCTTGTCTTGAGCAACCGCTGGCATGGCACAAATCGTGAGAAGCAGGACTCCGAGAGTGCTTCCTTTCATGTTCCCCTCCGTCGTGGGAAATGAGCCTCGCGCCTTTTAATGCCGACCCGTCCCTTCAGCCCTACATCCAGGGTCCCTGGCAGTCTCTGCAGCTCTCCGCCGACCTGCTCGGCGACTGCACCTGCAACATGGACGCGCTCCGCTCCTCGCCGGTTTCGCCTATTGGCGTAGCGCCTACCTCCTTGCCACGGCTCCGCGGCCTCTCTCCTGCCCGCCCCGCCCCCGGCATCGCGCCCCTTGACGAATGGCGATGGAATTTCACTGCCAATCCAGCTTCCGGTTTTCCCCCAATTGCTTTCCCTATATAATCCGCATGTCCACAAAGAGGAGTCCCGCCCATGCACCTTCTCAACAATCTACTCACTTCTCCGCTTCCAATATTGCTTCTTATTCTGACGCTTGTAATCTTTCCTATCCGGCGCATTTTGCAGCGCATGGGACTTAGTGGATGGTGGTGCCTGCTTGCTTTCATACCGCTAGGGAACCTTTTTGCCCTATGGGTTCTGGCTTTCGTTCGCTGGCCGACGGTCGACAAGCAGCAAACAGGCGCTTCACTCCAGGGGCTTGAACAACCCGCGAAGTCAACCCTGGAGTAGAATTGATGGAGTTTATGAAGCTCCGACCTGGCGGGTGGCTAGGACTCCGACAACTAGGACCCCCGCGAAGATGACTGCGGCCATGAACAGGCGAGATAGGCGTCCTACAGTGCCGTTTTCGAGGGCAATAAGGAAATTCCGGTCCGGGCATCCTGCTGGGTTACAAGGAGGTCTCGGATGAAGAAAGCCAACCTCGTCCTTTTGGTTGTGGAGAATAATGATTATCAAGCCGAGCAGACCATCTCGGCGAAAGAAGCTGCCCGCGAGTGCGAAGCTGACCTTCAGGTCATACATACTGAGCACGATGCGGTAATGCAGAGCGAGGAAGTCCTCAAACTCCTCCATAAACCTGTTGGAACTCGCCCTGACGGGGTTCTCTTTGAACCGGTGGGGACGCCACTCGCCCAACCCGCGAGAATCGCAGCGTCCTCTGGAGTGGGGTGGGTTGTGTTGAACCGGGAGGTCGATTACCTCAGCGAACTTCGCCGCCAGTACTCGACCCCGCTTTTCTCCGTCACTACCAATCACGACGAGGTCGGCCGTATCCAGGGCGAACAGATCGCACACTTGCTCCCCCATGGAGGCGCAGTGCTGTACATCCAGGGACCCTCGGACAATAAAGCTGCTGCCCGGCGCGCTGCTGCCATGCAATCGACGAAGCCCGCGAACGTCGAAGTGCGCGTGCTGAAAGGTCTTTGGACGGAGGAGAGTGCCTACCATGCCGTAAGCTCCTGGCTCAAGCTCAATGTCGCAAGAAACGTCGCCATCGGACTTGTGGCAGGCCAGAACGACGCCATGGCCCTTGGCGCGCGCCGGGCGTTTCAGGAACTCACCACAGGCGCCGAACAAGATCGCTGGTTGAGCTTGCCCTTCATAGGCTGCGACGGCCTCCCGAACACAGGGCAGGCTTCTGTTCGCCGCGGCCTTCTCGAAGCCACCATCCTCATACCTGCTAACGCTGGCCAGGCCATAAAGGCGCTGGTTACCTCGCTGACGACAGAGCAACAACCACCAGAATGCATCTTTACGAGCTCAAGTTCATTCCCGCAGATTGCATCGCTCAAGCCCAGGAACTAGCACGCTGTCTCGCGGCTGCCCCACACGCCGGGGTTACCTGTGGGGATTTTTGTTTCCCGATACCACAGGCTTTCAGCCTGTGTGTCTTCGCTTGTGACGGTGTTTGTAGCCGTGTAGCGCGGACCTGTCGTTCAGGTCCACGGCTTTTTTCTTGTCGCACGGGCCAGCCAGCAATCGTCAATCCGTCTCCGCCACCTTACACTGACCATCAGTGAGACGGGCGGGTGGCCGACACGTCAGTCGGCGGAACGATTTGGGGTGCCTGGCGGGTGGCGCAGGCGTTAGCCGCGGAGACGAATCGGAACGCCGTAACCTGGAGCGTGTTCAAGAGCACGAGTCTAACGTGCGATAATTCTTGCATGACCGACGCTCGTAGCGAACTTCGAGAGGTACGCGGAGAGTACGGTATCGACGGGGGTAGTGCAGCGATTGCCTATCTCCCGGCTGGCGTAGCCGTTGGGCTTGTTCTCGCAGGCTTCGCACTGATCCATGCTCGATCCGGTCGCCTCATGTTGGCTGTTTTCGAACTCTTCGGCGGATTGGTCCTGATCCTGATCGTCCTCACCTATCTGTACTTCACACGCCGGGGAAAGTTCGTAGTCTGGGCCGAGCTGCTGGACAGCCTCCCATTCGAGGGCGACGAACGCGTTCTCGATATGGGCTGTGGCCGAGGGGCCGTCCTAGGCATGGTTGCAAAGCTCGTGCCTCGTGGACGGGCCGTGGGATTGGACCTGTGGAGATCTCAGGACCAGTCTGGCAACAGCCCTGAGGCGGCTTGGCGAAACCTCGACTTGGAAGGCGTGCGGAACCGCTGTGAACTGCAGACCGGGGATATGGGCGCCATGCCATTTCCTGATTGTGCGTTCGATCTCGTCGTCAGCAGCCTCGCTATCCACAACATTAAGAGCTCTCAAGGCCGGCTTCAGGCCATCGACGAAGCTGTACGCGTTCTCAGGCCAGGCGGGCGATTGCTGATCGCTGACCTGATGCGGACCAAGGAATATGCCAGGCGGCTCCGGGAGCGGGGCATGGAAGAAATTGTGGAGCGACGCCTCGACTGGCGTTTCTGGTGTGGAACGCTGGGGATGGCAGGCCTGGTCACCGCGACCAAACCGGGTAACCCTGAACGTTCACTCTGATTCCTTCCGCGCTCTTAACAAATCTGTTGACCGGCCCCTTCGCCCAGGTCTTTGTGCAGCTTAGAGCCGTCAGTGCGCCCCTAAGTCTGCTCGGAACGATCCGTTTATCCCGGTTTAGGGTCAACTTCATCGCAGAAGCATGCCGTATTGGGGGAATTGTCGTTCGAATCCCTTGCCCACCTCGAAAAACTTGTGGATAACTCTACGTCTCTATTGCATTGTGGTAATAGATGTGCTATAATGGTTCGTGAAAAGTCGCCTCAGTACCGCTAACTCCTTTAGAATGCGCAGTTCCATAAAATCCGCCTGTAAGTCCTTTATCATCCGCAGTTCTGAAACATTGGACTTAAAACCCTTTAGAATCCGCAGATCCGAGAAAAGGTGGGGGGTGGGGGTACTTTTCCACAGCCCCGCCTGCCCCACCATCTATCGCACCGTCACGCTCACCTGCCCGCCGAAGCCTTGGCAGAGGCGGGTCGCTCTGCTTCCTCGTCCCAAGAGCCAAGTGCGTTCTCTTGCGCCTTTCAACCTTCAAACCTTCCAACGTTCAACGTTCAACTCATTCTCGGCTATACTCGGGGTTGAAATGAATCCCCTGGTTTCCATATCCGGCGCCAGAAAGACCACAAAAGGTGCCGCGCACAAGAACGCTGCGCTGAGGACCGCGCTCAAGAAGCAACGCCTATTGCTCGCGAATCTTGCCGCTCTCGATACGGTGATCGTCGCACTTTCCGGGGGCGCCGATTCCGCCTATTTGGCCTGGGCCGCCCATCGCGCACTGGGAAAGCGTTCCCTGGCCGTCACCGCTTTATCCCAGAGCTTTTCCTCCTACGACCGCGAACAGGCGGAATTGTTCCTCCGCACGACCCATATCCCTCACCAATTCGTCGAGACCCACGAACTGGACGATCCTCACTACCGCCTCAACAATCCCGACCGCTGCTACTTCTGCAAGCACGAGCTTTTCACGGTCCTCGACCACGTCGCGCACGAACGCGGCTTTGCCGCTCTGGCCTATGGCGTCAACGCGGACGATACCGGCGATTTTCGTCCCGGGAGCCGCGCTGCCGGCGAGCACCGGGTCCTCACGCCGCTTCTTGACGCGGACCTGCACAAGGCAGAAATCCGCGCCCTCTCGCGCCGGGCGGGGCTGCCCACGTGGGATCGTCCCGCGTCCGCCTGCCTCTCGTCCCGAGTGGCTTACGGGGTACCCGTCACACCGGAAATCCTCCGCCGCATCGAGCAAGCCGAGGATGCGCTTCGCAAGCTCGGTTTCCGCCAGTTCCGCGTGCGCGTTCACAACGACCTGGCTCGCATCGAAATCTCTCCCGAAGAATTGCCCCGCGCATTGACCCCGAAAATGGTCGGCGCCCTGGCCGAAAGCCTCAGGCAGGCCGGCTTCGCCTACGCCACACTCGACCTCCAGGGGTATCGCCAAGGATCTTTGAATGAGATTCTGCCGAAGTGAGATTCGCGCCTTGCTGCTTCCAGGGAACAGATTGGCGTCCAAGCGCGTACCTATGTTAGAGAGAGCCATAGAAGAGCTCTCCGGAGGACCGCACATGCGCAGACTTTCGCCCGCACTGGCTTTTGCGCTGACCATCGTTGTTGCTTCCTGGCTTTCGGGTTGTGGCTTTGTTGCTTCCGAACGAGGCTCGTTTGACCGTGACCTCACTGTGACCGGCTCCGTGCGTCTGGATTTGGCCAGCGGATCGGGCGCGGTGCGCATCTCCCCCGGCCCGGCCGATAAGGTGCACATCCACGGCGAAGTTCGCGCCTCCGGCTACTCCAACGACGACGCGCGCAGGCGCCTGGACGAAATCATCGGTCATCCGCCCGTCGACCAGTCTGGAAACACGATCCGCGTCGGCAAGGAGAGGTGGCACCTGCGCAACGTCTCGATCGAATACACGATCGATGTGCCCCCGGATACCGAGGTGGAATCCGCCCTCGGCTCCGGCGCGCAGAGCATTGAAGGCGTGCGCGGCCCGGTCCGCGCTTCCTCGGGATCCGGCAGCGTACACGTGGCTCAGATCCGCGAAGAGACTCAGATCAACGCCGCGAGCGGCTCCGTCGAAGCGAGCGACATCCGCGGAGAGTTCCGGTGCAATGCGGCCTCGGGCAGCATCATGGTGTCGAGGACTCAGGGCGATGTCCGCGCCACGGCGGCTTCGGGCTCGATCCACATCACCAGCCCCGGCGGTCGCGTGACCGCTCAGACGGCCAGCGGCGGAGTCGACATCGACGGCGCCACTTCTGACGTGAGCGCGCGTTCCGCCTCAGGCTCCGTCCACGTCAGGGGAAACCCTGCTGCGAACAGCCTCTGGGAGCTCCACAGCGTCTCCGGCGGCGTTGAAGTAACCGTTCCTTTAAGTGCCGCGTTTCAGTTCAGCGGCTCGGCCGTTTCCGGCGGCGTACATACCGATATGCCGATCGTCGTCGAGGAGCAGGGAGGACACTCCCTGCGAGGCCGCGTGGGCAATGGAGGAGCCCGCATAGAGGCATCGACCGTCTCCGGCTCGATCCACTTGAAGAGCGCGAACTGACCGCCCGCCGGCTATCCCGGCTCCGCGGTTGGCGTACCACAGGCTGGAGTGAGCCGCGGCGGGCGATTCCGAGGTAGAATCCTCGGCGATGTGCCGGGTTACCGAATTTGTTTGCTTTTTCCTGGGCGCATTTCTTTTTCTTGTTTCGCCGGCAATCCCCCAAAGCAGCCAACAAACGCCGGCAGAGGGAAAACAGAAATCTCGCGCCGCACAGGCGTCGGCCGCGAAAGCTGCCGACCCTGAGCAAGAGCTCCATCACGCTCTGGAAAGCGCCGGGACCGACCGCGCCGCCTTGGTCCGCAACCTCGAAGATTACCTGAAGCGTTTTCCAAACAGCCCCCGGAAAGCCGCCGTCTATCGCGCTCTCGTCGAGGCCTCCATCCGCCTCCAGGACACCGCCCGTGCCACTGAGTATGCCGAGCGCTTCATCGCGCTTTCTCCCGACGACGTCTCCATGATGCTGCTGGCGATTGACCTTCTCGAGCAGACCCGGGACGATCAGAGCCTGGCCCGCGCCATCGGTTACGCCTCTCGAGTCCTCGACCGAATCCGGACCTCGCCGGATGGCGGAAACTCGCCCCCGGTGCCCCCGGAGAATTGGGATCTCGCCCGGAAGCGCTTGGCAATATCTGTGCTCAACACGCGCGGCCGGCTCCTGATGGAGCGCAGGGATTACGCTCATGCCTCCGACGATCTCGAAGCAAGCTACCGGCTGCTGCCAGACAGCGAAGCGGCAGAGAGACTCGGCGAGATCGCCGAGCTGCAGCACAACCTAGAGCGAGCCATCGAGCAATACGCCCGTGCGTTTGCCCTAGCCGGCCCGCCGGGCGAAGGCGAGCGCCGCACGCGGATTCGCCGCGAACTGGGCAACGTTTGGATCCTGGCACACGGTTCCGAGGCGGGGCTGGGGGACTACGTGCTCCAGACCGCTGACCGGCTCTCCGCCGACCCCGCTCGGCACACGCGTTCCACCTTCAACGAGAACGCCAAGGAGCCCTACGATTTTCTGCTCCGACGAGTGAAAGGCAACGACCGGGTTCGCCTGCGCGACTGGCAGGGAAGAACAATCGTGCTCAGTTTTTGGACTACTTGGTGCGGCCCCTGCCGCCTGGTCGAACCGGTTTTCGAGCGCGCCGCCGCGCAATTCCGTAGCAACCCGGATATTTTGTTTCTGGCGGTCAATTGCGATGAAGAGGAAGCGCTGGTTGCTCCCTACTTGCAGGAGCATAAGATTCAGACCCAAGTCGTCTTTTCAGATGGACTCGAGGAGGCGCTGCACGTCGACGATTTTCCCACGCTCGTGATTCTGGACCGCACGGGCAAGATCAGTTTTCGCGCGGAAGGATACGTCGCGGAAGATTACGAGAAGATTCTAACGGAAGAAATCGAACGGGCTTTGGCAACATCGGAAACCCCTCACTGAATCTCGCCTGCCGGCCGGATTATTTCACCGGGGTCGCCGCGGTTTTCGCCGGACGAGTGCCGTCCCAAAGGATAGGCTTTCAGGGAGTCCCGCGCGGCCAGAATTGTGTTCACATGGATCTTGACGGTGTCGTTGATGGACCGCGCGTAGCCCCCGGCCAGCGTGACGGCAACCGGCACACCGCGCTTGCGCGCTTCCTCAAAAACCAGGCGGTCGCGCCGGGCCAGACCCTCGAGAGTTAGCGCCAATCCTCCGAGCATGTCCTCGTGGAAGGGGTCCGCACCGCCGACGTAGAACACGATGTCCGGCCGGAACGCGTCCAATCCTTCCCGCAACGGAGCCGAAAGAATTTTCAGATATTCCTCGTCACCGACTCCGTCCGGCAAATGCAAGTCCACCGTGGACGGCGGCTTTTGATCGGGATAGTTGTGTTCCTGGTGAATCGAGAGAGTGAAAACGCTGGGGTCTTCGGAGAAAATCGCCGCGGTTCCATTTCCTTGATGCACGTCGGTATCAACCACCATGGCCTTACGAACCGCGCCGTCCGCTTGCAGCCGGCGGATGGCCACCGCGACATCGTGAATCGCGCAGAAACCTTCGCCGTGCCCGGGGAATGCGTGGTGAAAACCTCCTCCGACGTTCACGGCGATCCCATCCAGAAGGGCGCGGCGCGCCGCGAGAATCGTTCCTCCCGCGGCCAGCAGCACGGCTTCCACCATCTCGCGGGAATACGGCACTTCCAACTTCGTGACCTCACTCGGGGTCAACGTTCCCGTCTTCAGTTTTCGCAGCCAATCGGCAGTGTGCACGCGAAGAACGTCTTCATCCGTCGCCGGTTCGGGAACGAGAAAATCTTCGGCGGCCACGATCTTCTCGCGCAAGAGACTTTCGCAAATCAGCCGGTATTTCTGTGAGGGGAAAATATGCGCTCCGAAATGCAGATCGTAGTGGCGGTGGTAAATCAGTCTGAGGGACATCATCAGGGCCCGGGGTCAGCTCTCCCTTTCGAGAATAAAATCGGGGACGGTCAACAGGGCGCGCGCGAAATCGCCGTCCACGTTTCCATTCAAGCAGGCCTTGGCTCTCCGCGCATACTCATGTGCGAGGCGGCGCGCCCGATCGAGCGCTCCCGACTCGTGAACGAGCGAGGTGATTTCTTCCGGGCGCACGCTCAGAAAATCTTTCTCCGCCAGAACCGTGGCCACAAGTTCCCGCCCCCTGCGGTTGCCATTTTCCATCGCGTAGATGAGCGGCAAGGTGACGTTGCCCTCCTTCAAATCGTTCAGCACTGGTTTCCCCAATTGTTCCGGCGAAGCAGTGAAATCCAGGAGATCATCCACAAGCTGGAAGGCCAGCCCCGCATAGCGCCCGAATTCGGCCAGCGCCTGTTCCTCCGCCTCGCTCTTGCGCGCCAGAACCGCCCCCAGCCGCGTGCAACCGCTGAACAGGCACGCGGTCTTATACGTCGCGAGCTCGAGCGCATCCTCTTCGGTGACGTCCATGCGTCCCAACTTGGCGAGCTGAAGCAGTTCTCCCTCCACCATGCGCTGGGTGATTTCGATGAGCGTGTCGAGGATGTGAAAATTCCGTTCCGCGAGAGCCATCTGGAACGACTGCATGTACAGCCAGTCGCCCGCCAAAACGCTGCGATGATTTCCCCACCGCGCATTGGTCGAGGGGCGACCCCGGCGCATGTCCGCACCGTCGATCACGTCATCATGAATGAGCGTGGCGCTGTGGATGAGCTCGACGACCGCCCCGAGGCGAACCGCGCCCGGCCCGCGATAGCCGCAATACTTGGCGGAAAGCAGCAGAAGCGCCGGCCGGAGCCGCTTCCCTCCCCCGCCCAAAAGATACCCGGTGATCTCGGCGACAGGCTCGAACGCGCCGCCGCTCTGCTGGCTCAACTCCCGCTCCACGAGCGCGAGGTCCTCACGGACAAGCTCAAACATCTCTCTAGCGGTCAAGATCGTGATGGCACACTTCCCCGCGGACCAAACTAACTCAGAGCCGCTTAGGCGGCGGGGCCGTCCGCCCCGTTCAGCCGGAAAAAGCGGCGAAAATTCTCCGCCGTGGCGGCGGCAAATTGATTGACGGGTAAGTCTCTCACATCCGCGAGCGTTCGCGCTACCTCAGCGACGAAGGCAGGCTCGTTCCGCTTTCCTCGATGGCTTTGCGGAGCGAGATACGGAGAATCGGTTTCAATCAGGAGCCGGTCGAGCGGCAGTTCGCGCGCGACGTCGCGCAGGTTCTGCGCTCTGGGGTACGTCGCATTCCCCGCGAAGGAAACGAGAAAGCCCATCTCGATTCCACGCCTGGCCTCGTCAAGCGTTCCGCTGAAACAGTGCAAAATGCCGCCGAGCCCGCTCGACTTCCAGTCCTTCTCCAGCAGATCGAGGCAATCGGGCCAGGCTTCGCGGCAATGAATCACGACCGGCAGCTTTGCGGAACGCGCGAGCGCGAGTTGTTCGCGAAGAACTCGCGCCTGGTCATCCCGCGGCGAAAAATCGTAATGATAATCGAGGCCAATCTCGCCCCAGGCGATGACGCGCGGATGCCGAGCGAGGCGCGCGAGAGTGTCCATGTGCGAGGGGTCCGCCTTTGTGGCGTCGTGAGGATGGATTCCGATCGTCGCGTAAATCCATTCAAATCGTTCGGCGAACGGGATTGCGGAATCGAGCTTTTTCGGGCCGGGACCGGTGCCGATGGCCAGCAGAGCGCTCACTCCGGCCTGGCGCGCGCGCTCGAGCATGGCTTCCCTATCGCCATCGAACTGCGGGAAATCCACATGCGCGTGGGAGTCGATCAGTTCCATAGGAAAGTCAGTGGCTAGCGACTCGCGACATAACTCACGACGAAACGGCAGCGATCCTCACTTTAGGCGCGATCCTACTTCCACATCTTCGAGAAAACCGGCCAGAACGGGCCGGCCTTCCGGGCCCACGGCCGCGGCGACAATCATTCCGTTGGATTCCACACCGCGCAGCTTGCGGGGCTGGAGGTTCACAACGACGATCACTTTACGGCCGATGAGCTTCTCCGGCTCGTACTGCTGCGCGATGCCGGCAACGACCTGCCGGACTTCGGTGCCGATGTCCACGGTAATTCTCAGGAGCTTGTCCGCGCCCTGAACGCGCTCGGCGGTCTTGATCTCACCCACGCGCATCTCGATCTTGGTGAAATCGTCGATGCCGATCTTCTCGGGGACAGCCGGCGCAGCTGCGGCCGGCGCCACGCTCGGAGCCGCCGGGGCAGCGGGTTTCTGCGGTTCGTTTTCCATTGCTTCGATCCTTTCGATGGCGTCTTTGGTTTCGACACGCGGAAAAAGCGCCTCCGCCTTGCCGACGGGAGTTCCGGGGGGCAAATAGCTCCAGGCGGCTTGGTCCATCCGCTGAGCGGCGATTTGTCCCTTCTGGCCGAGGAGTTCCCAGATTCTCTGCGTGGCTTTGGGCAGGACCGGATGCGCCAGCACCGCGATGACCTTCAGCGCAGCGGCCGACGTGGCCAGAACGTGTCCCACTTGTTCGCACTCTCCGGCGCGTTCCGCGCGATCCCAAGGCTTCTCGGCCGTCAGATAGCGATCCACCTCGGAAACCGCTTGCCAGATTCTTTCCAGCGCCCGCGAAAACGCAAACTGCTTATACAGCTCGACCGATTCGCCGATGGCGGCCGTGCATGTCGCCTTGACGGCAGCGTCGCTTCCGCCCTGGCCCGCAGCAATCGAAGAAGGAATCTTCCCGTCGAAATACTTCTCGATCATGGTAAGGGTGCGGCTGGCAAGATTGCCGAGGCCATTGGCGAGGTCGCTGTTATAGCGTTGGACGAGCGCGTCGTAGGTGAAGTTTCCGTCCTGGCCAAAGACGATCTCACGGAAGAGGAAATAGCGCAGCGCGTCGATCCCCAGCACCCTGACGATGGGTTGCGGACGCACGACGTTGCCGACGGACTTGCTCATCTTGGCGCTGTCCATCAGCAACCAGCCATGCGCCCAAATCTGCTTCGGCAAAGGCAGTCCCGCAGCCATCAGGAACGCCGGCCAATACACGGCATGGAAGCGGATGATTTCCTTGCCGACGAGATGAACATCCGCGGGCCAGAGCCGCGCAAACTCCTCGGGATTGTCCGCATAACCGGCGGCGGTGATGTAGTTGGTGAGCGCGTCCAGCCAAACGTAGAAAACGTGCTTTTCGTCGCCCGGCCAGGGAATGCCCCACTTCAGAGTCGTGCGGCTGATGGAAAGATCGCGCAGGCCGCTGCGGACGAACGAGAGCACCTCGTTGCGGCGCGATTCGGGCTGAATGAACTCAGGATGCTGCTCGTAGTAGTTCAAGAGCGGCTTCTGGAACGCCGAAAGTTTGAAGAAGTAATTCTCCTCGCGAACCCGCTCGGTGGGGCGGCCGCACTGGGGGCAGACGGCGCCGGGCTCGGGCTCGTCCACGTACATCTCGTCGTAAACGCAGTAATTTCCTTCGTAATAGCCCTTCTCGACGTAGCCGTTTCGCTCGATTTCCCGGGCAAGCTTCTGCACGGCCCGGGCATGACGCGTCTCGGTGGTGCGGATGAAACAATCCACGCGCAGGCCGAGCTCCTTCCACAGGTCGCGATATTCGGCGGAAATGCGATCCACAAATTCGATTTCCTTGACGCCGTCCTTCTTCGCGGCACGCTCGACTTTCTGGCCGTGCTCGTCGGTGCCGGTGACGAACACGACGTCGTAGCCGCACATCTGCTTGAAGCGCGCGATGACGTCCGCTGCGATGGTCGTGTAGGTATGCCCCAAGTGCGGCCGGGCATTCACGTAATAAATCGGCGTGGTGATGAAGTACTTGGGCTTGTCCTTGGCTCTCTCGTCGGCCATTCCTCAGCTTGCCTTTCCGGAGCTTCGTTCGTAGGCCAACATCGCTTCCGCGATCACCTGCCGCAGCGGAACGTTCTTCTCCGCGGCGATCTTCCGGCAGTCTTCGTATTCCGGCGCCGCATTCAGCACTTTTCCGTTGGCGCTGGCGAGCTTCACGCGCACCGGCCCGAAGGACGTGGCGACGGTGACGATATCGCGGGCCAAGCAGCGCCGGCGCACCGTATGCGAGCGCACGCCGATGGTCGTCGTCTCCGTAAACACGAGGCGAATCATACGCTCGGCATCCTCTTCGCGGCAGAGAATCGTGAGAAGCGTTCCTGGGCGGCCCTTCTTCATTTGAATCGGGGTAGAAAAAACATCGAGCGCACCGGCTTCGAGGGCTTTTTCGGTGAAGTAGCCGTAAATCTGCGGATTCATGTCGTCAAGATTGGCCTCGATCACGGCCGTTTCTTCATCCCATGCGGCGGACTCAGCGGCGCTCACGGCATCGCCAACAAACAATCGCAAGATATTGGGTTGTTCCGGGAGATCGGCGGCACCGGCGCCGCAGCCGATTGCGGCGACCCGCATTTTCGGCTGCGGGCCGAATTCGTCCACGACCGTCGAGAGGATGGCCGCGCCGGTCGGCGTCACCAGTTCGCGGTCGATGCCGGTCGAGTAGGTCAGCACTCCGCGGAGCAAATCCGCGGTCGCGGGAGCGGGAACGGGCAAAACTCCATGCGCCGAGCGAACGATTCCGCCGCCGACATTCAGGGCCGAGCACTCCACGCGCTCGATTTTCAGCAGATCCAAGCCGATGCTCGCGCCGACGATATCGATGATGGCGTCCACTGCGCCCACCTCGTGGAAATGGATTTTCTCCACGGGCACATCGTGGATCTTGGCTTCGGTTTCGCCGAGGCGGCGGAAAATCTCGCTCGCCCGCGATTGCACGCCGGGCGGAAGATCGGCGCGGGAAATCAGATCGAGGATCGTGCCGAGCGAGCGGTGGGTCTTCTGCTCTTCGGTTTCGACGCGAACGCGCGTGGCGCTGATGCCCTTCTTCTGTACTTTTTGGATGGAGAGTTTCCAGCCGGAAACGGGCAGCTCGCGCAGACCCGCTTCGAGCGCGGCCGCGTCGCAGCCCGCGTCGATGAGGGCGGCGAGAATCATGTCGCCGCTGGCGCCGGAGAAACAGTCGAAATAGCCAATTTTCATAAGAGTAGCGCGGTCTCGCGGCACAGAGTTTCACACGAGTGCGGCGCACATTGAAAGACGATACTATCGGCGGCTGTGAGGGGTGTCAAATCAGCGGGTGTCGAGCAGAATGCGGCTTGCCCAGTAACCGACTTATCGGGAGTTAGGGTTATCGGCTCGCCCAAGTTTATCGCCTGCGCCGTCTGGTGTTCAGGGCTACGAATAGTTATGATGCGGGGATAAGGCTGCCCACATTTATGTTTAATTTAGTCGCGGGCATTGCAAGCGTCGTCGGCGTCGCAATAAGCATCTGGACGCTTATTGTGGCTACCGGGGCGCAAAGAGCTGCCAGGGAAGCGCGCGAAGCCGTCCGAAAAGGGAACGCCGCAGAAGAGTTCCAGGATTTGAGCAGAATCGCTGACGAGTTCCTGAGCCACATAGAAGCGGACCAAGTCCCGGCAGCTTTGGTTCGCGCAAGAGACCTAATGTCAGCGATCAGTCTGGCAAGCCGCAGATGGGGACGTTTCCTATCTGTGGAGGGAAGGAACAATTTCGAGGAGGCGTACGCGCAGGTCAGCATCATATCTCGGTCGTTGTCTGCAAATGGCGCGCCATCAACCCCGCAGCAGAAGGATAAGATGCTCAAGATTTGCCATGGCGTCATCAGAGCTATGAGCAACGAAACGGGAACGCTGTTTTCGGAGCTAGAGGAGTCGGAGGAGACATAATGGCTACCTTTGAATATCTCCCTGTGATATCCAAGTTGCTTGAAAAGACGAAAGAGCGAAAGATCGAATGGAAGGGCACTTATGAATCTGCAGCATTCATCTGCGCCTTGGAGGGGGAGTATTCCTTCGAAATTCAGAAAGGCAAGACCAGTAGCGGGAACTCGTATCGCAGGTTGACAATGAAGGACAGAGAGCAAGGAGAAGTGTTTGTCGCGTTTGCCGTTTATCCAACGTCCACTTCCTCTCGCGAGAACGATGACCTATTTGCCACACTAGACCAACTGTTTGAACAGGCTCGCAGAACTGCACTCGACGTCGATAAAAAGGTAAGCGACGTTTCCAATATTCTAGACAAGATTTGAGGCGTGAGAAAACGGTGCGTGGGCACATCTGTGATAAGCGGGCTTGCCGGACAAGTACAATTTCTACGGTCTTGAGATCGGCCGTGGGGTGGGCGCGCATCTCTAACCGCTCCTCGCTTTGACCGCCAGCGGGGGATTCCCTATACTGCAAACTCTTCGAGTCACAAGCTGGCGGCCTCGACCGAATGCGTCGGGGTAAACGTAAAGCCGCCGCTACAACAGACAAGCGAGAGGCGTGTACAGCACGATCACAACGCGGTTGAGGGCGACGCTGGGCGAGTTCGTCGAGAAAAGCTACGGCGCGAAGCTGGACATCGCCATGGAGCGGCCGCCGAAGCTCGAGATGGGCGAAATCTCGACGCCCGCATGCTTCGAACTGGCGAAGCGGCTGAAGCGTGCGCCGAGGCTGATCGCGCAGGAGGTCGCGCAGAAGCTGGGGGCGGTGCCGGGGATTGCGCGGCTAGAGGTGGCCGGCGCGGGTTACTTGAACGCGTTCATCGACCGGCGGGCCTTCTGGGACACGACGGTCGCCGAGGCTGGTGCGACGGTCGCGGAACCGGCGGCGGGCGCGCCGAAAATCATCGTCGAGCACACGAACATCAATCCCAACAAGGCCGCGCACATCGGGCATCTGCGCAACGCGGTCCTCGGCGACACGCTGGTGCGCATCCTGCGGCACGCGGGAAACCGCGTCGAGGTGCAGAACTACATCGACAATACCGGCGTGCAGGTCGCCGACGTGGTCGTGGGCTTTCTGCACATGGAGGGAAAACACGCGGAGGAGGTGCGGCGGCTGGCGGCAGGGCCCCGATTCGACTATCTCTGCTGGGATCTCTACGCGCGCGTGACGCAGTTCTATGAAGAAGACAAGACGCGGCTGGCGCTTCGCGGGGAAACGATGAAGGCTATCGAAGAGGGCCACGGCGAAGCTGCCAAGATCGCGCACATCGTGGCCGACGCCATTGTCGCCTGCCACCTGCGAACCATGGCGCGGCTGGAGGTCGCTTACGACGTTCTGCCGCGCGAGAGCGAAATCCTGCAACTCAAGTTCTGGGACGCGGCGTTTGAGAAGCTGAAGGCCAGCGGTGCCATACAGCTTTCTTCCAGCGGAAAGAATGCGGGCTGCTGGATCATGCCGTGGCAGGACCCGGGCTCCGCGCCGGCGGAAGCCGCGGAAGAAGAGGCCGACGAGTCGCAAGCCAAGATCATCGTGCGCTCGAATGGGACGGTCACCTACGTCGGCAAAGACATCGCCTACCAGCTCTGGAAATTCGGGCTGCTGGGGCGCGATTTTCGTTACGCGCGTTTCGAGGGAGCGCCGCCGGGAGAGACCGTATGGGTGACGACGGCCGCCGAGGGCGATGCGTCCGCGCCGGCGTTCGGGCACGCGGCGAAGGTGTACAACGTCATCGATGCGCGCCAGTCGTATCTGCAGAACGTGGTGGCCGCGGGGCTCCGCGCGCTCGGCTATAACGATGAGGCCGATCGCTCCATCCATTTTTCCTACGAAGTGGTGGCGCTCACGCCTCGTTGCGCCGCCGACATGGGTTACGAGCTTTCTGCGGACGATGCCCGGCGGGCGTATGTGGAAGTCAGCGGGCGAAAGGGCCAGGGCGTCAAGGCCGACGATTTGCTCGACAAGCTCGAAGCGGCGACATTGGCCGAAGTCCGGCAGCGCCATCCGGAAATGGGCGACGTCGAACAACGGCAGACGGCGCATACCATCGCGATCGGCGCGCTGCGCTATTTTCTGCTCAAGTTCACGCGCACGGCGATCATCGCTTTCGACTTCAAGGATGCGCTGGCCTTTGAAGGGGAAACGGGGCCGTATTGCCAGTACGCCGTGGTGCGCATTCGTGGAATCCGGCGAAAGGGCGTGGAAAAGTCGCCGGGACTAACCGACGAGCAAACGGTAGCCGAGGCGGCTGAGTTGCTCAAGCAAGTAACCCCCGGAGCGCCGGGGAAATACGTCGGATGGGAAAAAGAAAACGATCTATGGGAACTGATTCTGCTGGCGGGCTCACTCGACTATGCGATTGACGCGGCCATCGGCGCGCAGGAGCCTGCGTTCGTGGCGAAATACGCGTTTCAGTTGGCGCAGGCGTTCAACCTCTTCTATCACAAGCACCACATTCTCTCGGAAGCAGATCCGGGCAAGAAGGCGTTCCTGCTGGCGCTCACCGAGCTCGTGGAACGCCAGCTCGTCAAGGCGCTGGATCTGATGGGAATTGAAGCGCCGGAAAAGATGTAGGGCGCGAGAATCCTCGCCTCCGAAGGGGCGGGCTAAAGGTTGGCGACGAAGTCGATGAGCGTGCGGACGGCCACGCCGCTCGCGCCTTTCGCGGCCCAGGGCTTGGCATCGTCGAGCCAGGCGGTGCCGGCGATGTCCAGGTGAATCCACGGCGTGTCGCCTGAAAATTCCTTGAGGAACATTGCGGCGGTGATCGCTCCGCCGCCCTTTCCGCTGCCAACGTTCTGAATATCCGCGGTCGTGCTCTTGATCATCTCGCGATAATCCTCGTCCACGGGCATCTGCCACATCTTTTCGCCGCAGGTCTTGGAGCTCGCCAGGAGCTTCTCGGTAAAACTCTGCTCCGAGCCGAACACGCCCACGTTCACGTTCGCGAGCGCCACGACGATCGCACCGGTGAGCGTGGCGGCGTCCACCAGATGAGTGCAACCAAGCTGCTTCGCATAGGTGAGCCCGTCGGCCAGAATCAGGCGGCCTTCGGCGTCGGTATTGATCACCTCGATGGTTTTCCCCGACATGGCGACCTGCACGTCGCCGGGCTTCTGCGCGCGGCCGCCCGGCATGTTTTCGGTCGCGGGAATCACGGCGATGACCTTGACCGCGGGCTTCAGCGCGGCCAGAGCGCGCATCACGCCGATCATCGTGGCTCCGCCGGCCATGTCGTACTTCATCTTTTCCATGTTTTCCGCGGGCTTGATGGAGATGCCGCCCGTGTCGAACGTGACCGCCTTGCCGACAAGGCCGACGACCGGCGTTCCCGGCTTCACTGTCTGCGGCGCGTACCTCAGCACAATCAACCGGGGCGGCTCCACACTTCCCTGAGCCACGCCAAGCAGCGCTCCCATCTTCAGTCCCGCGATTCCCTTCTCGTCCAGGATCTCGCAGGAAAGTCCGGCCTCGCCGGCCATCGCCGCAGCGCGTTCGGCGAGCATGCGCGGCGTCAGGTGATTCGACGGCTCGTTCACGAGGTCGCGGGTAAAGTTCTGCGAAGTCGCGGTAATGCGGCCGCGTTCGATCGCGCGCGCGGCGGGAGCCTGATTGGCGCCGCTCCAGCCGGCGAGATTCGCGGCGTCCATCTGCTTGTGGTTCTTCTTCTCCGTCTTGTACTTATCCGATTCAAAATCAGCAAGGATCGCGCCCTCAGCCGCCGCCTGCGCTGCCGGCTCCGTTTCGTCCTGTTCCCGCACCAAAAGCACGCAGTTCTTGATCGAGCGGGACTTCAGATGGCGCACCGCCGCTCCCGCCACTTTGCGAAGTTGCGGGGTGCCGTACTGCTCGCGCTTCCCCGCGCCCACCAGTAAAACTCGCTGCGCCTTCAGGCCGGCTGGGCCATGCAACAGGGTCAGCTCCAGAAATTTGCCGGTCAGCTCGCCGCTTTGCGCCAGCCTGCGGATCGCGCCGCCCGTTTTCCTGTCAAGCTCCGCAATCCGACCTTCGATCGGCTCCTTCTCTTCGAAGACGTAACTGACGAGGGCTTCCGTCTCGATTTCCTGCCATGGGCGCGTTTCCAAAATGACTTGCATGATTATTTCACCGCCTCCGCGTTCGATTGATGGCTTCTTCCATTTCCCGGCGCGTTTCCTTTGCACGCAATTCCTGACGGCGATCGTATTCTTTCTTCCCCTTCACCAGGGCGATCTCGCACTTGGCGATACCCTCGCGAAAGTAGATGCGCAGGGGAATCACCGTCAGGCCCTTCTGCTCGACTTTGCCCTCAAGCTTCGAGAGCTCGTTTTTGTGGAGCAAGAGCTTGCGCGCGCCGAGCGGCTCATGATTGAAGGGCCCGCCCGGCTGGTACTGGGCAATGTGGCAGTTCACGAGCCACGCGCCCTCGCGCCGAAAATCGACGTAACCTTCCCGGATATTCGCCTTCCCTTCGCGCAGCGCCTTGACTTCGGTTCCGTGAAGAACCATCCCGGCTTCGTACTTCTCGAGTATATGGTAGTGGTAGGACGCAGAACGATTCTGCGCCACGACAAGCTCGGACCGCTTCTCTGTTTGTTTGGCCACGTTGCTTGCAATCGGCTATCTTAGCCAGCGGCCGTTGCACAATGCAAGGCAACTCGCGTTGACCTTGCCGGTGTCATACTCGAATGCTAGACTGACATGACTGAGCTTCGAGGGCTGCAACTGTGAAGAACTGTACATTGGCCATCCTGTATGTGTGCTGCGGCTTGCTGCTGGCCGGCTGCCCCAAGGGCAATACCGAATTCAGTCAGGGGCGCAAGGCCGAGACGCTGCAAGACTACGATACTGCCCTGGCTCACTACCTCAAGGCCCTCAAGCAGGACCCTTTCAATCCGGAATACAAGCTCAAGACCGACCGGATGCGCTTCGAGGCCTCCCTGTTCCACGTTCGCCAGGGCCAGAAGCTGCGCGAGAAGGGAGATCTCCAAGCCGCCCTGATCGAATTCCAAAAAGCCATGGCGGCCGACCCCGCCAGTCCCATCGCGGAACAAGAGACCCGGCAAACCCTCGAACTCATCGCCTCCAAGACGAAAGCATCGGAACCAGCGACGGCCCCTCCTCAGCCATCAGCGCCTCTTTTGGCTGAAGCGCCTCCGGAACTGAAGCCTTTGTCGCGCGCCGCGATCAATTTGAAGATGGCGAACGATGCGAAGATCATCTTCGAAACAGTCGCCAAGATTGCCGGCCTGACCGTCATCTTCGATCCTGATTTTCCTTCGCGCCGGATCACCACCGAATTGAATAACGTCACGCTCGAGCAGGCCCTCGACATCGTTTCGCTCCAGAGCAAAGCAATCTGGAAGCCGGTGACGGAGAATATCATTCTTGTGGCGCCGGACCAGGCGCAGAAGCGGCGGGACTTGGAAGAGCAGGTCGTGCGCACGTTCTACATGTCCAACACCGTGCAACCCCAGGACCTCACCGAGATCGTCACCGGGCTTCGCCAGCTTCTAGACCTGAAGCGCATTCAGCAATTGAACGCGCAGAACGCGATCATCATCCGGGCCACGCCCGACCAGTTGGCGCTCGCCGAGAAACTGATCAACGACATCGACAAAGCGAAACCCGAAGTGGTGATTCAGGTGGAAGTGCTGGAGACCACCACGGAACGGACGCGGGACCTCGGCATTCTCACCGGAGTCAGTCCGGGAAGTTCACCGACGATCGGCTCGGTTACCTTCGCCCCTGGTGGACTGCCGACATCTTCATCGTCATCGTCCAGCAGCTCTACGACCGCCACATCCCAAACCGCGGTGGCCCTCAATCAACTGAGGCATCTCTCCACAGCCGACTGGAGCATCAGCCTTCCCAGTTCCGTAGCCAATGCGTTGATCACGGACAGCGCCACCAAGATCATCCAGAACCCTGAGATCCGTACTGTGGACGGGCAGCCGGCCAAGCTGCGCATCGGGAACCGGATTCCAGTTGCTACCGGCAGCATCCAGACCGCCGGGGTGGCTGGGGTCGGAGCGGGGGTGATCAGCCCGCTGCTGAATACGCAATTCCAGTACATCGACGTGGGCGTGAACGTGGATATTACCCCTCGTATTCACCCCAATCACGAAGTCAGCATGAAGGTGATGGTCGAGGTTTCCACCGTCGCCGGTCAGTCGAACATTGGCGGAATCAATCAGCCCATTATCGGGCAACGAAAAATCGAGCACGACATCCGGCTGAAAGAGGGCGAGGCCAACATTCTGGGCGGTTTGATTCAAACATCGGATACCAAGACCATGAAGGGCTTGCCCGCCCTCGCCAAGCTGCCTCTCTTTCGGTATTTATTTTCCGACAATACTACGGACAAGACCGAGAACGAGATCCTGATTGTGTTGACCCCGCACATCGTGCGTATGCCGGAATGGACCCAAGCCAATCTTCGCCCGCTCAGCTCCGGCACGGAAACAAATATCCAGGTTCGCCGCGAGAGCGACATTCAAGCGCCGGCCGTGCCTAGTCAACCGGCCATTCCCCCGACTGCTGTTCCCGGAGGAGGTCCCGTTGCAGGTATCTCGGCGGCCCCAACTCCGGAAACAACGCCGCCCGCACCTGGGGTGGAGGCCGCAGCGGCGCCCGCACGGATTCGCTTTGAGCCGCAGAACGTCAACTTGAAGCCAGGGCAAACAACGACTGTCTCTCTTGTCCTCGACAACGTCAAAGACCTGTTCTCTATCCCGCTCATGTTGCAGTACAACCCCGCGGTCATCAGCCTTGACGACGTGACGCACGGCGGTTTTCTATCCGGCGGCACGCAGGAGATTGCCATCGTGCAGCGCGTGGACAAGGAGCACGGCCAGGCCATCATTTCCGCCACGCGACAGCCGAATACGGCGGGAGTCAGCGGCAGCGGAACGCTCCTCGGACTCGTGATTCGGGCGATTGCCCCCGGCACGTCGAGTCTCTCGGTGGTCCAAGTGAATGCGCACGACTCGCAACAGAAAGCGGTTCCGCTCGTTTCCGGCGAGGCAACCATTCGCGTCGAGCCGTAGTCTTTTCGGAGCACGGGCCATGAGGCACAAAGCACGCGCCATCCGCGGCAAACAAGGGACCCAGGCAGGTATGACTTTCCTTGAGCTCATCATCGCCATGTCCATTTTGCTCATTCTTTCGACCGCCGCTCTGCCGATCGCACGCTACACCGTGAAGCGGCAGAAGGAGACGGAGCTGCGCCGTGACCTGCGCGAGATGAGGGATGCGATCGATCGCTATAAGGACACGGCCGACAAGGGGCTAATCCGCACAGAGGTGGGCAGCGAAAACTACCCTCCTGACCTGGACGCACTCGTCAAACCGATTCAGCTCGGCGCCGGCAACGACCGCAAGATCCGCTTTCTCCGCAAGATTCCCGTCGATCCGATGACCGGACAGACCGAGTGGGGCCTGCGAGCCGTGCAGGACGACCCCGACTCGACAAGTTGGGGCGGAAAGAACGTATTCGACGTGTACTGCAAATCCATGGGAACGGCGCTTGACGGGACGCGCTACGCGGACTGGTGAGTTGTTCGCTCGCGGAGCATTGACCATGTCTCACATCACACAGATCGGGCTCCCGCCGAGTCCGCGCAAGAGAATCTCGCGGCCCTTCTCCCCGGGGTTTACCCTCATCGAGATGATGATCGTCATTTCGATCATCATGATTCTCACGGGTATCGCCGTCGGCGTATATCAGCGGTCCGTGCTTCACACCCGCGAAACAGTGCTTCATCAGGACCTTCGGGTGATGCGCGAGGCGATCGATGGCTACACACTGGACAAACAGGCCGCGCCCCAGTCGCTTGAGGATCTCGCTTCGGGAGATAACAAGTATCTCGGAGCAGTGCCGACAGACCCCATTACCCACCAGAAGGACTGGCGGACGGATACGTGCGACTTTGTGATCAGCCCGGAACAGAGCAGCACGGGAATCTGCGACGTGCACTCCAACTCCGACGCTGTATCCCGCTTCGAGAACACGCCATATAGTTCGTGGTAGCCATCTGGCCTTAGGCCTGCAAACGCGGACCGAAGCGCCGCCACCTCCTTCGCTCGTTTGACGAACCCGGCCCGCTCCGCTATAGTGACCCTGCGGGGTGGAGCAGCCTGGTAGCTCGTCGGGCTCATAACCCGAAGGTCGTTGGTTCAAATCCAACCCCCGCAACCACTTCAAGAATTGCAGGCCGGGCCCAGGCGCCCGGCCTTTCTCTTTGTCCGCACATTGCTCCCGACAAATGAGGCCGCGGGCAGTCCAATGCTTTCGGAGGATCAGCAATCAGCCGCACAGGCTGCAGTGGACGCTTACGGCAGCGAAAATGACAGCAATGGAGTGACTGTCGGTCTCGGGGGAAAAGGGTACGGCGCGACGACGCTTCTCAAAAATGATGATACGATTTCAGTGACGTTTGGCTCGTCAATCAAAGGCGACTTCCTGACAACAACGATTGGGCACGAAGGGGCCCACGTGGATCAGGCCCAGACATGGTTAAGGGGTGGTGAAACATCAGTTGGAGACCTGAATCATTACGCGCGCGAACAGGGCGCGTGGGCCGTAGAATCCAGCCTTGCACAAGCCCTCGGCATGAAGAGTCTTGCTCCACACGGCGGTGGGCGCGACCTCCAGGTCTGGAACAGAGGTTGGGCGGCAGCGGAAATCGAGACGCTGCGCGCAAAGGGGATACAAAACATCCTTAATTACATGAGAGACCACTCCTCCGACGCCGACATGCGAAAAACGTTCAGCGAAGAACACCACCAATAGGAACGGTCAAGAGGACATCATATGAAACCTCTTTTTATTAGTTCAATAATCCTTCTTACAAACTGTGCTGTCGCGGGAGCTGCGAACAAGCCGCAGAACGTTGCTCAGGACGTCACTTACTGTGAACTAGCAAAGAGCCCCTCCGCTTTCTCAGGAAAACGAATACGAGTCCGTGCCATCTATTCGTACATGTTCGAGGTTTCGCGTCTCAAACCTCCAGCATGCTGTGCCGAAGGCGATGTAGCGGTTTGGGTGGACTTTAGCGAGGAGATGGATGGCAATTCCAAGAGGTTGTTTCACAAATTTCCAAAGGGCATGGGGTTTGTGCTCGCAACTTTTGAGGGCGTATTCCAAAGCGGTGGGCCCTTTGGCGATGGCGGATACCGTTTCAAGCTCGCCGTAGACAAGATTGAGGCCGTTGAGAACAAGGCAAATCCTTCTCCTGCTCATCGCCCAGCTTGGATTCCAAATTGCGAAGCACCGAGCGCGGTGTCGCGTGGAAACAAAGGTTGATGGACTCGTTGCCTAGGCTCTGAATATGAAACACGAGGGCCCGTACAACGGCGGCAAAAGCATGAACGTCTGGAATCGAGGTTGGGCCGCTGGGGACGTCGAGACGATGCGCGCTCGTGGGATTGGGAATATTCTGGCCTACATGGAGAAGGAATATAGCAAGGCTGATATGCAGAGGACATTTAGCGACAATCATCACCAGTAGACGCAGAAAGGCGTGGATTGATGAGGTTTTGTCTAACATTTCTTTCAGTTTGTGTTCTGGTCTGTATTTCCGTGTTTGCAGAAGACAAAACAAAGGGCGAAGCGCAAGATGTTGAGTATTGCCAACTCGCCAGAAATCCGTTGTCTTTCTCGGGGAAGCGGATCCGCGTTCGCGCCATATATGTGTACGATTCTGAGGTCCGGCTGCTTGAACCGCCGACCTGTTGCATGGAGGCGGGACCCAAGATATGGGCCAGGATAGTCGAATTGGACGATCATTCAGGAAAGTTGTTTCGAAAGAAACTCGATAAGGGAATGGGAGTAGCCCTCGTTGTGTTTGTCGGGAAGTTTGAAAGTGGATTTGCGGGACCCTTGGGAGCGAAATTCCGAATGACAGTAGAAAAGATCGACAAGGTCGAACGGTCTGCAAAGTCGAGTGGTCAATCGCCCCGTCCTAGTTGGGCCCAGAGGTGTCAGCCGCGGGTGGCCCAGCCTTAAAGAAGTGACACAATTTCGGCGGGTGGCCCAGACGCAAAATGAGGGATTGAGGGTGGCCCACACGTCGGCTTTACGTGTGGGGCCTTTCGTCTTGCAGGTCACGGGCGGGTGGGACAGCCTTGGTGGGCAGAAGGGTTTGGCTGCGGGTGCCCCTCGATAAGAGCGAAGGCGTTGTCAAGACGCACTTCTCTGCTGCAATGCTTTCCAGCACCACTTGGATCTCAGAGTGGTGGAGGACCGAAGCTCTGATTCTCGACTCGCTCGGCATGAAACTTCACAAGGGGGGCGAGGGATTTCCTAACAAAGCGTGGAAACCGTGATGTCCGAGGATGCCCGGAACATTTGCGGAACATTTGAAACTTCGCTCGGGCCGATAAGTGGCGAAAGAGCAACGGCTTAGAGTTTATTTCCTACGGCTCATAACCCGAAGGTCGTTGGTTCAAATCCAACCCCCGCAACCACTTCAAGAATTGCAGGCCGGGCCCAGGCGCCCGGCCTTTCTCTTTGTCCGCACATTGCTCCCGACAAATGAGCCCGCGTCGGGCCGGCATTGTTTATGCGAGTCCCGCAAAGGCGGCGGGACTCGGGGGCCGAAGGTCGCTCACCGGTTCTCATCCAACCCCCCAACCGCCTCTTCTCCTGCTGTGCTTCGCCAAACGTTTATCCGCGCCGAAAACTGCGCGATGCCCTCTCGCAACAGCTTGAAGAGAAAACCGGGATGGGATCCCCCAGCGCGAAGCTTCTTTCCCGGGGGAACGCCCGCGCGAGGTGCGTACTAGAATCGTGAACGGACACTGCAGCAAGTTGCTGATTCTGCTCTCGGTCAGAGTTTTGGCGAACCACAGTGTAGCGGCAGAAGCTGTGAGGCAAGGTGCAGCGCCGGTCAGAAGGATTCCATCATTCTTTCGCGCACGTCCGGCGGATTTCTGCGGAGGGTTCCGGCGAAGCGCTTGCGCAACGAATTCCAGCGGAGCAGAACCAGGGTCACGCTGCCCGATTTCCGCACGGCCCAGCGGAGAAACTTGGACCACGCCGCCTCCGGCCCCGTGAGCGTCACCACTCTGCGCCCGCGGCGCAGAGCCGTCACCCGGCCTAGGAGCTCGTGCTCGGTAACCGGAGGATCGTCCGCGGGCAGCGCATCTCCGCGCGTGATGAGGGAAGGTTGCGCGCCTTCTTTCGCCATGTGGATCACGCGATGGGCGAACCAGCGCCCTCCCTGGATGAATAGCACGACGTCGTTACAGAAAATCCGGCCGGCGGCTTCCCGGCGAACTACCAAAACATCTCCCGGGAAAATGGTTGGAACCATGCTGCTGCCCTGCGCCACGAACCGCAATTCGCCCGACGCGCGGAGCACTTCTTCCGCGAGAGCCAAATGGATCGTTTCCGGGGATTGCTCGGCCATGGCCGTGCTTCGT
This sequence comes from Candidatus Acidiferrales bacterium, assembly GCA_049514555.1. GTDB lineage: Bacteria > Acidobacteriota > Terriglobia > Acidiferrales > UBA7541 > JBEKUY01. Next base: position 521,381 of record JBEKUY010000001.1, read on the forward strand.
TGGGAAACTAGGAACTCTTCCGGTTGTGATAACAATTGCTCTCGGTGGGACCGAGTTTGCCGCAGGCAAGGGCCATCGTTTCGAAAATACGCTCGCAGCGGTGCTCAGGCTTCCGATAGAGCTTCCTTGCCCTGCTGTTTGGGCCCGGCGCATCTTCTGCGCGCGCCGGGCGCTCCTCGCGAGTTTCGCTCATGGCCATGTCCCCCTGAGTCAGCTTAACCGCACAAACGCTTGGCGCTTCCGGCGCCATTTCTATTTCCGCAGCGCGCTATCCGGGCGAGCCGCCTATTGCAGAGCGGCCTGAGTCAGCTTGACGGCACAGCCACCGGTCGCGGTCCCGTCTGAAACGTTACTGCAAGTCGCGTTCTCCTCCAGAGCATTGAAATAGATGCTTGCAGCCTGCGGGTAAAAACCTGTGTTCGTGTTGGCGTCGTTGTCCACAATCATCCCGCTGGTGCCGAGGCCTTCTGTAGCAACCGTGCCCGCTCCTCCCGGGAACCCGCTCGTAATGTTCAATGAGGCTATGTTCGGCGGGGGATTGCAGAGAACGCCCAAGAAGAGCCAGTCCGTGACCGTGGTCGGGTTATAAAACTCCAGAAGCGGAGCGAATTCGTTGCCTGGAGTGCCGACCTGGGTAGTATGCGCCGGCGTCCCCGCGGTCATGATTCCGCCGGAGCTAAACGTCACGCCATAAACGTCGAGGGCGCCGCCCGTGGACTCCGGTGTGCACGGCTGGCTCACGACACCGGTGACTCCGGCCACGTAGATCAGGGCGCCAGAAGACGTCGGACTCGTGTAATACGCATTGTTCAACGCTGGAGAATGCAGATCGCATTGATTTCCAGTGCCGATTTGCGCCAGTACGGACGAACTCAAGTCAATCTTGGCCTGCACCAAAGCTCCGTATGTGCCGCCACTTGCTGACCCGCTTACCGCGTAAACGAATCCGTTCACACCATCCACGATCGGAGCATCCACAATTCCGCCGTACGGCTTGCTCGCCGTACCATCCCCTACGGTCACCGAGGCCGGAGACAACGCCAGCCCGCTGGAGTTGAACCCGTAAAGTTTCCCGTCCGAGCACCCCACGAACACATTGCCGGTGACGAAGTCAACCACGGCGCCAGTCAGCTTCGAGCTTGTCGTGCCGGCACACGAACCGGAGCCAACCGCCACCGCGCCGCTCGAGCCCCAACTCGTGTCTATGCTTGGCGCGGGCTTGCTCGATCCCGAACAGGCCGGGTCAACCGTGCAGAAAACGTCCTTGATGCGGTAGAGCGTGCCGGCATCGTTGCCGACGTACGCCAGATCTTGGACGTAATCGATGAATGGAGGGGAGAGCGTGTCGGTGCCTGTGGCATCCGATCCCAGCGGGAGATCGGTGGCGGTGCCGCTCCCTGCAACGGGCGCAGCAGAAACAAACGTGTTGATCGGCACCGGGTGTAGGGCATCTTGAAGGTTGGCTGGATTCCCGCCATCACCGCTCTTCCATGCGAGCACGTGAAAATGCGCCGGGCTGCCGGCGGCCGACTCGACGAAAGCTACTTCGGTCCCATCGAGCGACAATACGGGAGAAGTTGGGGCTGCGCCGCCGATGGCACTGACGTTATACGACCAGTAAACGGTTGCCGCAACTCCCGTATCCGACGCGCCGGGTGCGCGATTGCAGATCCCAGCTGCGGGGACGGTCCCGCTGTAAAGATTGTTGAACGCCACGAGGTTGGGCTGCGTACCGCTGCCGTTCGCCGCGACCGGGAACACGACGAAATCATTCGCGCAGTTCGGCGCCGCGTCCACGTCAAAAGTAAACTTGGCGGGAAACATATTGGCCGCGGTTCCGGCAGTGCCTAGATAGATGCTCCAGTCGCGCACAAGCGCGGGTCCATTGCTCCGCGGACGCGGAAAACGAGGGGGCGGAGGTTGCGGTCCGGGCCACCTGATAGGCACCGGCGGGCGCCGGCGCCAACTAAACCGCGCCCGGGGGTCCCGCTGGACCTTGAGCATGGCGGCCATCGGACCGAAATGGGGGTAGACCACGTGCCGCATGCTCCAGTCGTGGACCATGGGCACAGGCCGATGGGTAAGTGCTGCTCTTGGGCCTGGCAACGATTGAGCGACCAAACCCAGCGCAGCCAAAGAGAGCAAGATCAGAATCGTTCTAGAGGGAAGCAAAGTGCGCATTTTCTAATGCCTCAATTTGAGGATGCACGATTGCTAGGCGCTTGCCAATCCCCTGTTCGTGCTAGGAACTAATGGAGTCAAGTACTTCGGCCCCATTATCCATACAAGAAACCTCGTTCGCCCGCATTTGGCGGCGCCGGAGTTTCTCCGATAGCCCGAGTTCGTTGGATTCACCACGAACCCGTCGGGTGACTGCATTCAACGAGACAAATAGACTAAGCGAACGAAATACCCGAGTCAAGAGTGTGCCAAGAGCGGCGCCTGTCTTGAAAGGGTCAGGCCTGCCGCCCGCCGCCGTAGGATTCCTGAGGCGTCCTTCACCGCCCCAGTTCGCTCCTTGGAGGCACGATTGGGAGATGGACACACGTCACAATCAGGTGTGATTCCGCTCACATACAGAGGCCCGTTCGCCTCCTAGCATGGAGGGGAGGTCTTTGAGTGCGGAACAGGGCCCCAGGCCAAGAGACGCCCGCATCGGTTCGGGTTCGATTCCCCGATCATATTCATATCGTCGATTGCTACCAGTGTGGCAAGTGCACGGCCGGGTGTCCGGTTTCCCAAGACATGGATCTGGCGCCGAATCAAGTCATACGGTTGATGCAGCTCGGTCAATCGGAAAAGGCCGTGAGGTCCCAGGCGATATGGGCATGCCTGGGATGCCAGACTTGTTCGGCGCGCTGCCCGAAAGCCGTTGATTGTGCAGGGGTTATGGACGCCCTGCGCGAGGCGGCCCTCGTTCACGACATGGCCTCACCCGCGCGACTGCTGGTAGTTTCGTTCCAAGAAGCGTTCTTGGAGAACATCCGGCGTAACGGGCGGCTCAATGAAATGGAGTTAATCGGCCGGTTCAAGGCTAGCGTTGTTTTCAGGACCGGCAGGCTCTCATTTCTCTTCAAGGATGCCGGTCTTGCGCCTCAACTCAGGAAGCGCAAGAAGCTGCACCTAATCTCGGAAAAGGCGCGCGACCGCAAGATTGTGGAACGAATCTTCGCGCGCTGCTCGAACCGGTCTGAACGATGAACATCGGCTACTATCCCGGCTGCGCGCTGCATGGATCGTCGAACGATTACGAGCAATCGCTGCGGGCGTGCCTGGGCGCGCTGGACGTGCAGCTCAAGGAAATCAATGACTGGATTTGCTGCGGAGCGACGGCGGCGCACTCGCTCAATCACAAGCTCTCCTTGGCGCTCCCTGCCCGGAACCTGGCCCTGGCTGAGCGGGATGGCTTCAAGCAGGTATTCGCGCCGTGCCCCCTGTGTTCCATGCAGCTACTCAAGGTGAAAAAGGCGGTCGCCGACGAAAAAGTCCGCCGGGAACTCTCTGAAACGGTCGAGGCCGATGTCCGTGGCGACGGCCAAGTCCTGAATCTGATCCAGATCTTCGAGAACGTCGGGCTGGACCGGCTGAAATCATCCGTCAGGACCCCGCTCGAATCCATCAACGCAGCTTGCTACTACGGCTGCCTGCTGACGCGTCCTCCGGATGTGGTGCACTTCGATGATTTCGAGCAGCCCACGTCGATGGAAGCGGTGCTCGCCGCGCTGGGGGCAAAGACGGTCGAATGGAACTACAAGACCGAATGCTGCGGCGCAGGGATGACCATGGCGAACGAAGACGCCGTCCTGGACCTGGCCCACAAGATTCTCGGCAATGCGGCCGAGCACGGCGCGAATTGCGTCGTGGTCGCATGCCCAATGTGCCACGTGAATCTGGACATGAAGCAGGCGGCGGTCGAGCGGCGCTACGGAAAGAAGTTGGGGATGGTCGTGTATTACCTATCTGACTTGGTCGGATTGGCGTTGGGGCTTTCCTCCGAGCAGTTGGGAATCGGCAGGCATTTCGTTACGAAGGCTTAAGGAATGTCACGAATTGGCGTATTCACGTGCTGGTGCGGCGAGAACATCGCTCGCACCGTCGATGTGGACGAAGTCGCGAAACAAGTCGCGGGCCTGCCCGGCGTGCGGTGCTCGCTGAACTATAAGTACATGTGCTCCGATCCGGGACAGGCGACCATCCGGGACAAGATCGCGTCGGAGGAGCTGGACGGCATCGTCGTAGCGTCCTGCTCGCCTCACATGCATCTCAAGACATTCCGCAGGGCGGCACAGGCAGCCGGCTTGAATCCCTATTTGGTGGAAATGGCGAACATCCGCGAGCAATGCTCGTGGGTGCATCACGATCGCGCCGAAGCTACCGCGAAAGCGTTTGAGATCATCCGGCTGTCGGTCGAAAAGGTGCGGAACGACGCGGCGCTCGTTCCGATTCGGGTGCCCGTGACGCGTCGCGCGCTCGTGATTGGCGGCGGCGTGGCAGGGATACAGGCGGCGCTCGACATTGCCGATGCCGGCTACGAAGTCGTCATGGTAGAACGCGAGCCCTCCATCGGCGGCAAGATGGCGGGACTCTCCGAAACGTTCCCGACGCTGGATTGCTCGCAATGCATCCTGACGCCTCGCATGGTCGAAGTCGGGCAGCATCCTCGCATCAAATTGCTCAGCTACTCTGAAGTTGAAGCGGTGGACGGTTTCGTCGGCAATTTCAAGATCACCATCCGACAGAAGGCCCGGTACATCGACACGAGCAAATGCACCGGCTGCGGCGACTGCTGGACCGTGTGTCCCCTGAAGAGAAACCCGAGCGAGTTCGATTACGGAATGGGCATGCGCCCGGCGATCTACATCCCGTTCCCGCAGGCGGTTCCGGCGCGCCCGGTGATCGACAAGAAGACGTGCGCCAAGCTGATTCGCAACGGTTGTGGATTGTGCGAGAAGAAATGCAAGGCCGGGGCAATCAACTTCCAGGACGAGGACAAGATCGTCGAGGAAAACGTCGGCGCGATCGTGGTCGCCACCGGCTACAAGCTTTACAGCATCGGTAAGGTGCAGCCCAAGTCCACGCTCGCGGGGTACGGCGAGTATGGTTACGGCAAGCATAAGGACGTCATCGACTCGCTGCAGTTCGAACGCCTAGTGTCGGCGTCCGGGCCGACCGGAGGGGAGCTGAAGCGCCCGTCTGACGGAGCGATCCCCAAGAACGTCGTCTTCATCAGTTGCGTCGGATCGCGCGACAACGCCAAGGGCCTCCCGTACTGCAGCAAGATCTGCTGCATGTACACCGCCAAGCACGCCATGCTTTACAAGCATAAAGTCCACGAAGGCCAGGCCCACGTTTTTTATATGGACATTCGCTCGGGCGGCAAAGGTTACGACGAGTTCGTGCGGCGGGCGATCGAGCAGGACGGAGCTAAGTACTACCGCGGGCGCGTCTCGAAAATCACGGAAGAGAAGGGCAAGCTCATCGTTCGCGGCGCCGACACTCTAGTGGGAGAGCCGGTGACCATCGAGGCGGACTTGGTCGTCCTTGCCGCCGCAATGCGTCCGGCTGACGGCGTTGAAGAGTTGGCGCAGAAGCTGAATATCGGATACGACGAGTTCGGCTTCCTCATGGAATCTCATCCCAAGTTGCGCCCTGTCGAAACCAACACAGCGGGTATTTTCATCGCCGGCGCGTGTCAAGCGCCGAAAGACATTCCTGAATCCGTGGCCCAGGCATCGGCCGCAGCCAGCAAGGTTCAGGTCATGCTGTCGGCCAGTGAACTGACGCGCGATCCTGAAATTGCCGCCATCAACGAGCAGACTTGTGCGGCGTGCTTCACGTGCGTCCACACTTGCCCGTATCACGCGATTGAGCAGGCGGAGGTGCGCACGCCAAGGGGCGTGTTCGTGAAGCGCACTGCCCGGGTCAATCCTGGATTGTGCATGGGTTGCGGCACGTGCGTTTCGGTGTGCCCGTCCAAGAGCGCCGATTTGCAGGGGTTCACGGACCAACAGATTTACGCCATGGTGGAGAGCCTGGCATGAGCGAGACGGCCACATTCGAGCCCAAGATCGTCGCGTACGTCTGCAACTGGTGCACGTATTTGGGCGCGGATCTTGCCGGAACCACGCGCCTGGAATATCCGCCGAACGTGCGCATCGTCCGCCTACCGTGCACTGGGCGCATCGATTTCAACCTGATCGTCAAAGCTTTCGAGATCGGCGCGGACGCCGTGCTGGTTTCCGGCTGCCATCCCGGCGATTGTCACTACACGGCGGGCAACTACCACGCGCGGCGGCGCTGGATCCTCTTTCGCGAGTTGTTGGACACAATGGGCTTCGATCTACGCCGTATTCACTTCACCTGGATTTCAGCAGCGGAAGGAAGAAAGTGGCAACAGGTGGTCACGGAGATCACCGAGCAGACCAGGAAGCTCGGACCCTACACGGATTTGTACGCCGCCGGAGCATTCAAGGATGTGCCGCCACCGGTAAGCAACAGGAACGGGCTAAAAAGTTTTGCCGCCGAGACCGAGCTGCGCGAGCATTGCCGCAAGTTGCTGGCCGAGGGCGCAGTGAAGGTCGTCATCGGGTACGGCGCGGGCGGGCCGGTCGTGGTCACGAAGCCCGAGGACGCGGATCGGCTGGTGTGGAACAATCGCTGTTATCCTAATCTCACCGCATACCTGAAGCGAAAGGAAATCAAGGCGCTGGGGAAGCCGGCCGTCGTGGTGAAGCCTTGCGACGAGAAGTCGCTCGTCGTGTTGGAGAAGGAATCGCAGCTCGAGCGCAAGGACATTCACGTCATCGGCATGGGTTGCGAAGGCGTGGGCGAACCAAAGTGCGCTTGGTGCCAGGCACGAACTCCTCGTTTCGCGGACGTCTCCCTCGGGCAGCCGGTGGGGCCGGAACCTCCGTCTAGCCCTTCGCCAAACCGCTTTGCAGCGCTGATGGCGATGTCCCCGGCGGAGCGAATGGCATTCTGGGCGAGTGAGTTCGAGCGCTGCGTGAAGTGCTACGCCTGCCGCCAGGTCTGCCCCATGTGTTATTGCGAGCGCTGCATTGTCGAGCGGAACAGGCCGATTGAGATCGATCCCGCACCGAGCGCGAAGGGAAACTTTGCCTGGCAGATCGCCCGCGCGTTTCATCTCGCAGGGCGTTGCGTCGGTTGCGGGGAATGCTCGCGGGCCTGCCCGGCGGGCATCGATCTCGCCCTACTCAATATCTCGCTCCATATTGCCGCCCAGAAGAATTTCGGTTTTGAAGCCGGCGTGGACCCGAAGGCGGACGCAGTGATCGGATCGTACGCTCTCCAGGATAAGGAGGACTTTATCCGGTGAGCGAGATCATCTCCCAAAACGCTCTCCGCATGTTGGCTGCCGAGTGGCTCGCCGGCGGCAAGGCGGTCGCTGGTCCTGTACGGATCAAGCCGGACCTCGTACTATATCGCGCCTTGCGTTCAGCCGACGACTTGCTGCTCGAGGAATTCCAACGCCCGCCAAACTCCATTAAGGAGTTCCTCTTCCCTAAGGCGGAGAAGCTCTACGGGTACCGAGTTCGGGGCAACAGCATCGAGCTGGTCGAAAGTGATGCGCAGGAGCGCGTGCAGATATTGATCGCCGCGCGGCCGTGCGACGCTGCGGCGCTGCCGATCCTGGACCACGTGTTCAACTGGGATTTCAAGGACGAGTTCTACAATCGGCGGCGAGCGGCTACAACTGTGATTACGCTGGCCTGCAACGCTCATGACGAAAGCTGCTTCTGCACCTCCGTTGGGCTCGGCCCTGCCTCGGAACGCGGCTCGGACGCGATGCTGTTCGACCTGGGGGCCGGGCGCTATGAGGTCAGATGCCTCACGGACAAAGGCCGCGCTCTTTTCAGCGGCAAGACCGAGAAATCGGATCAAGTTGGGAATGTTCCAGCCGGTCCCGAAAAGAAATTTGATTCAGAGACGATTCGAACTTTCGTCACCGAGCATTTCGAGGACCCGTTCTGGAAGGAGCATGCGCTCACCTGCATGGGTTGCGGCACGTGCGCTTTCTCATGCCCAACGTGCCATTGCTTCGATATCGTGGACGCCGGGCCGGCTGCGGGCAACGCGCGCGTGCGGACCTGGGATTCATGCCAATTCGCGACGTTCACCGTGCACGCTTCAGGCCACAATCCACGCCCGGCACAACATGCGCGTCAGCGCCAGCGTATCCTGCACAAGTTCGCGATTTACCCGGAGAAGTTCGGCGAAATTCTTTGCACGGGATGCGGCAACTGCACGCGCAATTGCCCGATCGGGCTCGGCGTGTTGAGCGTCGCCACAGAGATCGATCATGGATGACGTATATACGCCCGATTTGTTGGAAGTCACGGCGGTCCGCCAGCAGACGCCGGATGTGAAGGCGGTGTCGTTGCGTTTTCTCGACGCCGAAAAGGCACGCAATTTCTCATTCAGAGTCGGTCAGTTCGGCATTTTTTCGGCGTTCGGCTACGGCGAATCCACGTTCAACATCTGCTCCAGCTCAAACTGGAAGGACCACATCGAATTCTGCTTCCGCAAAGTCGGGCGCGTGACGGAAGCGTTCTGGAAGATCGAAGAGAAGGACGTAATCGGTTTCCGCGGCCCGTACGGCAACGGATATCCGATGGAGGCCTGGAAGGGCCACGATTTGATCTTCCTGGGCGGCGGAATCGCGATGCCGCCGATTCGCTGCGCCGTGTGGTACGCGCTCGAAAACCGCGCCGACTATGGCGATATCCACGTCGTTTATGGCGCGCGCACTGTCGCCGATCTCGTTTTTGTGGACGAGCTTGAGGAATGGGCCAAGCGCGACCGCGTGCGCGTCGTCCGTTGCGTCGATCCGGGCGGCGAAACGTCCGATTGGAAGGGCGAGATCGGCTTCGTGCCGCACGTGTTCGAGCGCGCGCAAATCAAATCGAAGGACCCAGTCGTTCTCGTGATCGGCCCGCCGATCATGATCAAAAACACGCTGCCGATCCTGGACAAGATGGGTGTCAAGCCGGCTTCGGTTTACACCAGCATCGAGAATCGCATGAAGTGCGGCATCGGCAAGTGCGGGCGGTGCAACGTGGGGTCGCTCTACGTCTGCAAAGAAGGACCAGTGCTCACGATGGAGCAGCTGCAGCGCTTGCCTGCCGACTACTGACACACCTGTCCCCTCCGTTCCAAGAACATCATTCGTACGCATTTGGCGGCGCTGAAGTTCCTCCGATAACCCGAGCTCGCCGGGTCCGGCGAGAACCCGTCCGGTGACTGCGTTCAACGATACAAACAGAGCCTGCGGACGACATGTCCCAGCCGCCTGGCCATGCGCACGCCAGAAGGAAAGCGTTTTAGAAATCGGCACATCCTGTATGCGAGAATGGATGCTGGCTTCGCAAGAACATGCTCAATCTCCAGATGATTGCGGCCGTAGCACCCACTATGGCCCGAAGCGCGCGGCACTGGATCTTCCACCTCGGTGGTTTGGGCTTTATTCCGCTTGGACTCATCGACAGCTCCATCATTCCGCTCCCGGGAAGCATGGATCTGTTGATCATCGTCCTGTCTGCACGCAATGGAGAATTCTGGTCTTATTACGCTTTGATGGCGACCGTCGGTTCGGTGATCGGAGGTTACGTTACATACCGGCTTGCCCGCAAAGGAGGGAAGGAAACGCTCGCGCGCAAGTTTTCACGCAGGAGGATGGAAAAGAGTTACAAGATCTTCGGCCGATGGGGCTTTGGCGCCATCGCCATCGGCGCCTTGCTGCCGCCCCCTGCGCCCCTGGTTCCGTTCCTTTTGGCCGCGGGAGCCATGCAATATTCTGTGAAGAAATTCCTGGCCGCGCTGACGTTAGGCCGAATTGTCAGATACTCCATTCTGGCGTACCTGGCGGCCCGTTATGGACGGCATATGCTCAGATTCATCTCGCAACTTCGACACCCAATCCTAATTGTTGTTATCGCGCTGATTGCCACCGCGGCTGTAGTTTTCGTCGTGATTCTTGGAAGTAAACGCAAAAAATCTGCGCCGGCTTAGCCATCTTCGGGGCTCCGGAGAGCATCAGCTATCCGTCTATTCACTTCGAGCGACTGCCGTGACGCCGCAATTCAGAATCAATCTCCGAAATGCTGCCCCGTACTGATTCATCTGATCCGGCCACAATGGCCAAAGGATAGGAAGCGCGAAGTCCAACTTCATCGAGCCAGTTAGGTCCTCGTTTGCCGAAAGCATTAAGGGTGAATCGTGACCGCACCGACGTAAATTGCGATCCGGCGTATGGGAACCTAGGTTCTGGACGACAGCGGGTTCCGTGCGCTTTCAATTTTGCTTCGGTTTGCTCCTTTTGTCCCCTTCCCCTTCCATTTAAAACGCGATGGTGACTGCGATCCCGGGGCCGGGGCGCGTGCGGTTATATAGGTAGTACCCATCGCCGGTGTAATCAAGATACACGTCGTCGGTCTCATACCACGTATCAGGCCACGTTTCCGGCCACGGATCAACGAATGTGACCCAATAGCCGTCGTACTGGAAGCGTGGATACCCGCCTACGAAGAACATCGGAAGGCCGTAGATGCGGAAGAAGTGGTTACTCCCGAAGTAGAGGCCGAAGCGGTCTTGAGGTATGCGGTAGCCGTTATAGCCGCCGCGCTGACCCCAAGTGCGGTGGTCGTTATTCCACGAACTGGCGCGAGACTGGCCGAAACCGCTGTGCACCTGCCCCTGGTGTTGTGGGACGCCGCTCTGGTGGACGCCCCCATAGGTAGGGCCGGTGGGCTTGACACCGCCGTGATAGGCGCCGCCGTAGGTCTGTTGCGGTTTTGCCTGACGTTGCGCAGGTTTGGCAGCCTGCTGCTGATGCTGGGTGGGTTGCTGACGCTGTTGCGGTGCCGCTTGCTGATGCTGCTGCGGTGCCGCTTGCTGATGCTGCTGCGGTGCCGCTTGCTGATGCTGCTGCGGTGCCGCTTGCTGATGCTGCTGCGGTGCCGCTTGCCCCTGTTGATGTTGCTGCGCCTGTTGCGGTTTGCCCTGCTCCTTACCCTGTTGCTCGTGCTGTGCGTAGGCAAGGGCAGTGGTTCCGAGAAGCAAGAACAGAATTGCTATGCTGATAACGGCAGCTCGTTTCATTTATCTGTGCTCCTTTTGAGCGCGAGTGGTCCGTTGACGCTCAGTCCTTCTTCATCATGCTAGTCAGGTGCGACTTGGGGGTCTGTTCAAAAAGGATCACTTCACCCGAGGTTCCGTTGCCGTTTTCCGAGACCTCCAAACCGGAATTTCCTTCTTGACTTCGAAAACGGGAGAGATTATACGCCCATATCGCCAGCTCCGACGCTGTTGAGACGATTTCATTCGGAGCGCCCCGCTCGGTTTGCCATCGGTACCAGCATTGCCGAAATGGCCCCGTTTTGCGGCCTGCTCTTACAGCGCTCCTCCGCGCCCAGCCTCTGGTAAGACCGATTCCGATGCAGACTCGATCACTGTCATTCGCCAAAATGCTTGCTGGCCGAAGAACTAGCGATTTACAGGCCTGGTTCCGAGGGGAGTCTGCTATGAACCTGACTCATGTACAACCTGTTTTAGCTCTGGTTCGGAGGACTCATTCGCCTTTGTCGTGGCCGTGGGAAGCTTGTGCTGGAGAATCTCGCGCTTCGTAGAGCATTCTCGGTCGCATTTGGGCCACCTCTTCGGGTTGTCATGAAAGAGAATCGCGCCATTTTCGGCGCGGATGAGATCTTGGCGAGCCACACCCATTCGCAGCGCCAGGGCGCGAACTCAGCGGGACCTTTTGGGGGGCGCGTCGGGCGGGCGGATGAAGTCCTGCACGATGAAGACGGAGTCGCGTCCCTCGATGGCGACGCCGACGCCGGTCTGGGTCATCGCCTTGTCGAGCATGTTTCTGCGGTGGCCGGAGCTCTGCAACCAGTGCTGGACGGCCACGGGGGCGGGATCGTCGTAGCCGCGCTCCTGGAACAGGTTCTCGGCGCAATTCCGCCAGCGGATCTGGCTTGCGTTGAGGCGCTCGGCGAGATCGCCGCGCACCGGGTCGCGGTGCGCAAAGAAATTGTGGGTGGCCATGTTGAGGGCTTGCCGCCGCGCTTCCTGCGCGAGACTCTCGTTCCACTCGAGACGCTCCAGCCCCTGCGCGCGCCGCACGCGATTCACTTCCTCGAAGACCCGGCGCTCGGTCTCGCGGGCGTTGATCCGCGGCTGCGATCCGAGCGGAGATGCCGCCAGGAGCAGCATTGCCAGTGCAGCTTCCGCCTGCCGGAGTCGATTCAGCATATCAGCGCGCCCTCCGAACCCGGCGCGTCATCGAGCCGGGCAGCCGTGCACCAAGCGGAACGTCCGATTCCAGTAGCTCGCAACCATCGAATTTGCCCGCAGAGGTCACTTTGCCTGGCTCGAGGAATAACACAATTCAATGCACACGAAGGAGCTTGGCGCCGTTGTGCTGCCTGCACTTATGAAGCTAGAACGGAAATCGGATCGAGAACACACACTTGTTATTGTAGGTGTGAAACTGGGTCGCGGCGATTTGAACGCCACCTCCGAGCGTGATGCCGAGCCTGTGCCAGATCGGGAATTTACCAACTACGATCCCCGGGGTAAGAAACACCTGTTTCTTCCCGCCGTTCGCGCCGTCCTGAAAAAACGTGGAGTTGACTTCCAATTCCGGCCAGAGCTTTTTGAAAACACGGTACTGGAAGGCCGTGTTCCACTGCACCTGCCTTCCCAACGTCGCGGTGTCTGCGGTGGGCAGGATGACCCCGACGGTGGATTGAACGTCGAAGTTTCCCCAGCCTTTACCGGCGGCGATCGTCGGCGTGATGGTGGCGTCCTTCGCGCCATTCGTGTACGAGCCCGTCGGCGCGGTTGCACCGAGAAAGACCGTCAGGATGTAGTTGCCGTTCTCCTCATTTGCCGAAAGCAAGCGGTACTTCAGCAAAAAGGACACGTCGCCAAAACCATCGTGCACGTTCGGGTCGTTGTGCACCAGGTAGGGCGGCACGCCAAGGATCAGCTCCGCACGCTCGATCGGAATCAGCTCCAGCCCTTTGCTTCCGCCATAATTCTCCAGGGTCGTTCCATTCGCCTGTGTCTGGCGGGAAAAATCGTAGCGAAACTCCTGTTCGAGACGCGGGGTCACGGTGACGACAGGGGTCACCCAGTGCGGTTGTTCCGCCTGCGTGTGGGCCACGCGTTTGAACCAGGAACGAAGAAAACCTCCCCGCCTCCCGGCACTTTGTGACGAGGCCTGCGACTGTTGCTCGCCGCTGGGACCGTCCGCTCGACCGTTCATTGTCCAGATGCCAAGAAACGCGCACGCGCAAAAGAAATGGACAGGCTTCACCTTCCCCCCTGAGGTACGAGTCTGGCAGCCGCGGCCCGGCGCCTCCCAAAAAGAGCGGCTACGAATAATGGTCTAATACATCTGAAAGCGCGAAGTCAAATCGTATATATACGATTAGGTTCGCAGTTCCGACCGACGCGTTGCCGCCGTCCGGGGGGCGACAAGCCACAAACAGCGGCAAAAGAAAAGGGCGGCTCCTCGGAGCCGCCCCTTTCTTGCCGGTCGTGATTTCCGGCGGAGGTTGTTGTGCCGTTCGCTACGGCAGGTAGTAGCGGAACGAAGTGAAGATCATGTTGTCGAAGGCCTTGGGGTGGCCGCCGACGCCGGACCAAGTGTCCTTGATCACGTAGGCATACTGCGGTCCCCACTGCAGCGCGCCCTTTGGACCTTTGTAGATGCGATGCCAGAATCCGAACGTGGCTTCTGCGATGCCCCGTATGTCGCCGTTGCAGTTTGAGAGCGAGCCGGGGAGATAGCCGGTCGTGCCGCCTGGAACTTTTTCGGTGCCGCAGCCGGAGTTATTGAATAGTGGCGAGCCGTAGCCCACAGGGGTGGTCGTCGTGCCGGACACGAGGAGATAGGCAGTGCGATTGGCGTACTCAGCCCCGCCGTTGAAGTACACATCCCACGCGGGGGTTGGATGCCACTCTAGAGTGACAAGCCCTTGCGCGCTGCGGACGAGCGCCAACGTGCCGTCGGGACGAGCGACAACATCCGGCAATGTCGATGTGCCGTACCGGCCGACGCCCTCGCCGCCCAGGAAGTGCACGCCGAGGTCCAGCTTGTTCTTAACGAGTGGGAACCGAGCGTTCACGCCGATGCCACCGCCCGTGCGGTTGTCATTCGCCGCACCTGCAGCGCTCGGAACCGTCGTGCCATCGACGACGCACGGCGCTGTTGAACTTGCGAGCGCGCAGGGGAAGATACGCGAACGGAAAGTCCTGAGAACCCCGAAGATTTCGTAGTGTCCGAAGCCGGGTTCAAATGCGGCCTTGACGACGACGTCCGGCGTCCGATTGAAGCTAAAGTTGTTCGTGGCAGGGAGAAGGCCGCCATTGGCGCCAGCAGCACCGAACACGAAGTTGGCTTGGGCGCCGTGGCCGCCGAGAATGGTCTGGGCCTGCTCGACGGCAAATCCCAACCAAACCTTGTTGTTGAAGTTCTTGCTCACGCGGAAGGCGTACTGACGCGCCCAGCTGAAGCCAACGGCGTACTGCGCGTCAATCGTGAGCGGCGCCGCCTCGGTGCGGTTGTCCATACCCTTTTTTCTTTCCGTGACGAGGCTCCACATCTGCCCGCCCGTGAACGTCCAGCCGCTTTCCGTCGCCGCCTGACCCCACATTTGCCGCTGGCGTAGGGTGAAGCTGTTGCTTTGGTTGTCGTTGGAGGTGACGCCGGCGGAGAGGAAGTCGGCTTCCTCGTAGCCCGTGAGTTTCATGGAGGTGAGTTTGCCCTCCACAAGTAGGCTGATGCGCGACTGGCGGCCCGAGGCGTTGAATTCGCCAATCCTGGCCTGGGTAGCTCCGGAGAAGGGGACCGAGGTGAACGGCGTGTTGACGTCGGCGCTGAGCGCCTTCTGCCGCCAAACGCTTTCTGCCACGAAGAAGCCGCCCGGCGTGATCGTAACGCCCTTGACGTGGATCGCGGCTGGTCCTTCTTCCTGCTTCTTGTCTTCCGGCGAACTTGCCGGTGCGGCTGCCGCAGTCGGGCTCGAAGCGAGCGCCACGCTGACGGAGTTCCCCGAGCTCGCGACCGCTGCAACACCGGAATTTGCTGCACCCGCTGGAGCGGTAGCTGCGGTGCGCGCCGCACGCAACTCCTCGGTCAGCGCGTTCAGCTTCTCCTGTTGTTCGCGCATCAACTGCTGTTCTGCTTCAAGCTGCTTGGCCTGCTCCAACACCATTTCTCGGAGCTGTTCGATCTCGGCTCCATAGCTGGGCGAAGCAGGGGCTTCCGCCCTACTCTCTTTGCTTGTTTCCTTTGCGGCCGGGCTCGTGTTAGCCGAAGACGCTGCCGGCTGAGTTGCTTCTCCCTTGGTCGTTGCGTCCTTTCCTGAGCCGCTCTTCGCAAGTGCTGGCATCGCCGCCAAAAAGGCGGACAGAATGCACGTCATCCACATCCTACTGTGCATGCAATCCTCCAATCGAGATTTTCCTTACAGAATCCGGACCCGAACTTCACACCCCACCAGTTTTAAGAATCACGTGCAAGGTAAAGGGGAGGGGTCAACAGCCTTTGAATCGAAGATGAATATTCTGTAACAGGAGGCTCTTCCATCTCGAAACACGGGGTTTAACTCGGCGGGGAATTTTTCTGCACGGCCACATAGCGCCCAAGGCCGGGTCTGTGCTGTCTGGAGATGCCTGGCGTCGCATGGCACCGGACTGGTATGACGCTAGAAAGGGCTTCCCGTCACGCGATCAGGCTGGATGTTTTATCCTGAATGCCTCGAGGCATTTTCGCGCGGTGTCAAGTTCCGAAAACTGGCTGCCTTCCTGCTCGATGAGGTAATGCTCCACCCCACCGAGGCTTTCGGCCGCTTCGAAGATGGCTTGCCAATCAGCCACGCCTTCACCAAACAGGACTTCGTAGCCCTTTGTCGGTTCCGGCGACCAATCCTTGCAGTGAATCGATCGAATGCGCCCCCGGTTGGCTCGAATCCAGGCGGCCGGATCTGCCCCTGCCTCGAGACAGGTGCCCACGTCAAGTTGCAGCATCACCGATGATTTCGTGTTCTTTGCCAGAAACTCTATGGGGCGCCGACCTTCGACGAGAGTGAACTCCGCCTGATGGTTGTGATAACCCACTCTCAAACCGGAAGGTTCGAGCTGATCCGCGGCAAAGTCCAGCGTCTCGACAATAGCCCTCCAACCGTGCGGACCGGGTCTTGGTTCCGCATTCGCCAAAACCACGAACTGACTTCCCAAGCTCAAGTTCAGGTCGCGGACCCGGCTGATGTTCTGCGCGGTCAAATGCTCACTGTGGTTGTGAGTCGAGAAGCATCGAATGCCGAGATCGTCCAGAAGTCTTCGAGTCTGCTTGGCCTGACTCTCCGTCCAATCAAAATAGGGCGCATAGAATTCGACGCCTTGATATCCCATCTGGGCGACAGCTCGCAGAGTTCCTTCGGGATCGTGCGCCAACCCTTCGCGGACGGAATACAGCTCCAGTCCAACGGGAATTCTGGATTTCGCCGCGCCTCCGCCGAGAGCCCGGGGGAGCGCCGCCGACATCGCGAGGAAAGAGCGCCGGGAGAAGTCCGGTGAATCCACTGTTGAATCCTACTCGAGTATCAGCGGAACTTCACTGCCATCGAACAGTGGCCGCAGGGCGCGCGTCTCTGCCGTAGCGGCTGACGGGAATCGCTCACTTCTCGGCCACCTCTCCGACGTTGAAGCCTTCGATCACCATGCGCGGCAGTTCGCCTCGCGTATCGGCATTCTCCACTTCCGTCCGAATCACTCGTCGTTCGCCAGGCATCAGGGCCACGTAATTGTCGCTGTAAATCGCGGGCAGGATGCGATCGCCGCTCTTCTCCCGCACCGTCTTCAGCCGCACCATCAAGGCCGGCTGGCTTGAAATGTTCTTCAATTCGGTCGTCAGCGCCCATCGGCTCCCGTGCTTCTCGACCCGAGTCGCCGCTTACAACTTGACCTTGGGAATCTGGCGAAGTGCCTGGTAATTCCCTTCCTCCAAACCGCGCCAGTAGAAATTTTCCGACACCGTTTCATTGCCCCGCGCAAGTTTCAGCCGGATGAAATGCACCGGAGTCAGCCCGCCGGGATATTCCAGGGTGATGGGCGCCGCCACGCTGTCCTCCGCACTATCCACCGTGGCGGTCTTCTCCCATTGCATCGAGCCGTCCAGGTTCAGGACCTCGGCCTTCGCGGTCAGACCCGGCGCATTGCCGCCGCTGTAATTCACCACTTCGACCGCGTCCGTCACCGGATTCCACTGAATGTGCAGCGGCTCACACGCCTTCTTTGAGCCGAAGTACGCCGCAGTCGGCTCGAAGTAGTAATCGTAGGTCTGCCAGACGAACGACGGCCACGCCGGATGGCTCATCCAGAGCAGCACGCCCATTCGATTCTTGCTTTGGGCCTCGAACATGGCGCGGTAGCCGTCGTAGTTGACGAACTGCGCGAGCGTTACCCAATCCGCCGCATTGTCAGCGCCGCCGTAGCTCTTCTCGATCATCTGGCGGAACGCGGCGCCGCCCTGCGCGCCATTCGCCGTGAAATCGTGCAGGCCCCACACGGAATCCTGCGGCCAGACGTCCTTCTCCGGCATCATCTGCTTCAAGCTGTCCAACGTTACGACGTTGGGCATGCCCAGTTCGCTGTGCAGTTTCGTCGTGGCCCGCGCCGCGAAGTAGAACTTCTGCGGCATCGCACGATAGGGCCCGCCCCCGCTGACCACGCCAAAGGCCGAGTTGGAGATGTAGTGCAGCCCGGGATGCAGCGTGGCCACCAGACTTCGCAGCCCGTCGTCCAGCGGCTTCGGGGGATTTCCTTCATTGCGGCCACAATAAAGCCCCAAGGAAGGATGGTTCCGCACGCGCAGCACGAAGTCGTTCGCGTTCCGCAGGAAGAGATCGTTATCGGCCGGGTCCGGACCGTCGAGAGGATTCGCCAGCCAGAAATCCTGCCACACGACGATGCCGTGCCTGTCGCAAGCCTCGTAGAAGGCGTCGTCTCCCGTTTGCCCCACCCAATTGCGAATCATGGTGAAGTTCATTTCCGCGTGGTAGCGCGCGGCGACGTCGTATTCGCGGGCGCGATATCGCAGCATGGATTCCGGAAGACCCCAGTTGCCGCCCCGGGCGATGAATCGCCGGCCGTTGATCCATATCTTCAGCGCGCCGCCCTCTTCGCCGTAGGTGAACTGGCGCACTCCGGCCCGGAACGATTTCTTGTCGGAGGTTCTTCGGCCCGCCGTTTCAAACGAGAATTTCACATCGTACAGGTTGGGATCGCCGTATCCCGCCGGCCACCACAACTTAGGGTCTTGCAGCCTCAGGGCCGGCGTGGTGGAGGGGTCGAACTTCACCGTGATGGCCGCGGCCGCATCCACCGTCACCTGCTTCTCGAACGAAACGTCGCCGAAACGCCCGCGCAGCGTTCCCTTCACCGCCTTCGAATCGTTATTGCGCAGCGTCAGCTCCACGCTCACATCGGCGCGGGAAACATCCGGCAGCGGCAGTGCCGTGGAGACGAACGGATTCTCGATGGTCACGGGGCCGCTGGTGGTCAGGTAGACGTCGCCCCAGATGCCGCAATCCCGTCCGCGAATGGTGGGAATCCAATCCCAGCCGACCGTGGCATGAAATGTCGGATTGTCTTTGCCCAGCGCACCGCCGTTCTTGTCCGGGGTGTCGAACGTCTTTTCCTTCACGCTTCCGGGCGTGGCGTTCTTCCTGATCAACACGGCGAGCGCGTTCCGGGCTCCCGGCCGCAAGAGACGGGTCACGTCGAACCGCCCACGCATGAATCCGCCTTCGATCTTTCCCAGCATTTCCCCGTTCAGGAACACGTCTGCTTTCCAGTTGATCCCGTCGAAATTCAGCCACACGTGCCGCCCTGGTCCAGCAGGAGGCGCAACGAACTCGTTGCGGTACCAGAAATCGGCGTAGAAGAAGGAATCCGAAATCATCAGTTGGTTGTCGCCATAATTCGGGTCCTGGACGGCTCCCGCATTCCAATAGCTTGATAGGACCGTCCCGGGCACGGTCGCCACAAGCCAATCCTTGTCGCGGAAGCCGGCTCGCGAGATCGCCGGGCCGTCCGCGGCGACGAGCGAATCTCGTTGGACGCGCCATGCTCCTCCCGCAAGTTCCAGCCGTCCGTCGGCCCGCGCTGCCGGAGCCATCTTCGGACGCGGCACCGGACCGCCACGCCCATACACTTCCATTTCGCTCAGCACGTATCCCTCTGGCGATGCGGGCTTCGTCATCAGTACGCGCACATACCTCCCGCGCGCCGGATGCGCTAGCTTCAACTCCTCGGCCGGTTCGTTCGACGCCGGGAGCGCCTGCAGCGTCCGCCAGCTCTGCGCGTCATCGGATACCTGAACGGCCCCTTCGGCCGCGCGCCGAATCCAATAGAGCACCACGCGGTCGAATGTGCACACCGCGCCCAGATCGACGTACACCCATTCCGTGCCGCTGCCCCCGCTCTTCCACGCGCTGGTGAAATCGTACGGTCCGCCAAGCTCGAGTTGCTCGTTCTTCCTGAAGAGCGTCACTTCACCGACATTCCAAGTAATTACGTGGGGAGCATCGAGCTGCACCCGGTAGAAGCGGCGGTGGGACGCCGAGGGAAGAGTAAACGAGGGCGTAATCTCTTTTTGCCGCCACCAAACCGGGCTCGCCAGGATATCGGTGCCGCTCGCCCGGCCCAGTTCGATCCACTTCTCTCCATCATCGGAACCCAAGACCACGCAAGTCCACTGCTGAGGCAGGAGTTCGGTTGTCATTGCTCGCGCGGACACGTCGACGCGGTCGACCTCGAGCGGAGTATCCCTTCCCTGCGGTTCGACCTGTACCCAGCCGCCTGTTCCCGGCAACGCCACGGCCGAGAAAGGATTGTCATCCACAGGATGTTCGCGCTCGCATTTCGGGAGTGTGCCGCTTGCGCTGGAGGCGGTCGAGACCCATCGCGGCAGCTTCGTGTCTTTGATTCCGTCGGTCACCAACTGGGCGGTGAGGTTATAGTCGTAGCTGCTGGAATGGTACGCCGGACGGTGCAGGGCAAGATTACGATACGTCTGGGTGTCCGGCACCATCACCGGTGAAAAATCTTCCTTCGGGTCGCCCGGATAAACACCGACGCCGCGCGTGTACTGTTGCGCTCGGAGCGTGGACGTTGCCACTAGGCCCAGCAGGAAACCCAGAAAGACAATGATTCTCATCGGGCACCCCCGGGGACAGCATCATATCAGCCAGCAAATCTTTCTCAACGCGCGGCAGCCGCTGGATCAAGCGAATCCGCGGCGTACCCTCCTTTTCGTCATGACACGCTATTGTCAGCGCATGATTCTCTTAGCCGCCCTCGTGGGTTGGCGGAGGAATGCCCAGGTGAGGCAGGGCTGCGAAAGTTCAAGAAAGAGGGAGGCGGAATCCTCCCGGCGCTCAGGTTAACTGTGCCCGCGAGAGCGGCAACTCGCGTATCCGCTTCCCCGTCGCAGCGAAAATAGCATTGCATAGGGCCGGCGCGAAGGGCGGCACGCCCGGCTCACCCACTCCTGCTGGAGGCGCGTCGCTCGGCACGATATAGACGTTTGTTTCCGCCGGAGCCTCGTTGATCCGCGCAACCGGATAGTCGCTGAAGTTGGATTGGTTGATCGCCCCGTTTGTCGTCGTGATCTCGCCCATCAAGGCCAAGCTCGCTCCAAAAACCGCGGCGCCCTCAAATTGCGCGCGAACCATCTCGGGCGCGACCACGGTCCCCGCATCGATCGCGGTATCCACGCGCCGGATCTTGACCTCTCCTTGATCGCCCACGTCCACGCGCACCACCGTCGCCACGTAGGTGAGAAAGCTTCGGTGTACTGCCAAACCCATCCCCGAGCCTTTGCCGAGTTTCTGCTGGCCCCACCCTGACTTCTCAGCCGCCAATTCGAGCACGCGGCGTAAGCGGGCCGTCTCGATCGGATACTTTTCGTACGGCTCACCGTGATTCGGGTAGTCGGCAGGAAGCGTCTTGCGGTCGATGATGCGGTCTGGACCGATCAGTCCCAGAATGTACGCCAGACTGTCGCGGCCGGCGGCATGCGCCAGTTCGTCCGCGAACGAATGCACGGCAAACGCGTGATAGATGTTGGCGACCGACCGGAGCCAGCCAATGCGCACGTGCGCCTTTGCTGGCCCATTCTCCGCGCGATGGTTGGGAATCACAAAGGGGACGTCGCTCCACCCCAATCCCATCTCGCCGCTGCCGCCATACGTTGCATTCACATCGAACGTGGATCCGATCGGGGGAAACACGGATCGCTGCAGCCAGGCCGTGGGTTTCCCGTCCGGGCCCAGCGCTGCCTTCATGTACATCGCGGCGACCGTGTGGAAGTAGTCGAAGCGAATATCGTCTTCGCGCGTCCAAATGACCTTGACGGGCCTCCCTGCCTTTTTCGAGAGGATCGCTGCCTCCACGGCGTAATCGGGTTTTGATTTCCGCCCGAAAGCGCCGCCGAGTAGGGTCACGTGGCAAACCACGTCTTCTTTCTTGATCCCAAGCGCCTGTGCCACCGAACTCTGCACCGCCTGCGGGTTCTGCGTGCAAACCCAGGCGGTCACTTTCCCGTCCCGATAATCGGCGAGCGCCGCCGGAGGCTCCATCGACGCATGCGCGAGATGTGGAACGTAGTATTCCGCCTCGACCACTTTGCCGCCCTTTGCGAATTCCGCGTCCACGTCGCCAATGTTTCTCACGACCTTGCACGCATTTCGCGCGGTCTCCTGCAGCTCCTTCTTGTACGCATCCGAGTTGTAGCCGGCGTTCGCGCCGTTTTCCCAAGTGACGTTCAGTTTCTTGCGGCCTTGCATTGCCGACCAGGTGTTCTCCGCCAAAACCGCTACGCCGCCGAGCGCTTGAAACGCCGCCGGAGGGGTGAATGGATCGATGGGCACCACCTGCCGTACGCCGCCGACCTGCAGCGCCTCTTTGTCATCGTACGTCTTGACCTTCCCGCCGAGAACGGGAGGCCACTCGATGGAAGCGTAGAGCATGCCGTCAATCCGCGCGTCCAATCCGAAAACTGCCTTGCCCCCGCAGATGTTCTCGATGTCGTAGCTCTTCGCCCCTTTTCCGATATAGCGCCACGCGCTCCTCGGTTTGAGCTGCACGTCCTCCTTCTTCGGCACCGGCAGCTTCGCGGCGGCCGATGCGAGCTCGCCGTAGCCCAGCTTCCGTTTCGAAGCCGCATGCACCACAGCGTGCAGATCGGTCGAGCATTCCGCTGCGGGCACGCCCCACTTCTCCGCCGCAGCGCGCACCAGCATGGTCCGCGCAGTTGCTCCGGCCAGGCGCATTACGTCAAAGAAACCTCGCACCGACTTCGAGCCGTCCGTATCCTGCGAACCGTACTTCGCATCGCCCAACGCTTGGTCGATCCTGACGCGGGCCCAGTCAGCATCCAGCTCGTCGGCCACAATCCGAGGTAGTGAAGTGCGGCTGCCCGTGCCCATCTCCGAACGATGCGCGAGGATGTAGACAGTTCCATCCGTATCAATCGCCAGGTAGACACCCGATTGGAACGCGGCCTGCCCGAGCGGATCGGAAGAACCGGGCGTGGCGCCCCAAAGCGCTTCCGGATACACCCGCACGCTCAACACGAACGCTCCGGCCGACAGCATTCCCTTGAGAAATCCGCGCCGGCTCGCATTTTCGATCAGGCTCATAGGTCCTCCAGGCGGAAAGGTATTCCGTGGCACTGCAAGTGGAACTTCCCCCGTTCGCATCCTACCTCGATTGTCTCCCTTTGACCAACGTGCACTCTGGCCTGTTGCTCGTCCGTCCCCGGGCGCCGCGTCCAATTTGGCATTCAGATCTGTGTCAGCTTTGACTCTTGGGCGTGTCAATGCGAGCCAGCACTGCGTACGTTGTGAAGGAAAACGAAGGGATTTACTGTTGGTAGTGCGAGTCTTAAGCTGGAATGGAAAGTGCTTACGAGTTGCTTAGGTTCGCGACGGGTTTGGCGAACCTCGGAAGAAGAGACTAGGATAAACGACAAATGACTCGCCTGTGCCGGATCTCAATAGCGTCGTGTCTGGCGGCATTTCTCCCGTTCGTGTTCCTAGTTCTGGCCACAGGCGCTGCCACTCCGCAACAACACACGACCACGGCCACCCCGGAACAACTCAGAGCCGAACACCAGCGCGTCTTGGACCAGTTAAACGTCAAGGATGCAAAAGGAAAACCCTTGGAGCTGGATGACCCCAAGGTCCCGCAACTTCTTAAGAAGGGCTGGGGTTTGGCGGGGCAGTGGGCTGCCGCGTATTTCGATGCCCACCCCTCGCCCTCGACGCAGAACTTACAGCACATATTCGAGGGCTTTGCGCCTGAACCCCAGGGGGTGAAGTCCCCGTACGGCAATTTCCTCGAATACCACGATTACTACTTCACGGGCTGCGCCGTTCGCATTGCGCCTTCCGTTTACGTTCTGGAAGCGAGCTATGGCGTCGAGTTTCGCACAGGAACCTTCATGGTCGTGGCACGCAACGCCGACGGCCACTTTCAAACCCTCTGGAACATCAAGGGGTTAGCGGAGAAGCACTATCCTCAGAGGGATGAGATTGGCCGCTGGATGTATCTCGTTCGCCGTGCTTACTACAGTGGCCCGCTTGACGTGAACGAGCTGCTTGCGCTCCCCTTTTCGACAAATGGCCATCCACGTTTTCTCGTGGACGCCTACCAGGGTGCAGATGGAGGGACCATCCTTGGGCAACTTAGCATCTGGGAATGGGACGGCGCGGAAGCCAAGCCATTGTTGGTGAAACTATACGAATACGCTGCGGGCAGCAACGATTCTCGTAGGTTTCGCTTCGACGGCCGCACAATTCGCATCTCCACCAAAGAGGAACTGCACGCCTTTTCCTCCTGTGGAATGTGCGAGGCACCCCGCGGAGTTTGGACGGTCGGCATCACGCCAACTGGGGTCCGGGATCTCGGTCACCGCTTCCTACAACCCGAGTTTCAGTGGGCAGACGACTTGCTCTCAACCATCGAAAAGGGCAAGGACGCAACGAATCTGGCGGACGCGAAAGTGGTGAAGACCTTGAAGGACCACATACGGGAGGCGCAAGCTGAGGCTGCAGATCGGGCTCAGGATGCATCCGAGAAAACCGAGTTTTGGTGGGGCATGCTGGATCGTTGCGTTGTCATTCACCGCGGGCAGCGGGGAGCCTTCCTGTTGGTAGTGGATGAAGGCAGATTGCGCTTTGGCTATGTGTTGCGCAATGGCAAGCCTTACTTCACTCACGTTCGAATTGAATGAGCTGCATCTCATCGACAATTCGGAAGCCGTCCCTTTATCTCCAGCCGTGAGTCCGAGATTTCTGCACTTGCCGCAGGGTGCATGGTCTTTGCGATTCCGCGCACGAAGGCACATCTGTGCACAGTTCATTTGGCGTTCCAAGTCTGATTCGCTAGAATCCCAGGCGTGACATCCCAGAAACGATCCAAGGCCGGCGGCGAAACCCGCGCGCATTCGCAGAAGGCTCAGCCGGCTGACGCCGATTCGACCGGCAAATACGATCCCCAGGTCGCGGCCATCGTTCGCGGTCGCCATAGCGATCCATTTGCCTACCTTGGCCCTCACCGAGTGTCGCTCGGCGAACAGCCGCATTGGGTCGTGCGCTTTTTTCTGCCTTGGGCCACCGAAGCCGTGGTCGTCACCGCTGAAGGCCAAGCCTATCCCGCCGAACGAATCCATCCGGACGGATTCTACGAGTCCGTCGTGCCCGGCTCCGCAGAATCACTCGGCCCGAATTCCTATCGCATCTCCTATCGCACGACCGAAGGCGCGGCGGTGGAGATCTTCGACACCTATTCCTTCCCCTACCTGCTCTCGGATTTCGATCTCCACCTGCTCTCCGAGGGCAAGCATTTCGAGAGCTTTCAGAAACTGGGCGCGCATCTTCGCATCGTTGACGGAGTGGCCGGCGTTCATTTCGCCGTCTGGGCGCCCAACGCCAAGCGCGTCAGCGTAGTGGGTGACTTCAATCGCTGGGACGGCCGCGTTCATCCCCTGCGCTCCCGCGGCTCTTCCGGCATCTGGGAGCTGTTCATTCCCGGCCTTTCTGAAGGCGCGATCTACAAGTACGAAATCCTCTCGAGGAGCGGCGCGCTTCTTCCTCTCAAGGCCGACCCCTACGGCTTCGCGGGCGAGCTTCGTCCCAAGAGCGGCTCGGTGGTCGCCAATCTGGAGGATTATTCCTGGGGCGATGCGGAATGGA
Source organism: Candidatus Acidiferrales bacterium (assembly GCA_049514555.1). GTDB lineage: Bacteria > Acidobacteriota > Terriglobia > Acidiferrales > UBA7541 > JBEKUY01. The sequence goes on from JBEKUY010000001.1 coordinate 546,673, forward strand.
TGGCCGCGCGGCCGCACCGAAACTGGTTTGAATCGCCGGTCGCCATTTACGAAGTCCATCTCGGCTCCTGGCGCCGCACCGCAGAAGGAAACCACTGGCTCTGCTATCACGAACTGGCCGACCTCTTGATTCCCTACGTCCAGCAGATGGGCTTCAGCCACATCGAGCTCATGCCGGTGATGGAGCATCCCTTCGACGGCTCGTGGGGCTACCAGACGCTCGGCTACTACGCGGTCACGAGCCGCTACGGCAGCCCGCGCGATTTCAGGGAATTCGTGGACCGCTGTCATCGCGCCGGCATCGGCGTGATCCTCGATTGGACTCCCGCCCACTTCCCCCGCGACGCTCACGGTCTCGCCTGGTTCGACGGCACGCATCTTTACGAGCACGCCGATCCTCGCAAGGGTTCTCATCCCGATTGGGGAACCCTCGTTTACAACTATGGACGCAACGAGGTGCGAAACTACCTCATCTCCAACGCCGTCTTCTGGCTGGAACAATTTCACCTGGACGGCCTGCGCGTCGACGCGGTCGCCTCCATGCTTTATCTCGATTACTCGCGCAACGAAGGCGAATGGATCCCCAATCAGTACGGCGGCCGCGAAAACCTCGAAGCCATTTCTTTCATCAAGGAGATGAACGAGGTTGTCTACGCGCGCCAACCCGGCGTGATGACCATCGCCGAGGAATCCACCGCCTGGCCGAGCGTCTCCCGCCCGACCTATCTCGGCGGCCTGGGCTTCAGCTTTAAATGGAACATGGGCTGGATGAACGATACGCTGACCTACTTCGAAAAGGATCCCATCTACCGCAAGTTCGAGCAGAACCATCTGACCTTCTCCCTGCTCTACGCCTTCACGGAGAACTTCATCCTTCCCTTCTCCCACGATGAAGTCGTCCACGGAAAGCGTTCCTTGCTCCACAAAATGCCCGGCGATTCCTGGCAGCAATTCGCCAACCTCCGCCTGCTTTACGCCTATCACTACGCCCATCCCGGGAAAAAGCTCCTGTTCATGGGCGGCGAGTTTGGTCAGCGCAGCGAGTGGTATCACGACGCGCCTCTCGAATGGCATCTCCTCCAATACGAGCCGCATCAAGGCCTCCAGAAACTCGTGGTGGACTTGAATCGCTTATACGCCGCCGAGCCCGCGCTCCATGAAGTCGATTTTGACTGGCACGGATTCGAATGGATTGACTGCAACGACGCCGACTCGAGCGTGCTTTCCTTCATCCGCCGCGGCAAGAATCCCGATGAAATGTTCATCGTGGTGGCCAATTTCACTCCGATCGTCCGGGAGAATTACCGGATTGGAGTGCCCCAGGCGGGCTTCTATCGTGAACTGCTCAATACCGATGCCGCGCTTTACGGCGGCAGCAACGTCGGCAACATCGGCGGCGTTCTCGCCTCCGCGGAGCCTCACCTCGGCCGTCCCTTCTCGCTGAAGCTCACTCTCCCCCCGCTGGCCGCGCTATTCTTTAAGTGGACCCCGGGCTTTTAGCCCCATTTCCCGCGGGGCCCATCCCCGGAATCCGCTCAAGCCCGCATCTTCCCGGGAACCTTTTCCTCTGGGGCTGCGTACATTCAATCGAGTGCCACGAGGAGGCCTCTACCCATGCATCCATCTACCCGAAAGCCCGTGCTCCGTCTATCGATGATCGCGGCGGCCGCGTCTCTGCTCCTTCCCCTGGCCGGTTGGACCCAGGCGGTGCAGGCGCCCAAGCCCGACCGCTGGCTCCACGTCCGCGTCGAAGGCTCCCAGCCCAAAGGCGAGATCGTGCGTGTCAATGTTCCGCTGGAACTGGCCGAAAAGGTTCTGCCCACCATCAACAAAGACCGCCTGCAAAACGGCAAGGTCAAGATCGACGCATCGCAAACCAATGGTGTGGATTTGCGGGCGCTCTTCGATGCCATCCGCTCCTCCAAGGACGGCGAGTTCGTGACCGTCCAGAGCAATGACAGTGACGTCCGCGTAGCGAAGCAAGAAGGCCACATCCTGATCCATGTCCGCGACAAATCCAGCGCCAAGAAAGACCAGGTCGAGATCCGCGTCCCGATGAAGGTGGTCGAGGCTCTGCTCTCCGCCGGCAAAGATGAATTGGACGTTCTTGCCGCGCTTCGCGCACTCTCCTCACAGGGCGATACCGAGCTCGTCTCCGTCAAGAACAGCGAAAATACAGTTCGCATCTGGCTCGATTCGAAGAACATTTCGGATTAGTGCGCTCAGCGGGAGGAAGCTATGTTGCTGGCGAAAGTCGCTCTCGGCCTCGGCGGCACGTTTGTCCTCGCTGGCGCCTACAGCTTCCATGAAGGAGTGATCCGCGTCTCGGTGGACGAGCACCGCGCGACCGGCGAGCACCTCCACCTCGTCGTGCCCGCGGCGCTCGTTCCCGTTGCCATGCGGTTGGCGCCCCAGCACGCCATGGAAGACGCCGCCCGGCAAGCGGGCCCGTGGCTGCCCACCGTCCGGCGCATCGCCAAGGAGTTGCGCAAACTCCCCGACGCGGAGCTAGTGGAAGTGCGCGACGCGGAACAATTCACCCGCGTTCGCACGCAGGACGGCAAGTTGTTGCTTGACGTGGAGGGCCCCGGCGAGACGGTGCACATCGCCTGCCCGCTTGTGACCGTCGAACACCTCTCGGACGAGATCCTCTCTCGCCGCGCGCCGGAATCCAGACAGTAGCCGGCCCTTCTTGGATGGGAGGACGAACCTTCGATTGGATCGCCTTGCCTGCTAGGCCGAAGGGGTAAAGTGCTTTTGCAGCACCAGGGCCACGGTTCCGCGCATGCGCGCCATGTTTCCCTCAGCCGGCCTCACAAGCGGCGGCTTCCCCACCAACATCCCCGCTGCAATTTCCGCCTCGATGACCGGACTGAACCGCTCCCACTGACGCGTGCATTCCCCGACGACCACGATCTCTTCCGGCGCCAGCCCGGCGACGATCATTCGCATCCCACGCCCGATGGCGTGCGCCATCTTGTCGAGCGCTTGGGCCGCCAGCGCATCGCCCGCCTCGGCCACCGCAAGCAGATCCTGAAAACTGAGGCCATCCGGCGCCGTGTTCGATTCGTGGTAATAGCGCAACGCCGCTCGATTCGACGCGTACATCTCCCAGCACCCCCGGCCGCCGCAGGCGCACGGCGGACCGTTCAGATCGAGCGAAACGTGGCCGAATTCGCCCGCCATCCCTTTCAGTCCCTGCACCAACTGCCCGTTCGCAAAAATGCCGGTGCCCACGCCCTCGGAAATCGTCACCACCACCAAGTCGCGGATCTTCTCGCTGGGCCCGAACCACACCTCCGCCAGCACGCACGCATTCGCTGCGTTTTCCAATTCCACTCGGATTCCGGCGGTGCGCTCGATCGCGCCCTTGAAATCGAATTCCGGCCACTTCAAGTTCGGCGCAAAAAGCAGGCGTTGCGACGCGTGGTCAAACCGTCCGGATAAGCTGATTCCCACTCCTTCGAAAACCAGATCGGGATGCGCTTCGATCAAGTGGCGAATCCTCACCGCGAGATCCTCCGCCGTATCCTGAGGATTCGTCGTCGGCATCACCTCCTGCGACAGGAACCGCCCGTTCACGTCCGCCACGCATATCCTCGTCTGAGCGGGGCGCAGGTCCGCAACGATGATTGCCCGCCGCTCGTTCAACCGCAAAAACGTCGGACGCCTTCCGCGTGGCAGTCGCCCCAGCGGTCCATTCACGACCCACTTCGACCGGATGAGTTGCTCGGTGATGAGCGAAACCGTGCTCCGCTGCAGCCCTGAAGCCCGCGCCAGGTCCGCCCGCGAGATCGGCTGCCGCCGCCGGATGAGGTTCAACACGATGCTTCGGTTGATCTCGCGCGCCGTTTGGCTTGACGCTACCTGCGTATTCGTGAAGTCGATCCGCTTCATTGTCTTGCTCGCTCAGGGCCAAGCCATCTTCCCTTGGTGTGCGCGTTCCCCCGCCGCTTCCGGCCCCGGAGGAGTGCATGATACCACTGCGGCCGGGCTTTGGAGCGCCCGCCTTCACCGACGCGTCGTGGGTGACCCGCTCGGCCGACGCAAGCGCGTCCTGCAGACCTCTTTCTCAAGGTCTGCGGTTTTTCTTTGCACTGCGAACGCGCGCAGCCGCCGCTCCGCTCGGGCGATTGCTTTGACCTCTCCCAGTGGGTACATTGATGTTGTGTCCAGGCAGCCCCGTCCCTTCCCTCATGAAAGCTGCGTCCGTTTAGGCGCTGCGCCGTGCGCGATCGTTCTGGCCCTGACGGCGATCTTCGGTCTGCCTTTTTCCGCTTTCGCGCAAAGCAAAGAGCCCGCGCAGCGCCAACCTCCTGCACCTGCCTGGAGCAAGCACGTCTGCGGGCACGGGGTGGAACTCCGGCTCAGTTCGCCGGTGTCCAGTCAAGGAAGCTTGCTGCTGGTGGAGGTGCGGAGCGCGAAGCCGCTGACGGAAATCAAAGGCGTGTGGAATGAGAAAGAGATTCCGTTTTGGCGGGAAGATGCCTCTGGCGGGAAGGCGATCGACGTCCGGCGAGCCCTGCTGGGCGTTGATCTAGAGCAGGCTGCGGGAAAGTACCAGCTCGTGGTTTCGGAGAAGGCCGCCGGCGGGAGATCGGCGAGCTGCACCGCCTTCATCCGAGTGCGGAAAGGAACGTTCGCCACGGAGAAATTGCAGGTCGCGCCGAATTTTGTGGAGCCGAATCCCGAGCAGTTGGACCGTGCGCGCGAGGAACAAGAGCGCCTGCGGGAGTTGTTCGCGCAAGTGACGCCCGAGCGTTTGTGGCGGGGGAGTTTTCGCGTCCCGCTCGATGGCGTGACGACCGGGGGAAATTTCGGCAAGCGGCGGGTTCTGAACGGCCGGCCCGGTTCCCCGCACAGCGGCGTGGATTTTCCTGCGCCCGCCAGCACGCCGGTGCGCGCGGCGCAGCGAGGCCGCGTGGCGCTTGCCGAGCCCCTCTATTTCTCCGGGAATACGGTGATCGTCGATCACGGCTTGGGCGTGTACACCCTCTACGGCCATCTTTCGGAGATCGGCGTCCAGGCCGGCGACATGGTGGACGCCGGAGCGCTGCTTGGCAAAGTCGGCGCCACCGGCCGCGCCACCGGCCCGCACCTGCACTGGGGCTTGACCGTGAACCGGGCTCGCGTTAACGCGCTGGCTCTCGTCGCGTTGTTCGAGAAGAAAGTGAAAGCCGACTAGCCTTATAGCGCAGCCTTTTAGGCTGTGCCCACGTCCCTCTTCCTCGCCGCTTGCCCTGCTTGCCCCGAGTGGTTCTCACGAGGGGAGCGTAGTCGAAGGGCGTGCGTAGCAAGTTTCAACCGCCGAAGCCCGCGCGTAGGGGTCGGAGCTTTAGCTCCGACATAACAGCTGGCCGACACACGCTCCTCTACCTTAGTGCTCCGCATCCGGCCCGCAGCCCTTTGCGGCCGCGTGCGGAGATGCCGTCCTTTGCGGATTCTCCGCTGTATCTCTCCATCATCAAAACCCGTAATAACCCCGGTAGCCCAGTCCCTCTACAACCGGTCGAGTTCTCAAGCATCCAAAGTTGCAGGGCCATGGCCCTGATTTGAGCGGGAGGTACCTTATGCCCAAAGCAAGAATCTTGATTTTGACCGGTGACGCCGCTGAATCGCTGGAGGTGATGTACCCCTACCAACGGCTGAAAGAGGAAGGCTACGAAGTTCACATCGCCGCGCCCGGCAAGAAGAAGCTGCATTTCGTGGTGCACGACTTCGAGCCGGGCTACGACACCTACACCGAGAAGCCCGGCTATAGCTGGGACGCGGACTTGGCTTTTGCCGACGTGCATCCCGCCGAGTACGCCGCGCTCGTCATCCCGGGTGGGCGTGCTCCCGAATACATCCGCAACTACGCGGACTGCCAACGAATCATCCGCCACTTCTTCGAGAAGGAGAAACCTGTCGCGCACCTCTGCCACGCGGCGCTGGCGCTCGCGGCAGCAGGCGTGCTCCGGGGGAGGCGGACCGCCGCCTATCCGGCCGTGGCGCCCGACGTCGAGGCGGCAGGCGCGCGGTTTGTGGATTCCGAGGCGGTTGTGGATGGAACGATGGTCTCGGCGCGCGCTTGGCCCGATCATCCCGCCTGGATGCGCGAGTTTGTCCGGCTCCTCAGAGAGAAAGCGCCTCTCGGTGAGCGCGACGCAACCGCTGGACGGTGACCACCGACGTGCAGGCGCGTGGCAACGCGGAGTTTGGGTCCTTAACTAAATGTTCCGTCTTTAAGGTGCCAACGAGAATAATACGCCTGTAGGAGGATCCCCCATGATTGTGGGAGCCCACATATTGCTTTATAGCAGTGACGTGGAAGCAGATCGCAACTTCTTCCGCGACGTTCTTGGTTTTCGTTATGTCGATGACGGCGGGGGCTGGCTCATCTTCGCTCTGCCGCCGTCCGAAGCGGCTGTCCATCCGTTGAGCGGCAATCCGCCACTCTCTTATGCAGGTCAAGAGATGCTTGGCGCGGTGCTCTTCCTGATGTGCGACGATTTGCCCGCGGTTCTCAAATCGCTGGAAGCCAAAGGCGTCCGTTGCGCTCAAATCGAGAAACAACCTTGGGGCACAAGCACCACCATCCGCTTGCCCAGCGGCGGCAGGATTGGTCTTTATCAGCCGACGCACCAGACGCCTCTGGGCCTCGGTTCCATGCAAAACTTCGGCGCCCTGCAATAACGACCGCCTTTTTTCAGTCGGTAGCGCAGAGTTTCGCTTCCTGAAACTCTGCGGCTTTTCTTTTTGTTTCATCCCGGCGGGCGGGGCGAGTGGCCGACCCGTGAGATCGTTGAGACGACGGGGGTGCCGCACCCTTCGGCTTTAAGGGTGCGGGTTTTGACCTTTCCCCTTCGTTGCTTGCCCTCTCATCTCTCGCTCTTTCCCTCTGCGATGGAGCTAGTAGCGCCGTGCCGTGTGCGTCCTGACGGTCGATGTCGGGAAGACCTGTTTCTCAAGGTCTGCGGCCGGTTCGTGGTGGGCAATAAGAAAGCTGCAGACCCGCCAAGACAGGTCCGCGCTGCTCACTCGCTCATGAAATCCAGGTCATTGCGGCATACCGGATCTTCCACGCGCTCCCGTCTTTGACGAGCAAGAAGAAGTGGCCACTACCGCAGAGGTTGCCGCAGAGATTGCCGATGTAAAGAAGTGCTTGTGTTCTTGCGGGGTTGAATGCAATGCGAGAAAGAGTCATGAATCCAGGTGATTTCGGATATAGGCGGTAGAACTCTGCGAAGGCGTTCTGATCCCCGGTTTTCTTGCCGCCTTTCTTTGCGGTCAAGAAGATCCGGTCGCGTTCGGCCTCAGAAATCAGGGCGTATTGCACCTTCAGCGAGAATTTCTCCTCCAGGGGAACCGAAGACTTGCTCTTCTGTTCGTAATCCTGCACGGTCTCCTTAGCAGCCGTATCGCGGATCTTTTGCATCTCCTCCGAGCCGCCGAATTCTGTCATGCCCCACATCACCGGTGGTAAAGCCATGGAAGTGTGGTCCCCGATGACGATGCGCTCGACGCCTTCTTTCACGAACTGTGTTTGAATCACTACTGAATAGATCGCGTAGTCATCGTCCGAAACTTCGGGTTTGGGAGCAGCTGGTCCTTGGGAAAATAGAGGCACGCCTAGAAAGAGTAGGCAAGTCATGTAGGTTAGTGTTTTCATGGTCGCCCCCGGCGCAGATTCAACCTATTCTCTCCATTTGACACCACTCCGGCCTGCTTGGTGCCCGGCCGCGGCGATGACCGTGAGGCAGGTTCGAATGACATGGGTCGGCTGCCCCTCCGAGAGTCGAACGATGAAACGCCCAAGAGCTCCACGCGTAACACGCCCGCGTGGCCCACCCGCCCTTCATTCCTTATGTTTTGATCCTCCATCCTCCCCGGTAGATCTCGACCTTGCCCCTCTTTCGCAAACGTTGCAGGGACTTTCCGACGGACTTACGGCTTCTCTTGAGCCTTTCGGCAATCTCTGGAAGCCCATACTCAATTTCCTCTGGAGGCGGAGGAGGCAGCCAATTTTGCATTGAGGCGCGATGTACAAGCCTTCGCTCTTGCAGAATACCCAGAACCGGAGCATCGCGGAAGCGGTCTATGTACCAATCCCAGGTTTCCAGCACTTTGCGCGGCCCGTAGTAAGTTGCTGCCAGTACAGCGACGCAAGCAGCCGCAACGCCCTGCCACGTCCTAAAAAACTGCCCGATCTCATGCCAACTAAGCCAATGCACCCGCTCATTGTAATCCTTTTAGTCAGGGCGGCTGGCCCGGAATTAGGACGAGAGTAACGGTTTAGGGTGCCCCACCGCGCCGGTCTTGCGCGTGGGGCTTTTTGATTTTGTGTACGCTCTCACTTCGCGGCTTCCTTCTGTAATCTGTAAGTGCCGTCGAATTTGCGGCGCTTTGCGAGGGGATGAATTCAGTGGTGTTTGAGGATTTCATAGACTGCGTAGAGGATTCCGCCAAAGATGACGATATGGAAGAGTATGCGCTCGCCGGACTTGAAGATCCGTATGAGCAAGTGCTCGATAATTGAAACGGTGTCACTCAGAGCGGCGCAGAGGATGCGGATGCGCTCAACCTAGGGAACTTGCGGGTTGGAATAACCCTTCATCAACCATTTTATACAAGAAACTCCACGACCAGAGCAAATGAGAAAACGGGCAAGTGTCAATCCCGCGCCCCTCAAACCTAAATCCTCCTGTATCCTATTCACTCCACGGTGGTTAGCTCCGTACCCGGACGGAGGCGGGCGGGCCAACCTTCGGTTTGAGGGCCGGGTTTTGTTCCGAGGGTGCCGTTCACCCTGAGCCGATGGCGAAGGGTACCCTTGTGGGTTCTCAAGGGTACGGGTTTAGAGTCAACTTCATCGCAGACGTACGCCGACTTGAGGAAGTCGCCATTCGAATCCCGCGCCCACCTCGAAAAACTTGTGGATAACTACGGCATAACTATTGACTTCTGCTAACAAACGTGCTACAATCGCCGGTGAAAACTTGGCTTTTAACACGCCTTGCGCATCCGACCATGATGCGCATCCTGCTTGCCCAGAGTGCTTTTCACGAAGGGAGCGAGTTCCGCGAGTCGAAGGGCAGCCTCGCTAACTCACCTGGAATCAACACTTACAAAAAACGCGCCTGCAACCCTTCCAGAATCAACACTTACAAATTCATTGAACTTAAAACCCTGTGGAATCAACACATACGAGAAAAGGCGGGGGTGGGGGTGTGGCGATCCGGCGGAGGACCGCCATCCCGAGCGAACGGAGTGAGTCGAGGGGTCCCCCCTCTTTCCCACAGCCCTGTCCGCTCGCAGAAACCTTCACGAAGGAGGGCCCGCCTCACCATCAAGCGAGCCGGTTTTGTCTTTGACCGCATCTCCTCTACGCTCATTTCCCATTTGTCCGAACCCACAGTAAGATGGACCCTTAAGCCCGAGGAAAGCATGCCCGACCAACCGGACTCCGGCCCCGTCCCTGCGCCCAAACCAAAGATCAAGCGAACCCCCAAGGCGCCGCGACAGCAACTGCCGCTGCTGGAACCGCAGAAGCGCGCCACGACCTGCCAGGAAGTCGCGCTCGGTTTCAACCAGGGCCAGGCGCTTGCCGAGGCGCTGCGTTGCCTCAACTGCAAGGACCCCAAGTGCATCGAGGCCTGCCCGCTGCACATTGATGTCAAGAGCTTCATCGCAAAGATGGCGGAGGGCGATTTCGGCAGCGCCTTCGAGATCATCAGCGAGTACACGCCCTTCCCCGGAATTTGCGGGCGCGTCTGCCAGCACGAACTCTTCTGCGAGAAAGCCTGCCTGCTCGGCGGCCCCAAGACCAAGCTTGAGCCGGTGGCCATCGGCTCGCTCGAGCGCTTTCTGGCGGACTTCCAGCAGGAATCGAGCGAGCAGCGCCTGCCTTCGATGGCTCCGGCGAACGGCCTGAAGGTCGCTCTGGTCGGCAGCGGACCCGCTTCGCTGATCGCCGCCTTCGATCTGGTGCGCAAGGGATACCAGGTCACCATCTACGAAGCTCTCCACAAGCTCGGGGGCGTCTTGGCTTACGGCATTCCGCCCTTCCGTCTTCCACGCGACATCATCGACGCGGAAATCGAGCGTTTGCGCGCGCTGGGCGTGAAGTTCCGCACGAACTTCATCGTCGGGAAGACCTGCACCCTCGAAGAACTTTTCGAGCAGGGCTACTCCGGAGTGTTCATCGGTACCGGCGCGGGCTTGCCGCACCTGATGAGCATCCCCGGAGAAAACCTGGTCGGCGTGTACACCGCCAACGAGTTCCTCACGCGCATCAACTTGATGCAGGCCTACGATTTTCCCAAGCAGGACACTCCGGTGCGCGTCGGCTCGCGCACCATGGTGATCGGCGGAGGCAACGCGGCCATGGACGCCGCGCGCTGGGCCAAGCGCCTAGGTAGCGAGAGCATCATCCTGTTCCGCCGCGGCCGCGCCGAGTTGCGCGCCCGCATCGAGGAAATCGAGCACGCCGAAGAGGAAGGCGTGCACTTCCAGTTTCTCGCCGCGCCGGTGCGCTTCCACGGCGATGAGAACGGCGTGCTGTGCGAAGCCGAATGCATTCGCATGCGTTTGGGCGAGCCCGACGAGTCCGGCCGCCCTTCCCCCGTGCCGATTCCCGGTTCGGAGTACCGCATTCCCGTCGATACCGTCGTGATGGCCATCGGCCAAAGCCCGAACCCGACCGTGCAGCGCGCCACTCCGCAGTTGGTGACCGCGCGCGGCAAGATCGTCATCAATGAGCTCGGCCAGACCAGCCTGCCGAACGTGTTCGCCGGCGGCGACGTGGTGCGCGGCGGCGCGACCGTGATTCTCGCCATGCGCGACGGCCGGGTGGCCGCCGAAGCCATCGATCGCGCCCTTCGCGGCAAGGCGGCCGCCGCGATCGGTTCGCCCACGCGCCCGGACTCTCAAAGGGACAATCGCGTCGTGGACAAGAGCCTCCTCACCCCGGAGATTGCGAGACTTGAGATCGTCGCGCCCGAGATCGCCGGCCATTGGAAGCCGGGGCAATTCATCATTCTGCGGCCTACGCCGGAGAGCGAGCGCATCCCGCTCACGATCGTGGATGGCGACACGGCGCGCGGAACCATCCAGCTCGTCGTCCAGGCGCTGGGGAAGACTTCTCGCGAGACAGTGGCCCTCGAGGTGGGCGACCGCGTTTCCGATCTCCTCGGGCCGTTGGGCCTGCCCGCGACCATCGAAAAGGTCGGCACGGTGCTGTGTGTTGCCGGCGGAGTCGGAACCGCGGAGCTGCTGCCAGTCGCCGGCGCTTTCCGCAGGGCCGGTAACCGCGTCATCGCCCTCTGCGGCGCACGCTCGACCGCGCACATTATTCTCGACGAGGAGCTGCGCGCCGCGGCGGACGAGCTTTACTGGGCCACCGACGATGGCTCGGGAGCATTCCACGGCAACGTGGTGCAGCTCATGCGCGCCTGGAAGGAAGAGCATGGCGTCACTCCCGGCGCCGTTCATGTGATCGGCCCGATCCCCATGATGCGTGCCGCTGCCGCGCTCACGCGCGAGTGGGGCGTCCCGACCTTCGCCAGCCTGAACCCGATCATGGTGGATGGAACCGGCATGTGCGGCGGCTGCCGCGTCACCGTCGGCGGCAAGGTCAGATTCGCATGCGTGGATGGGCCGGAGTTTGACGCTCACCAGGTGGATTTCGACGAGCTCACCCGCCGCAATCGCGCCTACGTTTCGCAGGAAAAGGAGGTGCTGGAAAAGCACCTTTGCCGCATCGGGCTTTCTAGCTGAGGCCGTGAGGAGTGCTTGGCAGATTGAAGTGGTTGGCAGAATTAGGTGGGTGGCAGTTGGGTTGGTTAGAAATAGGCTTCGCTCTGCATGGCCCGCTTGTCCCAGCCCCGCCGCGCAAGAATTCCGGCTGCGTTCTCGATCATTTCCGGCCGCCCACAGAGATAAGCGGTCGTGTCCTTGCCCGAGAGGTTCCACTGGTCGGCGTATTTCCGCAGGACGTCCTCGACCCGCCCGGTCTCTCCCGCCCAGGCCATGTCCTCCCAGTGCCGGCTGATGGTGGGCACGTATTTCAGCCACGGTGCCTCTGCCCCCACCCCCGCCATCTCCGCCTGGTATCCGAATTCCCAGGACCGGCTGGCCCCCTGAATCATGAAGACGTTCAGGTCCGCGGGCATGGCGTTCTTCTTCCAGTCCAGGTAGAGGGTCCTTACATAACTGATAAATGGAGCGACGCCAGTTACTGTAGAGAGAAGTAGGTGGTTCTTGCGGCCGCTCTTGAGGTCAAGGGTGAAACGGCCCTTGGCGATCTTGCGAAACTTCAGATCGGCTCCGGTCTGCAGCTCGTGCAGAAAGGGAGTGAAGCCCCCGTCCCGCACCAACTCGATAAAAAACTCAACCTCGCTCTCGTAGGGCGACGAAGCAATGGAATAGGGACGCTCGATCATCTTCCCGTTCACTTCGGAGCCCAGGGTGGCGTATTGTCCGGCGACAAACCGGAATTCCCCGCCGGGATTCACACGAATCCTCCAAAGATCGTCCGTAATGTCTTCGCGCAGCGTGATCCGGGCTTCGTAGTATTTTTCCGGCGCAAGCGCCATCTACAGTCCTCCTCAATAATGGTCTCGCACCTTCCTGCCCAAGACAAGAAATGGGCGGCGCCCACCAAGTGGCGCCGCCCCAGACGTTCGACCTGCAATCAATTGCCGGTACTTTCCGGTTTCAGGGCTCCTGCTGCGGGCGCTGGCCCATCATCTTCATGGGATCGAACTTCGTCGGCGTTCCGGTGATGTGCGTCTTGGCGTCCGTGATCAAGCGCTGCAGGGTCATCGTCGTATTCTTGCTAACCAGTTTAGCGAACCCCCAGGGAACCACCTTCTCGCTGAGCCAAATGTCCGAGCTTCCGTCCTTCTTGCGCCAGCGGACGCAAGAGAAGGTTCCGGCGGGAGTGGTGAGTGTCTCGTTGCCCACGCGCTCCATCTCCCTAGTGATGTCGGCGGACTGAGGAGGCCTCTTCTGCGCACCTTGCACGGGCATTTCCATAACGTTGCCGTTGGGCATTTGCATGAGCATGCGGGAGACGACAACGGTTCCATTGTCCACGACGTAGAGCATTTTCATGTACATCATTCCGCCCATGTGCGGATTGGCCATGCCCATTTCCAACCAGTAGCCGTCCTTGCCGTTCACTTGTTCCTTGCCCACGATCGACAGTTCCATGCTACTTTTCGGCTGGCCCTGCATTTCCACGGCATATTCCGCCCCGGCGCCAACGACCGGATGGAATACTCCTTGGATGTCGGGCCCCTTCATTCCCATTTGCGCACGCACTGGGGCTGCCCAAGCGCAACAACCGAGTCCGGCTGCCAACAACCATGTGATTCGTCTCATCGAAGATCCTCCTGTGGCCAAGCAAAGCTCAGCGCCAATCGTACAGGCCTTCCCTACCCGAATCCTAAGGATGTGTATGGCCCGGGCATCAAACAGACAACCTGAACGGAAGACTCCTCGCAACACTCAACGCGCACGCGCAGCATTCGTGCGAACGCGGAGAAGACCAACCAGGCGCTATTGATAACAGTTTCTCCATTCCAGCGCAATGGCCGTGGTTGAAAAGGCGGAGCTGAGAATCACTCGTAGGCCAAGGCCTCGACAGGATCGCTGCCGGCGGCGCGAAGCGCGGGGAAGAGCGCTCCAGCAGCGGCGCCGAGAAGCGCCAGCCACACCGAATGCAGCACCCACCGTGGAGAAATCAAAACGGTCAACGTCGGCGCGGTCTGCGTGAGGATCGCCTTCGTGGCGTAGGCAATGGCGATGCCCGCCACGCTCCCCATCGCGGCCATCAGCAGCGCTTCTCCGAGAACCAGCCGAAGGACGTCAGCTCGCGACAGCCCCAGCGCCTTCAGAATTCCGATCTCGCGCGTGCGTTCCATCACCATCGTGTGCATCGTCAGCAGCACAACCAGGAAGCTGATGACCACGCCCACTCCCACCATCGACCTCACAAACGGTTTCAATTCCGGGAGATTCGAGGAATTCATCAAGGTCAGATACTCTGCCATGGTGCGCACGCGATGCGTTGGCAGCAGTTTCACGATTCGAGCCCGGGTCCCCTCCGTATCTCCTTTGCTTCTTACGTAGAACATCGACGCGCGCTTCTCGGCACCGGCAATGTCTTGTGCGGTTCGCAAGGGGATGAAATACCTGGCGCCTTTCCCGTGGGCCACGATTCCGGCGATGGTGAATTCGTGGTTGAGCAGGGTGATCTTGTCGCCGACCTTTAAATGCTGTGTCTGCGCGACGATGTCGTCCGCCAGCGCTTCTTCAGCCCCCTGGAATGGACCCCCGGAAAGAAACAGGAAGCCTTTACTCAGCGCGTTAAACCTTCCGTAGTCAATCCCGTACACAAGGGCGAAATGCTTCGGGTCCATCAAAACCAGCGTAGGCGCGACCTCATCGACCCCGGGCACGGCGGCAATCTGGTCGGCGATCGACTCTTGCATCACGGCGCTCGAGAACACCACGAAGATGGAAGAGTTGGGCGGCTGGACCATGATATCCGCGCCCACGCCCTCGACCCTCTTGCCCCATTCGGAGACCACTCCGGACGTCAGCCCGACGATCATCAGAACCAGGACTACCTGGATACAGATGGCCAGGACACTCAAGGTCGAGCGCAAGGGACGCGCACGAAGGTTGGCCCACATCCATCCAAAACTCGAAAACTCGCTTGTAGTGCGCGGTTTTGCTTCAAGAACCATCCCGGGAGACTCTAGCATCGTTCTTTGCGAACGGTCAAAGCGGAGGGCGACGTGAACTCACGGACTGCGCGGGCTGCGGCGACTCTTCCAGTCTGGAATCTATCCTGCGCCCAGCAATGCACATTCCGCGCGGCCACACGTAGAGGACCGTGGAGTTTTGTTTTCAACACAAGTGTTGATAACTTTGTGGAAATGCTCCCTCAAACGCGGCTAACTGAGTCTCTTTCAAGAGCATGATGCTGTTTGCACAATATTTGTGCATCTCCCGCTTCCCTGCCCATCCCGATTGAGGAAACTGAGGGGTCTCATGCGGGCAGATTCGACGAAACAAAGTTTCCGGCGGCTTCTCCCCCGAGGAAACAATTGAAACAGTTGCTCTTCCAGCCCGGCAACCTTCGATGAAGGCCCAGATTGGAATCCGCGCGCGCGAGGGAAGAGAATTTATTCGCGCAGGAGCGCTGGTGGCGCGGCCGGAAAGGTCTTTAGGATACAGCTCGTACGGCGCTAGTACCAACGGTGAGGCTTGTCCAGATGAATCTTGATGGTTTGGTTTGATTCGCCGAGATCGTAATAGCGTCCGAAGGTCTTCCAACCCTCGGCGACAATCTGAATCAGCACTTTGCCCAAGGGAGCATCCGGCAACTGGGTCACCCCGTCCCGGTTGGTCTTCAGGTTCAACTCGAATTTCTTGTCCTTGCGCAACGAGCGGTCTTCCACGAACTTCACGTATACGCTGGCATTCTCCACCGGGACATTCTTATCTCCGCCAGTCACTTCAATGGTCAGCCGGTTCCCAAGTGCCGGGTGAGCTTCTTTAGGGTCGTTGGTCTTCTGGGGTTTGTCCTGTGCCGGAGCGCAAACACAGAGCAATCCAACCGCCAGAATCAAAGCCGCAAAGCTCGTTTGTGCGAATCTCATGGTCGAACTTTGCTCAATATCAACTCAAGAGCACGCTCCGGTCAAGTCCTCTTTTCCCTTCATGGGATGCCGTCACTTGCTCACAGGCTGCGTTTCAAGATGCGTTTGCGGAGAGAACGGTACCTTATTGTCCCCTCCCCGTTTGACTCTGAGGCATTCCTGAAGTACTTTCGGCTCCGACGGTTCCTAGGTCGGCCTGTGGGTCGTGCCGTTCCAGCGTGTCTCGACGAGCTTGGTTCCGGGGCCGGCTGTATTCTGTGAGTGAAACCGGCGATAGATGAGCGGCTCAGGGTGGTCGGAACGGCACTCACAGCCGGTGTCGCCGGTTGGCCCGCGCGTCCCGCGTTTGGAAGCGTTCCCCGCGGCCGCAAAGTCCTCACCTAACCGCAGCAAGGAGATGTACATGGGTTTTGCCACCGATGCCATCCACGTCGGGCAGGAGCCGGATCCTGCAACCGGTGCGATTGTCGCGCCGGTCTACCAGACTTCCACATACGTCCAGGAAGCTCTCGGGAAAGACAAGGGGTACGACTACGCCCGAACAAACCATCCGAACCGGAAGGCCCTGGAACGTTGCGTCGCGAAACTGGAGGGCGGTTCGCATGCCTACGTTTTCACTTCGGGCATGGCGGGAATTGACGCTGTCTTTCGTCTTTTGCGGCCGGGCGATCACGTGGTCGTCTCCGAAGCCGTCTATGGGGGCGTCTATCGCCTTGCCACTCAGTTGCTTGTCCAGTTTGGCCTGGAGTTCAGCTTCGTCGATACGTCATCGCAGGAGGAACTCGCTGCAGCGCTGAAACCGAACACGCGAATGATCTACGTCGAGACGCCAACGAATCCCACAATGCGCATCACCGACATCGCCCTCGCCGCCCGCCTGGCCAACGAGCGGGGCATCACCCTGGTCGTTGATAACACATTCCTCAGCCCTTACTTCCAGCAACCGATCCTGCTTGGCGCTCACATCGTCGTTCATTCCATGACGAAGTACTTGAACGGCCACAGCGATGCTACCGGTGGCGCGGTAATCCTTACGCGTCCTGAGGACTCGGAGCGCATCTACTTCATTCAGCGTTCGGCCGGAGCCGGACTGGCGCCCATGGATTGCTTCCTCGTCTCCCGGGGTATCAAGACGCTCGCGATCCGTATGCTTCAACACAACGCCAATGGCATCGCCGTTGCCCGATTCCTCGAAACGCACCCAAAAGTTCAGCAGGTCCACTACCCGGGCCTGTCTAGCCATCCTCAGCACGAGCTTGCTCGCCGCCAGCAACGCGGCCCGGGAGCGATGATCTCCTTCGACCTCGGCTCGCTCCAGGCGGCCCGCCGCTTCCTTGACAACGTCAAGCTGTGCTCTCTGGCTGAAAGCCTCGGCGGCGTGGAGACTCTCATCTCGCACCCTGGACTCATGACCCATGCCTCCATACCACCCGAGGTCCGTGCCCGCATCGGAATCACCGACGGCTTGGTGCGCATCTCGGTGGGAATCGAAGACGCGGAAGACATCATCGCGGACCTCGACCAAGCCCTGGCCAAAGTCTAGCGTTTGGCGTTCCGCTTTCGCGGCGAAGTCCGTCTCCCTCTGGTGGCGGGGCGCACGCTGCTCGCAAGCCACTCGAGGTAGTTCTCCGCGCCGCTCACGATGGGCAGGGCGACAAACTCCGGCACTTCATAGCTGTGCAGCCTTGCGACTTCCGTCCGGAGCTCCCCAAGCAGCCGTTCTTCGGTCTTTATGAGCAACAGGTACTCCGCTGACGCCTCGACCTTTTCTTTCCACCAGTAGGTCGAGTGCACTGGGGCCTCGAGCCGGTTCACGCAGGCCGCCAACCGTTGCTCAACGACCGCCCGCGCAATTTTCTCCGCCTCGTCCGCGGAGCCACAGGTCACCAGCACAACCCGCTTGTTTCCGGCGCTTTTCACGTTAGCCGCTCCTTTCGACAAACCGCCAAAACGTCGCCTCTGGGTTTTCTTCTCCGAGCGAACTCCTCAGGCTACAATATCTGGCCATGACCGTTCCTGCGATTCATTTCGGTACGTCCGGGTGGCGCGCGATCATCGCCGACGAATTCACCTTCGCCAACGTGCGCCTGGCCGTTTCGGCCATTGCCGGGCACGTGGCGAGCCTCGCGTCCGAGCCGGCGGCGCTGGTGGCCTGCGATCCCCGGTTCCTATCCGAAGATTACTCCCGTCTCGCGGCCGACGTTCTCTCGCAGCAGGGCGTCAAGGTTTTCCTCTGCGACACGTTTGCGCCCACCCCCGCGGTGGCCTTCGAGGTCCTGCGCCGCAAATTGACCGGCGCCATCAACTTTACCGCGAGCCACAACCTCGCTCCCTATCACGGCTTGAAGTTCAATTCCGCGGACGGCGGCCCTGCCCTTCCCGAAGTCACCAAAGACATCGAGGCCCGCATTGGCCGGCTGGCCGCGCGCGGCGACCGCCCGGCCGCTCGGCGAGGCAAGGCGGGAAAGCCCGGGAACATCGAGGTGATCTCCATCCGCAAGCCGTATCTCGAGCGCCTCAATGCGCTGGTCAAGTTCGACAAGATTCGCGACTCGAAGTTTAAGTTCATTTGCGACGCCGTCCATGGCTGCGGCGCCGGATACCTCGACGAATCGTTGCGTCTTCACGGCGCGGCGGTCACCGAGCTGCGCGCGAATCGCGACGTGCTGTTTGATGGCGGCGGACCCGACGTGATCGAAGAAAACCTTGTTCCCCTGCGCCGCACCGTTCTGGACTCGGGCGCTGCGGCGGGGCTGGCCACCGACGGCGACGCGGACCGTTTCGGAATCATCGATCGAGACGGCGCCTGGATTTCGCCCAATCACATCCTCGCGCTTCTCTACGACTACCTAGTCGAAACACGCGGGTGGAACATGCCGGCAGCGCGGAGCGTGGCAACCTCGCACATGCTTGACGCCGTCGCGCGGTCGCACGGCCAGACCGTCTACCAGACGCCCGTGGGATTCAAGTACGTCGGCGACCTGATCAAGCAGGACAAGATCGCGCTGGGCGGCGAAGAAAGCGCCGGGCTCTCGATTCGCGGCCACGTGCCGGAAAAGGACGGCATTCTCGCCTGCCTCCTCGTAGCCGAAATGATCGCGCATCGCAAACAGACCCTCGGCGAGCAGATTCAATCGCTCTTCGGCCGCATCGGCGCGGAATTTTGGCCTTTGCGGCAAAACCTTCATCTGAGCGAAGAGGTCAAATCCCGCGCCGTCAAACGCCTGAAGGAAGACTACAAGACGTTTCTCGGGCGGAGGGTGCGGCAGCTTGACCGCACCGATGGGGCGAAATTCATCTTCGAGGACGGCTCGTGGGTGCTTCTGCGGCCCTCGGGCACGGAGCCCCTGCTTCGGGTCTATACGGAAGCCTCCAGCCTGAAGGCGTCCACCGAGCTTTCGCGCGAAGCGGCCGGGTGGATCGAGAAAGAAGAAGCATGACGGTACGAGGCTCGCAAACTCAGAGCTTCTGGCAGCGCCATGGCGGCACCGTGCTCGTTTTGCTTGTGCTCTTCCTCCTGGTGCACGATGTCTTCGGCACGCATGGTTTTCTCGCCATGCGCCGGGCCCAAAAGGAGATTCAACGCTTGCGGGACGAAGTCACGAAGTTGAATCAGGAGAATTTGCAGCTCGAGGATCAGGTCAAAGGTTTGCGGAGCGACCCCAAACTCATCGAACGCATCGCCCGCGACGAACTGGGCCTTGCCCGCCCGGGCGAGATCATCATCAAGATTCCCGCTCCCGCTCAAAGCGACCCCGCCAAACCCTAGCAGGCTGCTAGGCCTGGGCGCGCACACCCTGCCGCTGCTCACGGCGCGACCTGCGCTCCTTCCACCATGTACGCAAGAGGGAAAGGACCAGCATGGACGAGAAGATCGTGAGCAGCCCGAGACTTGCGGCGCCGATGCCCATCCCTCGCTTCCTCAGAATCGAAAACCGGCCATAAACGAACTCGATGTGCACCCAGTACACCAGCAAGGACGTGTGGCCCAGTTGGATGAGCGGATGAAATCTCGAAGCGCCGAAGCCCCAGCGGCACCAGATGTAACCCAGGGAAAGAATCACCAGGAGGACTCCAACTCGAAGCAGGAAGAAATTCGGGCTCGTATGCCAGAAATCGTACACCGAGTAGAGGCGCGGAGCTCGCGCATCCAGCCACAGCGCGAAAACCGCGAGCGCAGCGCCCAACGCGCCAAGAATTGCCGTTGCGGCGGCTTGGCTTCTGCGCACGGGCTCGCTCTTGAGGACAAACCCCACCGCCAGCCCGGCAAATGCAAATGCCACCCAGGGGAAGACCGGGAATAGCCACGGTTGCGGTTCGCCCAGGATGTGTACGCCATTCACATAGGTCTCGAGATACCAGGGCAGCCAGCGCGGGCGATGCGTGGTCCAAAGCGGCGGGGTCGCCAGCGCGATCAGCAGCGCGCAAGCCGCGGCGACAACCACGTCTTTCCACCGCGCCCAGACTTGCTTCAGGGAGGCATCCCCCGAGCGGCCCGGCGGCCGGAGTCCGGCAGCGTCCGCCGCGCCTCCGGAACCGGGGCGCGCGCCCCAGGCGGCTGTCAGCCGGACCAGCAATCCCATCAAGATGATGGAGAGCCCGAGGATATTCAGCACGTCGACGCGCAGGAGATCGGTCCACGGCGCGTGGGGCCAGCCCAGCGCGAATTCCTGCACGCGGAAAAGCACTCCCGCCCCGAAAATGAGCGCGCCTCTCCGAACCATCGTGGAGGCGATCTTGTTGGGAGAAAAACCCTTCGACCTCAGCCGGTCGGCCACGAAGGCGCTCGAAACTCCCGCCAAAAAGACGAAGAGTGGAGCCGGCAGAGTCCCTCCGAGCTGCGAATACGCGAAGAAATGGCTGCGCCTCGCGTCCGGGCTCAGCCAGGAGTCATAGCAATGGGTCTGAAACATCAGGACGCAGGCGAGTCCTCGCATCCAATCGATGTATTCCAGCCGCTCGCTTTTTTTCGGCGTCATCTTCTGGCGCTAAGCTGAATCTAGCGGACGACGCCGGCCACCGGGCTCGATGCGGTGGCGTAAAGCCGCTTCGGCATTCGGCCGGCGAGGAAAGCCTTGCGGCCGGCGGCGATGGCATCGCGCATGGCTTCCGCCATCAAGACAGCGTCCTGCGCTTCGGCAATCGCCGTGTTCATCAGGACTCCGTCGGCGCCCAGTTCCATCGCAACTGCCGCGTCCGAGGCGGTTCCGACGCCGGCATCGACAATCATCGGGACTGCCGTGATCCGCTCCCGCAGGATGCGGATCGTCGCGGGGTTCTGTATGCCCATCCCCGATCCGATCGGTGCGGCCAGCGGCATCACCGCCGCGGCGCCCGCATCCATCAACTTCCGCGCGACGACCAGATCGTCGTTCGTGTAAGGCAAAACAACGAAGCCCTCCTTGACGAGTGTGTGCGTGGCCTTCACCAACTCTTCGGTGTCCGGAAAGAGCGTTTGCTGGTCGCCGATGACTTCGAGCTTGATCCAGTTTGACAAGCCCACTTCCCGCGCCAGCCGCGCCGTGCGCATCGCTTCGTCGGCCGTATAACATCCTGCGGTGTTGGGCAGGATGAAGAATTTCTCGCGATCAATATAGTCGAGGAGCGATTCCTTGGTCCGGTCGGTCAGGTTCACCCGGCGCACCGCGACCGTCACCATCTCCGCGCCCGAAGCGGCGTGCGCTCGCCCCATTTCCTGAAACGTGCGGTACTTCCCCGTCCCGACAATCAGCCGGGACCGAAACGCCCGTCCTGCAATCACCAGTTCATCAGACATCGGTTTTCTCCCAGTGAATTCTAATCCCGCCGGCCCTCCGCGCGATACCACGCATCCGCAGCCCGGTCAGTCCGAATCGCGCCGGGCCGGCCCCGGCTCCTCGGCATCGGCATAAAGCTGCTCGATGAGGGACGCACACTTCTCGGCAATCACGCGGCGCTTCACCTTCACGGTGAACGTCATGCTGCCCCCGTCGAACGAAAAGTCTTCCGCAAGCAGGGCGAAGCGCTTGATGGTCTCGTATTGCGCCAGATGCGCGGTCAGCCTCCGCACTTCTTCTTCGATCAGCCGGCGCACCCAGGGATGAGCCGCGATTTGCGCGTTGCTTCCGAACGTCAACCCGCTGTGCTCGGCCCTGGCGGCGACATCGGCGAAGTTCGGCACGATCAGCGCGACAACGAATCTCCGGCCGTCGCCCAGCACCACGGCATTCGAGATGTACGAGCTCGTTCTCAGCGCATTCTCGATCGGCTGAGGCGCAACGTATTTTCCGCCCGCCGTCTTCAGGAGATCCTTCTTCCGGTCGGTGATGTACAGGTATCCGTCGGCATCGAGATGGCCGATATCGCCGGTCTTGAACCAGCCGTCGTCGGAGAGAACTTCCCGCGTCGCCTCCGCCTCCAGGTAATACCCTTTCATCACGCAGGGCCCTTTGACCAGCACCTCTCCGTCGGCGGCGATTTTCACTTCCACGTTCGGGATCGGCCTTCCCACGCTTCCGACGCGATTCACCGGGTGATTGCTCGAGACGATCGGCGAGGTTTCCGTCAGTCCGTAACCCTGATGGACCGGCACGCCCACGGCCCAGAAGAACTCGGCCAACTCCTTGGAGAGCGGGGCGCCGCCCGAAAAAGTGAATCGTAACCGGCCGCCTACCCCTCTTTGCACTTTGCGGTAGACCATCTTGTTCGCGAACCACCACTGCATCCGAAGAAGCGCGGAGGCGCGTTCTCCCGAGGCCTTCCACGGCACGGCTCGCCGCGCAACGTCGATCGCCCAATTGAAAATGCCGCGCCTCAAACCCGTGTGCCGGCTTCCCTGCTCCATCACCCGGGCGTAGAACTTCTCGAGGAACCGGGGCACCGCCGCGAGGACCGTCGGGCGCACCTCGAGCATCGCCTGCGCGACGGTTTCCGCCTGCTCCACATACGCCAGCGTGACGCCGTTCAGGAGGTACGCATAGTCGAGCGTCCGCGCATACACGTGCGCCAGGGGCAGAAACGACAGCGCCACGTCCGTATCCGGATCGAAGCCAAAATCGGCGGACGCATCGGTCACGTTCGAGCTCAGATTTTCGTGCGTGAGCATCACGCCCTTGGGCTCGCCGGTCGTACCCGAGGTGTAGATGATCGTCGCGAGCTGCCCGGAGACAACTTGCGCGGCGCGCAAGCGGTAGGCGGCCACTTCGGCGCCGCCGGCCGATTCGATCAGGGTCTCGTAGCGCAGGGCGTCGGAAGGAAGATGCGGTCCGCCATCGGCAACTACGAATTGCTCGACATACTTCAAATCGTTCCGGTGCGTCAGCAGCGCGGTGGCCTGCGCCTCTCCGGCAACGAATGCGATCTTCGCGCCCGAGTGGTTCAGGATGTGCGTCATGCGCTGGGGCGACTCTCTGTAATACACCGGAACCGTGACGCCTCCGGCGCCCATGATGGCGAAGTCCGCGATGTGCCATTCCGGCCGGTTCGCCGAGAAAAGCCCGACGCGGTCCCCGGACTTCACGCCCAATTCTGCGAGCGCAGCGGAAAGCCCTGCGACGCGGCGGAGCATTTCTTGCGAAGAGATGCCCTGCCAGGCCGCGCCCTGCTTGTACAGCAACGCGCGCGGATTCGGGAGGCGATCAACTATTTCCAGGAATCGGACGGTGAGAGCCGAGTAATTCATGATTCCGGCCAACTGTATCCCAGCTCCATGGGCGGCGCAACGAACGCCGGTGCAGGCGGGACAGAAACAGCCGCAGACCTTGAGAAACAGGTCTGCGTTACCCCTGCCGCCCCTGCCCAAGCCGCTAGCATTTGTTCCGCAGGTCCACTGCGCTATCATCGAACGCGGAAACACTTGCGGAGCGTCCCGTGAGTAAGTCAACCAGCGATAACCCTGTCGCAGCGCCGGCCGTCCGCGCCCCTCGCGGCACATCGCTCTCGTGCAAGGGCTGGCAACAGGAAGCGGCGCTGCGCATGCTCATGAACAATCTCGACCCGGAGGTTGCGGAGAAGCCGCAAGAGCTGATCGTTTATGGCGGCACGGGCAAGGCCGCGCGCAACTGGAATTGTTACGAGGCCATCGTGCGCTCCCTGCGCGCGCTGGAGAATGACGAGACTCTGCTGGTCCAGTCCGGCAAGCCCGTGGGCATCTTCCGCACGCACGAATACGCGCCGCGCGTTTTGATCTGCAATTCCAATCTGGTGGGCCACTGGAACAACTGGGAAGTCTTTCACGAGCTCGACCGCGCGGGCCTGATGATGTACGGCCAAATGACCGCCGGAAGCTGGATTTACATCGGCACGCAGGGAATTCTCCAGGGCACCTATGAAACATTCGCGGCCGCCGCGCGCAAGCATTTCGGCGGCGACCTGGCCGGCAAGCTTGTGGCGAGCGGCGGCCTGGGAGGCATGGGGGGCGCGCAGCCGCTGGCCGCCACGATGAATGGCGGAGCGTTCCTGGGGATCGACGTGGACCCGGAGCGGATCAAGCGGCGCGTCAAGACGGGCTACTGCGACGTGATGGTCACGAGCCTGGACGAGGCCCTGCGCATCCTGAAGAACGCCGTGCGCAAGCGCGAAGCCGCGTCGGTCGGCCTCGTGGGCAATTGCGCCGACGTGATTCCCGAGATGGCGCGCCGCGGCGCAGTGCCCGATCTGCTCACCGATCAGACCAGCGCGCACGATCCCCTCGGCGGCTACGTTCCGAATGGCATGACTCTCGAGGCGGCGATGGAGCTTCGCCGCAGCAACCCCGGCGAGTACCAGAAGCGCGCACTCGCGGCGATTGCCCGGCACGTGCAGGGCATGCTCGACTTGCAGAAGCTGGGCGCCGTGACGTTCGACTACGGCAACAACATCCGTACGTTCGCCTACGAGCAGGGCGTCAAGAACGCCTACGACTTCCCCGGGTTTGTTCCCGCGTACATCCGGCCGCTCTTCTGCGAAGGGCGCGGGCCGTTTCGCTGGGCGGCGCTTTCCGGAGAGCCCTCGGATATTCACCGGACCGACCGGCTCGTCCTGGAAATGTTCCCGCACGACGAAATCCTGAGCCGCTGGATTCGCCTGGCGCAGAAGCGCGTGCGCTTCCAAGGATTGCCCTCGCGCATCTGCTGGCTCGGCTACGGCGAGCGCGACAAGTTCGGCTTGGCGTTCAACGACCTCGTGGCCCGCGGCGAGTTGAAGGCTCCCATCGTGATCGGCCGCGACCACTTGGACTGCGGGTCGGTGGCCTCGCCCTTTCGCGAAACGGAAAAAATGCGCGACGGCTCGGACGCCGTCGCCGATTGGCCTCTTCTGAATGCCCTTCTCAACACGGCCAGCGGCGCATCGTGGGTCTCGATTCATAACGGCGGAGGCGTGGGCATCGGCTATTCGCAACACGCGGGACAGGTGACCGTCGCGGATGGAAGCAAGGAGATGGCCGCGCGCATCGAGCGCGTGCTCACCAACGATCCGGGCATCGGGGTCGCCCGGCATGCGGATGCCGGCTATCCCGAGGCCATCGCGTTCGCCCGCAAGGCCGGATTGAAGATTCCCATGCCGTAGCGTCGGTTGGCGCTTGCGGAAGCGCTGCTTATGCCACAGACACTGCTCCTGACCAACTGCGCGCAGATTCTTACGCTGCGGGGCGGCGCGCCGCGGCGGGGACGAAGCATGTCCCGCCTTGGAATCGTGAAAGGCGGGGCCATCCTGGTCGGCGACGGCAAAATCGTCGCTGCGGGCTCCCGCGCGCAAGTGGAACGTCTGCCTGAGGCGCACACCGCTGAAAAGCTCGACCTCGGCGGGCGCATCGTCCTTCCCGGATTCGTAGATTCGCATACGCATCTGATTCATGCTGCGAGCCGCGCGGAAGAGTACGAGCAACGCATCGCCGGGGCGAGTTACGAAGAGATCGCGCGCAAAGACGGCGGCATATTTTCGAGCGTACGCGCGCTGCGCGCAGCAACAGCGGATGCTTTGAAGCAACGCGCCTTCGCCGCGTTGAATCTTTTCGCCGCACATGGCACCACAACGCTCGAAGCCAAGAGCGGCTACGGCCTCGATCTCGAAAACGAATTGAAGATTCTGCGCGCGCAGCGCGAACTCGGTGATGCCCAGCCGCTCGATATCGTCTCCACATTTCTCGGCGCCCACGTCGTTCCCCCGGAGTACCGCGGCCGGACGAGCGGCGCTGAGGCCTACGTCAAGCTCCTGATCGAGCGCCTCATTCCCGAGGTTGCCAGGGAGAAGCTCGCGGAATTCTGCGACGTCTTTTGCGACCGCGGCGCGTTTACCGTCTCGCAGGCGCGCCGCATCCTCATGGCAGCCCGCGCGGCAGGGCTCGCGCCGCGGCTTCACGGCGAGCAGCTTGCCCATACCGGGGCAACGCGCCTCGCCATCGAACTGCGCGCCGCAAGCTGCGATCACCTGGAAAAAATCAATCGGGCCGATATTCGCGCTTTGGCGAAATCGAAGACCGTGGCCACGCTTCTGCCCGGCTGCTGCTTCCATTTAGGCTTGCAGCGCTACGCTCCCGCGCGGGCGCTCATCGAGGCCGGCGCCATCGTCGCCCTGGCCACCGATTACAATCCCGGGACGAGCCCCACGCCGAGCATGCCCATGATTCTTTCCCTGGCTTGCACGCAGATGCGCATGTCTCCCGCTGAGGCCATCTGCGCGGCGACGGTGAATGCCGCTTATTCACTGCGCCGCGAACGGTTCATCGGCTCGATTGAAGTTGGCAAGTTCGCCGATCTTGCGGTGTTCGATCTGGCTGACTACCGCGAAATTCCCTATTATTTCGGGGTGAATCGCTGTTGGATGACGCTCAAGCGCGGGAGAATCGTTTACTCACGCAGCGGCCCCGCAGCTTAGCGCCGCGACGCGCGCTCTACGCAAGAGACATTGCGAATGACTCGTCTCATCGAATGCGTGCCGAATTTTTCCGAGGGGCGCGACACTGCCCGGGTCGACGCCATCGTTGCGGCGATGAGCGCCGTCCCAGGCGTGTTCGTTCTCGACCGCGAGTCGGACGCGGACCACAACCGCTCGGTCGTGACCCTGGCGGGCGAGCCCGAACCGGTCGCCGAGGCGGCTCTGCTCGGCGTCGGCAAGGCCCTCGAGCTCATCGACCTCACGAAGCATTCCGGCGCACATCCCCGCATCGGCGCAACGGATGTCTTGCCGTTCATCCCAGTGGAAGGCGTCACGATCGAGGAGTGCATCGTCTTGGCCCACAGGGTCGGGCGCGCCATCTGGGAGCGCTATCGCATCCCGGTGTATTTCTACGAAGCCGCGGCGGCGCGTCCCGACCGCGCGAATCTCGAAAACATCCGGCGTGGGCAGTTCGAAGGCCTGCGCGAAGAGGTTCCGCGCAATCCGGAGCGCGCGCCCGACGTGGGCGAATCCCAGCTTCACCCGACCGCCGGTGCCACCGTCGTGGGGGCCAGGAAATTCCTCATCGCCTACAACATCAACCTCGATACGCCGGATGTTTCCATCGCGAAACAGATTGCCAAGAAGATCCGGTTTTCGAGCGGCGGGCTTCCCTGCGTGAAGGCCATGGGGGTTGAGCTCAAGGCCCGCAACCTAGCGCAAGTGTCCATCAACCTCACCGATTTCGAGCAGACTCCGATGCACGTGGTCTTTGAGTCGGTAAAGCGCGAAGCGGAACGCTATGGAGCGAAGCCGGTGGGGAGCGAGATCGTCGGCTTGGTCCCGAAGAAGGCTCTGGAGATGACCGCCGGTTTCTACCTGCAACTGGAGGGTTTTTCTCCCGCGCAAGTGCTCGAAAACCGCTTGGCCGCGGCCCTGGCCGGGACGCCGGTTGAAGGTGCTCCAGCCGGCGGGAAGCTCGCTCGGCTCGCGCGTCCATTCCTCGAAGCGGTCGCGGAACCCCAAGCCACTCCCGGCGGGGGTAGCGTTTCCGCACTGGCGGGCGCGCTCGCCGCGTGCCTCGGGGAGATGGTCGCGGGCCTTTCGCGCAAGAGGAAGTCTCTGGCCGGACGCGCCGAAGAGCTGTCGGAGCTTCTCGGGGAGCTGCGCCGCGCCGCTGACGGATTGGCGGAAGCGATCGATCACGATGCTGCCTCGTATGAAGCGGTTCTCGCCGCCGCGAGGCTGCCTCGCGGGGACCCTGGCGAGGAGCAGCGGCGCAACGCGGCCCTTGAGGCCGCTACTCAACGGGCCGCCGAGGTGCCCCTCGAAGTCGCGGAGAATTCTGTTTCGGTTTACGAACGGCTCGGGCAACTGGAGGCGATCGCGCCGGCGTCTATGCGTTCAGATCTCCGGGTCGCGCGGCTGATGGCCGAGGCCGGAGCGAAGGGCGCGGCAGAAAACGTGGAGATCAACCTCGAATCGCTCAACGATTCGGCGCGCGTGGAGACCATGCGAGCCCGCGTGAAGTCACTGCTGAACCGCATGAGTGAGGCGCAGCGTAACTCGAAAGCGTAGAATGGAGGAGCACGCAGGCTTTATGGGGGCGAGAGACCGCAATGGGCCGGCCCTGGAATCGTGTCATGGGAGGAAAGCATGAATCTCCGCAGGAGACTCATCATTCGTATCGCACTGATCGCGCTCTTTGCCCTGCCCTCATCGGCGCGCGCGGGCCACGTTGGGAACGACATTATCGCCATGTTCCCGAAGGAAGTCGGCGAATTCGCCTACGCCGATCTGAAGAAGGCGCGCACACTTCCGTGGTTCCCGAAACTCAAAGAGCAGATGGTGCCGGAACGCTTCCGCGAATTCGAGCGGTTCCTGGCCTCGGCCGGAATCGATCCGAACAGCCAAGTTGACGAGGTTGCCTGGGGACTGGTCGCCACGACGAGCGGCGGAGCATCGGAGACCGCGAGTTCCGTTCCTACCGGCGAGCAGGTTGTTGGCGTGGCGCTCGGGAACTACAATCCGGATTCTGCCGAGCAGTTCTTCAAGGCCCAGAAGCTTCCGACTTTCAAGTCCCGCGGCTACACACTGTATGCGTTCGGTTCCGGTTCAGGCGCGAGCGACCTTTTTTTCTTTTTCATTGATTCCAGCACGGCGGCTTTCGGCCCGCGGTCGCTCCTCGAAAAGATGATCGAAATCCGTTTCGGCGGCGATGAGGGCCTGCTTCGCAACGATCGCCTCTTCCCGCTGATCAATGAAGCCAATGGCTCCGGAGTCGTCTGGGCCGTCCTCAATCCCGGGTACACGCGGCTGGCCATCGGCCAGCTCGCTCCCGGAATCCAGCAGTTCCCCGAAGCGCAGAAGATGATCTCCCGGATGCAATCCCTCATCATCACGCTCGATTCCAGCGGGAGCGGCGTCGACGGGCACTTCCAGGCCATCTGCGGCTCGACCGAGGACGCCAACAGCCTCGGGCAACTGATCCCGGCGGGGCTTCTCTTCCAGCGCTACCAGGAGAGCCAGCGCAATCCGGATTTGGCCCAGCTTCTCGATCAGATACGGGTCACTCCGGCGGGGGATCGCGTCGATCTGCGGATGTCGCTGACCGACGATCAAATGTCGTCGCTCATTCGCCGCAATACGTTCGCGATCAAGATGTAGTAGGGGTTTGCCGGACGAATCGTTTGCGAGGACGACTTAGTGCGCGGCCTCGTTTGCCTCGTTTGCCAAATGCACTTCGCACGCCTCGCGGCAGTCGGGGCAGTAGTAGAGCCCGTCCACACACAACCGCACGCCGTACTGCCCTTTGCAGATCGTGCAGTATTTTTCGCAGGCGCAGTTTTCCTCGGTCTTGTCGCAAACCGAGCACACCACGGGAGCGGCCATGGCTGCCTCCTTCCCGCATCCTACCGGCGCGCCGGGCGCACGGCAAGCTGCTTCTGTGCTTGAAGTGCTGCGTGCCGGTACTGGGCTAGCAGTGTGTTGCCCTGATTGTCCTGATTACATGAGTGGCAAAGGAAGTGCTAGAGTACGGCCTTCTGTAAGCAGGAGAAGCTACAAATGAGTGATGCTCCGAGTCTTAAAGAAACGTTAATTTCTGTCTGTGAGCAACTGAAGTCGCAGCACCGGACGATTGTTTCCTTGATCTGCGATGCTGCGGCTTTACGAACAATCGTTTTGGAGAATTCTCCACTCGCTCAAGAAAACTACGCCAAATTGTTCGCACGCCAGATGGAAGAAACGACTCCGTCTGTCGTCGCTGCAACGCAACTATACGAGCGGTTAATTCAGCAATTGAGGAGCGACGCGCCCTGGGTGAATTGATCTTCCGCCTCATTGTGTTGCTGCGCTTGGCCACTCTCTGCCTTGTTCTTTGCTGCGCTTGAATGTTTCTATCGCTTCCTCGATGCGGAGCACTCGCGTCTTGGCGCGTTTTAGCTTCCGTTCGTAATCCACGACTGCCTCATCCCATTCCGATACCTTCGCTTTTTCTTCCATATTGACAGGCTCCTGGGTTTGTTTATAAAATACACCATCGAACAAAGGAATGAACACATGATGCTGAACAACTACAGGTTGGCGTGGCACCAAGTACAGCAAGACCTTGCTCGCGCCATCTCCGAGCGCGACCGTTGGACGCTGGAAGTGTTCAGACTGCAAAGCCTCGCAAAGGGATTGGTAATCAGCGCGGTGCAGGCTGAAAAAGCAGAAAAAATCGCCGAAGCAATGGGTCACCAACTCGCACTCTCGCACGCAATTGAGAGCATTCTTAACCAGAACCCAAGATTCCTTTCTCCTATCGAAATACGCGATGCTTTGATTGCGACAGGATACGACCTGCAACGCTATGCAAATCCACTTTCTCTGATTCACCAAACTTTGAATCGCATGGCCGCAGAAGGAAAGATTCAAGGTATCAACGGACATTTTGCCCGGCCAGCTTGGATTGATTCTGTGATGAATGCTTTTGGGCTTGGAGGAGTTCAGAAATAGAAAAACCCCGCCGCTAGCTTGAACTAACGGCGGGGCAGAATTCAAACGCGGGGATTGGCCGCGAGTGAACCCGAGACCTTCATTCTCCGGCCATCTCCCCTGAAAGTCAAAAGGAGACGGCCCATGACGTGCCTTCGATGTCAGCACGGAACCGCTAAGAGATTCGGAACCTATGGCCGCTTGCGGATTCAGCGGTACCGCTGCAATTCCTGTCGCGCCACCTTCACGCAGCCGCGTCACAAGCCTCTTGGTCGTCATTCCATCGAAGTCGGTAAGGCCGTCCAGGTTGTAACGCTTCTCACCGAAGGGATGAGCATACGCGCCGTCTCCCGCATAACGGGAGTACACAAGACCACGATTCTTTCTCTCCTGCTCACTGTCGGCCAGAAATGCGAGCGAGTGTTTGACCGCACTATTCGGAACGTGAGACCGCGATTTGTCCAGGCCGATGAGCTTTGGAGCTTCGTCCACACCAAAGAAGGCCACCTTGGAAGCGACGATCCGAGAGAGTGGGGAGACGCTTACACGTTCCTGGCGCTGGACAGCGAAACCAAGCTGATTCTTTCCTATTACGTCGGCAAGCGCGACGGTGTTAGTGCTCTTGCCTTTGTCCGTGATCTCAGTGACCGGATTGACCCGACTTGGCACTGCCAGATTACGACGGACGGATTCAGGCCCTATATCAACGCCATCGAAGAATACTTCGGCGCGAATGTGCACTACGCGCAATTGCTGAAAATCTACGGAAGGGTTCAAGGGGAAGCGCCGGACTGGTATTCCCCGACAAAGGTTGTGGACGCTATACCAGTCACCGTCACCGGCAACCCTAGAATTGAGCGCATCTCTACTAGCCATGTCGAGCGGGCGAATTTGAGCGTGAGAATGCACTTGCGTCGCTTCACTCGCCTGACGAACGGATTCAGCAAGAAGCTAGACAACCTAAAAGCCGCCGTCTCGCTCTTTATGGCCTTCTACAACTTCGTTCGCGTTCATCAGACGCTTCGTGTCACTCCCGCAATGCAGGCGGGACTGACAGATCACATCTGGACCGCGCAAGAACTTCTGGAGGCGGCGTGAGACTATGGCTACCTCTGTGCGCACGTCCGCCACCAATACCAACACAACTTTAGCCCAGTGTCTGCGTGCCCGCTTTCTTGACACCTACTGGACCCCATGCTAGCTTGCAAGTTTGTTCGTGTTTGAGCGCACTCAGTGATTCCTCCGGCCACGACACAACTCCGCAAAACATCGCTGAACGCCACTCACCGCCGAATGGGAGCCAGGATGGTCGGCTTCGGCGGCTGGGACATGCCCGTCGAATACGCCGCGCCTGGCGGCATCATTGCCGAACACATGGCCGTCCGAACCGCCGTGGGTCTGTTCGACGTCAGCCACATGGGCGACATTCTCATTGAGTCCGCCGGCCATCCCGGCAGCGCGCTGGCCGCCGTCCAACACATCAGCATGAACGATGCGGGGCAACTCGCCGTCGGCCAAGCACAGTACTCCGCGCTGCTCTATCCCGAAGGCACGTTCGTGGATGATGTCCTCGTCCACCGCACCGGCGAAGAGAACTATCTTCTGGTGATCAACGCCGGGACCCGCGACAA
Source organism: Candidatus Acidiferrales bacterium (assembly GCA_049514555.1). Lineage (GTDB taxonomy): Bacteria > Acidobacteriota > Terriglobia > Acidiferrales > UBA7541 > JBEKUY01. Next base: position 578,767 of record JBEKUY010000001.1, read on the forward strand.
AGACGTTCAGTGGGTCCGCGCCAATACCTCGAGCTTTCCCTGTTCGGTGCGCGATCTCGGGGACGACTTCACTCAACTGGCCATTCAGGGCCCGCGCGCCGGCGAGCTCCTTCAAACGCTCGCGGACACCGATCTCAGCCGGATCAAGAATTATTGGTTCACTTGGGGAACCATGTGCGGGTTTCCGCGCGTCATGATTGCTCGCACCGGCTATACCGGCGAGGATGGCTTCGAGATTTACATTCCCTCCGATGTCCCCACCAGCGAAATGGTCTGGAGTCGGATTCTTGAGGCAGGCAAACCCCTGGGCATCCTCCCCTGCGGCCTCGGCGCCCGCAATACACTCCGCCTCGAAGCCAAGATGGCCCTCTACGGCCACGAAATCGGCGACAAGATCAATGTTTGGGAGGCGGGCCTGGACCGCTTCTGCAGGATGGAGAAGAGCGAGTTCATCGGCCACGCGGCGCTGGAGCGGGCCCGCGCCTCCGGCGTGCGCCGCGTCCTTGCCGGCCTCGAGATGCTGGATCGCGGCATCGCCCGCGATGGCTACAAGGTTTTCGACGATGCCGGCCGCGAAATCGGAACGATCACGAGCGGCTCTCCGTCGCCATTCCTGAAGAAGAATATCGCCCTCGCCTACGTTCCTCCCGAGTGCGCTACGATCGGGCGGACCGTTCTGGTCGAAGTGCGCGGGCAGAAGTTGAAGGCCCAAATTGTTCCCACACCTTTTTATAAACGGCCAAAGCGGTAGAATCTACGGGGGATCAAAGGAGGATTTCATATGCCATACCCAACCGACCGCCGCTACACCAAAGACCACGAATGGGTCCGCGTTTCCGGAGACGCGGCTACCTTTGGGATCACCGACTACGCGCAGCACGAGCTTGGCGACGTGGTCTTCGTCGATCTGCCGGTGTCCGGCACAAAGGTCGCGGCGGGGCAGACCTTCGGCACGGTGGAATCCGTGAAGGCGGTCAGTGAAATCTACGCCCCGGCCTCCGGCGAAGTGATCGAAATCAATTCCTCGCTCTCCGATGCGCCGGAAAAGATCAATCAGGACCCCCACGGCGCCGCGTGGCTGGTGAAGGTCCGCCTAGCCGATCCTGCCGAGATCGATTCGCTTATGGACGCCGCCACCTACGAGGCTTATATCGCCGAGAATTCCAGGGAAGCCTCGGCCTGATGCGCTACCTCCCGAAAAGCCCTTCGGAACGGAGCGAGATGCTCGCCGCCATCGGCGCCAAGTCCATCGAAGAGCTGTTCGCTTCGGTTCCCCCGGGCTTTCGTCTCAAGCAGCCGCTTGCTCTTCCCGGGCCTCTTTCTGAAGCTGAAATCATCGACTTCTTCAAGGCCCGCGCCGCTGAAAACTCCCTCGGCTACACCCGTTTTCTCGGCGCCGGCGTGTACGACCACCTCCGCTCCGTGGTCACTGATGCCCTGATCCAGCGCGGCGAATTCCTCACTTCCTACACGCCCTATCAGGCCGAAATCAGCCAGGGGACGCTACAGGCCATCTTCGAGTTTCAAACGCTCATGTGCCAGCTCACCGGCCAGGAAGTGGCCAACGCCTCCATGTACGACGGCTCGACGGCCATGACCGAAGCGGCGCTGATGGCCGAGCGCGTCACCGGCAGGCATCGCGTGCTCGTCGCCAAGTCCGTTCACCCTGAATACCGCCAGGTGCTGGCCACGTACGCTCGCCACGCCGGGCTTGGCGTCGAGGAGATTCCTTACTCCGCCTCCGGCCAAGTCGATTCGGTTGCGCTCCTTGCAGCACTGAACGACGAGACCGCCGCCGTTGTCGTGCAGTCGCCCAACTTTTTGGGAGTGGTCGAGCCGGTTGCCGAGCTGGCCGGGATGAGCCACGCGAAGCAGGCGCTCCTCGTGGTCACGATTGCGGAGGCGGTTTCGCTTGGCGCCATCCGCCCGCCCGCCGAGGCCGACATCGTCGCCATGGAAGGCCAGAGCTTCGGCTTGGCGCCCAGTTACGGGGGGCCCTTCGTCGGCGTCATCGCCTCGCGCGAACGGTACGTTCGGCAAATGCCGGGCCGTCTCACCGGCCAAACAATCGACGCTCAAGGCCGGCGCGGATTCGTCCTCACGCTGGCAACGCGCGAGCAGCACATCCGCCGCGAGAAGGCTACCTCCAACATCTGCACGAACCAGGCCCTCTGCGCGCTGGCCGCCACGATCCATCTCTGTCTGTTGGGCCGCGAGGGCTTGCGCGAACTTGCCGTGCAGAATCTTTCCAAAGCGAGTTTTGCCCTCAGCGAGTTGGAGAAGATTCCCAGCGTCAAGCGCGCCTTCTCCGCGCCGTTTTTCAACGAATTCGCCGTCGAGCTGCCGCGCTCGGTCAAGCTGGTGAACGCGGCGCTTCTGCGCGAGAAGATCATTGGCCCGTTCGTGCTCGGAACAGCCTATCCGGAGCTGACCAAGCACGCTCTCGTCTGCGTGACTGAAACTACGCCGCGGGGCGAGATCGAACGGTTCGCCGCTTCGCTGCGCCGCATTTTGGAGCGGCCCGTTTAACTGTGGGAGACGTTGCAGGGGCGGGGATTGCCCCGCCCGTGAAGACTCAAATGGCCGACAAGATCAAAAAGGCCTCGCGGCACACGAGCCAAAACGAAGGCCTCATATTTGAAAAGTCGGCGCCCGGCAAGCGCGGCATGGAACTGCCGCCGCTGGACGTGCCTGCCCTTGACCCGAAGAGCGTTCTCGGGGCGGCCTACACGCGCGCCGACGTCGAGCACTTCCCGGAAGTGAGCGAGATCGAAGTCATCCGCCACTTCACTCGGCTCTCCACCTGGAATTACTCCATTGACCTGGGCATGTATCCGCTGGGCTCCTGCACGATGAAGTACAACCCGCGCGTCAACGAAATCGTCGCGCGCCTCGACGGCATCGCGACCGAGCATCCCTGTCAGCCTCAAGAGGTCTCGCAGGGCTGTTTGAAGATTCTTCGCTTGCTCGAAAAATGCCTGCTGGAGATCACCGGCATGGACGCGCTAACGCTCCAACCCGCCGCGGGCGCGCAGGGCGAGCTGACCGGGCTCCTGCTCATCCGCGCGTACCTCGAATCGCAGGGCAACCCGCGCAAGAAGGTGCTCATCCCCGATTCGGCGCACGGCACCAACCCCGCTACTGCCGTCATCGCGGGCTATCAGGTGGAAAACATCAAGTCCGAGTCACGCGGCCAGATTGACGTGGAGAAGCTCCGCGAAATCGTCAACGAGGATGTCGCCGCCCTGATGATCACCAACCCCTCGACCCTAGGCATCTTTGAAGAGAAGATCGCCGCGATTGCCGAGATCCTTCATGCCAAGGGGGCTTTGCTCTACATGGACGGCGCGAACATGAACGCTCTCGCCGGGATCGCGCGTCCGGGAGACTTCGGCGTGGACGTCCTGCACCTCAATCTGCACAAGACGTTTTCAACGCCGCACGGCGGCGGAGGCCCGGGCGCCGGCCCGGTGGCCATGAAGAAAATGTTCGAGCCCTTCCGGCCGATTCCAGTGCTGGTAGCAAAACCGAATGGCGCGCTGGCTCTCGATTCGCAGCGGCCGCGCTCGATCGGCCGTGTCCGCGCCTACGGTGGGAATTTCGGCGTAATGGTCCGCGCGCTCGCTTACATCCTTGCGTATGGCCCGGGAATTCGTCAGGCGACCGAAGACGCCGTCCTCAATGCCAACTACATCCGCAAGGGACTCGAAGGCTCCTACGACCTGCCCTACTCCCTGCCTTCCATGCACGAAGTGGTTTTCAGCGACGCGCGCCAACGGAAGCACGGCGTGAATACCATGGACATTGCCAAGCGGCTGATCGACTACGGCTTCCATCCCTATACGACCGCGTTTCCACTGATCGTTCCCGGCGCGCTCATGATCGAACCCACCGAGTCTGAATGCAAAGAGGAGTGCGACCAGTTCATCGAAGCCATGCGCGCCATCGCCGAAGAGGCCGCCGCGAATCCGGAACTGGTGAAGACCGCGCCGCACTCGACGCGCGTCAGCCGCCTCGACGAAGTCACCGCCGCCCGCAAGCCCATCCTGCGCTGGAAACCTCACACGGCATAGCGCCGGGCCAGCCTAACTCCAGATCGCTTCCACGCCAAAAGAGAAGGCCCAGCCAGCCAGAAGATGGCGAACTGGGCCGAAATCAGTTGATTGTTTTCAGTAGATCGAAACTAGCGAACAGTGCGCGTCACGGGCTCGGGGGCCATGGCCGCGGTAGGCGCCTCCACCGCGCGGCCACTTCTGGCAGATGCGGCCCGCACGAGCGGAGGCGGCTCGACCTTGCGCACCGGTACCGTTACACTCTCGCCTTCGCGGAGGAATGACAGTTGTTCCCCCTGGCGGTTCCAATCGATGCAGACCAGGTCGCCCAGCCGCACCTGCTCGGTCGCCAATAAGCTCGCCAGCGGATACACCACGTGCCGCTCAATCGCCCGCTTCAAGTGTCGCGCTCCGTAGCGCTGGTCCGTCCCTTCCTTCAACAGGAATTCCCGCCCCGCCCCTGTCACCCGAAACAAAAATTGCCCCTTCGCCGTCTCCAGCACCCGCCGCTGCACCATCCCCAACTCGATCTCCAAGATCTCTTCCAACTGCTCCGCCCGCAGCGGATGAAACACCACCACCTTATCTAACCGATTCATGAATTCCGGCGAAAACTTCCGCCGCGCCGCTTCCGCCGCCGTCCGCTCCACCTTCTCGTCCAACCCCCCCTGCGGCTTGTCCCCCGACTCGATGAACCCGTACCCGCCCCCCATCAACTCCGTGATCTCCCCGCCCCCCAGGTTCGAGGTCAGAAAAATCACCGTCTGCGACAGGTCCACTCGCCGATTGTCCCCCAGCGTCAGCGTGGCCTTGTCCAACATCCCCAGCAACAACTGCCACAGCGCATCCGAAGCTTTCTCAATCTCATCGAACAGCAAAAAACTCAGCTTCAGCTTCTCCGTGTGGTACTGCGACAGCGCCTCCTGCGTGATCAAGGGATGCGTCTCCCGGTGCCCCAAATACCCCGGCGGCGACCCGATCAGCTTGGCGATCTCGTGCGAGTGCTGAAACTCCGCGCAGTCCACCTTGATCACCGCCCGCGCGTCTCCAAACAGTATCTCCGCCGCCGCTTCCACGATCCGCGTCTTCCCGGACCCCGTGGGCCCCAGAAACAACAGGTTCCCCACCGGCCGCCCCGGCGAGTTCAGCCCCGCGCAGAACACCTGGTATAGGTCCACCAGCGCCTGCACCCCTTCCGCTTGCCCGACGATCTTCGACCGCAACGCCCCGTCAAACTCCAGCGTCTCGGCGCTGCGTCGTCCTGGATCCAGTTGCTGCCGGACAGCGGCTTTCATCGGTCCACCCCTCTGACTCCACGCGGGCGAGAAATCTCAAGAATGCCCAGTTTGAGAAAGAGCATGAGTGGTGCCAAAGAGTTCTAGGACCGGCCCCCCTGGCAACACACTCCGAATCAATCAGATGGCTTTTCCCCAATTCTGGAGGCTGTCTCATCCCGTGAGACGCTGTTTCAAGCGCGAGCAAAATGAGAGGACTGGAACAGGACCAGCGATACGCCGGAAACGTCCTGTGAGAGCGAGCGGAGCGAGCTCGCTTACGAAGATCGGGGAAATCTCCCCTTCAGGACTTGCTCTTCCCCCCGCCTGAAGGCGCCATGGCTGGCGTCGCCGCCGGGAGCATCGCAGGTTCCTTTGCTTCCACACCGTCAGGGTCCGGCGTCGCAGTCATCTCCGTCGGACGGCCCCCCTCCACTCCTTGCGGCGGCGGAGCCTCACCCGCATCCGGGGTAGGATTCCCAATGACGGCGCCATCTCCTTCATGCTCGAAAGAAAGTTGCTGCTCGTGGCGGTTCCAATCGATGCAGACCAGGTCGCCCAGCCGCACCTGCTCGGTCGCCAATAAGCTCGCCAGCGGATACACCACGTGCCGCTCAATCGCCCGCTTCAAGTGTCGCGCTCCGTAGCGCTGGTCCGTCCCTTCCTTCAACAGGAATTCCCGCCCCGCCCCTGTCACCCGAAACAAAAATTGCCCCTTCGCCGTCTCCAGCACCCGCCGCTGCACCATCCCCAACTCGATCTCCAAGATCTCTTCCAACTGCTCCGCCCGCAGCGGATGAAACACCACCACCTTATCTAACCGATTCATGAATTCCGGCGAAAACTTCCGCCGCGCCGCTTCCGCCGCCGTCCGCTCCACCTTCTCGTCCAACCCCCCCTGCGGCTTGTCCCCCGACTCGATGAACCCGTACCCGCCCCCCATCAACTCCGTGATCTCCCCGCCCCCCAGGTTCGAGGTCAGAAAAATCACCGTCTGCGACAGGTCCACTCGCCGATTGTCCCCCAGCGTCAGCGTGGCCTTGTCCAACATCCCCAGCAACAACTGCCACAGCGCATCCGAAGCTTTCTCAATCTCATCGAACAGCAAAAAACTCAGCTTCAGCTTCTCCGTGTGGTACTGCGACAGCGCCTCCTGCGTGATCAAGGGATGCGTCTCCCGGTGCCCCAAATACCCCGGCGGCGACCCGATCAGCTTGGCGATCTCGTGCGAGTGCTGAAACTCCGCGCAGTCCACCTTGATCACCGCCCGCGCGTCTCCAAACAGTATCTCCGCCGCCGCTTCCACGATCCGCGTCTTCCCGGACCCCGTGGGCCCCAGAAACAACAGGTTCCCCACCGGCCGCCCCGGCGAGTTCAGCCCCGCGCAGAACACCTGGTATAGGTCCACCAGCGCCTGCACCCCTTCCGCTTGCCCGACGATCTTCGACCGCAACGCCCCATCAAACTCCAGCGTCTCGGCGCTGCGTCGAGTCGGGTTGAGCATTGTTCGTTGAGAGTCGCCCACCACACCCTCCCTACCGGTTCCGGAACTGCGGTATCGCCAACGGTGACCGGTCAAACTGGTCAAGCTTCACTTGAATGGTCGACTGCAACAAGCGGAGCTGGGTCAGGATCTCCTGGCCCGTTTGCGGGGACTTGACAACACGGAGCAAGGGCGGAAACAGATCGGCCAGGTTCAAGGTCAGAGCTTGGAGTGAGGCAATCAGCTTCTTGACGCCGGGAGAATCGAGGTCGTAGAGGTCCACCCGATGATTCACCTGCTCGCGCAACGCCCGCCAATCCAGGTCCACAAACGGATGCTTCTTAGCCACTTGCCGCATGACTGCGTCGGTGATCCGCGGCGTTTCGCCCAAACTGGCCAAGTGAATCTGCTTCACCTTGCCTTCCCGGCGCACGTTGTGAACCAGGTAGTAGGTGTTTCCCTTGCGGCGGACGAATGCCATCGAAGCACCTCGACAACTATCAGTATACCGTAGTGTACCCATATTCCACTACGGCTGTGTTCTTAGACGCAACACCCTGCCCCGTTGGTTGCCGCCGCCCAAACTGGCTGTTTGATCGAATGCCTCTCGGAAGGGACATCTCTTTGCTCTCGCTTGTTGGAATGCAGCCGAATTCCCCAACGGTTAGCTGCCAGCCTTTCCGGCCGAGCCGCGCTTGCGTGGGCCATAGCCACTGACTATCATTTGGCCTGTCTTTTTGGTGCAGCCCGTGTCCTGGAAGCCGGTGTACGACCTCGTGACGCAAATCCCTCGCGGCCGTGTTCTCACCTATGGGGGGCTCGCGAAGGCTGTGCGTCTCCGCGGCGGCGCTCGCGCTGCCGGCCAGGCCATGGCTGCCAGTCCTTCCGGGCGAGGGATTCCCTGGCATCGAGTTGTGGGGACGGGCGGCCGGATTCTAATTCGCGAGCCGTTTGCTTCGCTTCAACGCCGCCTGCTCGAAAGCGAGGGCATCACTGTCATCGGGCAGCGAGTCGATCTTGGGCGCCACCTCTGGACCCCTCCACCGCGCCGCGCCGTGAAATCCCGTGCGCGCCGCGCGCGTATAAGGAAGTGAATTCGCGAAGTTTTAGTGGGTTATGCTATAGATGGTTCTCCTGTGACCGTCCCGATTCTTGAAGTCCGCGATTTGACCAAGCGCTACGGCAGCGTGGAAGCGCTGCGTGGTGTGAGTTTTTCAGTCCAGGAAGGCGAGGTTTTTGGTCTGCTCGGACCGAACGGCGCCGGCAAGACAACTACGGTCGAGATTCTCGAAGGGCTTCGCACGCTCGATGGCGGAAGTGTTTCCGTGTGCGGTCTCGATCCTCAGCGCGACGCCGAAGCGCTGAAAAGTGAAATAGGGGCGGCGCTGCAATCCACTTCGCTCCCCGACAAGCTGCGCGTTTCGGAGGCGCTAAACCTCTTTGCCAGTTTCTATCGCCGGCGCCGCAGCCCAGAGGAACTCTTGCGCCGCTTCGGGTTGGTTGAAAAGCGCCACACGTTCTACGGGAAACTCTCCGGGGGACAGAAGCAGCGCCTTGCGCTCACCATGGCCCTGGTCAACGATCCGCGCGTCCTCTTCTTCGACGAGCCAACCGCCGGACTCGACCCGCAAGTGCGGCGTGAGATCTACGACATTATCGAAGAGTTGCGCCGCGAGAAGAAAACCATCCTTTACACCACGCACTACATCGAGGAGGCCGAGCGCCTCTGCGACCGCGTGGCCATCGTGGACCATGGAAAGGTGATCGCTCTCGGCACCCCTCGAGAATTGAAGGAGCGTTCGGCTAATACGACACGCATTGAGGTGCGCCTCGCGAAACCCGCAGCAGATAGCGCCTTGAGTGAGCTCGAGGGTGTAGTGGATTGCCGCAGCTTTGACGGCAACCACGTCCTCCACTCGAAGCGCCCGCCCCAAACCATCGTCGCACTTGTGAAGTTTCTCGAAAGTCAGGGCAACGAGCTGGCGAGCCTCGAGATCGCCGCTCCCTCGCTTGAAGATGTCTTCATCGAACTCACTGGCAGGAGGCTCCGCGAATGAAATACTTCAGACAGCTCACGCGGATGCGAATCCTTCTGACGCTGCGCAATAGAACGTTCCTTTTCTTCGTTATCATCATGCCGCTCGGCTTCTTTTTTCTCTACAGCGGCGTCTTCGCCGGGGGGATTCCTGAACGGGTTCGGTTCTTCCTTGGCCCGGTCATTGGTCTCACCGTCATGGGCGGTTTTTGGGGGCTGAGCGCCGCTCTGGTCAGTTACCGCGAACAAGGCATTCTGCGGCGGTTCCACGTCACGCCAGTCAAGGCCAGCGACATGCTCGCCTCAAGCATCGCCGCCAACTTTATCCTGACTGTGCCGACCGTTCTCCTCGAGCTGCTGTTGGCACGCCTTCTGTTTCACGTGCGCGACTTCGGAAATCTGATTTCCCTCGCCAGCCTCGGGGCTATCGGGATTGTGTCTTTCGCCTCCATGGGGCTCATCGTCGCCAGCGTGACCAACACGATGCAGGAGACCCAGGTCATCAACCAGCTCATCTGGCTCCCACTCATCTTTCTTTCCGGAGCAACATTCCCCTTTGGCCTCCTGCCGAAGGCCGTCCAAAAAGTCGCCTTGTTTCTGCCCGCGACCTACTTGGTTACAGGCTTGCAGCAGGCGATCCTCACCCCCGCTGCGTCGATCTGGAAACTCAAGGTTGAGGCCATCTCACTTGGTGCGTGGGCCGTGCTGGCGTTTTTTGTGTCTGTGCAGCTCTTCCGCTGGGAACCCGAGGAGAAGGTGACGCGCGACGCGAAACTCTACGTCTTGGCGACGCTCATCCCGTTCGTCATCCTGGGCGCTTGGGAATTGAAATACGGAGGCCTCCTAATGCAGGCGCAGTCGGCTTATCGGTCCCTCAGGTAGCCTTCCACTCTCGCGAACCACGGGAGGGCGCTGATCGCGGCTTGGCTCTCCCTCCGATTCCCGACCCGCCAAATTGGCGTATCTTCACCATCAGTTCTCCAAATTGGTCCGATTGACGCGTTCGGAAGGCTGCTATATCCTCGCAAAGATGAGGAATCAAAGTAGTCGTCAGGCTTCGCGCGGCCCGGCGAGCGGTTGAGGAGAGGTCAGTCATGGCAGTGAAGAAGACGGAGAAGATTTGGCACAACGGCAAATTCATCAATTGGGACGACGCGACGATCCACGTCATTTCTCACGTCGTGAGCTATGGCTCGGCTGTCTTCGAAGGCATCCGCTGCTACAACACCAAACAAGGCCCGGCCATCTTCCGCCTGCGGGAACACATGCAGCGCCTCGTCAACTCCGGCAAGATCTACCGCATGGATCTGCCCTTCTCGGCGGACGAACTCTGCGCCGCCGCGTGCGAGCTTGTCCGCATCAATAAGACGAATTCCTGTTATATCCGGCCCATCGCGCTTCGCGGGTACGGCGACGCGGGCGTCAGCGCGATCAAGAACCCCATCGAGGTTTACCTGGCCTGCTGGGAGTGGGGCGCGTACCTCGGGGCCGAGGGCCTCAAGAATGGTGTCGACGTCTGCATCAGCTCGTGGGCGCGTTTTGCTCCCAACACGCTCCCGGCGATGTCCAAGGCGGCAGCGAACTACATGAACTCGCAGCTTATTCACATGGAAGCTACTGCGAACGGCTACGCGGAAGGCATCGGCCTCGACACCTCCGGTTACATCAGCGAGGGGGCCGGCGAGAACATCTTCGTGGCTCATGACGGAAAGCTCTACACGCCGCCGCTCTCCTCGAGCATCCTGCCGGGCATCACGCGGAACTGCGTCCTGACCCTCTGCCGTGAATTCGGCATCCCGGTCGAGGAACAGATGATCCCTCGCGAAATGCTCTACATTGCCGAGGAAGCCTTCTTCGTCGGCACCGCCGCAGAGATCACTCCTATTCGCTCGGTGGACCGTATCCAGGTTGGCATCGGCCAAGCCGGACCCATCGCCCAGCGTCTGCAGGAAGAGTTCTTTGCTCTCACCAGCGGCTCCAAGCCCGACCGATACCACTGGCTCACGCCTGTCGGCTTGCCGGTCAGCGCCGGCGTCCGCTGATCCCACTCGTTCCGCATTTCGTGTTTTGGCCGGCATCGCTGCCGTTCGCGCTCGCGCGTATCCCTCTCGGTGAGGCCGATCTAAACGCGGCGTTCCTTCTCCCACGGTCAATCCTTTGTTCGGCGCCCCGCCGGTTCGGCTCTGGCAGCTTTGACTGCCTCGGGCTGTTTCAGTAAAATCCGCGGCAGCCTTGGCCCGGTACTTCTCGCCGGGCGGCTGGGAGTCGCGCCGTGTATAACAGACCGCAGAAACTTGTCGCCGAGTTCATCGGCACTTTCGCTCTAGTCTTCTTCGGCGCCGGGGCGATCTGCGCCGACCAGTTCCTGCATGGCTCGGGCGGAATCGGCATTCTCGGAATTGCCCTGGCGTATGGCCTCGCCCTCGGCCTCATGGTCACCGCCTTCAACCACATCTCCGGCGGCCACTTCAATCCGGCCGTCACGATCGGCTTCTGGGTCACACGCAGGATGAGCACCTTTGACGTCATCCTGTACTGGCTGGCGCAGCTCGCCGGCGCCGTCGCCGCTGCGTTCGCCTTGAAGTACCTCGTGCCCGAGGATGCCTGGCGAGCCGTTGCCCTGGGCACTCCTGACCTGGCGCGCGATTTCACTCGGCTTCCGGGCATGATTCTCGAGGCGGTGTTGACCTTCTTCCTGGTTCTTTCTGTCTTTGCCACCGCAGTGGACGAGAAGGGCGCTTTCAATAAGATCGCCGGCTTCGCAATCGGCCTCACGTTCACGATGGGCATCCTCGTCGGCTACCCGTTCACAGGCGCCGCGATGAATCCCGCTCGCGCGTTCGGGCCCGCCGTGGCGGCAAACCACTGGGCCAACTGGGGCGTCTACTGGGTTGGACCCCTGTTCGGCGGCTTCCTGGCCGGCTGGCTTTACGACACCCTGTACTTGAGGAAAGCGCGGGAATAGCTCGTCCAAAGAACGCTCCGGAGGGCCGGGCTTCCTGCCTGTCGCGTGGAAGGGCCGTATTCGCCCGTTACTACACCGCAACGCTTCGCCGTCCTGCGCTTGCCGCACCCCCGCGTGGATGTTAGCGTGACGTTCTGGGCCTTTGCCCGCGGAGTCCTGTCCCCATGGCGCTCAGCATTGACGACCTTCTTCGCCACGCTGTCGAAAACAAGGCCTCGGACTTGCACCTGAAAGTCGGCAACCATCCCTACCTGCGTATCGACGGCATTCTCAATCCCAGGACCGACGTGCCCCGCATCACGCCGGAAGAAATGCTTTCCATGGCGTTCAGCATGATGACCAACCGGCAGAAGCAGAAGTTCAAGGAAACTGCCGAGCTGGATATGGCCTACGGCGTCGCCGGTCTGGGCCGTTTCCGCGTCAACGTCTTCCAACAGCGCGGGAATGTGGGCATGGTCCTTCGCGTCATTCCCACGAAAATTCGCACCTCCGAAGAACTGAATCTCCCGCCGGTCCTGAATCACATCTGCGAGGAACAGCGCGGACTGGTTCTTGTCACTGGAACGACCGGTTCCGGCAAATCGACCACGCTGGCCGCGATGATTGACCGCATCAACGCCAACCGCTCCGACCACATCATCACCATCGAAGACCCGATCGAGTTCCTCCACCGCGACAAGCGCAGCTTCATCAATCAGCGCGAGGTCGAGGTGGATACGGCCAACTTTTCCACGGCCCTGCGCGCTGCCCTCCGCCAGGACCCGGACGTCATCCTCGTGGGCGAAATGCGCGACCTCGAAACCATTTCCACGGCGCTTCTCGCTGCCGAGACCGGCCACCTCGTCCTCTCCACGTTGCACACCCTGGACGCCACCGAAACCATCCAGCGCATCATCGCCGTTTTCCCGCCGCCCGAGCAAAAGCAGATTCGCCTTCAACTCGCCGCCACGCTCAAGGCCGTTCTCAGCCAGCGCCTGGTTCGCCGCGCCGACGAACAGGGCCGCGTCCCCGCCGTCGAAGTCATGATCATGACCGCGTATATCCGCGACTGCATCATCAATCCGGACAAGACCCGCCTCATCCCCGACGCCATCGGGGCCGGCACCAGCCAATACGGAATGCAAACCTTCGATCAGTCGCTGTTCGATTTGTTCACGCGCCAGCTCATCACCTACGAAGAAGCCCTGCTCCGCGCGACGAACCCCGACGAATTCAAGCTCCGCATCCAGGGGATCCGCTCCGCCGCCGACGCCGCCCGCGAGGAAATGGAGCGGCAAATGGCCGACTTCGAGCGCTTCGCCCGCAAATAGTATTGGTCTTGCAGATTCGTCTTGGTTCTTGGAATCTTCCCTTCTCTGCTTCCGCGCCTCCTTGCTTCCTCGCCTGGTTGCTCTTATCCTCGCTGCATGTTTGGCCGGCCGCGCAAGCTGGAAAGTGAAAGCGAGCTATATGACGCCGCGCTGCGCGCCCTGATGCGCCGCGCCCATTCCGTTTTTGAGATGCGTAAGACGCTCGAGCGCCGCTCGGAAGACAAGGGATTGGCGAAGAGAGTTCTGGCCCGCCTGAAGAATGAAAACTTGCTCGACGACGCCCGCTACGCCAAGCAATTCGTGCGTTACCGCATTGAATCCCGCCGCCAGGGAAAATTCCGAATCGCGCGTGATCTTCGCGCCCGCGGCGTGCCCGACCGCCACATTGAAGCTGCCCTGGAGGAGATGTTTCAGGAAACCGACGAAGCGGCCCTGGTCCGCAAGCGCATTGAACGGAAACTGAGGTCGTATCGCGGTGAGATCGACGATCGCAGGCTGGCCTCGATCTACGGCAGTCTGCTCCGCGCCGGCTTCTCTGCCGACCTCATCCGCCGCGAGTTGCGCGCCATGACCCGGGAGGATGTACCTGAGATTGCCGAGACTTCTTCGACGGAAGATGCTTCGTAAGGGCGCGCCGATGTCTCTGCGGCTTTCCTCTGCTCTTCGCCTCTGCCATAATGTGGCCGGTCGGACATTCCTGCTGAGGCGTTCGTGACCGGCAACGAGATTCGCGCCAAGTTCCTGGAATTTTTCGAGGCGAGGGGGCATCGCGTCGTGCGCAGCAGTTCGCTCGTGCCCATCGGCGATCCTACGCTGCTCTTCACCAACGCGGGCATGAACCAGTTCAAAGACGTCTTCCTCGGCCTTGAGCAGCGAGGATACAAGCGCGCCACCTCCGCGCAGAAATGCGTCCGCGCCGGCGGCAAACATAACGACCTCGAAAACGTCGGCTTCACCCGGCGGCACCATACATTCTTCGAAATGCTCGGGAACTTCTCCTTCGGCGATTATTTCAAGAAGGAAGCCATCGCCTACGCCTGGGAACTGATCGCTTCGCCGCGGTCGTTCGGCATTCCGAAGGACAAGCTCTACGTCACGATCTTTGCCGGGGAAAACGGCATTGCACGCGACGACGAAGCCTATCAGCGTTGGCTGGAGCAAGGTGTTGAAAAGGAGCGCATTTTCGAGTTTGGCGCCAATGATAACTTTTGGGCGATGGGCGAAACGGGGCCGTGCGGGCCGTGCAGCGAGATTCACTACGACATGGGGCCGGAGGCCTCGGACCAAGGCCATTCCTTCTGCCCGTTCGGGTGCGATTGCGGACGCTACGTGGAGATCTGGAACCTGGTCTTCATGGAGTTCAACCGCGACGAAAGCGGCGCTCTGACTCATCTGCCAAAGCCTTGCGTGGACACCGGCGCGGGCCTCGAGCGCCTCGCCGCCGTGCTGCAGGGCAAAATCTCGAATTACGACATCGATTTGTTCACACCTCTCATAAGAGAGGCGGCGCGCCTAACAGAGGTAGATGCGGAGAAATCTGAGAACCAGCCTTCGCTGCGTATAATTGCTGATCACTTCAGAGCGGCGACATTCCTGATCGCCGATGGCGTGGCTCCTTCCAACGAAGCTCGGGGCTATGTACTGCGGAAAATCCTGCGCCGAGCCTTTCGCCACGCAAGGAGCTTGAATCCGGACCATTGGCCATTTGTCTCAGATATGGCTGGGGCCGTACGCACATTGATGGAGGGTGCCTATCCGGAGCTAGCCGGGGCCGCAACACAGACCTCGAAACTACTGGATGCGGAAGAGGACCGTTTCCACCGCGTTACTGCTGCCGGGCTCGAGAAGTTGGAAGACGAAGTCAGACCGCTGCTGGCCGAGAAGTACCTGGCGGAACACCCTGGGGCGGCCCAGGCAGAACTCGAGAAGATTTTTGGCCAGGGAGCTAGCTGGGGGAGACTGCAACCAGACAAGAATCCTACCTATCCCGGCAACAAAGCTTTTCGCTTGTATGACACTTACGGCTTGCCCCTCGATTTCATTAAGGATGTCCTGAGCGATCAGGGCATCAGCTTTCAAGAGGAACAATTCCACCGCGCGATGGAGGAGCAGCGAGCACGCGCGAAAGCATCGTGGAAAGGCGCATACAAGGAGGCGGCCAAGCCAATCTACACGCAAATCGCTGCTGCCTTCCAGACTGAACCGGACTTTCACTTCAGTACGACGGCCAGAGATTGCAGAATTGAAGCAATCGTCAAAGCAGGAACGTCTGTGTCCCAGATAGAAGCAGGCGAGACAGCCGAAGTGATTCTGGACCGTACCGTGATCTACGCCGAATCCGGCGGCCAAGTGGCTGATACCGGCGTTTTCTACGACAGCTCCGAATCGCTCGACCTTGCCGAAGTGAAAGGCGCCTACTACCCCGTCGCGGGACTGATCGCGCACAAGATCGTGGCGAAAGAGACGCTGCATGTGGGTGATCGCGTGGCCGTCGTCGCCGACGCCGAGCGCCGCGAGCACATCAAGCGCAACCACACCGGCACGCATCTCGTCCACGCCGCGCTTCGCAATATTCTCGGCGCGCACGTCAAGCAGGCCGGCTCGCTCAACGATTCCGACCACCTCCGTTTCGACTTCTCCCACTTTTCGCCGGTGGACCCCGAAGAATTGCGCGACATCGAGCAGCAGGTCAACGACCAGATCCGCGCGAACGCCGAAATTGAAACAGCCGTGACTTCGCTCGAAGACGCCCTGAATTCCGGCGCGCTGGCTTTCTTTGGCGACAAGTACCCCGAGCAAAACGTCCGGGTTGTGACCATTCCGGACCCGCACTCGCCTCGCAGCTTCTACAGCAGGGAGCTGTGCGGCGGCACGCACGTCCGCCGCTCCGGCGATATCGGATTGCTTAAGATCGTTTCTGAGGAGTCCATTGCAGCCGGGGTGCGCCGCATCGAAGCCGTCACCGGCGCCCGCGGCCTGGAGAACTACCAACGCTCCGTGGCCCTGCTGGCTCGCCTCGCCGCCGAGCTGAACGTGGGGGAGGATGCGGTCCTCACTGCGGTTGAGAAGCTCTCCCAGACGACGAGGCAGCTCGAGAAGCAGTTGGAGACGCACAAACGCAAGGGCGCCATGTCCCTTCTCGACGACCTCGTGGCGCAGGCGCAAGTCATTAAGGGAGTTAAGCTTGTGGCTGCGGAAGTACAGGACGTGGACCGCGAAGGGCTCCGCCAGCTCGTGGACGGCCTTCGGCAACGGCTAGGCTCCGGCGTGATTGCTTTGGGTGTTTCCCGGGACGGCAAAGTTGCTCTAATCATTGGAGTTACGAAAGACCTCATCGACCGGCTCCATGCGGGCAAGCTCGTCCAGGCTTTGGCCAAGCAAGTGGGGGGCACGGGGGGCGGCAGGCCCGATTTGGCCGAGGCTGGCGGAAAAGACACATCGGGCCTAGAAAGTGCCTTGCGGTCTATACCGTCTCTCATCGAGCAATTGTTATAATTCAGATCAGCGCCAGAAGCGTGTCCCTCGGGAGACACTTTCCCGGGACCGGCACGGGTTGTTGTGACTTGACGGAAGTGTACTCGTTCTGCTTTCCCCTAGGGTCGAAGATGGTTCAGAAGGCAGTTTGGGCAACTATCTCCTTGCTGATCTTGGCCTTAGTACCAGTATGCACCCAGGCCCAGATCATGCCGGAGATTCAGCGGGATGGCCGCAAGATCTTCGTGAATGCCGAACCGCCCGCTAAGCTCAAGCTTCAGAAGTTCGGAGAGCCTATAACCATCTATCTTCCCGCTGAATCTTCCCTGACAGGCCAGTCTCGTCCGGCCGTGTCACTCGACCGAGACGGGGCGGAGAAGATTATTCGAGAGGCCGCCGACCGGCACAATGTGGACCCTGCGCTTATTCGGGCTGTCATCGAGACGGAGTCCCATTGGAACCCCTCGGCCATTTCCAGCAGAGGTGCGGTAGGCCTGATGCAATTGATCCCGGGGACAGCAGAACGATACGGTGTGAAGGACGTGTTCAACCCGAAACAAAACGTGGACGCCGGCGCGCGTCATCTTCGTGTGTTGCTCGATCGTTATTCGGGCAATCTCGATCTGGCGCTTGCGGCGTACAATGCAGGTGAGGGGGCCGTGGATCGCCATCGCGGCGTGCCACCATTTCGGGAGACGCGTGACTACGTCCTGAAAGTAACCAACGCCTACTTCCGACCCGGCTCCGGTCACCTTGGTAATTGGTGGACCGCTTCGCGTCCCATCTACAAGGAGACCGACGAGCGGGGCCGCATAGTTTTCACGAACGAGTGATGACGTTCGAACGGCTACGCGCTCTGATCAGCACCTCGGCCTCGGGCCTTGCGCTCGCGGCAGCCTTCTCCGTGTGCCTCGTCAGCACGGCCGCAACCAAGTCGTCCCCTGCCGCCGCGCGTCGCGAAACCGCTCAGGCTCAGTTCTCCCGCGCTCAGGATTTGCAGGCCGCTCTTAATTCCAGAGCCGTCGCCGATCGCGATCTGGATGCCTACAAGCGCGTCGTGTCCGCGTACCGTCGCGTCTATCTCGTCACTCCGAATGCTTCGGAGGCGCCGGAAGCCATTCTCAGCGTCGCTCAGATCTACGAAGAGATGGGGAAGAAATTCGGCAGCAAGTACTCTCAATCCGCGGTGGACACCTATCAGTTTCTCATTCACGCCTATCCGGGAAGCAGCCATTGCCCTGGATCATTGCTCGAGATCGCCCGCCTGCAGCGAGACGAGCTGAACCAACCTGATCTGGCCTCGAAATCGTACGAGGAGTATTTGCGCATGTATCCGCGGTCTCCCCGACGCCGCGAGATCCAAGAACGCCTGGCGGAGCTGGCTCTTAGCAGGGGCTCGGCTCTGCCTATCGGCCTGACACCGACGAAGGCGGATGTGGACGCTGCCGCCCCGATCCCAACCGGGAGCGGCCGATCGCAGGTTAGGAACGACGACGATACCCCGGCTCCTGGATCGATCCCCCGCGTCAGAAGCATCACCACGGCAGCCGCGAATGGGACGACCCGCATCATCATTGACCTCGATCACCAGGTTACCTATCAGTCTGCCAGAATCCACAATCCCGACCGCATTTACTTCGATATCAGCACTGCGCGCTTATCCGCTCAGCTCGCTGGGAGAACGATCGCTGTAAAGAACGACTTGCTCACGGAGATACGCGTTGCGCAGAACCAGGCCGGCGTGGTCCGCGTCGTCTTCGACATCGCGGGCGTCCAGGACTATACGGCCTCCATGCTCAACAACCCGCCGCGCTTGGTGGTGGAGCTGCATGGACAGTCCCAGGCGCCGCAGACCCTCGCGTCGAATGCCGCTCCCGCTGCGCGCGACTGGAAGCCTTTCGCGGCCCCCGCAGCCGCTGGAACCCGTTCCGGCGAGGAGTCTCGCTCGCCTCGTCCTTCCCAGGAGCCGGCCAGAGACCTCGGAGATCCGGCAGCCGCCGTGGACTCTCGATCATCACGTGCAACCGGCAAGCCGTCATCAGCCATTGTCGCTTCGCGCGGGCCCGCGCCGGCCGCGGCCTCCACGCCGAACGCTCCGCCCGTCAAATCCAAACGGGCCAATGTCTCGCTTTCCGACCCCATCAGGCCTTCACCCGCGCCGCAACCTACGCGCGATGGCCAGCAATCGCTCACGCGCACGCTCGGCCTAAAGATCGGACGAATCGTCATCGATCCCGGCCACGGCGGCCACGACACCGGCACAATCGGCCCCACCGGCTTCATGGAAAAAGATCTCTGCCTCGACGTGGCCCTCCGTCTGGGCAAGATCATTGAACAACGGCTCCCCGGCGCTGATGTGATCTACACCCGCCAGGACGACACTTTCATCCCTCTCGAGGAGCGCACGGCCATCGCCAACCAGGCCAAGGCCGATCTCTTCCTCTCGATCCACGCCAACTCGAGTGACGACCGCTCCGCGCGCGGCATCGAAACCTACTACCTCAATATCAAAGGCACTCCGGAAGCCATGGAGGTCGCCGCAAGGGAAAATGCGACGGCCGAAGAAAGTGTCCATCAATTGCAGGATCTTGTCGCCAAGATCGCGCAAAACGAAAAACTGGAGGAATCACGCGAATTCGCCTCCGAAATCCAGGATTCGCTCTCACGCCGTATCCAAAAGGGTAGCCGCAGCGTGAAGAACCGCGGCGTGCGCAAGGCTCCTTTCGTTGTCCTGATTGGGGCTCACATGCCTTCTGTGCTCACGGAGATTTCCTTCCTCAGCAATCCTTCCGATGAGCAGCTCTTGAAGAAACCGGAAATCCGTCAACGGGTCGCCGATGGGCTCTACCAGGGTGTCGCACATTATCTGCAAAACCTGAACAGCCTCACCTATAACCTCCCTCACCGCGATATGGCCGGCCGCTCCGAGGCGCCCGGAGCCATTGCCCAATCGGGGAACCAGCGATAATCTGAAGGCGTCTATTCAACTGGACCAAGAATGCGCCGCCACTTCCTTAGCCTTGTTTTGCTCGTGACTCTCGGCGAGCTTCCCCTGCATGCCCAGCAGATGCTGCCCGATCGATTTGGCGGTTGGTCTGCCTCAAGTCCTGCTGAAAAGGTCGCGCCTCTGGTACCTGACAAGCCGGCCGCAGAAGCCGCTGCGATTCTTCGCGAGGCCGGCCTGGTCGAACAACTCAACCGGAGCTACGCGAACCAGACCAACTCGCTCACGGTCACGCTCTACAAGCTGCGCGACCCGAGCGGAGCCTATGCTCTCTTCACCTACCTTCGGCCGCAGGGCACCGCCGATTCGGACCTCGCCGAGTACGCCGCCATCGGCCGTGACCGCGCTATCCTGCTCGAAGGCAACCTCGTCGTTGACGTCACTGGTCTGCAGGCCGCGGCAGTCTCCGATTTGCGCGGACTCGCTTCCGCACTCAAGATTGCTGCCGATCAGTCGCCTCTGCCCCCGATTCGCAACTACTTGCCCCTACCTGCCAAGATCGCCGGCAGCGAGAGATATGCGATCGGCCCCGCGAGCTTTCGCTCTGCCCTCGGCGAATTCTCTTCGGACGCTCTCGCGCCCCTTGCCAGCTCGCTCGGGCCCGGTGGCCAAGGTGGCGAGGCCATGCTGGCCCGCTACCGCGCAAGAGATCGCGTTGTGACCTTGCTTCTTGTGGAGTTTCCGACGCCCCAGTTGGCCGAGGCGCAACTCAAGAAACTCGCCCTTCCCGGTGCTCACGGCTCCGCCGGCGCGCCTCCGTCAGGTCTCGTTGCGAAGCGCAAGAGTTCGCTCCTGTCAGTTGTTTTCCAGCCGAAGTCGCTTCAGGAGGCCGATGCTCTCCTCAACGCGGTCCGCTACGAGACTCAGGTCACTTGGAACGAGGCGTCATACAAGGCCACCGATCCAACCTGGGGAATCATCATCGCCGGCACAATCCTCAGCACCGGCGTCCTCATGGTCTACGCGTTTATTGGGGGCCTGGGTTTCGGTTTGATCCGTATTGCCGTCAAACGGTTCTTCCCTGACAAGGTTTTCGACCGCAGCGCCCAGTTTGAAATCCTCCAGCTCGGCATCTCCAGCAAACCGATTCAGTGGAAAGACCTTTACTGACGCTCTCTGCAAGTATCTCGTGGACCTTTTCCACCGTTGGGTTCGGGACGGTTATCAGCCACGCGACAGACAGCCGCAACTTCCGTGTGTTGCTGGCGGCAACGATCCTCATGGCGGCCGTGGTGCTGACCATTAACCGGCTCGACTGGAGGTGTTTGTACCATTTGGCTTCTGCGAGGTTGAGGCTGGAGAGCTGAGAGGTTAGCTATCCTACTTAGTATCAGGTACTTGCACGACGGTAGAAGCCCGGTTTTCAGCGTTGGATGGCACACTCCTCACGGCCCCGGCCATGGGCCCAAACCCATGCTGGTCACGGGGGGCCTGTGCAGGACTTTCCCGGCGCTTACGAAATCCGTACGAACCATTTATGCCTTCTTTAGGGCCTGAACTCCACTCTATCTGTGAAATGTACGCTGTCTGCAGCAAACAAGTCCAAATGCAGCTGGCGGGCGCAGCCAACTGATGTTTTCTCCCCTCAATCCTGGCGATTGCCTCGACCACTACCGCATCGAAGGCCTTGTCGCACGAGGCGGCATGGCCTGCATTTTCCGCGCGACCGATCTCAGGACGGATAAGCCGGTGGCCATCAAGGTGCCGCATTTCGAGCTGGAGTGTGACCCTGTTTTCTTCGATCGCTTTCATCGCGAGGCTGAGATTGGCAGAAAATTCGATCACCCGGGCATCGTGAAAGTGATGCCAGATGACGATCAGAGCCGCGTCTACATGGTGATGGAGTGGATCGAGGGACGGCTCTTGCGCGAGATACTCACCGACAAGGGGAAGCTTCCTGCTGAGCGGGCAGTGCGCATCGCGGCCGGCATCTGCAATGCTCTGGCTTACATCCACGGCCGCGGGATCGTCCACCGCGACCTGAAGCCGGAGAACATCATGGTCGACGCCGAAGATCACATCAAGCTCATCGACTTCGGTATTGCCGCCAAGGGAGGCGACCGTCGGCTGACGTTTTCCAAGCTTTCCGGGTCAACCATGGGCACGCCAGACTACATCTCCCCCGAACAGGTGAAGCGAAACAGGGGTGATGCGCGCAGTGACATCTATGCGCTGGGAGTGATGCTCTACGAGATGCTGACGGGGAAGACGCCGTTTCAAGGGGACAATCCCTTCGCCGTCATGAACGCACGGTTGGTGAGCAAACCGGTTCCGCCGTGCGAAATCGTGCCCGACATTCCGCCCCAGTTGCAGGAGATCGTCTATCGCGCCCTGGAACGCGACCCGCGGAACCGTTACGCAACGGCAAACGAATTCGCTTGGGATCTCGGACATCAGGACCAGATCGGAGTGACCGGCCACGTCGAATCGCACGAGCTGCACGCGCATCACTCCCCAGGCAAGCGGATGTTTCTCTCCTATCTCGCGTTGGCGTCGATTCCCATCGTCATTTTCGCACTGTTGCTCCTTGTGGCGCGGCAACACTAAGTTTCCCGTCTTCCCCTATAATCATAGAGTACGTGTAATTCAGGAGCGGAGCCGTCAATGGCGAAACTGACTGCACAGCGTCCCGACCCCGATCAACTGCTGCGCCAGGTCCAGGCTGAGGAGCAGGAACAGCGGCGGGGCAAGCTGAAGATCTTCCTGGGCTATTCCGAGGGCGTTGGTAAGTCTTTCCGGATGCTCGACGAGGGGCGGCGCCGGCGGGAGCGCGGAGAAGACGTGGTCGTCGGCGCGATCCAGCCGAAAGTTTCGGACGACATAAGCGCTCTGCTGCGGAGTCTGGAAGTCATCCCTTGCCGAATTATCGCCGGCGTGCCGGTGATGGACCTGACCGGCATTGTGGCCCGACACCCGCAAGTCTGCCTGGTCGATGGCCTGGCCTACGGCAATCCGCCGGGGAGTGCCCGTGCCACCCGATGGCAGGATGTTCGAGAACTCCTGGCGGCCGGGATCTCCGTCATTACCTCAGTCAACCTGCAATTCATCGAGGAGCGCCGAGACCAAATCGAGAGAATAACTGGCAAGCACGTTGTTGAGACAGTTCCTCTGAGTTTTCTCAAAGCGGCGGACGAAATCGAAGTGGTGGATGCTCCTCCGGAACTCTGCATGGTGCGCGCGGCTCAGGGTGCAAAACCCGGTGGTGTTCTTGCCACGCGGCAACAGCAGCTCTCGGAATTGCGGGAAATCGCGCTCGTGTTGGCCGCCGACGTTGTGGACCATCAGTTGGAAGCTTACATGCGAAGTCATGGCATTGAGCAGCTTTGGGGCGCTCAGGAGCGCATCCTCGTGTACATCACTCCTCAAGCCAGTTCCAGCAAGATGATCGAGAGCGGCCGGCGGAATGCCGAGCGATTCCACGGAGAACTGTTTGTCGCCTACCTCGATCAACCCGGCATCACCGCCAAAGATCAAGCCGCCCTTCACTCCAGTCTTTCATTAGCTCGCGCCGCCGGAGCGCAGATCGTGACTCTGGATGGAGATGACCCCGTCGACGCGATCCTCGAATTCGCGAAAGCCCGAGGGGTCACGCAAATCTTCGTGGGACAAATCTCGGATCGAGGCTGGCGAGATCGGCTATTCGGCACCGCGGTTGACGATCTAGTCCGAGTCGCGCAAGGCATCGACGTGCGGATCTTCCCGCAATAAGGACCAGCATGGCTCAAACGCGCCGAGGCCATCTCAAAATGTATCTTGGCTACGCTGCTGGTGTCGGCAAGACCTACACGATGCTGGAGGAAGCTCTCGAGCTAAAGCACCAAGGCATGGACGTTGTGGTCGGGTACTTCGAGCCGCACGGGCGAAAAGATACCATCGCGAAAGTCGTGGGCCTTGAGCTGATCGCGCGGCGTAAGATGCAGTACAAGACGGCCACATTCGAAGAAATGGATACCGACGCAATCCTGCAACGTCATCCTCAAGTCTGCATCGTCGATGAGTTTGCGCACACGAATGTGCCTGGTTCAGAACGAACCAAACGCTGGCAAGATGTACAAATCTTGCTCGATGCCGGAATCGACGTGCTGACGACGATGAACGTGCAACACCTGGAGAGCTTGAACGATCAGATCTGGCAGATCACTGGTGTCCGGGTGCGGGAGACGGTGCCGGATTGGGTGGTCCAAGAAGCCGAGGAAGTGATCATGACTGACTTAACGCCTCGCGCTTTGCTGAATCGGCTCGAACGCGGGGTCATTTACGCACCGGACAAAGCCCGCCGCGCGATGGAGAACTTCTTCCGGGAGTCCAACCTCGTCGCGCTCCGCGAGATGGCGCTGCGGCAGACGGCGCACGAAGTGGAGGTGCGCCAGTCAACACAGGAGGCGGTCGAGGATGCTCTCAGGAAACTCGCGCCTGGAGATCCAGTATCCACTGTACAGGCTGCGGCGAAGGAACGAATTCTGATCTACGTGACGCCTGCTCCTGCTTCCGCGGCCCTGATTCGTCGTGGAAGGCGCGTGGCCGAGTATCTGCACGCCGACTGCTTCGCCGTTTACGTCGATAGTGAAGAAGATTCAAAACGTGTGTCCACTCCGGAACACGAGGCCTTGGAGAAACACCTGAGCTTCGCCCGCAACCTGCACATCGAGACCCGAGTGCTCCAAGGTCAAGATGTCGCCGAAGTGCTCGTTGACTTCGCCCGCCAGCAGGGTGTCACCCAGATTTTCGTCATGAGGACTCGCGCGAACGGTTGGCCGCACATCCTTGGCCGAGATTTGCTCCGACAGATCGTTCACCTAGCCCGCGACATGCAGGTGACCATTGTCGCCGAGCGCAGCCGGGGCGCGAAGCTGTAGACTCCCTTCCCAAAGGGCCAAAACGCATGGGAAATGACCGAAAACGCAGCAATCGGCGACAGCCAACTCATTCCTACATAAGGGGTTGGAGCCGAGGGCCGGAATTGAACCGGCGACCTGACGATTACGAATCGTCTGCTCTACCAGCTGAGCTACCTCGGCGGTCTGCAGTCAATCTAGCATCCGCCCGAAAAACGTGTCAAATGCAGCTTCCGCCGCGTTTCCGCTTGGGATGCGCCGCACTTTCCGGATGTTGGTTGAGAACCCGCGATCGAATCGACGCCGCACATGATTCGGCGAGCACTCTGTTGAATCTCGCGTTGATGGATGCTCGGAGAAGAGTTGCCGCGAGTCATGGGAGCGTCTCTAGCGCGAGATGGGATACATCGCCCATCCGATCGCCACGCCCACCAACAGAAAGAGGAAGAGACACCACAACCCATACTTCACTTGCTCTCTCCATCCCCTGCGGCTGACGATCGCAAACGCCGCCGACACCACGAACGCGAACAGCAACATCGCCTGAAGGTGCGTCAGCGCCATTTCGCTCCTCAACCCTTCCGCCCGCGCGCCGC
This sequence comes from Candidatus Acidiferrales bacterium, assembly GCA_049514555.1. Classification (GTDB taxonomy): domain Bacteria; phylum Acidobacteriota; class Terriglobia; order Acidiferrales; family UBA7541; genus JBEKUY01. The sequence goes on from JBEKUY010000001.1 coordinate 603,795, forward strand.
CTCGTAGGCGTGCAGTGCGCACAAAAGGTTCAATACACCGGCCGTCGCCAGGAATCGCGTCCCGTAATCCCCGGCGGCCTCGGACACATCCGGCCCGTCTGTCTCGAGCGCCCTGGCCACAAAATAAAATGAACCGGCGCCCAGGTCCGCCACGTAACCCAGCGTCCCGAAAGCGTCCTGGCCCGCGGGCGTGAAGATGTTCCCCCGCAGCGCCACGCCTGCCAACATCAAGACCGCTACGACCAGAAAACACACGACCGCGCGGCCCCACATCCTCAGCAGCGCATGTCCCAGTCCGGGCAGGAGCCATCCTCCGGCCGCACACGCTATGCTCAACAGGTCCGTGCCCGGCTTGGCGGACGTTCCCGCGATTGCTTGTTTCGTGTCATCCATAATCGCTCACGCGAGCAACGGCAGAATCTCCGTTTGGATGGCGCCGGTTACCCGCGCCTCTCGTTCCTCGACGTACACATTCACTTCACTCCGCACGCCGAATTCCGGCAGGTAAATCCCCGGCTCGATCGAGAAGCACGTCCGCGGGATCACCCGGCGCACATCCCGCGTCTCGAGCCCATCCATGTTCGCGCCGTTCCCATGGACCATCTGCCCGATGCTGTGCCCGGTGCGGTGAAAGAAGTATTTGCCGTACCCTGCTTTCCGAATGACCTCCCGCGCCGCGCGGTCCACCTCCCAGCCCTGCGGCGCCTTGCCCGCCGCCACGCCTTTCTGCACCAACGCAATCGCCCGGTCGCGCGCCTCCCTTACAATTTCAAAAATCTTGGCGTACTTCGCCGGAACCTGCGAACCCAGATAGCCGATCCAGGTCACATCGTAATACACGCTATCCGCACTCCGCGTCTTTCCCCAAACGTCCAGCAGCAACAAATCGCCTTCACGGATCGCCGACGCTTTCCCCCGCTCGGGTTCGTAGTGCGGATCGCTTGCGTGCGGACCCACGGCGATGTCCGGGCCCTCGTCGGTCGTGATCTGCGCCTCGTCGAATCGCGCCAGCATCCACTCCTTCAAGTCGTATTCGGTGAGGGAACGCTTCTCGCGGACGCACTGCGCCGCGTGCTGAAACGCTTCACGCACAATGCGGTCGATCGCCTTCCCCGCCGCCAAATGAGACTCGAGCTGCGTCGGCGTCCAGCACGCCTCGTACTTCTGCACGAGGTCCGCCGAGCTCACCACTTGGCAGCCCGCTCCGCGCACCAGCTCCACCGTTCCGGCGTCCACCATCGATATGTACGGGATGGCGTTCTTCGGCGAATACTGCATGGCCACCCGCTTGGCCCGCCCCAGGAGCTTCTTCAGGTTCTTCTCGAGCTCCTCTTGCGCGGAGTAGAAGAGTTTCTCTCCTGCGAGCGAATCCAGCGACCCCGCTTCGATTCGGTGCACCAGCTTCCTCGGGGCCCCTTTCGCCGGCACAAAGTAGAACCACCGGCGCGTCCGCATGCCCTCCGGCAATCCGAGGATTCGCTGCGCCAGCGGATCGCGCCCGCGAAAATCGTAGAAGAGCCAGCCGTCCAACTCGGCCTCGCGCAAATCCTTTTGAATCGCTGGGATTTCAGGCATACACGTCCGCGCGCTCCTGTGAATTCATGCTTTATCTACCAGCAGATCGTGGATGAGCCGGGCGGTGACGCCCTGGATCTCGATCCTCTTCGTCCTGCCTCGTTCTCCCGCAAGAATTCTAACAGCCGACTTGGGGATTCTCAAAACTTCTCCCAGGAATGCGCGCAGCGCCTCATTGGCCTTGTCGTCCACGGGCGGCGCCGTCAACCTCACCTTCAGCGCCCCCTGCCACTCGCCATCGAGCGCATTGCGGCTGGCGCGCGGCTGCACCCGCACGTTCAGAATGACCGTGCCATCTCGTTCCCGCAGTTCCAGCATGGTTCCTTGGAGGGGCGGCTCAGCGCGCCCTGAGATGAGCCGGCATGATTATCGCCTGCTTCCGAACAGCGCTGTTCCCAAGCGCACTTCGGTCGCCCCTTCCTCGATCGCCACTTCGAAATCGTGGGACATCCCCATCGACAGAACGGGAAGATTGATCTTTAACTGCGCGTTCAACTGGTCTCTCAATTCCCGCAGCCCCCGGAAATAGGGACGTGCGCTTTCCGCATTGCCCACCAGAGGAGGAATGCACATCAGTCCTGCCAAATCGACGTTCAGTAACGCCAGAATGCTCTCCGCAAGTGCGGGCACATCGGACTCGCTGGCGCCGCTCTTCGCCGCCTCTTCCGAAACCCGCACCTCAATCAGGACGCGGATCCGTTCGGCCACGTGTTCCGCCACATTCTCCCGGATCGCCTGATCGAGCTTCTGCGCCACCGGCGCGTCATCCACCGAGTCCACGCAATGAAACATCTGCGCCGCGCGCTTTGCTTTGTTGCTCTGCAGGTGGCCCACCAGATGCCACGTGGCCGCTAAGTCCTTAACCGCCTCGCGCTTTTTCTCCCATTCTTGCACGCGGTTTTCGCCGAAGTGCCGCACTCCCGCTTCGTAGGCCTCGCGTATCTTCTCGGCCGGAAGCGTCTTTGACACGCCGACAAGGGTAATCTCATCGGCGCGCCTTCCGGCTCGCGCCGCGGCCTGTTCCACCCTCTCGCGGATCCAGGCGAGGTTCTCTGCCACTGAATGACCCGGCTTCATGCCCAAAATCCTAACATGTCTGTGCCTGCCGCGCCGAGTTGCGGCCTTGGCACACACCGGATAGACTGAGTCCTCGCATGAGCACCCACGGAAAACTCATCGCCATCGAAGGCATTGACGGCAGCGGCAAGCGCACCCAGCTCGGTCTTCTCGTGCAGGAGCTCAAATCGCTGGGTGTTCCTCTCTTTCGCATCAGCTTTCCCTGTTACGAATCCACCTTCGGCCAGCTTGTGGCTCGCTATCTCAATGGCGATTTCGGAGCGCTCGACGCGGTGGATCCTCATCTCTCCGCCATCCTTTACGCGGGCGACCGGTTCGAGGCCAAACCTCGTCTCGAAGCCGAACTCGCGGCCGGCCGGAACGTGCTCGCCGACCGCTACGTCCCCTCGAATCTCGCCCACCAAACGGCCCGCCTTCCGGCCAAGGAGCGCGAGGCTTTCCTGCGCTGGCTCCGGCATATCGAATACGAAATCTATCGCCTCCCTGCCGAGGATCTGGTGCTTTATCTCCGCCTTCCAGTTGCCCAAGCCCACGACCTGATCGCGCGGAAGCCGGCCCGCGACTACACGAATCTCCCCCGCGACATCCAGGAAGCTGACCTTCGCCATCTTGAGAACGCATCGAAGGTCTACGATCAACTCTCCAAAGGGCCGCGCTGGCGCATCATCGAGTGCGTCGACCCTGTGGCGAAGACTCTGCGTCCCCCTGAAGACATCTCCAGCGAGGTTTTCACTGCCGTGGCCCGGGTATTGGGCCTCGAATCCAAGTCACGCGGTTCCGCGTCCTGACCGGTCATGCCGTTCTCTCGATTCCTCGGCAACGAACGTATCGTCAACTCCCTTCGTGGCTTTTTGCGCACCCACCGCGTGCCTCACGCGCTGCTCTTCACCGGCCCGCGCGGCGTCGGCAAATACATGCTTGCCTGCCTTTTTGCGCAGGCCGCGAATTGCGAGCGACTTGAGGACGACGCTTGCGGTGAGTGCGACACTTGCCGCCGCATCGGCGTTCTCGCTGATCCTCCTCACCTCATCGAGCAGGGCCTCGTCGAGCGCGGCGAAGGCGCCGACGCCGCCACCGTCGAGCGCGTCCCGCTCATTCTCCAGACGCATCCGGATGTCTGGGCGCTCGTGCCCGACCCTGTCCGTCTTCGCACTCCCGTCGTTCGGCCCATGCTGCGCATCGGTCAGATTCGAGCCGCCCAGCGTGCCGCCTACTTCAAGCCGCTCCGCCGCCGCCGCGTCTTTATCCTCGATGGCGCTGACACCATGCAGTGGAACGTTGCCGGCGTTCTCCTCAAAATCCTCGAAGAGCCGCCGGAGTCCTCAACTCTGATCCTTCTCGCGCCGACCCCTTTCGGACTTCTTCCCACGATTCTCTCGCGCTGCCTTCAGTTCCATTTCGCGCCCCTGGACGAGGCCTCCATGGAATCTGTCCTCAGGGAGCGCACAAAATGGAGGCCCGCCGAGCGCAAACTCGCTGTCCAACTCGCTGAGGGCAGCCCCGGCGCCGCTTTGACCTTGGATCTCGAAGCCGCGGTAAAGCTTCGCCGGGATATTTTTGACATTCTCGAGCGGGCCGGCCGAGCCCAGGGCTATCCGCAACTCTTTGCCCAGATCGCCGCCCTCTCGAAGGGCCGCGAGCATTCTCTCGAAACACAGCTTGAGGTCTTCTATAGTCTGCTCACCGATCTCCTCGAACTCTCATCCCAGCTCAAACAACCTGCTCTGCGTAACCCGCAATTGCAGAAGGAACTTGAAAGCCTCAGCCGCGCCGTCACCCCCGAGTGGGTGATGCGCGCCGCCGCAGGCCTCGACGAGCTTCATGGCCGCGCTCGCCGCAACATCAATCGCCAGCTCGGCCTCGATGCCCTGGCCACGGGCCTGGGCTCGCCCTCCCGGCCGAGCAGCGCGGCCGGGCGATAAAAGACTCTTCCCTCGTCCCCCTGCTCCTGCTAAGCTTGGTGTAACCTAACCCCTTTCGCGAGCATCTCAGACAATGAATCCTTTCTCTTCAGTGGGGGAACAATTCAAGGAGCTTTTATGGTGAACCGCAGACTATTCCGCCCCAGTTATGCCGATGTGAAGGAACCCCTCGGTCCGCGTCCTCACCTCGGCCCGCAACCTAAGAAGCCGACGCCGCCCGAGCAAACTCATGCCGAGAATTTTTATTGGGTCAAGCAGATGCAGTCCCACAACCCGGTCGTGGTTACCCTGAACGATGGTGAAGTGCTCCACGGCACCATCGAGTGGTATGACCGGGATTGCATTAAGCTCACCCGCTACGGCAGCCCTAACCTGCTCATCTATAAGCAGGCGATTAGGTACGTTTTTAAGGATGGCGAAGACGCAGCCCAAGGCGGGAACGGCAATAATTTGTAACCCCCCGGCAGCCCGCCGCGGCAGGCGCCTGGGCAAATGGACTCGTCACTGGAAGGCACGGGTTATTTCTGTGCCGCAAAGCTCGCAGAAACCGAGGGACATTGGCCTGTCTTGCCGATAGCGAGGGGCAAGCGCGGCCGTACGAAAACACACGCTCATGAAGATCGGCATCACCTGCTATCCCACCTACGGGGGTTCCGGCGTGGTGGCCACCGAGCTCGGCATGGAGCTTGCCGCCCGCGGCCACGAAATCCACTTCATCAGCTACGCCCCGCCCATTCGCTTGAATCTCTCGAACGGCCACATGTACTTCCACGAGGTTGAGGTCACGACCTACCCCCTTTTCGACCACCCGCCCTACGCCCTGGCCCTCGCCACCAAAATGCTCGAAGTCTTTGAGTGCGCCTCGCTCGACCTGCTCCACGTCCACTACGCCATTCCGCACTCGGTCAGCGCGCTCCTGGCCCGCTCGATGGCCGCGCCGCGCCGCCTGCCGTTCATCACCACGCTCCACGGCACCGACATCACCCTGGTGGGCACTGATCGCAGCTACCTCCCCATCACGCGGTTTTCCATCGAGCAGAGCGACGGCGTCACCGCCATCTCCCGCTACCTCCAGAAGCGCACCGTCGACGAATTTGACATTAAGCGCCCCATCGAAGTCATCTCCAACTTCGTCAATTGCGACCTCTACTGCCGCGCGAAGCATGCCGACGACCCGCGCCAGTGGGCTCCCGATGGCGAGCCCGTCCTCATGCACCTCTCCAATTTCCGCCCGGTCAAGCGCATCTCCGACGTCATCGAGATCTTCGCCCTGGTCCGGGAGAAGATGCCGGCGAAGCTCGTCCTCATCGGGGACGGCCCCGACCGTGGCTCCGCCGAATACCTCGTTCGCGAGAAGCACCTGCAGAACGATGTCTTCTTCCTCGGCAAGCAGGACAGCGTCCACGAGAAGCTCGCTGCTGCCGACCTGTTCCTGCTTCCCTCGCGGCTCGAGTCGTTCGGGCTGGCCGCCCTCGAAGCGATGGCCTGCGAAGTGCCCGTCATCGCCACGAACGTCGGCGGCGTTCCCGAAGTTGTCGAAGATGGTGTGGATGGTTACTTGGTGGAACCGGGAGACGTACGCGCCGCGGCCCAGCACGCCATCGCAATCCTCTCGCGCGCCGACCGCGGCCGCGAAATGGGCCAGCGCGCCCGCGTCAACGCGCGCAAGAAGTACTGCGCGAACGACGTGATTCCTCTGTACGAGGCCTACTACCGCCGTATCCTCGAGCAATCCGCTCGCGGTGAACGTATGCAGTGAACCGCCGCCGCTCGCGCCTGAGCGACTTACGTCTCCCGGTCCTGAGAACTAAAGCCCCGCCAAAAGCGCGGCGCCATTCGGCACGCCCCAACCGGTTACCGCGTCGTACCCCGCCTGAGCTTGATAACCGACTCCCGGCTGCGGATGCGAAGCGTTCTGGCCCGCAGTAATGTCCTGGCACGCGGACGCGCCGAGTGGCCGCCCGTTCGCGCCGTTCTGATAAAGCAGCGGCGCCAGAAAACGCTGGCGCTTGCCGGCCGGCAAGATGGAATTGACGCGAGCAATCAGGGCAGCCCAAAGCGGGGTCGAAGCGCTGGTTCCGCCGTTTGGAAAATCGCGTCCTAGAAAGATCAGGTCGTACAGCGGCGAACCGGCGAGCGCCGCAATGTCAGGCAGCACGCGCCCATCGATGCTCCCGTTGTTCAGCGACTTGACGCTGACGCTCTGCCACTTCGGCCGCGCGAAAAGGACGCTCACGCCTCCGCCCGTGGCTCCCCCGCCCTTGTTGGTCCGCTCGCCGGGCGCCTCCCACCACACCTGCTCGGCCACCTTCGCCGGGGTACCCGTGAGCATCGTGCCGCCCACGCTCAAAACGAACGGGCTGGAGCTCGGGAAGTTCACGTGAGCGCGCCCATCGGCCAACTGATCGCCGGAGCCATCGTCGCCCGAAGCGACGCACACGGTAATACCGAGCAGCGCCGCGGCCTGGAGACGATTGTTGATCTCCGTCCGCGCGGCGTCCGACCAGTCGGGAGCATCTTCCGCCAGCCCCCAGCTGACCGAGAGCGTCACCGGTTTGTCCGGCTTCCCGGACATGACCTTGTTCAGCAGATCGACCCAGCCTTTCTCAGTGAATGGCGCGAAGTAAACGAAAATCCCCGCCTGGGGGCACAAGCCGGCCACGATCTGCACGTCCATCATCACTTCCATGCTCGCGCCCAGTTCGTCGGTGCGCTGTTGCGGCGGCAACTGCTGGATTTCCGCCAGTGTGAGCGGCTTCAGTCCCACGGCCACGGTTGTCACCGCCGGCACCGCCCGGCCTTGCTTGGCGCAGAATGCTTGAAGATCGTCGGCGAAGTAGCCGCCATCGAACTCCGCGATGGCGATCTGTTGGCCTGCTGCAGTGCCGGGCGGGAAGTTATAGCGTTTCTCGAGATCGGCCGGCGTCAGCGGCGCGAGTTTTGCCGCCACGGCGGCCAAGGCCGTCGTTGTCTGCGACTTCCTCCGAGCCATGCGCCGCTCGTCCAGCCCGAACACGCCCGTCACGATGCCTTCGAGCTCTCCGGGAATCTGCAGTTCGCCTTCGCGCCCGCGATATTCACCTTGCTGCGTGTTGCGATAAATCCCCAGATGTGCCTGGAATGCGCTGTCCATCGCCGCCGCCGTCCCGCTCACACGCATACTCCGGCCGGGCAGCGAAACCTCCTCGATCTTGAGCCCGTAGCCTTGCAGGACGCGCGCAACCTTGTCGGCATCCTCCTGCCGCGCCCCGTACTTCGATGCAAAGTCCTCGTGACTTATCGCCGCACTCGGCAGATTGTCGGCACCCGGCAAACTCGGCCCGCGCAGCGAAACCGTCACCTCCACCTGCGATTTCGGATCGGCGTCCCCAATGCGTTTCGCGTCGCTCTTCGCAGGCCTGCTGCTTCCTTTCAACGCAACATGTGGAGCACTCATGATTTTCCCCCCTTTGTATGCATGGTTGTCCTACAGGGGCTGAAAGCTGGGGAACCGTATTCTACTCCTCAACTACCTCTGCGGCACACTTTTCGCTCACCTGCCATAGCCGGCGCCCGGGTGCTCGCGCCATCCTTGGAATTCATCGGGAATTGCCGGCCCATCTGGACCCCGCGCTGCGCAGGGTGTAAAACGATGTCCATGAAAATGTCCATAAGAACCCTGACTCTTCCGCTCGTCTTAACTGTGCTCGCGCCCTTCCTGGCGGGCGTGGAGGTAGAGCATCCGAAGACACTCGCCATCGGCTCATCCGCGCCGGATTTTCATCTTCCTGCCGTGGATGGCAAGACGTACTCCCTTTCCGACTTCAAGGACGGAAAGGTTTTGGTCGTAATCTTCACGGCCGTGCATTGCCCGACCGCCGAGGTCTATGAAGATCGCATCAAGAGACTCGTCGCCGACTACCGCGATCGCGGCGTGGCTTTTGTCGTCATCCAGCCGAATAGTCCCAAGGCGTTGCGCCTGGACGAGATGGGCTACACCGATCTTGGTGATTCACTCGCCGAAATGAAGATTCGCGCCGAGTACCGCCGCTTTAATTTTCCGTTCCTCTATGACGGAGAAACGCAGGAAGTCGCGCGCCAGTACGGCCCGGTCGCCACGCCTCACGTTTTCGTTTTTGATCGGGAGCGTAAGCTTCGCTATCAGGGACGCGTGGACAGCAACCCGCGAGAAGCCTATGCGAAAGTCCCTGACGCCCGCAACGCCCTCGATGCCCTCCTCGCCGGCCGTCCCGTTCCCGTGGAGAACACTCCGGCGGTCGGCTGTTCCATCAAATGGGCTTACAAGGAAGCCTCCCAGGACGCCGAAATGAAAAACATCGAACAGGAGCCCGTTCCCCTGGAGAAAGCCGGCCCCGAGGAAATGCGCGCCCTCCGTCGCAATCCAGGCGGGAAAACTTTGCTCGTAAACTTTTGGGCCACCTGGTGCGGGCCTTGCGCCGCCGAGTTTCCGGACCTGCAAAAAACTTGGCGCATGTATCGCAAGCGCCCCTTCGAACTCGTGACCGTCAGCATCAACTACCCTGACGAAGAAAAAGGTGTCCGTCACTTTCTTGATTCGCAGCACGCCTCCACGCGCAATTTGGTGTTCGGCACCATGGACCCTTACGAAGAGATGAAAGCATTCGATCCGGATTGGAGCGGCGCCGTTCCCTATACCGTGCTCGTCGCACCCGATGGCAAAGCGCTCTACAGAGAACAGGGTTCGCTGGACATTCAGAAAGTCCGGCGGCTCATCCTCGCCAGTTTCCCGGACGACGACTTCGTCGGACAGCACGCGTATTGGAACGCCAACTAACTTGCCGAAACTCTGTTGTGTTTGTTTTCCACTGGAGCACAGGCTTTCAGCCTGCGTGTCTCCGCTTGTGACGGCGCGTGTAGTCGTGTAGCGTGGACCTGTCCCTCAGGTCCGCGGCTTTTCTCGTTCCGCCTCTTTCCATCGTCCGGCAGCTATGTAGATCAGGTCTTCAGACCTGAGGCTGTGCCCTCTTCACCTTGCGCGGACGCTCGCTAACGCGATGTTGACCTGAACCCCCCATAGGTCAGATACGCGCCGAGAATGAGTGAAATCGCGGCGTACAGGTAGAAAAACTGTACGTAGTGAAGTCCCCCGAGGAAAAATCCCACTGCCGCCCCCGGCGACAGGAACAAAAACAGCAGGCCCTTGATCAGCGTTAACCAACCGACCAGGGTGACGATGACCGGCAGTACGCCGCCTGACCAGATATTGTGGCCCAGAATCATCGCCAAGCCGGCGCCCAGCGTGATCGCACCGACGAGGAACAGCACCGGCGGGTTGTGAACTAGCGCCGTGATCGTCTCCACAGTCGCCTGTCTGTGCGTGACCATAGACAGCCCGGCGAGAATGCCGTAGAGCCCAATCAACCTGCTAAGAAACACTGTACGTGGCGACATAGTGTCCTCCGAACTGGTTAAACCGGTATTTCCCTTTTGACTTCCCGGCCGATCGACAATGTATATCTGGCCGCCTCCGCATGCAATGCTCCGCCCGACGCAAGAGGCCTGGGGGTAGGACTGCTCTCCACTACGCGGCGATCGACGGCCTCTGCCCTGTAGCCGCGGTCTTCAGACCGCGGGCTTTGTTTGTAGCGGGCGCCGTCCGACCCCCATCTTGGCTTTTCTCCGTCATCCCGCAGCTATGTAACTCAGGTCTTCAGACCTGAGGCTGTGCCCTCCTCGCCTCGCCCCGCCCCGCGCCCCTCCCCCCCGCTGCCCATGCTGCCTCCTGTTGGAGGCCCCGATTCTACCTAGGTAGGCTGTCCAGTTTTAGCGGGGTGCATTACAGCTTCTGCGTCCCCCAGGGTCGGGATTTACTTGTTTCCCGGCCGGCCGGCCGGCCGTTCGTTCAAGTCGTTTCCATTGTCCAAAACGGAGGAGCTACAAAACATGATTATCGGCGACCGCCTTCGCGCTCTGCGCGAAGAGAAGAAGCTCTCCCAAGGGGACATCGAGAAGCGCACCGGGTTGTTGCGCTGCTACATCTCCCGCGTCGAGAATGGCCATACCGTTCCGGCCATCGAGACCATGGAGAAGTTTGCCCGGGCGCTGGAAGTTCCGCTCTACCAGCTGTTCTACGACGGCGAAGAGCCGCCCAAGTTGCCCAAATTGCGTGCAGTTGGCTCGGTTTCTCACGTCGCGATTAACGAGGATTTTTTCCTTGCCTTCGCTGTCCGTGAAGGAGTAGAAATTGCGTACAAATCGTCTCGCCTCCTCGAAGAGCATGCCCCAACACGGGACGCAGCACACCGTCAGGTGAGACTTAGGAGCAGCGTCATGCGTAAATGCTTTCTCACACTGTTATTTCTGGCATTCTGCTCACTGCTCGTAGGCCAGCAGACGCTCAACAATGACGCTGTCATCAAGCTCGTCAAGGCCAGGCTGTCGGACGATCTGATCGTCGCCACCATCAACGCCCAGCCGGGAAACTATGACACCTCCACGGACGGGCTGATCGCCCTGAAGCGTGCTGGGGCCAGCGACAAGGTAGTAGTGGCGATCTTGAAGAAGGCTGCTGCGCCTGCGACCGCCGCGCCCGCGGCTCAGACTCCCGCTTCCGCGTCGGCCCCGGCGGCTCAACCCGCCGCTTCCGCGCCGGCCCCCACGGCTCAAGACCCGGACGATCCCATGGCGCCACATGAGGTCGGCGTCTACGTCATGACCAGTGCGCCGGACGGGAAACGGAAGATGGTCTTTGTTAGTCAGGCCGGCGAACAGAGTGCAAAGACATCCGGTCTCCTGGCAGCCGCCTTTACGTTTGGGGCGAAGAAAGGCAAGATGAAAGCTGAGCTTGCCGGCCCTCGCGCCGCCGTGCGCACCACGGACGCGAGGCCCGTGTTTTACATGTACTTTCCCGCAGTTAGTAGCTTGGGCGGATACGGCGGACAAGACTTAATTACTAGCCCTAATCAATTCTCGCTGCAATCCCTGGAGATTAAGAGCGATCACCGGGAGACCACATTTTCAAAGGTGGGTTTTGGAAGTGCGACCATGGGTGCTGACGAAAAGAGAGTAGCCCTGTTCAGTTCCGATCGGATACGTTCCGGCATGTACAAGGTTACGCCGGCGCAAGATCTGAGGCCCGGCGAATATGCGTTTATCTCCGCCACAAGAGGGGCTGGCACCGCGACTGGTACCACAGTCGTTATATACGACTTTGGAGTCGATGCCAGGTAGCTGAAGGCCTTCAGACCTGAGGCTGTGCCCTCCTCGCATTGCCCCGCCCTCTTCGCCTCTCCGTCATCTGCTGCCCTGTAGCCGCGGTCTTCCGTGGTTCGTGCGTTCCGAACGTTTCGATAAAGCACCTGGGCCGCTACTGCGATGAGTTCTCCTACAGGTTCAATCGGCGGGGAGAACAATTGCAGATGTTCGATGGAACGCTCAAGAACCTAGTGCGCGGCGAAGCACTTTCATACAGGAAGCTCACTTCCCAAGTATCGGCTTAGGGCTGCGCTTGCTACTGGCCTTTATCGACGTGCGAGGTACCGGCTTTGCATGAATGAGTCTTGAAAGAGCCGCGTCGAATTGCTCTTTGCGTACTTGTAGTTTCTTTCCCATGGGCGCATGATAGCACAGCTTGGCGGGGCCGGAAGGGTTCGGACCTTCGGAACGTGCGCTAACACGTTTCACCGGATTATAAGTCCGGCGCATTAGACCGCTCTGCCACAGCCCCAAACTGTGAGACGCGGGTGGGATTCGAACCCACGATGGCTGCTCTAGGAGCAGCGCCTGACTGCAATTCAGGCAACCTTCGACCACTCGGATCACCGCGTCGAGGGCACAGCTAAGGAAGTTTTCTCTTGACTGTTGGTGGGGAACGGTTATACTCTAGGTTTGTCAACGAAATGCTCCTTTGCTTCTAGGGCAAGGGAATGTGGCCCGCCGCTGCAACGGCGGGCCTTTTAATTTCTATATCACCCTACTGGCCTCCGATACCTGCTAGCTCTCTTTCCACTACCAAGAGCTACCACGACAATCTCTTTGTCATCGGCAAGTCTCTTTAGCGTCCCGGAGATTGAGGCTTTCTTGACCCGCGAGGCCAACGCAGAGTTACTATGCTCGATCTGTTCCGCAACTTCTTTGATAGTGAAATCACCGCCTGGAATCAGCTTAACCGCAGCACGTACCGCGTCGAGAAGAGCGCCTCTACTCATACTGCTTCCAGACGCCCCAGTCCCGTTGCTGGTAGATGCGCCAGACATCTTCCAGACAGTTTCGATGGCTTCTAGCTTGCGCTTGTACTCAGCCTCGGCTTCGGCCCTTAGTCGGCGGTACTCTCGGTCGTTCATGGAAGGAAATATATACCAAGACACGCATCGCGTCAAGCATTTTCTCGTTACAAAGCCTAGCATTGCGTTGCGTCGCCGTTTGTCTCAGTTTGTATCAGCAAGCGAGCCAGATTTTACTAGGATTTTCAGGAGCTTGCTCCTTAATCGTACCTTGCGCGGTACTTGATTGTGTTATAGCCTCGCAGCGAAGGTGCAAGATACAGCTAGAATCTATAGAGAGTAAGGCATAGACCGTGAGTCATAAGCACGATGGCGAGCACCATCACGAAAATCTCCAATACCAGACAGGCGACTCCCCAACCAAACCGCTTCATGTAAAACTGGTACCGTCCGAAAATGAATGCACACCAAAGTCCGAAAACCTCAATAGCACCAGCGATAACAAAAAGAAGCCAACCAAAGAGAGGCAATCGCCAGATTGGTGGATGGTCATTCCAACTATTGTCCTCGCTATTTTTGCGATGGGGTCTTTCAGCGTTCTTTGGATTCAGCTTGTTGACGCTCGCAAGGCTTTTGTTAAAGATCAACGTCCCTATGTTTGGATTGCCGATAATACTGCCGATCATCCCAACATCTACGTAGAAGAAGGCCTTCTTCCCGTTAGATTCGCGGTCACTGTCCACTACACCAATTTTGGAAAGTCCCCTGCTGTTAGGTTGCGATGGGGAAGCGAAATAACGATTGTCGGAAGGTCTGACAACATCGACTATTTGAGCAAGGTCGAAACTATCCTGCCAACAACTAAAGACGACTTTGTTATTCTCGCTTCCGACGCCTTCCCAGCCAATTTCCCAAACGTAGCGCCGTTGCATAGCGTGATTATCAGGCTACGGTGGCGATATGCTGATACTTCCGGGCATTGGTATGAAACGGAAACCTGCAATTGGAACCTTACACGGGGTGCATGGGGTCCTTGCGAAACTGGAAACGAAATAAGGGACTGCTCTGAGCAAACCTGTTATTACTAAAAGCCCTGTCACGGCTCATCTACTTCACTCCGTTCTGTGTCAAATGCATAATCGCCCTTAAGGTTCTTTAGAATCCGCAGTTACAAAAATAGGTGGGGGTGGGGGGTGGGGGTGGTGATCCGACGAAGGATCGGCATCCCGGGCGAGGACGAATCGAGGGGGACTTTTCCACAGCCCTGGCCGCCATACCATCACGCTTACCTGCCCGCCGCAGCTTCAACCTAGGAGGGCCTGCCCGCCGCAGCCTTGGCGTAGGCGTGGCGCTCCGCGAATGACGCCGATGCTACCCCACCGTGGTGCTCACCACTTCGGGCACCTCGATGCGAATCAGTGTGCCCTCGCCCGCGCGGCTGAGGATGTCGAGATGAAACTCGTTCCCGTAGAGCACGCGGAGCCGCTCGCGCACGTTGCTCAGGCCGATGCCCTCGACGTACACGCCCGGCATCTTCTCTTCCGGGATGCCCGCTCCGTTGTCCTCGATTTCGATGACGAGCCTTCCCTGGCGCGTCATGGTGCGGAGCTGGATCTGCCCGCCATCGATCTTCGACGCCAGGCCATGTTTCAGGCAATTCTCCACGATGGGTTGCAGGAGCATGCTGGGGATGAACGACTCGAGGGTCTCGTCGTCGATGCGCTTGATGATTTGCAGCGTGTCGCGGCCGAAGCGCGCGACTTCGATGTCCAGATAATCGTCGATGAACTCGATCTCCTCGCGCAGCGGCACGAAGGTTTCGTGCTTGCGGAGCAGGCGGCGCAGGATTTTGCTCAATTTCAGGACGACTCCCCGGGCGGTATCCGGCTCGAAGCGGATCAGCGCCAGGACCGTGTTGAGCGTATTGAAGAGGAAGTGCGGGTTGATCTGGCTGGAGAGCGCGTCCATGCGCGCCTTGAGGAGCAATTGCTGGTTCTGCTCCAGCTTCATTTCGTTGCGGGTGTTGTGCCAGATCTTGATGGGAATGGCCACGGCCATCATGGTCGTGAGCACGACCGCCACCAGCGCCCAGTCGTGCCGCACGTCGATGGCGAAAAGCCACGAAGGCTTCGTCGCCCGGGCGAGCGAAATCCGTCCCAGCTCGAGCGCCGCGCAAGCGGCCAGCGGCAGCATCTCCCAGGTCATTTCGCCTCGCCGCACCAAGCGCACGATGGCTTTGGGAATGTTCAGGAAGGTGAACGGCCCGAAATTCCAGATGTCTTCCTTGTCGGGAATCAATTGGCGGATCAACCCGCCCACGAGCCCCGCAGCAGCAGCCACGGGCATCGAAAGCCATTCGTGGTTCAGGAACGCCGGCAGGCTGACGATCGAGCCGCCGATCGGGCCTACCGTGCGTCCTCCGAGCAGGCCCAGCAGGAACGCTCCTTCGAGGGTCAAATCGGCGAAGCGGTACGGGAATCCCACCAGCCGCAGCGCCACGCCGACGATCAGCGGCGGCGTCATGAACAGCATCAGCTTCAGTTTCTGGTCGGAGTTGCGTTCCTCGGTGAAGACCACTTCCCGGAACATCATCCACCGCGCCAGCAGCGCCGCGAGCGCCGCCGCCACGCACAGCTTCAGCAGCAGTATGAACAGCAGGTCTTTGCTGGCGGAGAGTATGTTCATCGTTTGCTTCCGCTAACGCTAGCCAATCCGCTGCTCCATGTAAAGCGCCGTCGCTCGCAACTTGGCTGTTTACGTACCTCCGCGCGGGCTTGGCCTCCCTGTTATACTGATTGCTTATGCCCTCAAAATCCAGGTCCTCCGTCAAGGCGGCGCCGCGCATCGTCGCGCGCGCCCTTCTGCCCACGCGCTACGGCCGCTTCACCATCTTCGGCATCAAAGGCCGCGGGCCGCAGGAAGAGGTTGTGGCGCTGGTCCGCGGCCGGGTCACGCCGAAGTCCACTCCGCTGGTGCGCGTGCATTCGCAGTGCCTCACCGGCGACGTGCTCGCTTCGCTGCGCTGCGATTGCCGCGCGCAGCTCGAACTCGCCCTGCGCCTCATCGGCCGCGCCAGTTGCGGCGTTCTGCTCTATCTCCCCCAGGAAGGCCGCGGCATCGGGCTCATGAATAAGCTGCGCGCCTACGAACTACAGGACGGCGGCATGGACACCGTGGAAGCCAATAAGCGCCTCGGCTTCGCCGCGGACACCCGCAGTTATCGCTTTTCGGCGCAGGCGCTGCGGGCGCTGGGGGTCACCCGCGTCCGGCTGCTCTCCAACAATCCCGACAAGGTCGAGCAGCTCGAGCGCTTCGGCATTCGCGTGGTCGAGCGTATCCCCTGCCAGCCCCGCGTGCCCCAAATCGCCCAGGCCTACCTCCGCACGAAGAAATCGAAGATGGGCCACCTGCTCGCCGGCATCTGACCGCGCGGGGGGCGCACCTCGGCGATGATTTCTGGATCGTCGGGAAAAATTCAGGCCGAAGACAAATTCTTCCGCCGAAGCAAGCCATTCGACGCGCGCGAGTTCATCCGCCGCCGACGAATTGCACGATCTCAAACCGGTCGCCCGCTTCGAGCCGTGTCTCCTGCCAGCGCGCCCGCGGCAGGATTTCCAGGTTCCTCTCGATGGCCACGCGCCCCGCGTTGAGACCCATTTGCTCGAGGAGATTAGCCACAGTGATGCCGGGCGCGATCTGCCGCGCCTCGCCGTTCACCACAATCTGTATCACGTCGCTCATCGCACATCCGCTCCCGCGGGAGTCCGCGGCCTCGCCCGCAATAGGAATCGCGCCTCATCCCGGCCCCCCGGGCTGCTCGCGCAGATCACCAGCGCGCCTCCCTCCGGGCCGATCCGCGGCATGGTGAAGACAATCTCCGCTTCTCCAGCCGCATCGGTCACGCCCCTATGCGGAGCCGACCCCTCCGCCCCCTCGATCCGCGCCTCCACGATGGCCCCTTCCACCGGCGCGTCACCGCTCTTCGCCAGCACCTGCACCTTCAGCCTGGCCTTCGTGCCTTCCAACCATGCGCCTGGGTTCTGCAGCTTCACGCGCAACCCTTCCTCTGGCGCCTTGGCCTCCTGGGAAACAGGGGGTGGCTCCGGCGGCAGCTCGAGCTTCCCCGCGCGAATCTCCTCAATCACGCCCTTGTGCTGTTCCTCAACGAGTTTCTGGAGAAAGGGGAGAAGATCCTCGCCCATGGTGAGGATGTCCTGGTAATTGGTGGAGCGGCGGTGAAGCACTCGCCCGCGGCAATACACGGTCGTATCAATGAAGGGATGGTGGGAGCCGTGGTCCTCGGTCTGGACGTGGTAGAGGGTGTCGCCGACGCGAACGTTGGAATTGTGTCCGAAAGGCATGGGGCGTTAGCCAGGCGGCCGACACCGGCGCACCACGCGCGTGCTGGACTCCGCGGCAGATTTGACCGAGCGACAGCCTGTCGCTATTATAACCACTACGGCGATGAGAGCGAATTCCCTCCAGCCCTATGCGCCCTTACTCATACACCTGATCGCGGCCATGCTCCTTTCCGGAGCCATTCTGCTGGCTTCGGGACTGGTCGGCTGGCGGCGGCCGAATCGCGCCAAGCAGGAACCGTACGAATGCGGCATGCATCCGAGCGGCGACGCTCGGGAGCCGTTTTCGGTGAAGTTTTACTTGGTGGCCATGATCTTCATCCTGTTTGACGTAGAAGCTATCTTTCTGTATCCCTGGGCGTATATTTTCCGTGAGTTACACTGGTTTGGGTTCGGCGAGATGGTGATGTATATCGCCATCCTGCTCGTCGGTTACATTTATCTCTGGAAAAAGGGCGCCCTGGACTGGAATCGCTAATCGGCCCCCGGGATCTCAACTGGTGACGGAGACCGCGGATCTGGAAAAGTATCCGGCCGTTGGACGGCTGCGCGCATGGAATCCACGCGCCGCAGAGGAAGTCCTTGAATTTCGCGGCGAGCTAACCATCGTGGTTCCGCGCGAATTGCTGCGCGGCGCCGCCGAACGGCTCCGCGACGAACCGACCCTGCAATTCAATCATCTTTCGGACATTACTTGCGTGGATCGATTCCCCGTCGAACCGCGCTTCGAGTTGAACATCCACCTCACTTCCATCCCCCTGCGCTCGCGGCTTGGCTTGCGCGTCCGGCTCCCCGGCGGCAATCCCGTCGCCGATTCGCTGATTCCCGTCTGGCCCGGCGCCAATTGGATGGAGCGTGAGCTGTTCGACCTCTTCGGCATCCGCTTTGAAGGGCATCCGGACCTCCGCCGCATCCTTTTGCCTGACGACTTCGAGGGATATCCGCTCCGCCGAGACTACTCCGTGGAGGGTCCGCGGTAATCATGTCGACCGTTGAAACGGCCACCGGCACAGCGCGGACCATGGTCCTCAACATGGGCCCTCAGCATCCGTCCACCCACGGCGTGCTGCGCGTCCTACTCGAACTGGACGGCGAAACCGTCGTCAAGGCCGTCCCCGACGTCGGCTATCTGCACACCGGGATCGAAAAGAGTTGCGAGTCCAAGACCTACTCCCAGGCCATTACTCTGACCGACCGCCTCGATTACCTGGCGCCGCTCTCAAATAATCTCTGCTACTGCCTCGCCGTGGAAAAGCTTCTGGCCCTCGAAGTCCCCAAGCGCGCCCAGTACATCCGGGTCATGCTCACCGAGCTCACGCGTATCGCCTCTCATCTCGTCTGGCTCGGCACGCACGCCATCGACCTCGGCGCGATGTCCGTTTTCCTGTACTGCTTCCGCGAACGCGAAGCCATCATGAACATTTTTGAAATGTTCTCCGGCCAGCGGATGATGACGAGCTACTTCCGCATCGGCGGCGTGGCGATCGAACCGCCTCCAGGGTGGTACAAGACCATCGAGCGCGTCATCAACCTCCTGCCCAGCCGCCTCGCGGAGTACGAGGATCTCCTGACCCAAAACCGCATCTGGATGGGGCGCACCCAGGGCATCGGCTGCCTGTCGCCGGAAGACGCCATCGCCCTGAGCGTCACCGGGCCGATGTTGCGCGCCGCGGGCGTGGCCTACGACGTACGCAAGGCATTTCCTTACTCGAGCTATGAGGAATTCGAGTTCAGTATCGCCACGCGCACCGAATCCGATTGCTACGCGCGTTACCTCGTGCGCCTCGCGGAAATCCGCGAGAGCATCAAGATCGTTCGCCAAGCCATGGCCAAGATCCCTCCGGAGGGCCCGATCATAGCGGACGCGCCCGGCATCGTGCCGCCGCAGCGCGAAAAGATGAAGACGGAGATGGAAGCCCTCATCTACCATTTCAAGATCTTCACCGAAGGTTTTGCCCCGCCGCCCGGCGAGACCTACCAGACGATCGAATCGCCGCGCGGCGAGCTGGGCTTCTTCGTGGCGAGCGACGGTTCACCCAAGCCGCTGCGCGTTCACGTTCGCGCGCCGTCCTACGTCAACCTGCAATCGTTGTCCAAGCTCGTCGAAGGACGGCTGATCGCCGATGTGGTTACCTGCATCGGGACCCTGGATATCATTCTCGGAGAGGTCGATCGCTGAGCGCGCAAGTCCGTGGAACTCTCGCCCAAACTCGCTGCCAGATTCGAGACGCTGCAAAACCGGTATCCGGCGAAGCGTTCCGCGCTGGTGCCGATGCTTCTTTACGCCCAAGACGAGTACGGGTTCATCAGCGACCAGATGATCGAAGAGATTGCCCGCCGCCTGGATCTCAACACGGTGCAGGTCACCGAAACCCTGGCCTATTACTCGATGCTGCATCGCAAGCCGGTCGGCAGATTCCACGTCCAAATCTGCACCAACGTTTCCTGCATGCTCCGCGGGGGGCACCGCATTTTCGAGCACGCCAAGCGGCGCTTGGAGATCGGCCACAAGGAAACCACCAGGGACGGCGTCTTCTCCCTGGAAGAAGTCGAGTGCATCGGCGCGTGCACGGGCGCGCCCGCCATGCAGGTGAACTACGACTTCTACGAAGAGCTTTCGCCCGGCAAGTTCGACCGCATCATCGAGGAACTGGACGCGGGGCGCAAAGCGGCTTCGGTGACGCGCACGACCGGCGCCCTGCACGACCGCCACCCTGCCGAGACTCCGCTCATCAGCAAGCGCTGGGGGGTTCCCGACGCGCACAAGCTCGAGGTCTACCGGAACCACGACGGTTACGTCGCGCTCGAAAAAGCCCTCAAGGAAATGACGCCAGAAACCATCATTGAAGAAGTGAAGAAGTCCGGCCTGCGCGGGCGCGGCGGCGCCGGTTTTTCGGCCGGCATGAAATGGAGCTTCGTTCCCAAGGATTCGCCTAAGCCGCGATACATGATCTGCAACGCCGATGAAAGCGAGCCGGGCACCTGCAAGGACCGGCCGCTCCTGGAGCTGGACCCGCACCAGGTGATCGAAGGCATCGCGATTGGGGGCCGGGCCATCGGCGCGAAGCGGGGATTCATCTACATCCGCGGCGAGTACCGCTACGTGCAGGATATCGTGGACCGGGCCATCGAGGAGGCTTACGCCTCAGGCTATCTCGGGCAGAACATTCTCGGCTCCGGCTTCGATTTCGACCTCTGCACGCATACCGGCGCCGGCGCATACGAATGCGGCGAAGAGTCCGCGCTAATGGAATCGCTCGAAGGGAAGCGCGGCTATCCGCGCATCCGGCCTCCCTTCCCCGCGGTCGTCGGCCTCTACGGCTGTCCCACGATCATCAACAACGTGGAGACCCTGAGTGCGGTCCCTGCCGTGATCCGTGAAGGCGCCGAAGCGTACGCCGGCCGCGGCACACCCAAGAACGGCGGCA
Organism: Candidatus Acidiferrales bacterium; assembly: GCA_049514555.1. Classification (GTDB taxonomy): domain Bacteria; phylum Acidobacteriota; class Terriglobia; order Acidiferrales; family UBA7541; genus JBEKUY01. The sequence continues at coordinate 624,338 of JBEKUY010000001.1, forward strand.
CGCGCCTGGTGGCGGTCTCCGGCCACGTCAATCGCCCCGGCATCTACGAAATGCCGCTGGGATTCGGCATGAAGCGCTTCATCGAAGAAGTCGCCGGCGGTGTGCGAGGCGGCAAGAAACTGAAGGCGGTGATCCCCGGCGGGAGTTCCTGCCCGCTGCTTCGAGCCGATGAGATCGACATCCCCATGGATTACGATTCGCTGGCCAAGGCAGGCTCGATGCTCGGCTCCGGCGGCATGGTGGTCATCGACGAAGAGACGTGCATGGTGGATCTGGCGCGCCGCATCATGCAGTTCTACGCCCACGAATCCTGCGGCTGGTGCATTCCTTGCCGCGAAGGCACCTCCTGGCTGCGCAAGATGCTCGAGCGCTTCCATGCAGGGGCGGGGCGCGCCGAGGACATCCCGCTGATCGGCGAGCTCGCCAAGAACATGCTCGGCCGCACGCTCTGCCCGCTGGGGGATGCCGCAGCCATGCCCACGATCAGCATCGTCAATAAGTGGAAACACGAATTTGAGGAGCATCTCTCCGGCCGGTGCCCTTATAAGCTGGCCGAAGCGCTCCTGGGTGTGCGGTAGGACGGAATGGCGGATCAAAAGCTGGTTACGTTCAAGATCAACGACCGGGAGATGAGCGTCGAGCCGGGCACGCTGGTGATCGAAGCGGCGCGGCGCGCGGGCATCGAGGTGCCGTCGTTCTGCTATTACCCCGGGCTATCGCTGCAGGCCGCCTGCCGCATGTGCCTGGTGGAAGTGGAGAATACGCCCAAGCTCCAGACAGCGTGCACGCTGGTGGCCGCCGAGGGGATGGTCGTCCGCACGGATACCGAGCAGGTGCACCACGCGCGCAAGGACATGCTCGAGTTCCTGCTCTCCAATCACCCGCTCGATTGTCCGGTTTGCGATAAGGGCGGCGAGTGCGAGCTGCAGGATATGGCCTTCCGCTACGGCGCCGGCACCAGCCGCTTCGTCGAGGAGAAAATCCACCGCCCCGAAGAGAAATGGTCCGAACTCGTCTATTACGACGCGCCGCGCTGCATCCTGTGCTTCCGCTGCGTGCGCGTTTGCGACGAAGGCATGGACGTGAAGGCGCTCGGCGTCGGCGAGCGGGGCGTGCTCTCGGTGATCATCCCCAACCGCGAAGATCATCTCGAATGCGAAGAGTGCGGGATGTGCATCGACGTCTGCCCCGTCGGCGCGCTCACCAGCGGCACCTACCGCTACAAGACGCGCCCCTGGGAGATGACCTACGTTCCCACCGTCTGCGGCCATTGTTCGAACGGCTGCAAGACCACGCTGAGTGTGCGCAATCACGAGATCCTTCGCGCCAACAACCGCGACCTCTCCGGCATCAACGGCGATTTCCTTTGCGTCAAGGGCCGTTTCGGCTTCGACTTTGCCAAGCACCCCGAGCGACTTCGCCAGCCGCTCGTGCGCCGCGGCGGTTCGCTGCTTCCCGCTTCGTGGGAGGAGGCGACGCATCTCGTGGCGTCGCGCTTGAAGGAGGCCCACGAGGCCAGCGGCGCCGATTCGCTGGGTTTCATCGGCTCCAATCGGACCACAAACGAAGAAAGCTATCTTTTCCAGAAGCTGGCTCGCGCCACCTTCGGCACCAACAACATCGACCATCACCGCACGGCGGACTACGCCGGCCTGATCGCCGCGCTCGCCACCCTCGACGACCGCGCGACCGACTCGCTCGCCACCATGCGCCAGCTCGGCGAGGCCAAGTCGATCCTCCTGATTGGCGATGACCCCACGCAGCAAAACCCTCTGGTGGCTTGGCAGATTCGCGCCGCTCTCCGCCTGCATGCAGCGCACCTGTACGTCCTGAATGCCCGCGAAATCAAGCTTGGCCGCAAAGCGAAGCAATTCGTGCAGTTGCTCCCCGGGCAGGAGGCTGCCGCGCTCCGTTGGTTCGCTCATGGGACCGATGAAGAGGGGAAACTGGGTTCCGCGCTGGTCGAGTCGCTGACAACGCTCAAGGCTTCTCTGGAAGCGGAGTCCGAAGTCGTCATTGTTTTCGGGGCCGAAATCACGGGCGCCGCAATTCAGGAGCTGGTTTCCTTCGCTTCGAAGCTTCCGGGCACGGTTCGTTACATGGCCCTCGGCGACTACGCCAATTCGCACGGCGCGGCCGATATGGGCCTCTTTCCCGACTTTCTGCCGGGTTACGCCCGGACGAATGATGACGCTGCGCGCGTCCGGTTCGAGAAGCTGTGGGGCGCGCCTCTGCCAGGCCACCCGGGGCTTTGCTCTCGCGACATGCTCCAAGCCGCCCGGCAAGGCGCGCTCAAAGCGCTGTACGTTGTGGGCGCCAACCCCTTCAAGACGTCCGGCGGCGCGGCGGACCGGGGCCAGCTCGGCTTCCTCGTCGTCCACGAGCTTTTCCTCACCGAAACCGCTCAGCTCGCCGATGTCGTTTTTCCGGCGGCCTGCGCCTACGAAAAGGACGGCACGTTCACCAACACGTCCGGCGAGATCCAGCTTCTGCACAAGGCCGGGGAAGAAATGGGCACGCGCAGCGATTTCGACATCTTCCGCATCCTCTCCCATCAACTGGAGAAGCTGGGTCTCGGCAAGGCGTTTCACTTCCGCTCGCCGGAAGCCGTCTTCGCTGAAATTCGCCACGCCGTTCCCGGCTACGATATCGCTCAGGCCGCACTCCTTGCCGGCGGCGCCGAGCCTGCTAGACTGCACGTTCCGCGCAAGGGAACCGCGCATTACGACGTGCCCGCGGGCTTCGTCTTTTCCTCGCACGACAGCCTGTTCACGAGCGGGACGCTCGGGCGTTATTGCCGAATGATCGGTTCCCTGCGCGAGAGCGAGGCCCCGCCGGGCCGGGGCGAGGGACAGCCGTGAGCGCGATCGTCGCCCAGTTCCCGCTGCTCATCGTCTCGATCATCAAGATCGTGGTCCTGCTGTTGGTGGTTCTCACGGCGCTCGCCTACCTCACCTGGTTTGAGCGCAAGGTGGTGGCCCACATCCAAACGCGCTGGGGACCTTACCGCGTCGGGCCGCACGGGCTGCTGCAGCCGCTCGCCGACGGGCTTAAGTTCCTGTTCAAGGAAGATCCGCAACCGATTGGCGTCGACCGCTTCGTCTATTACCTGGCTCCGTTCCTGGCCATGACGCTGGCGCTCACGACTTTCGCCGTGATTCCCTTCGGGCCGCAGGACATCCGGATCTTCGGACAGCGCACGCCCCTGGGCATCGCCGACCTGAACATCGGCCTCCTGATTCTCTTTGCGATTACTTCCCTGGGCGTTTACGGCGTGGCCCTCGCCGGCTGGTCCTCGAACAGCAAGTATCCCCTGCTCGGCGGGCTGCGCAGTACGGCGCAGATGGTGAGCTACGAGCTTACGCTGACCATGTCCGTTGTCGGCGTGCTGCTCATGGCGGGCTCGTTCAGTTTGCGCGGAATCATCGAGGCGCAGCAGGGACTGACGTGGGGATTCCTTCCCCGCTGGAACATCATCGCCGGTCCCTTTCCGCAGGTGATCGGTTTCTTCTGCTACTTCGTCGCCGCCATCGCGGAAACCAATCGCGCGCCCTTCGATCTCCCGGAAGCCGAATCGGAGCTTGTCGCCGGTTTTCACACCGAATACGCCAGCTTCAAGTTCGCGATGTTTTTCATGGGCGAGTACGCCAACATGATCACGGTTTCCTGCCTGGCCGCCATCATGTTCTTCGGCGGCTGGATCTCGCCGTTCCCTCCGACGCACCTGTGGGCCTGGAGCTTTTTCCTGCCCACGGTCCTCTTGGCCGGCCTGGGGCTCTACTTGATCTTCGACGGGTTCCGCTACGAAACAATTCTCGGCCGCATGCTGCTGCCCATCATGGGCATGGCGCTCTGCGGCCTCGCGGCGTTCTTTGTGCTGTTTCCCGGCGCGAACGCGTTCATCCAGGGGCCTTTTTGGTTCCTGCTGAAGATCTTTCTTTTCCTGTTCGTCTACGTTTGGGTGCGGGGCACGCTTCCGCGATTCCGCTACGACCAACTCATGGCCATCGGCTGGAAGCTGCTCTTGCCACTTTCGATTGCCAATGTCATCTTGACCAGCCTGGCGCTGGTCCTAAGGAATAAATGAGCGCGCACCGCCGACAACCATGAACGTCGAACACATCCTCTTCGTGATCTTCGCCGCGCTCGCCGTCGCGGGCGCGGTCAGCCTGATCCTGCAGCGACATCCGATTCATAGCGCGCTTTCGCTGATTGTGGTGATGGTCGCGCTGGCCGGGTTGTACCTTCTCCTCGGGGCGGAGTTCGTGGCCGCAGTGCAAGTCATCGTGTATGCCGGCGCGATCATGGTTCTGTTCGTCTTCGTCATCATGCTTCTCAATGCGGGCGCCGAAGAGCGCACCAACTTGAGCCGCCTCGCCCGCATCGCCGGGCTTCCTCTATCGCTGGCGCTTACCGCGGTGCTGGCGGTGATCGTCACAAAAGCCGTTCAGGTTGTGGGCGCTCAACCGCTTCCTGCAACGGCGACTCGCGACCTCGCCAGGCTTCTCTTCAAGGATTACGTGTTTCCGTTCGAGCTCACGTCGTTCCTGATCCTCATCGCGATTTTGGGCGCGATCGTTCTCGCGCAGAGGGAGCGCTGACGTTGCCGCTCACGTCCGATTGTCTCGTCCTGAGCGCCGTGCTTTTCGGGCTGGGCGTTGTCGCGTTCATCCTCAAGCGCAACATCATCACGGTGTTCATGTCCATCGAGCTCATGCTCAATGCCGTGAACCTCGCGTTCGTGGCCTTCAGCCGGGTCTGGGGCAAGATGGACGGCCAGGTGTTCGTGTTCTTCGTGATCGTGGTGGCCGCAGCCGAAGCCGCGGTTGGGCTCGCGATCATCATTCTCATCGCGCGCAACCGCAAATCGCTTAACGTCGAGCGCGTGGACCAGCTCAAATTCTGATGCTCATCCTTCAGTATCTCTGGATCATTCCCGCGCTGCCGCTGCTGGGTGCAGCGGTCAACGGCCTTGGCGGGATGTTCGCACGCAAGTGGCCGAATAGACTCGTGAGCGCGGTGGCTCTGAGCTCCACGGGGTTGTCCTTCGCCGCCGTGCTCGAACTGGTGCGCGAGGTGATGCACTACGGTCCCGCGCTTCCGGTGTTGAAGCAGTACTTTACGTGGATCACCGCAGGAAACTTCCGCGCGGGGTTCGATTTACAGGTCGACCAGCTCACCATCGTGATGCTGCTGGTGGTCACCGGCGTCGGTTGGCTCATCCACATCTACTCGACCGGGTACATGGCGCACGAGGGCGGCTACTATCGCTTCTTCGCCTACCTGAACCTGTTCATGTTTTTTATGCTCATCCTCGTCCTCGCTGCGAATTACGTACTGCTCTTCGTCGGCTGGGAGGGCGTGGGCTTGTCGAGCTATCTTCTGATCGGGTTCTGGTTCCTGAAACAATCCGCCTCGGACGCGGGCAAGAAGGCGTTCATCGTCAATCGCATCGGCGACTTCGGGTTCATGCTAGGGATGCTCCTCATCTTCCGCACGTTCAACTCCTTGGATTTCAGCGCAGTCTTCAGGCAGGCGAGCCAGCAGCAGCCGGAATCGTACGGGCAGTTCGGCTTGTTCACCGTGATCTGCCTGCTGCTCTTCGCGGGCGCGACGGGGAAGTCGGCGCAGCTTCCGCTGTACGTCTGGCTGCCCGACGCGATGGAAGGCCCCACGCCGGTCAGCGCTTTGATCCATGCCGCGACGATGGTCACCGCCGGTGTGTACATGGTGGCGCGGTCGCACGCGCTGTTCCTCTTATCGCCGACCGCGCTGTTCGTCGTGGCCGTCATCGGCGCGGCCACCGCGCTCTTTGCCGCCACGATCGGCCTGGTCCAGAACGACATCAAGAGAGTCCTGGCCTACTCCACGGTGAGCCAGCTCGGCTACATGTTCCTCGCCTGCGGCGTCGGCGCGTTTTCCGCCGGCATCTTCCACCTGATGACGCACTCGTTTTTCAAGGCGCTGCTCTTCCTCGCGGCGGGAAGCGCGATCCACGCCATCGGCGGCGAGCAAGACATGCGCAAGATGGGCGGCCTAGCCAGCAAGATTCGGTGGACGTGGCTCACCATGCTCATGGCCACGCTGGCCATCACCGGCGCGCCCGGCTTCTCCGGCTTTTTCAGCAAGGACGCTATCCTGCTCGCGGCGTTGCGGAACCAGCACGGCGGCGCGTGGCTCTATGCGATCGGGCTCGCGACCGCGCTGCTGACGGCGCTGTACATGTTCCGCCTGATCTTCCTCACGTTCTACGGCAAGCCGAGGTTCGATGAGGGGCAAGTCCACGTTCACGAATCGCCGAACAACATGCTCGTGCCGCTGATGATTTTGGCGGTGCTTTCCATCTGTGGCGGGTGGATGGCGGCGCCGGAATTCTGGGGACGCGCTAACCATTTCGAGCACTATCTTGCACCGGTTTTGGGCGGCGTCGCTGAATCTGCTTCTGCGACGGCAGAGGCAAACGTCTACCTGCTGCAGTACGCGGCCATCGCGGTCGGGGTTGCGCTGGTGGGCTTCTTCCTCGCGTGGGGACTCTACATTTGGCGTCCGGAGACTCCCAAACGCCTCGCCGGTTCACTCCGCGTTGCGTACACGACGCTGCTGAACAAGTATTACGTGGATGAGCTTTACGCTGCCGTCCTTGTCCGGCCGCTCGTGTGGCTTTCGACGATTTTCTTCTGGAAGGCAGTGGACACGGCCACCATCGACGGCGCCGTCAATGGAGTCGCCACGAGCGCCACCGGCCTAGGCGACCGCTTGCGCCGCATCCAGTCGGGCAATATCCGCAGCTACGCTGTCTGGGTCGTGATTGGCGCCCTGGCGGTAATTCTGGTGATTTTCTGGCCGCTGCTGCGACCGGCGATCGGAACGGTGCGCTGACGTGGGTAATCACTTCCTGACCGCGATCACGTTCCTCCCCGCGCTGGGTGCGCTGCTGCTCTTGATCTTGCACAGCGACGATCACGTTTGGATTCGCCGCCTCGCGTTGACCGTCTCGCTGGCCGAATTCGCGCTGTCTCTTCTGCTGATTCGCGCGGTGCCGGTTGGATCGGCCGGGTATCACCTAGAAGAATTCCACCACTGGATCGCTTCGCCGCCCATCAACTATCACCTCGGCGTGGATGGGTTGAGTCTCTTCCTCGTCATTCTCACGACATTTCTCACGCCACTTGCCGTCCTGGCTTCGTGGAAGAGCATTGCCGTGCGCGTCAAGGAATTCTTCATCATGCTGCTGGTCCTCGAGACTGGCGTCATCGGCGTGTTCCTCTCGCTCGACCTCTTCCTCTTCTTTCTCTTCTGGGAGGTCATGCTCCTCCCCATGTATTTCCTCATCGGCGTCTGGGGCCACGAACGCCGCATTTACGCCGCCCTCAAGTTCATTCTCTACACCATGGCCGGCTCGATCCTGATGCTGGTCGGCATTTTGTGGCTCTACACGCTGAGCGGGTCGGCTTTGGACGGAGGCACTTTCGATCTTCCGGTCATCCAGCGCCTGCTACAGGCCGGCGAGGCCCATGGCGGCATCACGCTCGGGCACAACGTCGAGATGCTTCTCTTCGGCGCATTCTTTCTGGCCTTCGCCATCAAGGTGCCGCTGTTCCCGCTGCACACCTGGCTGCCGGACGCGCACGTCGAAGCGCCCACGGCGGGCTCCGTGATCCTCGCCGGCGTGCTGCTGAAGATGGGCACGTACGGCATGATGCGCTTTTGCCTGCCGCTCTTCCCCGACGCCTCGCGCCACTTTGCGCCGGCGATCGCGGTGCTCGCGATTATCGGCATTATCTACGGCGCGCTGGTCGCCATGGTCCAGCCCAATTTGAAGAGGTTGGTGGCCTACTCCTCGGTCAGCCATCTCGGTTTCGTGGTTCTCGGCATCTTCGCCTTCCACCCCATTTCCGAAGTGGGCGCGATCTACCAGATGCTCAATCACGGCGTCTCCACCGGCGCGCTCTTCCTTCTCGTGGGCATGCTCTACGAGCGCCGCCACACATTTGAAATCGCGGAATTCGGCGGCCTGGCGAGCTCCATGCCCCGCCTCGCCGCGTTTTTCCTGTTCGTGGCCCTTTCTTCGCTCGGCCTGCCCATGCTCAATGGCTTCGTCGGCGAATACCTCATCCTCCTGGGCACCTATCTGCACAACTGGCACTGGGCCGCGTGGGCCGCCTCCGGCGTGATTCTCTCCGCCGTGTATCTCCTGTGGTCCTACCAGCGCGTCTTCTTCGGCGGGATCACGCACGAGAAGAATCGCGCCCTGCCGGACACTTCGCCGCGCGAAAAGTTGATTCTCGCCGCCATTGCGGTCGTGATTCTGTGGATGGGCGTGGGCTCGGCCATGTTCACGCGCCGCTTCGAGGCCTCCGCCAAGAACGTGCTTCAGCAAATGGAGCGGGGCCCCGGCGCGTATGAAGCCACGGCTCCCAAGCTCCGGCCAGACCCGTCTTTCGATGGGCAGGCAAAAATGCCGGTCCTGCCAGGCGCCCAAATTTCCAGCGAAAGGCCCGGAAACCGCTAAATGTCGCCCGTCCTGCGCGAGAACTTCTTTCTGGTGGCCCCAGAGGTCGTGTGGTGCCTCACGGGCACCCTCCTGATGCTGCTCGCTCCTTTCTGGAAACGCCTGCGTCACGCCTCCGCGATACTCGCCATCCTGGGCGCGGCACTTGGCACGATGGCCACCATCTTCCCCGCCACGCGAGGCGGCTCGGCCTTCGGCGGGCTCGTCAGCGCGGACAGCTTCAGCGTCTTCTTCCACGTTCTCGTGGGAATCGTGGCCGTCCTGGTGATTCTCGGCGCGGCGTCGTATCTCGAACGCGAGCGTCTTCCTGCCGGAGAATTTTTCGCCCTGCTGCTCTTCGCCACCGCCGGAATGGGCGTCCTCGCCGGGGCGCAGGAAATGCTCACCGCGTTTATCGGGCTGGAGATGAGTTCGATCGCCAGCTACATCCTGGCCGGCTATCGCCGCGACGCGCTTTTCTCGAACGAATCGGCGATGAAGTATTTTCTCCTCGGCTCGTTCGCCACGGCCTTTTTCCTCTACGGAATCGCCCTGCTCTACGGCGCCACCGGAACCACGCTGCTCCCGCAGATGCAGAAGATCGCGGCCGAGCCGCTCACGGATGCCCGCTGGCTTCTTTTGAAGCTCGGGCTCGCGCTGGTGTTCATCGGCCTGGCCTTCAAGGTCGCGGCCGCGCCCTTTCAGGTGTGGACTCCGGACGTTTATGAAGGCGCACCCACGCCGGTCACGGCGCTCTTTTCCGCCGGACCCAAGGCCGCCGCGTTCGCCCTGTTCTTGCGCATTTTCTCGACCGTCACTGCGGCGCACGATTTCTGGTTCTGGGCGGTGTGGATCGTGGCCGCACTGACCATGTTTATCGGCAATCTCGGCGCGCTGGTGCAGACCAACGTCAAGCGCATGCTGGCCTACAGCTCCATCGCGCACGCAGGCTACATCCTGGTGGCTTTTGCCGCGCGCAGCGAAATCGGCGTGGCCGCGGTGCTCTACTACTTGTTGGCTTACGCGATGATGAAGGTTGGCGCCTTCACGCTGGTCGGCTCGCTCAGCGGCGCCGGCGAGCGCCGCCTGCATCTCGACGATTACGCCGGACTGGGCCAGCGCCAGCCGTACGCCGCCGCCGCGTTCAGTCTTTATCTGCTGTCTTTGCTCGGCCTACCCATCACCGCGGGATTCCTCGGCAAGTTTTATATCTTCAAAGCCGCCCTGAATTCGCACCTCATCTGGCTGGCCATCCTCATGGCCGTCAACAGCGTGATTGGCGCGTATTACTATTTGCGTGTGATCGTGGTGATGTACATGCGCGAGTCGAAGCCGGATGCGCCGACGGTGTTCGTTCCGTACGCCGTACGTTTCGTCCTTTTCGTCACCGCTGCGGGCATCCTGTACTTCGGCCTTTTCCCCAATCGCCTCATGTCTTTTGCCATGAATCCTCACCTCTTCGGCCGCTGACCATTCGACGAGGATAGTCATCCCCAGCAAGCGGAGCGAGCCGAGGGATCTCTCTTGTGCCGCGAGCTGCGCCGCACAAAAGCGCCCCCCGAAAAAACAAGAAGCCCGGAGGCTTTCGCCCCCGGGCTTCGAGAATCCTGAATTGCCTGTCTGTCTCTTCCTGCCTACTTTACCTTCAGGAAGATGATGGCGAAGGTGTAGAGCGCCATCGATTCAATCAGCACCAAGGCCAGAATCAACATGTTCTGGATCACGCCGCTGGCGCCGGGATTCCTGGCCATGCCCTCGGACGCTGCCGCGCTGGCCTTGCCCTGGGCGTATCCGCACCCGGCCGAGGCAATGGCCATCGCAAAGCCCGAGGTGATCGCCACCCAGTTCGGGGCCGTCGTGGATTGTGCTCCCGATCCTTGCGCAAACGCCGCCGGTGCCAGGACGCAGACCACGGCGAGCATTGCCAGAGCGATTGCTGCTTTCTTCATGCGACTTTACCTCCTAAGAATTGGCCGCCGGAGGTGGTTCCCGGACATCCCTCGTACAGCCGGGCTCACACGGATCGGCCGATGAAGCCTGATAAATTAGTGCTCCTCAGCCACGGCCCCGCCGACATAAATCGCCGGCAGGATCGTGAAGACAAACGCCTGGACAAACCCAACGAAAACGTGCAGCAGAATAAATGCCAGGGGCACAAGCAGCGGGACCGGCGCAAGAACCCATCCGAGCGCACTCAGGCTCCTGACGTAGAGAAACAGCAGCATCGTCAGCCCGAGAAACGTCACGTACAACAACTCGCTCACCACCATATTGACCCAGAGACGAACCGTGAGCGAGAGCAAGCGGGCGAGGTGACTCACCATCTCGATAACCAGCATGATCGCGGACATGATCCAATTCAAGGGAATCGGAAGGGGCATCTCCGGGCCGGTGAAGTGCTTCACGTACGAAAGCGCACCTTGTTTATGGATACCGCACCAGTTGTAGTACAGAAAGACCACGACGGCGCAACCGAGCGGCACCGAATTCACCGCCGTCGGCGAGGAAAACAGCGGGAAAATGCTGACCAAGTTGCACAAAAGCACGAAGATGCCGACGCTGCCCAGCATCGGGACGTACCGGCTGGACCCGGGCCCGGCCATATTCTCCAGCAGATCGCGGACACCCAGATTCATCGAGTTCGTGATCAGCGCCTCCATGCACTGCTGAGTCGACCCCGGCCGCTCAACCGACAACCGCGACCGAAGCCAGAGAAAGAACACCGCCGCCAACAGAAAGACAACGAATTCCATGGCAATGTGGTTGGGAATCGGGTATTTCGGATTCGCCGGTTGAATGTGCAGCGCGGCCAGCAAGGCGGCCGCCGGCTTGCCGAGGAGCAGGTTGATGAGCTTCGTGACTCCGAGGATGTTTTCTTCCATGTCGTTACTCGCCGATTCCCATCCGCGGTCTTGCGTCCTCCCACGGCAAGAACGGTTATGACTTGTTTCTCAGCAGTTCGTAGGAGAATTCCGCCAGAACCGCCGCCACCCCTACAAATAGGCCTGCAAGAAAGGCGGCCGCCGGCACCAAAGAGTACGCAAGGATAACATACAGCGCCACACCCAACAAAATATAGCGGCCGAAGAACTTCGCAAACGCGGCCACGGGAACCTTCGGGGTGCCTGCCGCAGACATCGAGGCACCGGCTTCCTGCGCCATCTGGGGGGCAGGCACTGCCTCGGGCGCGGGCAAAATCGCCTTCACGCCATGCTTCAGCCACCGGTAGTTGATCCACGCCAACACGGCTCCGGCGGCAAACCCCAGCCCCGCTCGAAGGCCCCAGCGCACGCCGGCAATCGCAATTCCACAAACGCCAAGAATGAGGATGAGCCTCTCGACTCGCCTCTGCGCGCCCTGATAATCGCCAAATCGCGCCGCTAGGGTCACTTCGCCGCGCTCCTGACCCGTCGAATGATCTCCCGCAAACCACCGGCAAAGCCCAGCAAGCCCAGCACCAAGGAAAACACGGGGAGCGTGCCAAACCTCTTGTCCAGTAAGTATCCCAGCCCGCCCGCAATGATGACCGCCGCGACGAGGATGACGGGAAGTTCCATGGCCATAGCCAGGTCTCGGGCAAACCCAAGGCCGGTGCGGGGCGGCCGCCCGGGAGATCCGTTGCTTGATGGCTTATCGTCCAATGGCGTAAAGAGCGAGCTGGGTGAAGGGCTCGGGGTAAATTCCCGCCGCTAGGGTGACAAACACGGCCACCGTGAGCGCCACGGCCTGCGCCAGGCTGATCGCCGGCTTCGGCCGCGCGCCGGGCTCCCTCATCCAGGCATGCACCACGATCCGGAAATAATAGTACAGCCCCGGCAGGATGTAGAGCGCCGCAAACACGGCGAGCGTATAGTGCCGGCTCATGATCAGCGCCTGGAAGATGAAGTACTTCCCCATGAAGCCCGCGGTCGGCGGTATTCCCGCGAGAGAGAGCATGAAGATGAGCAGAAGTACCGCCGCCACCGGACTGCGCTGGTAGAGCCCATTGAGGTCTTCCAGTTCGTCGCCAATGATTCCCTTCCGCCGCAGGACGATCACTACTGCGAACGCGCCGACGGTCATGAAGGCGTAGGCGAACAGATAGTACATGATCCCCACGAAGCCCGCCGCGTTGAACGCCACCACGCCAAGCAAGAGATACCCCACGTGCGCGATGGAGGAATAGGCCAGCAGCCGTTTGATATTGGTCTGCGTCAAGGCCGCAAAATTGCCGATGGTCATCGACGCAACCGCCACCGCCGCCACGAGCATCGTCCACATGGCGTGCGACGGGCCGAACACCACCAGGAAAAGCCGCAGAAGGAGCGCGAAGCTGGCCGTCATCGAGGCCACGCTCACGTAGGCGGTGATGGTGGTCGGCGCTCCCTCGTACACGTCCGGGGCCCACTGATGAAACGGCGCCGCCGCCACCTTGAAGAAAAGTCCCGCAGCGATGGTCACAAACGCGGCCATTAGCAGCCAGTCCGCCTGACCCGCCAGCGGGCCCGCTCGCCGGATCGCCAGCGCCTGCGCGATCTCGCCGATGTTCGTTGAACGGCCCATCCCGTAAAGCAGCGAAAAGCCGTAGGCCAGGATTCCCGAGCTGAACGCCCCGAGGAGCAAGTACTTGAGCGCGGCCTCGTTCGAGCGGCGCTCGCGGCGCAGAAAGCCCGTCAACACATAGAAACTGATGGCCATGGTTTCGAGGCCGAGGAACTGCACGATCAAGTCGATGCCCGCAGCCATGAACATCATTCCGGCCGTGGCGAAGAGCATCAGCGCGTAATACTCGCCGTGATCCTCTTCCTCGATTTGCATGTAGCGCGCCGAGAGCAAGATCACCAGCGCCGTCGCCGTCAGAAAAATCAGACCGAAAAACAGGAAAAACTGGTCCACCACAATCGTGTTGCGAAATCCTAACTGTGGCCCGTACGCGGGCACGCGCACGTACAGCTCCCAAAGGGAGTAGCCGCTGAAAATCACCCCCACCAGCGCCATCACCGCGTTGAGCGCCTTGGACTGCGCGTCTTCCCAGAGATCGATCAGCAGGATCCCCAGGCCGAAGAGAACGAGCATGATCTCCGGCATGATCAAATGGAGGTCCACAGGGAATGACGCCTGGATGTGCCGAAGGAGGTTGTAGAGTGTGGTCATGCCGATCGCCTAGTTCGCCGCCCTGGAATGCTCCGCGGGCCCGCCTGTGGCGGGCGGCGCGGTCTCGGGGCTCGCCGGAGCCGCTGCCGGTTTCTCCGTCGCGGCCAAGCCTGCCGCGGGCATCGCCCTCGTCGACAGGACCCCGATGGATTGAGGCACGGCCGCACGCTCCGCCCTGTAGTAGTCGGGGTTCACGGTCTGTACGATCTGCTCAACCGGTTTCTCCAAGCACTTGAAGATCGGCTTCGGGTACACGCCGATCCAGAGCGCGAGAAGAACAAGCGGCACGAGCGTGATGTACTCGCGCAGATTCAGATCGGGAAGATGTTCATTCAATGGATTCGTGACCTGGCCGAACATCACTCGTTGGTAGAGCCACAACAGGTAGGCGGCACCGAGAATGATGCCGAGGACGGCCCAAGCGGCCCACTTCATGCTGACCTGGAACACGCCCTGCAGAATCGTGAATTCGCCGATGAACCCGTTCAGCAACGGCAGTCCCAGCGAACTCAGGCTCACGATCAGGTACACCGCCGCGAAATTCGGCATCGGCGTGGAAAGCCCGCCGAAGTCAGAGATCAACCTGGTATGCCGCCGCTCGTAGAGTATGCCGACGATCAAGAAGAGCGCGCCGGTGGAGATTCCGTGGTTGATCTGCTGGATGACGCTGCCGGAAAGTCCCAGAGGCGTCAGCACAAAGATGCCCAGAGTGATCAATCCCATGTGGCTGACTGAAGAGTATGCGATCAGGCGTTTCATGTCTTTCTGCATCAGGCACACGAGCGCGCCGTAGATAATCGCGACCAGCGAAAGGAAAATCACGATCCCGGTGATTCTTCCGCGCATCACCGGATCGCCCGGCAAAAGCGGCAGCGAAAAGCGGATGAAACCGTAGGTCCCCATCTTCAGGAGCACGCCGGCCAGGACCACGGAGCCCGCCGTCGGCGCCTCGGTGTGCGCGTCGGGCAGCCAGGTGTGGAACGGGAACATGGGCACCTTGATCGCAAACGCGAAGAAGAAACCCCAGAAGAGCCATACCTTCAGTCCGTCGGGAAACTGGCGCACCGCGGCCAGCAGCGTGGGCACGTCGAACGTGAAGACCCCGGCCCCCTTCGCATAGTGGAAGTAAACCGCCAGGATCGCCAACAGCATGATCACCGAGCCCGCCAGCGTGTACAGGAAGAACTTGATCGCCGCGTACAGCCGCCGCTCGCTGCCCCACACGCCGATCAGGAAATACATGGGCACCAGCATCACTTCCCAGAAGACGTAGAAGAGGAAGAAGTCGAGCGCCATGAACACGCCCAGCATGCCGGTCTGCAGCAGCAGGAAGAGGATGTAATACTCCTTCTTGCGCATCTGGATGGCCCGCCACGACGACAGGATGGAAATCGCACCCAGGAGCGTCGTCAGCATCACCAAGAGCAAGCTGATGCCGTCAATCCCCAGCGAGTAGCGCGCTCCGATGGAGGGAATCCAGTCCAAGCTCTCTTGAAACTGGAAACCGGCCCGGTTCAAGTCGAAGCGCCAGATGAGCGGCAGCGACACGGCCAGCCCCAGCATCCCGAAGACGTTGCCGATCACCCGCTGGGCGTTGTCCAGCCGCCGCGGCACAAACAGCAGCAGGATGGACCCCGCGAGCGGAGTGAGGAGGATCACGCTCAGGATGTGATTCGCGAAAAAGTGCATAACTCTCGCCTTTCAGCGCACGATTAAATGCCGCACTTCGTGGACGTAATAACTCAACAGCAGCACCATCCCCAGAACGATCAGCAGCGCGTAGCTCGACACCACTCCCGTTTGCACCAGCCGCACCGGATAGCTGAAGACTTGCACCGCGCGTCCCAGCACGTTTACCAGCCCGTCCACAATCCACTTGTCCCACCAGATCGAGAGGCGCGAGGACATCCGCGTAAGCCAGCCGGCGCCATCTACGCCGAGTCCGTCGACAACGTTTGCGTCAAAGACACTCAGGGCGGTGCCCAGGTCCTTCGTCCGGTTCACGAACATCGCGTCGTAGATCTCGTCCACGTAATACTTGCGATAGACCAGCCGGTGGAGGCGCGGCCAGCTTGCCACCAACTTGTCGGTGGTCTCCGGCTTCTTCAGGTAGAACTGAATTGCCACCCAGATCCCGAATCCAGCGATCGCCACCGACGCCACGATCAACAGCCATTCTTGGGCCAGAGCCTGATGTCCGACTAGCACCACGCCAGCTTCCGGAACGACACCGGCAACGACGGGGTCCAGGAAGCGCTCAAAGCGGTTTGAGCCGCCCCACAGCACCGGAAGCGCCAGCCAGCCGCCGATCACCGAGAGCACCGCCAAGATCGTAAGCGGCAGCGTCATCGAGCGCGGCGATTCGTGGATGTGGTGTTCGACCTCGTGGTCCACGCGCGATTTCCCGAAGAACGTCAGGTTGACGAGGCGGAACATGTAAAACGCCGTCAGCCCGGCGGTGACGAAGCCTACCAGCCACAGCACGGGAGAACGCGCGAAGGCCTTCCCGAGGATCTCGTCCTTGCTGAAAAAGCCGGCCAGCGGCGGGATCCCGGCAATCGCCAGCGCCGCGACGAGGAAGGTCTTTGCCGTCACGGGGATCCTTGTCCACAGCGCGCCCATCTTGCGCATGTCCTGCTCGCCCGAGAGCGCATGGATCACGCTGCCGCTGCCGAGGAAGAGCAGCGCCTTGAAGAACGCGTGCGTCATCAGGTGGAAAATGCCCGCGGCGAACGCGCCCACGCCCAGAGCCAGGAACATGTAGCCGAGCTGGCTGATGGTTGAATACGCGAGCACGCGCTTGATGTCGTTTTGCGCGAGGCCCATGGTGGCCGCATAGATCGCCGTCGCTGCGCCGATGACGGCGACGACTTCAAGCGCCACCGGCGCCAACTGGTAGAGCGCATTCATCCGCGCCACCATGTACACGCCCGCGGTGACCATGGTGGCCGCGTGGATCAATGCGCTGACCGGCGTCGGGCCTTCCATCGCGTCGGGGAGCCAGACGTACAGAGGAATCTGCGCCGATTTGCCGATGGCGCCGACGAAGAGCAGCAGCGCCATCGCGGTCAGTGCCGGCGCGCCGTAGGCCAGCGCGTGTGATTCGATGCCCGCCGCGAGCGCTTGCACGATCCCCGAATACTCGGCCGGGTCCGGCAAGCCCACGGTCGTGAACCGAAACGTCCCGAGCGTCACAGCGATCAGGAAGATTCCCAGCAGGAAACCGGCGTCGCCAATGCGGTTGACGATAAAGGCCTTCTTGCCCGCGTCCGCTGCCGATTTCTTCAGGAAATAAAAACCGATCAGGAGATAGCTGCAGAGCCCGACTCCCTCCCAGCCGACGAAGAGCAGCAGAAGGTTGTTCGCCAGCACCAGCGTCAGCATGGAGAACATGAAGAGGTTCATGTAGCCGAAGAAACGGTAGTAGCCGCCTTCGTGCCGCATGTAGCCGATCGAATAGAAATGGATCAGCAGGCCGACGCCGGTGACGACCAGCACCATCACGCTCGAGAGCGGGTCGAGCAGGAAGCCCCAGTCCGCGTGGAGGTCCACCAGATTCCCCGCGGCCGTGTGGATCGGTCCGGCGGGCACCCACCTGAAGAGGATGATCTGCACGAACCTGTGCGCCGGATCCGCCCGTAGGAGCTGCAGCACCGCTCCCGCTGCAAAAACGAACGACACAGCGACACTGCCGACGCACAACGCGCTCACCGCGCCGTTCTTCAGCCGCCGACCGGCGAGCAGCATCATCGCCGCCGTGGCCAGCGGAAACAGCGGGATCAGCCAGATATGGCCTAAGAAATAGCCGCTCGGCGTCATGCTTCTCGCTCTACCATTTCAGCAAATCCATTTCGTCGCTCAAGACCGTCTCGCGGTTGCGGAAAAACGCGATGATGATGCCCAGCCCCACCGCTGCCTCCGCCGCCGCATCGGTAATGATGAAAATAGCAAAGGCCTGCCCGGCCACATCGCCATACAGCCGCGCGAATGCGACCAGGTTGATGTTCACCGCGTTCAAGATCAGCTCGATGGACATCAGGATGATGATGACGTTGCGCCGCGTGAGCACGCCGATCACGCCGATGATGAAGAGCGCCAGGCTCAAGAACAGGTAATGCCCGATGGGAATCATCTTCTCCTCACACCCTTTTCTTGGCCATCACGACCGCGCCGATCATGGCCACGAGCAACAGCAGCGAGGCGATCTCGAAGGGCAAAACGTACTGGCCAAACAGGCTGCGCGCCACCATTTCCGCGTTGGGCTGCAGTTGCGCAGCCGGCGGCGCACTCGCCGCGCTGCCCGGACCAAGGCCCGTCCCCGGAACCTTCCCCGCCGTCCAGAGGACCAGGCCCAGTTGCGCCGCGAGCGCCAGCGCCACGATTCCCGCCACCCATTTCTGTCGGTTGAACTGCATCTGCTGCAGCGTCACGTCCAGGCTCACCAGCATGATCACGAACACGAACAGCACCATGATTCCACCGGCATAGAGAATCACCTGCACGATAAACAGAAATTCCGCCTGCAATTGCAGGAAGATTCCAGCGGTCGCCAGCAGCGCCGTGATCAGGAAGATGGCGCTATGCACCGCGTTCCGGCGCGTGACCACGAGCACGGCTGAAATCACCGCCACGCCGGCAAAGAAGTAGAACAGAACTTTATCCAGCATGTGCATCGGATTCCTGCGCCTCTCCCGCAGGCGGCTTTCGTTCGCCCGCGCGGATCAAAGCCACCGCAATCAGCAAGGTCACCACCGTGGTCGCGAGCAACACCGGAGCGAGGGGGAAACCGAATTGCCAGTGCAGCACGAGCGCGGTTCCGACGGCCATGACGTTCACAATCGACACGGGGATCAGAAACTGCCATCCGAGCCGCATCAACTGATCGAACCGGTATCGCGGCAGCGTGAACCGCAACCACATGAACACGTAAATGTACGCGCCCACCTTCAGTAAAAACCAGAACCCTCCATGAAGCGCGGCGAACATCGGCTTCGCCGCAGGCAGCAAGAGAGGCGCCGCCAGAACGGCGGCCACCAACGCGCACAGCCCGGCCACGCCCACCATGAACCACTTCTGCACCGGCACCGGCTGCCGCGGCGCGCGCCACAGGCAGTACGCGGCAACCCCCAGCATCAGGACGGGCGGGAAATAGTCCAGAAAGTCCAGCGAGCGCACGCTCGCGAACGGCCGCAACCACCCGCCCAGGAACAGCGTCGTGGCCACCGCCGCCACCACGATCATGTTCGTGTATTCGGACAGAAAATAGAGCGCCCAGCGGAAACCGCTGTACTCCGTCATATAGCCCGCCACCAGCTCCGATTCCGCCTCGGGCAGGTCGAAGGGCGCGCGGTTGGTCTCTGCAATCGACGCGACCAGGTAGGTGAAGAACGCTACGGGCGCGAGGAACGCGAACCACACGTGCTGCTGCGCCTGCGCCTCGACGATCCCGTTGATCCGCAGCGTTCCCGCCAGCAGCAGCGCGCTCACGATGGCCATGCCTGCCGCGGTCTCGTAGCTCACGAGCTGCGCCGAGCTGCGCAGCGCTCCCAGCAGCGAATAATGGCTGTTGGACGCCCAACCGCCCAATACGATCCCGAAAATACCCAGCGAGCTCACGCCCACGACGAACAAAATGCCGATATTGATGTCGGGCGCGACCTGGAACCACGGACCGAATCCCAGCGCCGCCATCGCCGTCATTGCCGCCATGACCGAGGTCACCGGCGCCACCCAAAACACCAGCAGGTCCGCGTTCTCGGGAATGATGTCTTCCTTGATCAGCAGCTTCAAGGCGTCCGCGATCGGTTGCAGCAGCCCGTGCGGCCCCACGCGCATCGGTCCTAGCCGGACCTGCATGTCCGCCATGATCTTGCGCTCGACAAGCACCAGGTAGCCTGCCAGCAGCGGCAGCAGCGCCACGAGCACCACGGCGCAAATCAGCGGCGCCGCGTTCGACAGAACGAATTCAACGAGTGCATGCATAAAGTTCACGAAAGCGATCTGCTGCCACCCGAATACTATCGGTCGACCTCTCCCAACACGATATCGAGCGTGCCGATGATGGCGACCACATCCGCGACCAGGTGGCCCCGCACCATCTTGTCGAACGCCTCGAGGTTCACGAAGGAGGGCGGCCGGATGCGCACCCGGTACGGCTGCACCGTGCCGTCGCTCACAATGTAATACCCGAGCTCGCCCTTCGGCGCTTCGATCGAGTGGTACACCTCGCCCGGGGGCGGCTTCAGCACTTTCCCGACTCTCGCCATGATCGGCCCCGCGGGAATGTTTTCGATGGCCTGCAGGCAGATGAGCCGCGCCTGCCGCATCTCTTCCATGCGCACCATGTACCGGTCGTAGGTGTCGCCGCTCTTCCCCACCGGGATCTCGAACTTGTATTGGTCGTAGGCCGCGTACGGCATGGCCTTGCGGATGTCCCACTTTACGCCGCTGGCGCGCAGGACCGGACCGGTGACGCCCAGCGCGATGGCCTCTTCGCCCGAGAGTACGCCGACGCCTTTCGTTCGCCCCAGCCAGATGCGGTTCTGGGTCAACAGCGCCTCGTACTCGCCGATTCGCCGCGGAAAATCCCGGCAGAACCGCTCGGTGTCTTTCTCCAGCGTGTCGTAGGCATCGTATTGCAGGCCGCCGATCCGGAACGCGTGGGTCGTCAGCCGCGCGCCGCAATATTTCTCGAAAATCTTCAGGATTTCTTCGCGCTCGCGGAAACAATAGAAAAGCGGGGTGAGCGCCCCGATATCCAGCGCATGGGTTCCGAGCCACAGGAGGTGGCTGGCGATCCGCTGCAGCTCTGTCAGAATCGTGCGGATCACCTTGGCCCGCGGCGGCGCCTCGACGGCCAGCAGCTTTTCGACCGCTTCGCAGTAACCCAGGCCGTTGCTGACCGCCGCGACGTAGTCCATGCGGTCCACGTACGGCGCGAATTGCTGGTAAGACCTGTGCTCGGCGATCTTCTCGACGCCGCGGTGCAGGTACCCGATAATGCATTCCGAGCCGATCACGCGCTCGCCGTCGAGCTTTAGCTTCACGCGCAGCACTCCGTGCGTGGCCGGATGCTGCGGCCCCATATTGAGGATCAGCTCGTCGGCCCCGAGCACGGTGCCGTAGGCCGCCGCGTCAGCCGCGCTTCGGCTCAACAGGTCGTCTTTGTGTGTGCCAGTCAAGCCAGTTTTCCGGGAAAAGATTTCACTTAACTGCGCCTTCAGAACTAATCCCCAGGTTCTCCTTCACCCAGGCGTCATCCTGCTTGAGAATGTCGTAGTCCTTCCGCAGCGGAAATCCTTGCCACTCATCGGGCAGCAGAATGCGCTTCAGATCGGGGTGCCCGGCGAATTCGATCCCGAACATGTCGTACACTTCGCGCTCGAGCCAGTTCGCCGTGGGCCACACGCTGAACACGCTCGGCACCTTCTCTCCATCCGCCGCGTGCACCTTGATCCGCAGCCGGACGTTGTGCGCGAAGGAGTAGAGGTTCAGCACGACGTCAAAGCGCTTCTCGCGCTTGGGCCAGTCCACAGCCGTCAAGTCGCTCAGTAAATCGAACTTTTCCTCATCGCGCGTGTATTGCGCGATCTCCACGAGCCGTTCGCGGTCCACCAGGAGAATCGCTTGCTTGCGGTCCTCGGTCGCCTCGCGGATAGCTTCGCCAAACCGCGCCCGGTAGCGCTTCACCAGGTCGTTATCGAGCGGCGTGGCCGCGATCGCCGGCGCTTTTGGCGCGGCAGGCTTGGGCGGCGCTCCACCCGCCGGAGGCGCACTCGCACCGGGGGGTGTGGCAGACTTCTCCGGACCGGCAGGAGCCGGCGGTTTCGCTTCAGAAGGTGTACCGGAAATGGCAGGCGGTGCGGGCTGATCTCCCGCGGGCGTGGCAGGCGGCTTTTGTTCCTTCGGGTCTTCGGCCATGTGTCCTAGGAGCGGCGGGTTAGATGGCCCTCTGCACGTTGGACGTGAACCGTAGTTTCTAACACACGGTGCAAAACCCCGTCAAATGTTTCCAGCCTTTTCGAGACACACCGATACAGAAGAAGGGTGAATTGCGTAGGAACATTCCGCGTCACTGCGGACTCAGTTCAGCCCGGATCGATGTCGCCCTCGAAAGACCCTCTCGTAGGATCATTTGAACCTGTTCCAGTCGTTACCCTTCCAGGTAATCTTCCCTTTCACTGCTGGCGAACTTGAGAGAAACGGTACGCCTCCGTCTAAGTTAAGACACACGATGAAATTCCTGGATTTCGGTGCGTGCATGGAGACCGCCCCCGCTGGCCCCAAAGCCCAGCGTTCACCTAGGATCAGCATTGCATCCCCATTCACGACATAGAAGATGTTGGGTTTTTCGACTGCCCGGTACACGGCTCCCTGGACGACTGTGTTGTCCACACTCAGTGGCAGGGAAGTTCGCACAAAGTGGACCACGGGACCGCTATACTTGAGATTCTCTACCAGAGAGCGACTCCAGGCTTCGTCTTTCGCCGACATCACGTACACTGTAAAGGGCTGCGAAAGATCAGTGCTGTATTGAATTGGGCCGCTCGCATCGTCACCAGAACGCGCACCTGTCGCTACCAGAAAGGCGACTAGGGCCACAGCACAAAGCAATCTCACCGGTGAATATCTCAAGGCTATCGGTGGCACCCCCTGAGCCTGGACAACCCTCATTCGCGCCCTACACCCAGTCGAGGGCGCCCTTCTTGTACAGCCAGACGTAGCCGACGATCAGGATACCCAGGAAGACGAACATCGAGACCAGGCCGAACAGGCCGAGCACCTTGAACTGGATGGCCCACGGAAAGAGGAAGATCGTCTCCACGTCGAAGATCACGAAGAGCATGGCCACGATGTAGAAGCGCACCGAATAGCGCCCGCGAGCGTCGCCCTCGGGCGGGACGCCGCATTCATAGGGCTTCAGCTTCGCTCCCACCGCGCGCGAATCCGGACGGATGTATTTGAACAGCCCCAGAGCCACCAAGGGGAACGCCGTCACCAGCAGCGCGAAAATCAGGACCAGAATGTAGGACGCCGGCATTCTTTCTTCTCCCGTCGCCGCATCGTATCACAACGTATGAGTTTGTATGCCGGCGCAGTCTTGCTGAGACTTGTCGAAAAGCATTTTGCTGCAACCCTAATACTATTTCTCGAACAGCAATTCGCCCGCTCGCTCGGTGGCTTTCACCACAGCCTTGATCAGCGTGACCCGCAGCTTGCCCTCTTCGAGCTCGAGGATGCCGTCAATCGTGCATCCGGCCGGCGTCGTGACCGCATCTTTCAGCAGCGCGGGGTGATCGCCCGTCTCGAGCACGACGCTCGCCGCGCCCTTCATGGTCTGCGCCGCGAGTAGCGTGGCCACGTCGCGCGGCAGTCCCACCTTCACGCCCGCCTCCGCCAGCGATTCGAGAATGATATACGCGTATGCCGGGCCGCTCGCCGAAAGGCCCGTCACCGCGTCCATGAGCTTCTCTTCCACAACGACCGTCCGCCCGACCGCATCGAACATGGCCTTGACGATCTCGACGTGCTCCGCGGTGGCATGCGCCCCGCGGCAGATGCCCGCCATGCCGCAGCCCACCGCGCAAGGCGTATTGGGCATCGCCCGCACGACCGGCACCTGCCGGCCGAGGTGCTCTTCGATGTACCGCGTGGGCACCGACGCCGCGACGGAGATCACCAGGGTCCCCTCGTCCAGATCGTCCTTGATCTCCTCGAGGACTTCGCGCACCACTTGCGGCTTCACCGCGAGCAGCACGATATCCGCGCCGCGCACCGCCTTGCGGTTGTCGGTGGTGGCCGCGATGCCCAGGTCTTTCGCAAGGGCTACGGCCTTATCGGCAACGGGATCGGTGGCGATCACGCGCTTAGCCGCGAAAAGCTCTTGCTTGAGGTAGGCGCGAAGCAAAATCCCGCCCAGCTTCCCCGCCCCGATGACTGCCAGTTTGTAGTCCGTCAGTTTGTGGTGTTTCATGGCATGCATTCTCCTCACGCACGGGCAGGGCGGTCAACTCTTTTCGAAAGGGAAAGGCATTTCTGCCCGTCTGCGCCGCCGGCCGTCCCGGCTCGCTCTCAATCGTGGCGCAAGCCGCGTAGCACGTCCGCGGCGTGTGGCAACAGATCCGCGACCGCATCGAGCGATTCCACGGCACCCTTCGGGCTCCCCGGCAGATTCACGATGATGGCCCCGCGACGCACCCCCGCCACCGAACGCGAAAGCAGCGCCCTCGGCGTGGACAGGACGCCCTTCGCCCGCATGTGCTCGGCGATTCCCGGCAACAGCTTCTCGCAGACCGCCGCGGTTGCTTCCGGGGTCACGTCCCGCGGGCCAATCCCCGTTCCGCCAGTGGTCAGGATCAGGTCGGCTGCAGAGCCATCGGTCAGCAGGCGCAATCGCCCTTCAATCTTCGCTTGGTCGTCCGGTAAAACGTCCGTCCGCGCAATCGTCCATCCCAGCGCACGGCAGCGCTCGGCCACCGCGGGCCCGGAACGATCTTCGCGTTCGCCTCTTGCTGCGCTATCGCTGATTGTGAGGATGGCAACGCGCATCGGGTTCTTCTGCGGGGCTACTTCGTTTCGACGGCGTCGCGGTTGGATTCATCGATCAGGCGCATGGCTTCCATCAACAGGCCGGTGGTGTTGCGCGTGGTCGTGGTGCGCTTGGGATCGCCCGCGTCGTTGAAATCGATCTCGAACTCGCCCTCGGTCCAATTCAACACGCGGTACACCGCCTCATCACCTTCGAGCTTGCCCGCCTTGGCATCCCGGCACTGCCCGATCGTGAAGAAGAGCGCGCCGTGCTCGTCGCCGTGCCGCACCGAAAGCCGGCAGGACTTCTGCCCGATTTCCAGCGACTGCATCAGATCGATGATGCTCATCTCTTCGAGACGTCCCTGGATCACGCCCGGCCGCGACGCGCGCTTCTGCATCTTCTCGAGGTGCAGACGGTCCACGACCTTCTTCGCCAGCCGCACCAGGTCCTTGATGAAAAACGGCTTGGCCACAAAATCCTCGACGCCATCCACGAGCGGTCTCAGCCGCTCCTCGATGTCGGTGCGGTTGGCCACGAAAATAAAAGGGATGCGCCGCGTGGCCTCGCGCCCGCGGAGTTTCTCGTAGAGTTGCCGTCCGTCCACGCCGGGCATCTTGTAGTCGCACAGGATGATATCCGGGGGATCGTCGATGGCCTTCAGCAGCGCGTCCGCCCCGTCGCTCGCGGTGATCACTTGGCAGTGCGGCTCCATCGCCTTGGTGATGAGTTCGCACACCAGCGGATTGTCTTCCGCCACCAGAAGCTTGACCGTCGATCCGCCTGGCGCGATCATCGCCCGCTGCTCCTCCGGCCCCTGCGGTACGGGCCGCTCTTGCCCCCGATCTTTTCCACGAGACAGATATCCGTGATCTCCATCGCTCTGTCGAGCGCCTTGCACATGTCGTAAACGGTAAGGGCCGCGGCGGCCACCGCCACAAGCGCCTCCATCTCCACGCCGGTCTGCGCGGTGGCGGTTACACAGGATTCGATTTCCACGCCATTCTGGCATAGCCGCGCGGTCACATCAATGTGCGTCAAGGGCAGCGGGTGACAAAGAGGTATCCACTCGGCGGTGCGCTTGGCCGCCGCGATCCCCGCGATGCGCGCCACCTCGAGCGGGTTCCCTTTCGGCACCTTGAGCGCGCGGATATTCTTCACCACGCGCCCGGCCATCCGCACAAATCCGCGCGCCAAAGCCTTCCGCTCGGTCACGGCCTTCGCCGTCACGTCCACCATCTTCACTTCACCGCGCTTGCCAAAATGCGTCAGCTTGCTCACGTCGCCTCTGCGAAGCTAAATGACGTCCTTGCGCAACAGAATGCGCACGCTCTCTCCTGCCTCGAGCGTTTCCTTCTCCTGGGGCACGACCAAGAAGCAGTTCGCCCGCGCCACCGCCACCGCGTCGCCGGAACCTTGCCAGGCGAGCGCCCGCACCTCGGGCGTTCCGCTTGCCCACTCGACGCGCGCGGGCAAGAAATGCGTCATGCCGGGCTTCTCACGCACGGCCGCTCCCAACCGCGCCTCCACCAGCGGCAGCGGACGCGCTTCCGTACCGCTCAGCAGATCGATCGCGGGCGGCACAAACAACTCGAAGGTTACCATCGTCGAAACCGGATTCCCCGGCAAACCGAACACGAACGTACGCCCACAGCGGCAGAACACCGCCGGTTTCCCCGGGCGTATGGCCACCGCATCGAAGAAAAACGCCGCACCCGACTCCTGCAGCACCTTCTCCACGAGATCGTACTTTCCCGCTGAAACGCCTCCCGAAAGCACGAGGATCGATTCGCGCAGCCCGATCTCGATTTTCTCGCGTAAGTCGTCCTCTCGGTCGGCCGCGTTCCCCAGCAGTACCGGCTCGCCCCCCGCCAGGCCCGTCTGCGCCGCGAGTGAGACGCTGTTGCTGTTGCGGATTGCGAATGCGCCTGGAACTTGCTCGATCCCCACGACCTCGTCACCCGTCGAAAGAATCGCCACGCGCGGCCGTATCGCCACTTCCAACTGTATCGCGCCCACCTGCGCCGCGAGCGCCAACTCGGCGTAGCCTAACCGAGCGCCGGGTCCAAGCAGCTTCTGGCCGGCGCGCGCCTCGCTGCCGCGCGGCACAATGTTCTGCCCGGCCTGCGCCGCGCGGTCAAACGCCACCGCGTCACCCGACCTCGTGGTGTGCTCGATCATGATCACTGCATCGGCGCCCTCCGGCACCGCGGCGCCGGTCATGATCTGCACGCACGCGCCTGGTGCGAGCGGCGCATTCGCCGCATCCCCCGCCTTGATCTCTCCGGCGCACCGCAGCCTCGTTCCCGGCGCGATTTCCGCCGCGCGCACCGCGTAACCGTCCCGGATGGCCCGATGAAACGGCGGGTAGTCCCGATCGGCGATGATCTCCTGGGCCAGGATTCGCCCCGCCGCCTCCCGTACCGGCGCAGTTTCGTGCGCAATTGCGCCCCGATATTTGGAGACTTGTTCGATGACTTTCCGTCGAGCTTGCTCGAAGCTGAGCATCAGTGTGCTTCGTTCGGTGGGGCTAATCTTCCCTCACAACCATGCCGCCAGCCGCGTCCCCGCCGGCACGATGGTCGCGTCGCGCTCGGGCCCGGTCGAAACCATGCCGATCTCCACACCGAGAAAATCCGCGACGAACTTCAGATAGTCGTGCGCCGCGGCCGGCAGCTTTTTCTCTTCGCGCACGCCGTAGGTGGATTCGTTCCAACCCCGCAACGTCTTGTACTCCGGCGTCACTTTTTCCAGCTCTTCCGCCGTCGCAGGCATCTCGCGCATCGGCGAACCCTTGTAGCGGTATCCCGTGCAGACCTGGATTTCCCGCTGGGTATCGAAGACGTCCAGCTTGGTCACCACCAGCGAATCAATCCCGTTGATCATCTTCGCGTAGCGCAAGACGGCCAGGTCAAGCCATCCACAACGCCTGGGCCGGCCCGTCACCGCGCCATACTCCTTGCCGCGGTTACGCACTTCCTTGGCTTCGAGGTCGGGCATCTCCGTCGGGAATGGCCCGCGTCCCACGCGAGTGGTGTAGGCCTTGGTCACGCCGATCACCCCATTGATTCTTGTCGGTGGGACGCCCAGCCCGGTGGTCGCGCCACCGGCGGTCGCGCTCGAAGACGTCACAAAGGGGTAAGTCCCGTGATCGATGTCCAGCATGGTGCCCTGCGCGCCCTCGAAGAGCACCGAATGCCCGCTATCAAGGGCGCCGTTCAGCAGCTCGGCCACGTCGGTCACGTAGCCACGGATGCGCTCGCCGAGCCGCAGCGCTTCGTCAACGACTCCGTCGCAGGTGATCGCCGCGCCGTAGGCGGCCTTCGCCAGCATGGCTTTTTCCGTCAAAACCCGCGCCGCCTTCTCCCGGAATAGCGCCTCGTCCATCAAGTCGCACACGCGCAGCCCGCGCCGCGCCATCTTGTCTTCGTAAGCGGGCCCGATTCCGCGCGACGTAGTGCCAATGCTGTTCGATCCGCGCGCCGCTTCGTGCGCCCTGTCCAGCTCACGGTGGTAGGGAAAAATCAGGTGCGCCCGGTTGCTCACGTGCAGCCGCCCGCTCACGTCAATCGCGGCCTTCGCGAGCATATCGATCTCGGCCACCAGCGCCGACGGATCCACCACCACGCCCGCCCCGATCGCCACGTGCTTCCCAGGACGCAGAATCCCGCAGGGGATGAGTTGCAGGACGAACCGGTTGCCGTTGAAAATCACCGTGTGACCGGCATTGTGCCCGCCGGCGCACCGCGCAATGTAATCGAACGACTCGGCCAGGTAGTCAACGACCTTGCCTTTTCCTTCATCGCCCCATTGCGCGCCGACCACAACCACCGATTTCATCTTGCTCCTCGTTTGCCCCGATTCGTCGGAACTGGCCCGGCCTTCCGGGCCTCTCCCCGCTTCATTCCGGCCCGCACTCTTCCCGCCCACATTCTTCAAAAGTGAGATGAGAGTTGGGAATCTGCAGAAACCGGCAGAATCTTCATCCTACGCGCCGCCCTCGCAGAACGCAAGCAGCGGATTTGCCCGGCGCTAAATCCGGCAATTACGGACGAGGTTTGGCCTGCGGTACCTCGGGAGTGGCGGGCTTTGTCTGCGTGCCGCCGGGAGCGGCGGGCTTAGCTGGCGGTACCCCGGGAGCGGCGGGCTTGGCCGCGGCTTGCTGAGAGCTCCACGTGTCGGGTGGGAACTCGATATGCCAGAAGTGAGGCGCGGGCTGTGTGAATTCAAGGGCGACCTGGGCCTTCTCGCCCTGTCTTGGTCCCGCCTGGACGACGCGGCATTCCTGCTGTTCATGCGTGTCTCTGTTCTCGAGCACGAGCGCCTGGCCGGGCGCGACCTTTGCTGCCATCTCGAGCAGCGCTCCATGAGCATTCACGACAGTCGTTAGTGTGTCTTCTTGGATGGCAACACCGTTGGGAGACTGTCCATGAACCACGACGCGGACCCTCAGCATAACCCGCTGGCTACGCCTTCTATCCGCATCGCGCTTGATCGGCTCAGCCATTCACTCCACCCTTTCAACCGGGCCTAGCCACGGTCGATCCACCAGTACGGGAGCCTCTGTGCAGGTCAAGCACACCACTTTCCTTGGGCAAAACCTTGCTCCAAACCCCTGTGATCGTCCATAGAACCAAGGTTCCATCGATGCCACACCCCCGCCCGCTTGCCGTTGGGGCCGTGACACGCTGCGGATGCTCGGAGAAGGAGTCGAGAACCGGGTGTCTATGCACCTTTTAGAACATCTCTCTGTTTCTTGACAAGTAAAATCGTGAAGTGGTGGCTCGTCGCTGGGCCCTCACAGCAACCCGTCCAAAAAGATATGGAATGCCTGCGCCGCCTTGCGGTACTCCGCCGCTCTTTGCTGGGTGCGTCCTTCTCCGCCTTCGCCGGCGAACGCTCTTCCCCGCCGTTACGCGAGGTGGCGATCCAGCACCTTGGTGATCTGCTCCTTCGGCACGGCTCCGACGATCTGGTCCACCACCTGCCCGCCCTTGAACACCAACAGCGTGGGAATCCCGCGAATATTGAAGCGTCCGGCGGAATTCATGGCCTCATCCACGTTCAGTTTGGCCACCTTCAATTTGCCCGCATAGTCGTGCGCGATCTCCGCCACGGTTGGCGCCAGCATATGACACGGGCGGCACCATTCCGCCCAGAAATCCACCATCACCGGCTGCGTCTTGCTCGCCGCGATGACTTCCGTCTCGAAGTCGGCGTCACTCACACTGCGAATATTCTCCGCCATTCGTTCCCTTTCCGGAGGCGTCGCCGGCCTGACGCCGGCCCCGCCCGCGCTCACTTTACTTGGATGTTACCGCTGCGAATTCGTTGCGAACTCCCCGTGCCGCTTCGTACAGCTTGGCATATTCCCCTGCCGAGGCGTTCCAGGAAAAATCCTTGCCCATGCCGTTCAATTGCACGCGGCGCCACACATTCTCATGGCTGTAATGCTGCAACGCCTGCCGGATGCATTCGAGCATGGCCTTGCCGCTGTAAGCCTCGAACTTGAACCCGGTGCCCGATCCGTGCTGCAGGTCGAACGGCTCGATGGTGTCGTCGAGCCCGCCGGTGGCCCGCACGATCGGCACCGTGCCGTATCGGAGGCTGTAGATTTGGTTCAGCCCGCACGGCTCGTACCGCGACGGCATCAAGAACATGTCCGCGCCGGCTTCGATCTTGTGGGCGATCGTGTTGTCGTACGCCACTTTCACTCCCACGCGACGAGGGTTCTTCGCCGCCAGCTCGCGGAACAATTGCTCGTACTTCGGCTCACCGGTGCCCAGCGCCACAATGGCCAGGTCTTCCTTCAGCAACGCTGCTGCTTGCTCCGCGATCAGGTCGAAACCCTTCTGGTCGGCGAATCGGGAGACGATTCCGATCAGCGGGCGCGTCAGGTTCTCCAGCGGCAGCTTGAATTGGTCGAGCAGGTCCTGCTTGCAAACCTTCTTGCCGCTCAGGTCCCTCGCGGAATAGCGCGCCGCGATCAGGTGGTCCGTTTCCGGACTCCACGCCGCATAATCCACGCCATTCAGAATCCCGCGCAGGCGCTCACCACGGCCCCGCACGACGCCTTCGAGTCCGCAGCCGTACTCCTCGGTCTTGATTTCTTCGGCGTACTTCCGGCTCACCGTCGTCAGGTAATCGGAATAGAGCAGTCCCGCCTTCAGAAAATCTACTTTCCCGTAGAATTCGATCCCCTGCGGCGTGAACAAACTCTCCGGCAGCCCAATCTTGGCCAGCACCTCGCGAGGGAACGCCCCGTGGTAGCCCATGTTATGGATGGTAAACACCACCGGCACATTCCGCAGCAGCGGGTCCTCGGCGTACCGCGTCCGCAGAAGCACCGGCGCCAACGCCGACTGCCAGTCGTGGCAGTGAATCACGTCCGCGGGCCAGACGTGCTTGGCAATCTCAATCGCGGCCCAGGAAAACTCCCCGAACCGCTCCGCGTTATCGGGATAGTCTTTTCCATCCTCGCCGTAAAGCTGCGCCCGATCGAAGTACGCCGGGTCGTCGACAAAGAAGTAGCGCACGCCCTCGACCGTGGTTCCATCGGCCACGGCCGGGAACCGCAACTGCTGCCCCATGGGAATCGTCAAGCTGGGGAGGACGGTCGTCTTGGCTTTGGTCGCTCGGTATCTGGGCAGGACGACCGCCACTTCCTGGCCGCAGGCCACCAGCGCCTTCGGCAGAGCCTCGACGACGTCCGCCAAGCCGCCCGTCTTCGAAAACGGCAATCCCTCCGAAGCGACAAACAGTATTTTCATTGCTCCCCCGCCAATCGACTGACCTTACTGGAACGATTGCGCCTCGTCAAGCACACGCTCCGGCCCGGCATTCTATTCTTCCTCATTTTTCTTACGCGATTGTTGCTCCCGTTCGCGAGCAGACGAGAGTCCTCGCCGAATCCAAAGCGCATTCTCTGTTTGTCTCTGCGATGGTGATGGTTGTTTGAGGAGATGACCGCAGGCCGAGCTGAACCGTCACACCGCGAACGTCACTCTTCGCGCAGGGCCACCATGGGGTCGATCTTCGTCGCCCGCTGCGCGGGCACGTAGCACGCCAGCAGCGCCGCTGCCAGCAGCGTCAGGAGGACGCCCACGAACGATCGCCCGTCAAAAGCGTTCACGTTGTACAACAGGCTTTTCACTGTCCGCCCGACAAAGTAGACGCCTGGGAGTCCCAGCGCCAGCCCGATCAGCGCCGACTTCATCCCGTCTTTGACCACCAGCCTCAACACCTCGATCCGGTCCGCGCCCAGGGCTATGCGAATGCCCATCTCGTGGTTCCGCTGGTTGACAGAAAAGGTCATCACCCCGTAGATACCGATCGCCGCGAGGAGCAGCGCCAACCCGGCGAAGCTCCCAAACACGACAACGGCAAATCGGTCGGGCGCCACCGATTCGCTCACCACTTGGTCGAGCGTTTTCACTTGCGTCATGGGTAGGTCGGCATTGATCGTCCGGATCGCGGTAGCCAAGCTGCGCGACAACGCCGCCGGATCTCCGGAAGTCCGCACAGCGATTATGGTGTTGGACCAGGGACTCTGATCGAAAGGCACATCGACCTCTGGCGAGTCGCTTACCGGACGAGAGCCATACTGCACATCGTGGAAGACGCCGACGATCTGCCATTCAACTGGCGCACCGAGCGGCGGCTGTTGCCCGGCCAGCAACTCCGGGATCTTGATCCGCTGCGTGAGCGGATCCATTCCTTGCATATATTTGCGCACGAAGCCCTCGCTGACGATCGCCACGCGGCCGCCGCCCGCCTGGTCCTGCGCGGTCAGGTACCGGCCGCGCGTCAGCCGGATGCCATACGTCTGGTAGTAACCCGGCGTCACGGGTTGGTAAGCCACCGAAGGCTGCTTCATGATGTCGTCGTAGGGCTGGCCCACGATAGCGAACGGCAGATAGCCGGCGCCGCCAGCCGGCATGCCAGGTGCCAGCGCCGCCCGCGAAACGCCCGGCACCGCCTCAATCTTCTCCAATAGCTGCCTGTAGAGACTGCGGATTTGCTCGGGGTGGGCCGTGCGGCTCTCCGGCATGGGCACTGCAAATGTGAGCACGTGGTCGGTCCGGATCCCCAGGTCCGCCCGCATCACGTTCCAGAAACTCCGAATGATCAGTCCCGCCCCCGCCACCAGCACGAGAGCCAGCGCGAATTCCGCAATCACCAGGACGCGCCGCAGCCGAAGATGCCCGGCCCCTGCCGAAGACCGCCCGCCCTCCTTCAGGAGGTCGTTGACGTTCTGCCGGGCCGCGTGCCACGCCGGCGCACTCCCGAAAAGAACTCCGCTCAACATCGTCGCGCCCAAGGTAAAGAGAAGCACTGGAATACTCAATCGCGGATCCGCCTCGTAGGGAATTCCCAGGGCGTTGCGAGGCATCAGTCCCATGACCCCATTGAGAATCATGAAGGCCAGGAACACCCCCAGGGCGCCACCGATCATGGCTAACGCGAGACTCTCGATCAGAAACTGCCGGAAGATTCTTCCGCGCGTTGCGCCGTGTGAAAGGCGAATGGCGATCTCTTTCTGCCGCGAGGTCCCCCACGCGAGCAGCAGATTCGCAATGTTCACGCAGGCAATCAGCAGTACGAAGCAGACCGCGCCCATCATCAACCACAAGGCCATCCGCGTATTGCGCGGCAGAAAGTCGTTCTTCAGCGGCTCCACGCTCACCGTCAAGCCTTCATTCGTCTTCGGATAGGTTTGGGCGAGGCGTTGCGCGATCACGGCCATGTCGGCATTCGCTGCGGCGAGTGTCACCCCTGGTTTGAGCCGTCCCATCACCAGCAAATAATGGAATTCCCGGGTAATGTCCTCCGGCCGCAACGCCAGCGGCACGCTGATCTGGCTATCTCCCCTGTCGCTGGGGCTCGGCGCGGCGACTCCCACGACCGTGTAAAGCTCGCCGCTCATCCGAAGCTTCTTGCCGACAATGTCGGGATCGCTGCCGAACTGCTTCCGCCAATAGGAGTAGTTGAGGATTACGACGTGGTCGTTCCCCGGCTGGGCGTCCTCGGGTAGGAAGTGCCTCCCAAGAAAAGCCTTCTCTCCTACGACGGTGTCGAAGAATCCAGGTGTGGACCTCGTTGCCTGGACCTGATCGGTCCAGTCCGCGGTAGTGATCGTAAAGCCCGCGCCGGTCCACGCGTCGAGCGACTGGAAGACGTTGTTCTGTTTCTGCCAGTCGAGAAAATCGCTTGGCGAGGCGCCGTTGCGTTCGCCCTTATTGTGCATCCACACCATCACAAGTTGGTCGGCGTTGGGATAGGGAAGGGGCGCTAGAAGTACGGCGTAGAGCAGGCTGAAAATGGCTGTGTTGGCGCCGATGCCCAGCGCCAGCGCAAGGACTGCCACCACCGTGAACCCGGGACTCTTCCACAACAGCCGCAGCCCGAACCGGACGTCACGCCAGAAGTTTCTCATTCCGTTGCCCTCCCACTATTCCCGGCAGCGCTCTCTGAGGCGACCTGCAGCCCAGGTTACAAGAGATCGGTGGCAGGTCCTCTGCCATATGAGAAGTTGGCCACCGCATTCAGAGCAAAGGACTTAGCCCGTAGGACCCGCCTCAGCAACCATACGTTCTGTCCGCCTCCGAACACTCCTCTGTCCGCTTGCGAACAGTCCCGCTCAATCTCATAGACGCTTCAGGATGGGCTTTAGTTCATTCGCACGGCGCCTCGGACGAACGCAGCGACCAACGCGCCGACCTGCTCTGGGTCTTCGCCGAACGAGCGGTCGTTGATGACGGGATTAGCGGGATTGCTGTTCACGTCGGCCACGGGAGCGAGCGCCCACTGAACGCCGATGGCGCGGGCCTCGCGAGCGGTGATGGCGGCGAAGCGCTCGACCGCGGCGGGGTCGTCCACCGCCCCGAAGGCCATGGGCCAGGGGAATCCGGGGACATCGATCAGGCGCGAGGCAACTCCGCGCTCGATATCTGCAGCGAGGGGCAAGGGCAGCTTCGAGTCGCGCTGCAACTGGTTGGCGACCCGCGCGGCGTCCAGCGGCGCACTCCGCAACGGCCCAGCATTGCTGAAGTGCATGCCGAAGACCACCGAGCCGATGTGATATTTCTGCAGCTCGTCGTGGAGAGCTTTGTATTCGTGGCTGTCGAAGCCCCTATAGTCGGCGTAGTAACGCACTTGCAGCATCTGCCCGACCTTCTCTTCGAGCGTGAGGCCTTGGAGGGTTTGCTCCGCCCAGGTGCGGCCCTCTGCGGTCAGCCCCACGGGGCCGGGATTGTCTCGCCTGGCGTCCGTTTGGGCAAAGCAAGGGCAAGACAACGTAGTAAGAGCCAAGACTACCCAAAACGGCGTCCACAGATGCTGGCGCCGCCAGGGTTTCGAACATGTGATGGTGTGTGAGAAACCGTCCTCATCTACGCAGGTCATCTGACAGAATCGTCGCAATCACCTTGCCGCCGCTGAAAATGTACACCGTTGCGGCCCCGCTCGGCGGCGTCTTCTTCACCCGCAGGCCATTGCCGTCGTATGCGTAGGCGTAAAGTCCATAGCCCTGGTTGTTGTTGCTGGCCACCTTGTTTTCGCCATCGTACACCAACGTGTTCGCGCCATCGTAAGTCATGTTCCCACTCGCGTCATAGGTGAACCCCGTGTTAGTGAGGCGGTTCGTCGTGGCGTCCACGGTGAAGCTGGGTGAGGGCGGCGCAGGCGACAGCACCGTGTCCGGCTGCACGTTCTGCGCGAGGCGGTTGCCGTAGCGGTCGTAGGTCCAGGTCAGGTCCCACTTCGGTTAGATGGTCGAGCAGGCCATTCCTGCTAAACTGTGGCGCAAATGACCCGTCAGCGCCTCGGCCAGCATTTCCTCACCGATCCCGGCTGGCGTCAGAAGATTGCCCGCGCCATCGGTTTGGAGACTTCGTCTTCGCAAGCTCCCTGGCTGGAAATCGGCGCCGGCCACGGCGAAATGACTCGGCTCCTCGCCGCCACCGGCGTCCCCGTCTTCGCCGTCGAGCTCGATAGCGCGCTCGCGCGGCGCCTCGCGACCCTCTCCGCCGACCACCCCAATCTCCACGTGATCCACGGCGACGTCCTCCATCTCGACCTCGCCAGAGTGCTCCCTCTCGGGCCGATGCGCATTTACGGCAATCTGCCCTACTACATCACGTCACCGATTCTGCACCGCCTCTTTGAATTCGCCGAGCGCATCGAAGTCATCCACCTGGTCATCCAGCTTGAAGTGGCCCTCCGGCTGGCCGCCCGCCCGGGGTCACGTTCGTACGGGTATCTCTCCGTGGCCACACAGTACTTCACCCGCCCCGAGATCGTCCTGCGTATTCTCCGCGGCGCCTTCCGCCCGCCGCCCAAGGTCACCTCGGCGCTGGTCACCTTGCGGCTTCCCGGCGAACGCGGGCGCCTGACAATCCACGATGAGCAGCGCTTTTTCGACTTCGTCAAGCTCGCCTTCGCACAGAAGCGCAAGACGCTCGCCAACAACCTCCGCCCGCTTGCTTCGCCTGAAATCTCCGGCGTCGCGTTCGCGAAACTCGGGCTCCGTCCCGACGCTCGCGCCGAGCAATTGAGCGTGGCGGAATTCGCGGCGCTTTTTCGCTTGCTGGTTCCCCCGCCGGAATCCGCAGAGAGTTTTGAAGCTAACTTGTAGTTTGGTTTTTCTTATCCTGGAAAGGATCGAGGAAAAACCTGCTCCAGCATCATTTCCAGTACATTTCCAAACAGTGCGTCTACCCGGGCTTTTTCTGCGCGCCGATGAGGCGGTCGGGATAATCGGTGACGATGCCGTCCACGCCCGCCTGCGCGAGGGCCCGCATCTGCGCCGGATGATTCACCGTCCAGACCAACACCGGCATATCCGCGCGGCGCGCCTCGCGGAGAAGCGCCGGCGTGACTAGGTCCGCAGGCACTCCCAATTGCCGCGCTCCTGAATTCGCGGCCAACTGGATGGCGTTTCCCTCGAGCTTTTCGACCAGCAAACCCGTCATGACGGTCGGTTCGATCTTCCGCAGCGCACGGAGGGTCCCGCAATCAAAGGAAAGCACCACCGCGCGCGCCAGCTCACCGGCGTCCCGCAGCGCGCCCACCAGCGCGTGCTCGGCCCCCCACGCCGCGCACGGTTTCAGCTCGAGGTAGAACACCACATCGAGTTTGCGCGCCAGCACCAGAATCTCTTCCAGCGTGGGGATCTTCTCCCCCGCGAACTCGCTCCCGAACCACGCTCCCGCGTCCAGTTGCCTCAATTCGCCGAGCGTCTTCTCGTGCACCGCTCCGGTTCCCGAGGTGGTCCGCTCGAGCGTGGTATCGTGAATGGCCACGAAATGCGCGTCGCGTGAGAGCTGCAGGTCCGTCTCGATAAACCCGGCGCCGAGTTCCGCCGCCCGCCGGAATGCGGCCAGGGTGTTCTCCGGGGCATGTCCGGAAGCGCCTCGATGGGCCACAACCCACACCTCGCTTGCCCTCCTCTCTACGCCTGCGCGCCAGTCCGCCCGGCCCAGCGCACCCATGCTAGCAAAGCTGCGGCCCGACCGGCTCAGATAGCCCTCTCCCCTGCTTCCTGAATCTAACCATAGGAACCAGTGCTCTCGCTAAAGGAGGGAAGACATGAAGTTTCACCTACGAAGCCTGCTACTCAGCTTGCTCGCCATCGGCTTCCTGGCAGCCGCAGGTCCGGCCTATCCAGGGCAGAATCCGGAGAAGAAACCGCGCGACGATGCGAAATACACGGCGTGGTTGCAGAAGGAAGTTCGCCACCAACTCGTCATGCTGCCTTACTACACGGTCTTCGACAATCTCGAGTATCGTGTCGAAGGCGACAAAGTCATTCTTTCCGGCCAGGTCACGCGCCCGGCTCTAAAATCCGACGCCGAGAACGCCGTGAAATCCCTGGAAGGAGTCTCTCAGGTCGTCAACAACATCGAGGTGCTGCCTCCGAGTCCCATGGACGACCAACTGCGCCACAGCCTCTTTCGCGCCATCTACGGCGATTCGGCGCTGTCAAAGTACGCATGGCCGGTCGTCCAATCCATCCACATCATCGTGAACGGTGGCCACGTGACGCTCGAGGGCGTGGTGGACAACGAAGGGGATAAGAACATCGCGGGCATCCGCGCCAATGGAGTCCCCGACGTGTTTTCGGTGCAGAACAATCTGCGCGTCGAAAAACACTGATTGCCGGCGCTGGCGCTGCGAGATCGCACTGCAGCGCCGACTCGACCCAGGGGAGCCGTCGCGGTGAGGCATGGCGCGGCGGCTCTCACTTATAAGCCACCACAAGCTCACCGTTTTCGATTCGCAGATCGCTCAAATCGTCGGGCAGGCGCAGCTTCTCGCGGTTCTCCGGCGACTCCATCATCTTGCGCACAGCCGATTCGAGGGTGGACTGCGGGAGGGGCAGCGCCCCAATTTTCCCGCTCACCGGTTCAAATTGCAGATAACCATTTGCCGCGTGCAGTTTCCCTTCAAGGTCGAGAGTCAAGTCCTTACCGTGAAAATCAAAGACGACGTAGGCATGCACGAGATCATCGTTCATGCTGACCTTCACGTCGCGGACGTTCGATTGCACTTCTTCCAGCGTCGGCTCGCTTCCGGTGGCGGCCGGAGCAGAGGGGCCGGGGTTTAGGGCCAGATGAGAACTGAGAAACGAATTCAGTTCCGCTTCGTCCACGCGCAGGACCGGCGGCGTCCCGGTGGAGGCATCAGCCTGCGCCTGCTGCAACTTCGCTTCCAGGCGACTCGC
Organism: Candidatus Acidiferrales bacterium; assembly: GCA_049514555.1. Taxonomy (GTDB): domain Bacteria; phylum Acidobacteriota; class Terriglobia; order Acidiferrales; family UBA7541; genus JBEKUY01. Next base: position 662,213 of record JBEKUY010000001.1, read on the forward strand.
AGCCGCTGGGTCGGCCTGAACGGCGGGCGGCGCCGACTTGTGGAACATAAGTATCAGTGTGACCACGCCGGCCGCGATGGTGGCCCAGGTCACCACGCGCCAAGTAATGCGCCAAACGCTCCGCGGTTTCCGCTCGGGAGATCCGTTGGTAATCGGTGGGCTTGGGCTTGGCATGATGTCCTCTCTACGCACTGGCGCGGCACTTCGCGGTTGAGCGAATGGCTTAGGCTAACTCGAAACCAAGGCGGCGAATGGCCCCTCAGGAGAAAGGCCGCGAAACCGATACCGGCCCATTGGACAGACGCTTGGGACTGACCGGTTTCGAGACAGCAAATCCCGGAAGCGGGCACTCGACATACTCTCGCTGTAACATTTCACCGCTAAGTGCTTTATTCTGCGCTGCTTACACTCTGGAAGCGATGGAACGTCGTGTGCCATTCCCAAACCTGAAAGGAACCCATGAGCGCACTCGCAACCATTGCCGAAGCTCAATTCACCGCATCTACCGCCAAGCTTGCCGAGCGGAAACATCGCCCATTCATATCTTTGCTCGCGCCAGCTCTGCCGGGCGCCCTGCGCGCCGCGCGCGCGATTACCCGGAACGTCGAGGATGCCGAAGACGTTCAACAGACAGCGGCCATGCGCGCGTTCGCGCACCTGGGCGAGTTCAAGGGCCGCGACGAAACACCAGAAAGACTCTTCGCGGCGTGGTTCACGCGGATCGCGGCAAACGAGGCCATCGACACCGTGCGGCGCCGCCACGCGGGGCGCGTGATTTCGTTCGATGATCCGACCCCGGCGGGCGAGGAGAATCCACTGCTCGGCTCGCTGGCCACCGCTCCAGACGACAATCCCGAGCAGCATTACGCGAGGCTCGAATTGCTCCGGCACGTTGCCGACGCTATCGAACAGCTCGAGCCACGCATGCGCCGCGTCTGCTTGCTGCGCGACGTGGCACAGCTCTCGACGCGCGAAACCGCGGAGAAACTCGGCATCCCTTCGGCCACCGTGCGCGTGCGGCTCTTCCGCGCGCGGCTCGCGATGCGCGAGTGCCTGCGTCATCTCCTTGAAGATCGTCACAACGCGCATCCCGAGCGGACGTCTTCGCGTGCTCGCTTGTCCGCTCCGTGCATGATGGCTTCGGCAGCGTGCGGAGACTGACGCGGCTCGATCTATTAACGGCGTACTGCAAGCCCTTGCCTCTTGCCGTCATTTCGAGGAAGGAGGTATCCCTCTTCATCCCTGAGGTCGTTTTCTTCTGCCTGCCCTGACCACGCCGCTATCGTCACGCTCATACCCCGTTGCGCTGAAGCCCTGGCGCAGGCTCGCCGGCGCCAGAGCGGCGCGGCGCGCGCGTCAGGGGCGGACGCAGAGCCGGCGGGGTGCGGTGGGCGAATCAGGCTTTGCGGATGACCAGGCAGCTCGCGATCATGTCGTGGAGGGCCTGCTTCTTCTCAGTGAAGCCGGCCATGATGTATCCGATCGCAAAGGGGATGAGTCCAGAGATGATCTTAGCGAAGTGACGTCCGGAAGCGCGCCCGAAAGAGACTCGATGACCCGCCAGATCGGTGACTTGCAGGTTGAGCGCCTTCTTTCCAAGGGTGGCTTGCCAGGAGGAACTCTCCATTAAGGCGTAGTAGAGCCATCCGCCAACAAGAGAAATGGCCACGAGGGGAAGGATGACACCGACGAACAGGGGAACAAGAGTGGCCGCAACATCCGCTCCTTCGTGCAGGTGGCCGAGAGCCACGCCGAGTCCTGCAGACGCGAACAGAATGCCGAAGATGATGAAGAAGGGGACGCCAATAATCAGCGAGTCGATCAGATGGGCAACGAACCGCAGCCAGAAACCAGCATACGGTGAGGGATAGGCGACTCCCATCGGGGGCCGCGCTGCTGGACCGGCACTCCCTGGCGAAGCAGCACTCACCGCAGCGGCGGCGTGAGTCGGCTGACCACAGGCCGTACAAAACGCGGCACCCTCAGCAATCGTGGCTCCGCACCTGGAACAATACATGACGCCTCCTTGCCCATCACGCGAACCACAGGGCCGAACGCTGCGGCATCCTACTGCCAGCAGAGCAAACGGTCAACAGGCGCTGACCACTCTCGCTGGGCCGGAAAAGCGCTCCATCACCGCACCAATGCCGAGCCGCAAACGGGAATCTCCTTGACACACCTTCTAGGCCCATTCAAACTTGATTCCTATCTCTTGACGACCATTTCTCAATCTCCAGCCCCGCAGGTTCCCTCTCCCGCCAACCCCCCTGCCGCCCGTGGCAAGCACGCTTCGCGCAAGGCTCGGCGTAGCGCCCTGCGCCGGGCATTCTTCCTCTTGTTCGCCGTGTTTCTGGTCTTCGTAGTCGTCATTCTACTCGACGGGTACTTTGTGCGCTTGCCCGACGGCGCGGGCGTATCGGTGCCTCCGGCCGAGCGCATTGGCATCGTGCATGTGCACACGACGGCCGCTCACAGCTCCGTGGCGATTCGGCGAGAGCTGCATCGCAGCGCGAACTTGCAGAGGGTGCTGGATGCGGCGGGTGCCGCGAAACTCTCCTACATCACGATTACGGATCACAACTACGTCTCGCATCTGTGGCCCGAGACTCGAGTGCCGGCGGGGCTCACCCCGATCTTCGGAGAGGAAGTGTCCACGACCGGCGGGCACTTTCTGGCGTTTGGGCTGCCGGAAGGATGGAAGCCGCCTTCTCCGCCCAAGCCAGCAGAGTCGCTGGCCTCCGCTCGCGCGGCCGGAGCGACGACGTTTCTCGCGCATCCCATCCAACACCACATTCCGTGGCGCGACTGGAAGACGAACGACTTCGACGGCATAGAAATCTGGAACGAAGACGCAGCCCTGCACAACAACAATGTGTTCGACTTCCTCGTTTCCCTGGTGATGTATGGGGTCAATCCGGATCTGGCGATGGTTCGGCTGGCGCGCACGCCGGATAAGAACTTCGCCAAGTGGGACGAACTGCTGCGGGATCGTCCCGTCGCGGGGATTTGCGCTTCCGATGCGCACGGAGGTATCTGGCTGGGAGATGGGAATGGCGTGACCTTGCGCTTTCCGGCGTACGCGCCGGCGTTTCGCATTGCGCGACAGCACCTTCTGCTTCCCCCGGAGTACGCCGCCAACCCCGAGCGCGCCGACGCCGGCGTCCTCCTTGAGGCACTCAAGAGCGGCCACTCGTACTGCGCGCTCGATGCACTGTCGCCCGCCGCCGGTTTCGTTCAGTCCATTTCGAGCGGAGGCGCCGCGAGCGGTCCCGGCGATTCCGTCACGTGGATCCCTGGCAGCAGGCTGCATGTCTCCCTTCCGCACACCTCGGGCATCCCCCGGATTGAAGTATTCCGCGACGGCCGGAAGTTTGCCGAGGCGGAAGACTGGTCGCTGGACGCTCCCCTGGACGGTCCTGGTCGCTATCGCACCGAGGTATTTCTCCGCCCGCCCGGTCTGACCTCGTGGCGGCGCTGGACAATGTGGATTTTCTCGAATCCCACCTACGTTCTCCCCGCAGCCACAACGGCTGCGAAAGAGTCGTCGCGACACGCGCCGTCCTCTTCCCCTGAATCGAACAGAGTCCGCCCTTAGCAGGGCTTGAGCGGCGGAGAAAACACTTCCTGCTGTAAACTGCTGACGGAGGATTATGCCCGCTGGATGCTCACGGGGTCCCGCTCCGCTCCATGACTGAGAACAAGTCTCCGTGGCTGAACCGCACGGTCCTCGGCGTCGGCCTTACCAGCCTGCTGAGCGACTGGAGCCACGAGACCGCCACCGCCGTCCTCCCGGCGTTTCTGGCCGCCATCGGCGCCGGGCCGGCCTGGCTCGGCGTGATCGAAGGCACCGCCGACGGCTTCTCGAGCGTGGCCAAGCTCATTGCCGGCCATTACACCGACCGTCTGCGCCACCGCAAGCCGTTGGCCATCGCGGGCTACGCCGTCACGGCGTTCGCGACCGCCTCTTTCGCCCTGGCCACGCATGCCATGCACATTCTCACCGGCCGCGCCGTCGCCTGGCTCGGCCGCGGCGTGCGCACGCCCGCCCGCAAGGCCCTGCTCGCCGCCAGCGTGCCACCCGGGGCCTATGGCCGCGCCTTCGGCCTCGAGCGGCTCATGGACACGCTCGGCGCCGTTCTTGGCCCGCTCACGGCTCTCTGGCTGCTCGAGCACACCGCCCACAATTATCGCCGGGTCTTCTGGTGGACGCTGCTGCCGGGACTGGCGGCGGTTCTATGCTTTTGGTTATTCGTGCGAGAGCGAAGGACCACGGCTGCTGTTCCACGAACATTCTGGAGAAACCTGAGCACGCTGCCAGGGCCATTCCGACGATTTCTAGTGGGCGTCGGCGTCTTCGGCGCTGGAGACTTTTCCCATACGCTGCTGATCATGTACGCGACGCGCCAGCTTGCACCGCAGATCGGCTACGCGGGCGCCGCTTCGATCGCCATCGGCCTATATACGCTCCACAATGTGTTCTACGCCGGCTCGGCTTACGCCAGCGGGTGGATGGGTGACCGCGTCCGCAGGCGCAATCTGGTGCTCGCCGCGGGCTACGGGCTCGCCGGGTTCACCGCGGTTCTTCTCACGCTCGGCTCACATCGCCTCTGGTTGCTCGTCGTCATTTTCGTGCTAGCGGGAGTATTCGTCGGCACTGAGGAGGCCCTCGAAGATTCCCTCGCCGCGGAACTCGTTCCCCGCGAACAACATGGCATGGCCTTTGGCACCCTCGCTGCCGTGAACGCCGTGGGGGACTTCGTCTCCAGCATTCTCGTCGGAGTCCTGTGGCGCGTCTTCTCCGTGCAGGTTGCTTTCACCGCTTCTGCCCTGCTGTTCTTCGCGGGGGCGGGTCTTATCCTCCGTTTGCGGGCAAGGTAGCTCACCCCTTCGCGGAACCTCCCCCTGGAATCCAATTCGTGCATCCGAACCTGTCACAACGGGCAGTATTCGGCATCCCAAGGCCTGTGACCGGCGACACAAATTGGTGTGACGCGCATCACGGCCCCGCGCCTCGACTTCCGCAATGATGCCATCGTAGGGGGTGGGTCATCACGGCCATGGGCTCCCACAAACTGATTCGGCTCCGGAACCCCCTCTCCGCCCCCGTCTTGTTTGCCGCACTTTTCATCCTGCCTGCGAAACCGCGTCACGGAACGCAGAAGAGGGTCGCATGGCCCATCAGCTAACCGCCTGCACTTTCTGCGGAGTGGGCTGCGGCCTGTACCTCGAGACATCGGGCAACCAGATCGTGGGCGTCTATTCCAGCCGGTCGCACCCGACGAACGTGGGGAGACTCTGCGTGCGAGGCTGGCACGTCCACGAAGTGGCCAGTTCGCCGGATCGCCTGAAAACCCCGCTGCTACGGAAGAACGGCCGGTTCCAAGAAGCGACCTGGGATGAGGCTCTCGGCTTCGTCGCCACGCGCCTGAAGGAAATCCGCAAACAGCACGGGCCGGATTCGCTGGCGTTTCTGAATTCGCCGCGCTGCTCGAACGAAGAAGCCTACCTGCTGCAGAAGCTGGCGCGCGCCGTCATCGGCACGAACAACGTGGACCATGGCACCGGCGTGTACTGCAACAATTCGATCGATGTGCTGCTGGAGATGATCGGGGTGCCGGCGACGACCAACTCGGTTGAAGAACTGACGCAGAGCGAAGTGATCGTCGTGGACAGCGTGGACCTGGCCCGCCAACTGCCCACCATCGGCGGCGTGGTGATCCGCGCCAAGCTCAAGGGCGCGAAGCTCGTGGTGATCGACACGCGAAGGCATCGCGTGGCCGAGAGCGCCGACATCTTCCTGCAGATCAAACCGGGCACCAAGACCCTGCTCTACGGAGCGATGGCCAAGGTGATCGAGGACCGCGGACTGATGAATCTTCCGTTCATCAAGGCGCGTTGCCGCGGTTATGAAGCCTTCCTCGAACAGGTGCGGGAATACGATCTGCTGCAAGTCGCGGAAACCTGCGGTGTCTCGGCGGACTTGATCGAAGCCGCGGCCCTGGCTTACGCCCGCGCCGGTTCAGCGGCTTTGCTCTATTCCGCCAGCACGGAATCACGTCCGGAGTACAGCATCCGGGCAATCGTGAACCTCGCCTTGCTCACCGGCAATCTCGGCAAGCCAGGAGCCGGCATCTACGCGCTGAGCGAGCAGAATAATCTCCTGGGCGTATGCGACATGGGAATGCTGCCAGACCGTCTGCCGGCCTATCAGCCGGTGACGGATGCCGCGGCCCGCGCTTCCCTCGAAACAGTTTGGAAGGCCAAACTCCCCGCCACGCCAGGCTCGGACGCCCGCTCCATTCTGGCCGACCGCGGGCAGGGCAAAGTGAAAGCCTTGTGGCTTTGCCGCTACGACGCCGTGGGCACGGCGTCGTTCGGCGATGCCGCCAATTCCCTGCCCCAGTTCGACTTGGTGGTCGTACAGCACCTGTTCATGAACGAGACCGCCCAATACGCTCACGTGGTGCTGCCGACGGTCGCCTTTGGGGAGGAACGGGTTTCCTTCACCAGCTCGGAGAGGCGCATCCAGTTGGCTGAAAAAGCTATTGAACCGCCCCCCGGACCAAAGCCCGCGTGGGAGCAGCTCACCGAGGTCGCGCAACTCCTGGGCGCCAATTGGCGCTATCAATCCGCTGCCGAGGTCATGGAAGAGATCGGCGCGGTGGTTCCCTTCTATGCTGGGGCGAGTCACGACAACCTGGCGCGGGAGTATGGCCGCCAGTGGCCGTGCACCAAGGACCGCCCGCTGGGCACACGGTACCTCTTCGCTGAGAACCACACAGGCACACCCTTCACATTCGTGCCGGTGGCCAAGCCGCAACTGACTCCGGCTCCCAAGGACTTCCCGCTCACGCTGGTTTTCGGGAACTCGCTTTACTACTGGGACCACAACGTGGTCATCCGGCACAGCGAAACCCTGAAGCGCGAATACCGAATCCTGTTGCTGGACTACCCGGAGGGCTTCGTTGAGGTCAATACCGACGACGCCAAACAGCTCGGCATCCGCGACGGGCAGCGGATACGGCTCTGCGCGGCGAACGCCTCCGCCGTGTCCACCGCGCGGGTCACGCCGGAAGTCAGGAGCGGCACCATTTTCGTGCCCTATTTCCTGCACGACCTGGAGAAGCAGATTCTCGGGGCGATTGGCGACGGCAGCAGCCTCGTTCCGGTCCGCGTGGAAAAGGAGGCGGCGTGAAGGCCCGCATCCTCGATCGCGCCGACGTGCTGAAGATCGTGGACCTGCTTCGCCAGCAGGGCTACGAGGTCGTGGCGCCGTTCTGCGGCCGGGGCAGCGACACCTTCTTCGACACCGTCACCGACAAGAACCGCGATCAGGTCCAGATTCACCTGCCCAACCCCTACTATCCGCCCAAGCGATTCGTGTTCCCGCACATCGAGCGGCTGCTGAAGGTCCACAAGAAGAACGGTGAGGTTCGGATCGAGCCGACCTACGAAGAGCCCAAGCGCGCCATCTTCGGCATCCGTTCCTGCGACCTCGCGGGCATCTATCATTTGGATCGTTTTTATCTGGGCCGCGACTTCTGCGATGCCTACTACGAGAAGCGCCGCAAGAACCTGTTTCTCGTGAACGTCGTTTGCACCGACATTGAGCGCGATATCGCCGAGGAATGCTTCTGCGTGTGCGCCGACACCGGGCCGGCCGCGCGCGACCACTTCGATCTGCAACTGATGGATCTCGGCGAGGAATTCATGGCCGTGGCCGGCACACCCGCCGGAGAAGCCCTGTTTGCAAATCCCATCTTCAAAAAAGGCAGCGAAGCGCACGTCCAGAAGCGCCACAGCATCCTCGACCAGGTCCGCAGGCGCTTCAAGCACACGACGAGCTGGTTCTCGGCCACGGTGCGTTACATAACGCAGGGCAAGATCCTTGAAAAGACGTGGGAAGAGATCGGCAATCGCTGCCTCGAATGCGGCGGCTGCACGTACGTTTGTCCGGCCTGCACGTGCTTTACGGTCAGCGACCGCCAAGTGAGCCCGAACGAGATCGAGCGCGTGCGCATCTGGGATTCTTGCGCACTCAGCGGCTTCACGCGGATGGCCGGCGGCTTCAACCCGCGCCGGGCCGTGCACGACCGGCGCAATCGCCGCTTCTTCCGCAAGCTGGCGCACTACTTCATCCAGCGCGAGCTTTCGATGGCTTGCGTGGGCTGCGGCCGGTGCGCCGCCGTCTGCCACGGCGACGTCGGGATGCCGAGCGTGGTGGAGATGATCCGCCGCGCGACATCGGAGTTGGAAAAGAATGAACCCGTCAGCCACTGAAAACGTCTATTTGCCGAAGGTCGCCGTCCTCGAGCGGGTGGTGTCTGAAATCCCCGAGGTCCAGACGTTTTACTGGCGCTTCGAAGATCCAGCGGAGCAGCGCGCCTTCCGGCGCTTCCGGCCCGGGCAGTTCGCGCAGGTGTCGCTGTTCGGCGTAGGGGAGTTTCCCGCCTCACTCCCCCCCAGCCCTACCGAAGACGAGACCTTCTTCACTATCCGCCAAGTGGGGAGTTGCACCGCGGCGTTGCACGAGCTCAAGGCCGGGGACAAGTTCGCCGTGCGCGGTCCGTACGGCAACGGCTTCCCGATGGAGGATTACTACGGAAAGAACTTGGTCTTCGTCGCCGGCGGCATCGGGCTGATTCCGCTGCGTTCGTGCATCGTCTATGCGCTCAATCATCGCGAGAAGTACCGGAGCATCCAGATTTTCTACGGATCGAAGACCCCGAAGGAACTGATGTATCTGCCCAATCTCCGCGAGTGGGAAAAGTCGGCGGGCGTCGAATGTCACCTCACGGTGGACCGCGGCGGCGACGGGTGGAGCGGCAACGTCGGCGTCGTCGGCAGCCTGTTCAAGCGGCCCGGCGTGCAGGTGCCCGTGGATAACACCATGGCCTTCGTGTGCGGTCCGCCGATCATGTTCCGGTTCGTCATCAAGGACCTGCTGGCGATGGGCTTTGACGAGCGCAACATCGTCTCGACACTCGAGCGCTACATGAAATGCGGCGTCGGCAAGTGCGGGCATTGCTGCATCGGCATGGCCTACGTCTGCGTGGACGGCCCGGTGTTCACCTATCAACAGATCAAGGCGCTGGGGGAGGACATCTGATGCCCGCCCTCCGTCAACAGCTCGAGCAGTGCCTCACCGGCTGCGTCTGCCTGATGGGGCTGGGCAACGTAGACTACGGCGACGATGGCTTTGGCGTGCGCCTGGCGGAGGAACTCCTGGCAGCCGGCTTGCCGGAAGGATGGCAAGCAGTCGTCGCGGGAACCACTCCCGAGCGCTGGATCGGCCGCGTGGCCGACGGCGGCTGCGAAAACCTCGTTTTTCTAGACGCCGTGGAGTTCGGCGGCGCGCCCGGCTCGGCGGTCTTTCTGGACTCAGGCGAAATGGCCGCCCGGTTTCCGCAAATTTCCACGCATAAGATTTCGCTCGGCCTGCTGGCGAAATGGGCCGGAGCCAATGGAACTACCAGGGCCTGGCTGCTGGGCGTCCAGCCGGAATCGCTGGGCGCCGGGCAGCAGCTCACGCCCACAGCGCAGAAGACACTCGATGCACTGTGCGAATTGCTGCGCGGCCTTCACTCGCCGTCGCGGCTGGAAGAGCCTTCGGCCTTGAGGCCGATCGCCGAAGTGAACGTATGATGACTCCGGAACAAGCCGTCGTCGCTGCGATTCTGCTCTGCATCGCCGGGGCGGTGCTGACCCTGCTCGTTTCGCGCTTCAAGACGCTTGCAGGTTGGCTTGCGTTCCTCATCACTGCCTCCACGGCGGCCCTGGTTTTCTACGCCGTCGGCAAGGTGCTACTGATCGGACCGTCGGCGGAGTCTGCCCAGTTCTGGGCAATGCCGAAAATCGGGTACGTCCTGCGCCTTCACGTGGACGGTCTGACGGCCGTTTTTCTTCTCCTGGCCGCTCTCATTGCCGTGCCCGCTGCGTTCTATTCCATCGTCTACATGAAGCGCTACACGGAATACAGCTTGGCGCGCTACTACCCCTACTTCCTGCTTTTCCTCGCCGCCATGTACGGTCTGTTCAGCACGACCGACATGATGTGGGTCTTCTTCATCTTCTGGATGATGATGACGCTGCCCGGCTACGCGCTGATCCGCTTCGAGTACAAGAAGCGCCAGAACGTCTGGGCCGCGAATAAGTACCTCATCATGATGCTTATCGCTTGTGCCGCCATTATGGTCGGCGTCGGACTCCTGGCAGTCACCGGCAAGGTCGCGAGCGCCAGCGCCAGCCTGAAGTACGACTTCAGCACGGTGAGTGCTGCCCTGCCGCAGCTACTGATCGCCCGGCCCGGCATAACTGCGCTGGCCTTCGGGCTGTTTCTCGTGGGCTTCGGCATTGAGATGGGCATGTGGCCCTTTGGCCAGTTCTGGCTGCCGGACGTGGACCCTGCCATCCCCCCGCCGGTGAGCGCTTTGCTCAGCGGGGTGACGATTAAGATCGGCGTTTATGGCGTGATGCGCTATTTCTTGTGGCTCGTGCCCCTCAGCGCGCGGGCGGATTACCCGCTGGCGAGCTGGGGATGGGTGGTTGCCTTGCTGGGCACCATCACGCTCTTTGCCAGCACGATGCAAGCGCTCAAGCAAGATCAATCGAAGCGCCTGCTCGGCTTCCACAGCCTCGGACAGATGGGCTACATCCTGCTGGGTACCGGCACCTGTATGGCTTTGTTGCCAGCAGCCGGCTCGAAGGCCGCGGCGCTCGCTACAGTCGGCCTATTGGGTGCGCTGTTGCACGTGCTGAATCATGGCTTTTTCTCCGGACTGCTGTTCCTCAACGCCAGCTCAATGCTTGATGCCACTGGCACGCAAGACCTGAACAAAATGGGCGGACTGATGAAATTCATGCCGCTCACCGCGATCACCGCTCTGGTGGCTTCCTTCTCGATCTCCGGGGTGCCGCTGTTCAGCGGCTTCGTGAGCAAGTGGACCATCTATGTGGGGGCGATTCAGGGGAGCGGATCGGCCCGGTACCTCGCGGTGTGCGCCGTGGTCGCCATCCTGACCAGCGCGCTTACGCTGGCGTCCTTCATCAAGTTCTTCGGCGCGAGTTTCCTGTCGCGCGCGAGCACGCTCGTCACCGAGCAAGCCGCCAAGAACGGCCGGCTGGAAGTTGGCTGGATGATGCAGGTTCCTCAAGTATTCCTGGCGCTGGCTTGCATCCTGCTTGGCGTGGTGCCGGCGATTGGATTCCGTCTGATTCAGCATGCGCTGGACGCCAGCAAACAAGGCTTCGGCACGGTGATGGCAGCGGCCATGCCGATGACCAATGGTCCGCTCCGCGGTATTTGGGGCTTTAACGAGGCGGCGCGGTATGCGCCACTGGGGATCGCCGCAGTGCTGGGCGTGACGTTCCTTGGCGCGTATGGGATATCCAAGCTGGGCGCAGCCACTCGGCGCGCGGAAGCGCCTTGGCTCTGCGGCTACGTGCGCGAGGCGGATTGCCATCGCTACGTGGCCCATAATTTCTACGGCGAGATCAAACGCTACTTCCGCTGGCTAGGCGGAGCGCCGCGTCCAGAAGCGGGCAAACAGCCCGCGTGGAGAGAGCACTGACATGGTCGCCCGCGACAGGCTCAATCAACTGAGAGAGAAGTTCGGTCCGGCCATTTTGCGGGCGGACTTGCCCGCCGACAATCGCCTGTTTGTGGTTGTCGATCCGTCGGCGGTGAAACGGATCTGCCAGTACATCTTCCGCGACCTCGACGCCCGCTACGTGATCAGCATTGGCGCGGATGACCGGCCGTTTTCGGGAAAGTTCCTGGTGGCGCACGATTTCGCTTTCGACAAAGATCACGTGCTCTGCAGCATCCTCGTATACGTCCCGGCGAATGACCCGAAGATCGACAGCATCTCCGAAGTGGTTCCTGCAGCCAGTTGGGCCGAGCGCGAAATGCGCGATCTGGTCGGCATCGAACCGGTGGGGCACCGCTACATGAAGCGGCTGGTGCTTCCCGATGGCTGGCCCGAGGGCCTGCATCCGCTGCGCAAGGACGTGCCGTGGAACCACGTTCCCCAGGGCTTTGACGACACGCGCGAGTTCACCTTTGACGAGCCGCCGGAGGGCTGCACGGTCGTGCCGTTCGGTCCTTTCCATCCCACGCTCGATGAGCCCGCGCATTTCCGCCTGTATGTGGAAGGCGAGATGGTGCGCGGGTGCGAGTACCGCGGGTTCATGGCGCATCGCGGCATCGAAAAGCTGGCCGAAACGGTCCTGAGCTACAACGACATTCCGATGCTCGCCGAGCGCATCTGCGGCATCTGCGGCTGCGTACACAACGTGGCCTACGCGCAGGCGGTCGAGGACGCCGCCGCGCTCAAGCCCCCGCCGCGCGCCGAATACATCCGTACGATCATGCTCGAACTCGAGCGCTTGCACAGCCATTTGCTCTGGACCGGGCTGGCCTGCCACATCGTGGGGTTCGATACGCTGTTCATGCAGAGCTTCCGCATCCGCGAACCGATCATGTGGATCGCCGAGAAGATCAGCGGCAACCGGAAGACGTACGCCCTCTGCGTGATCGGCGGCGTGCGCTGGGACATCACTCACGACGTCAAACTGGAGTTGCGCCAGGTGCTCGATCAGCTCGAGGCCGAGTGGCATCCGGTCGTGAGCGCGGTGAGCAAGGACAAGAATATCCAGAAGCGCACGAGCGGCGTGGGCGTCGCAGACATGAACCTGGTGAAGAATGCCGCGCTGTTGGGTCCGGTGGCGCGCGCCGCAGGCGCGGACATCGATTGCCGGCGCGATCATCCTTACGCCGCGTACGACCGTGTCGAGTTCGACGTGATCACCGAGCGCGGCGGCGACGTATGGTCGCGCGTGCTCGTGCGGGTGAAGGAAGTGTTCGAGTCCATCCGGATCATCCGCCAGTGTCTGGACAAGATGGAACCGGGGCCGATTCAACTGCAGATCCAAGAGGAGTTGCCGGCGGGGCGCATGGGGCTGTCTTCGGTCGAAGCGCCGCGCGGCGAAAGCCATCACTTCGTCATCACCGGAGAGAACAATCATCCTCGGCACTGGCGGGTGCGCGCGCCGACCTATCAGAACCTTCAGGCGGTGCCGGCGATGATCAAGGATCAGCAGATCGCGGACATGACGATTTCGCTGGGCAGCATCGACCCATGTTTTTCCTGCACCGACCGGCTGGAAACGATTGACCTGCGATCGGGCGCGGTGAAGGTATGGTCGCAGGAAGAGTTGGTGAAACTGGCGCGGGAAAAGAAGGCATAGGACCGGATATGAATCTTCACGTGATCAGGGCGATCGTGGGCATGGTGCTGAACGTGGGGCTCGTGCTTCTCGTGGCGCCGCTGTTCCAAGGCGTGCTGCGCAAGGTCACCGCGCGCATCCAATCCCGCCAAGGCCCGCCGATCTGGCAGCCGTACTTCGACCTGCTGAAGCTGCTGGGCAAAGAAGACATCGAATCGGGCCAGTCGCCGTGGATGCAGCGCTTGGCAGCGTACCTATCGCTCGCCACGGTGTTGACGGCGGCATGCCTCGTGCCCATGGGCTTCGCCGTGCCATTGAACGGCGCGGGCGACGCCATTCTGCTGATTTATCTGCTGACGCTGTGCGGGATTTGCACGCTGCTGGCAGGGCTGGCGGCGGGCTCGACGTACTCACTGGTGGGAATCAGCCGCGAAATGATGAGCATGATTGCGCTCGAGCCCTTGTTGGCCATCGCCATCGTGGTCGGGGCGGTGCACACGCGGTCGTTCCGCTTGGACACGGTGCTGAGCGGCTCGGTGTACGCCACCGGCGGCTTCCCGTGGTCGGGGTTGCTTATGCTGGGAGTGATGCTCCTGTCGTTCCAGGCGTTCGTGCAGCGCGTGCCGTTCGACATCTCCGAGGCCGAGACCGAGCTTATGGAAGGCCCGCTCATGGAATACTCCGGGCCGAAGCTGGCGCTGTTCAAGTACGCGCAGATGGCCAAACTGGTCATTTACAGCGCGTTGTTTGTGGCGCTTCTTGTGCCGTGGGGCTCAGACCTGATATTTCCGCTGAGCTGGCTGGCGTTCTGGGCCAAGGTATCGGTGCTGGTGCTGCTGGTCACGGTGGTCGCCGCGACGCATGCGCGCTACCGGATTGATCAGGCGATCCGCTACTTCGCCAGTTTGCTGGCGGTGGCGCTGGTGGCGCTGGTTTTGGCGAGCTATGGACACTAACGAGGTGCAGCCATTTCTGTCTTAAGCAAACTCAAAGAGACGGTCATCTGCCTGACGGCAGGGCGGGTGACGCTGCCCTATCCGGCCCAGGCGCGGCCGGTACCGGAGAAGTTCCGCGGCCGGCCGATCTTCGACGCCAGGAAATGCATCGGCTGCGCGGGGTGCGCAAACAATTGCCCGGCGCGCGAAATCCTCATCTACGACGTGTCCCAGGAGATGCGCGTCCTCGAATACCTCGGACGCCGCTGCACCTACTGCGGACGCTGCGCCGATGTCTGCCCCGAAAAAGCCATCACCATGAGCCACGAGTTTGAGAACGCCACGAACCAGATCGGCGATATCCGGCAGCGCATCGAGCTTTTCATGAGCACGTGCCAGCGCTGCGGGCGCTGCTTCACGGAGCCGTCGGCGCTCGAGCAGTTGAAGATGAAGGGCTATCGCTTCGACGATTTGCAGAACGATCGCTGGGTTTTCCGTTCGGAGGCGTACCTCGAAAAGGACGCGGTCGTGGACGACATCAAGATCGAGTTGGACTGAGTTGCCTATGCTGAAGACGCTTTGCCAGAAAATGTTCGGCCGGTCGCTGTGGGTCTATCACGCCAACAGCGGCGGCTGCAACGGCTGCGACATCGAAGTGCTCAACGTCCTCACGCCTTATTACGACGCGGAACGCTTCGGCATCAAGCTGGTGGGCTCGCCGCGCCACGCGGACGTGATGCTCTGCCAGGGCCCGGCGATGCGCTCGACGGCGACTGCGCTCAAACGCGCCTACGAAGCCATGCCCGCGCCCAAGCTGGTCTTCGCCATCGGCTCCTGCGCGTGCGGAGGCGGCGTTTGGTTCGACACCTACTCGGTCATCGGGCCGGTGGAGAAGGTCATCCCCGTGAACTTCTACATCCCCGGCTGCCCGCCGCGGCCGGAGGCGATTATCTGGGGCGTGGCTGTAGCGGTTGGCCTCGTGGATAAGAAGACCGCACGCGTCGAGTTCAAGCAATTCGAGCTGCCCATTCCGCGTTACCACCCGAACGACTTGTCCGGTGAAGGTCCACTCGTCGTTTACGAAAAAGCCGAAAAGGTGTAAGTCTAGGCCGTGCACGAATTCCCCGAAGTTCAAGCCATGGTCAAGCAGGCCTGCGCGCAAGTTCCCTCCGGAGCGCGGGTCAAACGGCTAAGAATCGTCGTGGGCGAAGCTTCGGGACACGACTCTCATCACATTGAAGGGCATTTCGCGGACGCCTCGCGCGGCACTCCAGCCGAAGGGGCCGTGTTGGAATTCGTCCACGAGAAGCTCGCGGCCAAGTGCGCAACCTGCGGCACCGAGTTCAGGGGCGGCGGAACCGTGCTGGCCTGCACTCGGTGCGGCGGGACCCAGTTGGTGATCACCGCGGGCAATACGGTCCGCCTGGCTGGCATCGAAACGGCGCCGTGAGTCGCCCCCGGCAGTTTCCTCAAGAACCCGGCCTCTGCTCTCTAGGGAGAGGGCACACGGTCGCTCGCCAGCAACTTAATCCGGAACAACTTTGGGCTTGCCCGGCGTTTCGCCGCGTGGTACCTTGAGCGAACAAAAGGCGAAGCACAGGAGGCCCCGGAAATGGCTCATTCCCTCGCCGTACGCTTGGCCCAATCAAGCGCGATCGAACGTCCCGATCGAATCGAGACGGGCATACGGGAGGTCCTGGAGACATTCGCGGCGAGGGATGCGTCGGGCGAGGTGCTGACGGCGATCCGGCATATCCCGGCGCGAGAGGCACAATGGGCCGATCTTCCGTCATGGCTCCATCCCGATCTTGTGGCCGCCTACGCGGAAAAGGGCATTCGCCGGCTGTATAGCCATCAAGCGGCGGCGGTCGAGGCCGTTCGCGCCGGGCGCAACATTGTTGTGGTCACGCCCACGGCTTCGGGCAAGACGCTCTGCTACAACCTGCCCGTCCTGAACGCCGTCCTTGAGAATCCGGATACGCGTGCGCTTTACCTCTTCCCCACGAAGGCGCTCGCGCAGGACCAGCTTGCCGAGCTTTACGATCTCAACCAGCGGCTCGCGAATCGTTTCGGCGTGTTCACCTACGACGGCGACACGCCTTCCGACGCGCGCAAGGCTATCCGCGAGCAGGGACACATCGTCCTCACGAACCCCGATATGCTCCATACGGGGATCCTGCCGCATCACACGCGTTGGACCCGCGTGTTCGAGAACCTGCGGTACATCGTTCTCGACGAACTGCATACGTATCGCGGCGTTTTCGGCAGCCATCTCGCCAACGTTCTGCGGCGGCTACACCGCATCGCGCGCTTCTACGGCAGCAATCCGCAGTTCATCTGCTCGTCGGCCACGATCGCCAATCCGGGCGAACTCGCTGCGCGCCTTCTCGAAGCTGAGGTCGAAGTCGTCGATTCGAACGGCGCGCCCTCGGCCGAAAAAGTCTTCGTGTTCTACAACCCGCCCGTGGTGAACCGCGCCCTCGGCATCCGCCGCAGTTACATCAACGAGTCTTCGCGCGTGGCCCAGGAGTTCTTGAAGCGGCGTCTCCAAACCATCGTTTTCGCCAACAGCCGCCTGCACACCGAAATCCTGCTCACGTATTTGCAGCAGGCCAATCCCGACCCGCCCGGCCGGCCCGCAGCCATTCGCGGCTACCGCGGCGGCTACCTGCCCGGTGAACGGCGGGAGATCGAGCGCGGCTTGCGCGACGGGCAAATCCGCGGCGTGGTTTCGACCTCCGCCCTGGAACTCGGCATCGACGTGGGCTCACTCGACGCCGCCGTCATGGCGGGGTACCCCGGCACGATTGCCTCCACCTGGCAGCGCGCCGGACGCGCCGGGCGGCGCACGGGCAGCTCCTGCGCCGTCCTCGTCGCTTCGTCCGCGCCGCTCGATCAGTTCATCGTGCGACATCCCGACTATTTCTTCGGACGCTCGCCAGAGCATGCTTTCATTCAGCCCGATAATCTCGAAATTCTGGTCAATCACCTGAAGTGCGCCGCCTTCGAGCTGCCCATCCAGTCCGGTGAGCGCTTTGGCGACATCGACCTCGCCGATCTTTGCTCGCGCCTCGCCGAGGCAGGCTTCCTCCATCGGGCGGGCGAGCATTGGCACTGGACCCAAGACGCCTACCCCGCAGACGCCATCAGCCTCCGCTCAGTCTCTTCCGACAATTTCGTCATCATCGACATCACTGCCGAGCCTGAAGTGATTGCCGAAGTGGACTTCCCTTCCGCGCTCGTGTTCGTCCATCCCAAGGCCATCTATCTCCACGGAGGCCGGCAATATCATGTGGAAAAGCTCGATTTCGACGAGCGCAAGGCCTACGTCAAGCAAGTGGATGTGGACTATTACACGGACGCCATACGATACACGCAGGTGCGCGTCCTCGAAATCGCAGACGAGGCTCGCGCTTCCGAGTCCCGTCCTGAAATTCCCGCCTCCCGCGCGCACGGCGATGTATTGGTCCGGTCTCAAGTTGTCGGCTTCAAGAAGATCAAGTTCTTCACCAATGAGAACGTCGGCGCCGGGCAGCTCGAGCTGCCTGAAAACGAAATGCATACGACCGCGTACTGGATCACGCTCGAGCGGCCGCTCATCGAGTCTCTTCCCTTCTCCATCAGCGAGCGCCAGAGCGGCATGGCCGGTTTGCTTTACGCTCTTGAATCCGTCGCCACGCTCCTCCTGATGTGCGATCGGCGCGATCTCGCCACGGCCGTTGGCGAGCGGCCGCCCTCACTTGGATGTGGCGTCGATGAAGACGATCTTGTGCCGGCGAACGTGGGAGAATTTGCCCAGGGCCAAGCGCCCGAATTCTTTGAGCCGAATCTCTATCTCTACGACGCCTATCCCGGCGGCATCGGTTTTTCCCAGCCGCTCTTCCGCGCGCACGACCTGCTCGTCCGCAAGACGCGCGAATTGATCGAGAGCTGCTCCTGTGAATCCGGCTGCCCATCCTGCGTCGGTCCCGCGGGCGACCTCGTTCCACGCGCCAAGCAAGCGGCTCTCGCGATCCTGGACCGGCTATGCGCATGAATGGCCTAAACGACAAGTGGTCTCGTGTGGCCGCGCTGAGGCCTGCCCGGGCAAATGTGCTGCCGGCTCAAATCCGCCCTGCTGAACCCGGCTCGATCGCCGAGCTGCTCGGCGCTGAAGTCGCTCGCAATCGCTACGGCGAGCATCTGGCCGTGCGGCGTTGGTTCTCCACGCCCGGACTATTCGAGCCATCGCCGGTTGCTTTCGACCTGCTCGCGCGCGTGCGGGATCCTGAACGGAGTCGAACGGCGCGGGCAGCTCTGGAAGAACCTACGCGTTGGCTCTTCCTCGACACGGAAACCACTGGCCTTGCCGGAGGCGCCGGCACTTATGCCTTCCTCGTCGGCATTGCCTGGTGGGACTCAGGCGGGCTGCAGGTCGAGCAGTTCTTCATGCGCGATTACACGGACGAGCATTCCGTCCTGCACGAACTCGCCGCGCGGCTCGCCGAGCGCCCCGTGCTGTTCACTTTCAACGGCAAGTGCTTCGACTGGCCGCTGCTCGAAACCAGATTCCTGATGACTCGCGCAATTGCCCCGCCGCGTCTTGCTGCGCACTTCGACCTCCTGCATCCCGCGCGCGCTCTTTGGAAGCTCCGGCTTGGCTCGGTGCGTTTAGTCGAACTCGAGCACTTCATCCTCAATGCCCGGCAGCTCGGCTGGGATCGTGGCGACGATGTCGATTCCTCCCTCATCCCTCAGTTCTATTTCGACTATCTTCGCGGAGGACCCGCGCACCCTCTCTCGGGCGTCCTCCGTCACAATCAGATGGATTTGCGCGGTCTTGCCGCCCTGCTCGGAAAGATCACTAGCCTCTTGGGCGATGCCGAACCCCGTGCCCAAGGGGAAGATGAGGCTCTCGACCTTTACGGCCTCGCGCGCTTTCTCGGCCGCCGCGGCGAGCCTGCCCGCGCGCGTTCCGCTTGCCGGATCGCCCTCGATGCGGGCCTTCCTGCGGCCATTCGTCCCGGCGCGCGCTGGGAACTCGCGTGTCTTGCCAAACGCCACGGAGATTACCTCCAGGCTGCCGCGCTCTGGGAAGAGTTGGCTACCGACCCTGATGATGGTTTAGCCGCTTGCGAAGAACTTGCTATTCACTACGAGCGCCGCGCTCGCGATTTTAGCCGCGCACTCGAATACGCTCAGCTTGCGCTGGCAAAGCTGCGCCACGAGCGCGTTTCCGCGCGGCTTTCGCCAGCCCGAGCCGCGCGGCTCGAGGAGAAGATCCATCATCGTGTTACCCGGCTCGAGCTTCGCATCCAGAATGGTGCCAAGGCGACCTTACCCCGCTTCTTGCCAGCACGATAGGGCGGTCTATACTGGCGAGGCGGCGTATCGCATCCTAAGTTATACCGTGGAATTCTCGGTCCGAAGGAGGTAATCAGATGGAACCTACTGCCGCAAGACGCCAACCGGACGACGGAGCCCCGATGGACACCTCCGAGCAAACCTACCTTCGTGCTGAGCTCGAAGAGCGCCGCGAGCTTCTGCATACGGCAGTGCGCGCACCGGGAGCTGATGCGTCACTCGCCGGACTGCTCAGCCAAGTAGACGCGGCCCTCTCTCGGATGGAGCATAAAACTTACGGGGTCTGCACGTCGTGCCAAGGTACGATCGAGACGGACAGGCTCCTCTCCGACCCGCTCTTGCAGGTGTGCCTGGGATGCCTGACGGAGGAAGAACAGCGCGCTCTCGAACGGGATCTGGAGCTGGCGGCTCGCATCCAGCGGGCGCTGCTTCCTCGGAACGACCTCGCCCCGGCCGGCTGGCGCGTGCGTTATCACTACGAACCCGCAGGACTGGTGAGCGGCGACTACTGCGATTTGCTCGAAACCCGCGACGGCCTGCTCTTTCTTCTCGGCGACGTGTCCGGCAAGGGCGTCGCCGCGTCTATGCTGATGAGCCATCTCCACGCCACGTTCCGCAGTCTCACGGACGCGGGACTGCCTCTCGAACAGATGGTCAACGTCGCGAACCGCATCTTTTGCGAGAGCACGCTCGCCGGCCAGTTCGCCACGCTGGTGGTCGGCCACGCTGCGCGCGATGGCGCCGTGGAATTTGTCAGCGCCGGCCACCTGCCGGTGCTCCATGTGCACGATGCCAGCGCAACACCGAACGCCGCCAGCGGCGTGCCACTCGGGATGTTTGCCGACGTGCGTTTTCCGGTCCAGCGGCTATCGCTCTTGCCCGGCGATACGCTGCTCCTTTACACGGATGGCCTGACCGAGGCGGAAAACCCGCATGGCGAGGAGTATGGCATCGATCGCCTCCAAGGCCTGGCCGCTCGCCATCATGGCAACGCGCCCGAGCGGTTGCTCGCCGAGTGCCTGGCTGACCTGCGGAACTTCTCCGGGGGCTCGAAACGCACAGACGACCTGACGATCCTCGCGCTGCAACACGCGCGCTGATCGGTTATTTCCACCGGGCCTTTTGGGGGTTCACCTAAGGTGCGAACGCAGCGGGGGCCGCGCTCGTCGCTACAGGAATAGGCGGGAGACTCTCGTGTAACGTGGTTTCAGCCGGCTCGCTTTCGAGCCTCTTGGGCCGGACCGGGCCCGGAAGCCATCCCATGGCTTTCGTCAGCCGCTCGAAGAGCTGCTCATCTCCGCCTTCCAGGGTGAAACACTCGGCACTCACGCAACGGAGGAACACTCCTCCGTCGACCGAGTCAAAAGAGAAGTAATTCGGCCGGCGGAAGAGGTTCCGTCGCTGTGCGTATTTCTTCTCCAGCGCTTCCGAATACTGCCCCGCGAACCGGGCTGCATCCTCCGGCGTAGCAAGCTGCAACCGGAAAATAAGCAGCAGCTTCTTCGTCGTCACACCCTCGAAAAGCGCGTAGCGGTCTCCCACCCACGCCGACGACAAACTGCCGGCCCTCTCCGCGCCCAAGAATTGCAGCAGCACTTCTTTCACGCCGAACTCGCCCAAAACGTTTTCATCGAGGCGCTTCCATTCCCGTCCGAGCATATTCCCCGCATCCGGCAGGGCCACGTTCGCGGGCTTCACGCCGCGCCGATACAGGTCCGGGTGCAAAATCTGCTGCGAGGACGCCGGGGGGGTGGCAAACAGCCCCGCCAGTCCACTCCAGCCCTTCTGCCGCAGGGCTTCTTTCGTGAAGTTCAGTCCCGCGATATAAGGAAAGAGCAGGGTATCCTGAATGAAACGCGGGGCACTCGAGAACTTCGGGCTCGATTTGGTGTCGCCGAGGAAGAGTTCCGGGTCGATTTCGGGCAACTCCCAGACCGTCCGGCCCGTTCCATGAAGTATGTAATCGACCATGGCGGCATTCGCCGAGCCCTCCAGTACCGCGTCGCGCGCCATCTCGGCATCGTCGTTGGGCCGCGCGGCCTTCAGCCAAGCCTCGATATGGAAACTCTGGTCCTCCAGCGCATGGGTCAGTTCGTGCGCCATCACCATCCGCTTGTCCGCCGAAACGATCCAGTCCGCGATGTAAAACTCGTGGGCCTTCGGGTCGTACAACCCGGCAATTTGCTCGGTGAGCAGGTCCACCAGGAACGGCTCAAGCTCGAAGCCCTTGGGCACCAGTCCGAATGCCTCCATCTCCTTTTCCGCCGCGTAGCGTTCGTCGGATGACTTCTCTTCCTTCATTTCGCGCAGTACGTAGGCTCGAATCTCGTCCCGCGACCGCAGACTCTTGCGCAGTGGCTCCCGCAGCGGCAGGGAGGTTATTTGGCTCATGTCGCGCAGGACTTCATCGGCAGCTGCCAGCGGGTCTTCTCGGTTGTTGTCAGCCGAGGAGCCCGCCCGGGGCGCAGACTGCGCAACCTGCGCCTGGAGACTCCCGGGACCGACATGCAGGAGAAAGGAAAAACAAAGGGAAAGGAGGAGGTATGGAAAGCGAATTCGTTGACGCATCAGACTCGCAGGATAGCAGATTTCAGCGCGGCTCGTGCAGGCAACACGGTCACTCTGCGGCTCGATTTCAAGGGGTGGATGGGAGTCGTGGTGGGAATGGCACCGGCTCAACGCTTGGACGGCTTCGTTTCTCCTTCCGCTTCCTCGACGAGTATCCGCCGGAGCGCCTCAATCAAGTCCCAGCGGGTGACGATCCCCAGCACTTTCTCGCCTTCCATCACCGGGAGGCACCCGATTTGCGCCTGCTGCATCGTCGTGATGGCTTCCAATAAAGTGGCAGTTGCCGGAATTGTCTGCGGCTCTCGCACCATTACCCGATCAACCGTCGTGTTTGCAAACAAATCGTTATAAGCGTCTTCCGTGATCGGAATCAGCCGGGATGGCGCACAGCGCTGCAGATCGCGATCGGTGAGCAGGCCCACCAGCCGTCCTCCCTCCACCACCAGCAGATGGCGGACCGACATTCGGCGCATCAAGAGCGCCGCATCAACCAGCCGCGCCTTCGGAGTGATCGTCACCGGCGGCCCGGACGTAAAATCCCGCACTGAGAGCTGTCGTTGCATGCCCTTCAGCCTCGGACGGCGCTTGGGGAAAGAGCAAGCTGCGAGGACATCCTTCCACGATGCCACGGGCGGCGTCAAGAAACCCTTTGCGCGGTCGTTAAGGCCGCGGGGAAAACTCCTGCTGGCTGACCCGCGTCCATGCGTTCCCGTCCCACTGATACGTATCGCGCACTGTCTTCCTGCAGACCTTGGGGTTTTCTTCGTCCAAGTCGGCGCAGTAGGTGACCATCAAGCCCCTGGGCACGGCCTCATAACTGGAGTGAGGGAGCAGGTCAGACGACCATAATGCGGACACCGCCTTCCCGTCATACTTCCAGAGCGCAAACGAACCACTTTGAAGCTCGTCCGTCCGGCCGGTCACGGTCACGAACACGGCGCTCTTCCTATCCACCACGGCGAGTTCCAGGTAGTCGTCGAAGTAGTCCTTTTGGACAAATCGATCTATTTGCCCCGCGAGCTGGTATGGCCCGCGAGGGTTGGACCTTGCGTATAAGCGCACCGCAGAAGGCCCGCCCGACCCGAAATTGACGCCGAGTGCGTAAACATCCGGTTCTTCGCCCACCCGGTATACTCGGTAGCTCTCCCCAACCGGCGGCTCGCGCGTCACAAAGCGTGCCAGCACCTGATTGGCTGCTTCCGAAGCGTTACCGCTACCGGCCCCCAATGCCGTCGTCGCGATCCCATCGAGCAACTTCAATGCCTTCTCGAGCGCTGCCCGGGCACTGGGATCCTCCGGCGGGACCGACCGTAACTCCGCGACTGCCTCCGCAAACTCCGCCACCCGCGGGTCTGCCTGCGCTGCTGCCGCCGACCGTCGCTCATCCGTTCGGCCGAGAAACGCGGTCCTCCCGACTTCGCCCGGCCGGCTCGGAGACCACTCCCAAGCACCCAGCGCCACCAGGATCGCCATCAACGTGAAATGCCATCTCATACGCGGGACACACTGTAGTACAGCGCTGGCTGGTGAGCAAACTCACAGGCTGGAGCCTGGACTCGGCGCAGGGTTTCATCGCTTCGCCCCGCGACGCTTCCTGCGCTGTTCCGGATGCGTAACGCAATGGTAATTCTGTTATACTCGCGGAATAGCGGTTGTCTCAAGGTGCCTGAGGAAACATGGTTGCCGGGCTTCGTCTTCGGCAGGTCCGCGAACGTCTGGGCCTGACCTATCGTGACGTCGAGCGTGCCAGTTTCGAAATCGCCGGCCGCCGAGGCCGCCCGGAGTTTATCATTCACATCAGCCGCCTCGCCGACATCGAAAACCACGGCGTCGTTCCCGGTCTGCATAAGATCTACACTCTATCCGTCGTTTACCGCCTCAACCCCGTGGAAGTGTGTGAGTGGTATGACGTTCCGTTAAAAGAGCATTTTGCGGATTCCATTTCATTTCCCGCGCCCGTCACCCACTTGATCGCTTCCCCTTCGGGGCTCACCATTCCCGTCCGTTTCGACCCGGCCTTCGACCCGAGGCGCACGGAGTTTCTTTCCCGGATGATCGAGCGTTGGGGACAATTGGAGGGCAGCTTATTCAACGGCAATGGGAACGCAAAGTATCGGTACGGTTACGTGGGCCTCGACGACCGCCGCATGCACCCGCTTCTGCGTCCCGGCAGCGTTGTTCTTGTCGATCCAACCCAGCGACGCATCGAGAATTCCGACTGGCACAACGAATTTGAGCGCCCGCTCTATTTCGTGGAGGTGCGCGGAGGCTACCGGTGCGGCTGGTTCTTCACTGACGCCAACCGGCTGGTCATGCAGCCACACGCCTTATCGCATTGCCAGTCCGAGACCTGGCGCACGCCCGAAGAAGCGGAAGTCGTGGGGCGCGTTATCGGGGTGGTGATGAGACTGACGGATTCTTAGTCTCGTCGTTTCCCAAGATCTCGAGCAGAGCGCCGAGATTCGAGCAGAACAGCTCACGCAGATACTCCGGGACGCGCTCCGGCACCAGCAGCCGGTACGCCTGCGTGTGCGTCCACTGTTGCACCGTCCGGAGCAGGCTGCTTGACTCCATCTGGCTCAGGCAGAACCGCAGGTCCCGCTCCTGCTCTTCGAGCGGTGTCTCCAGGATGCGCGAAAACAGCTCTTCATGGCACACCTCGATCGCTTCCTGCACTGCCTCCCGTGGATACATCGCCGTTAATCCAGCGTGGTCGTATCTTCCACTCGACAGGTCTCTTAGCGACGCCACGTAGAGCAAGCGCCCGAACTCACTCGGGATCGCCGCCAGTGTCGTCGTGGTGAAGTCCTGAATGATGCGCCGATTCTGTTGAAACCGTTCGAGACTTTCCACAGGGCCTCTGTTCTGAAATCTGAAATTCGCTGTCTCTCTTCCTCGAGTGCACCCCAAATCAACCACCCTTCCATGCCGGGAGGGTCATTCCATGAAGAAGCTTCTAGCCGTATGCTTTCTCGTCGTGTTGGCTGCGCTCATCGTATATTCCGCCGCTGGCTCCGTCAACGCCTCGCTTATCTCGCCGTCGCCGAACAGTTCTATAATGCGGGCTGAAGGTTCGCCCTTGCCTCACGGACGAGCCTCGGTTGGATCCGGCGTCCTTCAGGCCGAAGGCTCGCCCCTACCTCACGGACGGACCTCACTTGGTCCCAGGGTCCTCCAGGCCGAAGGCTCGCCCTTGCCTCACGGACGGACCTCACTTGGTTCCAGGGTCCTCCGGGCCGAAGGCTCGCCCTTGCCTCACGGACGGACCTCGCTTGGATCCGGAGTCCTACAGGCCGAAGGCTCGCCACTGCCTGACGGACGGACTTCCCAAAGTTGAGGCGTTCCCGCTGCTCTTGCTGGCCCCTGCGTCCAGCGGCAGGAGCAGCGGAACACCTTCCGTCGATAAGAGCTTTGAACGCGCGGCCACGCTCAGTTGCGATCCATGGGCCGCACCCGTGCAGACGCGCGGAATACATTTACCTTCCAATTACCCTATGCTAACCTATGTGGGTCATGACTGACCTGGCACGACCCGTACAGTTGCTCTGGGTACTCACCGTATTTGTCCAGATAGTTCTCCTCGGTCTGATTTTCCTTAAGGGGCACTTTCGCAGGCTTCCCTTTTTCACAGCTTATATCGCATCCAACGTTTGTCAGGCGGGTCTTCTCTTGGCCGTATACGTTCATTCTGGCTTCTATTCGTCCGCAGCGTTTTGGGTGGGTTGGGGCACGGAGGCGATCACTCTCGTGGCGCGATCTCTTGCTATTACGGAGATATTTTGCCTTGTTCTGAAGCCCTACCGCGGCATCTGGGCCCTGGGATGGCGTTTGCTGGCGGTCGCCTCGGGCATGGTTTTGGTGTATGCCGTTGTCGATGCAGGTGGGAGCGTGCGCCTGGCTATCCCGAAGGCGGATCGCGGCGTGATGCTGGCCTTCGCTGTCGCACTGCTCGGACTTCTCTTGCTGGTTCGCTACTATTTCATCTACATCCACCCCGTCTATAAGGCTTTGCTCGGCGGGTTTTGCTTCTACTCCTGTGTGGCCGCTCTGATCAGTACTCTTCTTGAGGGGGTTTTCGTCTCTCAGTCGGCCTACTACGAATCAATTTGGAATTCGGCGACGTTGCTGTCCTATTTCGGGGTATTGGTGGTTTGGACCGTGGCGCTTCGATCTCCATTGCCGACAGTCGAGGAAGAGCCCTCTCTCCTGCCGGATGCCGTCTACAATGAAGTGACGCCGTTGGTTCATGCGCGCCTGCGCTTGCTGAATGATAGGCTGACGGAGATGCTGCATAACTAAAGCGATGTTGAGTGCACAGACATTGTTCTTCGTGGTCGTCGCCGTCGTTCTACTGGGGCTGCTGGCCTGGGCCCTGCGTCATCCCTCTCGCCGCACGCCCAGTCTGCCTGATTCTGCTTCGCTGGACGAACTCGGCCCGATCCATTGCCAGTATTTTCCGATCCTTCAGCAGGTGCTTGCCACCGGCGATCGCGAGTATCTGACCCGTCGCGCTTCGCCCCATCTCCGCCGCCGCGTGCGCGCGGAACGGCGCCATACTGCGAGGCAGTTCCTCGGCGGCCTCCGGGAGGATTTTGCGCGCGTCAATCAGCTGGCGGTGATTGTCGCCAGGCTTTCCCCCAAGGTCGAGCGCAAAGCGGAATGGCGAAGACTCCGTCTCGTCGTACGGTTCCAATTGCTTTACGAGTTTGTCTGGCTCGATTTTGCGCTGGGGGGATCTGCTGTTCGCGAGCTCGTTCAGCTCACCCGGCTGATTGGCTCGACGTCCTCACGGCTCGAAGCGGCCATCTATGAACTCGGCAGGCTCTCAGCCCATCAAGCCGGCGTTCCCTGAGCGCACAGAGCCGGCCTTGAATCAGCGGCCCGCAGTACAGCGGTCGCCGGCGGAAATCTACCTACCCTGAACCCAGCGTGGAGCGGCACTACGTCGAGGCGGGGCCTCGCCGCTTGATCAGTTCCTTACCAGCATCCTGCGAGACTTCGACCGGCTCTGTTCCAGAAGGCACTGGCAGATTTTCCGTCGCGCGGCACGGCAACTCAATGGTGAAGGTCGCCCCTCTGCCCGAGCCGAGCCCATTCTTCACGCGGATTCCTCCCCCATGTTCGGTAATGATGCCGTAGCAAATGCTCAATCCGAGCCCGGTGCCCTTGCCGACAGGCTTGGTCGTGTAGAACGGGTCGAACACCCGGGAAGGGTCCTGCACGCCGGGCCCACTGTCGCTGAATTCGATTCGTAACCGGTCGCCGTCGAGGGCCGTGCGCACCCAGATGTCTCCCATACTGGCTCGCTCCAGGATTGCGTCGGCCGCATTGTTCACGATGTTGAGAAAGACCTGCTGGAGCTGGTGGGGATCGGCAGAAATCTCGGGAAGGTTCGCGGATAGGTCGAGGTGAACGCGGATATTGTTAGTTCTCAGGTCATAGTCCCGCAGTGCCAGCGTGTCCTCGACGACCTGATTCACTTGCACCGACAGGCGTTCCGGCTTGTGCTGCCGCGCAAAGCTCAGCAAGTTCTGGACGATCCGGTGCGTCCTAAGCGTTTGCTTCTGCAGCTTATCCACGTACTCGCCCGCCTGTTTTCCCACCTGCCCGTTCGACGACAGCAACTGGCTGTACCCGAGGATCGCCGTCAGCGGATTGTTCAGCTCGTGTGCCACTCCGGAAATCAATTGCCCTACGGCTGCCATCTTCTCGCTCTGTAGCAGCTGCTCCTGCGCCCGCCGCAGGTTTTCGAGAGCCTGTCGCGCCTCTTCGTATAGAAGCGACCTTTCAATCGTACTTGACATCTGCGTCCCCACAGCCGCCAAGAGGTTCAACTCCGCCGGCGCATATTCCCTTTGCGCCCTGCTTCCGAGAAGCAGGCATCCGATGATGCGGTCCTTCGACCACAGCACGACCAGGTGCGCGAGCGTCAGACCTTCCTTTTGTCGAAGGTCGCGGAACACCTCCGGTAGAGGCAGCCCTTGCACGGCCACGATCGTGGCATGAGCCGACCGGACATGCCCAAGCAATTCCGGTTGCACGGCCGTCGCCGGAAAGCCCCGCGCATACTCCGACCGATGTCCCACCGCCGCGATCCGGCGCAGTACGCCCTTCCCTTCATCCAACAGGAAAACTGAGCCCAGTTCCAAGCCGAACAGCTCGGAGATCTGCCGCAGCGCACGATGCAAGGCGTCGGAAAGGTCCAGCGACTCGATCAGCGACTGTCCGATCGAGTTCAACACCATCAGCTCACGATTGCGCCGCTGGATCTCCTGCTCCGCGCGCTTCCGCTCGGTAATGTCCAGCAGAAAACCCTGGATTGCTGTGATGTTACCCACTGCATCCCGCGTCGCGACACTTGATTCCTGCACCGTCCGGACTTCGCCATCCTTGCGCCGCATCTGAAACTCGAAGTCCGAAACCGATCCGTGCTCTTGCAGGATCCTCATCAATCGCCCACGGTCTGCCGGGTTGACGTAGAACGTGACCTGAATATCCACGCCCAGCAGCTCGGCGCGGTCCTCGTAACCCATCATGCGTAAGAAAGCGTCGTTGAAATCCACGAAACGCCCCTGTGGCGTGGAGATAAAGACGCCCTCCTGTACCCGCGCCACAAGTGTCTGGTACTTTTCCTCCGCCCGCTTTCTTGCGGTGATGTCTTTCAGGACATGCACGGTGCCCAGCTGCTGTCCCGCAGGATCGGTAAAATTCGAATTCGACGCCAGAAAATACCCCTTGAGCCAAGGATCCGGGTCGTCGCCTTCCCCTGCCGCTCCTTCGCAATACGGGCAATTCTGCCAACCCTCATTCCGGTGCGGCAGGATCTCGCGCACCCTGCGGCCCAGCAAGGCCAGTGGCTCCCGACCCAACAGATGTCCCAGGCGCAAGTTGGCCCGCAGGACGTTGCCTTCTTGATCGTGCACAAAAACCGGGTCTCCGATCGAATCGAAGGTGTATTCCCACTGCCGCTGAACTGTCGCGACCTTCTCGAACAGCCGAACATTCTGAATCGTTAGCCCTAAGAGGTTCGCTACGTTGATCAGAAAACTGATCTCATCGGGCCGAAATGCCGGCCGCTGACTTGTGCCAACACAGAGGATTCCGAGCGGTCCCTCGCTGCCGGGCAGCCGGACGATGATCAGGTTGTCCACATCGTCCTCGAACATCCTTTGGCGCAGATTGTTGTCGCACTCCTTGCCGAGGGAGAATAGCGAACACTCATTCTGCAGCACCTCTTGGACCCAAACCTCCTTCACGGGCAGACGCGCGCGTTTCGCCTGTGCATCCTTGCCGAACCCCACCGACGAACGCAGGACGAGCTCCGCCGTATCCCCACCTCCTTCGAGCAAGCGGACCATGCCGTGTGTCGCGCCCAAGCTCTGCACCAAGTGCCCCAGCACCTGATCGAGCGCATCGCTGACGTTCAGCAACTGCGTGCTGGCGGTAGTAATCAGAGTCAGCCGCCGCAGTTTGTCGTTCAACTCCTCCGAGCGCGATCGCGCCTCCTCCAGAACCAGAACCACCATGCCGATGCCGCCGACCACAAGCAACAAATGATCAAACGCGACGCGGAGTAGGTAGGCCGGATGAGCGCCCCACAGCGGACGGTCCAGGCCGTGCAGTCCGGTCAAGAGCAAAGCGCCCCCCAGCAGTTTGCCTCCGTAGCCAAGCCGCTTCTGAGCGTCCCGCCAGAGTACCCGCCCGGCCGTCAGCAGGATCACACTCTCGGTGAGCGCGGTGACCCAACGCCCCTGGCCCACCCCTGACTGTTCTCTGCTCTCCACCACGACCAGAACCAGAACACAAACTGCCGCCATCGGCAGTAGTTGCCATAGTTTCCTTTGTATCGCCACGGTGAATTCGAGCACCGACGCCAACAGCAGTATCGCCGCGGCGAGGCGGGTCCCGATCATCACCAGACGCAATGCCGAATTGGGATGTACGAGCGTGCCCAACTCGACCATCGCGGAAATCGTCAGGAGCGACCATCCCGCAAGCCAGAGACGCAGGAAATTCGAGGCGTGACCCCGTTGAAACAGTAGGAAGAGAGTCAGAAGGACGAAAAATGCGGTCGCTTCAAAAAAGGAGATTCCCAGCGGGCCCTGATCGAGCAAGAACTCCATGTTCCTCCGTATCCAGCCCTACCGGGCCGGACGGACTGCCGTTTCGGTTTATCGAGAGAGAAGCCAGCCCTTGCTAGAACGCTAACATGCCGTTTTCTATCTGGGCAACCTCGCCCGTGACCACGTGTGCCGTGCCGTATAATGTCCGCCGGGGGGACCCGCGTCGTGGAGACCGAAAAAATCCTTGTCGTAGACGATGAAGAAGCGATTCGCGAAGTTGTCTCGACCATGCTGCAAGCCCAGGGTTTTGAGTGTGTCACCGCCAACAACGGCAAGGCGGCAGTGGACCACATGCAGAAGTTCTCGCCGGACCTGATCTTGAGCGACATGGTCATGCCGGAAATGGACGGCCTCCGGCTCCTGGAATGGGCCCGCGAGCATACCCCCGACGTGCCCGTCATCCTGGTGACCGCGATGCACGACCTCGGCACCGCACTCGACGCCATTCGCAACGGCGCCTACGATTACATCCTCAAACCGTTTGAAAAGGACCAGCTCTTCCTGGGCGTGAGGCGCGCCCTCCAGCACCGCCGTCTGGTCCTCGAAAACAGAAACTACCAGCGTAACCTCGAGCAACTGGTCGAAGAGCGCACCTCGCAGCTCCGCGGCGCGCTCGATCAGCTCGAGCAATCCTACGACGACACCCTCGAAGCGCTCGGCAGCGCCTTGGACCTCAAGGATGCCGAGACCGAAGGCCATTGTCAGCGTGTCACTGCATTCACGATTTCCATCGCCAAGGTCATGCGCGTGCCCCTGCACGTTCTCCCGACGATTGCCCGCGCCGCTTTCCTGCACGACATCGGCAAGATGGCCATTCCCGACAGCATCCTGCGGAAGCCCGGTCCCCTCACCGCCGAGGAGATGGAGGTCATGCGCCGCCATTGCGAGATCGGCTACAACATGGTCATCCGCATCCCGTTCCTCTCCGACGCCGCCGAGATCGTTCTCGCGCATCAGGAGTACTTCGACGGCACCGGCTATCCGCGTGGCCTAAAAGGCGAACAAATTCCACTTGGGGCGAGGATATTCGCGGTCGCTGACGCCCTCGACGCCATGATTTCGGACCGTCCCTACCGCAAGGCTATTTCGATGGAACATGCACGCGAAGAGATCAAGCGATGCGCTGGTACCCAGTTCGACCCGGCGGTTGTGTCTGTATTCCTTCAGATCCCCGACGAGCACTGGCTCGAGCTGCGCGAGAATCTCAGCTCGCCGTTCCGCCTCGCCCACTTGAAGAGGATCTGAGACTGGCTCCGCGTTCGGGCCCTAGTCCGCCAATGGCGCTTGTGCGCTCCAGGTTGGGACCGTAGAATTTTGGCAGGAGAGAACTGTGGCTTTGGTGCCGATCAAGACCGC
This sequence comes from Candidatus Acidiferrales bacterium, assembly GCA_049514555.1. GTDB lineage: Bacteria > Acidobacteriota > Terriglobia > Acidiferrales > UBA7541 > JBEKUY01. The sequence goes on from JBEKUY010000001.1 coordinate 693,765, forward strand.
CTCTGAAACCGGATACTGCGACTGCGTTTGCGGCTGCTACGAGTTGGCCAGCTTGCGCGATGAGGACACCGGAAAGGGTTATTGCCCGCGATGCGGCAAGGAACATCTCGACCTGAACACCGGCGTCGGCATCGCTCAGCCGGCTCCCGGAAAAATCATTCCAAACGCGAACGGTCCCGGCGAACTCGCAGCCATCCCCCCCACCGCCGACCCTCCCGCCCGCCTCCGCTAGCGAAGACTTCTCATTCGGGTATTGCGGACGAAAAGAGTGTTCCCGTGTCGGGAATGCCGCCCGCTGACATATAATTCGAGGACGCCGATGGCTGCCGAATCCCTTAGCAGTTCCGCCGATCCGATCCCGCAGTTCGACCTGCATGCGCAATACGCGCAAATACGGGAAGAAGTCCGCGGCGCGGTGCAGCACGTACTCGATTCGCAGCAATTCATTCTCGGGAAAGAAGTTGCGGCAATCGAGGAAGAGATGGCGCGTTTTTGCGAAGCTCGCTACGCGGTCGCCGTGGCTTCAGGAACCGACGCGCTGGTGCTCTCACTGCGGGCGGCCGGGGTTGGCCCCGGCGATGAAGTGATCGTTCCGGCATTCAGCTTTATAGCCACCGCGGGAGCCGTGACCGCTCTCGGCGCGCGGCCGATTTTCGCGGATATCCACCCAGACACATTCAACCTCGCGCCGCCGGAGTTGCCGCGCCGGGTATCGCCGAAAACGAAGGCCATCGTCGCCGTCCATCTCTACGGCCTGCCCGCGGACATGGAACCGATTCTTGGCTTCGCGCGCTATCACAATCTGCGCGTGATCGAAGACAATGCACAAGCGGTCGGCGCCACCTACCACGACCACAGGACTGCTGGGCTGAGTGACTTCGGGTGTCTCAGTTTCTATCCCACGAAGAATTTAGGCGCCTACGGCGATGCCGGCATGATCCTAACGAACACCGAGGAATGCGCGGCTCGACTCCGCGCGCTGCGCAATCATGGCCAGACAGGTCGATACGTGGCGAGCGAACAGGGCTGGAACAGCCGGCTGGACGAGATTCAGGCCGCGATTCTGCGCGTCAAACTGGGGCATCTTCCCGAATGGCAGGCGGCACGTCAGGCACACGCGCGGGAATACGATGCCCTATTGGCGAAGATTCCAGGCGTGGTTGTCCCAGTGGTTCCGGCGGGATGCGAACACGTCTATCACCAATACACGATCCGTGTTTTGCGCCGCGACCACATTCAGTCATTCCTCTCGCAGAGGAGAATCGGCGCAACCGTGTATTATCCGGTTCCCTTGCCCCTTCAACCCCTCTATGCACCGCTCGGCCACAAACCGGGCGACTTTCCTATCGCCGAGCGCGCCGCGCAGGAAGTTCTCTCCCTGCCCATGTATCCGGAGCTGCGGCCCGATCAAATCCATCGCGTAGCGGAATCAGTTGCCGAAGCGGTCTCGCGCTAGCGAAGCCGCGCACGCCGCTGCTCTACGACTCCTGGTCGAGGTTGATCGTGCCCACTCCACCTTCGATGTTCATCTTGATCGTGACAGGAGTCTTGCCGTATGCGTCGTTTATGTAGGTTTCCCCGTCGCGTTTGAGCCCTCGGGCGTTGACAGCGCCGATCCCGCCCGAGGCGTGGACCTGCACGCCGACGTTTTTCGGCAGGTGAATCGTCGCCTGTCCCACTCCGCCTTGGATGTCGGCCTGAAAGTCCTGCTTGCGGCTGCCGGTGAGATCCAGGTCCAGTTGGCCCGCTCCCATTTCAACCCGGAGGTGTGTCAGGTTGAGCCCGCGCAAGCGCAACTGGCCCTGTCCCGCCCCCATATTGAGGGACAGGTCGAGCGGAACATCATCGCTGAGGTGAAGCCTCCACGTATTGTCCGACGTGCCGAAATGAAAATTGGAGCCCTCCTCTTGCTGGATGTTGAGCTGGCCGACGCCGCCGTTGACGCTGTATTCAACGCGAGGTGTGCCCCAGGATTCATGAGTATCGAAGTCCGCCTCAAGAAGCTTCTCCGCCCCGCCGGAAAGGTCCAACATCCCCGCGGGCATGTCGATCTTCGCTTGCACCGATTCCGCGCCCTGGCGATCCACTTCGCTCTGCGTCTCATGATCGAAGGACCGCCAGCGGTGTTGATGCGGAAACCAGAAGGCCAGACCGGCGATCAGCACAAGGATGAGCAGCGCAACGGCCAGGCCGGATAGCTCACCGCCGTGCGAAGAGCCCGGATGCGTGCGATCCCAGTAGTAATCCCACAGTTTGCCCAAGCCCAGAAAAATCAGGATCAGCGGCCAGTAGCGACCGAGGAAGGGCCAAACGTGAAAATCCGGATGAAGAGTTCCGTACAGAAACAGCCCGCCGAGCGCAATCAACACGATAGCGCCGCCGATGGAGCCGCGGTGGTGGTCCGGTGTGTCCGGCATCGTGCACCCCCTTGTTAGGTTGTACGTAGCTTCGCGCCGGAAAGTTTCATTCGTCAAGGCCGCCGGCTGGTGCCGACGCAGCCCCGGAATCAAGCACTCGCAACGCGCACTTCAGTGAAGTGGACCACACATTCGACGAACCACACGGGCATTCGCAACGGGACAGACCTCATCGCCGTGCTGATTAGTTCCCCGCACTGCTGGCGGTGGCAGCGGCTCCGGGAGCGTAGTAGCCGTTGCGCGTCCGGGCGGTCAGCTTGCCGTGGCCGCGCGGCGGAATCACTTCCACCTGAACGGTGCGGAAGCTGCCGTCGCGCTTGGCGTTGGAGGGATAGTAGGCGAGCGTGTACTGGTTGCGGATGTCGTGCGCGACCTGCGTGCAGATGGACTCAACTTCCTCAACGGTGTCATTCGCGGAGGCTCCCTCGCGATGGACCGGTTCGGGGAAAAAGGCCAGACCGCCCGAAGCCTCGGCGATTTCCTGCAGCGCTTTGCGGGCCTTCTTGCGTTCCTTCTTCTCATCCTCACTCAACAGTCCAATCGTATAAATCACGGCGTCGGAGGAATGTATCTCGCGTAAGGTTTTCTCCAGGTCAGTGCGGCTGGCGTTGTCCTCGCCGTCTGTCACCACCAGGAGAACCTTCTTGTCCTTCGTGCCTTTCTTGAGGTGGTCGAGCGAGCCGATAATGGCGTCGTACAGCGCGGTCGAGCCGCGGGAATCGATGCGCTCGAGGGCTTCCTTCATTTCAGGGATGCTGTTCGTGAAGTCCTTGTCGAGATCGAGGTAGAAGTCGTCATTGAAGTTCACGACGAAGACCTCGTCGTTCGGATTGCTGGTTTGAACGAGCGTGAGCGCCGCGGCATTCACACGCGCCCTCTTCTCGCGCATGCTCCCGCTGTTGTCAATCACCAACCCCATGCTCACGGGAATATCTTCGCGCTTGAAGACGGAGAGCTTCTGCTGGACCTTGTCTTCAAGCACTCGGAAGTTCTCTTCCTTCAGGCCATCCACGAAATGCCCGCGGTCGTCCAGCACAGTCGTGTGGAGAACAACTAGATTCACATTGACGCGAATGCTGGCGCCCTGCTTGTCGCGGAGTGGCCGATCGGCCTGGCCCGGCGGCGGCGGGACGGAATTGGGCACGGACATGGGAGCTTGCGCCCCGGCCGCAGGAACAAGAAGCACCGAGCCGAGTAGGAAGAACAACGAAAGAAAAGCGGAACGCCCCGCGCAGGGTCTATCTGCTGGCAGCGTAGTACCCTGTCTTGGCGAAAACGCTAAGGGGCGGGAGCCCTCGAGGTGGGTGCACCTTGACCTTGATCTTGCGCCAGCGGGAATCATGTGCGTGGTTGCTCGGCCGATATCCAAGAACATACTGGTTGCGCAACTCCATGCTGATCTTTGTCGCAATGTCCGGCAAATCGCCAATGCTCTCTACGTTGAAAACGCGGCCCCCGGTGAGTTCGCTGATTTCGGAAAGCAGCGTGGGCCCGTTCCTTTCCTCCTCTGTCGGGCGCAAGCCGATCGGGCTGTAGATGCCGATGGCGTATATCTGAGTATCAGCTTCCTGAACCAACCGGCGGACATCCGCTTCACTGTAACGGCTATGATTATCTCCTCCGTCGGATATGATGAGCAAGGCCCGCTTGGCGTTGTGTGCACCCCTCATTTCACTCAAACCCAGGTAAACGGCGTCCAGAAGCGCCGTGCTTCCCCCTGCAGAGGCGTACGCCAGTCTCTGCTTGAGATCTTCGACGCTGTCCGTGAACGGACTCGTGAGCTCAGCGCGGTCGTTGAAGCTGACGAGGAAAAACTCATCCTTGGGATTCGCGGTATTGAAGAACTCGATCGCGGCTTCGCGCGATTTATCAATCTTGTTCTTCATACTGCTGCTCATGTCGAAGATGACTCCGATCGATATGGGCACATCCTCGCCGGAAAAATGAACGATCTCCTGCTCGACCCCGTCTTCAAAGACACGGAAATCGCCCTGATCGAGACCTGTCACCAGGCGGCCATAGGGGTCGGTGACCGTGGCGTTCACGAGGGCCATGTCCACGTCCACACGAATCGGCTTGCCGGGTTTGATCGGTTCACCGGGAGTGTCGTGCTTGTATTCGGCTGGGGTGTTTTCTTGCGCGTACGCCTGAACGTCGAGGAGAACGAACACCGCGACGGCAAGACACAACAGGACTGGCAGGTAAACCCGGACGCGAGATTCACTCGCGAAAGCCCTCATTGCGCTTCCCCCAACGCCTCCCACTCCAGGCGCGCGCGCTGTCATTACCCGGATGATTTTACCACCGCGAGAGAACAAGGCAATCCCTTTTACGCGGGGAGGCCGGCCGGTGTGGTAGCATCGCGCCTGCGTGCCCCGGAGGAAGAAAGGCTACACAAAATGAGCCCGGAGCAAGTCCTGGCAGTGATCCCGGCGCGGTACGCTTCGGAGCGCTTACCGGGCAAACCGCTCGTGCCCATTGCGGGCAAGCCCATGATCGAGCGCGTCTGGGAGCGCACGCGCCAAGCTCAGCGCGTGGCGCGTGTGATCGTCGCCACCGATGATGAGCGTATCGCGCGCATAGTGGAAGGATTCGGTGGAGAGAGCCGCTTCACGCGCGCCGACCACCGCTCGGGCACCGAGCGAATCGCCGAGGTGGCCGCACAGGTCGCGGCCGACGTTTATGTAGACGTCCAGGGCGACGAGCCTCTGATCGAGCCGGCGGCCATTGACGCTGCGGTGGAAGCGCTGTTGGAAGATGACTCCTCGCAAGTGGCCACGATTGCCGTGCCCATCGCCGCGCCGGCCGACATCATGGACCCCCACATGGTGAAGGTGGTCTTGGATTTCGACGGCAACGCGCTCTATTTCTCCCGCGCGCCGATTCCTTGGGTGCGCGATTCCGGGCAGCGCGTGCACGCCCGCCACTTGAAGCACCTGGGGCTTTATGTGTTTCGGCGGGCGGCCCTGCTCGAGTTTCCCACATTGCCCCAGGGCGAGCTCGAAAGGATCGAGCAGCTCGAACAACTCCGCTGGCTCGAAAACGGTTGGAAGATTCGCGTCGCCGAAGTGCCTTACGATTCGATCAGCGTGGACGTCCCCGAAGACGTCGCCCGCGTTGAGAAGCTGATTCAGGAGGCCGAGTCACACGGTCGAACCTGACGGCGCGCCCCGGTTCCGCAAACTCTAGTGTTGCTGCCCTGACATCACTCCTCCAGCGACGATCTGCGGGTCGGTGCCCACAACAAAAGACTGCGTCGGATTCACGATGTACAAGGTGAAGTTAAGCGTGTTCGTGGGAGATGGCGTCGTCGTTATCGAGAACGTATTGGCCCCGGTCGAATCGGGGGCCAGCGCTAGCGTGCCGTTAAACGGATAGCTCAAGAAGACTTGGCCGGACTCGTTGAAATCCACGCCTCCACTGGGAACCCCGGCACTCGTTAGCGTTAGCCTGCCGACGAAATCATCCTCGCCGTTAGTGTCCACCGCGTTCCAGCGAAAGGCGTAGTCACCTGCCAGCGAGCTTGCAGTAAATGGGCCGGGGGCCTGCGCCTGGAAGACGCCGTCGCTCACGATGCCGGAATCGGTCTCCTGGAAAACAGCTTGCGTCGGTGACATCAGGTAGAAAACGAAGGTGAACATTCCCGTGCTGTTATTGAATGTCGCGGTGCCGCGGCCGCTGCCGGCACTGAGCCCGGAAGTATCCACCGAGTAGGCGCCGCTCTCGTTGGTCACTTGCGTGAGGCTCCCGGAGTCGTTCTCGTCAAGTGTGATCGCTCTGAGATTGCCGCTGCCGTCGGCCGTAAAGCGTCCTGCAGCTGCAATTGGCCCGAACATGCCGCTGGAGGGGGGACCGGCCCCGCCGATAGAGTAGGCATAACTCTGATTCTGAATCAAGGAGGTGTTGTCGAAGGTCATGCTCTGCTGCGCGTCGGCTTCGCCGCTCAGGACCGCGGGCACATTTGTTCCCAGGAAAAATACTCGGGTGCCATCCACAATGTAGAACACGAAGGTGTTGCTCGCGAGGTTGAACACACCACGGCCGAAACTGGGCAAGTCCACGGTGTTCACGGAGTCCACGCCGTATGATGCCGAGGCGAATCTCATCGCGCCGCTGGGCACGCTCCCGCTCAGGTTCTCGTCCATCACGCCACCGGAAACGTTCCCCGCACCATCAGCCGTAAAGCGCCCAACGATGGATTCGGGTACTCCCCCGTTGTCAATTCCGCTGACGTCGAAAACGTATCCTCCGGCGATCCCGGGGGCTAAAGCGTTGCCTTGGAATAAGAACGCCGTTGTGTCCTGCTTCGCCAAAGAGCCTCCGGCCGTGGCGAACGTATCCGTCTCGATGATGTATCCCTTCGATGTGGACCCCAAGCTGATGCTGTAATGCGTCGTGCCGGTGCTGTTCACAAGTTGCAGGCTGCCGCGGCCATCGCCGCCGATGGAATAGGTCCCGCCGGTGAATATGATCCTCGCGACGCCTACGGAATCGTTTATGTCCTCGACTCCCTCAGTGATTAGGCCTTGGCCGTTCGCGGTAATACTCCCTATCCTGGCGAAAAATCCGTTGCTGTCGTTTCCGCTCATGGAAAAAGCGTAATGCCCGTTCAAGCTGGCGTTGGAGAACCCGCCGGTGATCGGCGGTGGTGGCGGGGGACCCACGTTTGAACCCCCTCCTCCACACGAAGTAGCGAACAGAGCCAAGCCGGCCAAGGTAATCGAGAAAGTCAGGCGCTTCATCGCGGACCTCCCTGCCCCAGGCTCTTCACTCCGCCCTGCGGGCGCACTCCCGCGAACCACAGCGGTGCACCCGTCGGCGAGCGCAACGCGAGCGACTGATTGCCCTTCTGGATCACGCGTGCGGCGAAGATGCTCCCCTCCCGCAGGGGAACATTGACGCCGGTGACCGTCACGATCTCTCCGGCCGCGAAAGTGACATGGTTCGCACGGAGGAACGAAGCATTCCCGACATGGACTCTCAGTGCGCCGCTCCCCGTTTGCAGCGTCAATTGAGCGCCAATCGGCGGAGTCGCCGAGTCTTCGGTAAAATTCAGGATGGTACCCCGAATCGTGGTTTCTTGCGCAACAACGTATGCCCGAGCGCGCGGCGTGGCCTTCTCCTGCGCCTGCAAGGCCGTCGGCGCCAGAAAGAAGGTCAAGAAGAGGCAGGTGACCAGGACACTGCTGATATAGCTGTGTTTGTCTCGGTTCATTTCGACCCCCCCAGGCTGCCGGGCACTCATTGGCTCGCGTAGGCGCCTGCCGTGCGACACGCTCAGCACTGCCCACCAGCTACGCATTCTTTGACGCAGTGGCACGGGAGGTGGTTTCCCAAAGCTACGGCCATTCGCCGAATGCGATCAGCCGGATCTCCCACCACGCCCACTGCGCGGCATCCCTTGTTTTTAACCCGGTGGACAGGAAAGAGTTGCGCAAAGAACGCGCCGGATCCGGAATGAAGGAATGAGGAAGAGTGGAAATCTCAGTTTGACAGACTCGGACGTTGTGCCGATAATACGTTGTACTTTCACTCCTGCGGAGGTTTGAGACGCTCTGCAAACCGAGCAGTGGTTCGGAGCGCAGACCGCGCGGATGACGGCGAAATATATCTTTGTCACCGGCGGCGTGGTTTCATCGTTGGGCAAAGGAGTCGCCGCCTCCTCCATCGGCTGCCTTCTCGAAAGCCGCGGATACCGAGTCACCCTCCAAAAATGTGATCCGTACCTGAACGTGGACCCGGGTACGATGAGCCCGTTCCAGCACGGCGAGGTTTATGTCACCGAGGACGGTGCGGAAACCGACCTGGACCTGGGCCACTACGAGCGCTTCACTCACGCCGCGCTCACCCGCGACCATAATTGGACCACCGGGCGCATCTACGAATCGATCCTCACCAAGGAGCGCCGCGGCGACTACCTCGGCAAGACCGTCCAGGTCATTCCTCACGTGACCGACGAGATCAAGGCCGCCTTCCGGAAAGTCGCCGAGGGCGTGGACGTGGTCATTGTCGAGATTGGCGGCACCGTCGGCGACATTGAATCGCTTCCTTTTCTCGAGGCGATCCGCCAGATGCGTCTCGAACTCGGCCCGGAAAATGTGCTTTTCGTCCATGTGACGCTGGTGCCCTTCATCGCCGCCGCCGGAGAACTCAAGACCAAGCCCACCCAGCATAGCGTGAAGGAACTGCTCAGCATCGGCATCCAGCCGGACCTTCTGCTATGCCGCAGCGACCGGCGCATCGCCCGGGAACTCAAGGCCAAGATTGCGCTCTTCTGCAACGTAGTCGAATCGCGTGTCATCTCGGCACAAGACGTCAACACGATTTATGCCGTGCCTGTCGAGTTCGCCAAGGAAGGCCTCGACCTGCAGATCCTGCATCTGCTCAAGCTCGAGGAGCGGCCCCAGGATATGGCGCCTTGGCTCGACTTGCTCCAACGCATCCACCACCCACTGGGCGAAGCTCGCATCGGAATCGTGGGAAAATACGTGCAGCTCGAAGACGCTTACAAGAGCTTGCGTGAAGCCCTCTTGCACGGCGGCCTCGCCCACAACTACCGCACGGTCCTCGAATGGATCGACGCCGAAGAGCTTGATTCGGTGGAAGCGGCCGCGAAACACCTGCGTCACGTGGACGGCATCCTCGTGCCGGGCGGTTTCGGCAAGCGCGGCATTCAGGGAATGATCTACGCCATTCAATATGCGCGCGAAAGCAAAGTGCCGTTCTTCGGCATCTGCCTCGGCATGCAGTGCGCCACGATTGAATACGCCCGCGATGCCGCGGGCATGGCTCAAGCCGACAGCACAGAATTCGATCCGCAGACGCCCCAGCGCGTTATTTATAAACTGCGCGAGCTGCTCGGCGTGGAAGAGATGGGTGGCACCATGCGTCTGGGCGCGTGGCCCTGCAAGCTTGCACCGGGATCTTTCGCCCATCGCGCCTACGGCAAGCTCGACATCAGCGAGCGCCACCGCCATCGCTACGAGTTCAATTGCGATTACGAGCCGGCCCTGGTCGGCGCCGGCCTGAAAATCACTGGGCGATCGCCCGACGGCCATTACGTGGAAATCATCGAAGCGCCGGATCATCCCTGGTTCCTCGGCTGTCAATTCCACCCGGAGTTCAAGTCCAAGCCCCTCTCGCCACACCCGCTCTTTGCCGCGTTCGTCGGCGCCGCCATCGAACAGCAGAAGCGCCGCGCCCGCTCCGCCAGCGAGCACCCGCAGGGACAGACCTTGGGCGTTGCTCCGCATGCCAGCGCCTAGCTGCGGGCCGTACGCTCTTGCCTGGCACCGAAGGGCTCAGGATGTTTAGACATCGTTCCATGAACAGGTCGATCCTGTCTCTCGTTCTATTGATCGCGGCTACAGGTTGCGGCGGCGGAGGCGGCTCGAATCCGCCACCGCCTCCACCGCCGCCAACGGACCCCGACCAGCGCGCGGACCTCCTCCTCGCTCAAATGACCTTGGATGAGAAACTTCAGCTCGTGCACGGAAATCTCACGATTCAAAATCCTCTTGGCCCGCGAAACGCTGTCGGCTGGGTCCCGGGCGTACCGAGACTCGGAATTCCGGATCTTTTGTACGCGGACGCGAGCACTGTGGGGCCGGCGACTGCGCTTCCGTCTTCCATCGCCAGCGCCGCAACCTGGGACTTGAATGAGGCTTACAAACACGGCCAGATCATCGGCAGGGAAATGAGCGCCTTTGGCATGAATGTGCACCTCGGAGGGAATGTGAATTTCACGGCCCGAGAGCCGCGCGATGGCCGCACGTTTGAGACCAAGGGCGAGGATCCCATTCTGGCAGGGCGGATCGCCGCGGCGCACCTCAAGGCCATCCAGGACCAGTATGTGATCGCGGGCCCAAAGCATTTCGCCATGAACGATCAGGAAACCGCTCGCACGCAGGCCAATGCCGTGATTGATGAACGTTCCGCAAGGGAGAGTGACCTGCTGGCCTTCGAGATCGCTCTCAAGGATTCCAAGGCGCAAATGGTGATGTGCGCCTACAATCTCGTGAATGGCACTTACTCCTGCGAGAATAGTCACCTCCTGAATGAGGTTCTAAAAGGGGACTGGGGATTCCAGGGTTTCGTTCTGTCCGACTGGTACGCTACGCGCAGCTCCGTAGCCTCCGCATTGGCCGGTTTGGACCAGGAACAGCCGGGACAGTACTTCTTTGGAGGAATTTGGGCCCCTGAGAGTCTTAAGACCGCCGTGCAGAACGGCGATATGCCGCTCTCGCGCTTGGACAACATGGTGCATCGAATCCTCCGCGCGATGTACGCTGCCGGAGTCTTCGACCACCCCGCAGTGGTCCAGCCGATTGATGCGACCGGGGACGCTGCAATCGCACAGGAGATTGAAGAACAGGGTGCTGTATTGCTGAAGAACGTGGGAGGACAACTGCCTCTCAGCGCGACGAGCATCAGTTCGATCGCGGTGATTGGCTCGCATGCCGATGTCGGCGTGCTCTCGGGAGGAGGCTCGGCGCAGATATTTCCTGTCGGCGGAGCGGCGCTCACCCTCCCACCGGAGTGCCCTCCCTACACCCCGTCCCCGGGCGGCGCGGCCTGTACCAACTCATCGGAAATCTATGATCCTTCTTCACCGCTGGCGGCAATTCAAGCCAAGGTGCCTGGCGCCAGTGTGTCCTTCAACGACGGCACGGACGCTGTCGCAGCGGCCACGCTCGCCGGTTCTTCCAGCGTGGCCATTGTCTTCGTGAGCCAGTGGGAGAGCGAGGGCATGGACCTCCAGGACTTGAACTTCACTAACGTCGTCTATCCGAATTCTCCTGTCGATCAGAACGCTCTTGTGGCGGCAGTTGCGGCGGCGAACCCAGAACACACCATCGTGGTGATGGAAAATGGCGGCCCCAAGCTGATGCCCTGGCTGTCCAGCGTCAGCGCCGTCTTGGAGGCCTGGTACCCAGGCCAGAAAGGTGGCGAGGCTATTGCCAACATTCTGTTCGGGAGCGTGAATCCTTCCGGCAAACTGCCGATCACTTTTCCCGGGAGCGTGGCCGATCTGCCTCGACCTGTGATTCCGATTCCCAATCCGCCCACTTCGACCGCGGCTTTTGATGTTAGCTGCATGGTTGACGGTTCCAATGTCGGATACAAGTGGTACGACGCGCAGCACCTGACCCCGCTGTTTCCATTCGGTTTCGGGCTTTCCTACACGACGTTCTCGATCACCAAACTGCAACTCACGGCGAATTCGAACCCTGCCACCGGGTTTCAGGTGAGCTTCGATTTGAAGAACACAGGAAGCGTCGCGGGCGCGGAAGTCGGGCAGATCTATCTCGGTCTGCCGGCCAGCACGGGCGAGCAGAAACGCCTGGTGGGGTGGAGCAAGGTGCAGCTAGCATCCGGGGCGCAGCAGCATGTGAGCATCACGGTGGACGCAAACGACTCTTCGCATCCATTGTCTTATTGGGATACGGCGACAAACGGCTGGAAGGTCGCTAATGGCGATTACACCGTATACGTCGGCAACTCCTCGGACAACGTCAGTCCGGCAGGGACATTCCATGTCGGCCCGTAGAAGTTCGACCCTCGCCGCTTTCATTGGCGCGGCGATCCTGCAGCCAAAGACCCGCTCCCGCAGCGCGAGCGCGCGGCCCCAAGCGGCCGTGTCCGGCGTCGCTCCTCAGGCTACTGCCTAGTGCCACCAGTGAAAATGTCTCGAAAAGGACGCACCATTTCTCATTTTGAACGGTTCCGCGACGGTTCGGACATCGACCTGAAGTGGAGATTCCTGTACCATTGCCAACATGAAGAAAGCAAAGTCCAGCGATCGTCGCGCTTCCGCGAAACATGGCGGCGCTCCGAAAAGCGTTGACGAATACCTTGCTGGCTTACCGGAACCCGCGCGCAGCACATTGAACAAGGTTCGCGCGGCGATCCGGTCCGCTGTGCCAGCCGAGGCCGTCGAGACGATCAGCTATCGGATCCCTGCGTTCAAGTACAAGGGAGTGCTTGTGTGGTTCGCGGCGTTTTCGAACCATTGCAGTCTTTTCCCCACTGCCTCGGTAATTGAAACGTTCAAGAACGAACTCAAGGGCTTCTCTCTATCCAAAGGGACTATCCACTTCCCCACCGATAGGCCACTGCCGGCCACTTTGGTTAAGAAACTGGTGAGAGCGCGGGTCGCGCAGATCGAAAACAAAAAACGGCGATGACCGGCCTGCTTTCGAAACCCGGCCATGGCCCATCGCTTTGAGACATTGCCAAACGGCCTTTTCGCGCATACCCTACGTTGTCCGAGTTTCGTGCGTCTGATCGGACATCCTTAGGATGCCAACGCGTGAAATCTCGATAGGTCCTCTGCGTATCGGCGGCGCTCAGCCCCTTGTCCTGATCGCCGGACCGTGTGTGATCGAAAGCGAATCGCACGCCCGCCAAATGGCCGAGCACATCGCCCGTATTGCCGCCGATCGCGGCGTGCCCTACATCTTCAAGGCGTCTTTCGACAAGGCCAATCGCTCCTCGCTCGCTTCCTATCGCGGTCCGGGACTGAAGGAGGGATTGCGCATCCTCGTGCAGATCAAGGCCGATCTGAAGCTCCCAGTCCTCACCGACATTCACGAACCGGCCCAAGCTGCGCCCGCCGCCGAAGTTTGCGACGTTCTGCAAATTCCCGCGTTTCTCGCCCGCCAGACCGATCTGCTTCTCGCCGCAGGACGGACCAAACGCGTGGTGAATCTGAAGAAAGCTCAGTTCCTTTCTCCCTGGGAGATGAAGAACGCGGTCGAGAAAGTCGCGAGCACCGGCAACGAGAACATCATCGTCACCGAGCGCGGCGCGTCCTTCGGCTATCAAAACCTGGTCGTGGACATGCGCTCCTTCCCGATTCTGCAGAAGCTTGGCTATCCGGTCGTTTTCGACGTGACCCATTCGGTGCAGCTCCCCGGCGGACAGGGCCACGCCAGCGGAGGCCAGCCTGAATTCATCGAACCACTGGCGCGGGCCGGTGTTGCCGCTGGCGTGGACGGCGTTTTTCTCGAGGTGCACGACAATCCGGCGGCGGCGCTCTCTGACGGTGCAAACGCTCTTACCCTCGATAACCTCGCTCCTCTGCTCGCGAAGCTCAAGCAGCTTTCGGAGCTTGTGCGGAGTTGGGGGGCGTCGTGAGTCTCGACGCCGCGCGTCGCGTCCTGCGCATCGAAGCCCAAGCGATCGAGGACGTCCTCGCGCGCCTCGATGAGCGGTTCACCAAAGCGGTCGACCTTTTCTTCGCCTGCACCGGGCGCGTTGTGGTGACCGGACTGGGCAAGTCCGGCCTGATCGGGCGGAAGATATCCGCCACGCTTTCAAGCACCGGCACTCCTTCCCTTTTCTTGCACCCGGCCGAGGCGCTCCACGGCGACCTCGGCATGCTGATGCGCCACGACGCGCTTCTCGCCGTCTCCTACGGCGGCGAGACCGAAGAAATCGTCGCTCTGCTCGAAGCGGTGAAGCGGCTCGAGATCCCCATGGTCACGATGACCGGGAAACCTCGCTCGACTTTGGCGGAGGCAAGCGATGTTGTGCTGGACGTCAGCGTGAAGGAAGAGGCCTGCTCGCTGAATCTCGCGCCAACGGCGAGCACAACGGTAGCCATGGCCGTAGGCGACGCTCTTGCCGTGGCCTTGCTCGAGCGGCGCGGCTTCGACCAAAGCGATTTCGCCGCCCTGCATCCCGCGGGCCGCCTGGGAAGAAAGCTGCTCCGGGTCGAGAACCTGATGCACTCGGGCGACGCTTTGCCCCGCGTTCAACCCGGGACCCGCATGCCCGACGTGATCTATGAGATGAGCCGCAAGGGCCTCGGCATGACGACTGTGGTGGACGAGAAGGGCCGCCTCGGCGGCGTACTCACGGACGGCGATCTGCGCCGGCTCATGGAGAAACACAAGGGTGCCGCGCTCGAATTGGCCGCGGGCGAATGCATGACGAGCAATCCACAGACGATTGGGCCGCGCGAGCTGGCCAGTGTGGCGCTAAACCTTATGGAAAAGCGCAAAATCACCTCAGTCGTCGTGGTTGACGGCGAGCGGCGCGTACTGGGCGTCGTCCACCTGCACGACCTGTGGCAGTTGGAGTTGTTCTAGGGCGAGTGTTTCCCGCCCAAGCGGGGATTGTGCCGTATCACCAGTACAGGAGAACCATTTGAGCCCCATTTCTGGCAGGCTGTCAGCAAACGTTTTGAAGCGGGCGAAGCAGATTCAGGTGTTGCTCATGGACGTCGACGGAACGCTCTCCCGCGGCGTCTGCCTGCTTTCTCAGCCGGACGGCACGGCGCTCGAACTCAAAGTTTTTAGCCCCCATGACGGCGCCGGTCTCATGCTGGCGCGGATGGCGGGCCTTCGCACCGGCGTGATCACCGGGCGCGAGAGCGCTGCCTTGACCGTGCGCGCAAGGGAGACGGGTCTGGAATTTGTATATCAAAAGCAACCTGTGAAGCTCCCGCCGTACGAAGAGATTCTGCGGCGCGCCGCCGTTGATGATCGGGCCGTGGCCTTTGTCGGCGACGACCTTCCGGACTTGCCGGTGATACAGCGCGTCGGCTTCGCCGTGGCGGTGGCGGACGCCGTGCCCGAGGTGAAGCGGGCGGCACACTACGTGGCGCGGGCGCGAGGCGGCGAAGGCGCCGTCCGTGAGGCCATCGAAATCATCCTCAAGGCTCAGGGCAAGTGGCGCGATCTGATCAGCCGCGCCCGCGCGTGACGTCGGCCACACTGGGGGAAACATTCTGGTCGCCCACCGCGTATTGAATACTATTGACAGCTGATAGTGCGCTCGAACCAGGTAAACTCACACGACTCAGAGGAGAAACCCGGGGCCTATGAATCTGCCACCATCCGGCCGGAACAATCCGGCCCAAGAAACTCATCGCGTGCTCTTTTCGATCCTCGCTGGATTCTTGCTGGCGCTTATGGCGGTGCTGGCCGGCGGCGCGGCCTTGCGCGAATCCGTCACCATTGATGAGGTAGCTCACGTCGGCGCCGGCCTGAGCTACCTCCAAAAGTTCGAGTTGCGCCTCAATGAAGAACATCCGCCGTTGCCCAAGATTCTCGCGGCGATTCCCCTCGTCTTGCGTGGAACCCACGCCGACTATTCCAGCACAACGTGGACGGTTAGCCGCGATTTCATTCCTGCCTTCATGGGCCAATTCTTCTTCGGTGATGCGGTCCTGAATCAGTGGAACAAACCGGCCCCCACGTTGGCGTGGGCTCGGCTGCCCATGCTGCTCCTCACCCTGGCGCTGGGCTGGATGATCTTCGCCTACGCTCGTCGCCTGGGAGGCGATTGGGCCGGCCTGCTCTGCCTCGCCGTCTACGTCAGCACTCCAACGTTTCTCGTGTTCGGCCCCCTCGTGCACACGGACATCGCTATCACGCTCTTCACTCTGCTCACCCTCTGGACGTTCGCCAACCTCTGGCAGGAGCCCAGCCGCAAGAACATCTTCCTTTTTGCCTTGTGTTTCGCGGCGGCGCTTCTTTCCAAGTTCACCGCGGGCACTTTGTTCTTCGCCTTCATCGCCTTCGCTCTGAGCACGCGCTGGCGCCCCGTCCCCGGCCAGCCCGCTGCCAAGCCCGACGACCGCGCGTGGCGACGACTTCGCTGGCGCGCCACCTGGAAAGGCGTTCTCTGGGCCGCCATTTTCGTCTACGCCTTCTATTTCGTTTTCTCCATTCGCCAGACTACCGACGTCCTCTACCTCCTTGGTCACGGCCCCGCGGCCGTGCCTCTCCGCCGCCTTCTCATGCCGCCCTGGCTTTATCTCCGCGGCATGCTCGTCGTCGTGTTCACTCTGAGCCGTCCCACCTTCCTTCTCGGCCACCCTCTGCCTCATGGCACTTGGTATTTCTATCCCGTGGTCTTTGCGCTGAAATCTCCCTTGGGATTTCTCGGCCTGCTCGTGCTGGCGCTCATCCTGGTTTTGCTGTGGAAGAAGTGTGCTTCATCGCCCGCCTCGACAGTGATCCCTCAGAGTCTCGGCCTTCACTGGCGCGTTCTCTGGGTCTCTCTGCTTCTCTTCACTGTCCTTTGCCTCACGAGCCGCCTGGCCATCAGCATCCGGCACTTCAGCATTCCAATCGTTTTGTTGATCCTCCTCCTCGCTCCCTTGCCTCGTATCTTGGCCCACCTACGGGAGTCCTCTCGGTTGGCCGGACGCTCTTTGGCCGCTTTGGCGGCCCTGCTCGCCGCGAGTTGCGTCGTTACCGTCGTGCGCGCCTATCCCTATTACTTCCCCTACTTCAACCCGCTCGGATTGGGTCGCCCCGCATACTTTCTTGCAAGCGATTCCAACGTGGATTGGAATCACGCGCTTCCCGAAGTCCAGCGCTTCGTCGAGCAGCACGGCTTGCAGCAAATCAAGGTGGATTCCTACGGAATGACCGATCCCGCGGAGATTGTGCTCCAAGCCCAGTTGTGGAATTGCCAGAGACCCATGCTTGCAGATGACGGCCAATGGGTGGCCGTTTCAGCCAACATGATTCTCGATGCCCACAATTGTTCCTGGCTGATGCAATACTCGCATGAAGCGCTGGCTGGCGGCAGCATGTATGCCATTCATCTCCCTGCGCCTATTCCCGCGCCCGGCGCCCCCGGCGGACCTCCCCTCTTCTCTGCACAACGCGACTTCATTTCCACGGTACCTGGCATGGACATGCGCTTCACGTTTGTGGACATGGCCCGCCACCCCGAAAAACTCCCCGCGTTCGCAGAAATGATGAAGGCTCAGGCGGCGGCTTACTTCAAAAACCGCAAGCAAAAGTCGCACGCGCAATCCCCCGGCGCGCATTAGCGGCCTCGGAAAGAGGTCACATTGGATGGACGGCACGCGCGCTTCCGCCTGCTCCCTGCCGTTTGGTACAAGCGCAGGACACTTGGCTTGCTACCTGATAAGACATCGCCCGCATCCTAGTCTATTGTGGATGCCATTCATGCAAGTTATGGTACTTATAGAACTCCCTTGCCTCCCACTTGGTCGTCGCCGCGCGCATCTGGGTTCTTCGGAGTGATTCGAAGCGCCGGCGGAAGAATCGTGTGGGACAGGAAGTCTCGACAAATCAGCTTCATCCAAGGAGCGCAACGATGCATAAGCTAGCTGAGGGCGGTGTTCTCATGGGGAAGTTGCTGCTAGTGGTTCTGGTTCTGAGCCTGCTTTCGCTGCCGGTCATGGCCCAGGACGCTCCAAAAGCCGAGGTTTTTGGCGGCTACCAATTCACGCGTCTGGGCGGCACTGACGGCATCAATATGAACGGCTGGAACGCGGCGGTCACGGGTAACCTCAATCGGTGGTTTGGGCTAACCGGGGACTTTAGTGGCACCTACAAGAGCGTAGGGGCTGACAGCCTGCATGTTTACACGTATACCTTTGGGCCGGTTATTTCGTCCGGCAGAAACAAGACGTTCAGCCCATTTGTGCATGCGCTGTTTGGCGGGTTTCGTGCCACGGCAAACTTCGAAGGCGCGCCTATATCAGGGAACGGGTTTGCCCTGCAGCTCGGAGGCGGCCTGGATGTGAACGTTTCGAGGCACCTCGGGGTTCGCGTGATCCAGGGTGACTGGATCATGTTGCACGCCTCAGGCGGCTCCGAAAACAAGAACGCACGCATCTCCGCTGGGATTGTCTTGCGTTTCTAACCACTCCGCTAAAGCAATTGGCCAAGGGCGGCCTGTCTCGATTCGTCGGGACCTCTCAGGCCGCCCTTCCCATTCTATCGGTGGCCCTACGCCGCGACCCATTCTTGGGAACACTGATTCGATAACGCCGCCGGGCTTTTGCGCCTCCGGGATATTCCACAGCACATCCGGAAATTTCTGCGCACGCCTCCAGCGATGTACAATTGCGTCGGGGGAAGCGGGCCATGCGGCAGAGGAAACGCTGGGTGTGGGCGGCCTGGTGCGCCGTCGGATTCCTTGTTGTCATCCTCATTGGCTTGAGCGTTTTGGCCAGCGGGCCGCGCAGCGCTTACGGCCTGGTGCGCTATGCCCTGCCCCACATGCACCGCGGCGCGTTGCGCGTCGGCAACGACGCCCCGGATGTGCAGCTCACCGCCCTCGATGGCAGAACTACCTTTCATCTGCGCGAACGAGTGGGCGCCCGTCCGCTCGTCCTCATCTTCGGCAGCTACACTTGACCGCCCTTTCGTCGCCAGGCTGGCGACCTCATCAAAATCTACGACGACTATAAGGACCGCGCTGATTTCTTGCAGGTCTACATCCGCGAGGCGCACCCGCAGGACGAGTGGCAAATGAAGTCAAACGTCAAAGAGGACATCTGCTATCCGCAGCCGAAGACCCTAGCGCAGCGCGTGGCCATCGCCGACGATTTCATCAAGCGTTCCCATTTCACTCTCCCGCTGGCCGTGGACGACATGCGAAACCTCGCGGACTTGACCTACTCGGCTTGGCCGGAACGGATCTATGTCATCGACGAGAAAGGATTCATCGCCTACCGCGGCGGCATGGGCCCCTTCTACTATGACCCCGCGGAGGCCCGCGCCTGGCTCCAAAAACGTTTCCCCGCGCCGGCGCCGAAACCCTGAATCGCTCACTTTGCCTTCTTCTGCAGCGCGGCCCAACTCCCTCGGATCTGGGGTTTCTCGACAACGGCGAACCCTTGCTGCTGTGCAATCGAGAGAGTCTTGCTGAAGTCCTCTTCCGTAACGTGCCCCCGCGGTTCTGCCACCAGGAGCCGCCCTTCCGGTACGAGCACGGCAGCAAGCTCGCCAAAGAGCCGGGGGTGGTCCGGCACCTCGTGGACAACAGCAAATGCCAGGGCAAAAGCAATCTTCCCGGCAAATTCCTCCAGGCCGAGCGAATGCTGATCGCACAGCCGGGCTTCGACGCGATCGGATACTCCCGCTTTTCGGGCGCGTCTTTCGAGGCCCCGCAGCATCTTCTCCTGCATATCAACACAGATGACTTTTCCCCCTGCTCCAACCATGTGGGCAAGAGGAATGCTGAAAAACCCCATCGCGCACCCAAAATCCAGCACGGTCATGCCTCCCTTGACGTAGGGGGCCAGGATCGCGCGAGGATTTTGAAGCAGCTTTCTGATCGGGCTGGCGAGAAGGTACCCAATCCAGACCGGACAGACTCTCTGAGACATGATTCTCACCCTTCAGGGCATCAACTGACCGCACACTCGTTCGCTTGCCGCGAAGTTTACCACGGACAGATGCGAGGCTGCGGCCTCAAGCCCGTGAAGTCGAACGCTATCTCCGTAACTTCTCCCTCGTCACTTCACAGCGGCGTGGCGCTCCGGTTCAGCCGAGGTGCGGTGTCCTTTCGCCCGCGTCAAGACGCTGTGAACTGCGCGAATACTGTGCGGTGCAAGTGGCCGCATTCGGTATCCCTTTGTCTTCTGAATTGTTGCGATGGCCTACGACTTCAACGATTCTCTTTTCTCTTCGAGGATTTCGTGGGTCGTGGTGAAACTGGCCGTCTGCTTGACCATGGCTCCCACCGAGCAGTATTTCTCTTCCGACAACCGAATGGCTTGCTCGACCGCGGCGGGATCGATCCCAAAGCCGGTGACGACGTGGCGGATGCGCACAGCGGCAAAAACCTGCGGCGGGCGTTCAGCTTGGTCGGCCTCCACGTGCACTTCATACCCGGTGACCTTCTGGTGGTACTTCTGCCGCAGGACGGTAATGACGTCGAAGGCCGTGCAGCCTGCAAGCGCCACCGCCACCAGTTCAATCGGCTTCGGGCCGGTCGCCCCGGCGGCGTCGTCGAGCACCAGGTGGTGTCCGCTGCCGCTTTGGCCGACAAACTGCCGCCCATCCCTAAGTGGTTGCGTGAGAGTGACTTGCGCTGAGATCATGCTGCCCCCTTCAACTTCCGGCGTCTTGAATCACACGAACAAATGCAGAAAGCACCACACTTGTTACAGGAAAAATGAGGGGTGACAAGGAAAAAAGCAGCCGCCCCATCTGAAATCCAGGCCAGGGCTCGGCCCGTCATGCGCGCCCGGCGACCGCCTTCTGAAGCTCCGGCAGAAGCGCTTCGCGCACTTTGGCCGCCTTCCGCGGATCCGGGCGGGCGCCGCGGGTTTGCCGGCAACGCCGCACCGTCTCTTCGAGGCTCGATAGAAACGCCTGGCAGGATTGGCAGCCATCCAGATGCTTCTCGAGCTGCTCGCACAGGGAGTCGTCCAGCGCATCATCGAGATAGTCCGAGAGTTCGGCGAACATCGCTTTGCACCGCCCGGGACGATGCTCCGGCGTTTTCTTCGGCGGCGCCGCAATCCGGAGGGGCCAGCGCCGTCCGTGGCCGTCACGTCTGGCCAGCTCCTTGCGCACGAAGAGCCGCGCGCGGTGCAGTCGTACACGCACGGTTCCGGGCCGCAGATGCGTGATCTGCGCGATCTCCTTGTCGGAGAGCTCCTCCATGTCGTGGAGAACGAGGATGAGCCGGTACTCCGGAGGCAGCTTGCGCACGACTTCCTGCAACCGCCTGGCGTCCTCGCCGCGCATCGCGCTGGCTTCCGGCGTGCTGCCTCGGCCGCCCGAGAGAGCGGCGAGTTCGCTGCGCTCCGGCATCAGATTCTCCAACGAGAGGTTTTCTCTGGGGGCGAACTTGCTCCTGCGGCGGCTCATTAGGCAGCGGCTCCGCGCCACCTTATAGAGCCACACGGCCAGCGCCTTCGAACTCTCAAACTGCGGCAGGAAGCGTAGGGACTTCATCAGCACTTCCTGCATGGTATCTTCGGCGTCTTCGCGCCGGCCGCAAACTTTCATGCTGAAGGAGAAGACCGTGTCTTGCAGGAGCGCCAGCGCCTGGTCCAGCGCCTTGGGGTCTTGGCCACGCAGGAGCTGGACCGCTGTCTCTATCTCTGTGCGCATCGCCTTAACTCTAGCACGCGATGCGCGGAAGCGTCGCAACGCGAGCGCTTGCTCACATCGTCAGCACGGCCCGGAAGCGCGCTTTCCCCTCGGCGACGCGCTCGTAGGCTTTGCGGGCATCGGCGAGCGGATAAGTTTCCGCGATCACTCTCACCTTTCCCTTGGCCACGAAATCGAGCGCCTCGTAGAGGTATTCACGGCCATTCTGCGTGCTGCCGATAACCCGGATGCGCTTGCCGATGAGATCCATGAGCGGTACGGGAATCGGATCGGCATCAGCGCCCATCGCGACGAACCTGCCGTCAGGCCGCAACCCTTGGATGCTCTCGGCCATGGCTTTGGAGGAATTGGTTGTGCTGAGGATAATGTCCGCGCCGCCCGCCGCCGCCAGACCCTTGCCGTCGCGGACGATTTCGTCGGCGCCGAGCTCGCGGATAAGTTTGTCTTTATCGGGTGAATGCGAAATGGCGATCGTCTCGAAACCCGCAGCCTTGGCGTACTGTACGGCCAGATGTCCGAGGCCGCCGATGCCCAGGACGGCGACTCTCTCGTGCGGATGTGGGTCGGCCCAGCGCAGGCCGCTCCAAACCGTATAGCCCGCGCAGAAAATCGGCGCAGCCTGCTCGTAAGAGACTGCCTCCGGCAGAAGCGTGGTCGCATCGGCGAACATGGGCATGAATTCGGCATGTCCACCCTGCAGGTGGATCCCGGTGGCCTTGTGGTTGGCGCAGAAGTTCTCGCGGCCACGGGCGCACCATTCGCAGCCTCCGCAGGTCGTTTGGAACCAGCCGACTCCAACGCGGTCGCCGACTTTGCGGGACGTGATGCCCGGTCCTACTGCGACGACCTCGCCGACGGGCTCATGGCCTAGAATTCGCGGAAATGAACCAGGAAGATGGCCGAGGGTTTCGTGCACGTCGGTGTAACAAACACCGCTCGCGTACATCTTGACGAGAATCTGATTGGGCTCTAGCTGGGGCTGTGGAACTTCCCGTACCTCCCACGAACTGTTGACAGCAGGAACGACGGCAGCTCGCATACGATCCCTCCCGCCCCATTCGATGCCGAAGGGGACAGAATTGGTGTAGCGATGAGATGCGCTTAGGCGGCTGGCAGCCGCGAACTTACAGAATCACTTCACTTGCCGTCCGGAGCTGCGGCACGAATCACGGCGTCGAACGCAGGCTTGGGCTGATAATTGCGATCGAACAAGAGTGGATAGCTTGTTCGTCCTTTGACGGGCCAGTTGTTTCGCCAGGAATCCCCATCCGTCACGCCCCAGAAGGTCACGCGAGTGAGGATGCCGCGATGCTTGAGGAAGACTCCGAAGAGGTCCGCGTAACGCTTGGCCAGTGCATCTTGGACCGCGCCCGGCAAACCGTTGGCGTAGGAGTTCAACTTGGCCTGTAACTCGACATTGAGTGTGATGTCCGCACCCTGGTCTGGCGCGGCCGGAGGCAGCACGTCTACGTCGAGTTCCGTGATCATTATCTTTGACGCCGAGCCTTCCGAAAGCAGTGATGGTGGCGTCTACATGCTCGCGAGCTGGCTCCGGAGCGCAAACGGGTCGTCCCCGGCCACACCACGCACCCGTGCCGAGAGCGCATGGAAGAGTCGCTTCTGGACGCCGTAGATCGCTACGTTGGCGGGCACCGGCCTCGCGCGCCGTTTGTCCTCCAAGACGACGAACGAGGAGCACAGGTCCTCGAGCTGCGTCTTGGTTCCGGACTCGTTGAGCCACACCCAGGCAGCGTGCAGCGCAGCACCCAGCGCGGCGCCCTCGCCCTTGACCGGCACGACCTCTGTGTTGAACACGTCCGCGATGGTCTGGCACCAGGGATCCGACTTCGAGAGCCCGCCGGTGAGCCGGATCTCCGTCGCTTCCACGTCCATGCGCGTGAAGCCGTCGTACATGTTCAGGACGTGACCTTCGAGCACGGCACGCGACAAGACCTCGACGGTGAAGTCGCCCAGGCCAAAGCCGAAATACAGCGGCGCGGCCTGGGGCACGTCCGGCGTACGCTCACCCGAGTACCACGGGATGAGTACGCGACCACGGTTGCCGACCGGCGTCTTCTTGAGGATCTCGTTGTCGAACTGCTCGTGGGTGAGCTTGTGGAGGTCGACGATGTCGTTGTAGCCGTTGGCCAGGTTCGACACGCACAGCAGCGGCAGATAGCCACCGGTGCTGTCGCAGAAGGCGGCGATCTCGCCCGTCGGATCGATGAACGCCTTCTTCATGTAGGTGTAGGCGGTGCCGCTGGTTCCCAAGCTGATCGTCACGATGCCGGGCTTGACGTTGCCCGTGCCCACCGCGCCGTACATGTTGTCGCCAGTGCCAGCGTCGATCTTGCAGTCCGGCGAGAATCCGTACTTTGACGCTAGCTCGGCGCTCAAACGACCGATACTGGCCTCGGACGGCTTCACAGGTGGCAGCTTCTTGGCCAGTCCCGGATCGATGGCGTCGATGACCTTCTTGGACCAAGCCCTCTTGCCCGGATGCCAGAGCGCCGTGCCGGAGGTGTCGCCCGGCTCCATCACGGCTACGCCGCCTTGAGGTCCACCCGTCAAGTACCAGTTCACGTAGTTGTGGACCAGGAAGAACGTGGCCGTACGGTCGTAGGCCGCGCGCTCGTGGCGCAGCATGTGGAAGATCTTGGGCGCTGTGTAGCCCGTGCGCTGAGAGTTGCCGACCTCAGCGATCATGGCCTCGAGCCCGCCGACCTTCTCGGTCAGGATGCGGCACTCCTCGAGCGTGGAGAAGTCGTTCCACAGCTTGCTCCGCGAGCGAGACAGCTTTCCGGAAGCGTCCAGCGACACCAGGCCATGCTGCTGACCTGAGACCGAGATGCAGCGAATGTCCTTGACCGCCAATCCGGACTGCGGCAGCTTGCCAAAGAGCCGATGGATCGCGTCCAGCCACATCTGTGGATCGGATTCGGACGCGCCTGTCTCCAGACCCTGCGCGACACCTCCGCGCGTGCCGTACTGCGGTAGATCGGAATCGTAGTTGACCGCGTCCACCCACACGACCTTCTTCTGGGCCAGGTCGATGACGACCAGCTTGCAGCCCTGGGTGGAGACATCTAGACCGGCATACAGTCCATTTGGCATCATTTCTCCTGATAGTTCGGTGATAGGCCGAAAACACGCGCCCAACACAAAACGCGGATTTTACTCCGCGGCTTCTGGACGTGTCAAACAAACCCCGGACCCGCCTAGCCTCCTGGGGAACGCTCCCGGCGACCCGAGTCAGTTCCCAAACATCGCGGTCACGAAAGAGCGCAGTTGTGGGGAGTCTACTTTGGTGGCTCCGGTTCGCTCTTGAAGCTCTTTGATGAACTGCATGACCAAGTGCGTCAATACTGCGCCTGGCCTGGGATAGGCCGCAACGATATAGTGCGGACCCTTGGTGGCTTCTCCCCGTTCCTTTTCCAGCTCGGCCCTGAGGTTGTCCGGGCTGATCAGGGAGTTGCCGTGCTCGAAGATGACCCGGTCCATGGCCTTGTAGACTTCCTTGCTCTCCTTTACGAGGCCGTAGTAGTCGAGCAGTTGAGCGAACACATAGTTGGATGTCGTATAGACGTCCTGGCCCTGTTCCGATTCGACCGCCTCGGCATTCTCCGTCCGAGTCATGGCCCAGCCCATCGTGGTTCGGTTCGTCTTGTAGATCGTCTTGAGGATTTGCCTGGCCCTCTCCGCAGGAATGAATGGCTCTTCGCCCATGGCGATCAACGCCCACAAGGCATCGAGCTGATTCGTCCAGACATCCGTGTTCATCTTCTTGGTCTTCGTGTCGTAGCAGGTTACGTAGTACTGCAGCTTGGTGCCCTTGCGATTCTTCTTCTCGCGCCACAACTTCTCAAAGACCGCGGCTGCGGTCGCGAAGGCCACCTCGTACTGCCTCCGCGCCGGCTCGTCGCCCATCATCTGCGCCATGACCTTCATGGCCTGACAGCCGGCCATGTAGGTCGTCGCATCGTAGGCATCGACGCCGAACAGC
>JBEKUY010000002.1:0-540068 GCA_049514555.1 Candidatus Acidiferrales bacterium
TTGAAGCGCACAACATCATCGGCCACCCGCAGCTCGGCTTGCGGCAGTAAAGCGGCGCGCGCGACCGCACGGTCCTGTTCGCTCTGGGCGGCGGTGAGAACAGCGATCTGCGCTTGCGGGTTCTGCTTGAGGGCCAAAGCCACAGCGCGATCAAGCGTGAGGCGAATCGCCGCAGGCGCAGCCGCGTCCTGCGCGCGGAGCACAGCCGGCGAAAGTACGAGGCCGGCAACAAAGAGCCAGAAGATAATGGGTGGATTCTTCTCGCGCGGCTCTCTTCGCAGATGCTTTTCGGATTCGGCCGCCGCGATAATCTCATCAATCACGGCCTGATTCAGGCAGCCGTTGGCGACGAGATGCCCACCCTGCCGGTGAATCTCGGTGAGGAGAAGCTTTCCCGCGTGGTCGATAAAACTGACGCCACAAAGGTTGACCTGAAACTTATCGGCAGGCGCTGAGGCACTCAGGCGGCGCCAGCAATCGTCGAGCGCTTGAACCCAGGCCCCCGCAAGGCGGCCCTCGACAGTAAGCGTCGTCCGTCCCCTCTTCTGTTCAGTGGTGATGCGCAACATGCCTTGCACCTGTAGAATGAGACGCACTCTATCAGTGCAGGTGTCGTGCCAATTTGCCGGATATCAATACACTCTGTAACTGAAAGAAATAAAGTAAGTTACACGAATTTGAAGAGATACATAAAAGCCACGTGCAGACCATATATGGGCATATGCCCAGGAATGGTCCATCCTGCGAGCCCATTAATGGTCTTTAATAAGCTCAGGCTTGTCGCCGAATGGCCAGTTTGCGCATACGGGCCTGTAGCGTGGTGCGCTTCATACCGAGAATCGCCGCGGCCCCTCGTGGCCCACCAATCACCCAGTGCGTCTGGCGAAGCGCCCGCAGGATGTGCTGGCGTTCAGCCTCGGCCAGTGTGGGAATAGGCGCGTCGGAAAGAGCGGCACTAACGGGGGTCGATGCAACCGGGCCAGCAGCCTTGAGTTCGCCAAGCGGTACACGGAGCTCGCTGCCGGAGGAGAGCAGGACCGCGCGCTCGATGAGGTTTTCCAGTTCGCGCACGTTTCCCGGCCAAGAGTAGGCCGCGAGAGCGTCCATGGCCTCCACGGGAATGTACTGAATCGGCTTGTTCAGGCGGCGGCTGAATTTCTGGACAAAATAGCGCACCAAGAGCGGGATGTCGCCGGGGCGCTCGCGCAGTGCCGGAACGTGAATGGGAAAGACGTTGAGGCGATAATAGAGGTCGTTGCGGAAGGCGCGCTCGGCGACGAGAGGAGCCAGGTCGCGGTTCGTCGCAGCGACGACGCGGACATCCACGTGAATGGTGCGCGTGCTGCCCAGGCGCTCGAATTCCTGCTCTTGCAGAACCCGCAGGAGCTTGGGCTGAAGTTCCAGCGGGATGTCCGCGACCTCGTCGAGGAAAAGGGTGCCCTTGTCAGCCAGCTCGAACCGTCCGATCTTCTGCGTGATGGCTCCGGTGAAAGCGCCGCGCTCATGGCCGAAGAGCTCGGATTCAAGCAAACCGGAGGGGATGGCGGCGCAGTTGATTTTGACGAAGGTGCGCTCGCGCCGCGGGCTGAGATTATGGATGGCTCGGGCGATGAGTTCCTTGCCTGTGCCGGTCTCGCCGAGGATCATTACGGTGCTGCTCGCGCCCGCGACGGTCTCGACTTGGGAGAGGGCCTTTCGGAGAGCCGGACTCTCCCCGATGATATCCTCGAAATTGAGCTCGCTACGAATCTCTTCTTCCAGGTAGAGCTTCTCTTCGGCGAGCTTGTTTTTGAGCGCGTCAATCTCCTTGAAGGCCAGGGCATTCTGTACGGCAATGGCCACTTGCGCGGCGACCTGCAGGAGGAGCTCGACATCTTCGGGCCGGAAGGCATTTTCGCGGCGGCTGGCAACATTGAGCGTCCCGATGGCACGGCCGAGAGCGACCAGGGGCACGCAGCAGACTGTTTGGACTCCTTCCTCAAGAAGCAAGCGAACCAAGTCGGTCTTGAATTTTTCGAGGTCTGTCCGCCCCCCCAAGTAGGGTTCTCCGGTGGTGAAGGCTCGGCCTGCCGGCGAGGCGTCAAGCGGCACCGCCATTTCTTCGCGGATGAGGCCTCGGCCGGGCGGGAAATCGAGGGCCCGAATACGCATGAGCTGGCTGGCGGGGTCATAGAGGGCCAGGCTCGTGTAGTCGTGGTGCATAAAACGAACCAGTGCCGAAACAATGGCGTGAAAAAGCTCGTCCACGGCGAGGTTCGAAACCAAAGCATTATTTGTGTCCAGCAAAACCTGCAGCCGGTCGCGCTCCCGCGCGGACTGTTTCTGCAAGGACTCGACGCGGGCAAGATTGAGCGAATTGTCCACGGCGACGGCAACCTGGCTGGCCACGCGCTGCATGAACTGGATTTCATCGCCCGAGTACCGGTGCAGGCGGACCCGTCCGAAGCCCATGGCGCCGAGGCGCCGCTGGGCGGTGGTGAGGGGGAGGATAACGAGGGAGCGGACGTGCTCCTGCTTCATGCGGGCGAGAAAGGCTGGGAAGCGCGGCTCCTCGTGAATGTTATGGACGATGAACGGCTTCTGTGTTTCCACGACCCAACCCGACGGGGTTTCGCCGACAGGCAATTCATGGCCGATCGCGAAGGAGCTGGGCCGAGAGGACTCGAGGATGTGGAGACGCATGACGTTGCGTGCGGGGTCGAACAGCAGCAGATTCAGGTAATCGAATTCGACAATGCCGTGGAGGCGTTCGGCGAGGTCGTGAAAGAGAGCGCCCAGGTCGCGATGCTGAGCAATCGATTCCGACACCTCGAGAAGAGCCTCTAGCTGGCGCCTCGACTGTTCTCGCGGCTGCTCGCTGGCCTGGGAAGAACCGTTCGCCCCAGTGGAATCGGGCGGAAGACTGGCAGGGTCCGCCATGCAAAGCAGCATAGCATCGGGGGAAGCAAAGCCTCAACCCGAAGGGCGGCGAGAGATCCCGGGTGCCCCGCGGAGTTGACAGCAGGCGTTTCCTAAAGGTTCCGGGTACCCCGAAAGGCGAGCCGAACCGGTTTTGAGGGGTTTTAGTGGAAACCAAGTCCCCAGGTTTGGTGTACCCTAATCGACAGAAAGCAGCAATCAGCCTCTTGACGAGAGACGAGTTAAGAGAGACAGCTTATAAGCGCTGCTGAGCGACAGCGGGGGCCTCAGGAAAGGCATCATGGCAAACGTGATTCTTCCGGTTCCGCCAACGGAGGCGAGGAGCCATCTCTTCTACGAGACCTCGCACTCTCCCTCGCTCGCTGAACTGGTGGGCTACGAAGAGGCGAAGGGCATCATCGACTTCTGCTTCATTGCCAACCCATACTACCCCACCCCTGAAATGCTGCGGAACCTGCAGGAACACCTTCCCAACCTGATCAAGTCCTACCCCTCCAGCAGCCCACTGGTGAGTCAGAAGAACCTGGCGGACGTCCTGCACGTGAACCCCGAGAACCTGATCATCGGCAACGGGGCCACGGAACTGATTGTGCTGATCAACGAGATCCTGATCGACCGGTTCGCGGTGCCGGTCCCGACCTTCGGGGAGTACATCGAGAAGCTCAAAGACCAGCGCGACGCCGAACTCTATGCCTTGCAGCCGGAGCAGGGCTACGAGCTTCACCTGGGGAACTATCTCTCCTGGGTACACCAGCGCAGTCTCAAATCACTCCTGGTCATCAACCCGGGCAATCCGACCGGCCAGCTCATCCCCCTGGAAGAGATGGTGGATTTTCTGCACCGGGCGAAGGATTTGGAGTTGGTCATCGTCGATGAATCGTTCATTGATTTTGCGGGCGACCCCATCCCGAGCCTGCTGCCCATCGCGGACCAGTTCACGAATCTGCTGATCGTGCGCAGCATGAGCAAACATTGCGGCGTGCCGGGTCTGCGGCTGGGGTATTGCTACAGCGGGAATCCGTATCTTCTGAATCGCCTGCGCCGGTTCATTCCGACCTGGAACGTGAACACCGTGGCGCAGTATTTTCTGTCTCTTTTGCCGCCCACCGACGCCGCGTACCATGAAGCGCGCAAGCGTCTGATCGGCGATGTCCGCTGGCTACATGATGAGTTGAAAACGATTCCCGGGCTCGCTGTGTACCCCACCGGCGCGAATTTCGTGCTCCTGAAAATCAAGACCGGCATGACGGCTGCCGAACTCCAGGGACTTCTGCTTCGAGACCATCGCATGTATGTGCGGGACTGCTCGAACAAAGTAGGCATGGACAACTGCCACATCCGCGTCGCTTCGCAGGGGCGCGAAAAAGACGTTCGGCTCGTGCAAGCGCTCCGGACGCTAACGCGATGAAGCGCCTTCCCGTTGTTCTCGCCGTCACTCGCCGGATTGTTCGCAAGAACAAATACGTCGATTTTCTGGGCGAATACCACCTCCGATTACTCATCCGTTTGGGGATTTTGCCCGTGATGGTCCCGGTCGTCGAAGGCACGCTGGCGTGCCTGCCGTATTACATGGAGAGGATGGAGGGTCTTCTGCTGGTGGAGGGGCCGGACATCGAACCAAATCGCTACCAAGCCCGAAAGGCCAACTTCCAGTACCTCGAGGAAACGCATCGCTTGAAGGATGAAATTGAGATTCGGCTGCTCCGCCATGTTCTGCGTTACAAGATCCCCTACTTGGGCTTTTGCCGCGGCTCGGAACTGCTCAACGCTGTCTGCGGAGGTTCCCTCTACGGCGATGTCCAAGAGGAGAAGAAGTCCGGCCTGAAGCACATAGATTACGACCATTACGACAGCTACCGGCACCGCGTGACCATCGTCCCAGGGACTCCACTGGCGCAGTGGTACGGGCGAAGGACGTTGATGGTGAACAGCTACCACCATCAAGGGATTTGCCGCTTGGCTTCTCGCTTCAAGCCCATGGCGCACGCGGACGATGGATTGATCGAGGGCTACTACGATCCCAGGGAAGGTTTTTTGGTGGGGCTCCAGTTCCATCCCGAACGCATGCTCAAAGATTACCCCGGCAATTGGCGCGTCTGGAAAGCCTTCGGAGCCGCCGTTCACCGGCGACTCCGCGATAGCCGTTTCCCCGCTGCGTGATCGCGCCGCTGAGTGATCGACAGACCGGCTGAAACGCGTGGCGAGAGGTCGGACCCTAACGCATTACTCTAAGCAACTGCCGAAGAAGGTGACAACGATATTGGTGCCCAAGAGAGGACTCGAACCTCCACGACCTTGCGGCCACTAGACCCTGAATTCAACGCGAGTCAGTGTCTCCGTTTGTTTCCATGTGGTTGCGTTGCTCCGGGGTGCCCGTAACTTGCAGAGAGTTGCGTTGTTTTTGGGTGCGTTGGGGTAACTTTAGGGACAGCCAACCTTCTCTGGCGCCCCTTTAGGTTTGGGGACAGCTTTTACACGCGGGCGACGATTGTTCTGTTGCTCCTCTGGATGACTCAGCGCTTGGTGACTCGCCGAATCTCAATACGGGTTTTTCCACCGAGCAGATTTTCAAAATAGGTGATGGCTTCGCCTCTTTCCTCTAGCTCCCGAAGTACACCTTCGGCGGCAACCATACCTAATTTGTTTCTCACGTAACCGTACATCGCGGTTTCGGTCATTTCCCCTAGGTCATTACGCGTGGGTCCCTCGTGCAGCACAACATGGTATTTGCCTTGTTCCGATTCACTCATGGCAGAATTCTACCACACAGTCTCTGTAGGGCCGGCCTCTGTGCGACGCACCTGGGCCGCCCCTATCGTGTCGGGGTCAATCAGCGAAGCAGCCACCACAACAGCCCAGCAACCGCAGCGAGTAAGGTCACAACCTTGAACCAGAAACTTCTTCGACGGCTACGTTCGGCGTGGTCAACGATGTCTTGTTCAGTAATGCGCCTCTTCATCGCCAAGCCCTCCCGGCCCAAAGCGTCTTCCAGGTCTGCGATGAAAGACCACTAGGTAGTGTGCGCCTAAAATGGGAACCCCGGCTCGCCAGGGTAGCGGGCCGGGGCTATTGAGATTTTAGATGTGTTCCTGTTCCGCCTCTCCGCTGATTTCTCAACGACTTATCTATGGTTAGCCGTGGTGATTTGAGGGTGCTTTTGGTGTCTTTAGTGAAAATTTCGGTGAAAATTTGTCGTGATCGCTTGCCTCGAAAAAGAAAGTCGCGAAAGGAATCTTGAGGCCCGCCTTTACATCCCGCCCTTGATTCAGCGCACGCAACACGATCAGGCCAAACAAGACGAGCATTAGGACGATTATCCCCACGAGTATCATCATGGTTCCCTCGTGGGTTACTTGCGACCCTTCGGAGGTTCGGCGGCCAGTGCAAGCGCTTCGGCAAGCTGCTTCGCACGATCAATCTTGCTCTTGATCTTCTTGGTCGTTTCCTCCGTATTTTTGATCAGAGCTTCGAGGAGATCGGGAATCTTCTCAACGCCCTCGACGCGCAGCCAGCGAGGTGCGTCGTTGAATAGCCACGACTCACATTGCTCCTCATCGGGATCGTTATGGTCGCCCTCACGCGTGCAGAGCGCGATGCCCCATCGGTTGCCGATCTTTGCGTATCCAATGTCACGGCTCCAATACGCCATGCCGTACGGATCGTCGCCCCCATGGATTTTGACCCAAGTGGGAACGCCTAGATTCAACCTCTGGAGTATGTGATCTATGGCGGTGATCGCCTGACCCAACTCATCTGAAACTTTGTTCAGGTCCTTTGCGGCGGAGGAAAGTTTCGAAAAGGTGGAAATCACTCTCGGGGAGAGAGTGTCGGGATCGGAACTCATTTCTGTTCTCCTTTGATCTACGAACAAAAGGAATCGTCGCCTTTACGGGCGCGGGATTGTCTTATACCCAGCTTCC
The DNA here is from genome assembly GCA_049514555.1 of Candidatus Acidiferrales bacterium. GTDB lineage: Bacteria > Acidobacteriota > Terriglobia > Acidiferrales > UBA7541 > JBEKUY01. Next base: position 6,840 of record JBEKUY010000002.1, read on the forward strand.
GCCGGGCGCGGCTTTTACACCGGCTTCAATCCGAGCAGGAGTATATCACAGTTCTTCTTGGGGATGCGACCACAGTAACGTGCGGGCTACTCGAATAGCTCGAACGGCCAGCCCGCCTGGCGGGCCAGTACTTCCGGGCGTTGTCTTCCAGCTTGAGGCTCAGGACGCTGAGGGCAGGAGGAAGTTATGGCACACAAACACACCCAGGCCCAGATTGACGAGGTAATCAACGCGTGGCGCGGTAAGCACGCGGTTGAGAAAATGATCGGTGAGTACGACGGCCCGAAGTGGTCCAAGTATCAGCGGTATCGGCTTGAGGGTGGGACGATCTTCCACATCTCAACCGACAGCCTCAAACTGACGATCACCCCGCCGGACGAGAAGGCCGAGGCGCGGCGCGCAGCGAAGGAAGAGGCAAAACTCGCCAGGGAGAAGGCACGGACAGAGAAGAAGGTGGCCAAGACCAAGACCTCGAAGAAGGCTAGCTGAATACCAAGTTCGATCTGATCCCTCGAGGCGTCGCTAGTACAGGGCGCCTCGTTCTTTTGTAAGCGGTAGGCCCTAATCAATGCCGGAAGAAGGCGAGAACACGTTCCAACAGACCGGGGGCGACTGGAGCGGCAGGCTCGTATGGGTCTGACAAACCAGCAGCTGTATCCTCTGCAGCAGGCCGTCCGAAAAACGCCCCGACCTTGACCCGAAACTTGTTGCGGTTCAGGTCGTCTAATTGATGGACCTTCTGGCCAAGAACTAGGTCATAGTCAGTCCAACCCAAACTCGTTAGCAATGCGAAATCAGCCAAGTACTCCCCTTCGAGGCCAGCAATCCCTCCATAGTAGAAGAATTGAAAATATGGATACTCAGGTCCCCACGGGTTGATGTTGTTGGTGAGTGCCTCGACGTTCCTGTATCGGCTGCGGTCAAAGAGAATCAGCCTGCACAGGGAAAAACTGGCCTTGGGGTGCTTCCGGTCGAGGTCGCAACACTGGCTAATGACGGCCCCATGCGCGACCACTCCATGGCAAACTGACTGGGCGTACCTCTTCTTGGAACCCAGAGGTGCTTCGACATACGGGTCCACTTTTATGTCGGTGTCAGACCCAGAACTGTATGTGGCGAGATACCTGAGCAGGCCCGGTCGCGTCAGAGGAAAGAACACATTTGCAATGATGTCACCTTGGCGCAGACTCGGTGGATGGTCGTGCTGCAGGGCAAACATTCATTTAGAGGCGTTCAGGCCGTGCGTGAGCTCCAGACTTCGCACGGTTCATCCTGGCTCGATCCGCCGCAGGCAAGTTGATTGCCTGTCCAGGTTCCTCCAGTTCTGAGTCGACTCTTACCATCCACGAAGGGTCATAGGCAGTGATCCTCATACCCTCTTCAGTCTTAAGCCAGTCCTTCGTAGTCGCAACAATATTTTCGTGTTTCATTTTGTCACCTCACCTACAATTGCCTTTTGTTGAATGTACTCGAATCCCTTTATTCGTGTTATGGTCGCGACATCAACCGCACCACCCACTCCCCGGATATCAACCGTCCATTTCTGAAGAGTGATGGTCGCTCGAACTAGAAAAATAGATAGGTCAACACAATCTTGAAGTGGCAAAAACTGCCAAGGAATCTTCGAAGCAAGTTTTGTCCTCAGGTCAATGTCGAGTGGGTCTAGTTGTCCTGGCGGCACATGGGGAACATGCATAAAATCGCGAACCGCGTAGGGCGTCATGGGGTCGAACCCGTTGATTAGCCGGCTCACAATTTGAGATTGACCACCCCATGTTGCACCAAACTGACCGGCAGGAAGCGTTTCGTGGGGAACGGGTTTTGAGGGAATAAATATCTCAAAGACTCTTCCGTAGGGGGCATCTTGATCGTAGCCGCCAACCAGGAAGATCATGTCCTGCCCAGGTGGTACGGGAATCGGCATTCCAGCCTGCGTCCAACGGGCCATGAAGAAATCGCTGAGCCGTTGGGCAAATTCTAGAACTGAAAGCCGCTGCGTTTGTGCTAGGGATGTTTCAAACTCGGGAATAAAACTGTGTGCAGTCCTAGGCTCTTGCTGGCCAGCTGCTCCGCCGATTGCTCCAGCACCATAGGTTATGGCACCGACATAGTCCTGACCTTTGACTCTCAAAAGCTTGGTCGCGTTATCGAACGTCGCTGGCAAGAGAAGTGTTTGTCCCTGCTGGGGGGCCTGAACCTGAACCTGCACGTGCAGCGTTACCCTGCTGTCCGCTGCCAGCACGATGCCCTCAGGCCCTTTGAAAGCGATCCCTAGTGACATCGCAGTAGTCCCGGATGCTCAGCCTTAGGCGTGACTGCGCTCTCGAACATACAAATGGCTCGAACTTCCCCGCCATAAGTGATGCACGACAAGGGCCGGATGGTTGGTTTACTCACGTCCAGTGTTTTCAGCAACTTGCAGCACTCTCGCAACTAACGAGCCCATTTCAGTCCAGAACGCGCAGGGTAATTCCGTTCCATTAGCAGACACCTTCCTGCGCATGCGCCCAACCCCTTGATTTCCTCTGGGAAGTTGATCTTACAACAACCGATCAGAATTGCAATATATTCCGGCCTGGCTGGCTTTCTTGAGTGCTGCAAGGCCCTTGGCGTCTGTAACGGGGCGAGTCTCGAAACCCAATCGCCTCGCGGCAAGTACAAGCCGAAAAAGTCTTTGATTTATCTCATTACCTGTACAGCCAAGTTCTTGACCCACGGCGACTGAATCCCATCCCATCCGATACGACAAATAACAAATCCGAACCAGAAAGTGCACGTAGCTGCCCGCCCGCTTTAGATTCCTCAAATGCTGGAAACTGTGGTTCCCAGGCAACGGCTTATGTTTCCACTCGCAACGACCATTCTCAGTGATTCGGTGCCCCCAATGACACCGCGCAATTTGCTCGTACTCTTTCAGCTGACGGTTGCTCAGACTCTTCAGCTCGTCAAGGGACACAGTAAGGCACCATTCTTTCTTAGGAAACTTGTAACAAGAATAAGTGTGGACCAACGCTGCGATGGTAGCGCGAAGCTGGATGTCGTTCAGCGAAAAGAGGGGTACACCACCCTTACGGCCAACGGGTCTTCGCTGAAGAAGGCGAATCCGGCCGCCGCCTTGTGAATCATAGCAAAACTTGTCAGCGTTGATATAACAACTCTGATCAGCGAGTCCACGGAGGAGCTTCGCGTTGTCACTGGCAGACTTAAAGAACTGGTAAGGATCGTACATGAGTCCTGCGTGCGGCGGAGACGGCGGTAGAATCTGAACAGCGGTAGCCATCAGGAATCCTTCTCAAGGTGTCGCCTGTGCGGCGCCGGGAATGTCGTTTCACATTCCGCACATTTCCACTCACCGTTCTCTAAATCTTCGTGAATACTTGATCCGCAGCTGGGGCAAAAACCTAGCTGGTGCGCACTGACGTACTGCTTGTCGTGTTCGTTGAAAGGCCCTTTCCTTCGAAAGACAAACTTCGCGCTGCTTTCTTCTGGATATTTTCCTGAACTTCCCTCGGGCCGGGGCCAGCACCATTCACACGCTCTGTTGGTGTCTGGCCAGTCTGGGTTGAAGAGATGATGCGGACACCGATGGATCGTCCCCTCTGGGGGAACCTTACAAGGCTGTTCAACAATTACAGTGGGACCGTAGCGAGACGAGCTAATGAATCGCTCTTTGATTTTCCGTTTGAGAAACAAGATTGCGACCTCGAAGGAAGGAGTGGAACCACTCTCGAACTACCAAAGCTGTTAGGACTTTTGGGAACCACAGCGGATAAAAGGGATCGAGATTTGAAATCTGCTCCCAGAGCAAGTTGCTCTAACGGAGCTGGCGGACCAAAAAGAACGAGATTTGAAATCTGCTCCCAGAGCAAGTTGCTCTAACGGAGCTGGCGGACCAAAAAGAACGAGATTTGAAATCTGCTCCCAGAGCAGGTTGCTGAGCAACGCTGCTTTGCAGCCAGGCCTTGGAGATGGTTCTCACATCTCAAGAAAAACCGAGGCCGCCAGGGTGTCTCTGACGGCCTCAAGTTTCGCACTGTAAGGAACAGCACTTCCCACGGATGTATGAGAGGTAGAACACCTGACCGTTTCCGACTGGCTACGGAACTCACATCAAGTGAAGACCTCGCTGTCTCCGTGAGCTTTTATTTCGCCGACAGCCCTGCGAATCGGTTAGGAAATGGTTGCGTAGATAATCGGCGGCATGTCGCCCACAGAGGGGTCTGCCAGCCAGCTATCGGCACGCATCAATCCTTGATAAAGCGCGAGGCCTTTTTCAATCAAGCCCACGCCTTCAATCGAACGGTTGATTACCAGTTCGGATAGTCTGACGTGAAAATGGCTCAGGTCTCCGAAGATCAATTGGTTTTGAGCCAAGCTCGGGTTGAACGTTGGGTTCACATCGAGCGATGGCGATATAAGAACGGGTTTGCCAAGAAGAACTTCCTCATCTCTCTCCACACTCAGCAATGGCCGGTTCTGAATCCTGTCCGTTGCCTTGCGAATCAGCTTGTACACAGAGTCGCCACAGACCCAGCAGCACTTCGGACTGGCGCGATAAATTCTGTTGATGCTGAAAAAGATGTTGAGGAAATCGTCCAGCACAAGGCTTCCAGGCGTTGAGTTGCTCACACCGCTGTTAGCGGCCTTGACCGCGATGCCTTGCGGCTCGTCTGTACCCGTTCCGTTGACCAACTGCTTGCCGATGCCCCTTGCAAAACCGACACCATAAGCACGCGCCAGCAATTCCATCGTGGGTCGGAAGCTGTCCTGGTCAAATTCAAACGATGCAACCAAATTGATTCGGTGCATAAAGCCGCCAAGCAATTTTGCGGTCGTAGTCGGAACAATGAAGTCGCTCGACGGCGCGTCATCCGACTCAGCTACCTGCTCCGATTCAATAGTTGTCAAATCCCACGCAGGCAACTGTAGGGGCCGCAATCCAAGACCAATGCCAGGGTGGAGGTTTACGTAATCCCCATCGGTGAGTGGATCAACCTGGGCCATCGCTTCTGTCACTTGTTCCCAAAACTCCAGTGGGACAAATGAACCACCGGTCGTGTTGATAGCTGACAGTTGGGGGTTATTGGTGATTAGGTCGCGCTGCTCTTCCTCATTACCATTGAGGTAAGCTCTGAAAAGCCGTTCCTCGAGGGTGAGCTGGCCTGCGCGCTCGCGCTTGAAGTTGATTGGCTTCTGGCCTTCACGAACGAGGCGCGAGTTGACTTGCTGCTCCGCTACCTCTTCGGGACTGTAGCCCGCCTTCAATGCACTGACCCTCACGGATAAGAAATCAAAACGCGCTCTGTCCTCGCGCGTCATTCTTGGTTTCTTGGTGATGCTATTCATCTCGAAAAGATCGGCCTCGATGGCACGATTTCTCGAAAACGTTTGTTCGAGTGTAGACATAATCGTTCCTTTTCTGCCAACGAGATAGTGCGCTGGCGCACATGGATTTACCGCGTTTACGTCGCGGCCATCGTTTCGTTGCTATTAAGCAGCAGCGGAAACTGTTTTAGAAATGTCCAGGCGGTCGCGCAACTCAGCCTTCCTCGCGCGCTCTTCGAGGTCAATGCCGACGAGTCGTGCCCGCGCTTCAATGATGTGTGTTCGAATCGGTTCCGGGCAACCAGCCGGGATTGGCGGAAATTGGTTGGCTGGCCGTATGGAAACTTCCCTCTCGTCAAACATCGAAGTGCCTGACAGAGCGCGGACCTCTTCACTCGTCAAATAATCAATAAGCATGGTTTCTCCTTTTCAACTCAAAAACCGAACTTTCTTCTTTGGCAGCATTCGCTGGTACTGTTCCGCGATGTCCGCAGGAACCGGCTCAGCCACGCCACAATGAATAAATTTGTGCTCGTGAGCAGTCGGCCCTAAATTGTTCACCACGTCATGGCAAGTTGCACATTTAGCGTGGATGTACAACTCCTGCGTGAAGGTTGAGCGATTCACGCTCCAACTCGTCTTTGGTACTCGCTTTGGTGCGGGTGCAGGCACTGGTTCAACGGGTGAGCCGGGCCAGAGCACTAGTATTTCCGCAAGACTAGCTTCCACATCGAAAGTTCGACGCGGATTCGACTTCAATTGCAGTTTCACGTTGTTCTCCTTGTCGCCGAGAAGGCGTGCGTTGGTGTCGCGGGACGCACCGCGTGATAGTTTTTCCGGGTCAAGGTGACCCACAACTGGCTTACGCAATACGACACGCTGTTATGGCTTCTCCTGACTCGGTTTGAAAGGCAGCGCCTGGCCCACGGCTGGACCGAGGGCCGGCGCTAATTGTGTCGCGCTTCGCGAGGCAATCGGTGCGCAGCCACAATCTCTTGTTCGGGTTCGACTGAAAGATAGATAGCCCCGGAGAATCCATTTTCGATCTAATTCAGTTCGGCAGAGTGTTGGCTTGCTCATTAACTCAGCTCGTTCGGACAGGCTGCTGCACTTTGGAAATGTTGCGCGCGGTGCGCCGCGTATTGTCCACGCAGCCGTCAAAAGTCACTTCATCGCCGTTCTTCAAAAGAACACCGCTGCCAAAGAAGGTGAAGAAATAGCGATATTCGCCCGGACCTTCAATGACACCCGTCCGCGTCATTCCATCGAATTTGAGCACAGTTCCAACCACGCATATTCGCGCAGCTGTTAGGTGTTTTCGGCAGCGGTTTCATAGTACGGTGCCAAAATGTGGCCCACGCGGAGAACGACCTCTATCGGGTCTAGCCGGTTAAGTTCCTCAACGTCAAAACCACGCAAGGTCAACTCGTCAGTTGCAGCATCCAACGCCCGGATGACGTCGGCTTCAGTTGATGCTACGGACATTTTGTTCTTTCTCCTTCATCTGCTGGCGTAACCAGCCGATCGATCCTTTAGGAAAATCCTGCTTAACCTCATGTGCTGCTGGCTTCACTTTTTCGCGGTGGTAAGGCGTCAACCCCAGCCGGTCGAGGATGGCGACCATCGATTTCTCAGCGCGTTCCGCAATCGCAAGGTTGATGTTCGGCTTCTCGACTTGGTGCGGCTGGCCGTTTGAGTCGAGTCTTGTGTACTGGACAACGATGCCTTCGATTTGAATCGCGGCGTCCGCCTGGCGCTGCCTGTCCCAGCTTGTCGCGTACAGTCGCAGGAGTTCTCCGTCGCCTCGGGTCAGCGCACGCCGTTCCGCCAACAGTCGACACATCTGCCGGAAAACCTTCTGCGCTTCTTTCGATAGTCCGCGAGGACGCTTCGGCCACCCTTCGCGCACAACACTCTCGGGTTTCGGGCGCGCCTGGCTCCGTGTTCCTTCCAGTTGATGTTGCTCCGCGGATTTCGCTGGCATCGGCGACATAAACACTCCGAATAGGTGCGCCCGGCCGGCCGCGAGGCTGCGGAGGCCGAGCGCAGTTCTTCCACGAGCCCTGGCAGGTTGTGGAGATCAATATCGATTGTGTGGGTGGCCAGAGCTCTTCAGCTTATTCAGTCGCTGTTACGACTCCTTACGATAGCTTTGTCGATCCATTCCGATGTGTTTCCGTTTCGTTGTTTGGCTTCTGGATTAGCATTGTCGATCTACAGTGGCCTATGGGATGCTTTGACTGAGGTGAAATAGATGGTGCCAAGCTACGTCATCCGCTTACGAGACACTTACCTGTCCAAAGTTTCGGATAGGAGATCTGTCCGAGACCTTCTCTTTGCGGACTTGCTTGAGCTACAGGTACCTGAGCTATTTGGCTATCCGGATTGGCGAAACGACTGGCTCGTGGAAAAGAAACTACCGAGGCGTCCAGTCAGCAACGACGAAGGAGAGATTGAAAAGTGGGAACCCATCGTGCCTCCGGAAACAGACTTGGATGCAATTTGGAATGTCGTTGAAGAGGCGATGCGAGTCGGATAAGAAACAAGCCGCCGAAAGAAACCCCAGAGAGTGTCTTCATAAGAAAAGAATTTCGAGTGGAAAAAGGTTTGAGTACAAACCAATGGCGCGCGGATTTTTAGATCGACAAGAAATCCTTTCGACCCCCCTTCCCCTATCTCCACTAGAATCAACTCTTTATGTGCTATTTCAGTGCTGGTGACACCGACTCAGCGCATGCGTGGGTCGTTGCCAGAGCTCTACCATAACTCCTCTGCCAATGCTCATAGTTTGGGGCGTTTCTGTTCAGTTCTGCGGTGGTTCCGCTCGCTTCTTCGCTGTTTCTGTTTGATTCTGCGTCGATCTTGGCGGGTTCCTGCGGTGTTCTGGTTGGATTGCATCCACTCCTGATACCAGGTGGGTAGGTGATATAGGGTTGTGGGGGTGCCCAAAGGGATGCAAGCGGACGCGGAGGGTTTCTCTGCGCTCTCCATGGCATCCAGCGCGATGTCGCGTCAGTGCGTGATGCTCAACGAGCCTTTGGAGGCCACGCGTTCTCGCGGGGCTTGCGCCGGATGGGCTTGGCCTTGGCCTTGTCTTCTCGCTCACACTCCGCACACACTACTTGCCGACCAGCTTGTCCGTATCTGATCTGTAGCACGTGACCTGGGTGTTGCTTGCACTGGCGTTCATAATTACTCATGTGGTCTTCCTACGCGGCCGGGCGGCGTACCAATCGTTGATGTGCTTCTGGTAGAGCTCGTCACGTGCGCGGGCAGCGAAGTTTTCGATCCTCTCCAAAAGCCACGTCCGAAATTCATACAAGAGCATTCTCGTTTTCTGGCGTCTTGTCATTTGTCAGTCTTCTCCTTTGGCCGCTCGGGATCCTTGTCGGCCAGCTTTTTGGCGTCTTCCAAATCATCCAGCCAGCGTTTGTCGCGCTCGGCTTGTTCTTCGGGCGTCATCCTTGCCTCCCGTCTTGAAAATGGGTTCGGTATGCGACACTCAACTATCCCTTGGCGCCGACCAAGAGCGGCGTTAGTTGTGTGCGGGGCTACCGAACCCTGTCGATACGCATGCCCCACTGCGTATGAGGTCAGGCTTTGCAGCCTGTCGACGAATCCAATCTCTTTCGTGATCCATGAGGCTGTTTTGACTTTCTATTTTCCAAACAGCCATCTGTGATGTCGCTACGTTCGCGCTGCGTCCGCGCTACATCGGGCGGCTTAACTCTCTGAATTTACAAGACCGTTGCGGGCCATCAAAATGCGTTCACGATACGTTCGGTGTGCTATGGCATTGCTTCGCCATTACATCGGTATTATGTTCGTAGTGGATCGGCTTCCTTCTGGGCAAAAACCTGCCGCTTTGTTTTCCGACAGTGAGGGCAACGCTTCGGAGTCGCTAGCTGTTTTCGCTGGTAATAGCTCTGCTCTCCGGCCGTCCACACGAAATCGTGTCCGCAGTCCTGGCACACAAGAGTCTTATCGTTGAACACTTGACGTGTCTCACTCATTGTCTTTGCTCCGATATCCCAGCTGTTCGAAAGCAAGCGCGATACTCAGCTTGTCTTTGGCTTGCTCTTCAATGAATTTCGACCATGGATAGTCAAGCCCTTTAAGACCTTGCGGTCGTTCCGCAAAATTACTGAGCAGTCTTTCAAACACTTTGCAGGCATGCTTGGCCGGCTCTTTCCATCTTTTCCTAACAAATTCGCCTTCCAAATCCTTCAAGAACTTCTCTAACTCGCTTCGTTGCTCGTCGTTCGGCTTTCCCATAGCGATCACAAAATTGCGATCACCAAAATCATCGGCTTTACCTTGGTCGTCACATGTAATGTCGACAGAGAGCAACCAACCGTCCAACCTGCCTACCGATTTTTGTTCCGACACCGAAGGTGGCGGTTGGTTGGTAGGGAATATCTTCTTTTGTATGGAATCTACTACGGAATCAATACAGGATTGCCCTTGCTGGTCCCGAGGGTTGACTTCCCGTCCCAGCAAGGGTTGACCTTTCTTTCAACCCTTGCTTGTCCCGAAGGTTGACTTTATTTATCAACCCTTGGGAATCCCGAGGGTTGACCTCATTTGTCAAACCTGGCTCACTCCCAACGTTGATACGGATATATCCTTGCCCAGTCTCCATGTCCCAACCGAACTGTGCATCCTTTCGAATATCGCCATCCTCGGTAAAACCACCCAGCTTCTTAATTCGTTCCCAGAACAAAGCGAAAGGCATCGACCTGCCTGGGAGTTCTTCACCAGTCTTCGGGTCGTATCGGTAAGGTGGACACTTATCAGGCACGTCAGGGTGGTCGTCATGCTCGACTATTCTGTAGCGATTCGAACCGTGCGAGCCAAGCTGTGGAAGTGGCACCAACCACCCACGTTCTACAAAGCACTTGGCGTTCCTTCGAACTACATGCTCTGACTGATTGCTGTAGTTGCAGATTGTCGCCAAGCGTGCGTAGCACTCCAAGGGTTTGCCTTCTTCCCACTTAGGGTCAGACTTCGCCAGTCCGAGCATCGTGTCGTAGGTCACAAACTCAGATTCAGACATGTGTCGCTTGGCGCGACACTTCTCGGGTGGGATTTTTGTGTCTTTCACTTATGTCTCCTGTTTTCTTTTTTCTGTTTAAAATAGTGCTGGTCATTCCACTGTTGCCTTCCCTTTGACCCAGCTTACAGCGTCAGCGCAGGCTTTGGCCGGATAGTCCCGGCCCTTTGGTGCACATAGGTTACCTACGCCGCATTGCGCCGAAGGCCTTTGGCGGCCCACTCATCGAGCGCCTTGCGTGGAATGCAAAATCGCTTCCCAACCTGTTTGTAGGGAAGTTCTCCGCGCCACACAAGGCGACGGATTGCCCAAACCGTCGAGGATAAATACTTGGCGGCGGCTGGAAAGTCCAGTAACGCAGGGGCGGGATCGACAGCAGCAGGATTGCTTTGCGACATAGGGCGACTCCGGCAGTTTGTTCCCGCTCACCGGAATCGCTAGTCGGCTACAGGGCAGGTTCGCTGAAGCCGGGACACGCTTGTATGACGGGGAAGCGCCCGTACCAGCCCGGCGTTGTCCGTGTTTGCAGCGCCGTCTTAATCAAACAGTATACAACACTCAAACGCCCATTGCAACAGGAAAATTGAGGCTAGGATTTCTTGCCGATCAGGTGCTCGGTGACCTTGGCGGCGGCCGCTTGCTTCGCCGCCCGGACCAACACGTTGTACCCTCGGAAGGTCGCCCGGTCTTTGTGTCCCGTCAAACTCATCGCGGTCTGCTCGTCCACACCCGACGCCACAAGGTTGACCGCCAGGGAACGCCTATTACCATGCCAGCGATGCCCCTCAAGGCCTACAGCCTTTATAGCCAGTTCCCAGGCGCGTCTGAAGTCCTTTATGGGCCGTCCAGACTTGCGGACAAACACAAACTCTGTATCCGGATGCTCAGCGCGGAGGGCTTTCAGGGTGTCGCCAAGCGGACCGATGAAGGGTACCTCGCGGGGTTCCCTGTTCTTGGTTTCGCGGAACAGCAACAGCCCAGCGTCCATATCCACGTCGGCCCACCTGAGCGTCAGGAGTTCGCTCTTGCGGGCTCCTGTGTGGTAGGACACAACAAACAACGGCTTGAGGTCATCCGGTAGGGCCGCCAGAACCTTCTCGTATTGCTCTTGGGTGAGGAAGTCTTCGCGGGGTTTGTTCTTAGGCAGCATCGGGAAGTGGGGCACAAGATTGCGTGGGAACCTGCTCTCCTGAACCTGCAACCAGAACATGCGGCGCAGGGCAGCCAGCGACCCGTTGATACCGCTGTTACTCACCCCCTCAAGCTGGCGGTCCTCAATGAAGTCTTTGATTTTTGCTGTCGTGATTTCTTTTGTACGGCAACCCTCGAAGAACTTGTCAAGCGCTGGAACCGTGCCGACGTATCGCGTGCCGTCCACTCTGGTCAGCAAGCTCTTGTGCCCGCGCACTTCGTAATCGCGGTACAGAGCGTCGCGCATATTCTCATAGGTCAGCTTGGCGTCTGGGATGGCCTGGTCTTTCGACTCGGTCAAGCGGCGTTGCAGGAGTTCCACGGCCACCTGTTTCTTGTCACTGCCGCTGGATTCCTCTTTGCGCTCTCCGTTGTGATAGTAGCGAACCCACCAAGTGTTGTGCCGTTTGATGAGACCACCTTCGCCCCTGGCGCGCCGTTTTGGTTTCGGCTCACGAACGGGAGCTTCAACCGGGAGTGGCAGTTCGAGGATCGCTGTTTGTTTGCCCATGTTAGTGCGCCTTCCCCTGGACCTTCGTGACGCCGGTCTTCTTGTTGATTGAGAGCGTCTGCCCGTTGCTGAGCTGGTAGACCTGAGCGGTCCGCGTTTCACGAGCCAGCTCTTCAACGGCGTTCGCGCCCTTAGCCGTCCGAATCAGGTTGTCCAGTTCTGCTTGGCTTTTTATCACGGTCTCCTCACAAGCCGACACAACGTACGCGGGTCGAATCCGTTAGGATTCAATTGGCTGAGTAGTGTTCGCCCGGAACGCTTGTTAATTGCAAGGGTCGAGCCATCTGAGAGGACGTAAACTTGGAAGGTCTTCGTTTCTTGCACTAGCTCTGCAACAGCGTTGCTGCCCTTAGCCGTCCGAATCAGGCTGTCCAGTTCCGTTTGGCTCTTCATCGCGTTCTCCTCCAACGCGACTAAATTCCCAGAACGCGCTAGATTCGGACAATGGCCCAAACGGGCCATGCAGGTGGACCTAGAGTTTGGGGACACTTACGGGGACAGCTAGCGAATCCAGAAAAAGAGACAGCGGTAACTTACTGATTTTATGGTGCCCAAGAGAGGACTCGAACCTCCACGACCTTGCGGCCACTAGACCCTGAATCTAGCGCGTCTGCCAATTCCGCCACTTGGGCACAGCAGGGGTCGTTCGCAGCGAAAATCATTGTGCCCACGGCTCCCGCCTTTGTCAACGAAGAGGCCGGGAAACCAAGGAAATCAAGGGGGTAGGGGGAGCAAAGGGGATGGCGAAAAGGGCAAAGCGTAGGTAGAGGTACCCCCGCCAACAAAACGCTTGCCCTCGCGCCAGCTTCCTCAGTTGGTGCTATACTCCGGCCTAGATAGGGGCACTCCATGCTCCCCATCGGTGCTAGCGACGGATCGGATCCCACAGGAGGTCATTATGGAGTCCTCGTATCCGCATCTGTTGATTTACCTGTTGATTGCCTGGGGCATTGTCACTGCCGCGTTCGTCATCCTGCTTTTCTGGCAAAGCATGCTGTCCAATAAAGAGGAGGACGAGCTCTACATTGACAAGGCTTTGGAACACATGGCGATCGAGAACCAGAAGATCGTCGCCAAGATATCGAAGCTGTCGCGCCCGATCACAACGACAGGGATTGCTTCGGCCGTGTTGCTGCTGGCGATCGCCGGGGTGTGGTTGTATACGGGGTTGAAGAGCTTCTAAGCAAAGCACCATCCGCTCGCGGGGATTCTCAGGGAGCGGGTGGTTTGCTCTCCGGCGGCGCGGCATTCGTTGGCACCGGCGGAACGACTGGCCGAGACTGGGAAACCAGTGACGTGTGGTTGTGTACGATGAGCCAGCGACCCTCGCGCTTCTCCAGCACGAGTGAGGTGTGGCCGCGCGCGTCCATCGGTTCGCCGTCTACGGTCCCGGTGAAATCCCATTGGTAGTTGGCCCACGCGATATTGCCATCTACCTTGATGTAAGTATTCAGGCGGTCCATGCGGACCCGCTGCATTCGTGCGCGCTGCTGCTGGTAGGCCCGCAGGAAGTCCTGCCAGCCGATCAGCGGGGGATCCCACGTGCCACTGACGGCGATCACGTCATCGCCATAGGCTTTGTGCAGGCGATCGACGTCGCCGATCTGCCAGGCGCCAAGCATTTCCGAGATGAGGTAGTCAATCGCCTGTTCGTCGGGAAGAGTAATGACTGGCTGGCTGCTGCCGGAGGCCGGCGGAGCATTCTTGTTCTTTCCTTTGTTCTTCTGGGCGGCCGCGGGCGAGGCGAGAGAAACCAGAACCGCGAGCCCAAACAGACAGAGCATCGCGACGCGCAGCGAGCGCCGCGCGAGGGGACTTTCGGTCGGACGCATCATTCTCGGGGACACTCCTTTGCAGTCAAGCAACCGGCTAGAGGATAGCACGCCGGCTCGCGGGTCGCTGCACGGGGCGCCGAAGATTTGCCGCTCGGAGAAGCGCGCGCCGCTCAACGCGGCCGCGAGGCGGCGAGCAGATTGACGAAGAGCCGGTACGCCCCAGGAACGCCTTCCGGCAACTCGCGGAAGAATGCCAGCCCCGTGTAAATGTAGCTGCCCTTGCCGTAGCGCGCGTAAACCAGCCCGCCGTCGAGGTCCGCTTCGCCGGGATCGTGCATGGCCAGCAGCGCCGTGTAGCGCGGGTCGAACTGGCTCCAGTAGTAGAGGCCGCGCTCCTGGACCCAGCCGCTGAAATCCTCTGCGGTGATTTTGTTCGGAGAATTGAGCAGTGGATCATCGGGCTTCAGGAAGCGCACGGCCGAAGTCTCGTCGGTGATGCGCGGAGTCGGGTTGCCGATGGTGGCCGGGTAAGGTGCGGGTTGCAGGCGGTTCCAAACATAGTCGCGCTCGTGCTGCACGACGAGCGTGCCGCCTAAGGAAACGTACTCCAGCAGGCGCTCGTTCACCGCGGCGAGATCGCTGCGCAATTCGTAGGCGCGCACGCCAACCACGATGGCGTCGTAGCGCGAAAGGTCGCCGAAGGCCAGCGCGTCCGCGTCCAGCATGTCCACATGAATGCCCAGGCGCTCGAGCGCTTCGGGGATGGGCTCGCTCTCGGCGCTGATGTAGCCGACGCGCAAATCCTTCGGCACGTCGATGTCGAAGGTGCGCACGCGGCATTCCGCAGGCTCGCTCCAGAACTGGGTCGGCATCGAAGGCAGCGGCTCGAGCGACGTTGTGAACTTCTCGTCGCCACGCTGCGCGTAGGCGCCGAGCGTATAAGCTCCGGCCGCGAGCTTTTCCGGTGGCGTGACCGTAAAGCGCGCGTACCGGTCACCCTCGCCGGTGAATTCAAGCGAAATAGGCGCGCTGCTCGTCCATCCATCCGGCACCGTCAGACCTGCCTCCACCGTCGCGGGTTGCGTGGCATAGGAATGCACGCGGAGATGTACATCGAACCGCTTTCGCGGCTCGCTGAGCACCTCGACGGCCTGCTCCGGCTGTACCGCCAGCGTGTACGCCGGCACAATTCGCAGCGGCACTCTGTCCACCCGCGTCGACGTCGCGGCGACGTGGGTCGCTGGTACAGTGACTGTGAAAGCGTAGCCTGCCACAGTCACTTCCTGGTCTACAACCACCAAGGGTGGAGGCTCTGCCTGCAGTCGATCCCAGTCCCCGATTGAGGGGGTGGGGCCCTCCACAGCACCAGTAAATTGCATACCGTGTATTGCGTCTCCTGCTTGATCGGTCTCACTTATGCCCTGCGCTAGTACGAAGTGCGGGGCGCCCAGCAAACAATTCACGTCCTTGCGGCAAGATGAACGAGTCGAAACATGAAAAGGCCGACCGATCACCAACCCACTTGAATCTGCGTCAGCGGTCACTTGAATCCCTGCTGCCAGCGTGATCGCCCTCTCCACCTTCGTGAGTTCCTCCTCCAGGAGTTCCGCACGCTCGTAGACTCGTCCGTCTGTCGGCCGGGGAACACCCATAGGCAAGGGCAGGAAGGCTGCGCTGCTTCCCCTGATTCTCCCCGCAGCTTCGGCAAGCTCGGTGACCGCCGTCGTCCAGTCGAGCCTTAGCGTTGCCTCACGCGCAGCGGAAAGCGCCTTATCTGCTCGAGCCAGCGGGGAAGGCGGCCACCCCGTCAATTCCTTCAGCCCGAGAGGCTGGGCAAGCGTGGCAGGGTCGAACGTGCCGCCGTCTTCGCGCACCAACGCAATCGGCCGGCGCAAAAACGGCGAGTCGAGGAAGCCGGCGATCCCTTGTGAACGATGATTGGCAAATGCGTCGAGGCCTATTTCGCGCCAGGTTTTGCCCCAAAGCGGCGAGACATCGTCGAGCGGCAAGATGTAGCCCTTCGGCTTCTCGCCGCGGTCGAGATCGAGAATCTGGATCGGGTTAGAGCCGCCTCCCCAGGTCGAAAGTCCATCCTTGAATTGCTCGGGGAATGCCTTATCGTCGC
Source organism: Candidatus Acidiferrales bacterium (assembly GCA_049514555.1). Taxonomy (GTDB): domain Bacteria; phylum Acidobacteriota; class Terriglobia; order Acidiferrales; family UBA7541; genus JBEKUY01. Next base: position 22,820 of record JBEKUY010000002.1, read on the forward strand.
CGGCCAGCTGCACGGCCTTCGGAGTGAGAATGCCGGAGGCTTGATGGTGTCCGTGCCCCCCGTGAACTCCGCCAAAGTTATTGATGACGATGTGCGGGCGAAAAGTGCGGATGATGCGCACCATGTCGTCGAGGAGCTGATCGCCCCACACCTTCATTGTTTCTTCAGGCGTCTTCGAGAACCCGAAATCGGGCGCGCGGGTGAAGAAGAGCCTCACGCCGTAGCCGCGCGTGGCGGCGAGCAATTCCTGCGTGCGGATGAGCCCGAGCTGCGGCGCCTGTTCGGGGCCCAAAGCGTTTTGTCCGCCTTCGCCGCGCGTGATGGAGAGCAGAGCGACATCTGCGTGGAGTCCGCGCGAGAGATAGGTGAGCACGGCACCACCGCCTTCATCGTCGGGATGCGCGGTAATGTAGAGAATGCGCGTGGTGACGCGCGCGGCGTCAATGGCCTCGATCGTTTCAGGCAGCCCGGGACCGGTGCCCGGCGCCGGCGGGAACTGCGCGCGAGCAGGAGCGACATAAAGTGCCGCGAAGAAGACCAGCGAAGACAGCCAACCCGTGCGATGCGAAGGTTTCATGCGGACTCCTGAGCGGAGCGCGGCGCGGCAAAGGGCCATTCGCGAGAAACACGCGCGCGCACGAGAAACGCGATGACGCCGAGTGCAATCACCAATAACCCCCACTTCCGCGCCGGGCCCGTCGAGAGAAAGAGCGCGGCCCAGCCGAGCATCGTCAGAATCGCCGGCAGCGGATACACCCACATCTTAAACGGCAAGCGCTCGGGTGGCCAGCGGCGGCGCAGGAGAATCACTCCCACAGCCTGGCCGATGAACTGCACTAGAAGCCGCATCGCCAGGATCGCGCCGATCACTGTGGCCAGCTTGAAAAGCAGGCTGAAGAGAAAGGCCAGCGAGCCCAGCAGGAGGAGCGAGACGTGCGGAAAATGCTTGCGCGGATGGACGCGGGCGAAGACGGAGAAGAAATTGCCGTCGAGCGCGGCCGAGTACGGCACGCGCGAATAGCCGAGCAGCGCGGAGAAGACTGAGGCAAAGGCGATCCACAGGACCAGAACGGTGGCGAACGATGCGGCGCGCGTGCCGTAGAGGCGTTCCACGAACGTGCTCACGATGAATCGCGAATTCTGCGCCTCCTGCCACGGAATCACTCCGAGGATGCTCGTCTGCATCGCGAGGTAGAGGATGGCGATGCCGGCGATGGAGAGGAAAATGCCTCGCGGGATGTTGCGCTCGGGCGCGCGGATTTCGCCGCCGAGATGACAGATGTTGTAGTAGCCCCAATACGTGTAAATCGTGCTGACCATCGCAGCGCCGAGCCCGGCGAAGAACAGCGGCGAGAGCTTCCAGGCATCGGGCGGGTAGGTGAAGGCCAGGCGCGCATCGAAATGGCTCACGCCGCCCCAGATCAGCCAGACGAGCGTGCCAATGACGCCGGCCCACAACAAGAGGGAGATTTTTCCGATGGCGCCGATTCGCCGGTAAAGCAGGACGACCAGGAACACGACAAACGCTCCCGACACCGCCTTTTCCTGCCAGTGGCCGAGCGGATGGAGGTAGCCCGCGTACTGCGCGAAGCCGATCGCGCCCGAGGCGATCACCAGCGGCGCCTGGATGAGCGTCTGCCAGACGAAAAGGAAAGACATCAGCCGGCCCCAGCGTCCGGCGCCATAGGCTTCGCGAAGAAAGATGTAACTGCCGCCGGCCAGCGGCATGGCCGCGCCCAACTCGGACCAGACGAAGCCATCGAGCAGGGCAAGAAGCGCTCCACCGAGCCAGGCGAGAAGACATTGCGGCCCGCGCATCGCACGGATCACCAGCGGAACTACGATGAACGGCCCGATCCCGACCATGTCGATCATGTTCAGCGCCACGGCCTCCTTCAGGCCGAGGACGCGTTCGAGTGCGCCGGACGGATTGGGGGTTTTCATCGTGAGCGGCTCGGAAGAAGCGCCGAGGATATCAGATGCGCCGCGCCCCGCAAAAGGATTCGCGGCCGGGCTTGGAGGAGTTTTCATTGTCGCCGCGGCGACTTAAGATACAGGGCGGAGCGGGAAGGCGAGGAACGAATCGCATGAGACCGTACATCCTGGCGGGATGGGTTTTCGCGGTCCTGAGCGCCGGTTGCCCCGGCGTTCAGGCGCAGGCCGGCGCGCCCGGCCCGCACCCGCCTCCGGCAGCAATGGAGGGGTTGCGACTGCTGTACTCGGGCGACCCCGATGCCGCGATCGAGCAGTTCCGGCAGATTCAAGCGCAATCTCCCGACGATCCGCTGGGTTTTATTCTCGAGGCCGAGGGGCGCTGGTGGAAGATCTATTGCGAATCGGCTGAGTTCAAGTGGGGCATGACCGACGCGTGGCACCGGCAGAAGCTGCCGGGCGACCAGGCGTACTTCCAACTTGCGGACAAGGCCATCGCTCTTGCCGAAACTCGCCTGAAGCAGGCGGACTCAGCGGAAATGCATCTCCATGAAGGACTCGCATTCGCGCTGAAGGCGCAACTGTTCAGCTTGCGCGATGAAAAACGCGCGGAGGCGCGTGCCGGCGTCCGGGCGCGGGAGCATTTTCTCAAGGCGCTGGCCCTAGACCCAAGTCTTGCCGACGCCGACATGGGTTTGGGCCTGTACAACTATTACGTGGACACGCTCTCCACAATTGCGAAGGTGCTGCGCTTCTTTATGGGCATTCCCGGCGGGAGCAAAACCGAGGGCGTGCGACAGCTCCGGCTCGCTGCGGAGCACGGCGCGATTACGTCAGCCGAGGCCCGCTTCTACCTGGTGAAGAACCTGCGCAACATCGATCGCGATTACGAGCAGGCGCTCAAGGTGATGGAGCCGCTCGCGGCTCAATATCCCTCCAATGCGATCTTCCAGCTTGTTCTCGGCGATTTGAACGCGAAGCTCGGCCGCACGGACAAGGCCGCGGCGCATTACCGCGCGGCTGCGGCGCTGCCCGTTCCCGACGCGGCCTGCCGTGAACACATTCAGATGTTGTCGCGCGCCGCCCTCGCCGCGCTCGGTGTGTAGAGCTGCGCGGTGAGGGTCGCCCAGTCTGGCATTGGGTCAGTTTGGAAGAGCAAAATCGCACTGGGACCGCAACGTTTCCGAGTGCGCCGTCACTCGGGAACGACCGGTGAGAAATTAAGAGGTCCTCCTCGGGCGAGCCTTTCCTAAATTGCATATTCGGCTCATGAGAAGGCGATTTCGAGTCAGTTGATAGGGGTTACCGAGAAGGGCGCTGGGTCATCGACATGCTCGCCCGCGCTTGGCCCGCTTAGTGCGTTAGGGCAGACGGTATAGCGTCAGCTTGAGCGGAGAGCCGACGACAAACATTGAGCCATCGGGGGAGAACGCAGTCCACGATTGCTCCTCGGCGAGTACCTCAGGCGTGACCTCCGCGACGAGCTCGCCGGTATCGACGGAATAGATGACGAATCGCTCTTGCTTGATCGAGTGTATGCCGGAAAAGCTTGCGACCTGCAGCGCAAATCGTTTGCTGTTCTGCGAGACGCCTGCGTACGAAAATTCACCCTTCACGGACAGAGTTCTGACCAGATTACCGTGAGTATCAACGATCAAGGGACTCTTGCAACCGGGTTCGAGAACAAGATCGTCCGATAGAAACTGTGGCCTGCCACCGCACTTGCCATGATAGAGCAGGTGCTCGCCCAGAGCGTCCGTGTACGTGATGAAGCCGAGGTCCTTCGGGTAGTCGCGGATCCAATGCACGTTGTCTGTCACAAAGCCTTTACTGCTGACCGAAGTATCGACCGCGGGACTAGCGGTAAGCTGCGTGGCCTTCAGAGTTCGAACATCCACCAGCTCGAATCCCGGGCTTGTTGCATTCCCCAGCGTGGAACCATCCGGCGACACATTTTGCACTCGCCCGAACTTGTGTCCTGTCGCGTGATAGTCGAAGTTGCCGTCATCTCTTAGGTCCGGGGTCAGCCGCAACACGCTCCTGCCGGAAACGATGACATGAGCATCATTCGTCGCGAACACTTCCAGCGATGCAAATGCGGGAATCTCGCGGGTGTCCTTGACCTCGCCTGTCTTGGCGTCAAGCGACAGAAGCTGATAGACCTGTTCCGGCACTTGCGCGCCCTCGACTTTTCGCATTCCCACCATCGACGCAAGGACAATACGGTCGCCCACGAAGACAACGCTGCGAGTTGCTGCAAAGATCGAGCCCGTCTGAGAATTCACGTGCGGAGCTGTGGCTGTCGCGCCACCAGCGCCGAAGGCAATGCCCATCACGGGCTCGCTTTTCGCAAGAGGTCCAGCCGACCACATACGCGTTGGCGGAGGCAATTTCTGGGCGAAGAGGACGCAAACTGACGCCATCAATAGCAACGCGACTTGCCCAGAACGCGTTAGAGACTGCGATCTAAACTTCACCAGGGTTTCCATTTGGGACTTATATACATTAGTCCCTTTTCCTCCGCTTCTTGCGTCGGGCACGTTTTTTCGCCGCCTTCGTTTTGGGTTTAGGATGGTACGCGAGCACAATGTCAGTCACACGGTCTAGCAGTTCTCTCATGCGATAAGCCTCGCGTAAGTGAGCCGCTTCCCGGCAACCGCATCCACAAAAGAATCAAGACGCTTGAGAGTGTGACGGGAGACATTCCCGGCGTTCAGGCGGAACGTGAACTCATCCACATACCGGGCGAGATGCTTCTTGCTGACTTGGTGATAGACACCATTCAGACCGCGCTTGAGGACCGCCCAGACGCTTTCGATGCTGTTCGTGCTGGCCATGCCGCGCACGTATTCGTTCGCGGAGTGATTGACGCGCTGCTGCTTGAAGAACAGGCCATCCAGCCCGTTGTAGGCCCCATGCTCATCGGTAAAGAGTGTGGAACCGACTTCCACGTTTCGATGAATCGCATTCTGAATTTCTTCGATGCCCGTGCTTGTTATCGGCATCGCTTTGGTGCGCCCGCCACGCTCCCGCATTCCAAGAACGGGAGCCTTGCCTACGGAACCGCGCCCCTCTTTTAGCTTGTCGGTCTCATGTTTGTTGCTCTCCAACCCACCGATAAACGTCTCGTCAATCTCGACGGAGCCGCGCAGCTTGTCCAAGTCTTTGCCGCACGCTTCGCGCAAGCGGTGGAGGACGAACCACGCCGACTTCTGAGTGATGCCAATTTCCTTGGAAAGTTGAAGGGAAGAGATACCCTTGCGGGCGGTCACGAGCAGGTACATGGCATAAAGCCACTTGTGCAGTGGGACATGGGACCGCTCAAAGATGGTCCCTGTCCGTACGGTGAAGTCCAGCTTGCAGGCGTTGCAACGATAGAAGCCGTCCTTGCGCACGGTGATTCGGTTTGTGCCTTTGCATTCAGGGCAGGTGACGCCATTCAGCCAGAGGCGGCCTTCAAGATAAGTGCGGGCGGCAGCTTCGTCAGGAAAAAGCTCGAAGAGTTCGAGAGTGCTGATCGTTGAGCGGCTCATAGCTTTCCTTCAGGAGGATTGCAGCAGGTCATGTCGTAGTTGCATCTATGGCCGTCGGCGTATCGCGGGATGCTGCCTTTTGATTCTAGATATTCCCTTTCAGCACGCACGAGTTCGTCAACGAGATTTGAAAACTTTTCCCAAGATGGAGTTTCAGGAACAAGGCCAGCGTTTTTAATCTTCATGGCCTCATATCCCACATCATAGAACGCCTCGTCAAGGTTTTTCATCTTCCGCTCCGTCCGCAGGCTTCACACCAATCACACATTGAACAATATCGCTCGCCATCATCAGACCCCTTCTGGCAGCGTGGGCATGGTCCGAGTGGGTGCGAGCACTTTTCACAGCGTGCGGTCTCTTCGGGATTGTTTCGCAACTGCCAATCTGGTTTTGTTGTGGCCATTTGGATTACCTCCATGCTCAGAGTGTACATAACTCCCTTGCGTTTGTCAAGCATTATTTTAGGGAGTTATCTATATAAGTCCCTTCCATTTTGCCTATCGGCTACGAACCAATATAATCCCAGTCGCCTCCGCTGGCGATCTTTTTGCGCTCGTTGGTTCGCTGCCCAATGCCCGTGTCGTCGGCAACTCGGAAGTGGCCCCATTGGGCCTTCCAAACTGACCCGGTACCCCTAATCTCAGAGCGTGCTTGACTCTCTTGTCCTTCGCGTACAATGGCGTTTTCGGTTTACCATAGTGAGTCAGGCAAGTCGGCCCGATGCATCCGGCACCATTGGAGGCGATTGTGAAACGAGCACTTCTTTCAGCAGGACTGGGTTTGTTGTTGGTTGCCCCGGCGATTGGACAGCAAAAAGCCTCGCGCTCCAAGCCAGTGCTGGTCGAGCGCGTCGGCGATACGGGGTTCGTCCAACTTGAGGCCGGAAGTTTCAGGACTCTGACCCCGCGGCAACAGGCACTGGCGTACTGGCTGACGCAGGCCTCCATCGCCATCGATCCCATCATTTACGATCAGTTGTCCGCCTACGGGCTGCGGGAGAAGCGCCTGCTGGAAGGCATCGTGGCCTACCACGACGGGATCGATCCGCAAGCGATGGCGAAGATCACAGAATTCGCCAAACTCTTCTGGGCAAACCGCGGGAACCACAACGATCTGACCGCGCAGAAGATTCTGCCTACTTTTACCTTCGAGCAATTCCAGCAGGCCGCTCTCATCGCCCAACGCAACGGGGCGTTCCGCGCCGCATACGGTGACCTGCCACCGCTCGCGACGCCCGCCGAGCTGACGCGTGAAATCGAGGCGATGCGCGCTTCGCTGTTTGACCCTACATTTGAGCCGATGGCAACCGCCAAGACTCCCAAAGGCGGCAAAGACATTATTCAGGCCAGCTCGAATACGTTTTATGAAGGCGTGTCGCTGAGCGACTTGAAGGATTTCCATGAGAAATACCGGCTGGACTCGCGCGTGGTGAAAGGTCCGGACGGCACGCTGAAGGAAGTGGTTTATCGTGCTGGAACACCCGACGGCAAAATCCCGCCGGGCCTGTACGCCGCATACCTCAAGAAGGCCGTCGAATGCTTGGAGAAGGCGCGCGCTTATGCCGATCCAAAGCAGGCCGCGGTGATTGCCGACCTCGCCCGCTTCTATCAAACCGGTGAGTTCGAGGAGTGGCTGAGATTCGGCACGGACTGGGTGCAGGACGATGCCGCTGTGGACTTCGACAACGGTTTCATCGAGGTATATCGCGACGCGCGCGGCGCCAAGGGCAGTTCGCAGAGTTTTGTCACCGTGACGGACAAGCCCGTCACTAGCGTCATGGTCAAGTTGGCGCAGAACGCCGAGTACTTTGAACAAAAGGCGCCTTGGGATGCCAAATACAAACGGCAATCGTTCAAGCCGCCCATCGTCAAGGCCGTGGAGACGCTGATCGAAACCGGCGATTTCGGCATTACCACGATTGGCGACAATTTGCCAAACGAAAATGAGATTCACGAGAAGTACGGAACCAAGAACTTCCTCTTCACCGGAAGCAGCCGCGCCCTCAGCGAAGCGGAGGGCACTGCTTCCGTGCGGGAATTCGCTTCCAGCCCCGAAGAGGCGGAGCGAGACGTCAAGTATGGGGATGAAGCGGAAGACCTGATGACCGCCCTGCACGAGGTGATCGGCCACGGCTCCGGCAAGCTGAGCGAGCGGCTCGCTGGCGGCACAGAACCTTACCTCAAGGAATACTACTCGACCCTGGAAGAGGCCCGCGCCGATCTGATGGCGTTGTGGAACGCCTGGGACCCCAAACTGAAAACGCTCGGGCTGATCTCCAACCAGGAAGACGTCGCCAAGGCAATGTACGACAGGGAAGTCCGGGCGCCGCTGACACAGCTTCGCAGCATTCGCAGCGGCGATACCATTGAAGAGGACCACCAGCGCGACCGGCAGTTGATCGTGCGTTACATCGAAGACAAGGTTTCCGGCTCGATCGAACAATTCACCCGCGACGGGAAGACGTACATCCGCGTGGCTGACTACCAGAAAGCGCGCCAGGGCGTGGGCATGCTTCTCGCCGAACTGATGCGCATCAAGGCTGAAGGAGACTACGAGGCGCTCAAGGCGTTGGTCGATCGGTATGGCTCGCACTTTGATCCCGCCCTCCGCGACCAGGTGGTCGCGCGGTATCGGCAGCTCAATCTGCCCACCTACTGGGCGGGCATCAATGCGGAGCTGCGCGCGCAGTTTGACAAGGAGGGCGGCGTAACTCAGGTGGAGATCCGCTATCCGCGCGATGCCGTTTATCAGTACCTCAGCTATGGGGCCATGTACGACCCCGGCATCGCAAAGGAACTGCCCCGAGCGGGAACGGAAGCGAGCGCGCGGTAGTTTGCAGGGGGCGATTGACGCGCTGGCCCAGCGATGGTAACAAAGAGGCATCCGTCAGGCGTGCTTTCAGCCTTCACCAGGCCGTGCGGCCGGTCAACTCGTAGCGCGCAGGATGCATCTCACAGGAAAGCCTTGGCGGTTGTGGATTGTCCCCAGTGTTTATCGGTGACGAGGAGATAAGAATGCAGCGTTGGCTACGGGTCTCAGGATGGTTGATCGCGTGGCCGCTGCTGGCGGCGCTGCTGGCCGCGGGCTGCGACAGCTACAACACGTCGCTTCAGAGCAACACGGGAGCTTCGCTGCTTTTTCTCTCCCCCGCGGATACAATTGCCGGCGGCCCGGATTTTACGCTGCAGATTGCTGGCTCCGGCTTCACGGCTCAGACCGTTGTGCAATGGAACGGCCAGAGTCGGGTCACCACGTACAGCACCACCGCGCCCTCCACGCTCATCTTCGCCACGATTAAAGCCGCGGATGTCGCAAAATCGGGCACCGCTCTCGTCAACACCCTCACCCCGCAGTCCGGTTCGGGTCAAAATGGCCTCTCGAACACATTAGTCTTTACGATCGATTCCGTCCCGAATCCAGTGCCGGCGATCACCTCGATTTCACCGACTCAGACGAAGGCAGGGGGCAGCGACTTCACGCTCACCATCACTGGAAGCAACTTCATGCCGCCGACGAACCCGTCGAATGCGGCGACCGGATCGGTGGTCCACTGGAACACTGCGGCGGGCACGACCACCCTGGCGGCCACCTCAATCACCGCCACGCAAATCTCCGCCACGGTCCCGGCGTCGTTGATCGCTTCCCCGGGAACAGCGATTGTCACGGTTTTCAATCCCGGACCTGGCGGCGGAACAAGCCCGAATGGATTGACGTTTACGATCAAAGATCCACCCGCGACGCCCGGATCGGCGTCCGCCTCGGCAGCGGCTTCGGCGGATTCGCCCGCGATTACCCAGGATGGCCGGTACGTGGCGTTTGTCTCCAGCGATAGCGGGCATGCGCAAGTGTTCGTCCGCGATACCTGCGCCGGAGCGGACAAGAGCTGCGAGCAGAAGACAATTCTCATCTCCGCGAATCCGTCGGGAGATCCCGGTCAGGGCGATAGCCGAGCCCCGGCGATCAGTGCGGATGGGCGTTACGTCGCGTTCGAGTCGGACGCCAAGGACCTTTCCGCATCGGCCCCTGCGGGGCGGCAAGTGTTTTTGCGAGATACCTGCGCGGGCGCCGCGGCTGATTGCCAATCATCGACCACGATCATCTCGGGCGATTCCGCGGTCCTCGGCGATAACGAAAACATTTCACCGGTCATCAGCGCCACAGGACGCTTTGTGGCTTTCGTATCGGTGACGCCGGCGCGGGACGGCAAGAGCACCCCCGGACAGACCAACAGCGGATTTCGGCAGGTGTTCGTGCGCGACACGTGTCTCGGCGCAGCGGACTGTACTCCGGGCACCATCCGCATCTCGCTGCAACCGGGAGATACGGCGGCGCCGGGAGGCGCGGCCAAGCCCGCAATAAGCGGGAACGGGCAGCGCGTCGTTGTGCCCGCTCCAGTCTCGAATGTTTTCACGCCCTCCGTGGCCATCGACGACAAAGTCTTCGTCGCTCTGATCGCTCCTGCAAAGTGAAGTAATCCCCCCCTCCCGTGTCCTACGGAGTTTTCGCCACCGGGGCGAGTGGCTGGATCACCGCGTTCACAAGGAAAGGATCGTCAAACTCGGTACGGTCTCCGGGGCCCTTGCCCGCGATGGGCATCAAGCGCGCGGTGAGCGGCTTGCGCCACTTCACAGAGAGGCTGGCCATATCGCCGATGATCAGGGCGAGGCGCTCTTCACTGATGTCGCCGGGGAGCGGCACCGTGTCGAGCCCCGTGCCGCACACGGCCGAATACGCAAGCAGCGAATCGAGAGTGAGCCGGCCTTCGCTCCAGCGTTGAGCGAGGCGCGCATCTTCCAGCACCGGCAGCATGAGGCCGGAATAGCCAACTTTCTCCACCGCAATGTCTCGGAGGGCGCTGGTGATGAGCGCCGCGGCGGTGAGCGTGCCACTCTCGCCGATGGGCATCTGCGTAATCTCTTCCATGGCGGCGCCGATGGAGACGTCTTTCAGCGGCGCGGGCGAGAGATCGATGCCGGAATACGCCCAGCCGGTTTCGCGGTCCACGCGCCCGGCGAGAGCCTGCACTTCAAACGCAGCGGCGCCCAGGGAATCAATGAGCCGCCGGCGGGCGGCCTCGAGGTCCGGAGCGCCGTGAAACGCAGCGTCCACGGTGTTGGCCGACTGCAGGGCGATGGCAAATTGGTGGCCGAATCCGGTGTGGTAGGAGGCCGGATAGAACGGCGTCAGCGGCGGCACGAGGGAGATCGCGGCAAAGCGAAAGTTACCCTGGCCGCGCTCAGTGGATTCCAGTTCCTTGACGAGACGAGCGGCGGCGCCGACCGCTTTCCAACGCACGCCATCTTCGCCGGCGACGGCGATGCTGCCGTTGAGGACTTTGGTGTTGCGCAGAATCTCTCCGAGCAAGACAGCCTGGGCCGGATCGTCATTGGCATTGAGCAGCGCCGGCCCAATCGAGGCGTCGAAACCGTTCGTTTGCGCCAGCGCATCGAGGTCCTTGAAGAAGGCGATGGCCTGCGGCGCGGTCATGCCCGCGGTGTACTGGGGGAACGGCTGCGTGGAGATGCGGATGCTCTGGACCGGATAGCCGCGCGTATCGAAGACGGTTCTCGCGTACTTCAGCATCTTCACCGCATCGGCAATCTGCTGGCGGTAGTTCGCGCGGTCCAGGTTGATGAACGCGGTGATGGCGCGAATCTTGGGCTTGTCCGCGGAAGCGGGGACGGGCGCGGCAGCACGCGGACGCACTTGCGACGGAGGACGCTGCTGTACCTGCGGGCGCGTCTGCGCGTGCGCGGTTAGCGCGGCTGTGCCGAAGAACGTGATGAGCGCAATCGCCGCGGCGACCGAGCGCGGCCAAGCGCGGAAGGAAATTCGGGAGAAAGCGTGCGGGGACATGATCGTAAATCCTCCTGGGATTTTGGATGCGCGGCCGGCGGGCCGGGAAGCCATCAGGCGAAGGCGGGGATGCCGGTAATGCGCATTCCGATGACGAGCTTGTGAATGTCGTGCGTGCCTTCGTAGGTGTAAACGGATTCGAGGTTGTTCATGTGGCGCATGATGCAGTAATCGTCCACGATGCCATTGGCGCCGAGGATGTCGCGGGCCTTGCGCGCGGTTTCCAGCGCGATGGCCACGTTGTTCATTTTGAGCATGGAGATGTGCGCGTGGTCGGCGCGGCCCTGGTCCTTGAGCCTGCCAACGTGCATGGCGAGGAGCTGGGCCTTGGTGATTTCCGTGATCATCCAGGCGAGCTTGTCCTGGACGAGTTGGTGTGAAGCGATGGGTTTCCCGGCAAACTGCGTGCGGGTCTTGGCGTACTGCAAAGCGGTGTCGTAGCAGGCCATGGCCGCGCCGATGGCGCCCCAACCGATTCCGTAGCGCGCCTGGGTCAAACAATCGAGCGCCGTTTTAAGTTCGCCGGCGCCCGGCAAGAGATTTTCTTCAGGGATTTCGCAGTCGGTGAGGGCCAACCCGGAAGTGATCGAGGCGCGCAGCGACCATTTACCGTGGACGTCCCAGGCTTTGTAGCCCTTCGTGCCCTTCTCGACCAGGAAGCCGCGAATTTCGCCGTCCTCGCACTTGGCCCAGACGACGGCTACATCGGCGATCGAGCCGTTCGTGATCCACATCTTCTCGCCGTTCAAGATGTACTTGCCACCCTTCTTCACCGCGCGCGCGAGCATCCCGCCGGGATTGGAGCCGAACTGAGGCTCGGTGAGTCCGAAACAGCCGATGGCTTTGCCCTGCTGGAGCGCGGGCAGCCATTTGTCTTTTTGCGCGTCGCTGCCGTAGGCGTGGATTGGATACATCACCAGTCCGCTCTGGACCGAGGCAAAGCTGCGCAGGCCCGAGTCGCCGCGCTCGAGCTCCTGCATCACCAGGCCGTAAGCCACGTTAGACATTTCCGCGCAGCCGTAGCCCTTGAGATTGGCGCCGAAGAAGCCGAGCTCGCCGAGCTGCGGCACGAGATGCTGCGGGAACGTGGCGTCTCGATTGTGCTTCTCGATGATGGGGATGACTTCGTTCTCGGCGAATTCCCGCGCGGTCGCGCGGACGAGTTTTTCCTCGTCGTCGAGCAGCAAATCGAAATCCATGAAATCCACTCCGGCGAATGGCATGGAGGCTCCTCTCGCGGCAGGTGCGGCTCTTGGCGGACTGATTCTACAAGCACGCAGTGGGAAGCGGCAACCGCGCTGAGGCCGGGACAGACCGTTCGCACGTTGAAACGTTGAAAAGTTTGAAGGTTGAAAGGGCCGAGAAGACGCAATTGATTCTTGGGACGAGGCTGCTGGGCGAGGTTTGTGGGGCAGGCCGCTCTCAGACCTGTGGAAAAGTACCCCCGCCCCCCGTCTTTTTTTGTAACTGCGGATTCCAGAGGGTTTTAAGTCCAATGTTTCAGAACTGCGCATTATAAAGGACTTACAGGCGCGTTTTATGGAACTGCGCATTCTAAAGGAGTTAGCTGCAAGCGACCCACCTGTGTTCGCAGACAGACCCAAGAAAACTGACTTGGTTCTTGACACGAGGTAGCAGCCGCCGTTGATTCTAGGGGAGTTGGCGGGGCTGGGGCGGCGAGTCACGATGCATGTTACCACAGACTAACCATGGAGTCAAGGAGTTACTTACGAGGCATTCGAATGGATTGTGGAAAAGTCCCGGAGAAGTCAAAAGCGTTCGAACATCCCGCAAGAGAGAAATCCCCACAGGTAATCCCGACCTGTGGGGTACCCTCCCGCCATTGCGCTACGGAGAATTGATCGGGTCGCAATGTCTCAGCGTTGGTTGCCATATGGACGAAAAGAAAGATTGACGATTGGCATGCGGGCCACCCGGCCCTCAGGGGAAGGCGCAAGGAGGGGGAAGCCGGAGTTAGGGTCTAACCTGATCAGCGATGTCTTTCTTCAAAAACTTGATGGTCAACGCGGTGATCTCTTTCGCCAGACCCTTCTTGGTAGAGATTGAATATTCGAGCTGGCCGATGATTTCGCGATCCGCACTTATTCTATAGGCGAGATAGTCGCGCGTTCTTTTCTGTTGATCAGGGCCATCGTGGGAAAAGCGAAACATATCAGGGTGGTCCCGTTGAAACATGAAATGCGTCCACCAGTCGACATAGTCGTAGTCCACGGGGAAACTGGGCTCCTCGGCCCTCTTCGCCATAGCAGAGGTGACAAGGTCGGGACGGGTCGTCGATGCGAACAGGGGTTGGCCCAGAACCGTGCCGCCTCCAAACTCCTGCTGGGAGCTGATATCTTCCTTGGCCGACATATTCATCAACTTCACTCGCTCGCGGATCGCTTCTTCGGTGTCCAACGCGTTGAGCGCGCGCTGCGCTCTGACCAGGGGAGATTGGCCCAGCCAGTTCTGCCTTGCGAGATTCCTAGTCGACTCAGACTGTATTTCGTCGACCGCGTGTTTCGCCTTAGCGTAGCCGGCCAAGACATGCGGGTCGCGCAATGTTCGGAGTGTTTGGGTGAGGCGCCGAGCATCCCATTCAGGGTCGTCGGGCAAGATCGTCAGCGTGAGGATATTGGAGGTCAGAACGAGCTTGCTCGGGCCACTATCAAGGTAACCGGGCAGCCGAAACACGCGGCGTGTCTGGAGAAAGACGGCATACTTCCCCGGCTTCTCGAATCGGAGGTAGTCGGTCAGCTCTCTTGTCAAGATGATGGGTTCGAGAGAAAGGGCGCGACGAGTGAACTCGCAGCAAATAATGCCAACGGACTCGACCACCCCCACTGGGAGGAAGACCGTACTCTCCGGATAAACCTCGAACTTGTTCGACTGTCCCGCGGAATTCATTACTTCGTCGAGTTCGATGGCATAGGAGGATGGCTGGGAACTGCTGAATACGAGCTCGATGGGGATTGTCTCAAAGAGATGGTACGTCGAGCGCGCGCCCTTGGCACGGAGGACGAGTTTCAGTCCACGGGGATTGTGGCTTCGAGCTTTCTGGTCCCGCAATTCAAAGTCACTCTGGGCCTGGGAGTAGAGTGGGAAGAACAACAAGAGCAGCAGCACCGCAAAAAGCTGGATCGCAAGAAAGGCGGACGGAGTCTTGGAGAGCGTACGGGGCAGTGTCGAGCCGTGCAGAGTGAAGTGTGACGGTCCGCGTTTCACGCCCGGATCATACCACTCGAACAGATTGTCGGGGGAATCAACAGCGACGGGATTGAGTGAGAGACCTCGGATCTTATAAACGACAAGCGTCGGGACACACAAACCGCGGGCCGACTTCGCACCACGGGAGCGGCGCCCCCCACTTAGGAACGCCCCTTCTTTCCTTGTCATGCGGGGCATGACCCACGCGCCCCTTTACTTATTGATTCCTTCGAAATTCGGATTTCTCGCCCGCTCCACTCCGGGAGCTATTCTGGAGTAGCGGTTTTAGAGCATCCGACAACATGGGCGCAAAACAAACCGTTGAAATACAAAACCCCGCTGTGCGCGATTTCTTGCGCAGCCTGAATATTCTTTTGAAATCCGCGCGAATGTACGGCATGGCGCACGCGCAAACAACCGCCCAAGCTGACGATGCCTGGGAACATCTCCAAGCCGCGCTTTCCGATGGCCGAAAGAGCGGCCTGCAACTGGCGGTTTCAGAAAACCGGCTCCTCGTCGACGGCCTCCCTGTAAAGGCTGGGCCCGCCGAGCAAAGTTTTGCGCAGTTTCTCGCTTCGGCCGATATAGCCAGCGTGACGTTTACCGCGCAAGTGACGCGCGAGGCTTTCGTGGAAATGATGCGCCTCTTCGGCGAAAGCGGGTCGAAGCCGGAAGGTCTAGCAGAAAAACTGAAAGAAGCCCTCGGAGACGAGAAACTGAGCGGGATTCGTATCAATGAAATTCGGTTTGTGCCAGCGGGTTCGGACCGGCCGGAAAACAAAGTCACAGCTCAACTCCTCGCGCAAACATTCGGGGCCGACTCCGCACAAATGCAGGGCCTTCTGGATGATCCCCTCAAGCTGCTCAAGTTCATTACGGCGGCGGAAGGCGCGAGCCAGCCTGCCGGTTCGCAGTCCACGACTGGCGCCCAGACAGGTCCGCCGGGCCACTCCGAAGCGGCATCGGCCGGCGGCGGCACTGGTCCAGCGGGGCGAACAGAAGAGGAAACCGGAACTGTCATTCGCCTGTTGAGCAAGCTTGCGCGAGAGGGCGGGGTAGGCGGCACCGATCCCGTAAAACTGCGCCAGGAATTCTCGGAGTTGCCTCAATCCAGCCAGGATACGCTGCGCCGGGCGCTGGCCGAGTTCGCCCTGACGAAGCCGAAAAAGCCCGTCGGCACTCCCTTGCTCCTGCAGGTGGCGGAGCACCTCGCGGTCCAGCTCGCCCTGGATCGCTATGAGAAGGGTGATGCGCGCGTGGATGCCGTGACGGAAATGCTCAACCGGTTGAATCGCGAAGTCGATTCTCTTCGTGGGACGCTTGGTTCCTACGAAGAGAAACTGAAACAAGCGGGTTTTGAGGTCGCTCGGCCAGCCGATTCCCTCGAGCAGCAGTTTTGGGCCAGAGCGCCCGAATCAGCCAAGCTGGATGTCCTGCTTTCCGATCAAGCCTGGCGGGTACCTTCTCACTACCTCAGAGAATACCTGGATCAACTGGTCGAGCACGATGAAGCGGAGAGGCTCCAGCAAGTTCTGGTCAACTACGTGAGTTGCATTCACAGTTCTTCCCCGGAGGCGCGGCAGAAGACGGCGCTCGGGTTGAAGGATCTGGTCGGGTATTACCCTCGCCCGGGAGGTCAAGCGCTTCGAATTGCGATCGGCCACGTAGGCGAGGAACTCGCCAAGGAGAACGATCCTAGAATGGAGAAGCTGATCAGCGGAACGTTTGTTCTTCTTGGCCAAGAGGCTGCCACGCGCCGTCGTTATCCAGCTATCCTGCAATTGCTGTCCGTTCTGCAGTCACTGGAGAAGGCCCGCCGAGGAACAGCCTCCGACCTCCGGGCACGGGTCGGGCTGGAAAACCGTGTTCCCGATTTTCTCGAAGAGGTGCTTCGCGTGCCCGAGCCTTCGGGTGATCTGATCGAGGTGTTGCGCCGCATGCCTTTGGCCGCTGCCGAGCATCTTGCCGGGAAAATCAGCCGGTGCTTGCGGCGGCGCGATCGCGATCGCTTGGTGAAACTCGCTGAAGAACTCGGCCCCGAGGCCGCGCATGCTTTGCGCGAGGTCTTCCGTTCGCGTCCGCCTGCTGCCGCTGTGATCATAGTCGGCCTGCTGAGCCGTCTCGATCCTGCTGCGCTGGAAGAAGTGTTGCTCGTGCGTTTGCACGAATGGACCCGGGTATATCAAGACGCAGTGGTCCGGCAAATCGCCAGCGCAGGTTCGCCCGGTCGTGGACTCCTGCTGGCCAAACTCCTCGACGCGCTCGATCCGCTCGTGGCGCCTCTCGCGTTGGACGAAATTGGAATGAGTGGTGATACAACCCCGACCCCGTTGCTTTTGGGAATTGCAGCAGGCGACTTGCCCAGGTTCACGGCTCCCTTCCTTCGCGTCAAGGCGATCGAGGCACTGGGACGTCTGCGCGTGAGGGAAGCCATCCCTCTCTTGCGGCAGTTGGTGGAATCGAAGGAATTCCGCCACGGCATATCTCCCAAGGAACTGCGAATCGCCGCCGCGCAATCTCTGCGGAAAATGGATCCGGAAGGAGCGAAAGCGATCCTGTCCAGTGTGGGCTTCACGCCGCCGGATCTCGAGCCGATACCATTTGACCCCAACGACGACGCCCCCGGCGTGCGCCAGCGCTACTATCCGAGAGTGAAACTCCCGCGCGGACTGCCCGCCAAAATCAGCACCGCCGATGGCGAGTGTTCGGTATCTATCCGGCAACTCAGCCTCGGAGGGGGCATCTGTTCCTGCGAACACCGGCTGCATCCCGGGACACCTGCCACCATCCGCATCAAGACCGGCCTGCGAAGTTTTGCCGCGAAATTACTCCTGCGTGATGCTCGTTCGGAGCTAGTTGCCTTCGAGATTGTCGACATGGACCTTGAAGACCGCGCTAGGCTCCGCGCCCTGCTCCAAGCAGCTCGACGATCGAGTCCCCGTCCATCTACATGAGCCGGGGCTGAGTGCCTGGGGAAGAGAGATCCCTCGTCCCGACGCTATAGGGCAGTCCCCTAAGCGCATTCGGGCCCGTGAGCGCATTCGGGGTGCCCCGATGGGAAGCATTGGGGTAAACACCCAGTGCATCCCGTAAACCCGTCCGGGACGCAAACGGCGCGGATGCAAACGCGGGAGATGACGGGAAAAACCCTAGGCAGAGGAGAAGCAGCGGGCGGCCTCGTCGAGGATGGCTTAGGTGGCGGTGGCGCCGACGCTCGAGGCCGCGAGCAGGTCTTTGGCCGCAGCGATGGCGTAAGGTTTGACGCAAGCGGTGGCGACTTCGTAGCGGCGGGCCAGCCGGCATCCATCGGCGATTTGCGCATCGGTCATGGTGGGATGCAGGAGCGAGTGGTCAATGAGTTTGGCGAGTTCGCGGACGGTGGGGGATGGCATGAGATGGTTCTCCTGCGGGACCCTTGATTCGGGATTCCTCTTTTGCTTCGAGGACGGCAGGAATTCTACACCGGGCTCGGCGAGGCGGCAGACGGACGAGTACAGACACTTGCGTGCGAGTCGTACCGCGTGTAGGTTCACAGGAGCAGCTTCTGGCTCGTGATGACCAAAGCGAGGTCAGGATCACGCCGAACTCATCAGACTAAGAAGGAGAAATCCCTTTGACCGGATTTGCGCGCAGACGGCCATTGGTACTGTTCTTCCTACTTGCGTACGCACTGGGCTGGGTTGGCTTCTTGCCGATCGTGCTGACACGCGTGGGGTTGGGGCTGGTCCCAGTGAACGTGCCCATACAGTTCATCATGATCGGAGCTTGCGCTCCTACGGTTGCGGCAATATGGGTGCAGTGGCTCACCGAGCGAAATTTGAGAATCTGCAATCTGTACAGTTCGCCGCAGACGCTCTTGCTAGGACTCATCACCGGAGGCGCTCTGGCCGCCGTCGCGTCTGTCATCGTACCTGGCTTGCTCATGAGCAGGAGTCCCATGCACGCGCTGAACTGGTCCGTGTTTGCCTCGTTCGGCATGTATCATGTGAACTACTCAACGTTCTTCGGTGGCCCGGTGAATGAAGAGCCCGGATGGAGAGGCTTTGCGCTTCCGCGTCTTCAAACCATGTTCGGGCCGGTGCGAGCTTCTGTGTTGCTGGGCGCGTTATGGGCCGGGTGGCATCTGCCGTTATTTCTCATCCCCGAATGGACAAGCGTGCAAGTGTGGGAATTTGCCCTCATCCTGGTTGCTCTGTCCATTCTAATCACGTTGGGAGCGAATCTTTCCAGACTCAGCGTGTTGGTTCCGATCCTCATGCATGCGATTTTCAATACAAGTCCGCGGCTGCTGGGGGGGGTTGCTTGAACACGCTGCGCCCCGGGAGAGAGCGGACATGATCTATACGTTTTCGTTCGTGGCAGTGGCGATCTTGGTTGTCTTGCTTACCCGGGGACGACTGGGGAGGCAGACCGGATGACACTGCGGTGCCTCTTCTGGCAGCCCGTTAGCGCAATCCATCACAACTACTTGGCGGTGGCGGGGGAGCCGCCCGAAAACTCGACGTGGCTGAAGACGGCGGTTTGCAGGACGCCGGTATCGTGAGAGCAGACGGCGAGCCCCACGTAGACAGGGTCGTGAAGATCGACGGTGACGGACCCGAGCGGCACGAACTTGCGATCGGCACCGGCAGCGGAAAGCGAGAACTTGTTGCCGCGGCGCTGGAGGCGGAGCGAATCCGCGGCGAAGCCCGGAAAGCTACTCTCGGCCGTGTCGCCGCGCCAATAGCCGCGATTCTGGAGGGACACGCGCCCGTTGCCATGGACGATGGCGTCGGCGTAAGCGTCACTCGCGCCGAGTCCCTGGCGAACGATCAAGCCGGCCTTGCGGAACTCGTGGCCTTCCTTCCCCTGAAGCGCCACGCCGGCGGAGATGGTGAAGTCGCCGGAGACGCGCCGCCAGACGAACTGGAAAGCGTCCTCGTCGCCCCACATGTCGGCGCCGCTCCCGGTAACCGTGTATTCGTGGCGCACAGCATCGTAAGAAGCAGAGCCCGCTCTATGAGTGAATCCGACATCCGTGTGGCCTTCAAAAACGCCCACGGTTCTCTGGCCGCCAGCGCCTTGAATCAGCGAGGCGCCCAGAATCAGCAGGCCACAACACGCCAAGGCCGGAACCAGCCTTTGCTTCAAGCCCGTCCGAGCCTCGCGCGGGTCCTCTTCGTGCGCCATGTGGTGCCTCCTGGATGCGGATTGCGGGACGCAATTCTACAACTTCTTCACAATAGAGAGTACGGGATGACTCGGGGAAAAGTTTCGACCGGAGAGCGGGATCCGGGGGTGTGCCTGCAGCAGCTCGTCTGCCGGAAAACTATCTGGCCTGCGGATGTGGTATACTGTTTTTGCGCTTAGTCCTGCGGTTGTGTCGTGCGGTTGCTCTGGTTGAGTACCTCATCTGAGATTACCCGCCTTCAGTCTTCTCCGTAAGTCTTCAGCGTAATTCAAACGAAGACTGGCAATGCAGATTGCCGCGCTCGCCCGGATGTTCGTGCGCGCGCGGCGACAGCTTCCGCCAGAGAAAGAAAACAAGATTTATGCAGAGTTTTTCAGAACTACCGATTTCCATTTACACCAAAGAGCGGATTGCGTCCGCTCGCTTTTCGACGCCGACTCCGGTCCAAGCCGCGGCCATCCCTCAAGCGCTTGCGGGCAGCGACGTGCTCGCTACCGCGCAGACCGGAACCGGCAAGACGCTGGCGTTCTTGATCCCGATCATGGAGCAACTGCTCGAGCAGAGCGCGCCGGGAATTACAGCGCTGGTGCTCGTGCCCACGCGCGAACTGGCCATGCAGGTCGTGGAGCAGTACAACGCGTTGAGAGGGCAGCGACTCTCGCCGGCAGCCCTGGTGGTTGGCGGCTTGTCCGAAGGAACGCAACTCAGCGCGCTGCGCCGGGGAGCCCGCCTGGTGGTCGCCACCCCGGGCCGATTGGAAGATTTTCTGGGCCGCAAGCTCATCGCGTTCCGCGGATTGCGAATCCTCGTTCTCGATGAGGCGGATCGCATGCTGGACATGGGTTTCATTCCCGCGATTCGCAGGATTGCGGCGGTCCTGCCCAAGGAGCGCCAGACGATGTGTTTTTCGGCCACACTGGAAGCCTCCGTGGCACACCTCGTGAACGACTACATGAGAAAACCGGTGCGCCTGGCGTTCGGGTCGATCCTGAAGCCTTCGGAGAATGTGCGCGTCCAGGCAATTGAAGTGGCCCACGATCGCAAACAGGAGGTGCTGCAGCGTTTGCTCGCCAAGGAAACGGGCCGCTGTCTCGTCTTCGCGCGCACCAAGCGCGGAGCTGAGAAGATTGCGCTGAACCTCGTCCGAAGAGGGTTCGCCGCCGCCATGATTCATGGCGCTCGCTCGCAATCCCAGCGCACGGCGGCGCTGGCCGGATTTCAGCAGGGACGCTACCGCGTGCTGGTGGCGACCGATCTGGCTTCCCGCGGCATTCACGTTCAGGACATCGCCCACGTCATCAACTACGATCTGCCCGACGTGGCAGAAAGCTTCATCCATCGAGTGGGGCGCACCGGACGCGCGGGCGGGCGCGGCGTCGCTTCCACTCTCTTCACGAGAGAACAGCGAGCGGACCTGCTCCAATTGGAGCGCACACTCGGCATTCAGATCGAGCGGATGCGAAGCGACGGCGATCCGTCCGAAAAACAGGATCGGGGGCGGGGCGAACTGCATGGCAGCGAATCAGCCACCCGGTCCAGAATCATGGTCCGGCTTCCCGGAGAGGTCCTCCAAGCACAGATGGAGAGCTAACTTCGCCGAGGTTTTCACCGGAGCGCCGATCCGCCGGACGCGCTGCCGGGGGGCATGCCGGCTTGACGAAGATTGCCGCGGCGGCGACACTTTACTGTTTCGGGCGAGCCACGGGAATGCCGCGCGCTCGCCCTGACTTTCTGCCTGGAACAAGAATGACGAAGAAAACGAGAGTCCACCGGCCCGCCGAAACGCACATCCTCATCTTCGACGTGGATGGCGTGCTGCTGGACGTGCGGCATTCCTATCAGCGCACGGTCCTGGACACGGTCCACCATTTCACGAAGCGCCGAGTGACCTACGCTCAACTCCACGAGTGGAAGAACCGAACGGGCTATAACGACGATTGGAAGCTGACGACAGACTGGGTAAATTCGCTGGGATGCAACGCGAGCTATGAAGAGGTGAAGAAGGAGTGCAACCGGGTCTTCTGGGGAACGGACGGCTTAGGTAAGGGGAATGCCTGCCGGGAACGGTGGCTTGTGGCGCCGCGGGACGTGAAGAAGTGGGCGCAGCGCTACGAACTGGCCGTGTTCACAGGGCGGAACCGGCGAGAGTTTGGCCACACGTTCGAGGCGTGGCCGGGACACGGCTCGATCAGCCGGGTGGTCACGTCGGAAGACGTGAAGAACGGAAAGCCTGATCCGGAAGGGTTGTTGCTGATCCTGAAGGGGCGCGAGCCGAGGACTGCGGTGTACCTGGGCGATAACATCGACGATGCGTTGGCGGCGAGGTCAGCGGGGGTGCCGTTCTTGGGAGTGTTGCCGACAGGCACTCTGGCTTACCGGAAGCGTGCCGAGGGCCTACGCAAACTGGGCGCGCTGGGTATTCTGCATCGCGTGCACGACCTCGATCGGTGGCTCGGCAAAAGTGCTCGCCGGGCCGGGTAACGTCCCGATCCGAAGGCGCAATGGTCTTCGTAGTCGACTGCCCTCGCGAACCGCCGACGGATCGGGTCCCGTTGACGCAAACCCCGCTAAATGCTATAAAACCCAGTTTTATTCAGGCATGCTCCGGGCCCACTGTGATGCGGTATCCTCTCTCAGGGGTGTAGCGGCGGCCTTTCCGGGTAAAGGTGCGACAATCGGATGGAAATCGTTCGACAGCTCGGCGAGCTATTCCTGCAGGCTGTGCCGACGGTCCTGATCGTTTTTGCGTTCTACCTATTCCTCCGCTCGCAATTTTTCAAGCCCCTCGCACGCGTCATGCAGGAACGGCAGGAACGCACGGCCGGGACGCAACGGGCGGCTGAAGCCGGTCAAGCCGCGGCGCATGAGAAAGTAAGACAGCATGAAGAAGCCTTGAAGAAGGCGCGTGCGGAAATCTATGCGGAGCACGATGCAGTCCGGCGCAAGCTGCTCGACGAACGCAATGAACGGCTCCAAGAGGCGCGCACCAAGGCGGGAGAAGAGGTCCGCACCGCGAAGGAGCGCATCGAAGCCGAGTTGGCCACGGCACGGAAACAGATCGAGTCCGCGGTCAACCAGCTTGGCGCCGATATTGCCCGCATGATCCTGGAACGGGGCCCAGTACGCCCGTCGAGCGAGGCGCGATGAAACGCCGCCTGGTTTTCTGCGCGGCTATGCTCCTTCTCCTCGCAGCGTTTGCCGGCGCAGCGTGGGCGGCGGAGGGGAAAGAGGAGAATCCGGCCGAACAACCGGCCGGCGAAGTCTTCAAGTGGCTGAACTTCGCTCTGGTGGCCGGAGCGGTCGGCTATCTGATCGCGAAGAAGGGCCCGGCTTACTTCCGCGCGCGGGCCGACGCGATCTCATCAGCCATCGCGCAAGCGGCCGCAGCCAAAGCAGACGCCGACCGGCGATTGGCCGAAGCCGAGGCGAAGCTCAAGCGGCTCGAAGAGGAAGTGGCGGCGCTGCGCGATACGGCACACCGCGATGCCGCCGATGACGCGGAGCGCATCCGCAAGATGGCGCGCGGCGAGACGGAAAGGATTGCGCTGGCGGCGCGCGCGGAAATCGAAGCGGCCGAGCGTGCCGCACGGATGGAACTGAAGGCGCGGGCTGCGAAGCTCGCAGTGGAGCGCGCCGAGGCGCTGCTCGCAGGGCAACTGACGCCGAAAACGCAGGAAGGTCTGTTCCGGTCGTTTGTCGCGGAGCTTCCGGGGAGAACCAATTGAGCATCGCGGCGCAGCGGTATGCTTCGGCACTGGCCGAAATTGCTCTCGAACAGGGCGCGATCGAGCCGGTCCGGCAGCAGCTCGGGGACTTCGTGAACCTGACGCGGGAGTCGGCCGAGCTGAAGAATTACCTCGCCAACCCGTCGGTGGAGTTCGAAAGCAAGCACGGCGCGGTGGAAGAGCTCACCGCGCGGATGGGCGCGAGCAAGATTCTGCGGAATTTTCTTTTCGTGCTGGTGGACCACGACCGGACGCTATTGCTGCCCGAGATCCAGAAGGAATTTCACAAGCTGACTCTCGATAGGCTGGGCTTGGCTGAGGCGCAGGTGACCACCCCGGCGCAGCTCACGTCTCAGCAGAAGCAGGAATTGAACGCGGCGCTCGAGCGGCTCACCGGGAAGAAGATCGAGGCGCGGTACGAGCTGGACCCGGCGTTGATGGGCGGGGCGGTGGTGCGCATCGGTTCGACGATTTACGATGGGTCCGTGCGCGCGCAGCTCGACCGGCTGCGGGCGCGCCTGTCGGCGGAATAGGAGCAGGAATGGCCAATATCAGAGCGGACGAGATCACCAAGATTCTGAAGGAACAGATCTCGAACTACGAGCAGACGGTGGCCGTGGACGAAGTGGGCTACGTCGTCAGCGTGGGCGACGGAATCGCGCGCATTCACGGGCTGGAACGAGTGATGGCCGGGGAAATGCTCGATTTCCCCCACGGGGTCACGGGCATCACCCTGAACCTGGAAGAGGACCAGGTGGGCGCGGTCCTGCTGGGCGAGTACACGGAGATCAAGGAAGGCGACATCGTCAAGCGCACGAACACGATCATGTCGGTGCCGGTCGGTGAGGCGCTGATCGGACGCGTGGTGAATCCGCTGGGTGAACCGCAGGACGGCAAGGGCCCCATCGCCGCCGGGCAGCGCAATCCGCTGGAAAAACTGGCGCCGGGCGTGGTGGACCGCCAGCCGGTGCGCGAGCCGCTGCATACCGGTATCAAAGCCATCGACTCGATGATTCCGATCGGCCGAGGCCAGCGCGAGCTGATCATCGGCGACCGCCAAACGGGCAAGACCGCCATCATTCTGGACACCATCATCAACCAGAAGGGCGACGACGTAATCTGCATCTACTGCGCGATCGGGCAGAAGCGCTCAACCATCGCGCAAGTGGTGAAGGTCCTGACCGACGCGGGGGCCATGGACTACACGATTGTGGTGGCCAGCTCAGCCACGGAGCCGCCGACGCTGCACTACATCGCGCCGTACGCGGCCTGCGCCATGGGCGAGTATTTCCGCGATACCAAGCGCCACGCGGTCACCTTCTACGACGACCTCTCGAAGCACGCGCAGGCCTATCGCGAGATCTCGTTGCTGCTGCGGCGGCCGCCGGGACGCGAGGCGTTCCCCGGCGACGTGTTCTACCTGCACTCGCGGCTGCTCGAGCGCGCCGCCAAGCTGAACGACAAGCTCGGAGGAGGCTCGCTGACCTCGCTCCCCGTGATTGAGACGCAGGCGGGCGACGTTTCGGCGTATATCCCCACGAACGTGATTTCCATCACCGACGGGCAGATCTATCTGGAAGCCGACTTGTTCAATGCAGGTGTTCGGCCGGCGATCAACGTGGGCATTTCGGTCAGCCGCGTCGGAGGCAACGCCCAGATCAAGGCCATGCGTCAGGTGGCGGGCTCGCTGCGGTTGGACATGGCTCAGTACCGCGAGCTGGCGGCGTTCGCGCAGTTCGGTTCCGAACAGCTCGACAAAGTCACGCAGGCGCAATTGGCCCGCGGCCAACGGCTGACGGAAGTGTTGAAGCAGGGCCAGTTCGCGCCACTGCCGATCGAGAAGCAAGTGCTCATCATTTTTGCCGGCACGACCGGCGCGATGGATTTCATTCCCCCGAACCAGTGCCGGCAGTACGAGCGCGACCTGTTTGATTTCGTCGAGACGAATTACCCGGCCGTGCTCAAGAACATTGCGGCGAAGAAGGCGCTCGACGACATGCTGCGCGCCGAAATGAAACAGGTGCTCGACGCCTTCAAGGAACGATTCACGGCCACTGTGGCGGCTTCCTAGCGCCTCGGCCCCGAAAGGGATATGCCCACTCTGCTCGATTTCCGGCACCGGATCCGCTCGGTGAAGAACACCCAGCAGATTACGCGCGCGATGAAGTTTGTTGCGGCGGCGCGGCTGCGCCGCGCGCAGGAGCGGGCGATTGCGGCGCGCCCGTATGCGCACCAGATGGCGCGGGTGCTGCGCTCGACCATCGGGCGCATCGAGAACCCGGTGCACCCGCTGTTCGAGCGCCGGCCGGAAGAGAAGTTGCTGCTGATCGTCGTGACGGGAGAGCGGGGGCTGTGCGGCGCATTCAACGCGAACGTCCTGCGCCAGGCCGCGGAGTTTTACCGCGAGCACGAAGGGAAGCAGATTCTTGCGCTGCCGGTCGGGAAGAAGGGCCGCGACGCACTGCGGAGACAGGAACGCGGATTCGCCGGCGAGTACACCAACGTTCTGGCCCGGGTGGAATTCGAGGACGCCCGGCGGATTGCCACCCAGGTGATCGAGTTGTACACGGTCAAACGAGTGGACGCCGTGTACATCGTGTTCAGCGAGTTCAAGAACGTGCTGGCGCCGCACCTGACGCTCGAAAAGCTTCTCCCCATCGAGGCCATCGAGGCCGAGGAGATGCCGGCGGCCGAAGCGGCCACGGCGCAGGTGGACTACATCTACGAGCAGCCGGCGGAGTACTTGCTGGATAGGCTCCTGCCGCGGTACGTAGAGGCACAGGTTTTCCGTTTCATGCTTGAATCGTCGGCCGCGGAGCACGCCGCGCGAATGGGGGCCATGGAAATGGCGACAAAGAACGCGGGCGATGTGATCCAGCAGCTCACGTTGTACATGAACAAGGTGCGTCAAGCCGCAATCACCAAGGAAATTATCGAGGTTGTCAGCGGAGCCGCCTCGGCATCGTAGCGATCAGTGGCCGGTGACGAGTCACCTCCGGCCACTCGGAATGAGATGATGGAGGAGTGATGAGCGAGAAAGCATATGCAGCCATCGGCCACGTGGTCCAGGTGATCGGGCCGGTGCTGGACGTGCATTTCGAAGAGCACCACCTGCCAGCCATTTACAACGCGGTGCGCGTGACCAGCGAGGGGTACAAGGTGCCGGAACCGATCGACCTCATCGCCGAGGTGCAGCAGCACCTTGGGGAAGGGCGGGTTCGCTGCGTTTCGATGAAGCCTACCGAAGGCGTGGTGCGAGGAATGAAGGCCTACGACACGGGCACGCCGATTACGGTGCCGGTGGGAAGGTCGACGTTGGGGCGCGTGATGAACGTGCTCGGCGAGCCCGTGGACCAACTGGGACCGATCCAGAGCGACACGTATTATCCCATCCACCGCCCGGCGCCTTCCCTCGAGGACCAATCCACCACGCTCGAAATGTTCGAGACCGGTATCAAGGTCGTGGACCTCATCGAACCGTATTTGAAGGGCGGAAAGATCGGCCTGTTCGGCGGCGCCGGCGTGGGCAAGACCGTGATCATTATGGAGCTGATCCACAACGTGGCGATGGAGCATGGAGGCGTGTCGGTTTTCGCCGGGGTCGGGGAACGGACGCGCGAGGGCAACGACCTGTGGCTGGAGATGCAGGAGTCGAAGGTAGTGGTGCCGGGCGACTCCGAGAAGTCCCGCGCGGCGCTGATTTACGGACAGATGACCGAGCCCCCCGGCTCCCGGTTGCGCGTGGGGCTGACCGGAGTGACGGTAGCGGAGTACTTCCGCGACGTCGAACACCTCGATGTGCTGCTCTTCATCGACAATATTTTCCGGTTCGTCCAGGCGGGTTCGGAGGTTTCCGCGCTCTTGGGACGCATGCCCTCGGCGGTGGGCTACCAGCCGAACTTGAACACCGAAATCGGCGAGCTGCAGGAACGAATCACGTCAACCAAACAGGGTTCGATCACATCGGTGCAGGCGATCTACGTTCCCGCGGACGACTACACGGACCCCGCCCCCGCCGCCACCTTCACGCACCTGGATGCCACGACCAATCTCAGCCGTCAAATTGTGGAGCGCGGCATCTATCCTGCGGTGGATCCCCTGGCGAGCTATTCGCGGATTTTGGACCCGCGCGTCGTCGGCCAGGAGCACTACACGGTGGCGCGAGCCGTGAAGTCCGTCCTGCAACGGTACAAGGACCTGCAGGACATCATCGCCATTCTGGGAATCGAAGAGCTTTCCGACGAAGACAAGCTGGCCGTGGCGCGTGCCCGCAAAATTGAGAAGTTCCTCTCGCAGCCGATGTTCGTCGCGGAGCAGTTCACCGGCAAGGAAGGCCGCTACGTCAAGATCCAGGACACCATCCGCGGTTTCCAGGAAATTGTCGCGGGCAAGCACGACGATGTTCCCGAGCAGGCGTTCTACATGGTGGGTACGATTGAGGAAGCGCTCGAGCAGTCGGAGCGGATGCGCGCGGCCGTTTGAGGCGCCATGGCAGCCCAATCCCTACTTCTGATTGTGGTCACGCCGGAGCGGCAATTGTTGCGCGAGGGTGTGGACGATCTCCAGGTTCCCGCCGCAGACGGCTATCTGGGCATCCTGCCCGGACACGCGCCGCTCGTGACCGAGCTGGGCGTGGGGGAGTTGAGTTATAACGTCGGCCGGCAGAGTGGGCACATGGCCGTCATCCGTGGATTCGCCGAAGTGCTGCCGGACCGCGTGACTTTGCTGGCTGAAGTCGCCGAGCGGGCTGAGGAAATTGACGTGGACCGGGCGAAAGCGGCACTCGGGCGCGCCCAGAAGCGCCTTTCTTCGCAGGATCCCAGTCTGGACTGGGACCGCGCGTCGCTGGCCCTCCAGCGGGCGCTCATTCGCATGCAGGTTGCGTCCAGGAGCGGCTCCGGAATCCCTCGCGATTAGTGCCGATTTTTCGGCGGCGCGCATCCAAGTGCACGTCTATGACTGGAACGCCCATCATCCTCTACACAACGGCATGGTGCGGCGATTGCCACCAGGCCAAGGCGTTCCTGAAACAGCGGAGCATCGCTTTCCGCGAGATCGATATCGATGAAGACCCGGACGCTGAAGAACTGGTCACCCGTGTCAACAGCGGGCGCCGCAAAGTGCCGACCATCGAAGTCGGCGGCCGGTATTTTGCGTGCAGCCCGTTCGATCCCCACCAGCTTTCGTCCGAGCTGGAAATCCCACTGAATCCGTAGCGCAAGCTGCGGGAGAAGCAATGCCAAAAAAAAGGCGGGCAGGACTGATTCCCTGCCCGCGGAAAAAACTCGTCTCGCCGGAGCCGCTTACTTCACCATTTCGATGCTGCTGACCTTGATCGTATCGCCCTCCACCGAGCCTTTCACGGTGACATGATGGCCGGCGTGGGCGGCGACTGTGTCCTGCGGATCAAGCACATAGACCTTCTTGTCGGAATCGGTGACGAGCGCGTATTTCGCTCCGTGTTCTTCGACACACTTCTTGGCACACGCTGCATGATCGGCACTGGCTCCCTTCGCGCCGCACATGGTATCGGTCACGTAGCCCGTCCAAGACCCTTCGGTCGCCAGAGTCACGCCTGCCAGCAGAAGACAGGCAATGACTCCGTAGATGAAACGCTTGCTCATTGAGTTCCCCCCTCCAGATGAATTGGCTGGTCGTCCCCCCCCTTATGCAGGGCAGAGACTAGCTTGGCACAGGGAACGGGACGCTGTCCAGCGCCCTCCTGCGTTCAGCTGAACGGGCGGCTCGACTGGGTAGCAGGGAACCCATTCCAGCTGGCAAGCCGAAAAGGAAAGGGGAAGACCCGATGGCCTTCCCCTTCCACTATGCGCAAACGCAACTGCGATGTGTGACTGTTGAGACTAGAGCCCCGATCCGGGGTTGGTGTTGGCCTGTTGCGGGGCGCCGGCCTTGGGAATGCTCACGTACCCGGTGGCCTGATTGCCGGTGACTCTGTTGATGGTGAGTTCGAGGGCCGTACGGGAACCACCTGTGTAGAAGAAGATGGGTTCGTTCACCGAGCGATCCTTCTTCTCAAAGGTCTTGTCGTCGGCAAGGACAATGATCGTGAACTTATTCTTCTTGGCGTTCGTGTCACGGAGTTGGAGCTGGATGCTGCCGACTCTCTGAGGAGAGGACTTCTTCGTCAAGGTGAACTCGAAGTAGTCGCGCTGACCCATGCGTCGTAGTTGGTCGATCTCCTCATGGTTGCGGGCAATGAGAGTGCCGAGTTCGCTGCGGGCCATCTGCAGACTGCCCTTGGTGGCATCAAGGTCGTTCTTCACGCCGGTGACGTCGCCGCTCAGGTTCTTGACATCTTCGGCGCTCGCCTTGGTGGAAAGCTCGGACTTCACCGAGGTCTCCAGGCCCGTGAGCTTCTTGCTGTATTCCGTCGAAGCAGCCTTGTTTTGGCGGCGGGCCGCGATGAGCTCCTCCTGGGTCACCTGCAACTTGCCCGTCACGACCTTGAGATCGCTCTGAAGCTGCTCGTTCACCTCATCGGCCTTGGCTGCACGCGTGTTCAGCTGGTCAATGTTCTGCTTCAGCGTCGTCTGAGCAATCTGCTCGACGCTCTTGGCCCGATTGGCTGCGCTCCAGCCAATACCGAGGGCAATCAACGATATAGCCGCCAGAATGGCGACCGCCAGTCCTACCCAGCGAGGGGTGCCGGCTGCGGGAACGTTATAGTCCCTATGTTCCTCATGAATCTCACTCATGGAATTCTTCTCCTTTTTTCGATGGGACCCTGCACGATACAAGACAGCACCTGCCCCGCCAAAAAGCTGATCTGGCCATGTTGCTGGCTAATCCATTGAGCAAATTGAAGATAGAGCGGAAAGGTCCGCTTGAGAGACCCTCTATTCTGGTACTAGAGCCTGTAATCTTTACTCGATTCTTTGCTGGCGGGTAAAATCTTACTGAATCGGCTTTCCTACCTATAGTCGGAAGAAGTGCCTCTGGAGGACTGGGTTTGTCAACCACGGAGAAGGAGAGGTGTGCGCTACAAGGATGTACTAAGTTTCGTAGAATCAGTGGACTACTGAGGTCCCGCTCAGGCGGCTCTTACTGCCACGGCAGCTTCCGCGTTCGCGCCCTCGCCAAAATACTGGTCCAGGATAGAAACGGCCGCGGCCAGAACTGTGTGGCAGTCCGTACAATGGCTCAGATGATTCTCGATCTCGCTTTCCACGCTCGGGGAAAGCTTCCCCTCTAAATACCAACAAATCAGATGGATGGTGTCTCGGCAATTCATGAATCCGACCCCCAGGTCTGGACCCGGTCAACAATCTCCTCCAGCTATAATGCATTTGACGCGCCATTCGCTATCGTAGCTGCCTGGATGCGCAACTCACTGCAACACAAAGACTTGGATCAGTAGCGGGACGAGATCAGATGAACCCTTCTGAAAAGTTTACCTGTCTTCGAACCAAGGGGCGACAGAGGGAAGGAACCACAGGCAAGCAGCGCTGCGGTCCAGATCAGCGCTGAGGAATGACCGTCATCTCACGGAGGGTGGCAATGCGGTCCTCGAGAGGTGGGTGCGTACTGAAAAGCGATGACAACGTACCACCCCCGAAGAGAGGCTTGACGATGCAGAGGGTAGACGTCGTAGGAGTGAGGCTCGTGCTCGGGATGCGTTTGTTGTACGCACCGAGCTTCTCCAGGGCGCTGATCAGTCCGTAGGGGTGGCCGACCATTCGTACCCCGGTGGCGTCCGCGGAATACTCGCGCTGGCGCGAGATGGCGAGCTGCAGCATCAGTGCCGCGATGGGCGCAAGGATGATCGTGAGAAGTGCCGTGAGTCCTCCGCCTTCACGGTCGTCGTCCCGGCCGCCATAACCGAAGAGCGCGGCGAAATACCCCATCCGCGCGACAAAAGTGATGGCTGCGGCAATTGTGGCCGCGACCGAGGTGATGAGGATGTCGTAGTTGCGGACGTGAGACAGCTCGTGAGCGATTACGCCTTCGAGCTCATCGTCGTTCATAAGTTGCAGCAAGCCCTCGGTGACGGCGACGGAGGCGTGGCGCGGATTGCGGCCGGTGGCGAAGGCGTTGGGAGCCGCTTGGGGTATGACGTAGAGTTTGGGAACGGGGAGATTGGCTTTCGCCGCGAGGCGCTCCATGACCGCATAGAGGCGCGGAAGCTGTTCGCGCGAGACGGGCTTCGCGCCGCTGGAGAGCAGCGCGATCTTGTCCGAGAAGAAGTATGCGAACAGATTCATCACGATGGCGATGGCCAGCGCGATCCTCATCCCACCCGGACCGGCGATCGCTCCGGCGCCGTAAACCAGGAGCACGCTCATGGCGATGAGTAGAAAGCCGGTGCGAAGAATTCTCATAGTGAAGAGTCCCTAAACTTTTTACGTGCCTTTCCTTCGCGGAGTTTCAGTCTAAGAGCCGCCCCTCGACACGTCAAGCAAAGCACATTCAAGAGGCTGCCGCGACGGTCGGGCGTTTCCGGTCTTGGCTCCCGGTCTCAAAGCGAATCGTATCGCTGCGGCTGTCGCGATCCACGAGAATGTGATCTCCCGGCAGGACGCTGCCATCGAGAATCTTGAGAGCCAGCGGGTCTTGAATCAGCCGCTGGATCGTGCGGCGCAACGGCCGGGCGCCGTAAGCCGGGTCGTAGCCCTCGCGGAGCAGCAGGTCGCGCGCGGCGGCGGTGAGCTCGATGTGGATGTTGCGCTCGGCAAGAAGCTTCGCCACTCCGACGAGCAACAAGTCCACGATCTTCTCGAGCTGCTCCTTTCCGAGCGGGTTGAAGATCACGATTTCATCCACCCGGTTCAGAAACTCCGGGCGGAACGCCGCACGCAGCGCGTCCATGGCCTCCTTGCGGGCGCGCGCCAAGTCGCGCGCCGACAGCTCGAAGATGGCGGTAGAGCCCACGTTGCTGGTCATGACCAGCACGGTATTGCGGAAGTCCACGGTGCGGCCCTTGCCGTCGGTCAGGCGCCCATCCTCGAGAATCTGCAGCAGGATGTTGAACACGTCGGGGTGGGCCTTCTCGATTTCGTCAAAGAGAATCACCGAATACGGGTGACGCCGCACCTGCTCGGTGAGTTGGCCTCCCTCCTCATAGCCGACGTACCCGGGAGGCGCGCCGATAAGCCGCGCCACCGCATGTTTCTCCATGTATTCGGACATGTCGATGCGGATCATCAGGCGCTCGTCATCGAAGAGAAACTCGGCGAGCGCGCGGGCCAACTCGGTCTTGCCGACGCCGGTGGGCCCGAGAAAAATGAAGGAGCCGATGGGGCGTTTGGCGTCGGATAGACCGGCGCGGCTTCGCCGCACGGCGTTGGCCACGCGGGCGAGCGCGTCCTCCTGGCCGACCACGCGCTGGCGCAGGCGCTCTTCCATGTGCACGAGCTTCTGCGTCTCTCCCTCGAGGAGCCGGCCAACGGGAATGCCCGTCCACTTGCTGACGAGCTTGGCGATGTCCTCTTCGTCCACCTCTTCCCGAAGCATGCGGGTGGACTTCTGCACCCCGGCGAAGTGCGCTTCCGCCTGCT
The DNA here is from genome assembly GCA_049514555.1 of Candidatus Acidiferrales bacterium. Classification (GTDB taxonomy): domain Bacteria; phylum Acidobacteriota; class Terriglobia; order Acidiferrales; family UBA7541; genus JBEKUY01. The sequence continues at coordinate 55,758 of JBEKUY010000002.1, forward strand.
TTAGCTCGCGCTCGGCCGCTGCGATCTTGCCATAGCGGATTTCGGCCACCTTGGCCAGGTCACCGCCGCGCTCAAGGCGCTGTTCTTCGGCCTTGAGCTGGTCGATCTGCTCCTTCAGCTTGCGAATCCGGGCGATGGCATCCTTTTCGGTCTGCCAGCGGGCTTTTTGCGCCCTGGATTCCTCGCGCAGCTTGGCCAGTTCCTGTTCGATCTGTTTGCGGCGCTCGACGGAGTGCGCGTCGGTCTCTTTGAGCAACGCCTGGCGTTCAATTTCGAGCTGCAGGATGCGCCGCTCGATTTCATCAATCTCGACCGGCAGCGAATCGATCTGCATCCGTAAACTGGCCGCGGATTCATCGATGAGGTCGATGGCCTTGTCCGGGAGAAAGCGGTCGGAGATGTAGCGGTGCGACAGCGTGGCCGCGGCGATGATGGCGGCGTCTTTGATGCGCACGCCATGGTGAACCTCATAGCGGCCCTTCAGGCCGCGGAGAATGGCGATGGTGTCTTCGACGCTGGGCTCGCCGACCAGCACCGGCTGGAAGCGGCGCTCGAGCGCCGGGTCCTTTTCGATGTGTTTCTTGTACTCGTTGATCGTGGTGGCGCCAATGGCGCGCAAGTCGCCGCGGGCCAGCGCGGGCTTGAGCATATTGGACGCGTCCATGGCGCCTTCGGCGGCGCCGGCGCCCACAAGCGTGTGCAGCTCGTCGATAAACAGGATGATTTGTCCCTCGGCATCGGTGATTTCCTTGAGCACAGCTTTCAGACGGTCTTCGAATTCGCCGCGATATTTGGCGCCCGCCACGAGCGCGGCCAGATCGAGCGCTACAATGCGCTTGGTCTTCAACACTTCCGGAACGTCGCCCGAGACGATCCGCTGAGCCAAGCCCTCGACAATGGCGGTCTTGCCGACGCCGGGTTCGCCAATCAGCACAGGGTTGTTCTTGGTACGGCGCGCGAGGATCTGCATCACGCGCCGGATCTCGTCATCGCGGCCAATCACCGGATCGAGTTTGCCGCGCCGCGCCAGCTCGGTGAGGTCGCGAGCGTACTGGTCGAGCGGGCGATAGGTCCCTTCGGGGTTCTGCGAAGTAACGCGCTGGCTGCCACGCACCCCCGCCAAGGCCTGCAAAATAGCCTCGTGTGTCGCGCCGTGCCGCTTCAAAAGCTGCCCCGCCGGATCGCGGTCGAGCCCGGCAAGAGCGAGGAAGAGATGCTCGGTGGAAACGTACTCGTCCTTGAACTTCGCGGTTTCATCAAAAGCATGCTCGAGAGCGGCGTTGAGCGTTGCTCCCATGTGTTGCTGGGCAAACCCGCGGACTTTCGGCAGGCGGTCCAATTCACGAGTGAGATCCTGCGAAAGGGCTTCCAACGGCACACCGAGGCGCGTGAGCAGCGCGGGAACCACGCCATCGCTCTGTGCCACCAACGCACCGAGCAAGTGAAGGGGCTGGATCTCCTGGTTGTCATGGCGCGCGGCAATCTCTTGCGCCCCTTGCAGGGCTTCTTGGGCCTTGACGGTCAGTTTGTCAAAACGCACCATCCTCATTCACCTTTCCAGAAGGCACACAGGGGGCCGGCGTGAGCCAGCCCCCTTCGCCATCCCTCTCACGAACTTTCGATTACCGGGCGCCGGCAGCGGCCGCTTGCGCGACGTTCACCTTGATCTGCTTCGGCTTGGCCTCCTCGCGCTTGGGGATCGTGAGCGCCAACACCCCGTTGCTGTAATCGGCCTTGATGGACTCACTGTTCACGGTATTCGCCAGCGAGAAGCTCCGGCTGAACGAGCCATAGGCGCGCTCGACGCGCAGATAGTTGTCCTCGTTCACTTTCTTCTCGAACTTGCGCTCACCGCGAATGGTCAGAACGTTGTTCTCAACCCGGATGTCAAGATCCTTGGGATCGACCTCCGGAAGATCCGCCTTGACGACGAGCTCCTGCGGGGTCTCGTAGATGTCCACCGCTGGCGCCCAACTGGTCAGAGCGGAAGCATCATCTCCGCGGAAAGGCAGGTCATCAAAGAGACGGAAAACCTGTTCCTGCAGGGAGTTGATGCCTCTGAAGGGTTCCCAACGAGTTAGAGTTCTCATGATTGTGCTCACCTCCTGAGTGATTTCGCAAGAATAATATAATATGAGCGTGTTAATGTCAAGTACTGATTAGACCTGCTTCTGTGTTTGTAGGTGCTTTATGGACAATGACATATAGCGTCGTGATGTGTTCGTATGGAATCTGGCCAACTGTCTTGATGACTAACAGTTACCGGTCTTCTGCCAGGCTGTTACACTGTTCGGCCATGCGAGTAGCTGACTTCGACTACGAGCTGCCGGCTGACAGGATCGCGCAGTATCCAGCGGCCGAACGCGACGCGTCTCGCCTGCTCTTGCTCGACCGCGAGTCTGGGCGTTGGGAGGACCGCAGGTTCGGCGAACTTCCGCACTTGCTGCGGGGAAACGAATTGGTCGTCGTGAACAATGCCCGCGTAATGCCCGCTCGGCTGTACGGGCGGCGAACCGGCGTGCGGTCCATGGCACCCAGCCGAAAGACACGCCGGGAACACTTGCAGGCCACGATCGAGGTTCTCCTGACCCGGCAAGTGGACACGGACACTTGGGAGGCGCTCGTGCATCCGGGTAAGAAAGTGCGCACTGGCGAACGGATCCGATTTGGCGAGGGGGAACTCGAAGCGGAGGTTCTCGGACGCGGCGAGTACGGATTGAGGACGCTGCATTTTGAAGGAGCCGGGGTGACGCTCGACGCTCTCGAGCGCATTGGGCACATTCCGCTGCCGCCGTACATTGACCGGCCAGACGAACCAGCGGACCACGAGCGTTACCAGACAGTCTTTGCCTCGGTGCCAGGCGCCGTGGCGGCGCCGACGGCCGGCCTGCACTTCACGTCGAAAATTCTGGAACAATTACGCGCACGAGGCGCGGAGATCTGCGAGCTGACATTGCACGTGGGCCTCGGAACGTTTCAGCCCATTCGGAGTGAGACCCTGGAAGCCCACACCATGCATGCCGAGGCGTATGAGATCCCCGAATCCACTGCCGCAAGGGTGGAGGCGGCTCGGCGTGAGGGTCAGCCAATCGTGGCGGTAGGCACAACCGTTGTGCGGGCGCTGGAAGATGCGGCGGCAAAGGCTACTCGAAGCGGCAGGGCAGGCGGAGGGCTATCGCTTCTCCCCGGCCACGCCCAGGCTACGCTCTTCATCTATCCGGGGCATGCATTTGGAGTGGTCGATGCCCTGTTGACGAATTTTCACTTGCCGCGCTCGAGTTTGCTCGCTCTGGTCTGCGCATTCGCGGGGACTGAAAACGTGCTGGGCGCCTATCGTCACGCCGTTGAGTCCGGCTACCGTTTTTACAGTTACGGCGATTGCATGCTGATTCGATAGCATTGGGTTCGCAACCCAATTGCGGTGCCTGTGCAGTCGACGACGCGGGGAGGTGGGCCGGGAGTGGTGCCTCCCCGTCACCGGCGAGATCGGATCAATACTGGGGCGCCTCTACTCGGAAAGGACAAGGACGCGCCGCTGGCCGCCGAAGCGGATTTCCAGCACACTTCCGTCCGGTCCGACTAGCACGGAATCATAGGGTTGCTTGTCCTCGCGTTCTTCCCAGCGGGCGTGAGTTTCGGCCAGAACTTTCTTGCCATGTTTCGCGGTCACTTTGTCGCCGTCAATCAGCAGCGTGTACTGGCCTGCCTCGAGACGCGATGCGCCGAGCTTGGCGCTCTCGGTAAGGTTGATGGTTCTTGAGGTCGGTTTGGCAAAAACAGGGACCGCCAGGGCAATCGCCCCCAGCAGTGCAAAAGTACGGATGAACGAACTAGACTTCATGTCGGACGTACTCCTTTCTTGAGTTTTTCGGGACTCACTTATGCCTGACCGTTGGCGCCGAGGAAAGGAAGAAAGGGTTGACACGTCCGAGTGTCCTGGGTAGGCTCCCCAAAAGACACGAAGCCCTTCCTGGACGAATAGCCGGAGAAGGTTACGTGCCACGGCCCCGCGGCTACCACCGCGGGGCGACTTTCCCCCCATCCAAACTCACCAATGCAGCCAAGAACCAAGTCGCACTCGGGTCACCCGATGCTCTGGGAAGATTGAACGAGCGCGACTGCCGAATCTATCCGAATCCTGCTCGCAATGTCAGCGGCCAAAATGGTCAGCGACCATAATGGCCGGGGCAAGGTCGAATCCGGTCACTGGAGCATTCTCGAGACCCAGCGGCATGCGAATCTCGATCGTCCAGAATCACCCTCCCCCTCTGCAATACGCGGACAGCCCCTCAGAAGTTCCCTCGACGCAATTAGACGCGTGAAGCCTGGACACGTTAGTCCGCACTGAGCGGTCCATATTCCCCTTCAGGCTCCGCCTGGGCGCCTCACCGCAGAGAAGGCTGTTCGGCGAAACTCCCACTGTTCATCTATAATCGCCGTGCCAGTCGAGACACAGGGAATGCGAATTCTTGTGGTTAGCGACATCCATGCGAATCTAACGGCCTTCGAAGCCTGCTTGACCGCGGCGGAAGGTCGGTGGGACCGCGCCGTGTGTCTCGGTGATGTGGTGGGCTACGGTCCCGACCCGAACGAAGTGACGGATCGTCTCCGGGCTCTGCCGATGACAACGATCCGCGGCAATCACGACAAAGCCGCTTGCGGGCTCGTGAACACGGAGGATTTCAATCCCGTGGCGCGCGCTGCGGCGGAATGGACGCACGGCCAATTGAGCCCTGAGAACCTGGCGTTCCTCGCACAGTTGCCGAGAGGGCCGCTCGAATTACATGGGATGACGCTGGTGCACGGCGCGCTTCGCGACGAGGATGAATACGTGTTCATTCCGGCGCAAGCACTCGATGGGCTTCTGGACTCGCCCTCGCCCGTGACTTTCTTCGGGCACACACACCACCAAGGCGGCTTTGCGTATCAGGACAACCGGCTGGAACTACTGCAACCGCGGCCGCGTTCGAACGAGGCATTTACGGCGCTGCGCCTCCTGCCGGGCAAGCGCTACCTCCTCAACCCCGGTTCCGTGGGCCAGCCGCGGGATGGCGACCCGCGCGCTGCCTTTGCCATTGCCGACCCCAACCGTCAAACCGTGGAATTCTGGCGCGTCCCGTACGATATTGAGAGCGTGCAGAAACGCTCGCGAGAGGCCGGCCTGCCCGAACAATTGGCATTGCGGCTGAGCGCCGGCCGCTGAGGTGCAGAATGATTCCAGACCAGGAACACTCGATTGCCAGTGCGGAAAGGGGATCCAAACCCACCATTCTGTGGGGGAGCATCCTAGCCGTCGTGGTCCTGGGCGGGCTACTCTGGTTTTTCTTCTTGCGCAGTGCCTCGCCCCGGAGGGAAACGAACGAGCTTCCGTTCGGCCCCGCTGAACAAATCTATTCCTCACGGATCGGGTTCAGTGGGTTGGAGATGAGCCGTGCAACGAATTTCATCAATCAAGAAGTGACTTATCTCTCGGGCAGTGTGGAGAACCTGGGCGATCGGGGGATTCGCGAGATTGAGGTCACCATCGAGTTCCGCGACGTGCTGAATCAGGTTGTACTGCGAGAAACGCGCCGCGTCCTGGGTCAGATGGGGGGACATCTCGCTCCGGGGGAGAAGCGCGACTTTCGGATTGCGTTTGACCACGTTCCCGCCGATTGGAACGTTCAGATTCCCGCACTGCGGATCAGCGGCCTCGATCTCGAATAGGGCCGTACCTATTCACTGTTATAAACTAACTTGTTTATAATCCGTGCGTGCATCTGGCCGCGGAAATCGCTCACGCATTGACCGAACTGCGCGCGGGTGGCGCCGTCGAGGTCCGGGAGAATGGCGGCTTCTTCGCCTCCCTCGCTGCGCTCGAATGGGAACTCCGAGGACAGGACCATGCGCCCTTGATTCATCTCTGGTCCGGCGAACGGAATCTGACGCGCCGCGTGCTGGCCATCACCGCGCAGTCCGAAGAATGCCTGACCCTCGCGGTGCAACGCTTCGGGCGGACCAAGCCGGAGCGGTTGGAGTTTCAACGCGTGGATCTCGAGCGCCCGCAACAGCAGCTTTCGCGCGAAGAGTTTCGCGCCCGGCTGGGGGGCTTGCTGGCCCAGCGCTTTCCCGACGAGACCGTGGAATCGTTGAGCGTTGCCGCGGACCTCGAACACTCCATCTCGGGCTGCTACGTGCGTGGGGTCATGTGTGGACCAACCCAAACGTGGGCCCTGCTCTGCGTATCGGAAAATGAGACGGCGACGGTCCAGGAAAACATCCTCACCTTCGGGCTGCTGTGGCTGGACCGGACACGACAAGCTCGCCGGCGACGGAGCGTTGCGGGCCTGCGGCTTTTCTTGCCGGAAGGGCACGGACGCAAGACCTGCCAGCGGCTGGGCGCGCTGTCTACCTCCACGGCGATCGAGGTCTACGAGATCCGGCGCACTCTCGAGGAAGTCGTGCGGTTCGACCCAGGCGATGCCGGCAACCTGGCCACCTGGTTAGTGCCACACCGCGAAACGGAATCCTTGCTTGCGCAGGCGGGCCCGGCGCTCGCCGGGGTCGTCAAGCTCGCGCCCGAAGCCATCGCAGCAAGCGCGGTCCCAGGCACACGCGAGGTCGTTCTCCGCTTCCGTGGCCTTGCTTTCGCGCATTGGGCCGAGGGACGCGTGCATTTTGGCGTGGGAGACTCGCGCGAGGAATTGACACCGGCGAGCGAACCTTCTCTGCGCAGCTTGGTGCATGGGTTGATGACCTATCGCCACCCGCTCGCCAGCGACACGCATCATCCGTTCTACCGCGCCCAACCGGAACGCTGGTTGGAAACACTCGTGCGCGAAGACCCCGCCCGCATCGATGCGCGGCTTTCCGTCCAACCCTTGTACACGCAGGTGCCGGCCATCGCGGCAGGCGACCGCGAGGTGATCGACTTACTGGGAGTCACGCGCGAACGGCGCCTCGCGGTGATCGAACTCAAGGCTGACGAGCACCTGCATTTGCCGCTGCAGGCAGCCGATTACTGGCTGCGCGTGCGCTGGCATCAGCGACATGGGGATCTTCAACGGTACGGTTACTTCACCGGCGGAGAATTGCAGGCGAAACCCCCGCTTGTCTATCTGGTGGCGCCGGGACTGCGCTTTCATCCTTCGACGGATGCTCTCCTGCGCTTCCTCTCGCCGGAGATGGAGGTCATACGAGTGGGCATTGGGGAGGAGTGGCGCCGAGGATTGCGAGTGGTCTTGCGGCAATAGGCCGTCGCGCGAGGCAGCTTGCCGGATAAGTGTCAGAGAATAAAGCCCCTAAAAGGAGAGAAGCAGCTTCGGTATGAGCCGAAACTGCTTCCCGGGGTGTGTCCTCGAAGTGGTTTGATTACTTAGATGCATGGCACGGGAAAACGTTGCACCTTTTATCAGCGCCTCAAGAACAGGGGGGTCGGACCAAAGATTCAGTAGAAGAGATATTTGCGCCAGCGCTCATCCCGGTGGCCCATGAGGCGCATCAGTTGCCGGGACGTGTGCAGCGTGAAAGGCCGCGGGCGTCGCTGGAGTTTGAGCCCAGCCTCTTCGGGCGTGCGGTCGCCCTTCGTATTGTTGCAGCGGTAGCAGCAGGCCACGAGGTTTTCCCAGCACGAGCGGCCTCCGCGAGAACGCGGGAGGACATGGTCCAGCGTCAGCTCGGAGCTTGGAAAAACGCTCCCGCAAAACTGGCAAGTGTTCCGGTCGCGCAACAGAATGTTCTTGCGCGAGAGCGCGCGGCTCTGCTGCGGGATGTGCCGGTAGGCGAGCAGGCGAATCACCGAAGGCACTTTGTGGGCATGAGCGGCGGAATGGACTTCGTTCTGGTGCAGCTCCTCGGCCTGAGCAACGCCCTTCAGCATCAGAACCAGGGCGCGCCGCACCGCAGTGACGTTGATGGGCTCATAAGTGGCGTTGAGGACGAGGACAGGCTCTTGCATCAGAGAAGCACGCCTGGCAGCCACGAGATGGGGGGATCTGACACCATCATCAGCGGACGGCACAGCTTGCCCGGAGGCTGAGTCAGCCCTTGCCGGGCTCGCTGTAAGCACCGACACCGCTCTTGGCCGAATCCCGCTCAAGGCGAGGTCCCTGCTCTCTTGGAACGCTCACCGGTGCGACCGGGCCTATGCGTAGCGCCCGAGCCACCGTGAGCGCAGTAACGGCTGCCGCCCCGGATTTCCGCAACGCCCGCGCACAAGCGTCCAGCGTGGCGCCGGTAGTCATTACATCATCTACCAGTAAGACGCGGAGATTGTCAACCCGGCTGCCTGGTCTGATCGCGTATGCACCACGGACGGCAGCCCACCGTTGGTGAAGGCTCAGCCGACGCCTGTCGGGGCGGGGCTTGGTGCGTACTAGGACCCGATCGTCGTAATGTATCTTCAGTGCCGACGCCAGCGGGCGAGCAATCAGTTCGGCTTGGTTGTAGCCGCGTTCGCGCTGGCGGTCCCGGTGAAGCGGAACGGGTACCAGCAAGTCGGCCCGGAGAGATTCAGCCTCCCTGCGAAAGACTTCTGCCAGCCGGTTGGCGAACCATCTCGCCAGGGGCACGATCGGTTCGTATTTCAAGAGCACGACTGCGCGCACCATGGCATCCTCGTAGACGCCGTAACTCCTCGCGCGGGTGAAGGCATACACGCCAAGACGGCAGAGCCGGCAGAGTATCTCCGGGGCCTCGCCGACCCGCTCGGAAACAATGGCTCGCCCGCAGCCACTGCAGATCGGGTGAGGGATGGGGACAAAGGAGGCCAGGCATTCCTGGCAGATCGGCACGCGATTGGCGGTGAGAAGCACACCCCCGCACACCCGGCACGGCGCGGGAAAAACCAGCGATGCGAACGCGCCGCCCGCTTCTGCAAGCCAGCCAGCCGCCCTGGTGAAGAATGATTGCACATCGAGCCCCACGTTCCCGGAAGGCTACTGCCGCGGGCTTCACTGTGTAAAGAGAATAAACAGAGAACCAGACGAATGGAGACGGAATCCGAGCGCACGAGGAAGAACTACAGAAGTCCCTGTTCGAGTTTCTCCTGGCAGGCGATGCAATGCTTCGTCCAGGGAACGGCTTCCAGACGCTTCTGCTGGACCTCTCCCTGGCAGTTCACGCATAGGCCGTATTCGGTTGTCTTGATGCGCTCGAGCGCGGCGTCGATCAACTGGAGCAAAGTCCGGTCCGTGTTCGTTTGCCCGAAAAGAAATTCCTTGGTATAGGAATTCGCGGCCTTGTCCGCCAGATCCACCGTGGGATCGTCATCGGCCGTGCGCCCTTCTTCTTCGGTTCGAGCAATGGTCTTCAGAAGCTCTTCGCGCCGAGCCAGCAACTTCTTCTTGTAGTAGTCGAGTCGCTTCTTATCCACGGTCCCGTCCCACAGCGAGCATTCAGGGGCACTTCCAAAAAGAGAAAGTGTAGGCGCGTACCCCAATCGTGTCAAGGATGCCTGTCCGGAGCCGAAAGAATCGGACCCGGTTTGTCCCTCTCAGAATGAATCACAAAGGTAACCTGCGCGCTGGGAAGACGCGATCCGCGGACATCCTGATCCACAACGGAAAAGTCGAGTCCTCATCGCTGAACGCGGCGAGCCGCCGGCATTGTCAAAACGAACTGGTTCGCGGAACCAGACCGAGACAAGTACGGCTGTTGTGGATGGGGATCGATTGGCAGAAGTTGACCAGGCCCTGGCAACTTGTGCTTCTGCAGGTGGGCATGAACAAGCTGATGAATGGCAAAATACCATATTGGCACGCCAGCATCCGCTGGCTTGCCTGCTTCATTAAAGAGAAGGCATTTGCCCTCCCGGTGGAGTTTCCTTGCATTCTAAGCGCTGGCCTTTTAAACATCGTTTTACTCGGCTTCATAAGTTCTTTGTTTGCCATAGGGTACGCGGCTCAAGGGGGAACGGATTTCCACAGGGTTTGGCAACGTCGGTGCAAAGTCAAACAAAGCATCATGGAGGTGTAGCTTGAAGAAAGCATCCTTGGCTGCTGTTGCGATTTGTCTGATGCTGCCCGCTGTGGCTTCTGCCCATTTCGGTTGGGGCGGTGGCGGCAGGATCAATGCCACCGAAATGGGTGAACTTGGTTTCGTTGGCGCGTCACTGATCGGAGCGGCGGCGTACCTGCGGTTCCGTTTGTCCCGGAAGTCCAAGTAAGCCGGGAACTGGTAACCAGTAGCGGCCGGGTCGGCGGCGCAATCACTGGGGGGCGCTGGCCCCGTCGTTGAGTTTCTCCAGTTCATCTCACCGTTAGTGTCGATGAATCGCTGGATCGCTGACGAAAAGCAGCGGCTTCTTGTGTTGGCGCTTGGGCTGTCCCTCGCGGCAGTTCTGATCGACAATTGGACCGCGCGGGCGCTGCACAGCCGGTCTCCCGTCTGGACTCTCGTGGTTCTCATCGCACTGGTTTTGCAGCGTTCTTCCCACGTGACGCCAGATGCCCTTGCCGGGCCGTACTTTCGCTGGTCGTGGTTGAGGCTCGTTCTTTTTGCCCTTCTTCACGCCGGGATGGTGCTGCTCGGACGCATGGCGAGCACGACGCTCGTGACCGCGGCGCACAGCAGCACGGTCACTTCGGGCCTGATCGTTCTCTTAAAGTACTTAGTCCTGGCGCCAACGCTGGTGTTGTTCCCGGTTGCCGCCTGGCTGCGCCTTGGGCGTAAGTACGCAGCCGAATTGGTAGCCGCGGCCCTGGTCCTTTTCACGTGGAATCCGTTGCGGATCTTCGAAACGTTGTGGCCGTGGTATTCCGCGGCGTTGGGAAGATTCGTACATGTTCTGGCCAGCATTTTTGTCCCTGGACTAGGTTATTCTCCGGGGCTCGTCCCCACGTTCCTAGGACCGCGGCTCGATGTATCCATCATCTTCTCCTGCGGGGGACTGCAAGGCATCCAGCTATTTCAGTTTCTGTTCGGACTCATCCTGGTGGTTGACTGGAACCGGTTGAACAAAAGGCGCGCCCTCTTTGGCTACTTTGCGGGTTCAGCAGCCATGCTCCTTGCCAACGCTCTCCGCATCGCCTTGTTGGTGGTGCTGGGGAACCGGGTTTCCCCCGACCTAGTCGCGCGGTATCACGTTAACGCGGGCTGGTTCTTCTTCTCCCTCGTTTTTGTGGCATTTCTATTCATGTCCTACTACTGGCTGCTGCGCAGCAGCGGCCCCATGCCCCGCAATGCTTCCTAAGGGCGCGACTCGCTCTTGAGGTGCCGCCCGACTGCCTGCGGATAGGCCGGTGTTCTTCCACAGCCGGTCAAGATTTGCACAAGTAGGCGTAAGAACGGCGAAATGTAGGGCTTGACGGGTATTCGAATCCTGTTATACTACTCTATGGCTCGGTGGCTCCCGAGCCGCTCAGGGGCGATCTGCTGAAGGGTCAGTGATCGATCCGAAGTGAGGTCTGCTACGAACACTGGGTGATGACAGCCGAGCATCGCGCGAAGCCGCCAACGTGTGGCGGTTTGGCCCGGCGCTCGACGCCGGGTTTTTTATTGCGCGGACGATTTCTTGGACGCGCGATGGCTGACGGAAAATCAGCCGCTCCGACGGGATCGGAGCAAACGTTCTTTGACAACGGAAGTAAGCTGGCACCTCGATAACAGGCCTTCGTCGGTCTGCGATCGGGGTACTGCAAGTTCTGCTCGAGTAGAGCAATTTGTGGAAAGGCGAGCTCAACCAGACATCCTGAGGAGCAAGGTGGCAGAAGCCCATGCGAGAGAAATCTCGCAGAGGCGATTCACCGCGGCGCGACTCGGGACGTCGATGCTCATCGCATCGACGGTTTGGGTGAGTTTTATGGTCAAGCTACTAAGGGCGTACGGTGGATGCCTTGGCGCCAGAAGGCGATGAAGGACGTGGCAAGCTGCGATAAGCCCCGGGGAGCTGCAAGCAGGCTTTGATCCGGGGATTTCCGAATGGGGAAACCCCTCTGAGAAAACCTCAGAGACGGCCCGCTGAATACATAGGCGGGTGCGAGCTAACCCAGGGAAGTGAACCATCTCAGTACCTGGTGGAAAATAAATCAAACGAGATTCCGAGAGTAGCGGCGAGCGAAATCGGAACAGCCCAAACCGTCGTGCTTGCACGGCGGGGTTGTAGGACCGCAGGAGTAGAGTTATCAATCCGGAGGCTAGGTGAACCTGCTGGAAAGCGGGGCCACAGAGTGTGATAGCCACGTAACCGAAAGCTTACCGGACTCGAAGCGGTATCCTGAGTACCACGGGACACGAGAAATCCCGTGGGAAACTGGGGAGACCACTCTCCAAGGCTAAATACTCTCTGGCGACCGATAGTGAACCAGTACCGCGAGGGAAAGGTGAAAAGCACCCCTGCGAGGGGAGTGAAATAGTACCTGAAACCGTATGCCTACAAGCAGTCGGAGGGCTATGCCGGTGTCTTCGGATGCCGGCCCGCCTGACGGCGTGCCTCTTGCTTAATGAGCCGGCTAGTTATTCTCACGGGCAAGGTTAAGCGCAAGCGAGCCGCAGCGAAAGCGAGTCCGAATAGGGCGTTCAGTTCGTGGGAATAGACGCGAAGCGGGATGATCTACCCTTGGCCAGGCTGAAGGCCGCTTAACCGCGGCTGGAGGGCCGAACCGGTGTTGGTTGAAAACAGCTCGGATGAGCTGAGGGTAGGGGTGAAAGGCTAATCAAATTCCGTAATAGCTCGTTCTCCCCGAAATGCCTTTAGGGGCAGCCTTGTGCGATCTGCCACGGTGGTAGAGCACTGGATGGACTAGGGACCAACTCAGGTTACCGAATCCAACCAAACTTCGAATGCCGTGGACAGCAGCACGGGAGTGAGACTACGAGGGATAAGCTTCGTGGTCGAGAGGGAAAGAACCCAGACCGACAGCTAAGGTCCCGGACTGCAGGCTAAGTGGGAAAGGACGTGTAATCGCTCGGACAGCCAGGAGGTTGGCTTAGAAGCAGCCATCCTTTAAAGAAAGCGTAACAGCTCACTGGTCAAGCGATTATGCACCGACAATCCAACGGGGCTCAAGCCTGCGACCGAAGCTTCGGAATGTGTGCGGCGCAAGCCGCACACTTTGGTAGGGGAGCATTCTGTGGAGTCTGAAGGCAGACCGAGAGGACTGCTCAACGCCACGGAAGAGACCCTGCCGGCATAAGTAGCGATAAACACGATGAGAACTCGTGTCGCCGAAAGTCTAAGGTTTCCTGAGGAAGGTTAATCCGCTCAGGGTTAGGCGGGTCCTAAGGTGAGGCCGAAAGGCGTAGCTGATGGACAACAGGTCAACATTCCTGTCCCGCCTGGCGACGTTTGACGATGGGGTGACGCAGAAGGATAGGGAAGCCACCTGATGGATGGTGGTTGCTCAGTGTAAGCCGGTTCCCGCAGGCAAATCCGCGGGGGCATTCAACGGTGAGACTGGGGACGAGACCGTTAGGTCACAAAGTTTCTGATTTCACGCTGCCAGGAAAAACCTCTAAGGAGTCGTCCAGGTGCCCGTACCACAAACCGACACAGGTAGACGAGGTGAATATCCACAGGCGCTCGAGAGAACGCTTGCTCAGGAACTAGGCACATTAGTCCCGTAACTTCGGGAGAAGGGACGCCGCTGTAGGGTTTATAGCCCGAAGCGGTCGCAGTGAATCGCGCTCTGCAACTGTTTAACAAAAACACAGCTCTCTGCAAAGTCGAATACGACGTATAGGGGGTGACACCTGCCCGGTGCCGGAAGGTTAAAGCAAGGGCTTAGCCGCAAGGCGAAGGCCTGAACTGAAGCCCCGGTGAACGGCGGCCGTAACTATAACGGTCCTAAGGTAGCGAAATTCCTTGTCGGGTAAGTTCCGACCTGCACGAATGGTGGAATGATAGAGCGACTGTCTTGGCAAGCGGCTCGGCGAATTTGTGGTTCCGGTGAAGACGCCGGATGCCCGCATCTAGACGGAAAGACCCCGTGCACCTTAACTGCACTCTGGTCATGAGTAACGGTCCGATCTGCGTAGCATAGGTAGGAGCCTGTGAACTTCTGGTTTCGGCTGGGAGGGAGGCACCAGTGAAATACTACCCTGATTGAACTGTCGCTCTAACCTACCACCCGTGACGGGTGGGGAGACACGGCCAGACGGGTAGTTTGACTGGGGCGGTCGCCTCCTAAATTGTAACGGAGGCGCTCAAAGATCGGCTCAGGTGGATTGGAAACCCACTGTGGAGTGCAAGAGCATAAGCCGGTTTGACTGTGAGACCTACAAGTCGAGCAGGAACGAAAGTTGGATCTAGTGATCCGGTGGTCCCGCGTGGAAGGGCCATCGCTCAACGGATAAAAGGTACGCCGGGGATAACAGGCTGATCTAAGCCAAGAGTTCACATCGACGCTTAGGTTTGGCACCTCGATGTCGGCTCATCGCATCCTGGGGCTGTAGAAGGTCCCAAGGGTTGGGCTGTTCGCCCATTAAAGCGGTACGTGAGCTGGGTTCAGAACGTCGCGAGACAGTTCGGTCCCTATCTGGTGTGGGCGCAGGAGACTTGAGGGGAGTTGTCCCTAGTACGAGAGGACCGGGATGAACAGACCTCTTGTGTACGAGCTGTCCCGCCAGGGGCATCGCTCGGTAGCCAAGTCTGGCAGAGATAATTGCTGAATGCATCTAAGCAAGAAGCTCGCCCCAAGATAAGGTCTCCCAAGGCCGCTGCGGCGGCCTAAGAAGGGCGGTCGAAGACTACGACCTTGATAGGCGGGAGGTGGAAGCGCAGTAATGCGTGAAGCTGACCCGTACTAATCGCCCGTTCGGCTTGACCATAAAACTTTCCCAAACCGTCTGTCCGAGGAGGATAGACGCGACGATTGCTAAAGCTCAGTGGAGTTTGCGGTTCGCCAGTTTACTTCCCGTTGTCATTGTGGCTGGAATTTGCGGCCTAGCGCCGCGACCTTCAGCGCTAACAATTTCCTGGTGGCCATACCGCGGGGGGCACACCCGTTCCCATCCCGAACACGGAAGTTAAGCCCCGCAGGGCCGATGATACTGCACGGGTAACTGTGTGGGAACGTAGGTCACCGCCAGGATTAACCTCCAAAGGCCGGTCCGATTCTTTCGGGCCGGCCTTTTTGTTTTCCGGGCTCCTCGCGGATCTTTATTTTCTACTTGCCGTGCGCCAGAAAGAGAGTGATCCTCTGCTGGGGAAGCGTACTCCGGCAACCGCGATTTGCCGGCCAACCAGTCGTTGCAGGGGGGAAAACCATGAAGCGAAGGGAATTCATCACTAGTGCGGCTTGCGGTTTGGGAGCGGCGTGGCTCAGTTCGGAATGGCTCGAAGCGGGTGCCCGGGTTCTGCCTCCTCCGCTTCCCCTGCAGCGGAAGTACAGCGCGGCGGACACCGTCGTGCTCGGCAAAACCGGCATCCGCACCAGCCGTCTGGCGATGGGGACCGGGACGGTGGGGGTCGGCCACCACTCGCACCAGACCGCGCTCGGTGTCGCGGGCCTCTCCGCGCTGCTTCTCAACGGCTACGATCGCGGCCTGCGGTTCTTCGACGCGGCCGATACCTATGGCAGCCACCCCCACGTGGCCGAGGCGCTCAAGCACGTGCCTCGCGATAAGGTGACCGTGCTCACCAAGACGTGGTCTCGCGATCCGGCCTCGGCCCGCGCCGACCTCGACCGTTTCCGCCGTGAGCTCGGCACCGACTATATTGATATTTGTCTGATGCACTGCGTCACTGAGGCCGACTGGACCGAGCGTTTCCGGGGAGTGATGGACGTCCTCTCGGTGGCAAAGGACAAGGGGATCATCCGGTCCCACGGCTGCTCGTGCCACTCCATCGAGGCGCTGCGCGCCGCAGCCAAGTCTCCCTGGGTGGAAGTCGATCTCGCCCGGATCAACCCGGTGGGAGCTTATATGGATGCTGCCCCGGACGTGGTTGTGCCGGTGCTGCGCGAGATGCGTGCCGCGGGAAAAGGGATTGTCGGCATGAAGATCCTGGGCGCCGGAGATCTGCGCACGCGGCAGGACGAAGCATTGCGATATGCATTGTCTTTGGATGTCCTCGATGCCTTCACTATCGGCGCCGAGAGCAGGGCCGAGCAGGAAGACCTCATCCGCCGCATCGCCGCCTAACCTGCCCCGCGCTTCGGCCGCGGTGATATCATTTGCCTAGGTCGTTCCCGGAGGCGAAGAGGAAGTGTGCACTTTTCGAAGACCCATAGGGTTTCGCGGCGCGCTGTTCTTGGCCGGAGCACTCGGGTTTCTGCTTTCCCCGGTGGATCAAAACACTGCGCAGGTGAAGGGAGGCGCTGCGATGACGCTGAAACTGACAAGCGGAGGATTCGAGCCGGGCGGCACGATTCCGAAAAAGTTCACCTGCGACGGGCCGGACGTGTCTCCGGCGCTCAATTGGAGCGATCCGCCGGCGGGGACGCAGAGCTTCGCGCTGATTGCCGACGATCCGGACGCGCCGGTGGGGACGTGGGTCCACTGGGTGCTCTACGACCTCCCGGCAGACACGCGCTCCCTGGCGGAGAACCTCCCCAAACAGGAACAACTCTCGAATGCCGCGCGCCAGGGGCGCAACGACTTTCGCCGCATCGGCTACGGCGGCCCGTGTCCCCCTCCCGGCAAACCGCATCGCTATTTCTTCAAGCTCTACGCGCTCGATACCAAACTCAGTCTCAAAGCCGGAGCGGCCAAAGCCGAGGTCGAGCGCGCCGTGCAAGGCCACATCCTCGCCCAGGGCGAACTCATGGGCCGCTACGGCCGCTGAGTCATTGATGGAAGACTACTTCGCCCGCTGAATCACCCACTCGCCTCCGAATCCTCGGATTGGTAACGAGTCCGGCAGGAACGGGCCGGTTCTGTGTGAGGATCGCTAGCGGATTGTCACCGTCAGCGTGGCGTTCTGCGTGACGTTGCCCCAGCTCGCGGTCACCGTGAGCGCGATGTTCTGGGGCGAACTGGCCGCCGGCTGAGACCCGTGAGGACCGCCGGCGATGCTGACGCAGCCCGCGGCCGTGAGCAGCGCAGATAGAATCAGAGCTGCCGCGGCGCCGCTCCATGCGAATCGCCCGGCCCGCGCGAATCCCACGCCCGGCCGCTGCCGCTTCGCTGCCAACCAGACCAGCGCCGCCACGAAGAGCGCAAATAGCGGCAGCACGCGCAGCTTCAGGAACGATGGCCTCCGGGGCCATGCCGCCGGAGAAGCTGTAGCGCCGTGCGTCGTCGTCACGGTCACGCGGAACGGTGCCGGGCTCGCGCCGCTCAACTGCACGGCGGAGGGCGAAACTTGGCAGCTCGCACCAGCGGGCGCGCCGCTGCACGTGAGCGACACCACTCCGCTGAATCGTGCCGCCGGCGTCACCTGCATATTGAACTGCGCCGTTTCCCCCGCGTTGATGCTTGCTGAAGTCGAGCTCGAGCCGCTCGGTGCAACGCTAAATGGTGGGTCGCCCGTCCCACTGAGCGACGCCGAAGGCTGCGGCGCCGGCGCGTTGTCGGTAAGGCTCAAGGTCGCCGTTCGCGGCCCTTGCGCCTGCGGCGTGAAGGTCACGCGGACCGTGCAGGTTGCATTCACGGCGACTGAGCTGCAGTCGTTCGTCTGCGCGAAATCGTCCGGATTGGGTCCGCCGAGCGTGACTCCCGCGACCAGCAGCGTCGTCGCGCCGGAATTCGTGACGGTGATGATCTGCGCCGCGCCGGTTTCGCCGACCGGCGTGCCCGCAAACGTCATCGTGCCGGGCGAGAGCGTCACCGCCGCCCTGGGAGCCACCCCCGTGCCATCCAGCGGCACCGACTGCGGGCTGCCTGCGGCATTGTCACTGAACGTCAGGGACGCCTGCCGCGACCCAAGCGCCGACGGCGTGAAGTTGAGACTGATCGCGCAGTTCTTATTTGGGTCGAGCGTTGGCGCGCAGGTGTTGGTTTGAGCGAAATCGCCGTTGTCTGTCCCGCCAATCGAAATCGCGGGGATGCTGAGCGTTTGGCTCCCTGTATTCACCAGGCGCACGATGATGGTGTTGCTCGTCGTCCCTACCACCCAACTCCCAAACGCCGCCGACGCTGGGACAAAAGCCGTTGCCGGCCCCGGCCCCGGCTCCGCCTGCGCCGGCACTCCAGTGATGGCGATGCCGCCCGCGGCGGGTCCTCCCGCGGCGAACGGCGAGCCTGCGATTTCCGCCAGCAGACCGCTCGGCGCGTCCACCTGATAGCCGTGCACTCCCGCGACATCCACCGAATACACGAATGGACCCAGCGGATCTGCCACGACGCTCGCATTGATCGCCAATTGTTGCGGCGAGCCTTGCACTTCCGTTAGCGCCGATGTGGTTTGATCGATCGAATAAACGCGGACTCCACCGCCTCCCGCCCAGACGTACAAATGTTTTCCGCCGCTCTCAACGGCCATCGCGCCCGGAAAATTCCCTTCGCCCAGGTCGATCGTCGGTCCATTCGACAGGGGCACTCCGTCCACCGGGGAAATCACCGCGCTCTCGATGAACCCGCCCGCATAGCCGTGCCCGTAGAAGAGGAATCGTCCCTTTGGATCTACGGCCATGCATCTTCCGGTTTCGCTGCCGCCGCCGGCGCCGTTCAACGCGAGTCCGCCCGTCGCCGGGTCAATGGCGTAGATATTGATCTGCGCGTCCTGCTCGCCCGTCTGCGAGTTCGGCCCCAGTGCGACGTAGAGGTACAGCCCCTTCGGATCGGCCGCGATTCCTACCGGGCTCGACGCCAGATCCAGCCCGGACTGTTGCGCCGGCACGAGCGCCTCGTGCGCACGGTCGATTGCATACTCGTTCATCGCGCCGTTTCCTTGCAGCGACCCGTACCGGTAGCCAACGTAGAGATACTGCCCGCTCTTCTCTGTGGCGAGCACATTGGGCGACGTCGGTGCCGCCAGCGCATTGTCAGTGGATCCGGCGGCGAACGGAGAACCAGGCACCTCGCTGAGCGCCCCGGTGCTCGGCTCGATCCGAAACATCGAGATGTCGTTGTTGGCCGGATTCAACACGAATACGAAGCGGCCCAGCGCATCCACGGCCAGCGCCGTTCCATCCAGGCGCTCCCCAAACGAAGAACCCGGCACGGCCGTGAGCGCACCCGTCTGCCCGTTCTCCGCGAAGCCTGCGATACTGTTCGCCGCGGGTGATGGTCTGGTCGTGGTGTAAACGTACTGCTGCGGCGGCGCTTGCGCCCGTGCCACCGGCGCGGAAACGAGCGCCGCCAGCCCCGCGCCCAGCGCCAGGACATGCAGCCGTCCGCAGGCGGCAAGTCTTCCCAAGGTTCGATCGTTCGAAGGGATCCCCACGCATTTTCCTTCTTCCACCGAGGGGACGGCGGCAGACTCTTTCGGTTCCGAGAGGGAGCCGACTACACCTTCAGAGTAGCCTGGCCTGGAAAACTGCGTCAAAAGAAGGAATCGCGCTGGTGTCGCAAGGTGAATTGTCAGACCGCGCACAGCAAACCTTAAGGTCATCTCCGTTGTTCCATGTACAGGCGCGCATGCAGCCCTGTGCGTGCGCGGAGACTCTCGTGCTAGGCTGTAGCGACTCTTCGCACCACGGTGGAAACGAAACCCATGCGGCCATGGCATATCTGGCAGAAAATCGCGTCAAGCGATCTTGGCATTCTGATCCTGCTGGCGCTGGCCGGAGTTCTCCTGCACACGTTGACCAACGGCCAGTACGGATTCCACCGGGACGAACTGGCCACGCTCGACGATGCGCGCTACCTAGCTTGGGGTTACGTGGCCTATCCACCCGTCACGCCGTTCATCGCCCGCGTAGCGCTGGTGCTGTTCGGGCCATCGCTGGTCGCTCTGCGTATGTTCGCCGCCCTCGCACAGGGTGTCGCGATGGTGCTGACCGGCCTGATGGCTCGTGAGCTGGGCGGCAGACGGCTGGCACAAATCGTGGCCGCGTCGGCGGCAGCTATCGCGCCAGTCTCGTTTGCCTCAGGAGCGATGTTCCAGTACGTCTCGTTCGACTATTTGTGGTGGGTGTTGATCGCCTACCTGACGATCCGATTGCTGAAATCTGAAGAGCCACGCTGGTGGCTGGGGATCGGAGCCGCGATCGGTCTGGGGATGCTCACCAAGTACACCATGGCATTCTTCGTCGCAGGGATTGTTGGAGGCGTCCTCTTCACCGGCGCGCGCCGCTATCTTCGGAGTCCCTGGCTGTGGTGCGGCGTCGCCCTCTCCATCCTGATTTTCCTTCCCAATTTCATCTGGCAGGTCCACCACAATTTCATCTCGCTGGATTTCTTGAAGAGCATCCATGCGCGTGACATTCGCGCTGGCCGTACGGATGGTTTCTTGCTCGATCAGCTCTGGATAAGCAGCAACGTCGTCACCGTGCCTTTGTGGCTGGCAGGTCTGTATTACTTCTTCGTCGTGCCGGCTGGAAAACGGTACCGCCTCATTGGCTGGATGTTTGTCATTCCCCTCGCATTATTCTTCATCGCCAAAGGTCGCGACTACTATCTCACGCCAGCCTACCCGATGCTCCTCGCGGCCGGAGCCGTGTGGGGTGAACGGTGGCTCAGCACGCTACCTACTGCGCGGGCCCGCCGCGTGCGCGGAACAACCTGGCGAGCGTTGGCGATCAGTGGTGCGTTGGTCGCCGTGGTGGTTCTGCCCATCGCTCCGAAGGATTCCCGCTGGTGGAAAGTGGCCGACAAGCTTAACGGCAATTGGAACGAGGAGATCGGCTGGCCGGAGATGGTCGAGACAGTCGCCCACATCCGAGACTCTCTACCCGTTGCGGAGAGGGCCCGGCTGGGTATTCTGGCGGGCGACGCCGGCGAGGCCGGCGCGATGAACCTCTACGGCCCAGCGTACGGTTTGCCAAAGGCGATTAGCGGGTCGAACTCCCACTGGCTGCGCGGCTATGGCGATCCTCCCCCGCAGACAGTGATCGCGATCGGTTTTCCACGCAGCGTCACCGAGTGGGCTTTCGAGTCCTGTGAATTGGCCGGCCAGGTCAACAATCCCTACGGGATCAAGAACAGCGCGGTGGGAGACGATACAGACATCTTCGTGTGCCGGCGGCTGCGCCAGCCCTGGCCCGAGTTCTGGAAGCAATTCAGATGGTACGGATAGCGGGAACAAAGAAGCATGACTATCGGACAAGTCGCAGAACCATCATGTCTTCATCCACGTAGTTCTCGCCGATTTTCAGGGATCGGCTTTCGCGGCCGTAGGCTTGAAACCCCAAGGAGGCGTAAAGCCGCGCCGCCGCTGTCTGCGTCGTGGCCACCGCGAGGGTGATCTGTTCCAAACCAGGCTGGGACTGCGCTCGCAGCAATAGCTCCGCCAGGAGCACCCGGCCGATGCCTCTTGCTCTCCACTCCTGCCTCACATACACGCCCCAGATGCGGCCTTTGTGTTTCTCTTTTGGTCCTGGAAAGCGAAAGAATCCGGCGGTGCCCACGATTTGCCCGCCCTCAAATGCCCCCAACACAAAGTTATTGTTGTCAGGGCCGGGCCGCAGGCGCCCTGCCAATGTCTCCAGCGTTCTCGCGAGGTGCTCTTCGGTCGATTCGCCAAAAGCGCTGGGTTCGCGTTCCAGCGCCTCCAACCGCACTTGCCAGTACGCTTCCGCATCTTGTTCAGTTAGCGGACGTATCTCCATGCGTTTGCCCCGCGCCAGCCGTTCAGATCACCGATGTCGGCCGATTCACGCTAAGCCTACCAAATGTCCGAAGAAGACGGGTATGGGCCGGTGTGGCGACTTGAGTTGGCGGGCGCCTCGGGCTCTCTGAGAGTGCTTCATCCCCGTCAGGTGTAGACTAAGCATAGCTGCCTCTGTGCGGAGGTGTCGCATGACAGCCACGCTGACTCTCACAGTCCTCATAGCTATCGTAGCCGGCTTCTTTGTTTACCGCGCCGTTCTTGCCGTGCGCAAGTACGTTGCCTTCCGCGGAAAACGCCTGGTGACCTGCCCGGAGACGCAGGAGCCCGCAGCCGTGGATATTGCGGCGAGAAAAGCGGCTATGGAGGCTTTTCTTGGAAAGACTGATGTCAGACTGGACGAATGCTCACGTTGGCCGGAGCGCCAAGATTGCGGCCAAGAATGTCTGAAGCAGATTCAGGCGGACCCGCAGAACTGCCTCGTGTGGAACATCGTTTCCAAGTGGTACGAGGGGCAGCGCTGCGCGTATTGCCAGAAGGTCTTCGGATCGCTCCAGCATCTCGACCACGTGCCCGCCTTAATGGGGCCCGATCGTAAGACCATCGAGTGGGACCAGATCAAGCCCGAACAACTTCCCGAGATACTCTCCACTCACTGGCCTGTGTGCTGGAACTGCCACGTTGCGGAGACATTTCGCCGGGCGCATCCGGAGTTGGTGGTCAATCGCAAGCCGAGCCCGCGCCGCGCGTTGTGAGCTCAAGCAGGGACGCTTCGTTCTCAGTGTAGTGCTCGCAACGCGCCGATTACGGCCGTCATGTCCGCCGCGTTCTGGAACAAATGGATCGCTGCGACTCCCGCCGCGCCTTCGGCAAGACATGCCTGCGCGTTTTCGAGAGTGACGCCGCCAATCGCCAGAACCGGAATCCGCACCCGCTGGCACACTTTCGCCAGGCGTTTCAAGCCTTGCGGCGGCCCGTACGCCCGCTTTGAAGACGTCTCAAATACCGGCCCGAATACCACATAGTCCGCGCCTTCGCCCTCTGCTTGCAGCGCTTTCTCCAGCGAATGCCGTGATACACCGACCAAGAATCCTGCGGGAGCATTTTCCCGAGCCCAGCGCACCACGCTCTCGACGGGAAGTGACGCTTCCCCCAGATGCACGCCGCCCGCCCCCGCAGCCAGTGCCACATCGAGGCGGTCGTTCACGATCATTCGGCTGCCGGCGCCCGCCGCGCGAACAGCATCGCTCGTGACGGCTGCAAGGTTCGCAGCGTCCAGGTCTTTCTCCCGAATCTGGATCCAATCCACGCCGGCGGCTGCGGCGCGCACAATGGCCGCACGCAGCGGCTCGAGCGATGCGGCAGGCGCGCTCACGCCTGCGCCGGCTTCGGCAGCGGGCAGGCTTCGCCGGTCGGTCACGTAACAGAGGATCGGCTTAGTTGTGAGCGTCACGTGCGGGCTTTGGCCGCCAGCGAATCATCCCCGTGGCCAGGACGATGTCCAGCAGCCCCAGCCCCGTCACTCCTCCGCGCAAAGAGGGATGCAGCAGCACATGGACCAGCCCGGGAAACCGGCTCAAGAAATAGTTGTGCTCCCAGAGCTGCAGCCAGGGCAGATAGACCAGCAGCACTCCCATCAGAAAACAACCCACCGTCAAAAGCGCACGCGCGACACGGTTCATAGGAGGGTCAGGATCGAATACCGGCGGAGGAGATCAGCGGGCGGCTTTTTCCAGTGCAGCGATGCGGTCGGCGACGTCGCGATAGTCAATGTTGTTTGCGTAGACCTGGGAGAAGCTCTTCAACGCTGCTTCACTGTCGCCCGCCGATTCCTGGGCCATGCCAAGATCATACCGCAAGGCGAGGGCGGTTTCTGGATCAATTCCTGGGGTCTGCAGGGCCCGCTCGTACCACATGGCCGCAATGGATGGCTGGTTCTTCTCCATGAAGGCCAGCCCCAGCAGCGTGCAGCATTGCAGCGCGTAGCGGAAAGCGCGGCCTTTGTCGTTCGCTTTGGCCACTTTCTGGAATTCGCTGATGGCTTCTTCGAGCAAGCCCATTTCGCGGAAAGCCACGCCGAGGTTGTAGTGGGTCTCGAGGTCCTCGTCTTCCGCGTTCATCTCGCCGAGTTCGGCGCGGAACTCTTCAAACACATCGCTCAGCGGACCCGCTTCCGTCGCCGGTGGCGCGGGCGCGGGTGCAGGCGGCGGCGCCGTCTCCGCTCTGGCCGGCTCTGAAACCTCAAGCGGGCCGAGGCCGAGCTGTTCGATTTCCGAAGCCAGTTCGGCAAGGAATTTGTCTGCGGCGAATCCCGGGCCCGGTGTCTCGGCCTTTGCTGCGGGGGTCGGCTCTGCGGTCGCTTCTTCCGGCTCCGCTTCGGGTTCGAGCACAAGCTCGTATTCTTCCTCGGCCTCTTCCGCCGGCGCTGGTGCCGCATCGGCGGCAGGCGCCTTTTCTGCCGGCTCGGCCTCAGCCGAAGGCTCAGCTTCCGGTTCCGGCTCTTCGGCGGGCGCCGCAGGCGCTTCCTCCGCAGAGATCTCTTCGACCGGAATCTCGAACTCGGTCATCTCTGAAGGTTCGGCCGCGCGCGCTTCTCCCTTCGGTTTCACTTTGTCCGGCGTCTTGGTCGCGGCTGGCTCGGGTGGTTGATCGGGCGCCGCAGCCCTGCGGTGCTCGAGCAGGAGAGTCCATTCATCCGACAAATCCACTTCGTGGACCTCGGCTGCTTCGGGCGCAGGCACCTGCTCTGCTTCCGCCGGCCGGGCTTCGATCGTCGGGGCTGCCGGTTCGGCGGTCTTTGCCGCCTCGATCTGCTCATCGCTCAAACCGGCCGCGCGCTGGAAACGCCGTCGCAGATCGGTGAACCGCTCCGCGTTTCGCGTGTCTTTGCGCTCGGTGTAAATCTGTTCGAGCTGGGCGGCGAGCTCCGCGGTGCGCCGTTCATCGCCGGCCCCTAAGCGGAAATCGAGCAGCTTCTCGAGCGTCACGGTGTGACGCGGTGCCCGCCGCAGTGCGGCTTCCAGCAGGCTGACGGCCTTCTGCGTCAGGCCGTAGCTGGCAAACAAATCCACGTCGGTGAGCGACTGAGTGATGAAGCGTTCGGTTTCCTCATCGAGCAGAGGCTCCGCAAAAGCTGGTGGTGGTGCAGGCTTGACCTCCGCGGGGGGCTCGCCCTCCGCCAGCCGCGAACGCGGCGGCGCCTTCGGCAACTCCGGTTGCAGTTCCAGCGGCTCGACACTCTCCTGCATCGGAATCGTTTCTTCCCCGATCAAACCCATCTTCTGCATTGCTTCGTTCAACTTGCGCCGCGCCGAATCGCTTTCCGGTTGCCGTTCCAAGAGCTTCTCGAACACACCCTTCGCGCGCTCAAACTGCCCCGCCGCCATTGCCGCATCACCGAGCTGCACCAGGGCATCGGGCAGGCGGAAGGAATCGCTCATTCGGCCGTAGGCATCGACCAGCCACTCGAGCGGTTCAAGGCGTCCCGGGGATCGCGAAACCAGGCCGCTGAGCAAGTTGCTAATGGCTTCATGCTCGCCCGCGTCGATCATGGGGACGCGCACTTGCGACACCACACCCATGGCCCGTTCGGTTTCCCCTGCTTGCAGCAGCGCCTCGCACACCTTCTGCGCCAAGCCGAAATTCTTCTGGTCCTGTTCGAACACCTTGACTGCGAGTGTTGTCGCTTCGTCCCACTTCTGGTTCTTCAGGCAGAGTTCGAGCAGCAGTTCAGCCTGCTCACCGCCCTTCTCGAGCCCGGGCGCTTGCGCCAACAGTCCCACTGCCTCGCGGGTTTTCCCCGCCGCGATAAACGAGCGCGCCTTCACCGTCAGCGCCCCCAGGTGCTTCGGTTCGAGCTTCAGCGCCTTGTCGGCGAGCTTTTCGCATTCGGCGTGATCGCCTCGCGCCAGAACGCGTTCGGCAGCCGCCACGTAACTGTCGATGGCATCCTTCGACTGCCCCATGGCCTGGTAGAGGTCCGCCAGACGCACCTGGATCCGCAGGTTGTCCGGCTCAGCCACCAACAGCTTGTTCAGGAGCGCCACCGCATCGGTTTGCTTGTTGTTCTTGAGCTGGATCTCGGCGAGTTGCAGGTAGAGAGGCCGGGCCTCGCTCATCACGCCCTGTTGCACGTAGAGCTCTGCCAGCCTCTCAAGCGGACGAATCTCCTCCGGGGCCAGTTTGGCAATTCGCTTGTAAACCGCGATGGCCTTGGTCATGAACCCGTCGCTGACAAAGAGCTGGGCTAGGCGCTCGAAGTACTCGATGGCCTGCATGGTTTCGCCCAGACGGATGTAGAGCTCGCCGACGGTCATCAAGGTGACCTGGTCCTGCGGCTCGTGCTTCAGGATCTGCTGGTATTCCGCGATGGCCTGAGCTACCTTGCCCTGGTGGAGCAGCTTTTGCGCGGTCTCGACGTGCTTGCTCTTGCTATAGGCCATATGCTTCCCGGAAATGACCCCTGCGGAGCCTGCTTGGCGCCCGCTGGGAAAATAGCGGGCCAACCCCCAATGCTCGGCGAAGGCAGGCAGTGCCGGCGCATAGCTACGCTAGCAAGCGGCTGAGTATCGGTCAATCAACCCCGCCTGCCCATGTGAACAGCCAGTTATCCCCTTCCTTGCCCGCGGAACACTTAGAGCCGGTCCTGCTTTGGCGCAGTCTGCCAGCCTCTTCCCACAGACGCAGTTTCGCCATGAGCCGAGCCTCGGACCGTATGCGCGGGCGGTCTCCTCCCGTCGCACGGCGCGGCCAGAAACAGACTCGGAGAAGCTTCCGCGAGACAATCGACAGGGGGCGCTGCAAGTGCGACAAGAAGCGTCATGCGGAGGAGTGAATGGCGGCCTCGGCGGGATTCGTCGGGGCAAACTCCGCGGCAGCACGGTAGCGCGCGAGGAGAAGAGTGAGGTCGTCGCCTTGGCGAGCGCCGCGAGTGAAATCTTCGACGGCGGCAAGAACGGACTTCTGCATTTCTTCGAGGGAGACATCGCCCAGCGCCGAGAGAACTTCCTGAAGGCGCGCGGCGCCAAACTCCTGGTCCTCGGGGTCCATGGCTTCGGTGACGCCGTCACTGAAAAGAACCACGGTATCTCCGAGTTGCAGCTGCACGACCGCGCTGGTGTATTCGGCGTGAGCGACGAGGCCGACGGGAAAGGATCCGGCGGTGAAAACGGCCTCCGCCGTGCCCTTCCGCACGAGGAACGGCGAGGGATGCCCGGCATTGATGTACTCGAGGCGACCGTCACGATCGAGGAGGCCGAAGAAGAGAGTGGCGTAGCGGCCGACTTCGGCGTGTTCGCAGAAGAAGCGGTTGATGTGGTTGAAGACCTTGGCGGGATCGGTGCCCAAAGACATTCCCGAGAGAGATCCCTGGAGCATCGTGGCGACCAGGGCCGCCCCCAGGCCCTTTCCGCTGACGTCGGCGATTAGAAACGCGGTGCGGTCGGTGCCCACGGGAAAGACGTCGAAATAATCGCCGCCGACAGTGTGGCATGGCTGATTGAGGCCGCTTACGGCCAAGTGCGGGAAATCGTGGAGGCCGTGGGGAAGTAACGCCTGCTGAATCTCACGAGCGATACTGAGCTCTTGCTCGAAGCGCTGTCGTTCGCGTTCGCGTTGAACCAAACGCGCGTTGTCGAGGATGCTGGCAGCTTCGAGAGCGAGGGCGTCTAGAACTTGGCGATCGAGTTTCGAGAAGGCAGCAGGGCGGCGGCTGTCGAAATAGAGAATGCCTAGGAGTTCCTCGCCGGCCACCGGCGTTTCGCCGGAGTGATCCATGGCATAGAGCGGAATGACAACCACGGCACGAAGTTGCTGGGCAATGATGCTCTGGGCGGCTTGGAGATCGACGCCGGCCAGGGCGAGGTCTTCCGTAATGACAGTGGATTTTTGCTCTAGGGCCATGCGCAGAGCGGTCTGGCTCGGGGCGATGCTCTCCGCGGGCAGGCGCAGGCCGCCACTGCGGCGAGCGATGCGAACGTGACGCGAACCATCCGCGTCCAAGTGGAGCAGGCCGCCGCGGTCGGCCGCGGTGATGGCGATGGCGTGGTCCAGCATGCTGCTGAGGATGGAATCGAGCGGCAACTGGGAATGGAGAAGTGCGGTGGCCTCCAGCAGGAGATTGAGCTTGCCCAGGCTGCCGGCGAGGAGTCCCCCCGAAGCCAGGCGCTCGATGCGCGTGAGCAGTTGCGAGAGGCTTTCACTGGCTGCGGATGCACGGAACACGATTTCGTAAGAGTCTTCGAAGCCGAAACTGATGACGTCGCCGTCCACAAGGCTGCGCCCTTCCGCTCGCTCGCCGTTGATGAAGAGACCGCGGCGCTGGCCCCGGTCTTCCACATGGAAGGCGCCACCTTCAAAGATGAGAGCGGCGCACTGGCGGGAGATGCGGCGATCCGCGAGCTGGACGTGGTTGCCGACTTCGGTACCGCGGCCGATGAGGAAGGGAGATTCGGTCACGCGGACGAAGCGACGACCGCCGTCCGGGCCGCGAACCTCGAGAACGACTTCGCCGATGGCCTGGTGATCGGACATAGCAGGAGGACGAACGGGCGGATTGTAGCACGGGAAGGCAGCAGCAAATCGCTTGGGCGCGAGCGGGATCGCCCGGTATCGCGCGCCGCGAAATGCGGAAACGGCGAGCCTTTCCCAGGCGCTTCAGGTTAAAATGCTGCAGCTCTTTGCTGCGAGGTTTCCGCGCATGCCCGACGGCGAATCCATTCTGGGACAAACGATCTCCCACTATCGGGTGATCGATAAGCTCGGCGGCGGCGGAATGGGCGTTGTCTACCGAGCCGAAGACACCCAGCTCAACCGCTTCGTCGCAGTGAAGTTTCTGCCGGACGAGTTCGTGCGAGATCGCCAGGCGCTGGAACGCTTCCGCCGCGAAGCGCGCACTGCCTCGGCCCTCAATCATCCCAATATCTGCACCATCTACGAGATCGGGGACTTCCAGGGACGGCCTTTCATCGTCATGGAGTATCTGGAAGGCCAGACTCTAAGGCAGATGATCCTCGGCCGGCCGTTCGAAACCGAGCACCTTCTCGATCTGGGCATCGAAGTCGCCGACGCTCTGGATGCCGCCCACGGCAAGGGCATCATTCACCGCGACATCAAGCCTGCCAACCTCTTCGTGACCAGCCGCGGCCACGCCAAGATTCTGGACTTCGGCTTGGCCAAAGTCAGTCTTCTTACCAGCTCGAAATCCGCTGACGGAGGGCTCACCACACTGGCGGACGAGCATCTGACGAGTCCCGGCAGTGCGCTGGGCACCGTGGCCTACATGTCCCCCGAGCAGGCGCTCGGCAAGGAACTCGACGGCCGCACCGACCTCTTCTCGTTCGGCACCGTGCTCTACGAGATGTCCACCGGGGTGGTTCCGTTTCACGGGGACACCTCCGCGGCCGTCTTCGATTCCATCCTCCATAAAGCGCCGGCCCCGCTCCTCCGTCTGAATTCGGACCTGCCTCCGGAGCTCGAGCACATTATCGAGAAGGCTTTGGAGAAGGACCGGAACACTCGCTACCAGAGTGCCGCAGAAATCCGCGCCGATCTCAAGCGCCTGAAGCGTGATACGACTTCAGGAAGAGTGACTTCAGCGACTCCTGCCGCCATCGAGACGCAGCGCAGCAAGCGCCTCTGGCCCTGGGCCGTCATCGCAGCAGCGATCGTCGCTTTGACGATTGGGTTCACCCGATTGCTTTGGCCACTTCCGCCGCCGAGAGTTACCGGGTCCACCCAGATTACTCACGATGGGGTGGCCAAGAACACGATGATCACTGATGGCTCCCGCATTTACGTGGGCGAGTTTTCTGCGGGACATGTCATTCTGGCACAGGTTTCCACTGCCGGAGGAGAGACTGCTGAGATTCCGACGCCGTTTCGCAATATCTACGTCTCGGGCATCTCGCCTGATCGTTCTCAGCTTCTGCTCGGCACTTTCCAGGGAACCGAATTGGATGGGGCTCTTTGGGCCCTGCCGTTGCCGTCCGGGGCCCCGCGTCGAATCGGAAACTTCAACGCTTCGGACGCCGCCTGGTCGCTCGACGGGCAGAGCCTGATCTACGCCCAGGGTTCAGGTCTGTATTTGGCCAAGGCCGACGGCACCGACTCCCGGCTCCTCGTGTCGCTGCGCGGGCTTCCTAGTAACATTCGTTTTTCTCCCGATGGCAGCCGTGTTCGATTCACGCTGAACGAACGCGACAGGAATGCCACATCCTTGTGGGAAGTCCGAACGAACGGCTCGAATCTGCGCCCTCTGTTGCCCGGATGGCACAATCCCCCCGTTGAATGCTGTGGCGAATGGACGCCTGACGGTCGCTACTACGTGTTTGTAAGTGGCTATACTTCCTCCTCGAATCTTTTCGTTTTGCCGGATCGAACAGGCTTCTTTCGCTCCCGCTCTTCCGCGCCCGTCCAACTGACGACGGGCCCTCTATTGTTCTATTCCGCCATGCCCTCCGGTGACGGCAAGAAACTTTTTGTCCAGGCCACTCAGCTTCGTGCCCAATTGGTTCGCTACGACCGCAAGTCCCGGCAGTTTATGCCATTCCTGGGCGGTATCTCCGCGACCGATGTCGCCTACTCCCCGGACGGCCAGTGGGTCGCCTACGTCACGATTCCAGAAGGCAGCTTGTGGCGCAGCCGCGTGGACGGCACGGAGCGATTGCAGCTCACTTATCCCCCCACGCAAGCCGTGCTTCCCGCGTGGTCCCCGGATGGCACGCGCATCCTGTTCGCCAGCTTCGCCATTGGGAAGCCGTGGAAAGCGCAATCGGTTTCCGCGCAAGGAGGCGTGCCCGAGGATCTCTTGCCGAAACAAGGCCGGGGAGTGGATTTCAACTGGTCTCCTGATAACAGTCAGATCATTTTCTCGCACGGTCCTACGGAGTCGCCGTTAAACATCCAGGTCCTCGATCTGAAGACGGGCGCCATATCTGCCTTGCCGGGTTCCGAGAATCTGTTCAGTCCGCGCCTGTCGCCGGATGGCCGTTACCTCGCGGCGCTAGCTCGTGATTCCGCTGCGCTCATGCTTTACGATTTCCGCACTCAGAAGTGGTCGAAGTGGCTTACCGAAGCGCGAAACATTGCCTACCCCACTTGGTCAAAGGACGGCAGTTACGTATATTTCGACAATTTCTCTGCCGACCATCCGACCGCTCGTCGCGTGAAGCGTGGCGCCACTCAATCCGAGGAGCTGTACGGCTTGACGGGAATTCATCAGTACCACTTGACGCCTGCCGGAACCTGGAGCGGCCTCGCGCCGGACAATTCGCGGTTGTACGTTCAAGACCTCAGCGTCCAGGAGATCTACGCGTTGGACGTCAATTTCCCCTAGCAAGGTGCTGGCCAAGGGCTTGTGCCTCGTTTGCACAAGAGCCCCGCTTCTCTTCTTGCCTGCAGCCTCACCCTCAGACATACTCCGCACCCATGCCGTTCCGGCGTCACGGCCCACCGAGGAAACAGGTCGGCCATCAGGAGACTTCCCGTGAAAACGATTTTCTCAGCAATGATCGCGCTGCTTGCAGTTTCGGCTCTTCCGGCGGGTGCGCAGAACGGATCCGCTGATCTGGCAACTGCCAACTCGAGCGAACCTGCGGTGCGCATGCTTTTCCCGCACAATTGGGCGCGCGGCTTTATCAGTTTCGGGGGGGCCCTTCGCACAACGAGATGGATCTGAACCGCTGCGCCTTTCCCCAGCCGGCCAGTGCCGGAGGCGCCAACTCCCTCTGCACCGCCTACGCGCGATATCTTCTCAGCAGCTACCTCGAGCTGCACCCCTTCGGACGCACCTTGGCCCGGCGGTTCTTCTTTTTCTTCGAGCCGAAGTTCTCCTTCGGTAACAACATTCCGCAACTCAAGTACACCGCCTCGATGGAGCCGATCGCGTTCGACCACTTGATCGGCGTGGGAATCTCGCTGCCGAAGAATCTTGAGCTCCGCGTCACGCGTCACTCGGTGAACTATCTGGGACGCTACAACGGCTACCTCGGTCCGGCAGACCTCGGCAAGACGGGCCCCTACGGCCTCTATTCCACGATCGACATGCGTTGGAACTTCGGCGGTTATGGCTACTCTGACGCCGCACCATGAAACCACGGTGTGGGTCGCTCATTTGAGAGAGGACTTGTCACGGTGTCCGGCTGTTATTGTGCTCGAAGAGCCGCTTGATCGGATTTTCCGCGTGGCCCACGCAATAATTCCCGCGTCATGCGGCTGGCGTGCGCCAGAGTTAGTCCCATGCTAGAATCCAACCAGTGTTTGCTGTGGGCCTGTAGCTCAGGTGGTTAGAGCGCACCCCTGATAAGGGTGAGGTCGGTAGTTCGAGTCTACCCAGGCCCACCAATCCAGACGCTGTGGCTTTCTACACCTACATCCTGCGCAGCGAAACCACGTAACTCTGGCGCACGCCGACGGCGCGGCTTTCATCTGCTGCTCTTTGCTGTCAGCGAGACGTGGCTACTGGACGAAACCGACTGTGGGCGCGGGACCGGCCTCGGGCTGTTCCTTGATGGTTCCGAACTGCGTTTCGTAGCGAGCGAGGTTCTCTCCGAGCGCCCGCCAGATGCGCTTGGCGTGCGCAGGGCTGACGATCATGCTCCCCAGGAGCTTCCCCTGCGCGCCGTTGGGGAATAGGTAGATGAAGTTCAGCGTGAACTCCTCGACACTGTGGTGAATCATCGCCAGGTTGCTGTACATCCCCTGAAGCTCTTTTTCATCCGCCTTGATTTGCACCTGCCGTTGCTGCTCTTCCATGGTCTTCTCTCCCCGATTCCGCATCCGACAGTATCATAACGGCCGTTTTTGCGCCGCGGCGTTCCTGTGCGAGAATAAAGATTCGTCGTGAGGGGGGATTGCTGCAATGAGAGCTGCGCGGTGGTTTCTATTCTTGATCATCGTGTTGGCGGCGGTGGGGCTCGGCTTCTGGGCCGTGGCGCGCGCCCACGGCAAGAGCGACTGGCCGGTGCCGGAAGAGGCCAAGAAAGTGAAAAACCCCGTGGCGGTGACACCAGAGGGACTGGCTGCCGCGCGCGAAATCTATTTCAAGAAGTGCTCGCAGTGCCACGGCGACGCCGGCAAGGGCGACGGCGATCAGGCCGATATGTACGATCCGAGGCCAGCCAATCTCAGCAACGGGCACATGATGAGCGCAATGACCGACGGAGAAATCTTCTACAAGATCAGCGAAGGCCACGATCCGATGCCCTCCTTCAAGAAGAAGTTCTCCGACGAGGACCGCTGGCGCCTCGTGAATTTCGTGCGCACGTTTACCGGCCAGCAGGGCACGGCGGGACAGGAACCCGATTCCTCCCACCACCACTGAGCGCCTTCGCGCTGCAGGTGGCCACCCCTCGCGCGCAGCTTGAATGCCGTGCTGCGAACCCGGGAGAAGGCCTCGGAGCCGGGAACCAAGTGCGTCCGCGTCGCCGGCTTGATTTCTTGCGGGCCCACCGCCTTCACGCTAAGATTCGCTCCTTCGATGCGGGGGAAAACATGAACAAACTGCTGTCCTTACTTCTTCTAGCGGCCATCGGAGCGCTCCCGGCCTGCGCACAATCGGGCGCAGTGCGCTGCGGCAAATTGTTCGACGCGCGGTCGGGCCGGATGCTGAGCGACCAGGTCGTCATCTTCGACGCGAGCGGCGTGATTACCGCCGCAGGTACCGCGGCCGGTACGACGTTGCCGCAAGGCGTGAAGCCGCTCGATCTTTCTTCCGCGACGTGTCTGCCGGGGCTGATTGACGTGCACACTCAC
This sequence comes from Candidatus Acidiferrales bacterium, assembly GCA_049514555.1. Taxonomy (GTDB): domain Bacteria; phylum Acidobacteriota; class Terriglobia; order Acidiferrales; family UBA7541; genus JBEKUY01. The sequence continues at coordinate 89,077 of JBEKUY010000002.1, forward strand.
CTGACCGCCGATCCCACCGACAACGGTTACCAGGGACTCGGCATCTCCGTCCCGAGCGAGACGGTCACCGGCGTGAAGAACGCGCGGCTCACGCTCCGCGCAGGGTTCACCACGGTGCGCAATGTCGGCGCCCGCGGCTATAGCGATGTGGCCATCCGCGACGGGATCAACTCCGGCGACGTCGAGGGCCCGCGGATGCAGGTTTCCGGCGCGCCGCTGGGCATCACCGGGGGACACTGCGACAACAACCTCCTGCCCGCGGAGTTTCACTATAAGGAAGAGGGAGTGGCCGATGGCCCCTGGGCCGCCCGCGCGAGGGTTCGGGAAACCGTCAAGTACGGCGCGGACCTGATCAAGATTTGCGCCTCGGGCGGCGTCCTCTCGAAAGGCGACCAACCGGGCACGGCGCAGTACACCTTCGAGGAAATCGAAGCCATTGTCGAAGAGGCCCACAAGCTGGGCCGAAAAGTCGCCGCGCACGCTCACGGAACGCAGTCCATCAAGGACGCCATCCGCGCCGGCGTTGATTCGATCGAACACGCGAGCCTCATCGACGACGAAGGGATCGCACTCGCCAAGAAGCACGGCACGTTCCTTGTGTTTGATATCTACAACGACGACTACATTCTCCAGCAGGGTGAAAAAGCCGGCATGCTGCCCGAGTCCATCGAGAAGGAAAAGAAGCTGGGGCGGCTGCAGCGGGAGAATTTCCGCCGCGCGGTGCAGGGGGGCGCCCGGATGGCGTTCGGCACCGACTCCGGCGTTTAACCGCACGGCGATAACGCCAAGCAGTTTGCCAAGATGGTGGAATGGGGGATGAAACCGATCGAGGCGATTCAGGCGGCGACGATCAACGCCGCGGAACTGATGGGCTGGGCGGACAAAGTCGGCACGCTCGAGCCGGGGCATTTTGCCGACCTCATCGCCGTGACCGACGACCCGCTTGCGGACGTGCGCGTGCTGGAACAGGTGAAGTTCGTGATGAAGGGCGGCGCGACCGTTCGCAACGACTTGGCCAGCCAGTAAAGAAAAAAGAAGAAGGGCCCGAATCTCGTGACTCGGGCCCGCGGAGAATTTCCGAGCGTTCAGGCTCCCGCGGCTTTGACTTGTTGCAGCGCCTGAGCGACTTCTTTCGGGTCCGGCACGACCGGGATGTCGTAATTCTTGAGCCAGGCAACTTTGCCCTGCTTGTTGATGATGACGATGGCTCGTCCGGTGATTCCCTTGTCGGCGAGAAAGACGCCATACTTTTCCGCCGTCGCGCCGCGCGGCTGGAAATCCGCAAGGAGCGGGTAGGTAATGCCCATTTTTTCGGCAAAGGCCTTGTGCGACCACACGCTGTCGACGCTGACTCCCAGCACCGCGCCGTCGAGCTGCTCGAACTGCTTCATGTCGTTCCTGAAGCAGACGTGCTCGTTGGTGCAGACGGGGCTCCAGTCGAGCGGGTAAAAGATCAGGACGACGTTCTTCTGGCCGGCAAAATCCGAAAGCTTTACTTCCTTCTGGTTTTGGTCCTTCAGCGAGAAATCCGGGGCCGCTTGGCCCACTGCGATTGCCATACTCCTTCCTCCCCTCCGAAAGTGATTGCACAAGCATCATAGCGAACCTGCCCAACGCTGACAAACGCCGGCCGCACTGCACCGAGGCCGGCGAAATTCGAGAACGGGCAGGCGGCGCGCAAGGCAAAGCTTCGGGGAATGCGATTGACTCCTGGCAAGTGGTTGCAGAGCAGGATTCCCCTGGAAAGCGAACGCCGCCGCCGGTGCGCGGGCTGTGGAAAAGTACCCCTCGGCTCGCCCAGCTCGCTCGGGATGTCGATCCTTCGCCGGATCGGCACCCCCCTACCCCCCGTCTTTTTTTGTAACTGCGGATTCTACAGGACTTTAAGTCCAATGTTTCAGAACTGCGCATGATAAAGGACTTACAGACGCGTTTTATGGATCTGCGCATTCTAAAGGGGATAGAAACGGAGCTTGAACGTTTGAAGGTTAAAACGTTGGAACGTTTAGGAGGGGCGGTAGACAGTGGAGGGCGATTTGTCACGGCTTATGGTAGCACGGAATTAACTACATGTCAATAGTGATGTTAGAGGTATTCGAATGAATCGGGGGCAAATTAAGGAAAACAGGTCGGTTGCAACCCAGGGCCGGTTACTGCCGCGCCGTCGCGTCAGTTCGTGGTTTCGGGATGAAGCTTTTTCACCAGGTTAGCGACGTTGGCGGCAAAGTGCCGGATCGTTTCGATGCCTTCCGTATCCTTCCACACGTCACCGGGCAGCCACCCGAAGACCATGTTCCAGTACGTTGATCCCGGAACAATCATGTCGTTGATCAGGAAGAACATCAGCATTTCCTGGAGTGTGAGGGTTTGCCCGCCGCGTGCTGCCACGGCGACGGCACCTCCCACTTTCCCTGACAGGAACTTGTCCGTGTTGCGAGAGACGTAGCCGATTCTTTGCAGCGCCGACATCACGTCGCCGCGCGCCGTTCCAACGTAGACGGGAGCGCCTACGATGAATCCTTGCGAACCGCGCAGCTTATCCATGACGCCGTTCAGGCCATCCTCGATATTGCACTTGCCCATTTCGGAGCACTTCCCGCAGGCCGTGCAGGATTCAATCTTCATGTCGGCAAAGGAAACGATCTCGGCCTGCAGGCCTTTCTCGCGAATCACTTTCGCGCATTCCTCCATGAGCTGTGCCGTGTTCCCTTTTAGTTTTGGACTCCCGCTGATTAAAAGGACCTTCGACATGTGTTTCTCCCGGGGCCGCGTCCGGCAAAGCGCAAGGGCAGCGCGCCGGAGCGGCGCTTGAATGAGTGCAACTTCACATGACGAGTCTAACCCACTTCGGGCGCGGGATTCGAATGGCAACCTCCTCACTCCGGCACACGTCTGTGATGAAGTTGACTCCACACCCGCCCCTTGAACACCTACAAGGGTTGCGGCACCCAAATTCGTCTCAGCGGCTAACGTCTGCGCCACCGCCGAGATTGGACTGAAGTAGTCTACCGATAGTGTTTGATACCCTACAGACAGTAATCCTCCTTCGCTGTTAGGTTTAGTCCGAGGGCTCACCTGGCTGCGATGGTCAAAGAACTCAAAAATGCGAAGGCGCCCGTTTTCGATGCGCAAGCATTTCTCGATTCGGCCGGCGTGGCGAGAAAAGTTGTGGAATATGGAAGATCCCAGAGGATCTACTCTCAAGGTGATCCCGCTGCGAGTGTGATGTACGTTCAAAAAGGCGGCGTAAAGCTCTCCGTTGTGAATGAGGTCGGCAAGGAAGCAGTCCTGGCGATTCTGGGACCAGGTGAGTTTTTTGGTGAGGGGGGCATGGCAGGTCAGCCTGTTCGAATGGGGACAGCGACCGCAATTACACCCACGACTTTACTCGCTATTGAAAAAAACGAGATGATTCGCGTGCTCCACGCCGAACATGCTTTCTCCGACCGCTTCGTGTCTTATATGCTTTCACGGAACATCCGAATCGAGGAGGACTTGGTAGATCAGCTTTTTAACTCCAGCGAGAAGCGGCTGGCTCGGACTCTCTTGCTGCTCGCTCGCTACGGCAAAGAACCCCATCCGCAGAAGATGCTTCCCAAAGTTTCCCAGGAGATTCTGGCGGAAATGATTGGGACCACGCGGGCGCGGGTGAATTTTTTCATGAACAAATTCAGGAAACTAGGCTTCATTCAATACAACAGTGGCGGACTTCAGGTCCACAGCTCCCTCCTCAGTGTTGTCCTGCACGAGTAAGCACCGACTTTCGCGCTTATCGGAAAGCGGCATACTTCCAGATCACTGTTGGTAACAGGGCTTACCGCCGCATATCTTGGATTGTCGGCCGGAAGGGGATTTATCGGGGTCCAGGACCACGGGGAATTCTTTTCGTTTCAATCGCCTCAGCCGCGCAAAGCTTCCGGTCCACGTGCGGTTCTGAGCGCGGGGCACCTGAATGCAGCAAACAGCGCTCCCCAGGAGCGGCACCGCAAGTAGGACAGGGGACAGAGAACAACTGTTCGGCGGTCAGGTCGCTCATCCTCATATGAATAAGATGTGACAAGACCAGCCGCAAAACTGTTCCATTTAGAACACTATGCGCACCAGCCATCGGAAACTGTCGGTCCTACCGGGCAACTGCTGGTGACAAGGCTTACCACCAGCCAGAGATACTCAAGGTAAACGACAGCGGCATCGTGCTAACTCATTGATACGCGGCCACCTGCCCGGCGGAGACGGAATTGGGGTGGTGGGCGGCGGACTAGTTTCCGATATGCCCACTAAGCAGCAGTTGTAAGGGAAGGCTGTAATTTCACAACCAACTTTAGCTGCTAATGTGCGTCCGCATCCCGGCCCGCCTCCTCGACTGGCACCTTGTGGATGGTTTGCACTACGCGGTTGATGTCGGCCTGCGAGATGACTGTTGGCCCGTTCCTTTTCTGCTCAAAAATGAGATCCAGGTGGCCACCCTCGGGGAAAAGCTCAACGTTTAGATGTTTCGGAGGGCTCATTGGGCGTCCGTATTGAAATCCTTTGAACCCTTTTGCCCTTACTTCAAAGATCCCAGAGTCAGGATCCCCGGGGGTAGAAATCGCCTTTACCATGAGCAACAGACCCTGACTGACAGCCGTTCTGCTTCGAGAGAAGACGGTAATTTTGTCCGGGGTAGCCTCCAGGATGAGGCGCTTAAAGCTGTAGTCTGATTGGAGGGCGTCGTCGCCATAAGTCCTTCGGAAGGTTTCGCGATCCATCTTTCCCTTTTCAAGGAGATAGTTCATGAACTCGTGTGGCGGGCCGTTCCATACTGAGAGAACGTTTCCGGAGCGAAATGCGATAATAGCCTTGTTCCCACCGACGATTCTGGTTTTCTCTTCATCGACGTCAGTCCAGGGGATCTCAAATTCGTAGCCGACGTAGGAAACCTTCCTGCCAGGCGCTTGCGAAATGGACGAATCCGTGAGCGCGACAGGCACTTGCTTTACAAACGGAAGTTTTCGCGCTGCATTATGCGCTTCCAGAACAAAAAAGGTCTGGGTGCCAAAGAACCAAAGATAGGTGCCACAGACAACGACTGCAATTCCAAGCGAGACCAGAACGCGCTTCCATCGGGACATAGACCTACGTCTCCTAACGAGGCAACCAGTCAAACGTCATTCAATCATTAAGTTAAGAGAATTCTGCAAGCGATCCCTGGCATCATGATGCACGCTTAGGCTCTTGGAGTGGATTCGCACAAGGTTCAAGTGTTTCCAGGCAGCAACTAGCCCGCCATCGAGTTTCAGTGCCCGATTAACGTGCTATCTCTAACGACGCCGACCGTCTGGCAAGGTAGCGAGGGGGCTTTACTTCAGCGTGACGCGCGAGAGGTCGAAGGCAGGCTTGGGGAATTTCATGTCGAGGGCGCTGAGGGCTTCCACCAGGATGCGGGCGACGGCAAGATTGCGGTACCACTTCTTGTTCGCGGGAATAATGAACCAGGGAGCGGCCGGCGTGCTGCATCGCGACAGCACGGCTTCGTACGCCTTCAGGTAATCGGGCCAGTACTTGCGCTCGGCGAAGTCCGCGGGCGAAAGCTTCCAGTTCCTCGCCGGGTCGTCAATCCGTTGGAGAATCCGTTTGCGCTGCTCATCCTTGCTGATGTGCAGAAAGAACTTCAGGATGATGACGTTGTTGTCCGCCAGGTATCGCTCGAAGCGGTTGATCTGATCGTAGCGCTCCGACCAGACCCGCTTCGGCGCCAAGCCATGCACGCGCACGGCGAGCACATCTTCATAGTGCGAACGGTTGAAGATCCCGATCTGGCCGCGCGCGGGCACCGCACGGTGGATGCGCCAAAGGAAGTCGTGCCCGGCTTCTTCCGGCGTGGGGACCTTGAAACAAGTGACCTTGCACGCCTGTGGATTCAGCCCGGACATCACGTGCCGAATCGTTCCGTCCTTTCCACTGCCGTCCATTCCCTGGAGCACGACAAGCACGGCATGTTTGTTTTCGGCGGAGAGCAAATACTGGAGCTTGTCCAGGCGCTCGATGCTCTTCGCCGTGACTTCTTGCTCCTCCGCGCCCTTCTTGAAGCCCGGCGTGGCGTCAGGGTCGTAGCCGGCCAGGTTCACCTTCTTGCCCGGCCTGACGATGAATTCCTTGCGCAGTTTCATAGGAACAAGCCTAACCCCGAGTTTCCGATTTCAACGCTAAGATTCAAATTCTATGAGAGTTGCCCGTTCTTGCGCCCCAAGATTACCAGAACGTGTAAATCAAGCATAACTAGCGGACAGCTCCAACCTCCTGATATGGAACGGAGAAGCTGCGGACCTGCAAGACAGGTCCGCGCTACACGTGCCTGATGTACACTGTTTCCGGTGGCCCGCCATGGTTCTGGCGGGTGCACGGGCGGAGGGAGGTGCTGCCATGTCCGCGGGAGCTGCCGGACGAGCGCCGATGATTTCACTTCGCGAACTTGTTGCCAGCTACTGCGAGCTGGGGGGCGGTTTCGGGCGCGCGGTAGCGCTGGAAGCATTTGGGCTCGGGGCTGCGGAGACCGAGCGCATCTTCAGCGGCTTCGACGAGGACTACCACATCAGCCGTTTCTTCAGTTTCCTCGACTCCGAAGGCGTCCGTTACTCGATCAACGGTTTTCCGGCTACACACGTGGCGATTGACGCGGAGATCGAGAACATTTTGTGAAGAAAAGCCGCAGAGTTTCAAAGACAGAAACTCTGCGCTACGGCTTTTTCAATTCGTTTTAGGGGCTGAAGTCCCGTTCCTGTTGGGGTCAGTTCTTGCCTGCAGCGGGCTTCCAGGTGTTGAGGAACTTGAGAATATCTTCGGGCGCGAGCGAGCGCGCGGCTTCGAATTCGCCGTGCTTCTGACTGAAGAGGAGATTGCCGGCGCCATCGAGGACGGCGATGGCCGGGACGCCCCGGGCGAGCGGAACATCGTATTGCTTGGTGAGGTCGAGATTCTTGTTCATCTCGCCGATGTCCACGTGGACGACCTCGAAGGACTTCTCGAGCAGCGGCGCAATCTCCGGGCTGTGGAAAGCCGCGTCGAGGACGTGGCAGTCGTAGCACCAATTGCCGCCGAAGACGAGAAGGACGCGCTTGTGCGTTTTGCCGGCTCTCTCGATGGCCTCGGCGATTTCCGCCTTAGCGTCCACACCGACAGGATAGATGACCTTCGATTTGGATAACGGCTGCCGCAGCCGCGCCGGCGCTCCCCTTTGCACCTGAAAAATGCGCCAGCCATCTTGCCCCTGCGCCCACCCCTGCTTGACTGCCACGTACAGTTTTCGTGTGCTGCCGGCGCTTTGGAGGGTCAACTCGATCTCAAGTAAAAGCTGGCGCATGCCCGGCGCGACTTCTTGTTGCTGCGCGATCTCGATGGACACCCCGACGAGCCCCTGCTGCTTCCATTGTTTCCAGAAGGCCACCTCGTCGGCGGCGGAAGCGGACTTGTTCTCCGGACTCGTGATTTGAGCGGCGGGGGCAGTGCTGTAAAAGCTCGCGAGGCGCGCGGCATCACCGGCGAGTACGGCTTGGCGCCATTGTTCGAGCGGCGCAAAAGTGTCGGCGCCGGCCTGCGGCCGCGGGAGCGCGGCTGACGCCGCGACGCAGAACATCAGCGCGCCGAGCGATGCGAGAATCAAGCCTTGGAAATGGTGCATGAGACACTCCTACATTGGCCGGCGACAGGGCTACCAGGCACATCCTCATTGCCAATCTACGGCACGGCCTTGAGCGGAGCGGTGTGCCCGAGGCGCCGCGCCAGCTTGCCGTGCTCTTCGCGGATCTCGGCGGGGAGACGGTCGCCAAACATATCGAAGAATTCCTTGGCGTCGTCGAGCTCGTACTCCCAGTCCTCGGAGTCGACGGTCAAGAGCTCCTTGATGGCCTTCGGCTTGATGGAAAGACCGTCGAGGGTGAGCGCGCCCTTGGCCGGCACATAGCCGAGGGGCGTCTCCTGCGCTTCGCCGCGCCCCTCGACGCGCTCGAGAACCCACTTCAAGACGCGGACGTTTTCGCCGAAGCCGGGCCAGAGGAACTTGCCGTTCACATCGCGGCGGAACCAGTTCACATGGAAAATCTTGGGCGGCTTGGAAACGCGCCGGCCCATCTCCAGCCAATGACGGAAATAATCGGCCATGTTGTAACCACAGAACGGCAGCATGGCCATGGGGTCGCGCCGGGTGACACCGATCTTGCCGGTGGCGGCCGCGGTGGTCTCCGAAGCCATGGTGGCGCCAACGAAGACGCCATGCTGCCAATCGAACGACTCGTAAACCAGCGGGGCGATGCGCGCGCGACGTCCGCCAAAGACGAACGCGGAGATGGGCACGCCGGCGGGATCTTCCCACTTGGGCGATATACATGGCGCTTGCCGGGCCGGCACGGTGTAGCGCGAATTGGGATGCGCGACAGGATTGCCGCTGGCGGCGTCCCAGGGCTGGCCCTGCCAGTCCACGACGCCCTGGGGCGGCTGATCATCGAGCCCTTCCCACCACGGTTCCCGGTCGGGAGTCATGCCCACATTCGTGAAGATCGAATTCTTGCGCAGCGCTTCGAGCACGTTGGCGTTGGTGAGGTTGCAGGTCCCGGGCGCAACGCCAAAGAAGCCGGCTTCCGGATTGATGGCGTGCAGAGTGCCGTCTTCATGAGGCTTCAACCAGGCGATGTCGTCGCCTACGGTCCAGACGCGGTAGCCCTGCTTCTCCAGCGCCGACACCATCATGGCGAGGTTGGTCTTTCCGCAAGCGCTCGGGAACGCCCCGGCGATATAGGAAACCTTGCCGCCGGGCGATTCGAGACCGAGGATGAGCATGTGTTCGGCCATCCAGCCTTGTTCGCGGGCCATGATGCTGGCGATGCGCAGCGCGAAGCACTTCTTCCCGAGGAGCGCGTTGCCTCCATAGCCGGAACCCACGCTCCAGATCAGCCGTTCGTCGGGAAAGTGCAGGATGAAGCGCTTTTGCGGGTCGAGGTCGCCAAGCGAATGCAGGCCGGGCACAAAATCCGCAGAGGCGCCCAAGCGATCGCTCGCCACTTTGCCGATGCGCGCCATGATGCGCATGCTCGCCACGACGTACGGGCTATCGGTAATCTCCACGCCGATCTTGCTGATCGGCGAAGCAACCGGCCCCATGATGTAAGGCACCACGTACATGGTGCGGCCGCGCATGGCGCCGTCGAACAGAGGCTGCACCTTGGCACGGGCCTGGTTGGGATCCATCCAATTGTTGGTTGGCCCCACGTCGTCCTTCTTCGTGGTACAGATGAAGGTAAGGTGTTCGGTGCGCGCGACATCCCTGGGGTCGCTGCGGTGCAGGTAGCACCGGGGGTGGGTCTGAGGGTTGAGCTCGAACGAGTGGCCCTCGCGGACCATCTCGGCGATGATCCGGCGGTTCTCTTCCTCCGAGCCGTCGCAGAACACAATCTTCTTCGGCTTCGTCAGCTTGGCTGCGCCATCAACCCAACGCTCAAGCGCCGTGGTCACCATTCCTCCCTGATGAATGTGTAGGGCACCGCCTGACTGGCTTCCGGTGTCCTGGGAACTCAGGCCACGGTGGCAGGCGACAAGTATATAAACCAGAAAGTGTACGGTAGGGAGGCCGGTAAGGCAAGACGCGGCTTTCGATTGAGCTGGGCGAATCGTGGGGCAATCCCGGGGGCGCTGCTATACTCCGAATATGTACGCGCAGAGGCTCCGGGTCGAAATCGTTATCGGGGGCGAGCGCCGGCCTTGCCCTCTCGACTGGCTGGACAGCTTCGCGATGCGAAATTTTACGAATGCGGCGGAGTTTGACGACACACTCCCCGTGGCCGACGGTCTTGTCGAGGCTGGCTTCGGAGTGGATCCCCAGCGACTAGCTGCGGCACTGAGCGCTTGGCTTACGCAACGCGGCAAGGGCGCGGGCCAGCCGGTTTCGGTGGAGATTCATCCAAGCTAGAAGCGCTCAAAGGGCAGACTCCCGGAGATAAGGCGCTGGCGATTCGTGTAGTCGCACCAGACCGGAGCCGCCGATTTGGTGAGGGTGGCCGGGAGGCAGTGCCTGCAACCGCGTCCGCTCTTGGTTTACGCTGAAGCGGCCTTCGCCCGAAAGACAGGCAGGAATTTATCCGCCACGAAGGTTTCGATCGTTGTCGGAGTAGTGTTTTGGGGCGAGCGCGGCTCCAGGGCAGCCATGTGGCCGGATTGCAGCGCTTCGGTCATCTCCAGTATCAATTGCGCCATGTTCTCGGACATGCCCATCTGGGCGAGCGCGGCTTTGAACTGCGGAGCAGGCATTTGGACGTAGGCGAGGCTGGGTTTGCCGATCGCGGTGCCGATGGCCTTGGCCACATCGGCGTAGGTGACGTCGCGAGGTCCCAGCAACTCGCGCGTGGATTTCCCGCGGAAATTCAGTTTCAGGAGGGCCTCGGCGGCGACGGCACCGATGTCACGCGTGGCAATCATCGACAGCCGCAGGTCAGCGCGAAAAGGACCGGCCACCATGCCAAACCCCCGAACCACGTCCACCTGGGCAAGAGTGTTCTCCATGAAGTATCCGGCGCGCAGGTAGAGCGCGTGGAGCGCGGCGATCCGGTTCAGTTTCTGCTCGAAATTGTGAAGACCAAGGACCGGCCCGGTTCCTTCCGGCTTGTCCGCGCCGATGCTGCTCAACACGACGGCGTGCGTCACGCCAGCTTCCTCGACGGCCTGCGCGAGAGCGTCGCCTACTTGTTCCGAGCGCGCAAGAACATCCGGAGAGGTGATGGCCGGCGGGATTAGCAGGTAGACAGCCTTTGCTCCCGAAAAAGCTTCCGTGAGAGCCGTCTTGTCCGTCACATCAGCGACAAACGGCTCGGCCCCATTGTCGGAAAGCCGTTCAAGCCGCCTCGCGTCGCGTCCGATGACGCGCACTTCTTGTCCCTTGGCAAGCAATTTTTCAGCGACCACGCCTCCCGTGTTCCCAGTGGCTCCTAAGATGGCGTACATGGATTCCTCCCGGAGGGCCGCAGTGCGGACGACCCCTCCCCCGGCCTATTCGATGCTGCACAGATTTCCTAGGGTGCAGACCCGATGCGACTTTTCGTTTGCTTCCCCCGGGGCCGGTTCTGTAACCTGCAAGCGCCCTTTCCGGGCGGCCTCACGAGCGATCTCTCATGAAACGCGGCATCGAAAAAGCTGCGGTGCTGGGCGCGGGGACTATGGGCGCGCGCATCGCGGCACATCTTGCGAACGCCGGCGTGCCGTGCCTCTTGCTGGACAGGGTCCCGCCGGGACTCTCTGCGGAGGCACCCGCGGGGGAGCGCAACCGGATCGCCCGCGCCGGGTTCCAAGCGGCAAAAGAGTCAAGGCCGGCTGCGTTCTTTCACCCCTCTTTCGCCGGGCGCGTCACGCTGGGGAACTCCGAGGACGACCTTGTCCGCCTCGGCGAGGCCGACTGGATCATCGAAGCCGTCGCCGAAGACCTCGCGGTCAAGCGCCAACTCCTCGAACACGTGGCGAAGCATTGCAAGCCCGGCGCCATGGTCACAACGAACACCTCGGGGCTGCCGGTGCGCTTGATCGCGGAGGGCTTTCCTGAAAAGTTCCAGCAGCACTGGGCCGGCACGCATTTCTTCAACCCGCCGCGGTACCTCAGGCTCGTGGAGCTGGTGCCGGGGCCGAAGACGCTGCCGGAGGTGGTCGAGACCCTGGCTGAATTTTGCGACCGCCGTCTCGGCAAGGGCGTGGTCATTGCCAAAGACACGCCCAACTTCATCGCCAACCGCATCGGCGCGTTCTCGATGCTGAATGTGCTGCGGCTCACGGCGTTGCTCGGCATGACCGTGGAAGAAGTGGACGCTTGCACGGGTCCAGCCATCGGCTGGCCGAAGTCGGCCACGTTTCGAACCGCCGACATCGTCGGCGTCGATGTCCTGGCCCAAGCCGTCCGCAATCTGTATGAGAGGGCGAACGGCGACGAGTCCCGCGAGTTGTTCAAGGTGCCGCCGGTTATCGAAGAGATGCTGCAGCGCACCTTGCTGGGCGAGAAAACCGGGCAAGGCTTCTACAAGCGCGTGGAGAAGGAGAGCGAAAGCGAAGTTTTGGCACTTGACCTGAACACGTTCGAGTACCGTCCCCGGAAGAAACCTCGCTTTGCTTCGTTCGAGGCGGGCAAGACCGTCGAGGACGCGCGCGAGCGCCTGCGTGCGGTGCTTGCTCCGCTGCTTTCGGGTAAGCCCACGGCGGCAAGTTCGGGGCAAGCTGACAAGGCGCAAAGATTCCTCTGGAGCACGCTCTCGGAGATGTGCCTCTACGCCGCACGGCGCATACCGGAAATCGCAGACAGCATCGTGGACGTGGACCGCGCCATGCGCTGGGGCTTCGGATGGGAACTGGGTCCGTTCGAGATTCTGGACGCAATGGGCGTGGATGCGTTCGCTAGGCAGATTGGGCGAGAGGGCCGAGAACTGCCGCAACTCATCACGAAGCTGCTGGCCTCCGGCCGCAAGTCGTTCTATGAATCGGAGAAGGGCGAGAGGCGCTATTTCGATCCGCGGACCGCCGCTCTGAAGCCGGTGGCCGAGCCGCCCGGCCTCTTCATCCTGAAATCGCTAAAGGAAGCGGGGCGCGAGGTCCAGCGCAATCCGGGGGCGTCGCTCATCGATCTCGGCGACGGCGTCCTCTGCTGCGAGTTTCACTCCAAAATGAACACCATGGGCGGCGAGATCTTGGCCATGATTCATGCGGGGCTGAGGCGGCTGGGGTCGGATTTCGACGCACTGGTCATCGCGAACCAATCGGCGAATTTTTCAGTGGGCGCAAACCTGATGCTCCTGCTGGTCGCGGCCCAGGAAAAGGAATGGGATGAGCTGCGCCTCGCGGTACGGCAATTCCAAAACGCCAATCTGGCCATCAAGTACGCGAAGAAACCGGTGGTCGCCGCGCCGCAGGGGATGGCGCTGGGCAGCGGCTGCGAAATTCTTCTGCACGCGGCGCGCGTGCAGGCGGCCGCGGAAGCTTACATCGGCTTGGTGGAAACGGGCGTGGGGCTGATCCCCGGCGGCGGCGGCACGAAGGAAATGGCCATCAGGGCCAATGAAAGGGCAGGCGGAGATGCGGCCTGTCGGACGGCGTCTTCTCCGCAGAGTGCATCGGACCTGGATCTCTTCCGGGCGCTGAAGTCCACGTTCGAGACCGTGGCCATGGCCAAGGTCTCCACGAGCGCCGAAGGGGCCCGCGAATACGGATTCCTCCGCCGCGAGGACGGCGTCTCGATGAACCGCGCTCGCCTTGTGGCCGACGGCAAGGAAACGGCGCTGGCACTCGTGGATGCGGGGTACCGCCCCGAGGCCGCTTCGCCCGCTGAGGGCGCCGCGGTGACGATGATTCGCGTCCTTGGCGAGCAGTTCCTCTCCGCCGCAAAGCTGGGGATTCATCTACTGCTGCGCGGCGGCTATATCTCCGACTACGATGCGCACGTGGGGCGCAAACTGGCTCACACGCTCGCCGGCGGCGAACTCTCCGCGCCGCAGCTCGTCAGCGAACAGTATTTGCTCGACCTCGAGTGCGAGGCCTTCGTGTCTCTTTGTGGCGAGAAGAAAACCCAGGAGCGCATGGCTCACACACTCAAGACCGGCAAACCATTACGGAATTGAATCCATCCGCATTCCGGGGCGAGCTTACTCGGCGACGCAGAGGAGCGTCATTTGCGGGTCAATCACCAATTTGTGGGGCGCGCTCACCGTGGTGAAACGAAACGGCGTCTTCTGGCCGGTCGCGACCACGGTCCCCAGGTACACCTGCTTGCCGCCCAGGCCCGTTGCATAGACCGGCACCGGCGCAACAAATGACTTGGGCACGCCCGTCTGCAAGAGAGCGCCCCGAACGATGACACCCTTCTCCCCCGGCCGCGCGCTGAACTCCACCCGATAGCGAGGGATTCCCGTGCCGCGTACCCACTCAGCGAAGAACCATTCCATCGAATGCCTGCCCTCAAGGTCCATCGCCGGCGTCATCACCGCTTCCACCTCGCGCTGCAGATCCTGTGTCGTGAGCGGCTGGAAACGATATTTCGCGGCGAGCGTTCGGAGCAAGGCGCGGAATCGAGCATCCGGGTCGCGGCTGTCCGGCTGGCGGAGCATCATCCGCAGCATGTGAAACACCCAAGCGCCTTTCCCGTAAACCACGCGTTCAAAGCCACCGGGCGACTTCGAGGAAGTCAGCCGGCTGCCCATCACGAGCGGCCCGGCCTCATCAGCGATCTCCTCCTCACCAGGGAGGCGGCCGAGGAGCTGGGCTCGGTAGTACTCGAGCCAGCGGCGGAGCGAGCGCTCGGGCGACTTCTGGCTGTCGGCGAACATCATGGCCAGATAGTTGGCGATGGCCTCGTTGATCCACTGGTCCCGGTAGCTCGACCAGCCCACCACGTTGCCCCACCATTGGTGAGCCACTTCATGGAAAGGCATCAATTGCGAGAAAAGTTCCTGCTCCGTCGGGTTCAGTCCGGCGCGCGCTTGCACCTGGTCCGGGAGGAACGACAGCGTCGAAACGTAAAGCAGACCCGGCCATCCCTGCCCAAAGGCTCCCGGAATCTGCGACACGCTGAGATGGTCGAATGGGAACGGTCCGCTGAATTGCTCGTAGAAGCGGATCGAGGAGCTGACTGCGCGCCCCACGCGCTTCAGCGCGTCCGCAGGACTCGCGGTTACCGGGGATATGTTCGGCATGGGGCTCACCGACACCCCGCCCCGCCCGGGCGGCAGAGGGAGTACCAGGGGCGGCGGTTCGACCTTCGCCTCCAGCGCACTCTCGAGCTGACGGTTCGCGTACACGTCGATATGGAGATTCTTGTCGGTCACCGCCACGGAGCTGTAGTCGCCGAGATTGAATCCCGCCACGGGAATCGGCTCTTCCGAGCGCCAACGCCCGACTTTGAACTCACCGTCGTCACGCTCCTGGAGTTTTGTGCCGGTGGCGGCAACCTTCAACTGCCGCGGCCAGCGGAGTTCGATGTCGTAAGGGGTGAAGTTGTCCATGCCAGGGATATGGGGATACCAGCTCCCGCGGTCACCGACGAAAAGAACGCCGTTGCCGACATCACTGATCACGGTGCCCTTATAATGCAAGCGCAGCGCGAACTCCTCGCCGAGTCGGGTTGGCCGCGGGAGCACGACGAGCACCTCATCATTGCCGCGCGACGTGAGCGCGCGGCGATTGACGTCTTCGTTCTGAAAAAAATCGAGCGCCTCGCCGTCCGTCCACTCGGCCGACTGCACGGCGAGGAAGCGGGAAAGCTCGATCTCGATGACGCGTTCGCCAGCGCGGGCCGAGCGCAGGTGAATCGTCGTCGTGCCTTCCAGGGTGCGGTCGGGGAAGACGGTGGTCTCAATTTCATATCTGGCCGGCACGATCGCGAGAGGCCGAAGCGGAGCGCCAGGAAGCGCGTAAGAGGCCCAAACGTCGTAGTAGGCCGCATCGCCGACGACGCGCCGCTGCCCCAACAAGAGGTGCTCGCTTCGCCGCCTGCTGTCGAGCAAGACGTCAAATGAACCCGTCAGCACGCCTCGGAGCGCCGCATAGAAAAAGGGCTCCGGCTCGTCGGAAAGCCAGCCCTCAAGGATGCGCAAGGAACTGCCGGGATTCAGTGCGGCGAGCACATCATTCCACTGCTCAGCAAATGCAGGCTCTTGCTCGGGCGCAACGCCTTTGGCACTCAACTGCTCCTTGAGCTCCTCCGCGGTGGCATCGGTGAATCGCATGTAGGCGCTCGTGAACCACTGGTCGAGCAGCGGCGCTCCAAGGAAACGCGCCATCTGCTGCTTCTCTACTGGATCGCGAGGGATGGCCAAGGCGTGTCCCCGCCCGATGAACACGGCGCCAGTGACCCGCGCTTCGGCCGGCAGGCGAGAGTCCTCCGCAGACCCTTGCAGCGGCAGGATCGGCGTAAGGAATGCGAGCTTCCCGTCTTCCAAAGTCAAGCGCACATCTTCTTTGCGGAGCAGCAGATCTTTGACGGAATAAACTTCGGCGTGATCCACTCTCAGGCTGTTGAGCTGGCGGTAGAGTTCACGGGGCGAAGCGGGAAGCGACGAAACGGCCGCAACGGGCGAGGGGGGCGGGGCGACGGAATCCTGTGCCCTCGCGTTCACAGCGAAGCCCGCTAAAACCAAGCCCGCGGCCGCTGCCACGGCCCTGCCCACCTTCATGCCAGTCACTGTAGCAACTTTCGGCAAACACAGGCAAGCACGCGGCTGCGCGGACTGCCACCCAAGCTAGAATGGATGGATGATGCGGCGGCTTTCCTCCGCGCAGTCTCTTGCCTGCGTCCTACTTCTCCTCGTCGGCGCGTGCGCAGCGCTTGCCGACACCATCGTGCTCAAGAATGGCCGGCGCATCATCGCCTCCAACGTCGTTGAGGAAGATGGCCACGTTTCCTACGAAACACCCGCGGGTCACTTGAGCCTGCCGAAGTCTATCGTGGACCACATCGAGCGTGGCGGCGTGCTCCCGAGCCGTTCCGGCATGTCCGTGCCCCCCTTAGACATCGCGCCGCCAACCAACGGAGCGGTTGACGCCTCCGAGGAGATCTCGCGGGGCGCGGTCCACGAGGGGCGGATCGACCGCGAGTACATCGCCAAGCTGGAGCTGGCAGCACGCTCGGGCGCGGCGGGCGCCTCGGATCGCGCGGCGCTCGCACATCACGCCGCCGCGCAGTTCGAGCTCAGCCGCGGCAACATGGAGGACACCCTCGCCGAGGAGCGCTCTGCGCTCAACTTTGCCCCTCGAAATCCAGTCCTGCTGGTCAGCGTCGCCTACCTGTATCTCCGCCGCGGCGAGTACCGGGAGTCCCTCGAGTACCTTGAGCGCGCGCGCCGCGTCGCTCCCGATTCCGCCGATATCGCCCAGCTTGCCGGCTGGGCATGGTATGGCATGAACAATCTCGACCAAGCCATCTCGGAATGGAAGCGCGCCCTCGCGATCCGTCCCGACGCCAAGGTCCAGGCCGCGCTCGAGAAAGCCCAGCGAGATAGAGCAGTTGAGGAAGATTTTAAAGAGAACGAGAGCAGCCACTTCACACTGCGCTATCATGGCGGCGCCGAGCCCGAACTCGCGCGCGATGTCCTGCGCACGCTCGAAGCCCATTTTACCGCCATCGAGTCAGAGCTTGATTTCACGCCACGCGAGCCCATCGGAGTGATTCTCTACACGGAGGAAGCCTTCGCAGACATCAGTCGAGCCCCGAGCTGGGTGGGCGCGCTCAACGACGGCCGCATCCGCGTCCCTGTTCAGGGGCTCACTGCCGTGTCCCCGGAGCTGTCACGCGTGTTGAAACACGAGCTGACACACAGTTTCGTCACGCAGAAGACGGTGGGGCGTTGTCCCGTGTGGCTGCAAGAAGGGCTGGCGCAATGGATAGAAGGGCAACGCAGCGGCGAGAATGCCGCCGTGCTGGTGAAGGTGTATGACGACGGGCAAGCCTTGCCGCTCGGGGTCTTGGAGGGCTCCTGGATGCGCCTTCCCCCCGACGCAGCGGGGTACGCCTATGCCTGGTCGCTGGCCAACGTCGAGTACATCATCGAGACCAACGGCATGGGCGACATCACCCGCATTCTCGAGCGCATCGCCGCCGGCGATTCCACCGAGGAGGCTTTGCGCACAGTGCTGCGGACCGACTACACCGAACTCGCCCGATCCACCGCCAAGTATCTCCGCGGCTCTTACGTTCACTGAAAAACCAGCCAGAACATGCTTCCGCTAGGACTCCACCAGGAGCGCGGCAAGCAAGGCCGCCCACTCCGGCACGGTGCACAGGACGTGCGCGTTGGCGCTGGCGCAGCCTGCGCAGGAGCTTAGAGGGAAAGGCTTCAAAAGCAGCCTCATGGCCGGCCTGAAGGGGTTGCCGGCCCACTTCCCGGGGCTCGGGAGAACCCCGACCATCGCCCTGCTTCGCAGCAACTTCGTGCCCCGGGGTTTCCCAGGTTCGCATATAATGACGGCTTTGTGCGAGTGCAGACTGGCCCGCCGGGTGGCGCGCCGGAGAGTCCGAATGATCCTCGATACCATCGGCATCCAGAAAATCCTTCCGCACCGCCATCCCTTTCTGATGGTGGACGCCATCATCGAGATGGAGCGCTTGAAGCGCATCGTCGGGGTAAAGCACGTCTCCATCGAGGAATACTACTTTCAGGGGCATTTCCCCGGGAAACCCATCATGCCCGGCGTGCTCATCATCGAGGCCATGGCGCAGACGGGCGGCCTCCTGCTGCTCCAGGAAATCCCCGACCGCGAGAAGAAGTTGCTTTACTTTGTTGCCGTGGACGGCGCGCGCTTTCGCCGGCCGGTGCTTCCCGGCGACGATCTCCGTCTTGAGGTGACCGTGCTGAACTGGCGCGGCAATTTCTGCAAGCTCGACGGGAAGGCCAGCGTCAATGGCGAACTCGCCGCCGAAGCCACGCTGATGTGCAAGATGGTGGACCGCGATCCGGCTCCCGCGGGAGACGCGCCAGCCCCGGCCAGCGCTACAAACGAATGACCGATATCCATCCTTCCGCCGTCGTTTCCTCGCGCGCCCGCATCGGTTCGGGCGTGCGCATCGGTGCGTATGCGGTAGTCGGCGACGATGTTGAGCTTGGCGAGGATTGCATCGTGCATCCTCACGCCGTACTGCAGGGACCGTCGCGCTTCGGCCGCGGAAACGTCTTTCATCCCTTCTCGGCTGTCGGCGTCGATCCGCAGGACTTGAAATATCGCGGGGAGCGCACCGAGCTCGCCGCCGGCGATGAAAACGTCTTCCGCGAGAGCACCACGGTCAGCCGGGGCACCAGTGGGGGAGGCGGCGTGACCACGCTCGGCAACGGCAGCCTGTTCATGGCCTATTCGCACGTCGCGCACGACTGCCACATCGGTGACCAGACCATCTTCGCCAATGGCGCTACGCTCGCCGGCCACGTCACGGTCGAGGACTTTGTCACCGTCGGCGCCTTTTCTCCGGTGCACCAGTTCTGCCGCATCGGCCGCCATGCCTACATCGGCGCCTCCACGGTCATCACCCAGGACGTTCCGCCGTTCTCCCGCGTGGTCACCGAGCGCGAAACCAAGTGTTACGGCGTCAACTCCATCGGGCTCAAGCGCCGTGGATTCTCTCCCGAGCGTGTGCATGCCCTCGAGCAGGCTTTCCGGCTGCTCCTGAACTCGAAACTGAACACCGCGCAGGCGCTCGAGCAGATGCGCGCCACGCTCGCCGGTTCCGCCGAGGTCAAAGAGCTGATCGAGTTTCTCGAGTCCGTGCACGAAGGCGGGCGCGGCGTCACGAAGTAGTATTCCTGAGCCATGGCGAAGCCTGAACAAACCTCAACGCCACCGGCCTCCGGCTGGGGGCTGATCGCCGGGAACGGCCGCTTCCCGTTCCTGGTGTTGGAAGCCGCGCGCAGCCAAGGAATAGAGATGGCTGTGATCGCGCTGCGCGAAGAAGCGTCTGCCGAGCTCGAACAAGTCGCGCACCGGCTGCACTGGGTGAGCCTCGGCGAGCTGAGCAAGACGATCGACCTGCTTCACCGGGAGGGCGTGACGCGAGCCGTGATGGCCGGGCAGGTGAAGCACAGCAAGATCTTCAGCGCCATCCGGCCAGACTGGCGACTGGCCAAGCTGCTTTTCTCGCTCCCGCAGAAGAACACGAATGCGCTCATCGGAGCTGTGGCCAAGGTCCTCCAAGAGGAAGGTATCGTGCTGGTGGACTCCACTGTTTTTCTGAAGCCGCTCGTCCCTGCTCCAGGGGTCTTGACGCGGCGCGCACCGGACGCGCGCGAAGCCGCCGACATCGCGTACGGGCGCATGGTTGCCCATCGCCTGGCCGAGCTCGATATCGGCCAAACCGTGGTGATCTCCGACCGCGCCTGCGTGGCGGTCGAGGCCATGGAAGGCACCGATGAGACCATGGCACGCGCTGCGCGCATCGCTCGAGACAGGCCGCTGGTGGTCGTCAAGGTTAGCAAGCCCGGCCAGGACATGCGTTTCGATGTACCCGTTGTGGGTCTCCCAACCGTCGAACAGATGAAGCTTGTTCGAGCCACGGCGCTCGCTGTGGATGCGCACCATACTTTGCTCTTCGATCGCGTGCGCCTCATTGAGGCCGCTGATGCCGCCGGCATCGCCATCGAGGCATTTGAGCCTGCGGTGGCCGCGGCCGACGCAGAGCCGGGAGGTGCCTCCGGTGCTTCCAAAGAAGGGAACGAAGGAAACCTGACGTGACCGCTGCCGCCGTGCAGGGGAAAAAAATTCGCGTTGCCGTCGTCGGTGTCGGCGATTTCGGCCGCAACCACGCCCGCGTCTATCGCGAGCTCGACGAAGCCGAACTTGTCGGCGTTGTGGACCTCGACTCCGCGCGCGCGGCGCAGACCAGTAAGGAGTTTTCGACCGAGGTGCTGGCCGGCATCGAATCATTGGCCGGCCGGGTGGACGCCGTGAGCCTGGCCGTGCCCACCGTGGACCACGCCCGTCTGGGCTGCGCGCTCCTGGAGCAGGGCCTCGACGTGCTTGTCGAAAAACCCATGGCCGCCTCATTGGCCGAGGCCGATGCTCTCCTGGCGGCGGCTGCGAAGCACGGCCGCATTCTCCAGGTGGGCCAGGTGGAGCGCTTCAACCCGGCGGTCACCGCAGTCGAGCCCCTCGTCAATCACCCGTTATTCTTCGAAGTCCATCGCCTCGGCGTTTTCACGCCACGCAGCCTGGATGTGGACGTCGTCTACGACCTCATGATCCACGACCTGGACATCCTACTCGCTCTGGTCCGCGAGCCGGTGGTGGATCTGAAGGCCGTTGGCATTCCGGTCCTCACTGAAAAGGTGGACATCGCCCATGCGCGCATCGAGTTTGCCTCCGGCGCGGTGGCCAATGTCACGGCGAGCCGGGTTTCCACCGAGCGCGTGCGCAAGATGCGCTTCTTCCAGCAACGCGAATACCTTTCGCTCGACTACGCCCGCCGAGACGCCATGCGCATCCGCGTTCGCCAGCCCGGCCCGCGACCCGATTTCGTGTTTGAAAAACTGCCGGCCAAGGCGGAGGAGCCGCTCCACGCCGAGCTGGCCGCGTTCCTAGAGAGCGTGCGCACGCGCCGCGCCGCACGCGTGGATGGCGCCGCCGGCCGCCGCGCCCTCGAACTGGCTTGCCGCGTCATGGCAGGCATCCAGGAGCACGGCCGGCGCGTCCAAGTGGATGCCTTCTCAGCGCCACCGATAACGCCATGATCCCTCGCACGCTGGTTCCTTGGAACGCGCGTCCGGCTGAGTCGCCTTCGACGGAGCTGCACAAGACAGTCACGGCGCTCGACGACCGTACGCTGATTCCCGCCTATTTCGTTCAGGGACCGCTCGAAACGCGCACGTCGATACCTGCCTCGCTGCCGCTCGAGTCCATAGCCGCACGGGTCGTGGTGCCGCGCGATCTTCCCGTCAGGCCATTGGAGGCGCCCGCTGGAGCGCGTCCTCCCGCATTCCGGGCCGCCGATACGCGCATCGCCATTCCTGCCGACGCCGCCCCGCCGGTGATTGCTCTCCGGGCACCCGCTCGTCCCGAGATGCTTCCCGAAGTCGTGGACCCGGACGTCTTCAACACCGGCAACGTGCAGCTCCTCGCTTCGCCCGAGGAGCCTCGCATCCCCCGCACCTTTCGGGAAGGCAGCGCGTCGCGCGTATCCTCGGTCGTCTTCCACGTCCTGCTGATTGCATTCATCCTGTTCGAGCCCCGGCTGTTTCCGGAGCGCTCGCACGCCCAGAGCCAACTCGAGATCAGCCGCCAGAACCTTGGGATGGTGTTCCTCCCCCCGGCGCTGAGCGAGCCGCCGAAGATCGCCCGCCCTGCCCAGCCGCCCAGCGAACTGATGCGTGTGGACCCGCGCGTTCTCCGCAGGATCGCTCCGCCGGAAATGGAGCCGAAGCCGCTCCCCGGCGAGCCCGAACCCGAGCGCGTGGTGAAAAACCTTCCCGAAGCACCCAAACCGCAAGCCGCGCTCCCAGATCAGCTCCAGCAACAACTGAATGCCACGCGGCCAACGCCCAGGCTCGAGTCTCCCGACGACCAACCGAAACCGCCGGGCCTGATCCTCCCAAAGATCTCACCTGGCCGGGGACTCGAGGAATCCGCTCGCGAAGGAGCTCGGGATTCGAATCCCGGCTCAATCGTCTCGGGCGGGCGAGTCCCTGGAACCGGTTTTCCGGGCGGAGGGGGAGGGGCCACTGCCTACAGCGGCATCCAGATGTTGACGCCCACCGAGGGAGTGGATTTCTCGAACTACCTCGCGCGCGTGTATGCAAGTGTGAAACAGAACTGG
This sequence comes from Candidatus Acidiferrales bacterium, assembly GCA_049514555.1. Lineage (GTDB taxonomy): Bacteria > Acidobacteriota > Terriglobia > Acidiferrales > UBA7541 > JBEKUY01. Next base: position 111,359 of record JBEKUY010000002.1, read on the forward strand.
TTTGCGGTAATGCCGGAATCGGTCCGGCTCGGGGAGAAAGGCGTCGTCGTGCTCCAGTTTAGGATCATGCGAGATGGAACGGTCCCGGGGGCCGAGCCGTCACTTATGCACACATCAGGAAAGGAGCCTCTCGATCGCGCTGCGATTTCTTCCATTCGTTCTTCCAGCCCTTTCCCGCCCTTGCCTTCGGCTTTCAGCGGTCCTTACATTGAGCTGCGGTTCGGCTATTGGTACAATCTGCCGGTGAATTACGGGCAGCAGTGAAGATCAATCGCCAGCAAGTTCTCGGCAGCCTCTTGCTCGGTCTCCTCGTACTGATCCTATTATCGTTCCGAGCATGGCGCTTCCTGCTTCACTGATGTTGCTCAAATGAGTGGCCTGCCTTGCAGAACCCCGTTGCTTCCCTGCCGCTGATTGCTGTCGTCGGCCCGACCGCTGCCGGCAAGTCGGCGCTGGGTGTATTCCTTGCAGAACAACTCGGCGGCGAAGTTGTGGCTTGCGACTCGACGCAACTCTATCGCGGATTCGATATCGGCACGGCCAAACCAACGCTCGGCGAGCGCCGCGGCATCCCGCACCACCTGCTCGATGTCCTGCAGCCGGAGGAGGAATCGACCGCCGGCGGGTATCGCCGGATGGCGCTGGAGGTGCTCGAGGACTTGCACCGCCGCGGCCGGCTGCCGGTCTTCACTGTCGGCACGGGACTGTATTTGCGCGCACTTCTCGAAGGATTGGCGGATGCTCCCGGGCGGTCGGATGAGTTGCGTAAGCGCCTCAGGGTGAGCGCTTCGAGGCATGCCTCTGGACATCTGCACAGACTGCTCGTGCGGCTCGACCCGGAAGCGGCAGCACATATCGCAGCGGGCGATGAGCAGAAGCTCATCCGCGCCATTGAAGTTTGCCTTCTCTCACGGCGCCCTCTTTCGGATGTGCACCGCGCGGGGCGGACGCCGCTGGTGGGTTGGAACGCGCTGAAGATTGGCCTTCTGCCGCCGCGTGAAGCTCTCTACGCCCGCATTCGCGCGCGGGTGGACGCGATGCTCGAGCGCGGTTGGCTCGCGGAAGTGCAGCGGCTGCTCGCCGCCGGGCTGCCGGGGGACGCGAAGCCGTTCGACTTTATTGGCTACCGCGAGCTGCGCGCACATCTGCGAGGAGAACTCTCGCTGGAGGAAGCCGCGGCGACGATCGCTCAGGCGACGCGGCGGTACGCCAAGCGTCAGATGACATGGTTTCGCCGCGAAAGCGGTGTGCACTGGCTGGAAACATTCGGCGACGAACCCGCGGCGCAGCAGGCGGCACTTGCCTGGGTCCGCAAGCAGAGTACCGGCGCCGCCCCGGCGTGCCCGAAGGGCGTATAATCAAGTGAGGTGGTGCGCATGGGTTCCACGCTCCACGTTTGTCCGTCCCTCCGGCCTCCACGCGAATGAAAGCACAGCACAGTATTGGCGTTCAGGAACGCGCGCTTCTCGTCGGGGTCGGCTGGAAGCGTGCTCCCCGGCTGCCGGGCGTCCCCGCGGGCGAACCCGAACGCGAATCGCTGGCCGAATTGGTCGAGTTGGCGCGCAGCGCCGACGCCGAAATTGCCGGAACCATGTTTCAGCTTCGCGATGCGCCTGACCCCGCGACGCTCGTGGGCCGCGGCAAGCTCGAAGAAGTCAGCAGTGAAGCCCGCGCGCGCCGGGCCGCGCTCGTCATTTTCGACCGTAACCTCTCCCCCATGCAGCAGCGCAATATCGAGCGCGCCACCGAATGCCGCGTCATCGATCGCACCCAGCTGATCCTGGACATTTTCGCGCGGCACGCCCGCAGCCGCGAAGGCCAGCTGCAGGTCGAGCTCGCCCAGCTCACCTATCTATTGCCGCGCCTGGCGGGCCATGGCACGGAGATGTCGCGTCTCGGCGGCAAGAGCGGTGCGGGCGGCGCAGGCGGTGCGGGTGGGGGTGCTGGGCGCATCGGTGTCCGTGGCCCCGGCGAAAAGAAACTGGAAACCGACCGCCGCCGCATCCGCGACCGTGTTCGCCGCATCGAGAGCGACATCGAAGATATTCGCCGTCAGCGCAGCCAGCGCCGCGAAACCCGCCAGGCAGTTCCAATCGGCACGGTGGCCTTGGTCGGTTACACGAATGCCGGAAAATCCACGCTCTTCAACGCCCTGAGTCACGCCGGCGTGGCAGTTTCCTCGCGCATGTTTGCCACACTTGATCCCACCATCCGCGCCATTCGGCTGCCTTCCAATCGCCGCGTGCTCCTCTCCGACACAGTCGGTTTCATCCGCGATTTGCCCAAAGGGCTCTTAACCGCATTTCGCGCCACGCTCGAGGAAGTGCAGGAAGCCGCGCTGCTCCTTCACATCAGCGACATTTCGAGTCCCCAGCACGATGAGCTCGATGCCGAGGTCGAGAAGATTCTCGCGGGGCTCGGCGCCGAGGATCGGCCGCGACTCCGGGTCTTCAACAAGGTTGATCTGATCAGTGAGGAACAGCTTGCTCCCCTCCTCCGCGCGAACGGGCCGGGCGGGGAGGCACCGGTGTTTGTCTCGGCGCTTGCTGGGCGCGGTCTTGATGAGCTCCTTGGCCGCATCGATGCAGCCCTTCCTCTTGATCCCATCGTCAGACTCGAGCTGCGCCTGCCTCTCTCCGATGGTCGGACACTCGCTCTCGTGCACGCGCTCGGCCGCGTTCTGCACTCGGAAGTGGAAGATTCACACATGAGGCTTGAGGCGGAGATGCCTGCTTCTGTCGCCAGCCGCCTGCGGCTCGACGGGAAGCTGCCCCCACAGGGAACTTCCACGCCGCCGCGCGCGTAGATACAATCAGAGGGATCGTGCGATGACCAAATTCCTCCTTTGGTGCATTCTGTTGGTCCTCTGCTGGCCACTGGCCATTCTTGCACTGGTTCTCTATCCGTTCATTTGGCTGTTGCTGCTGCCTTTTCGCATCATGGGCATCGCCGTCGGAGGTGTACTCGCGTTATTGAGTGCTCTTCTCTTTCTTCCTGCGCGCGTCCTGCGAGGTCCGAGCCATTGCTAATGTCGTCGCGGAGTTTTCGGCGACGCTTTCTCGAGAGCCCAAGGAGATTCTTGATGCGGCGACTCTGGAAACCCGCAGCCGAGTTTTTGCAGGCATGCGGCAAGCCACAGCAGAGTACCTTCCGAGTTAACCACATCAAACCTGCGTCTGTAGCCGCTTTGAGAGGTTTTCCCCCGCGTTGCATTCCTTACCCCTTGCTCGGCAGCATTCTGTGGAAATCCGTGTGGAAATTAGTCCGCGCACCCCGACTGACGCTCTGGGGCGGAAGGCCAGGCTTGCCAGGGCCGTCGCACGTTCTCCTGTATCCATTGTATCTACAGTATGTTACGGTGACTTCCGGCCATTCTCGTGGGCTCCGGGTGGGGTTACCAGAATATATTTCTGTACGGTAAATTTGCACAACCTTGCAGCAAAGTGTATCGAATCGGTATCGGGTCTGTACCCCCCGCCTGCCGCCCAACTGTTGCCGCTGAAGTACTGGGCTCCGCTGAGCGCAGGCATTGACGCCGCTGGGGGCGGGGGATATAGTGAGGCTCCTCGCGGGCGAAGACCGTGATGGGGCGGTTACTCGTCCGTCTGAGCAGCCATGAATCTCCCCAACACGCTTACCATACTGCGTATCTTCTTTGTTCCGTTGCTGATCGCCGTGCTTCTGACACGCAGCCCCAACATGGAACTGTGGGGAGTCGGTATCCACTTCGAGATTTGGGGTGTGCTCATCCTTCTCGCTGCGGCGTTCACCGATTGGGCGGATGGCTACTTCGCGCGGCGCCGCTTGCAAGTAACCACCCTCGGCATCCTGCTCGATCCCATTGCCGACAAGTTGCTCATTTGCGCAGCGTTCGTCTCCCTGGTGGATATGCACTTGGTTCCCGCTTGGATGGTGGTAATCATCGTCGGCCGCGAATTCACGGTTCTTGGCCTGCGCAATATCGCCTCCGCTGAAGGCTTCACCATCCAGGCTTCGGCGCTGGGCAAGACCAAAATGGTCCTGCAGGTTTTGGCCGTGGCTGTGGTTATTCTCGGGGGGCGGCACCCGTTCTTCAAGCCACTCGCACTCCTCTTACTCTGGCTCGTGGTGATCAGCGCCGTGGCGTCTGCTGTGCAGTACTTTCTCCGTTTCTGGAGCCAGGTGGACGAAAGCATCAAGCAGCGGCGCCGCCTGCGATTGCTCGAGCGTCGCAAGAAGTCGCAGGATGTCGCCGCTCTGTGAAGAGGACCACCGGGCTTTGCTCCGGCTGGCACGCCGGGCAATCGTTGAAGGCGTTGTACACCATCGCCTCCTGGAAGAAGCCTCTGCGAGTCCAAGCCTGGCGCAGCATGCCGGCGCCTTCGTTACTCTGCATCAACTTGGACGGCTGCGCGGATGCATTGGCCATATCGAAGCCACCGAGCCCCTCGCCGATACGGTGATGCGCTGCGCCGTAAGCGCTGCCCTGCACGATCCCCGCTTTGATCCTGTATGTTCGGAAGAAATCCCCGATCTTGAAATCGAGATATCCATCCTCACACCGCCGGAGAATACTCGTCCCGAGGACATCGAAATCGGGCGTCACGGCCTGCTGATCTCACGCGGTTGGCAACGTGGGCTGCTCTTGCCTCAGGTGGCCACCGAGCATGGACTCTCACGGGAGCGATTTCTCGAAGAAACCTGCCGCAAGGCAGCTCTCCCTCTGGATGCTTGGAAGGATCCAGCGACCGAGATTCGCGCCTTCACCTGCGAAGTGTTCTCGGAGCGAGAATTGGGCAAGTCCTAAATCGATCCCGCCGCTTATGTCCGTTCCCGTCAGACCGAGCTATCCAGCCTCTGTAGCAACGCGCTGATGCTTTGGCGCACAGAGATGGATTGCCGAGAGAAGTCGGGACCGCGCCAGCCATGCCCCTGCACTACTTGCCGGGGGCCGAAACGCAGCAGTGGCGTCGACAATCACGGACCAGGCGCTGACAAAAAAGCCCGAGCCAGTTCGGAAGGCTCGGGCTCTCTTGAAGAAGTGCCTAGAAACTGCCCCGGGACTCTATTCGATCTCGACGTAATCTCCGGCGAAGATCTCGATTCGGCTATTCGTCAAGAGCACGGTTGAGGAATTTCGGCTGACATTTATCACGACGCCCTCACCGAGGATTTGCCGCGGGAGATCCTTCCAGGTGTAGCGCACGGGGGTGCTGCCAAAACCGTAGAGTTTGTACTGAAAGCTCTCAGGCTCGACAAGGGTGTCGTTGCGCGAGCCCTGGTAGCGGAAAACGCGGAAGTAATCTCCGACCTTCACACCCTGTGCAGTGCCCAAGTTGACATAAACCGTCGAACCTGCGCCCGCCTCTTGGAAGAAATCTCTCATGGTCACGATCATGGCCACCGGTTTTCCGCTCACCGGCGCAAAATAGTCTTGCTTTGTGGAGTCCTTGTAAGGTGGTGCGGGGCGGTCCTCATACGGCCGAACGATGTCGGCACGCAGCATGGGGACGCAGGAGAAGGCCACCTTGGCGATAGAAACATTGGGTTGAACAGTGGTCACGCGCACGCGGCCGACGTCCGAATAGAGTGTACCCATGGCGCCCAGGAGCTTCTTCTGCCACTTGAACCACACCACCGAGAGCGGGTCTTTCTCCGCCCGGATGACGGAGAATTGGTCACCCTCGCGCACGCCCTGATTCGAACCTTTGTTTATGAAAACGTAGTCGCCTTGGTGAAACTCCGTCTTGGCGTTGGATTCTTCACCCGAGATGATGTAGGCGTCGGTCGGCACCTTGTCATCGGTCACTTTGCCGGAGCAGTAGACCGAGGAAAGATCGGGCTGGTGGGTCGACTGAGCATTCTGATCCTGTGGTTGAGGCGTACCGCGACTCATCGGGGCGTCCGCGATTCCCCCCGCGACGAGAAAGGCCAAAGACAATCCCACGAGCTGTGCGCGCATTGAAGACACTCCCTCAGTTGAAGCGCCCCGCGAGGCGGAGCCAAGTGGACACTCAACACCGCGAACGTAGCATCCGCCACGGGGAGCGTCAAGGAAACCCGCAGCCCCGCTTTACACATTTGTCACCGCGTGATACAAGCGAACCCTTCGCCTGAATGTCTGAAACGACACAAGATCGCAGGCTCTTTGGCCGCGGCTCGAAGAGCCGGCTTAAAGGGGCCCCTGGCCTCGCCGCCGTGGTCGCCGGTCCGACGGCCCGAGAGATGATCCGCCAACTCCGCGTGGCGCTTCGCGAAACTGGCACCGCAGAGCTGCGCCTTGACTGGCTTAAGGACGACGGTGAGCGGTCGCGGCTCCTCGCCTGGCTGGGTAGCCAACACCTCCACGGGGCCAGCCTGATTGCCACCTGCCGCCGCCGCGAAGGGGGAGGGTTTTGCGCAGGCGATGTAAGCGGCCAACTGGTCATCCTTCAGCGTGCCGTCGCCGCCGGCTGCTCCTGGTGCGACCTCGAAGTGGAATCCTTGCGGAAGATTCCTCTCGCCGCTGTGCGCGAGTTTCTCAGTCCTGCCCGAATTATGGTGTCCTTTCACGATTTTCGGCGCACGCCGCCGGGGCTTTCGCGGTTCATCGTGAAATGGCGGCGCACAATCCAGAGGCCCACGCGCGCCGATGCCGTGAAGGTCGCGGCGCTAGCCAGATCGATTGCTGATAGCGTCCGCCTGCTGGCGCTGGCTGGCCGCAAACCCAACGTCGTGGTCATGCCGATGAGCGAGGTTGGCCTCCCGGCGCGCGTTCTGGCTCTGCGCTTCGGCAGCGCCTTGACCTATGCCCCGGTCTCTCAAGCGACCGCGCCAGGTCAAGCGCCGCTCGCCGAGATGAAGCATCTTTATCGCGTCCATCGTCTGGACCGTCACACTGCGGTCTACGGTGTGATCGGCGATCCCATCGGCCACTCTCTCTCGCCGCTCCTGCACAATACCGGCTTTGTGGCCCGTGGCGTCAACGCTGTTTACGTCCCCTTCCTCGTGCGTGACCTGCGGGACTTCCTTGCCGCTGCGGCTCGGCTCGGACTGCGAGGCTTCAGTGTGACCATCCCGCACAAGCGCGCCATTCTGCGCTATCTCGACGATTGTGATCCGCTTGCCGCTGAAATCGGCGCCGTAAATACCGTCGTCATTCGATCGGACGGCCGCCTCTGGGGGGCGAACACCGACTATGTGGGCGTGCTCCGCACGCTCGAGCACCGCTTGCCCCTTCGCGGCAGCCGCGTGCTTTTGTACGGCGCCGGAGGAGCTGCCCGGGCGGCAGCTTTCGCGCTCGCGCGCGCCGGAGCCATTGTGGCCATCTGCGCCCGGCGTCCCGAGCGCGCTCGGACGCTGGCCCGCGTAGTCGGCGGCGAAGCCTTGCCGCGCCGCGCGCTGCGCTCAGAGTTCTTTGACGCCATCGTCAATACGACGCCCGTCGGCATGCATCCTCGCGCCGGGGTTTCGCCTCTCGAGGCGCCGGAGTTAAACTGTCAAGTCGTCATGGACCTCATCTACCGACCCCTGGAAACTCGCCTGTTGGCGCTTGCCCGCCGGCGCGGTCTCACCGCAATTTCCGGCTTCGAAATGTTTCTCGCACAGGGCGCGGCGCAATGGGAGATCTGGACCGGCCAGCGCGCTCCTGAAACGGCTATGCGCCGAGCCGTCCTCCGCATGCTGCGAGTTGAAGACGGGCGCCGGCGAGGCGCGCGATGATCCAGCCCGACTTCCGCACGTTTTCCCGGCTGGCGCGCCATGGCAACCTCATCCCCGTTTACGAAACCATCAGCGCCGATCTGCTGACCCCGGTATCCGCCTATCTCCGCCTCGCGCAGGACGCCCGCTACTCGTTCTTGCTCGAAAGCGTCGAAGGGGGCGAGAAAATCGCGCGCTACACATTTGTTGGCGCGCATCCCGCAGAGGTCTTTCGTTTCGCGGCCGGTGCATGCGTCTTTGAAAGCCGCGATCGCCTCATCTGGCAGGAGTACAACCCCATCGAGTTCCTCCGGCAACGCATCCGCCGGTATCGCCCGGTGCGCGTCCCCGGGCTCCCGCCGCTGGTGGCTGGCGCCATCGGCTATTTCTCCTACGATATGGTGCGCTTGATCGAGCGCCTCCCTCGCCGCCTGCGTGATGACGTGGGACTCTTTGACGCTGTGCTCATGTTCTACCTCGGCCTCGTGGCCTTCGATCACGTTCAGCACCGCCTTTTCATCGTGCGCAATGTATTCACCGAAGGCGCCGGCAGCCTGCGCTCGAAGTACAACGCCGCAGTCCGCGAAGTCGCGGACACGCGTCGCCTGCTCGAACTGCCCTCCGCGGCCGAGGGCGCTTCGGCATCTGGCGCGGCCACACGTCCGTCCCCGCTCAAGGTCAGCTCGAATTTCCGCCGCAGCGAGTTCTGTGCCGCCGTGCGCCGAGCCAAGCAGTACATCCGCGCCGGCGACGCATTTCAGGTCGTTCTGAGCCAGCGCTTTTCGGCGCGCACGGCCGCCGAGCCCTTCGAGGTCTACCGCGCCCTGCGCGCACTCAATCCCTCTCCTTACCTGTTCTACTTGCGACTCAACGACGTCGCGGTCATCGGGAGCTCGCCGGAGATGCTCGTCAAGGTTCAGGGGCGTGAAGCCTTCTACAGGCCCATCGCCGGCACGCGCCCCCGCGGCCGGGATGAGGCCGAAGACCTCCGCCTGGAAAAGGAAATGCTCGCGAGTGAAAAAGAGCGTGCCGAACATATCATGCTGGTGGATCTCGGCCGCAACGACCTGGGCCGCGTCTGCGAGTACGGCTCGGTGCGGGCCGAAAACCTCATGTTCGTCGAGCGTTACTCCCACGTCATGCACATCGTGTCCTCGCTTCGCGGCCGGCTGCGCGAGGACGTGGACTGTCTCGACGCTCTCATGGCCTGCTTCCCGGCCGGCACGGTTTCCGGCGCGCCCAAGGTCCGCGCGATGGAAATCATCGAAGAGCTGGAGCGCACGCGCCGCGGCATTTATGCCGGCGCCATCCTCTATCTCGATTTTTCGGGTAACCTCGATTCGTGCATTGCGCTTCGCACGATGGTGATGAAGCAGGGCGTGGCGCACGTCCAGGCGGGCGGCGGCATCGTGGCCGACTCTTCGCCCGGGCTTGAATATCAGGAATCGGTGAACAAAGCGCGCGCGCTCGTCGCGGCGCTCGAAACTGCCCACGCGCGAACGCCGGCGAAACGCAAGAAGGGAAAATGATCCTTCTGCTCGACAACTACGATTCGTTCACCTACAACCTGGCTCAGTACCTCGGCCAGCTCGGTTGCGATATCGACGTTCGCCGCAACGACAAAATTTCCCTGGACGAGATCGCCCGCCGCCGCCCCGAACGTATCGTGATTTCGCCCGGCCCATGCACGCCCGCGGAAGCAGGCATCTCGATCGAGCTCATTGAACGCTTCGCCGGCGAAATCCCCATTCTGGGCGTGTGTCTGGGACATCAGGCCATCGGCGCAGCCTTCGGCGGAAAGGTCGTGCGCGCGCCTAAGTTGTTCCATGGCAAAATCAGCGAAATCCGGCACGACGGCAAGGGCGTCTTCCACAAGCTGCCGAATCCGTTCACCGCCACGCGCTACCATTCGCTCATCGTCGAGCGCAAGTCATTGCCGCGGTCGCTCGAGATCTCCGCCGAAACTTCCGATGGCATCATCATGGGCTTGCGCCACAGGAAGTTCAGGGTCGAGGGCGTGCAATTCCACCCCGAATCCGTCCTCACGGAGCCCGGCATGCGGCTTCTGCAGAACTTCCTCTCTTTGTAGCGGCGGAACTCGGCGCTCACCAGGTCAGGTCGGCCAGTAAGACGGCGTAGATCTCGATCCCGCGCCACACATTGCCCAGCCGCACGTTTTCGTCGGCCGCGTGCTGGTGGCTGTCGAAATTCACGATGGGTACGGCGATCACCGGCAGTCCCAGCCGCTCGAAAATGCGCACCGGCCCGCGCTCCTCGATCGTAGATTGCTTCGCAAAATCTCCGGCAGCGCCTTCGACCAGTTCCACCACCTTCCGCGCGACCAGTGAATCCTTTGGCGGGTGCGCTGCCTGCGGCCCGCTGCCGCCGCTGACGAACGACACAACCGGCCGTCCCGATGAGTCCGCCGGCCCTTCGGTCGTAATCAGCACATCTCCGCCCAATGGGCTTTTGTTCAGCGCGGCGACACGTTCGAGCTCCGGCGAGTCCGCCTCACCTTGACCGTCGAGAATGATCTTCAGATTGACGGCCAGCGGAATCCGGTTGGCCCGCAACGCATCAATCGCCACGAGCAGCGCCACGATGGGCGCCTTGTCGTCCGCCGCCGAGCGTGCATAAACGCGCCAGTCGTCCTGGTATTCAACACCTTGGTCATGGCCTGCCTCGAGAAACGAAGTTCGTTTGCCACCCCCCTCTATGGCGGCTGTCCAGAGCGCCGGCTCGAAGGGTTTTCCGCTCGTCCATGCCGCGGGGTACACGGCGTACCCATCGTAGTGCGCGTAGAAAACCACCGTGCGCGCCGCCTCCGGAGTGAGAAGCTTCCCGAAAATGACCGGCCCGCGCCCGGCGCTCGGCAGCAAATGCGTTTCGATGCCGCGCGCCTCCAGCATTTCGCGAAGCTTCACTGCGTTCCGCTGGATGTTTTCTGCATCGCCAGCGACGTTAGGAATCTCGAGCAATTCGACAAGCTCGCGGACGATGCGGTCTTCGTTGTCCGTGCGGAAGTCGCGGGCCTCCTGCGCCACCTGCGCGGGTGGCAGCCAGACGTGCTGGGGAGGTGCTGCCGCCTGCGGGGTCGCAGTGGACTTCTGCGCCAGCGCCGGACACGACAGAAACGCCAGCGACAGAGCGAGGGTTCGCGATCGTCTGGCGATTGTCGGCCTGCAGGGACGGTTGATGGTCGTCACGACAACTGCTTCCCCGTCTTGCGCATCGCTCTGGTAGGCGCGGACAGCTCTCAAATGGCCGTAAACGTCACCAGTTCATCCAGCTTGTCTGCGGACGCGCCAGAATCGATTGCCTCGGCTGCCCGGCGCGCGCCTTCGCGAAAACCCTTCGCCACGCCTGCCGCCACAAGCGCCGCAGACGCGTTCACGACGACGATATCGCGCAAGGCCCCGGTTTCTCCGGCAAAAACCCTCCGGATGAGCCCTGCATTTTCAGCCGCGTCGCCGCCGCGCAGCGCTTCCTTCGGCGCGCGCGCCACACCAAACTCCTCCGGCGTCACCATGTACGTCTGCACACCGCCGTCGCGCACTTCGGTCACCAAGGTTTCTCCCGCCAGCGAGATTTCGTCGAGTCCGCCCGCACCGTGGACCACAAACGCCCGCTCCGCACCCAGCTCCGCAAGCGCCCGCGCGACAAGCTCGACGGCATCCTCCGCAAACACGCCTGCAACCTGTGCCCGCACCCCCGCTGGGTTCGTCAGCGGCCCGAGCAGGTTGAAAATCGTACGGCCGCCCAGCTCTCGCCGGGCGGGCATGGCGTGTCGCGTAGCAGCATGCGCCGCCGGGGCGAACAGAAACCCGATGCCGATCTCGCGTATGGCCTCGCCCGAGCGCTCGAGGGGCAAGTCGATGCACACACCCAGCGCTTCGAGAACGTCGGCCGAGCCGCTGCGCGAGCTCACCGAGCGGTTTCCATGCTTGGCCACACGCGCACCTGCGGCCGCCGCCACGATCGCCGCCGCCGTCGAGATGTTGAACGTGCCGCTCGCGTCTCCGCCGGTGCCGCAGGTGTCCACCAGCCGCTCCGGCAGCGGCTCACCTGGCCGGAAGACAGGTTGGGCGCGCCGCCGCATCGCTGCGGCAAAACCCACGAGTTCATCCACGTTATAGGGACGCGCACGCATGGCGCCCAGCAGCCGCACAATCTCTTCGTGTTGCGCCCGGCCGGCGAGCAGCTCCTCCATCGCCGCCTCCGCTTCCGCTCGCGAGAGGTGGCCGCCCGCGTCGATTCGTTCGATGATCCGCTTCAACATAAGAAAAAGGTCGCCGTTCGAGGGTCTCGCAGCGCGGCTCCCACCGTCAACCCTGACGTCGCCTCCTTGCCCGTGCCGCGCGTTCCCGGTAAACTCGATTGTCTCGTGGGCGCGCAAATTCTAACACCGACGATCCCCCGATGAAGATTCACGAGTATCAAGCCAAGGCCATCCTGGCCCGCTATGGGGTCACCACGCCCCGAGGCGAAGTGGCATTCAGCAAGGAGGAGGCATTCGCGGCTGCCGAGCGGCTGCGCGTGCCGGTTGTCGTGGTGAAGGCGCAGATCCACGCCGGAGGCCGCGGCAAGGGCGGCGGCGTCAAGCTGGCGCGTTCGGCTGCCGAAGCCGCCGACATCGCGGCCAGCCTGCTCGGCAAGGCCCTGGTCACGCAGCAGACGGGACCGGCCGGCCGGATCGTCCGCCGCCTGCTCATCGAGGAAGGCCTGGACATCAAATGCGAGCTCTATCTCGGCCTTCTCGTGGACCGCGCCGTGGGATTGCCCGTCTTCATGGCGAGCGCCGCGGGTGGCATGGAGATTGAAGAGGTCGCCAAACAGAATCCCGGCGCAATTCTCCGTGAGCCAATTCAGCCTGCTGCCGGTTTGCTGCCTTACCAAGCACGCAAGATCGCTTTCGCCCTGGGGCTCACCGCCGAAGAGATGAAGTACGCGGTGGCATTTCTCCAGGCGCTCTACCGCGCCTTTCTCGATACCGACGCTTCGCTCATCGAAATCAATCCTTGCGTGCTCACGGGGGACGGGCGCCTCGTGGCTCTGGACGCCAAGATAACGTTCGACGACAACGCGCTCTTCCGGCACAAAGAGCTAAGTGAATTGCGCGACCTTGACGAGGAGGACCCGCTCGAAGTCGAAGCTTCCAAGTTCGGCATCAACTACATCAAACTCGACGGCCGCGTCGGCTGTATGGTCAACGGTGCGGGCCTGGCGATGGCCACGATGGACATCATCAAGCTCGCCGGCGGCGCACCAGCGAATTTTCTCGACGTCGGCGGCGGCGCCTCTGCCGAGCAGGTGAAGAACGCTTTCCAAATCCTTGTCGGCGACCCGAGCGTTCGCGCCGTCTTCATCAACATTTTCGGCGGCATCCTCCGCTGCGACGTCCTGGCCACCGGCGTTGTCACTGCCGCCAGGGAGCTTCAGCTCAAAGTGCCCGTCGTCATCCGCATGGAAGGAACAAACGTCGAGCAGGGCCAGAAGATCCTGCGCGATTCCGGCCTGAGCTTCACAATTGGCGAAAATATGAAGGATGGGGCGGAGAAGGCGGTCCGATTGGCAGGTGCTCCATGAGCATTTTGGTTGACGAACGCACGCGCGTGATCGTCCAGGGCTTCACCGGCCGCGAAGGAACTTTTCATGCGCAGCAGATGATGGAGTATGGCACAAACGTGGTCGGCGGCATCACGCCGGGCAAAGGCGGCACGCGGCACCTGGAGCGCCCGGTCTTCAACACCGTCTCGGAAGCTGTCGCCGCCACCGGCGCTGACGCTTCGGTCATTTTCGTTCCACCTCCGTATGCCGCCGACGCCATCCTCGAAGCTGCCGGCGCCGGCATCGCGCTCGTCGTCTGCATCACGGAAGGGATCCCGACGCTCGACATGGTGCGCGTCGTCGCCTCCATGGATAAATCGAAAACACGTCTCATCGGCCCCAATTGCCCCGGCATCATCTCTCCGGGCAAATGTAAGATCGGCATCATGCCCGGCCGCATCCACAAGCAGGGCCACGTAGGCGTCATCAGCCGCAGCGGCACGCTCACCTACGAAGCCGTGGATCAGCTCACTCGCCTCGGAATCGGCCAGTCCACCTGCATCGGCATCGGAGGCGACCCCATCGTCGGCACCACGTTCCTGGACGCGATTCACCTGTTCAACGAGGACCCCGGCACGCGCGCCATCGTCATGATCGGAGAAATCGGGGGCAACGCCGAAGAGCAAGCCTCCGAATACGTCAGGGCCCACCTCAAGAAGCCGGTGATCGGCTTTGTCGCGGGACAAACCGCGCCGCCGGGACGGCGCATGGGCCACGCCGGCGCAATCATCAGCGGCGGACAGGGCACAGCCAAGGATAAATACGCGGCCATGAGCGCGGCCGGTATTCGCACGGTGCAGAGCCCTGCGGAAATCGGGTCGACGGTCGCCGCCGTGCTGTAGCGCAACGGAACGCGCGACGTTCGTCTTGCCGGTTCTCAGCCTGGGCCGCTTGTGCTAATTTTACGGGAACAAACTCTTACGGAGGACTGAGTTGGCTCTTGAACGCACTCTCGCTTTAATCAAGCCGCCCGCGGTTGAGCGCGGCATCGCTGGAGATATTCTCTGCCGGATCCACCGGGCCGGCTTTCGAATCGTCGCCATCAAGACACTCCAATTGACGAAGGCACAAGCGGAAGGCTTTTATGCCGTTCACCACGGCAAGTCATTCTTCGAGGACCTGGCGAGCCACATGACATCGGGCCGCATCTTCGCAATCGTCCTCGAAGCTGAAAACGCCATCGCGAAGTGGCGCGAACTCATGGGCGCCACCGATCCCGCCAAGGCCGCTCCGGGGACCATCCGCCGCGAGTTCGGAATCGATGTGCGCCTCAACGCCACCCACGGATCCGACTCGCCCGAAACCGCCGAGTTCGAGATCGCCTACTTCTTCCTTCCATCCGAGCTCGCCTGACGACCGGGTAACGATCGCGGAATGGACAGTAGCTGGCTCCGCCTAAACCCGCAGGCGGGAAGCCGCCATTGCCCTCAGACGCACTTGGGACCCGGGGAGCGTCTTGCAGGTGCGCATCGGTTGATGCGCATGCATGCCTGTTCGCGACTACTTTTTCTTTGGGGCGAGGATGGCTTCGATTTGCCGGAGGTGATTGATATCGTGCCCCGCCATCATCTGCGCGATCCGCTCGATACTTTCTTTGCCGCGCTCGGCATGGATGCCGAACTGCCTCCACTGTTCCGGCTGGAGTGATTTCAAGAGGCTCAGATTCGCCTCGCGCAGGGTCCGGAAGACCCGCAGTGACAATTGCGGATCGCGCTTGGCGTAATTTCCCGCCTCAGCCCACTTGTCCTGGTCGAACGCGGCAATCGGCGCTCCCGGCGCGCCGAGAATGCTCCTCATCCGCCAACCCAGGACGATCTCTCCATCCGCGAGATGGGCGAGAATCTCCGCCACCGACCACTTCCCCGGTTCCGGCCGCTTCATCAGTTTTGCCCGCGGAGCCTTCTTCACCAGCCGCACGAGCTTGCCGGCCGTTGCGGCTTGCACCTTGACCGCCTTTTGATTGCCGAGATACCCCATCATGCGCTGCTTGTATTGTTCCACCGTCTCCTGCATGGCGCGGCACTCCTTTGCAGTGGATTTGGTCCGTGGCAGGCCGATTCCTTCGCCCCTGACAATTATACAGAAATGTCTTTTACCGCCGGAGGTTGGAGCGGCTCACAGGGCGGGGTGGTTCCGTGGTCTTCCATTCCTCCGAACTGCCGGAGATCGCTGCCGCTGGATTTGTGGCCGGGCGCCTACGGCGTCGAGGAAGCAGGCTTCACGAAGAGCCCGTCGTCCACCGGCACATTATGCTTCACCTGGATGAGGCGAATGCTGAAGATCGAGCCCTTCTCTACGTGGCGCGTGCGGAAGGGAACGCGGATGCCATCCACTTCGCGGTAGTCATCGAAGTAGGTTTCCACTCTCTCCGCGCCTCCGGGCGTAGTGAGGATGGAATCTTCACGGATCAGGAGGCCGCTATCGGCGTCGAAGTATGAGTTTTCGACGAGATTCTCTCGCGGGGCCGTCTGGACGACGTAAGCGGTGTGTGTGCCCACTGCGGCGGTCCCAGTGACCTTTCCGGTGAGTTTCAGCAAGAGACCGCTCGCTGAGCCGTAGAAGTCTGCGCGGCGTATGCGGTCCTGGAGAGCGGCGCCAGTGTACTCGTGCACCCCGCCGCGTGGATCTTCCAGCCATGCGGACTTGCCGTCGCACACTTCGTGAATGAACATATCCTGCGGCAGAGCGATTTTCATGTAGGTTTTGTTCGGAGCCTTCTGAAGGATGTCGATGCCGAAGAAGATGGAAGAGTCTTCGCTCTGGTAAAGGCCGTGCATTTTGCGGGTGGTGAATTGGCTCGCTTTCTCGAGCCCGCCGACGGCGTCCCCGTAACGTTTCAGCAGCTCCGCAAGCGTGGGCAGAGGCTTGTCAGATGCGACGGTCTGTCCCGCCGTCCGGCCGGTCGGCTCAGCGGCGGGTGATGGACCAGCCTGAGGAGCTTGGGCGCGAACATCTAGAAGCGACAACCACAGAGAAGGAATTGTGACCAGGAGCATCACGAGGAGTGCGGACCTGGAGTGCAACATGCTGCCTCCTCGGCCCGCTCATGCACGGGCCGCGACGGCGCGTACGCCTGCAAACAGTATGAAGGTGCTGATCGTTCCGCGAGGCGAGGACAAGGGAAAGCGTGCGAGAAGTGCAACTCCAGGACGGATACGCCTGGGCCACTTTCGCCGGTCCCGTTCAGGATGGTGCATCGATTGGTTGGCCAGCCGGAGCCAGGATGCGGCTGACTTGGGGTGGGGCTGGGCCTTCCGGATCAGAAGTAGTCAACGGGATCGATGTGCCGCAAGGCCCCGTACCAGAAAAGCATATTTGAAGCTAGCCCTTGCATGGTGTACTTCCGAGGCGGCAACAAATGCCTCTTGAGCATGGATTTGAGCGAGTAGAAGGTTTTCGTGCATCGCCACACACCCTGTTCCACTTGCTGCGGCGTCATGTTCTTGGGAATGAACATGCACACGAAGTTGTTCGTAAATTGATCCGCCTCGGGAACAATCACTCGGCCCTCGGCCTCGAGCTGCGCGCGCATGGGCGTTCCTCTGCGCGGGGTGACCGAATTGAAAAAGGCCTCGGGGGCCTTGACCTCGTGCAAAAAGCGCAGCGTCTTGTCGAAAGCGTCCGGAGTATCTTCATCGAGGCCGAAGAGGAAGTTGAGCGAATAATAGATGCCGTAACTCTCCAGACGCCTGAGGAGCTTCTCGTAGTCTTTGACGTGATTCTGGACCTTGCTGATGGAAAGCAGGCTGTCTTGGCTGACCGACTCGACGCCGATATTCACGTGGAACACGCCTGCCTTCGCCGCGAGATCGAGCATCTCCTCGTCGTTGTTCGAGTTGATGGTCCAGAGGCATGAAAACTTGATATTGAGCGGGATCAGGGCCTTGAAAAGCTCCCGGGCGAACAAGTGCTTTCCGGCGATCTGATCGTCGATGAACTGAAAGCGGCGGAAGCCGGTGATGCGGATGTTCTGTTTGATTTCTTCGACGATCTCGCCGATCGGGCGCGAGCGGAAGGTGCCACCGTAAAATACGGGAATCTCACAGAATGAACAGCGGTACGGACAACCGCGCGTGGCCTGGATGGGCAGGGCCTTGTAAATGTACCGGTTCAATTTGAGCAGCTCGTGGCGTGGGCGAGGCACCCCCTTCAGGTCGTGGAGCGCGTCAGCCTTGTACACCTGCTTCATCTTTCCGTCCCGCCAGTCCTGGAGGAGTTGTGGCCACACGCTATCGGCCTCGCCCTGGACCACAGCGTCAGCATGCTGGAGCGTCTCTGCCGTTTGAAGCGTGGCGTGGAAGCCTCCCATCACCACCGGAATGCCGCGCTTGCGGAATTCCGCCGCTAATTGGTAGGCGCGGAGCGATGCACCAATCGTTGTCGTCATGCCCACGAGGTCCCAGCCGGCGTCGTAGTCAATATCCTCCAGGCGCTCGTCGCAGAGCGTTACGTCATATTCCGGCGGCGTAAGAGCGGCCATCAACGGAAGCATGAGTCCCATGATCAGTCTTCGTTTTGATTTGAGCGGCGTGAAATCCAAATGAACGGTCGTCGGTTGAATCAAAAGAATGCGCGGCTTTCTGTTCATGCTTCCCCCTGGGTTTGTTGGGCCGAGTGCACGATTGCGATTCTATCTTTCCCCAAAGCCATCTGCCAACCCCCATTCTTGCCGACCTCAGGTCGCCAAGAGCACGGGTGGGGGGCCGGCTGCGTAAGAGGGCCGCAAGTGCCGCTATCCTGCTGCAAAGACGCACCTTGTGTCAGTCGAAGGCATCGAGGGGACATGTGTACCAGTTGAATCGCCAGGTGGAATTCAGTGGGCCTGGGGAGAGTCGAACTCCCGAAACGCGGTTCAGGAAAGGCGTATTACGGATGCCCCAGCACCCTAAGATTCGGTTCAATTCTTGAAGCAAAACGATGTGATTTCGACGCAGTAGCAAACCACATTGTCCGCCAATCAAGTTTACGGACCTGCGGGCCGAGATGCGGAAACATTTTTGATGCTCCGCATCGTGGAACCCACTCGTCAAAATCATGCAGACGGTCTGCAAATCTGACGAAAGGGGATCCCGCTGATTGTCAGGTCAGTCATGCCAAGAGACCCTTGGTACGAAATGCGTTCGGGTTAGTTTCGCGCGCCGCCTGTTGCCAGCAGGTTGCAGGCGCCCTGGATCTCGGAGATCATGATCGGGTACAAGATCAGCCAGGAAACCAGTCCGACGTAAGGAATGATCCCCACTATCACCGCCGCCAGTACCAGCCCGCGCGTGACGGGTGGCGGGAGGTTGCGCAGCCGGAACTGGAAGTTGATGCGATCGGCCAATCGAAGCCAGAACACAAAAATCCAATAGAAGTTGAAAAATGGGATGAACAGAAAACCGATGGCCCGGCCCGCGCGGAAATCGTCCGACCGAACGCGAGGCAACTTCGAGTGTTTCAATCCCATGAAGATCATCGTGAAGATTCCCAACGTGAGGAAGTGCAGCACGATCGCCCCGCCCACAGAAAACGTCTCCAGGATGGTGTGCTTCTTGAACTCTTCCCGCTGTGCCGCGGGGATGCGGTTCAAGTCAAACCCCTGCTCATACACCATCATCATCTGATAGGGGTCCAATCCAGGAACGGTCCCGCCCGGCGGCATGGGTAGCGGAGCAGCGACCGGCTGGGCCGACTGTTGAGTCACCCACTCACCGCAGAAGCGGCATTTCACTGCATCCACATGGATTTCTTGGGCGCAATACGGGCATTTCTTCGTAGCTTGAGGGCTATTCGTGTCCATGGTCAGGGAGTTCTCCTTCGCGAACGTTCGTCCAGAGAACGGCGCGCGGCGTTGCGGAGCAATCCTGCTTGGCTGTCGTTCGTCGGTGGCGCACCGGTTCCCGTGATCTTCCAGGTGCCTCGGTGCGGGGGAACGTACCACCACGAAACGGCAGAAGTCAACGCTACTGTGGTAACCCGACTAACCAGGAGCTAGCCCGCCGCTGGCAGGCCCGATTACTGGTGGTAGGGCGATCGATCGGCAGTTATTGGCTGGAAACAACCGTGGTATGAATACTCAGATTGGTCAAGCCAGAACTGCCTAGACCGGGGTGCGGAGAAAAGAGACGTTGCAGCCCGTCCTGGTTGTTTTCAGTGGGTCACACGCGGATCATTGCTGGTAGGACGTGATACTTAGGCCATACCGACCGTCCAATTAGCGACAATGTGTGGACAAAATCTGGTGGGACCGGCGAGGATTGAACTCGCAACCTAGCGGTTAGGAACCGCTTGCTCTATCCATTTGAGCTACGGCCCCACGTTTGGGAGTTTACCACGAGGCGGTGTGCGGGAATTCTCGAGCGCGCCAGTGCCGTTGCAAAGCCGCAGCATTGTATTCCCCCGCAGGACGCATCGGAGAAGTTAGGCTCGATGGTGATCGCTTTTCGCCCGTGCTGTTCGGCTTCTGGGAAACGGTTCAAGGCATATTTGTAGGCCTGGGCCCCGTTTTGGGAACCCCTGTGCAGTCGCATGTATAGATAAGAAGGCAAGTTGCAGACCGGCAGCGGTGCCGAGAACCGTTAGCACGGGACCGGTCCGCGGACCGAGTTTCCGGCGGGGACAGGTCGTAGCTGCTAGGTCACAGAACCGCACAGGCAGCTTGTGTCGCCCTCGCTTTGGGCGAAGAATGAGAACATAAGGACAACCGCGCCGCGCGATGGCGGCGCCGGGCGTGTGCCCGTCCTCGAGACGGAGGCAGGACATGAGTTTTAACCGCACCGAACTAGATAAGCTGGAACACCACGAACTGCAGCTGACCATCCTGGCAGCGGTGATCGTCCTCGTTCTGGCCGCTGGGGTGGCCCTGCTGATGTACCCGTTGGTTTTCTTGCACCCCATCGAAGGGAACCAATGGACTCCCCGAATCGCCTACATCGGCTTCTGCGTCTTGTCGCTGCTCTTCGTCGGGTATCTGCTCGATCGCCATCGAACGGTGCGGCGGCTGAAACAACAGTTATTGGAAGAGCTGGATCGAAATATGAAATTGCGCGATCAGGCCAACGTGGACCTGCTGCACACGATACCCGATTTGCACCGCTTCCAAGACTGTTTGGCAATGGAGTACCGGCGAGCGGCGACCATGCAGCGCATGCTTTCTTTGTTGATCGTGAAGGTGAGACTCTTGCGGAGCACGCCGGATTCGACGGAGGGCAGGGCAGCGCTTGGCGAAGCCGCCAGGACGATTTCCCGGAAGCTAAGGCTGACGGATTCGATCTACTTGTTTGGTCCTGGTCTTTTCGGCTTGGTTCTGCCGGAGACCGACACCGCGAATGCCAAACAAATTTCTCTCCGGTTGGAGGAGGTGCTTCGGGCGATCGGATCGACGAGCGACTTCTCTTTTGAGATCCTCCTCTACAACTACCCGGACCACGTGACCAGCGCCCATGAATTGGAGCAGGTCGTCTCTGGCTTGATGCCTGAGAATCAACCCTGGATGGCCGGCGCCAGCACCACCTGAACTTCAACCTGGGGCGCTAGCCTGACGAGGGGAGATGGCGAGCGCCCGCACGTCCCACGTCAATCAACAATGCTCCCAACCGTTCCGGCTCCCGGACCGGCGGGAGACAGGACTGCTCGGTGCAGACGATGGCACAAGCGTCGCCGGTCCCAAGATGCTCAAGCGTTTCGCGAAGGGCGACGGGAAGATGTTCGAGTGATGCGCCTGGGGTAGAGCGCAGGACGGCCTTGCCAAGGCGGAAGACGCCATTGGCGCCAGCTTCGAGGGCTTGCGCAGCCGGATCATCGGCTCGGCCCGTGACGACCACTTGCAGCGGATGCCGCGCATAAAGCATCGTCGCCAGGCCGTAGGTTGCTGCGAACATTCCGTACTGCGGAGCAACTCCGGCGAATCGTTCGAGGGTGCGCCGGGCGTACTCCTGGTAGCGCGTCTCGCCCGTATAGGCGTGCAGCCGCACAAGCGCCATTACTGCCACGGGGTTTGCCCCCGGTGTCGGGGAATCCTGCAATGGCTTCCGCCGCACGTCGAGCCCACCGATCGGACGGGCATCCGCCGAACGATCGAAGAATCCCCCGACCTCGATGTCTCCATACGAAGCAATCGTTCGGTCCATCGCCATCGTTGCCAGACGGAAATAGCGCGGTTCGAACGTGGCCTCATACGCATCGAGGAGCGCTACCGTCGCGAAGACTTGGTCGTCGAGGGTGCCTTCGACGGCAGGCCCGCCGATCCTGTGCCGAAATCCACGTGACTCTTCCCACGCCTCTGCGATCATCCGGTCCAGCGTTTTCAGCGCAAATGTGCGGCACTCTTCCGCGATCGCACCTCCCCGAGAGTCTCCGAGCACGCGAGCCGCGTCTAGATACGCCGAAACGAACATTGCGTTCCAGGCCACGTACAGAGTCTCGTCGACGAACGGCGCCTGCCTCGCCCGGCGTGCGTCGAGCATCCTCCTCTTCGCACGCCCCATGGCCAGCCGCAGGTCCTCTTCTTCCCGGCCCAGCATCTTCGCGATGTCTCCGGGATCGCGCGCGATCCACAGGACATTCTTCGCCGGGTTGTGATGCATCTCCCCATGCGGCTCGACGTCGAAGTAAGGCTCCATGAGGCTCGCTTCGTCCGGGGAGAGCACCGCGCGCAGCTCCTGCTGCGTCCAGGTGAAATAATCTCCGTCGTCATCGAGTGAAAGGTCCGCGTCCTGACTGGCGTAGAACCCGCCGCGCGCGCGGTCTGACAAGACTTCGTTGACCCAGCCGATGATTCCTTCGGCGGTCTCGCGCAGCAGCGGATTCTTCGTCACCTGCCAGCCGTGCAGATAATTTCGCATCAACTCCGAATTGTCGTAGCTCATCTTTTCGAAGTGAGGCACGATCCAACGCTCGTCCACCGAATAGCGGTGAAAGCCGCCGGCGAGCTGGTCGTATACCCCGCCGCGCGCCATCTTGACGAGCGTGGCTTCAGCCATCGCCAACAGATGCTCTTCTCTCGTCTGTTGGTATCGTTCGAGCAGCAGGTCCACGACTGAAGCATGCGGAAACTTCGGCGCACGGCCGAAACCGCCGTTCTGTGTATCAAACAACTGCACGATCGAACCCACTTGTGCGTCGATCAGCGCCGTTTCTTCCACCGTTACCCCTGCGCCTGCGAAGGACTCCGCTTGTGCGACCGCAGCGACGAGCGACTCCGCCGCGTTCTCGAGCTCGGCGCGCCGGGTGCGGAATGCGTGCGCCATGGCCATCAGCACGCGGCGGAATCCCGGCCGTCCCATGCTGTCGTCCGGCGGGAAGTAGGTTCCGCCATAAAAGGGCTTTCCCTCGGGTGTCAGGAAACCCGTCAAGGGCCATCCACCTTGACCGGAAATTGCGCTGATGGCGGATTGGTAGCGAGTGTCCACATCGGGCCGCTCGTCGCGGTCCACCTTCACCGGCACGAAGTGCTCGTTGATCACCGCCGCCACATCGGGATTCTCATAGCTTTCGCGGTCGATCACATGGCACCAGTGACACCACACCGCGCCGATGTCCAGCAAAATGGGCTTGTTCTCCGCGCGCGCTCTTGCGAACGCCTCCTCTCCCCATTCGTACCAGTCAATTGGCTGGTGTGCGGCCGATCGCAGGTATGGACTCGCCGCCTGCTTCAGCCGGTTTTCACGGTGTTCGCCCACACTGGCTCCTTTCGATTGGCGTGGATTGACCCGCTATCGCTGGGATTCAACTCAACTGCGCCAGGCCGTGCCGTTCCCCCTCACTTACTGCCGGCATCTACTGAATGTTTTCGCCGGGCCCGTCCCTCCTGGGATCGAGCGGCTTGCGTGCGGCGAAGCCCTCGTCCTGCCGATGGTAGAACCGGATGCGGTCCTCCCCAAGCTTCCAGCAGAGGTAGACCTCTTCACTGTCGATGATCGCCGGAAAGTCGAGCAGCCCCGCGTCCAGGTCCTTCACTAGGCAACCGGTCGAATGAATTCGGTCGATGGCCTCGCGAATGGTCTCCGTCAGATGCTCCTGCTGGAGGCGCACTTTCGCGAGCCTTTCATACGGGACAATCACGCCGCCCATCATCATGATTCGCGAGGCGGCCGCAGAGAGGTCCTTTTCCACCGCCGCGAGTCTTCGCTGGCAATGCACCGCCTCAGTCAGGATGGGCTCGACCTCCTTGCGCGTGCGTTCCGCCTCGGAGAGCGTGAAGATGCGCGGCTCCGGTTCCAATTCCGAATTGTCGCGTTCTTCGTCGCTCATGAGCTCAGGAACCCGGTGCTACCGCAAACTCAGCATGCGCTCGAGCGCCATGCGCGCCCAGTGCCGCGTGCGCTCGTCCACACGAATCCGGTTCACCACCTGTCCCGCCACCAGGTTCTCGAGCGACCACAGCAGGTGCTGCGGCGCGATCCGGAACATCGTCGTGCACACACACACACTCGGATCGAGCGAAATCACTTCGCGGTCCTTCAGCTCTTTGGCCAGACGGTTGACGAGGTGAATCTCCGTTCCCACAGCCCACTTCGAGCCTGGCTCCGAGCTATACACCGCGCGGATGATCTGCTCGGTCGAGCCGATCTCGTCCGCAACCTGCGCCACTTCCCAACGGCATTCCGGATGGACGATCACGCGGATGCCGGGACGCTCCCGGCGCACGCGCTCCACCTGCTCGACGCGGAATCGCTGGTGCACCGAGCAGTAGCCCTTCCACAAGATCACGCGCGCGTTACGCACCGCCTCCGGCGGGTTGCCGCCAAGCGTCTCGTTCGGGTCCCAGACGACCATTTGCTCCAGGGGAATCCCCATCCGGTAGGCCGTGTTCCTTCCGAGGTGCTCGTCGGGCAGAAAGAGCACGCGCTCGCCCCGCGCAAACGCCCAGCGCATCACCGCCGCCGCGTTCGAGCTCGTGCATACGGAACCGCCGTGCCCGCCGGTGAATGCCTTGATGGCTGCCGTCGAATTCATGTAGGTGACCGGAACGACCTTCAGCTCGCCCAGTTCTTCGAGCTCATCCCAACAGGTCTCCACCTGCCCGATATCGGCCATGTCCGCCAACGAGCAGCCTGCGCTCAGGTCCGGCAGAATCACTTCCTGGTGCTCGCGGCGCAGGATGTCCGCGCTCTCGGCCATGAAGTGCACGCCGCAGAAGATGATGTAGCGCCCGTGCGCCTCGGCCGCCTGCTGGGAGAGTTTCAGCGAGTCTCCGCGAAAGTCGGCAAACTGGATCACCTCGTCCCGCTGGTAGTGGTGTCCGAGAATGACCACGTCATTCCCGAGCCGGGCTTTGGCCGCTGCGATCCGCTCGCTCAGCGCCTGATCCGGCGTCAGCAGGGTACTGTCGAAATCGCACCCGACGCCAGGCTCGAGCTCCGGCGCACGAATGGTTTCCGGCTGCGCGGTCCCCGCCAGAGTGTGCGTCCTATGGATAGAAGTGAGTGACGACATGGTCTGCGTCCGCGAGGCTGAATGAGTCCCCCTCTGATTCTCTCGCGTTCTTCCCCCGTTTGCCAGAAACTCCGCTAACCACCAATGAACACCATGGTTCGTGCCGGCGGCCTGAAGTCGGGCTCGTTGATGCGGTGCCCGGCCTCCTTCTCCGCCACCACCGACTCGACATACCGCGCGATGTCTTCGTCCGCCGCTCCGTCCCGCAGCAGGAATTTCAGGTCGTGGTCGTCTTTGCTAAAAAGGCAGGTGCGTAGCTTGCCGTCGGCGGTAAGCCGGATGCGCGAACAGAAGCCGCAGAAGGGTTCGCTGACCGGGGCGATCAGGCCGATCTCTCCCGGAGCGCCGTCGGCGAAGCGATATTTCCGCGCGGTTTCGCTGTGCTCGTGCGGAATCTGCTCGAGCGGCCAGCGCGCTTCGATTCGCCGCCTGACCTCCGCAGCCGTGACGACCTGTTCGCGCGTCCATCCCCGGTCCGCATCGAGCGGCATGTACTCGATGAAGCGCACGATGACTCCGCGCTCGCGAGCAAACGCCGCGAAGGCCTCCACCTCGCCGTCGTTCAGGCCGCGCACCAGCACCGCGTTCACTTTCGCAGGCTTCAGGCGCGAGGCCTGCGTGGCTTCGATTCCCGCCATCACGTTCGCGAATGATCGCGTCCGCGTCATCCGTTCGAACTTCCCCGGATCGAGCGAGTCCAGGCTGATGTTGATACGCCCGAGCCCCGCCGCCACCAGCCGCTGGCAACGCTCGGCCAATAGGTGTCCGTTCGTCGTCATCGATAGGTCTGCGACCCCCATCTTCGCGAGCCGGGCGATGAAGTCCTCGACACCGTCGCGCACCAGCGGCTCTCCGCCGGTCACGCGAACCTTCCGTATCCCCAGCCCCAGAAAGATCCGCGCCAGCCGGTCGAGTTCCTCCCACGTCAGCAGCTCATCCATGGCCCGGTGATTTTCCGGATTCGCCGAGCGGCAGTACACACACCGGAAATTGCACCGGTCCGTGACCGAAATCCTTAGGTCGGTGATCTGCCGGCCGAATTTATCGTGTAGAGTCATCTGCGATTCTTCGCTCCGGATCTTCCCCTTGCGCCCGGTCCAAAAATCAAAACGCCCAAATCCGCATCTGGAGCTGGGCGCCTCGACCGCCTGAATCACGGCTGGTCGGTATCATCTCCTTTCCAAACACGGGAGGCACAGGCGTTTCTGCTTGCACCCTCAGCCCGTCTCGGCGGCCCGTCAAGGCCGACAAGCTCGGGCGTCGCCCCCGCGCCTTGGGTTTTCTCTCCTTTAGGCAACGGAGGTCGGAGGTTCCAACACTAATTCTAAGCTTCCCGGAGGGCGCCTGCAACGAGGGGGCTCTCCACGCGCCGTCGCGGCGCCCGGGATGATTCCATGCTGGCCGTAGGGAGCAGCCGCTGATACAATGCGTTCACCATATATGGCCGATTGGAAGCAGATCCAGGGCCGCATCCGGCGCGCGAAGACGAGCGCCGACCCTCCGGGAAAGCTCATAGAACTCTACGAAAAGACGCGGGACGCCATGGTCGCGTTCGAATTGGGGCAGCACTTCGAGCGAGCCGGAGATGCGAGCGGCGCAGGCCGGTGGTATTCGACAGCAGCGCAGGCATTCCGGCGTCCACAGTGGAAGGCGAAGGCACAGGAAGCGTTGGTGCGTCTGGGGATGTCACCGGGCGCGGCGGTTTTCGACGCAGGGGCGCCTGTCGGGGAGAGTGCGCACGAGGAAGCAGCCTGGGGTGGGCCGGAGGTGAAGCCGGCGGAAGAAACACCCGCCCGAGCAGAGATAGAAGCGGCGCCAACCGGAGCGGCTCCGGTCGCGGGCAGCACGGAAGGGCCCAAGAAGCGGCGGCGGCGCGGGGTACGTGGCGGGCGCCGACACCGCCGAGGCCGCGGAAAGATAGGCGTGAGCGCGACGCCAACGGCCGAAGTGGCGTCGAGGCCTGCTCCGACGCCGCAGGGGTACCGGGCACCGGAAAACGCACCCGTTGAACCAAGCCTGCGCGAACGCCGCGAGGAGGCCCGGTGGACAGCGCCGCCACCGGCTCGGGTGCAGGAGGAAGAGACTCACCACGAACCAAGCCTATTCCTGCGGGGCCGCGCGGGTGACCCGGGGCTGTCCTCGCGGATGGCTCTACTGGAATCGCAGTTGCGCCGGCTGCTGGCTTGCACGCCTGGCCGATTGGACCAAGCCGACCGGGCACCGGCAGGACCGGGCGTATTCCTGATTACAGACAGCGACCAGTTGACAAACTACTATGTCGAGGCCTGCCAAACCCTGCGAATAGGGATTGGCAATGTACTCAAGGAACGGCGGCAGTCCCCGGGAAGAAACGCGGGGGCACCTCTGAGGACCCGCTTGGCTAAACACTTGGGAATCACGGAAGCGAAGGCGGTCAAGTATTTCGCCGAACACTGCACGATTCGGTGGTTGCAGCTGGATGATGGAGCACCTTACCTCGCCAACTTTGCCATTGCCGTGTTGCGGCCCATCCTGAACAACGAATAGTTGATCCTGACACCCCTCGGCGTTCCCATTAGGAACCGGCCATATGAGAACTGGGAAGCGGGCTCGCCAGAGGCTTGCGGTACCGTGTGTTTAGCAGGATTTTAGGCCCGTTGGCTGCCTGAAAACACCGTTCAACCCCCGAATCCTGCCGTCCACCGCAGAAGGCTAGTCAAGAGCGTTCCGTCCTGGCAACCTATAGGCGCTCAAGCACTTATCTGAACGCGCCTGGAAAGGCACGGTGGTTTTGAGGTGAGCCCTCAGGGGGTTGGATGGACGGGGCTCTCCATTCCAAACACTGACCTGCATGGGTCTGATTCTTGAGAAGGAGGGGTAGAGGATTATGCCGAACACACTCCGCACTCAGCTTCTGAGGACGGTGGATTTTGCGGCGTGCAAGGCTGCCAGCGCCACCTTCAAGGCGATTCAGTTCTTCAATAAGTACAAACCGAACCCGTCATTCACGCCAAAATGGTCGGAAAAACCGCTGCTGAAGTCCTGGGAGAAGTCCAAGCCCACGCTCGGCTGGCCGCGGGAGACAGACTCGCTCTGCCCCGACTGCGTGAAGGAAGCCCGCCAGGCGATCCTGGACGGCAAGAAGGACTGGCACGACCTGACGCTCGAAAAGGTCGGCGAGATCAAGGCGCAGATCATCGAGCGCGACGGCCAGGTTTGGATGGTGAAGGAATGTCCCATCCACGGCCACTACGAAGACATTATGGCCGTCGACGCGAAGTTCCTCTCCTGGATCGAGCAAAACTTCCCCGGACGCGATATCCCGGCGCACAACGACGACGAATTCCACCGCCACGGTTCGAGCACAGTCCGTTACGGCCGGGGCGCGGTCCTGACCTTGGACCTGACGAATCGCTGCAACATGATGTGCGATCCCTGCTTCATGGACGCCAACCAAGTGGGCTACGTCCACGAGCTATCCTGGGAAGAAATCCAAGAAATCCTGGACAACGCCATCCAAATCAAGCCGCGGCGTCAGCTTTCGGTCCAGTTCTCGGGCGGCGAGCCGACGATGCATCCCTACTTCCTGGATGCGATCCGCTACGCGCGCAAGGTCGGCTACAACAGCGTGCAGGCGGCCACGAACGGCATTGAGTTCGCCAAGAGCAAGGACTTCTGCCGCAAGGCGTTCGATGCGGGCTTGCGCTACGCCTACCTGCAGTTCGACGGAATCGGCAACGACGCCAACAGCCACCGTCAGGTGGGCAATCTCTTTGACGTGAAGCTCCGTGCCATCGAGAACATGCACGAGGCTGGCATCAACATCGTGTTGGTGGTCACCATCGTCAACAACGTGAACAACGATCAAGTCGGCACGATCGTCAAGTTCGCCATGCAGAACCCGAACAAGATTGCCTTCATCGCCTTCCAGCCGGTCTCGTTCACGGGTCGCGATGAAGATGTCACACCCGAGCGGCGCTTGCGCCAGCGCTACACCCTGTCGCACCTGGCCCAGGACGTCAGCGCGCAGGTGGGCAAGATCGAGCCCACCCGCGATTGGTTCCCGATCTCGGCCATCAGCACATTCTCAGCCTTCTCGGACCTGGTGCACGGACCCAACTACGAGTGGGGCGCGCTCTCCTGCGGCTGCCATCCGAACTGCGGCGTCAGCACCGCTGTGATGATCCATAAACAGACCAAGGCGTGGGCCCCGGTGACCCGTTTCCTCGACGGACCCCAGCTCATGAAGGACGTGACCGCGATCACCGACGCAGCCCGCGGCACGACGTTCTCGAACTTCATGATGGCCCTGGCCCTCCTCAAGAACTACAAGCCGTTCCAGGGGCCCGAGGGCCTGACCCTTTCCCACCTTTTGAAGAAATTCGACAAGACCTGGGCGCTGAGCAAGAAAGCCGGCACGAGGTATGGGAAGACGAGCCCGGGCCGGA
Source organism: Candidatus Acidiferrales bacterium (assembly GCA_049514555.1). Lineage (GTDB taxonomy): Bacteria > Acidobacteriota > Terriglobia > Acidiferrales > UBA7541 > JBEKUY01. Next base: position 140,467 of record JBEKUY010000002.1, read on the forward strand.
CGTATGAAGACGAAGTGCGGCGCCGCACCGAAGACCCGTGGAACTTCCTGTTCATCGCGGGGATGTGGTTCCAGGATCTCTTCAACTACGATTTCCGCCGCACCGAAATGTGCATCATCCCCTACGGCACGCAACAGGGCGAGATTTCTTTCTGCGCCTACAACACCGGAATCGGCTGGCGCAAGATCATCGAGAACATGCACAAGAACGCGACCGTCGCCGAGTGGTATAAGACGCACGGCAAGCACGAGATCTTTGCCAAGGGCAAGAGCGTCAACCTCGAGACCTACGAGCACTCGCTCACGATCGACGCCGAGGATGCCGCTCGGGTCCGCCCGAAGGAACACGACATCCCCATGACCGCGGCAGAGGAAGACCGCATCCGCCGCAAGAAGGCTCTTGAAGAGCAGGCCAAGGTCCGGGCGATTTACGAAGAGCTTGTTCTCAAGAAGCCCAAGCAGGGAGTCGTCCAGATTGGCTCCCTAGGCGACATCGCCAAGGCCACGCCGGGCAACGGCAAGGGTTCGGCCGCGAAGAGGGAAGCGCCCGAAGCCGCTCCGGTCGCCGGCGACTGAGTTCTGCTCCTTCACGAAACATCGTTCTGCCAACGCCTCCCGAGATCCGGGAGGCGTTGCTGCATTCAGGTGTTGTTCGCTACACTGAGCGGTGACAGAGTCCGGATAACTGATGCCGATATACGAATACCAATGCGACGAATGCGGAACGCGTTACGAGCGCGTCGTCCTGAGAAAGACGCAGAGGATTGCCTGCCCGAAATGCCAGAGCGGGCGGAAAACCCAACAGCTCTCGGTTTTCAGCACGGCCGGAAAGTCGAATGGGTCCAGCGAGCCGCCGAGTGGATGCTCCTTCGGTGGCGGTGGCGGGTGCGCGCCGGGCGGTTGCGGCTGCCATTGAGGCGCAACCAAGAAGACGCAGGAGGCGGGACCGGAGGAAAGCGCACCCTCACTGCTGTGACAAGACAGCGCCAGCATTCTTTTGACGATCCGGTTGCAATCCGGTAGATTACCACTCAACAATCTGAAGTTTCGCTACCATGCTCTTACGTATCTCTCTATTCTTGACTCTACTGTTTCCGCTGGCACGACTCCCTTCGAGCACGCAGGACGTTTCGCCAAGCGGTCCGAAGCCGGGGCTCACCGAGCTTGAAAACGCGCGCGTGCGAGTCTTCCGCTATGCGGTTCCACCCCGAGAGACGATATCCCTGCCGACGCTGAATCGAGAAAGCCTCGTTCTCTCCGTTCGCGGAGGCCTGCTGCAGCTGATTTCAGGAAATGAGGCCACGGAGGTTCTGAATGTGGAGCCGGGAAACGTTGCCTGGAACCGAGGCGGAACAGCCGCCTCGCTCAAGAATCCGGACGAAGTCCCCGCGGAAGCGTTGCTCGTCGAGCTAAAAGACTCCTACGCCTTCGATCAGATTCAAGTGCCCCGCTCATCGTTCGACCCCGGTTATGTCGATCCCCGGCATTTTCACGTCCAGTTCGAAAACGAGCATGTGCGCATTGTGTTGGTCCAACTGAGGAGCCACGAGAGAACCGAAGAGATTCAGTTGGCGGCACGGCTTCAGATCTCTCTCACGGCTGCGCACGAGAACGACACCTCTGCCAACGGCTCCTTTCAGGAAAAACAGTGGGGCGCCGGATCGGTCTCCTGGGAGAAGGAGAAGCTTGCGTCCATTGAGAATCTGGAGGGAGATCCGCTGGAGACGGTGCTTCTGGAGCTGAAGCACCCGTTCTGCTACGAGAGCCCGGAACAGATCATGCAGATGATGCCACCTTCGCTCGACCCGGCAATGAAGCCCTACCTGGACGGAGTCAGAGATGCGGTCCGCAAACATTGGGTCAAGGGCATGCCGCGCTCCGCCCGGGACGGAGAAAAAGGCCGGGTAGTGGTTGAATTCAAGCTCCGGTCGGATGGAATCGTCCCCGACGAAGAAATCTTTCCAATGGCCGTTTTTGCCAGCGATTCCCTCGTGGAAGCGGCCATCTCGGCGATCCGGAAGGCTGCTCCGTTTCAGCCTTTCCCTCCCACATTTCAGAAACCGGAAGCCGAGTTTCGATTTGCTTTCCTCTATAACCTTCCCACACATTCGCCTGGGTGCCCGTAGTTCCTCGCGCACCGGATTCGTGGAATCCCCGGGATTGCACACGGGCGCTTCGGGAGCGAGTTCGGCGAGGCGCGCCTGAAGATCGGCCGACGAATGGCCCGTTGACGCCGCAGCGAGCCTCACTTACGATTCTGGCGGATTGACGCACTGAAGAGATCGGGGATGGGGGAAGACAAGAGCACGCCACAAGTTCGCGAACCATGGGCCGTCCCGCCTGTGGTGTGATTCCGGACGGTGTTTCCCTAGTGGCGTGCCGGAGGGTTTTTCATGCCAAGAGAAAATGTCCTGTTGACATCCGAGACGTTTCGCTTCTTTCGTGAACTGGCCAAGCACAACCGCAAGGAATGGATGGATGCAAACCGCGCGCGCTACCAGGAGCACGTCGTTCAGCCCCTGAGGAGGCTGCTGGAGGCGCTGGCTCCATCGGTGCTGACGCTCGACCCGCACTTCGACGTGAGCGGGCGCTCAGGCACCAACTTCTCGCGCATCAATCGTGACATCCGTTTCTCTAAGGACAAGACTCCTTATCGCGCACAAATGTACCTGAAATTCCCCGGCCAAGGCGGCAAGGGATGGGAGGGCGGCGAGCTCTACGTAGGGGTTTCTCGCAACGCGGTCACGGTGGGCTTCCGCGCTTACTTTCGCGAGAAGAGCAAGTCTTCCGCGCTCGCGCAGATCGCGTTACCGCGCGTGCTGAAGAATCCGGCGTGGCCGCGCCGACAGAGACAACGGCTGGGACACCACTATGAGAGCTATTGGTATTCAATGGAGAAGCGCGAGTGGACGAAACACCAGGGCTGGCCTCTCGCCGCTGAGGAATGGAAGGGCCTGCTCGGATGGATTGTGCGGAAGAGGCTCAAGCCAGGCGCTGCGACGCGGCCGAGTTTCGCGCGCGACGTGGCCAGAGTTTTGCGCGAACTTTTCCCGCTCTTTCGGTTCACTTCGATTCGCGCTGGTGGAGCGAAGTGAAACGATTCGGTGCAGCCCTGCTTTGGATCGCGTTGGCGCTTGCTGGCGCTGCGGGACTGGGAGCGATTGCTCTCTTTCGCGGCGAAGGCTTGAGCGCTACGTGGTTCGTGATCGCAGCGGGTTGCACCTACCTGGTAGCCTACCGCTTCTACTCGGCGTTCATCGCCGTGCAAGCCACGGGCCCTGCGCGTCCTAGTTGCTGTCACGGGAGGAGTTTCACATGGAGCAGCTCGAACGGCGCTACTCGCGGCCAAGCCGGTGCAGTTGAATGGCAGGATCAGTGCTACATGTCGAGTTCGTCGTCCTCGCGAGGCTTGAGGGGAGTGATCTTCATGCCGAGGCGGAAACCGCGGGCTCGGGCACCTTCAAGAACCGCGCGGCGCGTCTCCGGCGGGAGCGATTCAGGGGCATAGACCCCGGCAAGATCGCGGAGAAAATGCCGGATGAAGAGCGCGGCCATGTGGGCCGTGGCGAAGGCGATCGGCGAAGTGAAGAGGCCGCGTTGGCGGATCTGATAAAGCGTGGGGAATGCACAGTCCCAGCGAATCTGGACGGGCTGGTCCTTTTTGGTTCCACGGACGATCACGGCGAGGGCGAAGCGCGCATTGTGAAGCACGCCCCGGCGGATGAGCCGCGCCACCAAGCGCGGCGTCGGCGTCTTGGGAAACCGATCGCTCACTAGGCCGCGCGACCGGGTCAGTTTGCCCTGGCGGTGCCAGCGGCGCAGGCGGTCGATCTCATTCCCACCGATCTTAACCTCGAGGTCTTTCATGGAGATGAAATGGGGCAGCGTGGCAACTTCGTCCTGCGCTGCGAGGACCACGCGGACTGAACCGATCGGGTCCGGAAAACGAAATGTTTCCGGCTCGCCGAAGCGCTTTTCCAAGCGAAAGCGGCCATCGCGATAAACCCGCGGGCGTGATGTGGCCTCATCGAAGGAAACAACCGGGGACCACTGCGAGATGGGATCCTTGCTCTCGGTGTCTTCGAAAATGCGGATGTGCACCGAATCCACTGTGGAGAGCATTTCGGCACTGCGCGCGACGAGGAGGTTGGTGAGCCCGGGGGCGACGCCGGCGTCGATGACGGCCACGCGGTTCTTGGCTTCAAAGCGTGCGGCGTAACGAAGCTGCTCGGCTTTGAACGGGTGGCGGGTCAAATGAGAGCTGAGGTCGAGATAATGCGCGCGGAGGCGCAGGGCCGCGCGCAGGACAATCTCGTTGAAGACGGAAGCGGTGGCGTTGACGATGAGTTGGGCTCTCCGCCCGGCGCGGATGATGCCCCAGAGGTTCCGGGCATTGACCTCGACCAGGGGAATCGTGCTTCGCTTGCCGAGGAAGCGCCGGGCCCGCTCGGGGTCGCGGTCGCCACACCAGACGGTGTGGCCCTGGTGCTCAAGAAGTTGTGCCAGCAGGGAGCCGGTGGCACCGGCGCCGAGGACGAGGATGCGCATGCGCCGAAAACTCTATCACAGACTGCGTGAATGCGACCCAGCTTCTGCGCCCCCTGCACCCTCCGGGGCGAATTCTCGCTAGCTCTGAAAGCCCTCCTTGGCCTTTTACGCCATTCCCCTCAGACGGGCGCGCCCGGAGCAGCTAGCTCGATGGCACATCGTGGGAAACGTGGGTTTTTCGTCGCCGATCGCCGGCAGGACTGTCCCGGCAGCCCCCGGTGAGCATCTAAGAATTTGTGGGGCGTCTATTCGCACCGCGCAGCTTCGTACACTTCTTGTGAGCCCTCTAGGAGACCGAGATGATTCGGAGTCCTCGTGGACTTTTTGCTCTTCTGCTTTCCTTTCTCGTCATTTCCTCGCCCGCGTTGGGCACAACTGCCAGTCCTTGGGGAGAAGTGATTGCGGCCAACCAGGCTCGTATCACCGGCGGCGACGCGGCCACCGGCTCCAACGTCTACGATGGCGATCGTCTCTCCACCGAAGCCCATGGCAAACTTCAAATTCGCTCCGGCTCCGCGCAGCTCTATCTCCAGGGGAGCAGCGATGCGACTCTGGAGTTCTCCGGCCCGGCACGTTGTCTACGGTTGCTCGCGGGCACTGCCCTCTTCTCTACCGGGTTGAATTCTTCCTTTCAACTCTGCGCCCGCGACGCGCGCATCTATCCACTTCCCGGCGCCCCGGTTGTCGCACAGGTTTCCGTGGTCGGCCCGAAGGAGCTTGTTGTGAGCAGCCGCCGCGGCGCACTCGCCGTCACCGTGGACAACGACACCAAGACAATTGCCGAGGGAACATCCTATCGCGTGATCCTGGACCCGCCTGCCGATTTCGGCCCCCAGGAGCCTCAGGGTGCCGGAACAAGCGGGACGCCGCGCAAACCCTGGCGTGATCGTTTTCTTCTCGTGAAGATCATCGGCCTAGCCGCGGTAGCGGGTGGACTCACCTACGTCGGCGTAGATGAGGCCCTTGAAAGCCCCGATAGGCCCTGAACGGGACGGGAAGAAGTTCAGAGGGTCGCCACGACGTCAATCTCGACCAGCGCATCCTTGGGCAATCGAGCCACTTCTACCGTCGAGCGCGCCGGCGCCGCCGCAGTAAAATATCGCCCGTAGACCTCATTCATAGCCGCAAAATCGCTCATGTTTTTCAGGAACACCGTGGTCTTCACCGCGTGGCCCAACTTCGTCCCCGCCGCCTCCAAAACACCCCGGAGATTCTCCAGGACGCGCTCCGTTTGCTGACGGATGTCGCCAGCAAGAAACTCGCCCGTCTTGGGATCAAGCGCCACCTGCCCTGATGCGTACACGAATCCATTCGCCTTGATCGCCTGCGAATAGGGGCCAATCGGCTTCGGCCCGCGATCGGTAAATACCACGTCTCTCATTTCTTTCCCTCCTCGGAAGCAGTCTTCGGCTCCGCCGGCGCTTCGTACCGCGCACGAAATTCTTCGGGGATGCCGGGATGCTTCAGCCATAGCCGGAAGAAACTCCCCACTTCTTGATGCGTCTCCTGCTCGAGCGCCGCCATCAAGTCTTGCACCTCGTAGGTCTGCAAGCGGCGCGCTTGTACCATGTGCCGCAGCGCGGCGTGCAGGTGCTCGCGCCCGTACTTGTCCTCAAGAGCGTAGAAGAACAGCAGGCTATCGTCCGCGTTCATTCCTGCTCGCTTCGCGGACTGTCCTGCGCCCGAGATGGGCACGCGCTCGAGCGCCTCATGAATGCTCCGTTCACGACTCGCTCCCCCTGTGGATTCTTCCGCCTCCCTCGATACCGCAGCGGCATAGTCGGGGAGCTGAGCCATCGGACTTGGCAGCGTGCTCGAGCTGGGGCCTTGCCCGTAGCCGAGCCAGGTCTCGGCCAGGGATAGGGCGATCTCCCTTCCCATCTTTTCTTGCTCGAACAACGTCCCATCGGATTCTGAGACATGGATGAACGCGCAGTCCGGCGGAGGTCGTGGGAAAAAGATGCTCTCGGCCACACCGAGAGATCCATTGGGCAATGGAACGGTCTGGTCATGCCACTTTGCCGGCACAGGACTGTCGGCGATCCATACCGGGCGCGCGTGCCCACCACGCGGACCGAACATGCCATCGTAGGTCTTCGCAATCTGCTGGACCTTGTGCGCCAGTCGCTCCGCATCCGCTGGTTCAAAAGCAGTCTTCCTCCAGATGATGACGGTGTAGGGTGACCCGCGGTATTTCTGCTCATGATACCGGCCGGCCATGACAAAAGGTGAGCGGTCCCGGGCTCCTTGCTCAAATTCAAGCCGGGCTTCGCCATCCCTTTGGGCTTGACGTTTCAACTCCCCTGTTGCGTGGACGAGAAAATCCCCGGGGGCCGTAAGGAAGAGAACCCAACTCTTCGGCGGAGCGCCTCCACTGGCAAATGTCCCCGGCGGCGGCAGAAGCGCCGCAAGCCAGACACCCGGCGGCAGATAGAACGAGTCCGCGGGGAAATCGAGCTGCGGTCCGTTGGCCTCGCCTGGGGCGATGCGGTACTGGAGATGCAGCGCATGGACCTGTTTGATGGGCCACGATGAACTCAATTGCATACTGAGGATTTTTCCCCCGGAGTCACCCCGCCGTTCGAAGGGAATTGCCTGCCCGTCCCAGGTGATTGAAACCGACTCCACACGCAATCGGCGCTCCGGCGGAAGCCGCAGTTCGAAAGCCGAGAGCGGCTGATTGCCCGTGTTGCGGAGCTGGTAGTCCGCACTGAACTCGATGCGGGTCTCCGGCGCGGGAACAAAGCGCACATCCACGGTCTGTTTCTCGATGCTATACCCCGGGCCCAGCGGAACAGCGCACGAGGACGCCCACAGGGCTCCCGTTGCCAAGAGCGCGGCGAGGAGAAACCGATCCTTATCAGGACGCGGCAAAGTGGCTTGATTGTAGCGAGGGAAGCTTCGGGAAGCAAAAGCCCAGTATTGAACCTGCGCGGGAGCAGCAGAAGCCCGTCAGCGCGATCTTCTTCCGCGATTCCGCACAAATCCGGTTTGGTTTGCCGCGTGTCGCCGGGCCGTGACTTCTCTCTCGGCCTCTGCATCGGTCATGCCGCGGTTGATCTGCTCCAAGATCTGCTTTTCGGTGAGGCCGGTGTTCTTCAGTTTGGAGATCTCCAGATTCGACATCGTCGGCAGGCCTTTCATCCTCCGCTGCATGACCTCGACCACGCCGTCTGTGGAAATCCCCGTGAACTTCAGCGTAACTGCTTCGCCGCTCTTCGAGTCCAACTCATCCATGCGTGCGAATTCGAGAATGTCCGCCTCGGTGAAGCCTGCACGCCCCAGACTCAGTACGGCATCCGCGCTCGCGAACGGGTGATTGTGCGCGTGCGCCGCCTTCACAAGTTCCACGCACGTGGCGTCTGCGGCGCCGGTTTGCTTCAGCCTAGCCAGTTCAGCCACTTCCGCGTCATTGACATCGAGTCCGCGCAGTTCTTGGATGTTCTCGTACCACATGCCGGCCTGGTCGAGCGGCTTGAAATCCGCAGAGGGATGCGTCTTACATCCCGCCACGCACATCAACACGAGGGTCGCAGCCAGGAGTTTCCCCATGCCCTGATTCTAGCCGTTTGAGCTGGGGATACAGTGGGTTGTGACGGGAACGACAAGGGCAACCGGCGGTCTGCGCGATCCGGATGATTGGGGGGCTTGCGCGTTCTCAGGTGTGGTAGACGCGTTCGACACCGTAGACGCCGAGGATCTTTTTCATATTGGTGAGGATTCTCTCGAGCTGCTGGCGGTCGGAGATATCCACGCGCAATTCGATGCGGGCGTTGAGGCCCTCGGGGTGGCTTTCGAGCATTTCGATATTGCAGCCCTCGGCGCTGATGATCCCGGTCATCTCCGCGAGAATCCCGGGGCGGTCCTTCGTCCGCACGCGCAGGTTCACCGGGAACTTCGCCGCTTCACCCGTACCCCAGGCCACGTTGATGCGGCGTTCCGACTCGTACAGAAGATTCTGCACGTTGGGGCAATTGTGGCTGTGGACGGCGACGCCGCGGCCGCGGGTGACGTATCCGACGATTTCGTCGCCGGGGATCGGATTGCAGCACTTGGCGCGGAAGACCATCAGGTCGTCCTGGCCGCGCACGAGGACCGGCGAATCGGTGAGGCCGAGCATGCGCTTCATGGTCGTGACGATCTTCGGCTGTGCCGGAGTTTCGGGTCCCGCAGCAGGTTCCGCGAGCGTTTCTCCGAGCGCGCGGCTCAGGATCTGGCGCGCGGAGTATTTCCCGAAGCCCACCGAAGCGTATAGATCGTCCAGCCTGGTATAGCCGCACTCCGAAGCGGCGCGCATCATCTCCGCTTCGGGAATCTTCTTCAGGCTGCGGCCGCGCTGGCGTCCTTCCTTCTCGAGCAACCGGCGGCCCATCTCGATGGCTTCCTGGCGCTCGTGCAGGTTGATCCACTGGCGAATCTTGCTGCGGGCGCGCGAAGTCTTCACAAAGGTGAGCCAGTCGCGGCTCGGCGTGTGCCCTTTCTGCGTCAGAATCTCGACTACGTCCCCGTTGGCGATTTCGTAGCGCAGCGGCACGATCTGTCCATTGACCTTGGCCCCCAAGCATTGGTGGCCCACTTCCGAGTGGATGGCGTAGGCAAAATCCACCGGGGTTGCGCCGCGCGGCAGCTCGAGCACACGCCCCTTCGGAGTGAATGCATACACCTCGAGCGGGTAGAGGTCCACCTTAAGCGTGGAGAGGAATTCACCGGGCTCCTGCATCTCCTGCGCCCATTCGATCAATTGACGCATCCAAGCGATGCGCCGGTCGTCGGCGTCCGATACCGGCTTCCCATCCTTGTATTTCCAGTGCGCCGCCACGCCTTCTTCCGCGATCCGGTGCATCTCCTGCGTGCGAATCTGCAGCTCGAAGGGCTGGCCGCGGTGAATCACGGCGGTGTGCAGCGACTGGTAGAGGTTCGGCCTTGGCATCGCGATGTAGTCTTTGAACCTCCCCGGCACCGGCCGCCAGATCTGGTGGATCACGCCGAGCGCCGCATAGCAGTTCCTCTCGGTATCGGTGATGACGCGCACGGCCAACAAGTCGTAAACCTGTTCGATCGGCCGTTGTTGCCGCGTAATCTTCTCGTGTAACGAAGACAGGCCCTTAACCCGCCCCTGCACCTCGGCAGGAATGCTGTTCTCCACAAGCTTCTTGCGAATCGTCTCCTGCACCTCTTCGAGGAAACTCAGGTACTGCTGGCTGTGCGCAGCGACGTCCTTCTGCAGAGTCAGATGGGCGTCCGGTTCAAGGTAGCGGAACGCCAGATCCTCGAGCTCGGCCCGCACGACGGCCATGCCCAGGCGGTGTGCGATCGGGGCATAGAGGTCCATGGTTTCGCGCGAGATGCGGACCTGTTTTTCCGGCGGGAGAAACTGGAGGGTGCGCATGTTGTGCAACCGATCGGCCAGCTTCACCACAACGACGCGCACGTCCCCAACCATCGCCAGCAGCATCTTGCGCATGTTCTCAGCCTGGCGCGCCTCGGGAGCGAGGAGATCGAGTCTGCTGATCTTGGTCACGCCCTCCACCAATCGGGCGATTTCCGAGCCGAACTGCATGGCGAGCTGGTCGGGCGAGACCCGAGTATCCTCGACGACGTCGTGCAGGAGCGCCGCGCAGACGGTGGTGGCATCCAGCTTCATGTCCGCCAGGATGTGCGCAACTTCGAGAGGGTGAATGAGGTAAGGCTCGCCGGACTGCCGGGTCTGCTCGCGATGCTGGTTCGAAGCCATTTCGTAGGCACGTCTCACCGGCTCGACGTCTTCGCCCGGCCGGTTCTTCCGCAGCTTTGCGAGAAGCTCATCAAAGCGCGCATCCAGCCTCTGCGTCCTCCGGTCGCGCCCGAAGGGAATCAGCGGGTTGCCGAGTGTAGGCATGTTCGCTCTTTTATTCTACGGCTGTCGGCGGCCTCCCGCGACATGATTCCGTGCCATCCACCCAAAATAAAAAGGGCGCCCCGGCAAGCGGAACGCCCTTCTTCTCAAATGGTTCAGCGGCGCCTACGAAGTCTGCGCTACTCCCGTCTTCTTCTGCCTGATCTCTTTTATCTTGTCGAGAAGCTCGTCTGCCTGTTTTTGCAGCGCGTCGCGCTCTTCGGCCGATTCCACGACGTCCGCCTTGCGCCGGTAAAGCAGGTTGAGATAGCCCATCGCTTCCTCGTAGTCCGGCCGCAATTTGATGGCCTCCTGCACGTTCTGGATGCCCTCGTCGATCATTGCCGAGTACTTGGCCGCGTACTCCGCTCGCAATCTGGCCGGAAGCGGGTCCATGTCCTTAATCTGCTTGTTGATGTTCGCCTGGTTGTACGCCTTGCGCATCTCGCCGTTGGCGCGAAACGCCAGGGTCCAATCGATGACTGCCACCCAGTAGTAAGGCTCCGCGTCTTCCGGCTTCAGCTTGATATGTTGCATGTGGTAGGACTTGGATTCCTCGAATTTCTCCGGGGAATACGGCGTGCCGGCCATGTTGAACAGGATGAACCCGATCCCGTCCATCGCATTCAAGTTCGTGGGATCATGGTCCAGCACGTCCTTGTACACGGTGATGGCTTCGTTCCCCTTCCGAATGTTGTCCTCCGCCGTTGCGTTCGGAACATACTGTTGCGCGTACGCCGTCGCCAAGTACAAGCGCGCGTTGATCAGCGAGGGATCGAGATCTCGCGCCTCTTTGAAGTCCTCGACCGCCAGGTCGTAAAGCCCATTCTTGTAGGCTGCGACCCCCTTGTTCAAACGGTCTCGCGCTTTCAGTTTGTTACATCCTGTTGCCGCCAGCGCGCACACCAACACAACTGCCAGCGCCCACACGCGGCGCTCCCAACGTGCCGTCTTGTAAGAATTCATTGTTTGCAATCCATCCCTGCTTGAAGTGTTTTCCGCTCCGCCGGACCGGCTGCCAACGCCCCGGTTCAAGTTCCGTCCGGAACGCGAGCAAACCGATCCGTTCAATCCTTGCGTGCCGCTCTATTGACCGGCTTCGAGCTTGGCCGTGATCAGGCCCACCTTTTCCACACCGGCGGCGTGCATGATGTCGATCGCCTCCGCCACCTCAAAGAAGCGAACCTCGTCATCTCCCTTGATGAACGCCACTTTCTCCGCGCGCGTCTTGAAAATATCTTCCAGCCGCGGCTCGAGGGTCGTCCAGGTCGCGATTTCGTTGTTGATCTTCAACACCCCGCCGTTTAACACCTGCACCACGACCGTCTTCTGTTCGATGTCGGGGTTCTGTTGTTGATTCGGCGGCGGCGGCTGGGGGACCAGTGTTTCCAGCCCCTTCGGCGTCGTCGGCGTAATCACCATGAAGATGATCAGCAGCACCAACAGGATATCGATCAGCGGCACCACGTTCATGTCCGCCAACGCACCCTTGCTTCCTCCTACCTGCATGCCCATGGTCGTTACTCTCCTGGACTGCCTCGGGGGCGAGAGAGCGCCCCGCGCAGCCATTCATTCAATTCCCTTCGCCCCCACCTCGGACCGAGTCCGCCGCCGTTTCGCGGCGGGACCGGCAAAGCGTGCCTAGGTGCCTGGCGGTCTGGGAGGCTGATTCGCGCGCTGTCTTTCCGTCAGCAGGCCCAACTGGTCCACTCCGGCCGAGCGGATCTCGTCCACCGCGCCTACCACGACGCCGTACTTCGCCCGCGCGTCGCTCTTGAGGAACACGGTCTTATCCGCCCGGTTCTCGATTACATCCTTGACCAGCTTCGTCAGCTCCTCGCGTTTCACCCTCGACGTCCCGGCAGCCGTCTGGAGATACAGAGTTCCATCGGACGTTACGGCCACGACGACGGCGTCATCCTTGTCTGCGTCGGGCAATTCCTTTGGGTTCGTCACCTGCGCCAAGTCCACCGAAGTGCCCTTCTGCAACATCGGCGTGACCACCATGAAGATGATCAAGAGCACGAGCATGATGTCCGCCATAGGGATGACGTTGGGCGCCGCCATCACGCTCCCGGCTTGCGGCTTATACCGATAGACGGACATGGGTTACTTCTTTCCGCCCCGGCGCAAGATGAAGTAATTGATCAGCTCCATGGAGGAGTTGTCCATCTCGACGTCGAAGGCTTCCACCTTATTGGTGAAATAGTTGTAGGCCCAGACGGCAGGCACGGCCACGAGCAGGCCGAAAGCCGTGGTGACCAGCGCTTCGGCGATGCCGCCGGCCACCGCCGATAGACCGGACATCTTTGAACTCTGGATTCCTTTGAACGCGTTGATGATCCCGGCCACCGTGCCGAACAGACCGACGAAGGGGGCGGTCGAACCGATCGTTGCCAGTGCCGAAAGCCCGCGCTTCATCTCGGCATGGACGATGGCCACCGAGCGCTCCAGGCCTCGCTTGGCGGCTTCGATCACTTCCGCGTCCGAAACCTGCGCCGAGGCCGATTGGAACTCGGACAAGCCCGTCGCCACGACTTTGGCGATGTGGCTCTTCTTGTTCCGCTCGGCAATGGAGATGGCTTCATCCAACTTGCCTTCCCGCAATGCGCCGGCTACTTGCTGGACAAAAATGCGCGACTGCTTCCGCGCCGCACTGTACATCAGGGCACGGTCGATCATCACGCCGAACGAATATATTGACAGCACGAAGAGAATCAGGACGACGACTTTCGCCAGCGTTCCCATCGTGTGCCACATCGAAACCAGATCCCACTGACTCCCAGCAGCCTCTTGAAGCAAGGCTGAGTAAAGGTACAAAGTAGCGACCATTCGTTTGCTCCTTAAAGTTTGATGCGAAACTCGCCTTCGCCAGAGCCGCCGCTGTCTTCACGACCGCCCTGTGCGAGGCTCACTTCTAATTGTTCAGCGTGAAAACCACCTCAATCGTTGTGTCCACTTCAACCGGCTCGCCATTCAGCAGAGTCGGCCGATACCTCCATTGCCTCACCGCTTCCAAAGCGCTCTGCACGAGCAATGGCGGACCCGACATCACCGCCAGTTGTTGCACCGTGCCGTCCTTCCCGATAATGGCATGCAGAACAACGGTGCCCGACACACGCGCTGCACGCGCCAGCGCCGGATAGGTCGGGGTCACCCGGTTCACCAGACTCGCTGCTTGCACGTTGCCGCCTACGCGTATGCGCTGCTGCACCGGCTTGGGCGGAGGGGGCACGTTCGTTCCCATGACGCCGCCAATGATCCCGCCGATCACTCCGCCCGCCTGGCCTCCGGGAACTCCGCCCGGCACCCCGCCAGGAACTCCCACGCCAAGATCCGGTGTTTCCTGCTCATCTTTGATGACGTGGACTTCCTTCGGGATGGCCTTCGGTTGCACCAGCTTACCCGCTTCAATCAGCTTTGCCATCGGCCTCACCCTGACCATTTGGGCCGGCGGCGGCGGCGGTGGCGGCGGCGGCGGTGGCGGCGGCGCGACCAACATAGTCGTCAACAGCGCCTTCGGCATTGCCTCCGGAAAGACCAGCGGAACGAGGACAATTATGACGACGATCACCGCTTCCACCGTGAAGGACACAAAAAACGTCCACTTCTTCGTTTTTTGAATCTTAGCGTCTGCGCTGACTAGCATATCTTCGAACATAGCCTTACCTCCTGCCGGCGGGAACGAGGCGTCCTGCACTCGCCCCGCCACCCCGGGTCTTCAAACCGGCCGCGGATCCAGAACCAGCCGCTCGCTGCCCGCGCCAGCGGTTCCAGGCGACCACGATCGGTGCAGCAATCCCAAAGCTGGAGTATGTACCTACCACAATCCCCACGACTAGCGCAAAGGAGAATGCGCGCAGCACCTCCCCGCCGAGAAGAAACAGCACCAACACCGTCAGAAACGTCAACCCGCTGGTCAGAATCGTTCGCGAAAGCGTTTGGTTGATCGACCGGTTCACAATGTCCGCGAAGGCGTCCTTCCTCATCAACCGGCTGTTCTCGCGGATGCGGTCGAAGATAACGATCGTGTCGTTCATCGAATAACCCACCAAGGTCAACAGCGCCGCGATCACCGTGAGGGAAACCTCGAAATTGAGAAGCGAGAAAAAACCCAGCGTTATCAGGACGTCGTGAAAAACCGCCAACACGGCCGCTGCGCCATACACCCACTCAAACCGGAAGGCAATATACACCAGCATGCCCGCGAGCGCATAGAGCGTTACATACACAGCCTGCCGCCGGAGCTGCGCCCCCACCTTCGGCCCGACGATCTCGACGTTGCGGATGGTAAATGACCCCAGTGCGAAGTTGCCCTTGAGGGTGGCCAAGATTCCCGGCGTCACGCCCTCCACCTCGCGCAAGTCGTCGAAATTCGTCAGTAGGCCGCTGCGGTCTTTGTCGCGAAAATCCGTCAGCCGCCGGGCGAGTTGCGTATAGCGGTCTCCCGCATTGGTGCGAAGCGCCAGCGGATCCTGTTGCGAGAGGATCTGAGCGAGCGTGCTCGGCGTCGCCACATTGAAGTCCGGCCTGTTTCCTGTTTCCGAGCCGAATGTGGCGCTCAGCGCCTTCAGAATGGTCGCCTTCCCCGCGTCCAGAGCTTCCTCGCCCTGGCCCTTCTGCTCAATCCCGATCTGCACCTCATTCGCGCCGACGATCTTCTGGATCTCGCTGGTACCCAACCCCTGAGCAGCAAGCCCCGTACGGATCTTGTCGACATTCGGCGGCTGGGCGAAGCGGACAGTGACGAGTGTGCCGCCCTTGAAATCGATCCCGTAGCGCAATCCGCCTTTCGTGACCAGCGATGCGCCACCGATCAGCAGCAGGAATCCCGACAATGCGAAGAAGTACTTCGCCCGCCCCATCCAGTTGATGTTGGCTTGTCTGAAGAACTCCATACTGCCCCTTACTTCCGTTACCGTTAGACTCCAGCTACGCCTGTTTTGTTCCCAGGCGCGTCCGGTAATCTCTTCTTTCCCAACTGCCGGCCTAACTACCGCAGCACCAGGGTGTTAGCTAGGTACTGCTCGATTCTACGGCGAATCCTGCCAGGCCCGCTGTTCCCATCGACCTGTGCAGCTTCAAATGCTCAGTTTCTCCTCCCGCACCATCCGCGTCAGGTGCCAGTCGAAAATCGTCCTGGACACGTAAATCGACGTAAACAGGTTTGAAATCAACCCGATAGTGAGGGTCACGGCAAAACCTTTGATGGGCCCGGTCCCGAACAGGAACAGGAAAAACGCTGAGACCACCGTTGTCACGTGGGTATCAATGATGGTCAGGAACGCGCGCCCGAATCCCGCTTCCACTGCCGACGAAGGCGCCTTCCCATTCCGCAGTTCCTCGCGGATGCGCTCGAACACCAGGACGTTTGAGTCCACACCCATGCCGATCGTGAGAATCACCCCCGCGATCCCCGGCAGGGTCAGGGTAGCCCCCGGGTAAGCCAGCGCCGCCAGTAGGATGACTAAGTTCAGCACCAAAGCCAGCACCGCGTTCACTCCGGCCAAGCGGTAATAGAACACCATGAAAACCATTACCACCAGCAGGCTCAGGATCGAGGCCTGCACGCCGTGCCGGATCGAATCGGCGCCCAGCGACGGCCCTACCGTTCGCTCCTCGAGATACTTGATCGAGGCCGGCAGGGCTCCTGCCCGCAGCACCAGGGCCAGGTCGTGCGCCTGCTGCTCACCGAAATCCCCTTCGATCATCCCGGAATCATCGATCCGCCCATTGATCACCGGCGCCGAGTACACTCGACGCTCCAGCACGATGGCCATCTGGTGGCCGATATTCTGCTCGGTGAACGGCCCGAAGCGCCGCGCTGCTTCGTTCGACAGAGTGAAATCCACCTGCCAGGTCCCCGGCCGACTCGTGTTCCGTCTCTCGCTGGTACTGCGCAAATCCTTGCCAGTGACAATCGGCGCACGGTCGAGGAGGTACCAGCTCTCGCCTGCCGTCGCAGCGCTGGAGCTGCGTCCTTCAGACCGCCCCGGCACCAGCTCCGTTCCCGGCGGCAGCACGCCTCCGTGTTGCGCCAGAGCCGTTGCTTCCGATGAGTACGCCGTCTGATCGACCACGAGGCGCAGCTCGAGCTGCCCGCCTGCCTGGATCACCGCCTTGGCTTCCGCAGGATCGCCCACGCCCGGCAGTTGGACCAAAATCTCGTTTTCCCCGCGCCCCAGGAACTGAATGGTCGGCTCCGTCAGCCCGAGAGCGTTGATGCGCCGCTCGATCGTTTCGAGCGACTGCTGCATGGCCTGTTGCTGGATTTGCGATACTGCGCTCGGCCGGAGCGTCAGGAGGTAACCGGATTGTTCTCCCGCCGCCGGGGCGAGTTCCCACTCGCCGGCGAATAATTGATCAGCCACAAGGTCGTGGAAGGCCGCTGACTGCTCCGGAGCGACGTTCCGCACCAGGATGTGCGTATCGTCCACGCGGCGCATTTCGTCGTAGCGGATGCCCTTCTGCCGCAGTTGCGTCGTCAGCCGATCGATCGTCTGATCCGTTTCCAGACCGACAGCCTCCTGCACCTGCACCTGCAAAACCAAGTGCGTTCCACCCTGAAGATCTAACCCCAGTTTGATTTGCCGCGAGAAGTTCTCTTTGACTTGGGCCAAGGAGGTGGGGAATGTCGGCAGGCCGAGCAAGCCGTACACGCAGGCCAGAATCACGCCCGCGATGAACAACGCCTTCCATTTTAGATTCGGGCTCATCGTTCCATTCTGTGTTTTCCTGAAGAGGTGGCGTTGGCTCCAGCTTCCGCCAGCGAGACCTTAGTGTTCTGCTGCGGTCCGCCGCGCCTCACCTGGACAGTTACTTTGTCCCTTCCCCTGTTTCCACCTGCGCAATCGCGGATCGCAGCATCTTGATCTTAACTTGGTCCGCAATCCTCACAATCACCGTGTCTTCGTCAATGCCCGCAACCGTGCCGTAAATGCCGCCATTGGTGATCACTTTGTCTCCGGTCTTCAGCGCTGCGAGCATGGCCCGATGCTGTTTCTGACGGCGCTGTTGCGGCAAAATCAGCAGCACATAAAAAATCCCCATGACGACGATCATCATGAGGAGCGGGTTTGACAGAAATCCCAGGGGACTTGGAGTCTGCGCCAACAGCATAATTGCATTCAATGGCGTTCCCTTTCGCTGACCGTCTCGGAATCGCGCCTTACCCTGCGCAAGAGCCTTCGGCGATGCTCTGCGGAACGAGTCCCGCACCGCTGGCCTTTTCTCAGTGAAACCGACTGGACGACTTTCTGAACTCTCTCCCGCCCACAGAAGGCAGTAGCCTCAAGGCATTCCTACGCCTTAGAGAGGAACCAGCATGGTTTTCAAAACAGATAGACTCTCGAATTTGCCGCCGCCTGTCAAGGAGAAATCCTGGCAAGCCTCAGGCCGGCGATCCGGGAAATTGGGTGCGCACTGCGCTCGCAAACTCCGCGAGTTTTCCCGCCGCAATCGCTTCCCGGATGCGCTTCATCAGCGCGAGGTAGAAGTGGACGTTGTGGTGGGTGTTGAGCGTTGCGGAGAGGAGTTCGCCCGCCAGATACAGATGCCGCAGGTACGCCCGTGAATACCGCGCGCATACCTCGCAGGAACAACTCTCGTCGATCGGCCGTGAATCTTCCGCGTAGCGGGCATTGCGAATGAGCACGCGTCCCTGGCTGGTATACAAGCAGCCGTGCCGCCCCGCCCGCGTCGGCAGAACACAATCCATCATGTCGATTCCCAAGCGCACGTAATCGGGCAGATCTTCCGGTTTCCCCACGCCCATGAGATAACGCGGCCGGTCATTGGGGAGGTACGCCGTCACTTCCGAAGTCATCTCGCAGGTCAGCTCGTGCGGCTCACCGACCGCAAGCCCGCCCACCGCGTACCCGGCAAAATCCAATTCCACGAGCTCCCGCGCGCTCTCGCGCCGCAGATCCGCAAACGTCGCTCCCTGCACGATTCCGAATTGCAGTTGAGCAGGGTTCCCGTTGCGGCTGGCGTATTCGCTAAAATACCTGCGCGCCCGCCGGGCCCATTCCGTCGTCCGCTGCAGCGCCTCTTCCGCCGCGGCCCGTGGGGCCGGCGTTTCGATGCACTCGTCAAGCACCATGGCCACGTCCGACCCGAGCGCCAGCTGAATCTCCGCCGCTTTCTCCGGTGTCAGCAAATGCTCCGAGCCGTCGAGATGCGAGCGGAACCAAACGCCCTCATCCGTCATCTTTCGCAGGTCCGCCAGGCTGAAGACCTGGTATCCGCCCGAATCGGTGAGAATCGCGTTTTCCCAGGACATGAACCGGTGCAGACCGCCCATTCGACGGATCAGTTCATGTCCCGGGCGCAAATATAGGTGGTAAGTATTGGCAAGAAGAATCTGAACGCCGAGCGACTCGAGCGCCCCCTGCGGGAGGCCTTTCACCGTCGCCGCGGTTCCCACCGGCATGAACACCGGCGTGTCCACGGCGCCGTGCGCGGTAAGGAGCCGGCCGAGCCGCGCCCCGCTCGGGTCTGACTTGATTACTTCAAACCACACATCGCGAGCGTATCACGAGAATATCCAAGCGATGCCGGTGAAGAAGAGCACGATCACCGCCATTACACTAAGAGCGATTCCAACGGACTTCCCAAACGGCAGTTTCTTCGGGTCAGCGGCAGAGAAACCCACCGCGACCAACAGGACCGCCCACAAACCAAAAATGTCCAGCGCACCAAGCAACGGGAGTTGCCATAGCGGCGTATCGCTCCCCAGAAACGCGGCCACGTTTGAAGCCAGGAAATTCTCCGGATCGATCGCGCTCGGGTCTTTCAGCAACACCACCGGAATCCCGAGCAGTTCGCGGATTCCCATGGGGATGTGCGCGAACGCGCAGATCGCGAACGAGGTGGAGAAGTTCGTGCGCGCACCTCCGATCAGCTTGTAGGCCCCAAGGTAGATCCCCGAACTTACCACCAACAGCAGGGGCCATCCGATAACGCCGCGCACATACCGGCCGACCCTTGCGAATTTTGCGGCCTGCTCGTAGGCCACCGTGCGTTGTTCGGAACTCATCTGCTCGAATCGCGCGGCAGCAGACTTATTCTTTTCGATCTGCTGCTTTGACGCCTCGACCCAGTCCACATGACGTACCATCACGATATTCAGCGCCAGCCAGATCATCGTCAGCGCGATCGCGGGCATGAGCCAGCTTGGCTTCCGTACAATATCCGCGAACGTTTTCTTCGGAGCGAACAGCACACCTGTTATCCGCCCCGCCGCGCTCATTGGCGCCGGAGCCTCGGGGCTCGGGGAAACCGTCGTAGCCATGGGCACACCTCCTGCGTCAGTAGCTTCTACACCATGGGAATACGCCTAGTCATCCAGAAAATTCCAGCGCTCTCATCACGAGCCGCCGCTCACCGCTCACCGGTCACCAGCCGCGGCACCGCTGCGAGCAACGCCCGCGTGTACGCATGTGCCGGCCGCTCGAGCACCTGGTCCGCCGCGCCCACCTCGACGAATCTTCCTGCGCGCATGACTGCAATCCGCGTCGCCAATTGCGCCACGACCGGAAGGCTGTGCGAGATCAGCACCAGCGTCAGTCCCAGTTCCCGCTGCAGTTCCGCGAGGAGTTTCAGCACCTGCGCGCCCACGGAAACGTCCAGCGCTGCCACCGGCTCATCCGCCACCACGAGTTTTGGCCGGAGAATCAGCGCCCGCGCGATTCCGATCCGTTGCCGCTGCCCGCCCGAAAACTCATGCGGAAATCTCTGTAAGGCATCCTTTTCGATTCCCACACGCTCGAGGATCTCGCTGGTCCGCCGGCGCCGTTCCGCGCGTCCGAGCTCAGGTTCGTGAATCGCGGCCGGCTCGCCCACGATTTCTCCCACGCGCATCCGCGGATCGAGCGACGCGAACGGGTCCTGGAACACCATCTGCATCTCGCGGCGCAACGCTCGCAGCGCCGAGCCTTGCGCTGCCAGTAGATCGCGTCCTCCAAAGAAAACCTCGCCTGCATCCGGCTCGATCAGCCGCAGCAGCATGCGCGCGAGGGTCGTCTTGCCGCAGCCCGATTCGCCGACGATCGCCAGCGTCTCTCCCACCGCAACCTTCAGGCTCACGCCGTCCACAGCAGCGATGCGCTGCGCATCATCGGTTTTCTCAGCAGCTTCAGACGTACCCGTGAGGAATCCCGTGCGCTGGCGGAAGCTCTTCTTCAGTCCTCGTGCTTCAATTAACACCGCGTCGAGTCTCCTTCATACGAGGATGCACCTCGCTCGATGCCCCGGCCCGGCCGGACGCATCTCGGGCACACACTCGGAGCATTCCGCACGCCGCAGCGGGCAGCGCGGCTCGAACGCGCATCCCGGCGGCAAATCATCGAGGCGCGGCACGTTTCCTGGAATGGGCTGCAACGCGCCCTTCTCGAGCCGCGGCGATGCCGCCAGCAAGCCTTCGGTATAAGGATGCCGCGGTCGCGCGAGCACATCGCGCGCCGGCCCTTCTTCCACGATCCGGCCCGCGTACATCACCGCCAAGCGATCCGCCACCTGCGCCACTACGCCCAAATCGTGCGTGATGAAAATCAATCCGAGTCTGAGTTCCCTCCGCAGCCGATCCAGTAAATCCAGGATCTGCTTCTGCACGGTCACGTCGAGCGCCGTCGTGGGTTCGTCGGCAATCAACAGTCGCGGCCCCGCCGACGGTCCTTTTCCCTGTTCGCTTGACCCGCCAGCCAGCGCCATGGCGATCATGACACGCTGGCGCAGCCCACCCGAGAGTTGGTGCGGGTACTGCTGGGCGCGCTTTTCCGGCTCCGGCACCGCGGCGCGCTCGAACGCAGCAATGGCCCGCCGCGTCGCTTCTCCGCGCGTCAAGCCCCGCTCGTGCACCCGCACCGCTTCCTCGATCTGCACGCCCACGCGCATCACCGGATTGAGTGAGGTCATCGGCTCCTGAAACACCATAGCAATCTCTCGCCCTCGTATATCTCTCCATTCGCGTTCGGTAAGCGACAGGAGATTTCTCACCGTTCGCGAATGCGCTCCGTTCCGCGAAGCGAGCCGCGCGTCCCCTCGTGCCCGCGCACCCTCAGGCAGCAGCCCCATGAGCGCCAGCGCGAGCATCGTTTTCCCGCTGCCCGATTCGCCCACAAGCCCCAGCGCCTCGCCCGCCTCGACGTGCAAAGACACATCGTTCACCGGCCGGATCACGCCTGCCGCAGTTGGCAATTCAACCGTCAGCCCGCCCACTTCCAACAATGCCATGCGGCCATCATAGACACGAATAGCGAAACACGAAACTTGAAACTCACAGTATCGCTTGGCAAGATGTCGCTTACCGTCTTACGAGAGGAATCACGAACTTCAGTGCGGTGTGGGTCGCGGAGAAGCCGACAACGTTCGCGTCTTTCAGACCAGCCTTGCGCCCGGCGGCTGGGACGCCTACTTCGGTGATGTACTACTGACTTTTCCGATACCCGAATCCTTCACCGAGTGCCTTCCCGAACACAGAGCAGGCAGTGGCGTTTGTTTCCTGCGGCCACTGTTCGTACCCTGACCGGAGAGGATCCCCATGTCGAGCGCACGCCTGCCGAAAATTGTGTTCCTCGTGCTTGTTCTCATTGCCGTCGCGGAGGCCCACCGCGGCTACACGCTCCTTCCCAACTGTATGGCCTCCCATTTCGACGCTGCGGGCAATGCCAACAATTTCCAGCCGAAATCCGTATTTCTCCATCTAAATGCTGTCGTCACGGTGCTCGCGCTCGTGACCGGCTTCATTGTTCCCCGCATCATAAGCGTCCTGCCCGCCTCCATGATCAATCTTCCCCACAAGGACTACTGGCTCGCGCCCGAGCGCCGCGCCCAGACGATGGCATTCTTCGAAACGCACTTCGGCTGGTTCGGATGCGCTGTCTACTTTCTTCTGATTTGTGTGTTCGAGGAGGTCGTCCAAGCCAACCTCCGCACCCCTCCCCGGATGTCGAGCGATTACATGATCGGCCTGCTCCTAGCGTTCGCCGCGTTCATGATCGTCTGGTCCGCGCTGTTCATTCGTCGGCTTCGCGGGTTTTACACGCTGCGCTGAAAAGCAAAACGGCCCCCGGTTGTGCCGGGGGCCGTCAGTAAGAGCGGCTTTCTTATTCGTGTAACCGTCTATAGGTAGTCGCGCGAAGGCCCTTCGAGAAACGCGCGCAGTTTGCGCGAGCGCGACGGGTGGCGCAGCTTGCGCAACGCTTTGGCCTCGATCTGGCGGATGCGCTCGCGCGTCACGGCGAACGACTGCCCCACTTCTTCGAGCGTGTGTTCGCTGCCGTCGTCGAGTCCGAAGCGCATCTTGATGACTTTCTCTTCCCGCGGTGTCAACGTCTTCAGCACCGACGAGGTCTGTTCCTTCAGGTTCAGGTTGATCACCGCGTCCGAGGGCGACACCACCGCCTTGTCCTCGATGAAGTCTCCCAGGTGCGAATCCTCTTCCTCGCCGATTGGAGTCTCGAGTGAAATCGGCTCCTGCGCGATTTTCAGGATCTTGCGCACCTTGGACACCGGAATGTCCATGCGCTTGGCGATTTCCTCCGAGGTGGGCTCGCGTCCGAGCTCCTGGACGAGCTGACGGCTGGTGCGTACGAGCTTGTTGATGGTTTCGATCATGTGCACCGGGATGCGGATGGTGCGCGCCTGATCGGCGATCGCGCGGGTGATGGCTTGGCGGATCCACCAGGTCGCATAGGTCGAAAATTTGTATCCGCGGCGCCACTCGAACTTGTCCACCGCCTTCATCAATCCGATGTTTCCTTCCTGGATCAAATCCAGGAACTGCAAGCCGCGGTTGGTGTACTTTTTGGCAATTGAGACCACCAGCCGCAGGTTCGCCTCGATCAACTCCTTCTTGGCCTGCTCGGCCTCCGCCTCTCCTCGCTGGATCAGCGTCAGCGTGCGCTTCAGCTCGGGCAGACCGACTTCGCTCGCGTCTTCGATCTCCCGCAACTCGGTCCGGCGCGTGCGCAGCTCCCGCCGTGCTTCGCTGGCCGTATCACCCTTGGAGGCGTCCACGCGGCGCTCGAGCCGCCCCGCCTCGCGCTCGAGCGATTGCAGCCGCTCGACCGTATTGCGCATCTTGTCGATCAGGCGCTTTTTCTCGAACGGGTTGAAATCGATCGCGCGCACCGAGAGCGACATTTCGATCCGCCCCCGCGCCACCGACCACTTCACCCGCACGTAAGACCGCTTCTTCGATTTCGGCGTTTTCGCGAGTTTGACCGCCCGCTTCAGCGTCTCCTCGTACAGCTTGGCGAGCTTGTCGATGTGCCGGAGCGTCTGCTTGGTCTTGTTTTGGATCTTCTCGTCGGTGAGCTCTTCGTCGTCGAACTGCACGATCTCTTTGATCGAGCGGGTGCCCTTGCGCAGGTCTTCCCCGACCGCGACCATCTCTTTGATCACAATCGGGGAGCGTGTGATGGCCTTCATTACCACGAGTTGGCCGCGCTCGATGCGCTTGGCGATGGTCACCTCGCCTTCGCGCGTCAGCAGCGGCACCGTGCCCATCTCGCGCAGGTACATGCGCACCGGGTCGTTCGTCTTTTCGAGCGCCCCGGGCGTCAGGTCGATATCCACTTCATCGGCGTGGGCTTCTTCCTTGGGCTCGGCTTCGCCCGGCTCGGCGAGCTCCGCCGCGGCGCGCGCGGCCTTGGCCGTCGCCGCGTCCTCGTAAATGTCGATGCCGTACCGTTCGAACGTCGAGAGCAAATCGTCAATCTCTTCCGACGAATGCACCTCGGCCGGAAGGATGTCGTTCACCTCGTCATAGAGCAGGTAGCCGCGCTCCTTGCCCATGGCGATGAGTTGCCGTACTGCGTCGTACTTCTCTTCCAGAGCCAAAGCCACTAATTCCTCCGTCGGTCCGCGCCAGCGAGCCCGCGTTCGCGGGTTACCGCCTCTTGGCAAATCAGTATTTTGTCCGTGCGCACGTCAGCACCTGTGGAGGGACTGCCCCCGAAGGTTCGCCGTCTTGTCGGTGAAGAAAATCCGCTTGCCTGCCGCCCGCTCGGCATCTGACGTTGCGTGGCCGGGTCCCCTGTCGCTGGAAAACCGCTGCGGCCCCGGCGGCGCCGGAACCCGCCTTCATCCATAGAATATAGATGCTCCAGGACCCGCCGACGTTACCGTCAAACCCCCGTACGTTACACGCCGGGCCGGAGTTTCGTCAATCTTATATTCTGCCGCATTGCGCCGTCGAGAGCGGCCTGCGTGTCGAACTTCTCACCCTCCCTGCTCTTCCAGCCAGCGCCGCAATTCCTGCTTCTTCTCGAGCAGCGCGCGCAACTGCTCCCCGGACCCGCTCGCCGCAGTGCTTGCTTCAATCTCCCGCTGCACCCCCTCGAGTTCCGCCTTCGCCTTCTTTCTCCTGAGGACTACCAGGCAACTCTCCGCCTCCTCCCAGGTCGGCTCCGCATCCTCCTCAAACACGATCTCGTACACCAGCCGCCGGTCTTGCTCACCAAGGCCGTTGGCAACGGTCGCGAGACTCAGCGCCTCGCCCGAAAGGCACGCCGCCACCAGCGCTGCAAACACGCGCTCGGCCTCCAGCCCCTCGTACAACGCCTCTTTCTGCAGCTCGCGGGCTAGCGCTTCGCGGAAACCTTCCGCCTCCGCCAGCATCTTGATCAGACGCCGCTCCGCCGGACGCCCGCCGTGGCGACCCACCAGTTCGGGCCGCGTCTTCACTTCGCTGCGGCGCTCCGTGGCCGCCTTCCGCAGCGCCTCGCGCAGCACCGGCTCGTCAATTCGCAACTGTTGCGCGATCCGCGTCGCCCATTCCGAGCGGAGCAGCCCGCTCGGGATTCGCTGCACGTGGGGCATCAGGAAGTTCAGCGCGCGCAGCTTCCCTTCGCCGCTCGTCAAGTCCATTTGCCGCGCTCGCGCAATGAGGTAGTCCACATACTCCGGCGCCTGCTTCAGCAGCTCTGCGTACGCCGCCGCTCCCTTTTTGGTGATAAACGTGTCGGGATCGGCGGGCTTGCCGTCAATCTCGGGCAAGGCCAGCACGCGCACCTCGAAGTTCTGCTCGAGCAGCAGCCCGAGCGAACGTTCGGTGGCCGCCTGTCCCGCCGCGTCCGGGTCGTAGTTCACCACGACGTGCCGCGTGAACCGTCCGAGCAGCTTCACCTGCGGCTCCGCCAAGCTCGTGCCGCAGCTCGCCACCACGTTTGACACGCCCGCGCGCGCCACCGCGATGGCGTCCATGTAACCCTCGACCAGCACCGCGAAGTCCTGCCGGCGCATCGCCTCTTTGGCGCGGTCGAGGTGGTACAAGATGTTGCTCTTCGAGTAGATCGGCGTTTCCGGCGAATTCAGATACTTGGGCAGATCGTCGCCGAGCGCCCGCCCGCCGAACGCCACGATTTTCCCCGACTCGTTGGCGATCGGGAACATGATCCGCCGGCGGAAACGGTCGAAAAGTTTTCCGCCCTGGTCCCGGGACACCAGCCCCGACACATCGATTTGCTTTTCAGGATATTTCTGCTTCAGGTGACGGAGCAGCGCGTCTCCGGCCGACGGCGCGTAGCCCAGCCCGAACCGCGCCATGGCATCGCCGTCGAGACCGCGGTCCTCGAGATAGGCCCGCGCCGCTTTGCCCTCGAGCGTCCCTTCGAGTTGTTTCCTGAAAAACGCCGCCGCCTCGCGATGCATCTCGACCAGCGCCGTGCGTTGCTGATTCTCGCGCTTCTCTTCGGGCGAACGCTCCCGCGGCGCCGGGATCGCTATGCCGCATTTCTCCGCGACCGTGCGCACCGCCTCGGGAAACGGGCATTTCTCCATTTCCATCACGAACTGGAATACATCTCCACCCACGCCGCATCCGAAGCAGTGGTAAATCTGCCTCACCGGATGCACCGCGAACGACGGCGTCTTTTCCGAATGGAACGGGCACAGCCCGGTAAAATTCTGTCCCGTCTTCTTGAGACGGACGTATTCCCCCACCACGCGGACAATGTCCGCCTGCTGCTTCACCTTGTCCGCAAATGTTCCCGCTTCCGCCATCGTTTTCAGGACTGCAAGTCTACGATCGTGATAGCCTTGCCGCCGTGTTCCTCGGATTCAAAAGCTGACCCCGCAACCAAAGGATGCCCAGCGAGAAACTCGCCCAAGCCGCGGCGCAGCGCGCCCGTCCCGTGGCCATGAATGATGCGCACGCGCAGCTTATTCGCCAGCGCGGCTTCATCGAGAAACTTGTCCACGCGGCTCGTGGCCTCTTCGACCGTCAGTCCAATGACGTTGATCTCGTCGGCAATCGCACCTTCTCCCGGCTCGGCGTGCACTGTCACGCTGCGATTTGCCGGAGTAGCCGCAGCTTTCGCAGCAGCTCTCTCGCCCTCGATCCCAGTGATCTCATCCAGCGACAGTTTCATCCGCAACGGTCCTGCCTCGACTTCGGCCGTCGATCCATCGACCCTGCGCAGAACCACCGCTTGCGGAAAACCGCGCACCCGAACTCTCACTCCCGGCACCAGCCGCTCCGCGCTCACCGGCTCGACCGGCGCCACCGTCCCCAGATCGGCCTGCGATTCGGACAGCGTTTGTACCACGGCGGCGTTCATCTCTTCGCGCGCCTCGCTTCGCGCTGCGGCCACCTTGCGCCGCGCTTGCTTCTCCATTTGCGCCCGCAGCTCGCGCTCCTTCATCCCCTCCACAATGCGCGATACTTCCTGCTCCATGCGCTTCTGCATCTCCGCGAACTTCTGCTCGAGCTCTTCGATCCGCCGCCGCTGCCTCTCGGTCCATTCGGTGCGCAGCTTCCGCCGCTCGTCTTCGAGAGCGCGCATCTCCGCCGCCATCTGCTGCTTCATGCGGTCGAGCTCGTCGCGGCTGCGGTGCAGGTAGGCGATCAGGTCGGCCGCTTCGCGCGCCTCCGGCGCCATCAGTCCGCGCGCCCGCTCGATCGCGCTGGTCACGACTCCCAGCCGCTGCGCAATCGCGATTCCGCTCGACCCGCCCGGCACGCCCACCATCAGCCGGTACGTCGGCCGCAGGTTCACATCGTCGAATTCCACCGCGGCGTTCACCACGCCGGGCGTCGTCGAGGCATAGGTCTTCAGCCGGTCGTGATGCGTCGTCGCCAGCACCATCGATCCTTTGGCGCGAAACTCCTCGAGGAACGATACGGCCAGCGCCGCGCCTTCTTCCGGCGCGGTACCCGTTCCCATCTCATCCGCCAGCACCAGCGATCGCGGCGTGGCTTTTTCCAGCATGACCTTCAGGTTCAGCATGTGCGCGGAGAACGTCGAAAGGTCCGCGGCAATCGATTGTTCGTCGCCGATGTCCACGAGCACGCGGTCGAACATCGGCAGCACCGCGCGCCCCGCCGCGACGGGGATTCCCGCCTGCGCGGCCAGCGCCGCGAGCCCCACCGTTTTGAGCGCCACCGTTTTCCCCCCCGTGTTGGGCCCGCTGATCACCAGCACGCGCTCGTCTTCCGGCGCGGCCGCGGAGCGCCCAGCGCCGCCAAGCGCGAGCGTCATCGGCACGATGGCCCGTCCCTCGCGCCGCAGCTTGTCTTCCAGCACGGGATGCCGCACGGCATCCAATCTCAGCTCCAGGGCCTCGGTAAACTCCGGCATCGCGCAATCGAATTCGCGCGCAAACCGCGCCCGCGCAAACACCGAGTCAAACTCCGCAATCGTCCCCGCTGCGACGCGCACCACCCCGAGCTGTCCGCGCACGCGCCCGGTCAGCTCCTCGAGAATCCGCGCAATCTCCGCGGCTTCGTCCTCTCGGAATTGCACGAGCTGGTTATTAGGCTCGACGGCCGCCAGCGGCTCGAGAAACACGGTCTGCCCGGTTCCGCTCGCTCCGTGCACCACGCCTTCGACCGAGCTCCGTTCCGTAGCCCGCACCGGGATCACGAAGCGGTCGTTCCGCAAGGTCACGTAGTCATCGCCCGCTTCGGCGCCGCGCGCTTTCAGAACATGCCTGAGAATCTTCTGAATCGAATCGCGCGTCCGCCCAATCGAGGCTCGAATCCGCCGCAGCTCGCTCGACGCGTCGTCGCTGATTTCCCCGTTCGGCAGAATCGCCCGCCGAATGTTTCCCAGTAGTTCGCGAAAATCCCCGAGCGAGCCCGCCCGTCCCGCCAGCAGCGGAAATTTCACGGCCTCCTCGCGAAACTGCTGCTTCAGCCAGGCGGCCGTCTCGAACAATGACGCCGCGTCGAGCAACTCGCTTGGTTCGAGCACCGCCCCCGGCCCTGCGTCTTCTCCTGAGGGCGCCGCGTCCGCGGGTTCAAGCCGTTCCAGCCACCCCGCCGGATCGGCCAGCGCGCCAAATCCCAATTCGCGCCCGGCGCGCAGCCATTCCTTCGCCTCGGTGATTTTCGCGAACGCTGCTTCGAGCGCCTCGCGTTGCTGCCCCCGTGCCAACGCATCCACCGCACGCCGCCCCGGCGCGCACGTGGTCCTTTGGCGCAACAGCTCCCGCAGCGCGTCAAACTCGAGTATCTCTTCCGCCGTGCGTGACATTTCCGTGGCCCACCACTTCGGTGGTACGCCTTCCTTCTATTTCAGCCGCAGCGCCAAGAACTCCGCAGCCTCTTCCGGTGTCCCAACAACGTGCACCATTTCGCCATTGGCTTCGGCCCACGGCGATGAGCTGCCGCGTTCCACTTCCCGGACGCGATCGAGTATCGGTTTCCAGAAATGCCCGAGCACCACAAACGGCTTGCCGCTCATCACCGACTTGTTCAGCATCTCCCACACCACCGCCAGCTCCACCAGTGTCCCGGTCCCGCCCTTGCAGGCCACGAATGCATCCCCTTTGCGGACCAGTTCGAACAGCCGTTCTTCCCAGGTGCTCACGCGAATCTCTTCGTCCACCCAGGCATTCGTGCGCGCCCGAAAAAACTCCGCAGTCACCCCGAGGACGTGCCCGCCTGCTTCTTTGGCCCCGCGTGAGGCTGCTTCCATCGTTCCGCCATACCCGCCCGAGCACACCGCGAATCCCCGCTGCGCCAGCGCCGTTCCGAGAGCGCGCGCCTCTTCATAGTCCGCCTCGCCGGCCTTTGGCCGCGAGCTTCCAAAAACGGTCACGACTTTCCGTTCTTTGCCCATTTCCCCCGCCGCAGGATCTCTCGTTCCTCTACCTCGTCTGTTTCCCTTGCTTCTTCACTCTTCCGCCCAACTCTTCCACCATCGCCGCGCAGATCGCATCGATCGTCGTCGCCGCGTCGCTTTTCTTCAGCGCGTTGTTTGCGAAAATCGAGAAAACCACCTCTCGTCCGCCGAGCGTTTCGGCGTATCCGGAGAGCGCCGCAACGTGTTCGTGCGAGCCCGTCTTCGCATGCACCCGCCCGGCCGCTTGAGTATCCTTCATGCGGTCCTCGAGCGTCCCGTCTTGGCCTGCCACCGGCAGCGACGCAAAGTACACGGGAAACCAAGCTTGCCCCTGCGCATACCGCAGCAGCGTCACTACCGCCCGCGGCGTGACCAAGTCTCCTCGCGAAAGGCCTGACCCGTCCGTGAAGACCAGGTCCCCTTCTTCGATGTCTGCCGCACGATAGAACTGCCACGCAAAGTCCGTCACCTCTTCCGGCTTCTTCCAGGGACCCTGCTGCCGCACCGCCGCCTTCAGCAGCATCTCCGTATGGAGGTTGATGCTCATCTTGTTCACCGGCACCAATGCTTCGGCGAGCGGCGGCGAAATGTGTTCCGCCAACACCATTCTCTCGCCGCTTACGGCATCTTCCGCGTGCTTCGCTCGCGCGCACCCGCCGACGTGCACACCGCGCTCTTCGAGCAGCCTCTTCAGCATCCCCGCCGCATGTTCCGCCGGCTCCTCAATCGCCAACACCAGGATGCGCGGTGCGCTCCCCGCCGGAAGCGTTCCCCGGATTACGACCAGCCGCGCCCCCGGCTCACGGGTCAAGACCAGGTCGCTCTTCGTTTCCGCGGCGCTGGTGGTCACACCGTTCTCAACCGCGAAATCTTCCGTTTTCGGCTCGACCGTGGCGCTGACGGCGTCTCCCTCGCGCGTTCCAGGCGAAAGCGTCAGCAGCGTTGTATTGTCGTCCACCGCGATCGCCGACACCGCCGTGCCATACTCCCACACCATGTCGTCGATCTCCCAACCGGGCGCATAGCGGCCCGGAGGGAAGTAACTGTCGTCCGCGACGATGTCGCCGCCAATTTCGCGCACGCCCCTGGCCACGAGCTTGTCGGCCAGCTCCGCGAGCACTTTCTCCGGTGGCCCGTCCGTTTCCGGTTTCTCCACGAACGGGAACTTTCGGTTCGAAAGGTTGGGATCGCCGCGCCCTACCAGAACGAGATCGCCGTCCAACCGCCCCTTCTCCAGCAAGCGCGCGCGCGTTTCCAGCGTGGTATGGAAGCGGTACTCGGGCCCGAGCGTCGCGAGCGCCAGTGCGGTCGTGAACAGCTTCATATTCGACGCAGGAATGAAGAGTTTCTTCTCGTCGTGCGCGTAAAGCGCTTCGCCCGTCTTGGCGTCCGCCACCAGGATCCCCCAGTTCGCCTGGTTCGCCGGCGGTGCCGCGAGCAACGTGTCCACTCGCTTCGCAAAGCGCAGCGCAGCACGGCGGGTCGCAGCGGACTGCGCTACACGCTTCACACCGGAACTCTGCGCACCCGCCGGCACCGCCAGCAACAGCGCCGCCAAGATGAGTCCCGCGCACCGCTTCGGCAAAATGCCGCTGTTCATCATCTTTTCGATCGTCCGTCCGCTCGCGATTATAGCCCACTCCAGCAGTAGGACCTCCCGAATGACTCCTGCAACCCTGTAGGGCATCTAATAAAGAGCGTTGATTGCGCCCAGTCCCGGAACGCTCTATCATGGCGTTCCAGCCATTCGCTGTTCTGAGGAGACACTGTGATGAAACGTGGATTGTCCCTGATGATGACCCTGGCTCTGGTAGCCCTGCCGCTCGCTGCTCAGGACAATGACAAAGAAGGAAAAGATCAGGACCGCCTGGATAACTGCGGCATGGTGATGAAGGAGATTCTCGACATCCCCGATGACATTCCCCAAAACCTCCTCGATAAGGCCGAATGCGTCATCGTGATTCCCTCGGTCCTCAAGGTTGCCTTCGGGTTCAGCGGCAATTATGGCCGCGGTGCAATGACCTGCCGAACCGGCGAGCACTTCACCGGCCCGTGGGGCGCTCCGACGATGATGCGTTTGGAAGGCGGCGGGTTCGGCCTGCAACTTGGAGCGCAAGCCACCGACTTTGTCATCCTCGTGATGAACCCTCGCGGAGCCACGGCAATTCTCAAGAACAAAGTCAAGCTGGGCGCTGACGCTGCCGCCGCCGCAGGCCCCAAGGGCCGTGATGCCAGTGCCACAACCGATGTCACGCTTCGGGCCGAGATGTTGACTTATTCCCGCTCGCGCGGCCTCTTCGCCGGGGTCTCGCTCGAAGGCTCAACCCTCCGCCCCGATAACGGGTCCAACGAGAAAGTCTACGGCAAGAAAATCGACGCCCAGGACATCGTCCTCAAGGGTGCCGTGGCCGTTCCGACCTCCGCACAGAAGCTGGTCGCTCTGCTGAACCAAAAGTCACCCAAGAACCTTTCCGATCCCGATTCGCTGAAGTAATTTCGTTGAAGTAGTTCGGTCTTGCTTTCGAGAGACGCTCGCGAGCGCCGGTAAACGTTGGCGCCGGAGCGTCTCTTCGTTTTCTGAATCCCTTCGTCCATTTCGGCTCGCGTTGCCGGCATAGGAGATCGGGCCGTTCGAAGGCGCTCCCTTTGCAGAACGTTGATGCAATTTGCCTGCGCGAGACGCGTGGGCAGTTGCGACAACTGTCCTCAAACAGCATCCCAGCATTGGCATAGGAGTTTGCTATGATCCGATGCATGCCCGGCACAAGAGAGACCCTCAGAGTGGACAACGTTCCACGGCAGAAAGAGACGACCGCGCAAACCGCGAGTGCGAGCTGGAAGACAAATATTTTCGCGCTGACCACACTTGCCGGAGCGCTGTTGTTATTTCAAGTTGAGTTGATCCTGGGTAAGTACATCCTGCCGTGGTTCGGCGGGACACCTTCCGTATGGATGACTTGCCTGTTGTTTTTTCAAGTTCTGCTTTTGGGCGGATATGCTTATGCGCACGTCTTGGCGACCCGCCTGTCGCCACGAAAGCAGAGTCTGCTCCACGGCGTGTTGCTGGGCATCTCGGTTGTTCTTTTGATTCTGCTGGCTTTCCATTGGCCTTCCCCGATCACGCCAGGGGCAAGTTGGAGGCCGCAAGGCGGAGCGAGTCCCACCGGACTCATTCTCCGCTTTCTGTTGGCGAGCATTGGGTTGCCGTTTCTGCTGGTTTCAACCACCGGTCCGCTGCTTCAGCATTGGTTTTCCAAATCGATTCCCGGTAGTTCCCCCTACCGTCTGTACGCGCTGTCCAATCTTGGATCGCTTTTGAGCCTGATCTCGTATCCCTTCGTGGTCGAGCCGAATCTACGGCTACACACGCAGGCATGGGTATGGTCGGCGGGTTATGTGATTTACGTGGTCCTGTGCCTCATGTGTGCACCATGGCGAGGGCCTTGGAGCAACGCCACCGTGAGCGCGCCGGCCGAGGCACAAGCTGAACGTTCGCAACGGCCGAGCTGGCGCTTGCAGTCGTTGTGGATCTTGCTGGCGGCATGTGGGTCCGCCATGCTGCTCGCCACGACGAATGTGCTGTGCCAGCAGGTTGCGGTTGTACCGTTTCTATGGGTCCTGCCGCTTTGCATTTATCTGCTTTCGTTTATCGTCTGCTTTGAAAATACGCGATGGTACCGGCGCGAGGTTTTTCATCCCCTGTTTGCGGTGACTGCCGGCATCGCTTTCGTGCTGCTCACGAACAACAACGCGACGATCTGGCCCCAACTGATGATCTATTCGGCCGTGCTTTTCGCTGGCTGCATGGTGTGTCATGGCGAAATTGCCCTGACAAAGCCAGTTTCAGAGCACCTCACCCGTTTCTACCTTTGGATTTCCGCAGGAGGGGCACTGGGGGCCGTGTTCGTCAGTCTGATTGCGCCGCGTATTTTCTCGAACCTGTGGGAGTTTCCGCTCGACATTCTCCTAGTCGGAGCGTTAGGCCTGTTGATTGTGCGCCAGGATCCGCGATCCTGGTGGCAACGCAGCCTCGTGTGGATGCCGTTGGCGGTCCTGGCCGGGGCGGTGATGCTTGTCCCCGCACTGACGCCTGTACTCGATCTCCGATCTCTGGCTAATTCCCCTGGCTGGTTTTCCTACAGCCGGTGCGTCGGCATCGCGGCGGTGCTGATTTTGGCGGCGGCGGGCTTGGGTTACGCGAGCCGCCGCAATAAGGCGTCCGTGGCGGGAAAGTTTGCGACACGAGCGGGAGCGGTCCTGGCACTGCTGATTCTGGGTACTGCGTCATGGATAGGGATGCGTGCCTCGCTATTGGATGTGGTGGCGCGCTCCAGAAACTTCTACGGCGTGCTTGCAGTATTGCGGTGGCACTCGCCGCTTGGGGACTATCTCACTCTGCGCGACCGAATGGTCGACCACGGCGTGCAGTTTCTCGATCCGAAGCTGGCACGGGAGCCGGCGGGATACTACGGGACAAATAGCGGGATTAGCTTGGTTTTGCGTAACCACTTGGCGAGGCCCATGCGATTCGGCGTCATCGGATTGGGAACCGGGACCCTGGCAGCCTTCACCAAAGACGGGGATGTCATGCGGTATTACGAGATCAATCCCGACGTCATCCGGTATGCCCACGGCGACCGCGCCTATTTCACGTATTTGCGGGATTGCGCTGGAAAGGTGGAATTGGTCGAGGGTGACGCGCGGCTTTCGCTTGAACAAGAAGCCGCACACGGGCAGCTTCAGCAATTCGATGTCCTGGTGTTGGATGCATTCTCCGGCGACGCAATTCCCATCCACTTGCTGACCCGGGAAGCGTTTCAGGTCTACATAAAGCATCTTCGCTCGAACAGTTCGATCCTTGCTGTGCACGTCACAAACCGTTCACTTAATCTCAGCGGTGAGGTTGCGGCACTCGCGCGCGAGTTTGGCTTCTACCTCGTGCGTGTTTACCGCCCCTGGCTGCAGGGGTTTTCTTCCAGGACCGATTGGATGCTGCTCTCGCGCGATCCGCAGTCTTTGAATACACCGCAACTTGTGGAGGCCGGAAGTGAAGTGCGCCTGCGAATTGGCATGCACGTATGGACGGATGATTTCAGCGATCTCCTATCGGTGCTGAGATGACGGCTAAGACCCTGTTGGGGGCCAGCCGTGTTCACCACTCGCAGCGCTCCGCATCGAGAAACGCTCGCGAGCTTCGTTAAACGTCGGCGCTGGAGCGTCTCTTCCTTCAGACGATCCCCTTATCATCGTCGGGCCTCAGGCAAGCAGTAGAGGTCGTTATTTGCGGTCTGGACTCGTAAACTAACTCATGAGCCAGCAAGGCAGGCACACTGATGGGAGAGAATCCCCAACGAAGGCGCGCAGCAGCAGCCATTCTCTTTTCGTTGATCATGGCGTGCCTGTTGGGGCTCGCAGGATTTCTTGCGGGCTCGTACCTCTGGGGTCATTACGGCCCGCCAGCAGATGATCCTGATGAATTTGACGCTTACCTTTGCGGGCTCCTGGTTGGCGGGCTTCTGGCGATTGGCGGCGGTATCGCGTCCTTGCGGACGTTTTGGCTTCGGCCCCGGGCCAAAATCATTGCAAGCCGGCGCTAGCGTTGGCGGACCGTAAAGTCAACCCCGAAAGACGCCAAGTCGCTCAGTGCCTGATAAACGCGTAAACCGGACAGCCGAACATCTCCCTGACTCCCGAAAAATTCGCTTCGAAGAAACTGCCGCTCCGGCGATCGTTCACCTGGGTGATGAGTCGAAATATTGGGAATTCACCCACTGCCCCGCGTCGTACTGCTTTTGTCTTTTGCCACCTGGCAGCGTATCCTGACGTTTCGCTTTATCCACCCTGGGAGCTAGCGTGTCCTGTTCCATCTGCGAAAAACGTAAAGCAGTTCGCTTTTGTCCCGCCAAGGGCGAGAAGATCTGCGCCGTTTGTTGTGGCACCGAGCGCGAAGTCACCCTGGACTGTCCGGCGGACTGCTCCTATCTCCTCGCGGCCCATCGCTACGAGGACGAGCACCGCAAACCCAGCGCTGGCGAGGTCCCCTTCAGCGAGGTCAGCTTTTCTTCCGACGTCATCTATGAGCGCCAGCCCGTGCTCTCCGGTCTGGCCTTCACGATTTTGAAATCTGCGGACTCGCAGCCGGCGCTCACCGATCTCGACGCACTCGCAGCCCTCCGCGCGCTCGCCGAAGCGTACAAGACCCTCCTCACCGGCATTTATTACGAGAAACCGCCGGACGCTTCGCTTCCCCGCGCTCTCTATGCCGCCCTCGTGCAGTTTCTCCAGCAGGCCAGGCAAAAGGACACGCAACGCACCGGCTTCACCGGCCTCAGAGATTCCGAGGTGTTTTACCTGCTCGTTTTTCTGCTGCGCGTGGGCACACTCCGCACCAATGGCCGGCCGCGCACTCGGCGCTTCCTTGGATTCCTCCGCACGCAATTCACAAAGTCTCCTGAGCTCGCGCGTGAGGAACCGCGCATCATCGTGCCCTAGGGCGTTGCGGCTGCCCATCCCTTACCGCATGACGCAAGCCCGTCCTGCTGCGCCTGGCTCAGCTTTCTCGCAGCGCTCCGCATCGAGAGACAGCGTCATTTGCTGCGGCAACCAGACTCGCTCGTTCACCTCCCTTGGCCGAGCGCCCAGCTCGTATTTCCTCCGAAGTTTCGCCAAACGCTCGCTCATCTCCTCCCGGTACCGCTCCGGAGCGTATCCCTGTCGCCCGTACCAGTCGCGATATTGCTGTGCCAGCCTTGGAAATCTCTCTTCGACAAACGGAAGAAACTGCTTTTGTGCCGAGGGCATAAGGAATAGCACGTTTCCCCACAACCACAGCGCACCCGCGTCGCGTACCGCGCGTGCCACGGAGTCGAGATCCTTCTCGGCGTCCGTCAGGCCGGGCAAGATCGGCGCGACTCCGACGCCGGCAGCCAATCCAGACTTCACCAGCGTTTCGAGCGCAGCCATGCGCAAATCGGGCCGCGGAGCGCGCGGCTCGAGCAGCCGCGCCAGCCGCGCTCGCATCGTCGTCACCGTCATGTTGATCAGGAGCGTCGAGCGCTCCGCGATTGTTTTCAGCAGGTCGAGGTCGCGCAAGATCTGGTCGGATTTCGTCGTGATCGAGACGCTCAGCCCTCTCCTCCGCGCCAATTCTTCCAGGCACGCCCGCGTCGCGCCGAATTCCGCCTCCGCCGGCTGATAGGGATCCGTCGCTGTGCCTATGGCGATATGCTCGGAGAACGGTTCAGCAGCCCTCGCCGCCCGCAGACCGTATTTCATGCTCAAGTCACGCGCTAAGACCGGACCTGCATCCTCCTTCACAAAGATCTTCCGCTCGAATTCCGCGCCGTCCAGCTCCAGGTACTCGTGCGTGTACCGCGCATAGCAGTACCGGCAGGCAAACTCGCATCCGCGATAAGGATTGACCGTCCACTCGAAGGGTACGCGCTCGGAATCGCAGCGATTCAATACGGAGCGCACTGGCAGCAGGAAATACTCGGGCCGCGCTGCGCCCTGGCGGCGCGTCGGCACCGGAGCTGATGAGGCCGCGAGGCGGGCAATGCCGACCAGTTCGGCGGGAGGCCTTCGCTGCGAGCAACCGCTTCCCGTGGGGCACGGAAGCGGTGCCTGCGGTCCCGTCTGCGAATTCGCAGACGCGGCCGACGAGAGTCTCTCGCCGGGACCCGTCGAGACTGGGGCAGAGTCTCCGGCCCTGGGCTCTGGTTCGTGGTGAGAAGTTGGGAAGAGAGAGCGCGCGGTTAGTGCAGCGCGGCGGCCTGGGCTTGAAAGCCAAGGCCTGGTTTGAGGAATAGCTGTGGACATCGCCCGCCTCGGAACTCATGGCAGGATAGTATTCGCTATTTGTTCGCCCTGTCAAGCTATATTTGCTTTTTATTCGCCCACGGCAGGGCACGTTCCCTGTTTGGCCAACCCCATCCGCGTTTCCTCCTTGAGATTGTTTCCCGCGGGCTATACTCGCCCTATGCCGGACATCCCTTCCCAACCCCGGCCGGTTGGCATACTCGTCCTCGACGACGATAACGAGAGCCAAGGCGTGTTGCGCCAGATGCTGGACGCCGAGGGTTGGAACGTGCGCATCCTGGCGGATCCCCGGCTGATGCTCAACGAACTAGCCACCGGCGACTGGTCTCTCGTCATCGCCAATACGGCGCTCGCGCGACTCGACACCCCGGCCTTCGCCAC
This sequence comes from Candidatus Acidiferrales bacterium, assembly GCA_049514555.1. Lineage (GTDB taxonomy): Bacteria > Acidobacteriota > Terriglobia > Acidiferrales > UBA7541 > JBEKUY01. Next base: position 178,158 of record JBEKUY010000002.1, read on the forward strand.
TCTTAGAGAGTTGGCTCTCCTCCCCGCCGAAGAGGGAGCTCGCGTCCGAGTTCTCTTTCTGCTCCCGGAAATAGCTGGTGGCGAGTTCCTCCAGGCCCTGGATCGCGATCATCTGCCGTACGTTGCCCGTCCCTTCCGCCTCCACGATTTCCTCGAAAAGGTCAGCGATCTCCTCATCGAGATCAAGGCCATCGAGTCTCCTATCCGCCAGGTCCGCTACGAACTGGCGGGCCTGCGCCGCAAGAAGCAAAAGGCCGGCCGGCAGACCTCCATGTTTGCTTCCCGAGATACGTACAGCTATACGGAGGAGGAACTCGCTGAATACGAGCGCGCAGAAACGGAAGAGACACGCAAGAAGAAACCGCAGAGGAAGCTGACCGACCTCGGCAATCCCCACGAGTGACCCGCGCCTTCTTCGCTGCCCGTAAGCGTCCTCTTCAGAGGGCGTGCTCTTTCCCTCCGTATCCCAACACCGTCCGAAATCTCCTGCAAGAAAACTGTTTCGCTCCGTTCTAAGTCCGAGAGGCGCCGCGCATTCCCCTGGTCCAGACGGCCGCGCGGGCGTCTTCGGAATGTCTCTTAGACGGGTTGCATTCAGGAGGAAGCCATGGATCGTAAGTTTCTTGGGTTCTTGGTTGGCAGCCTTGTGGCTCTTGGATCTCTTAGCTGCCTCACAACCATCTGGGCAAAAGGAGAGAAATCGGCCGCCAACAACGGCTGGCGATTGCTCGACCCCATCACCTACGAGAATCTGACCATTTTCCCGGTCGTTTCCAGTCGCGAAATGGACACCTCGCCTTTCCTCACACTGGACGAGGGCCTTGCCTCGGGGCAGGTGCTCATCACCGAGCAGGGCGCCGAGATTCTTCGCCGCAGCCGCGACTCGCGTCCCGCTCCTCAGTACGACACGAGCGCTTCGGTCAACCAGCTCGTCCTGGTGAACCACAGCAAGCGCCCGCTGCTGCTGCTTGCCGGTGAACTCGTCAGCGGCGGCAAGCAGGACCGCATCATCGCCAAGGACCGCATCATTGCGCCTGGCGCCGCGCCGCTCCCGCTCGATGTCTTCTGCGTCGAGCATGGCCGCTGGTCTTCGGGATCGCAGTTCTCCGAGTCGAAGACGATCGTCCATCCGAGCGTGCGTGAGAATGCCGCTGTGCTGCAAGAGCAGACGAGGGTTTGGGATGCCGTCCACAACGGTTCCAACGTGAGCGCAGCCGAAAGCCTGCCCGCCGCGGCTGCCCCGCGGATCAACGGGCGGAACCTCGCGGACGCTGTCAATTCGTCTGCTCCCACCGAATCCTACGCGAAGCTCTACGAATCAAGAGCAGTCGGCGTGTCCATCGAAGGCTTTGTCGAGGAAGTGCAGAAGCGCTTCGACCGCGCCACTTCCGACCTCAAAGGAGAGCATGTTGTCGGCGTTGTGGTGGCCTATGGTGGCGAGGTGGCTTGGAGCGACATCTTCGCTTCCCGCGAGCTCTTCGATCACTACTGGGCAAAGCTCTTGCGCAGCTACGCGGTCGAGGCTTTGGCCCGGCCACAGCTACGCGAACGCGCTTCCATGAACGACGCCCGCGAGTTCTTGAGCCGCCTGAACGGGCGCGAGCGCATTGAAAGCGAGCCCAATGTATACCGCTGGCGCGAAGTCACGGCCGGCTCTCTCGTTGAAATCGAGTTGGACGCGTTGCAACCCCAGCCGATGACGGTCCACCGGCTCATGATTCACCGAACCTCCTGACCACCCGATGGAAGGTTGTCATCCCGAGGAGCGGCGAGGGACCTCTCTTCATCCCGCCGTAGGGGCGCAAGATGATGCGCCCCTAGACGGATCCCATCATGTGTCGAACCCGGCTGTGATCCGGCGTGCCAGTCAAAAGACCGGCGGCGGTCGCGCCCCAGAGGGGATGGCTCAGCGACGGAACCATCTCCGCGAGCGGGGCGAGGACGAAGCGCCGTAGATGCATTCGCGGATGCGGCACTCCCAGTTCAGGCAGGCGAATCGTTGCGTGGCCATAAAGGAGAATGTCCAGGTCCACCCGCCGCGGGCCACGCGCGAAAAGCTTCCGGCTACCCAGCCGGAACTCGATTCGCCGCAGCGCGTGAAGCAGTTGCAGGGGCAAGAGCTCCGTCTCCGCTTCGACGACGCCGTTCAGGAACCAATGCTGCGCCGGAAAATCCACCGGCTGGCTCTCAAAGAGCGATGAACGCCGCCGCACGCGCACGCCCGTTTCGCGAAGCGCTTCGATCGCGCGTTTCAGCATCGCGGCGCGGTCCCCCACATTCGACCCGAGCGAGAGATAGACTGTGTGCCTCGTCATGGAGAAGCGATTTTAGCCGCAGAGTCGCGGAGAACACAGGGGGAAGAATTCGAGATTCGCAGCAGCTTCAGAACAGCCCCGGCTGGCGGCGCGGCAACTGCCGGCCGAAATACTCGTAGGCGCGCGCCGTGGCCACGCGTCCCCGCGGCGTGCGGTCAATCAATCCCATCTGCATCAGGTAGGGCTCGTACATTTCTTCGATCGCGTCTTCTTCCTCGCTCAGGGCGGCGGCCAGCGTGCCGAGCCCCACCGGCCCGCCCGCATATTTGTCGAGGATCGCCAGCATCAGGTTGCGGTCCACCTCATCGAGTCCCTGCTCGTCCACACCCAGCATGGCCAGCGCCTCGCGCGCCACATCGCGCGTGACTCGGCCGTCCTTGCGCACCTCGGCAAAATCCCGCGCGCGCCGCAGCAGCCGGTTGGCCACGCGCGGCGTTCCGCGGCAGCGCCCGGCGATTTCGGCGGCTCCCTCGCCATCAATCGTGATGCTCAGAATGCTTGCCGAACGCCGCAGTATCTCCACGAGATCGTCGGGGCTGTAGAAATCGAGCCGATGGACGATTCCGAAACGCGAGCGCAACGGCGCGGTGATCAGCCCCGCGCGCGTCGTCGCTCCCACCAGCGTGAAGTGGTTGAGCGGAAAGGGATGTATCCGCGCGCCCGGCCCCTGCCCGATCACCAGATCGATGCGGTAATCCTCCATCGCCGGATAGAGCACCTCTTCCACCGCCGGCAGGAGCCGATGAATCTCGTCGAGGAAAAAGACCTCGCGCGGCTCGATTGCCGTCAAGACCGCCGTCAGGTCGCCCTTGCGTTCCAGGAGCGGCCCGGAGCTCGTCTTGATGGGCACGCCCAGCTCGTTCGCGATGATCTGCGCGAGGGTCGTCTTGCCGAGTCCCGGCGGGCCGTAGAGCAGCACGTGGTCGAGAGCTTCGCCGCGGCTCTTCGCCGCCTCGATGGCGATCTGGATGTTCTCCTTGACGCGCTGTTGCCCGATGTAGTCCTCGAGGCGCTTGGGACGCACGCTCGCATCGAGCCGCGCGTCCTCTTCAAACGCCTGCCCGGAAAGAATCCTCTGCGGCCCTCTCGGCTCGCTCATCCTTCTTGCCGTCCCTTCCGCCATCTTCCGGTCCTATTCGGTCGCTCGCGCGCTGCGGCTCTTCGCCTGACTCAAGACCTTCAGCGCGCCGCGCAGCAGCACCTCGAAGTTCCCCGCCGTACCTGTCCGTCGCGCCTCTTCCACAGATCTTTCCGCCGTGCGCGGTTCATAGCCTAAATTCACCAGCGCCGAGACGACGTCGCCTTCATGTCCGGCCCGCATCCCTGGCGCAGCCGCTTCTGCCTCCACCGCCTTTAGTTTATCGCGCAGCTCGACCACGATTCGCTCGGCCGTCTTGCGCCCCACGCCCGGCACTTGTGTCAGCCTCGCCAAGTCGCCCCCGCGAATGGCGGCGAATAATTCCTCCACGCTGATCCCTGAAAGAATTTTCAGCGCCAGCGACGGCCCCACTCCTGATGCCGAAATCAGCAGCTCGAAAAACTGCTTTTCGCGCGCCGTCAGGAATCCGTAAAGCGCCAGAGCGTCTTCGCGCACGTGCGTGTGGATCAGAAGAGTGACTTCGGTATGCAGTTCGCCGAGCGCGGCGAACGTCGACAGTGGAATCTGCACGAGGTAGCCGACGCCGCCGGTGTCCACCACCACTTGGTTAGGCCGCTTGTCCTCGAGCCGCCCGCGAAGTTGCCCGATCATCGAACGAGAGTATTGACCGGCATGAGCGGAGTGTCAACGCCGCCGCGTGGAAGTCACACTCGCTGGTTCCCCGGCCGCCTGTGTGCGCACTGAATATCAGATGAGTTCGTGAGGCCTAGTGCTCTTCTGAGCGATCGACTTTCTTGCCTGTGTCGGCCTCGGCTTTGGCCAAGACCTCTCTGTAATTGCTCTTGTCGAGCCGCAAGAGCGCATACTGACCGGTGCCGGCAGCGTCGGAATACTGAATCGTAAAATAGTGTTTCTTACTCTTCGTGAGAAGCAGCGGCCAAGCCAGCAGGATGCCCTCGGCATAGCGTGGTTTGGACGCCTTTTCGTAGAGCATGCTCTTGACGGAATCGTACTTGATGGTCAAATCGGGAGTGCCCTTCCCTACAAACCGAAGTTCTTTCTTGGCTGCATCGAAAGTGAGAGAACCATCGACCGGCTCAGCCTTTTTCTGCCCCGCCGCGGGAGGCTTGAGATACTGGACCTTATCAAATTGGGCCTGCGCGAGACATACGGGAGTTACGAGCAACGTGCTGATCGCCGTGAAAGCCAATACGGATCTGATTGACATCCCTGTACCTCCGTCTGGTGGTCGGCTACTTTGACGAAAACATACACCAGAATTATGACGTCAGTAAACAACTTCCGGTTTCGATCCGGGGAGGCGCAGGCGCATCGAGGCGCGAATGCTGGTTCGAGGGAGAATTGGAAATCGCGAATTCTGCAACCGCCGGATCGCTGACCTGTACGAAGAGGCAGGTTGGCGCTGCGGCACAGAGGAACGCAAAGCGCCGCCCAATCATGGGTTCACGAATAGACTGGGGGTCATGAACCTGACAATGAGACGTAGCCTTTACGTGTTCCTGACTCTATTCCTGGCGGGAACTGTCACCGCCGCGCTGGCCGCGCCCCCACAAAAGTCTTCGGGGAGCCTGAGCGGCATTGTGATCGGGCCGAACGACAAGCCGGTACCGCATGCCGTGGTGACCTATCAGAGCTCGGCGGGACACAGCCCGCACGTCGTGCGCGCGAACGCCAACGGGCGTTTCCACATCGGAAAGTTGCACTGGGACAATTACGACATCCGTGCCTCCGCGAAAGGAATCTTCTCCGAGTGGAGGAAGAACGTCTCAGTGCGTTCCGGGCAGGACACCAGCATCACGCTGCAGCTGATCTATTCGAAACAGCCACTTCGCCCGGCGCCTCCGAAGCAATAGCCCGGCTGTGAGAAGGCCTCACCCGCGCCTTATCCCCACGCATGCCTGGTCCGGAAGCTGGAAGAACCAGACCATTCTCATTGGCACTGCAACTCCCTATGGGGAGGGGACTGGGAACCAAAGTACTAAAACCCGTGTACCTCGCCTGCTGGGGCGAGTGCTCCATTGGCGCCGACGGGCACGGCCGCTAACCTCGTCCGCGACGGGTTGGGGGCCGCGCGGGGACAACGGCTCCGCAAGGGGTCGTATGCGTGCTACCCAACCCGCCAGTTCCCTCGCAAACCACATAACTCATTTTAGTTCAGTAACATAACGGGCCAATCACGGCCTCAGCCTGTGCGCCTGCCGCAGTTGGATCGGGCTCCAGCCGACTGTCCCAGACCCTGCTTGCGTTCGACGGGGGCACCTGGATGTATTGGGCTTTCGGCGGGCCAATTGCGGTGTATCTTTTGGGCGCAGCCGCGGCGATCTGGAAACCCGAGCCACAGCAGGGGTTGGGCGGTCGCAGCAGGTGGCAGGATGCTGGAGATAATTGACAGGTGACGGACTTCGCCGACAGATTCGCGAGAAAAGCGGGCATGCTTTGGCCGTCAGCAGCGGCACTCATATTCCTCTCCGCCAGTTTTTCGCTGTCGTCGGCCCCCGTCCCGGCCGCGGTGCAACTGAAGCCGAAAACAATTGAGGCATTCGAGCGTTACCTGCGGCTGACGGAAGCGCGTAATGACGAAGAGTTGCGGCGCGGCGCTCCGTTCCTGTATGTGGACGCGCTACCGGAAGCCGAGCGCGCGGCGGCATACGCAGCGCTCCACCGCGGCGAAGTGAAGCTTGAGCGGCGAGAGACTCTCGAGGATGGGCGCGCGATCGCATGTCCCGGCGGGATGATCCATCACTGGGAGGGCTTGGCGTTCGTGCCCGGGGCCACCCTCGGGGAGACGCTCGCGTTGCTCCAGGACTACGATCATCACGCGAAATACTACGCGCCGGACGTGGAACGCTCAAAGATCGAGCGTCACGAGGGCGACGATTTCCGCGTATTCCTGCGTTTTCGGCGGCACAAGGTGATCACCGTCGTGCTCGACACGGAGCACGACGTGCACTACGTGCGCGACAGCTCTACCCGGGCACACAGCCGGAGCTCTGCAGTGCGCATCGCCGAGGTCGAAAACCCCGGAAGGGCAAATGAGCGCGAAAAAGCGCCGGGCGAGGATGGCGGATTCTTGTGGCGGATGGAGACGTGGTGGCGTATGGAGGAGCGCGACGGCGGTGTCTACGTGCAGAGCGAAGTCGTGTCGCTGACACGGGATATTCCCGCAGGGCTCGGCTGGCTGATCGGGCCGTTCGTGACCAGCATCCCTCGGGAGTCGCTGACCTTTACACTCGAAGCCACGCGCAAGGGGATTGAGGCACGGCGGAAGGATCGATAGCAGATTGCAATCGAGCTTCGGGACGGTAGTTATTATTACAGATGTAGTAAGGACAACCGCGCTGAATCCTGCTTCGTGATCAATGGGAAAGGAGCCAGCGAGCCCACCAGAAGAATTCGGCTTGATCTATACTCATCGCTGTTTTCAGCGCCCCGCGAGGATTGCAAGTGAAAGCATTTCTGAAAAACCTACTGCTCCCCAAGGGTTCGGCCCCACGGGTGATTCGCGGGGGATTGTTTCGCGGTCTTCGGTTCAAAATGGACTTCGCCCATCAGACCCAATTATGGCTCGGGCTGCAGGAGAGAGAACTGGCCCGCTGGTTCCGCAACTTGTCCGAAGGTATTCATACTGCAATTGACGTGGGCGCTTCAGAAGGAATCTATACGCTCTATTTTTTGGCAAGAACGCCAGCCCGCAAAGTGCTGTCATTCGAACCATCTTCCGAGAATGTAGCTGTTATATGTCGCAATCTGGAATTGAACGGATTGGAGACAGACAGCCGTCTGCAAATCGTCGGAAAGTTTGCCGGTACCCGGCAAGATCAGCAGCATGCCACGCTCGATTCATTTTGTCCGTCGATTGAGTTCCCTTGCTTGGTCAAAATTGACGTGGACGGTGGCGAAGTCGACGTCTTGCGAGGCGCCCAAACCCTGCTGGAGCTGCCCGGCACCCGGTGGATCATCGAGGTGCATTCAGAAGAGCTCAAGAAAGAATGCCTGAGAATCTTAGAAGACAAGGATTACCGCATTTCCGTCGTCCCAAATGCGTGGTGGCGCGCGTTCATTCCCGAATTGCGGCCTATCGAATTAAACCACTGGCTGGTGGCCACTCGGTAAGCAAGCTAGGCCCCCGACCCGATCTCTAAAGTGGCCGAGCACGGTTCCTGAACCCAGGACCGCGAGAATCCCGCCGCCTTTCGATTGGCACCGAGGATCTCCTGGATAGCCGAAGCCGCCTCCGCCTCCGGTTGGGAAACTCCGGTCCAATACTCTCGCTCGGCGGCTTGTGCTTGCTGCCAGCGTTCGTGCGTCGTCATTTCGCTTCCTTTCGTCGGAGTGTTTCCGCAAGGAATGCCAGTGTTTCGCGGGCATTGCGTTCCCACGTGTAGTGCTGCGCAGTGCGTGCCGCCCTTTCGCCCATGCGGCGGCGCAATTCGGGTTGCTCCCAAAGCAAGCGGAGCAGTTGCGCGAGCGCAGCGGTGTCGCGAGGATCGTCGAGAACGAAGCCGTCCACACCGCTGGTGATCATCCCAGCGCCTCCATTCTGCGCGGAAGTGATGACCGGCAGACCGCAGGCCATCGCTTCCGCCGGCGGCAGCGCGAAGGAGTCATGCAGGGACGGACCAACGTAAACGTCAGCCGCCGCGTAGAATTGCATGACGTCCGAGGATGGCTCGGCGAATCGAACCCGGTCCTGTACGCCTAGGCGCTTAAGCAAAGAACGGTATGGAGAGGCGTCATCCCTGCCGGCGACGAGCAACCGAAGTGGCAAATCGCGGCACCGAGCCATCGCCTCAAGGAGTAGAGGCAGTCCCTTCTTCTTCCAGTCGTTTCCAACTAGAAGCAGGACGAAGTCTTCCGGAGCATAGGTCCACTGCCGGCGCGCATCTTCTCGGCGCTGCTCGCGCCCGGCAGGATGAAAAACAGCTCCTTCCACGGCGTTCGGGATTACAGTGACATCGGCGCGGCCATAATGTCTGCTCAGCTCAGACGCTGTGAGCTGGGAGACGGCGGCCAGCCGGAGTCGTGGTGCGGGGTAAATGCGTTTCTCCAGGTAAATGATCAGACGATAGTACAGGTGGCGATGGATCAGCCGGGGCCAACTTGTCAGACGAGAATCCCGCAAGCGAAGGTCTTGCCGTGCCAAGCGAAGAAACTCTCGAAAAACGATGTGCACAGCAACCGCATCTGCATCGAAGCAGTTGATGCCGGGTGAATACACGAGATCGAACCGGAGCGAACGGAAACGGGCATCGAACCACCGTTGCACGCGATTGGCCAGAAACCACCATAGGAATTGAAAAAGAAGCGGGCCAGGAATTGAAGGGACCTTGTGCCAAACGATAGAACCGGGTGGCACAGAGCCTGACTTCTCGGAGAAACGCACGCCGCTGATGTCTTCTACGCGCTGAGAGTAGAGGTGAATCTCCCAGCCGGGTTCGCGAGCAATTCGCTCGATCTGTTCGACGATGCAGCGTTCGGTGCCATGCCGGCGATCGAGAAAAGGCGAAACGACGGCTAGGCGCATCTCAGTGGCCACGGGGAGACAGGGCAACTGGCGCCGCCGGAAGCTGCTCCATTGCCAGAGTCGGCAAGCGGAACAGGATTCCGAGCAGCAACCAAAAATAGGCGTTCAAGACAAAGTTCTGATACGTGGTAAGGGTGCTATACGTCATCGGAAACACCAATAAGGCAGCAAACCAAAAGATCGCGAACGCGAGAGGAAACCAGGGAGAGTTCTTCAGAGCGCGGACAACACGCCAAGCAGAGATGGCCAAAGCAATGGTCCAGACGAGCCAAAGAGATAGGCCCACGATGCCCATCTCGACAATAATATTGCCATAGCCACTTTCCACCCCAGTGACAGGGGTCTGCACTTTAAGCAGGCGGCTGATGTACTGCCCGCCGAGGGAGGCCGTGCCGGTGCCGTAGCCGTACGGCCAACGCGGATACTCAAAGGCCATCAGGAAATTCTTGACCGGATAGTCGCGGGCGCGGTAAACCAGCTCGCCGGCCGGACTGCTGAGACCGAGCGTCTCGGAATAAAAGGCGAGGCGCGCCCCCAGGGCCTCAGGGTATACGGCTACAAGAGAGATCAAAGCCAAGCCCACAAGCAGAATGGTGCGTTGGATGACGCGAACTACGCGCAGGACTCCTCGTTGGCGCCAGGGCGCGCCCCAGAGGAATGCAGCAGTGGCGACCAGAGCGCTGCCCGCAGTGAACAGCAGAGATCCTCGAGAACCGCTCAACACGATAGCCGCACTCACCACAGCGATCGTAAGAAATGCCAGCATGCGCCCGCGGCGCGAACGGAACAGGAGATAGCCGCCCACACCGAAGGCCAGTATCCAGCAAAGAATCAAGTAGTACGCGTAGCGGCCGTCGCTAACGAACACAGAAGTGGGGCGATAGAAGACGTCCCCCGAAATGGGGGCCATGCGATATAGCGTGCTGAGTTCGCGAATGTCTTCTTCTGGCCGGACCGGGTTTAGGAAGGTGGGTCCCGCGATGGCCTGGATAATGCCGAGAAGGGCGATAGCCGCCGCCAGAAGAAGATTCCAGCTAAAAAAACGCTGCAATTGCTGCTCGGAATCCAGAAGCGCGTAGCCCACAAAGATCAAGGGGACGTAGTAGAAGTAAAGCTTCAAGCCAAGAAGCCCGAAGACGAGACTCGTGGAAGCAGGGTTGAAAACCTGAATCACTGCAAACCAGAAGAAGACCGCAAGGGCCGTGAGAAACGGAGGCCGAAACAAAGGGACTTCTTTGCGGCGGACCGCGGCGAAGAAAGAAATGTAGACCACCACGGCGAGGAAATCCTTGGCAAAGTAGATGACCATGTTATTGCCCAGGAATTTGCGGGCCAGATCTTCGAAGAGCAACCAACCCAGGAAGAGATAGAGACCCCGGCGGAAATTGCCGAGGGTGACAAAAAGGATCACGCCGCCGACAGCAGCCAATCCGCCGTAAACCAGGGTTTGGGTTTTGCCGGAAAGAATCCCGCTTGCGACCAACCACGCAGCAACGAGGCCAAGGAGCAGAAGGGCGAGAAGGCTGAGGTGACGCCGATGAACCCTCTGGCCGCCCAGCGGGGGGAACCGTGAGAAGGAGCCGTGCCGGAAGATTCCGGTCTCCGAGGAAGAGAAGATTCGGCGGCCAAAACCACTCACGATGACTGGTCTCCCCGGGCGCGACTCCCCACCATCGGAGACGCCATCTCATCTTCGCTGCGATCGCGAGGACCGCGGCGCGACGTATTGCGCCCCAGTCGCGCAACCGCGCGGGCAATGGCGTCCACAGTGGCTGCAATATTCTCCTGCGGCGACCAGGAGGTCATTCGTTCTCGCGCCGCACGGCCCATTTCCACGAGATGACCACTGTCCCCGATCACTTCTCGCAGAATCTCCGCGAGCGCGGCGGTGTCACCGCAGGGGTAGACGAATCCGGTGCAGCCAGGGATGATTAGGTCCCTTGTTGCGCCCACGCGGTCGCTGGCGATGACCGGCCGGCCGCTGAGCATGGCCTCATTTACGACAACGCCAAAGGCTTCGTACTGGGAAGACAAGATGAGTACGTCGGCCGCCGAGTAAACTCCCGGTAGTTGCGACTGATTGACGAAACCGAGCATGCGGATGCGCTCTTGAACGCCAAGCGCGGAGGCCTTGGCTTCGATCTGTCCTCGAAGCGGCCCCTCACCCGCAAAAACGAGTACTGCGGACGGATCGTCGACCCTGGCGAACGCAACGAGCAAATCCAGAGGGCGCTTCCAAGGTTGCAGCTTGGCACAGAAAAGAATGACGGGTTGCTCGGGTGTGACCTGCCACGTTGTGCGCACCGCAGCGCGGTTTACCTGCGCGGACCGAGCAATCCACCAATCGTTGTCTACAACATATGGTGTGAGAGAGACGCGGTCTTCCGGAATGCCGAGGGAAAGCATTAGCTCGCGCCCGCCAGTGGATAGCGTCAGGACCTGATCCGCCAAGCGGAACAGCAGAGGCCAAGCGACGCGCTTGACTACACGCTTCCACGAACCGCCCACGCGGGGCTGCAGGCTGACGGCGTCGGTGCCGAACAGTATCGGTACGCGCGAGAGTTTCGCGGCGAGCAGGCCGATCCAGAAGGTAGCATAGACGTATCCGGTATGAATGATCACCGCGTCGAAGCGGCCGCGGCGGATAAGCGTCCACAACCCGGGGTTGACCAACCCAAAGAAACGCCCCAAGCCCGGGCGGAGCGACCGGTTGGGCATTTCTGTCCAGGAGTAGCCATCCAGGAGCGGAATGTCCCACTTGACTTCAGTGCCGAACTCGGGGTCATAGCCTGCTTGAGCGCCTTGGAGGCTGCAATAAGCGACGGTGAGGTCGAGCTGGGAGTGATTGGCCATCCTGCGAAAGAGCGGCGCAGCGTATTGAACGGGGTGCGTGGCGACGCAAAGAACCCGGTAGCAGCGCGGGGAGGCATTCACATCAGGTGGCGCAGCAGATACGGCAGGTTCCCCCATAGGGAGGAGTATACCCGGTCTTGCGCAGCACGCCGTGACGATGCACTATGGTACACTAGCCCGGTTCTTGCAGGGGTTCACGGTTCACCGTAGGTCTCCGCACAGGTGCAGAGCCCGCCTTGGGGGGCGGGAGGCGACCGGGAAGCCGCTCCGGAAGCGAATTGGCGCCGATCCGATGGGGGAGGCGCTCCCTAGAAGTTGGGGCACGCGCCCTCATCATTAGTTCACACAGCGAGGCATTGTCATGTCTGGGCATTCAAAATGGGCCACCATCAAGCACAAGAAGGCGGCCACCGACGCGAAGCGCGGAGCTGTCTTCACTCGCGTCATCCGTGAAATCACCATCGCGGCTCGCGCCGGCGGTGATCCGAACACGAACCCGCGTTTGCGAACCGCGATTGCCGCGGCGAAAAACGAGAACATGCCCAACGATAACGTCGAGCGAGCCATCCTGCGTGGGACCGGCCAGCTTGACGGTGAGCAACTCGAAGAGGCGACCTTCGAGGGGTACGGGCCGGGCGGCGTGGGCATGCTGATCCAGGTAGTGACCACGAACCGCAACCGCGTGGTCGGCGAGATCCGCCACGTGATGGGCAAGAACGGCGGGAACCTCGCGGAAGCCGGCGCGGTCGGCTGGATGTTCCACCGCAAGGGCGAGATCGTTGTGCCCAAGGAGCAAGCCAGCGAAGACAAGATGCTCGGCATTGTCCTCGACGCCGGCGCGGACGACCTCAGGGACGATGGTTCCACGTGGTACGTGGTCACCCCGCCGGAAGCGTTTGAGACGGTGCGCGAAGCGCTCGCCAAGGCAGGGATCAAGCCGGTGTCGGCGGAAATGGGCATGGTGCCGCAGAACTACGTCAAGCTCACGGGCCCACAGGCAGGTCAGATGCTGCGCCTAGTGGAGGCTCTTGAGGAACACGACGACGTGCAGCACGTGTACGCCAACTTCGATATTGACGAGTCTGAGATTCAGGCCGTCCTCGCTGCGCACTGAATCCGCCTACGAGTAGACGACGAAGGGCCGTTGCTTCGCGCAGCGGCCTTTTTCTTTTGCGGCGGTACAACCTGACGTCACTTTGTTGCAGCGGGAGGCGCGACAAGCGCCCTTCGGACAGTCTCTGGCAGCGCGTCGGAGTGCGCCAATAGTTCCGTCACCTGCCACAATTCGGTTTCGCTCAGACGTGCCTTGAACCCGGGCATGCCGGTGAGGCGAATGCCGCCAGCTGCCTTCCAGTAAGTCTCCCAGTCGGGATCATCGGAAACGCCGCCGCCGCGGAAAAGCTGCGGGGGACGAGGGAACATGCCTGCGGCGATGTTCGTGGGCGGCTGGCCGGGCAAACCGTGGCAGACCGCGCAATTGTGCTTGAAAATTTCGGCGCCCGCCAGAAACGTGGGTTCGTCTACGGGGACGGTTGGCGTCCGCGGGCCCATCTTCTTGATGTGCACATCGAGTGCATGCGCCGCAATGCGCTGCTCAAACGGCATGGGCTTGTCCGAAGTCGCCACAGGCATGCGCCCCGATGTCAGGTAGAACCAGGCTCCGCCGAGCACCAGCAGGATGCCCACGCAAAGTCCCACGAGGAAGACCTTCATTCTGCGCCTCCAATTCGGCCGTGTTCGCCCTCGCTTACTCTAGCACTCCTCAAGGAAACTTCCACGACTCAGAGAGGCAGAGGCGCCTGCGTGGCCGAACAGGCCCAGCAGCCTGCTTCGCGCACAGGCGCAAACGAATAGCGGTGTAGCGGTGACGCTCCATGGCGGCGCAGGGCTTCGAGATGATCGGGCGTGCCATAACCCTTGTTGCGCGCGAGACCGTAATGCGGATAGACCGCATCCCATTCCACCATGCGCGCGTCGCGCGCCACTTTGGCAAGTATGGAGGCCGCGGCGATCGAGACCGAACGCGCATCGCCCTTGATGAGCGGCTTCTGCTCGATTAGCACGTCGAGCTGAAGTGCGTCGATCAAAAGATAATCGGGCGGAACGGAAAGTTGCGCGAGTGCTTCCTTCATGGCCTGCAAGCTGGCTTGATAAATGTTCCAGGCGTCGATGCGCTGCGCGTCCACTTCGGCGACGGCCCAAGCCAGCGCGTGTTCGCGGATGCGCTCGGCCAGAATGGCGCGCCGGTCGGGCGTGAGCTTCTTGGAGTCGTCGAGGCCGACGATGCGGCGGCGTGGATTGAGAATGACAGCGGCGGCGACGACGGGACCGAAGAGCGCGCCGCGCCCGGCTTCGTCGAGACCGGCGATGCGGGTCCAGCCGAGCTTGCGCGCCGCTCGCTCAAAACGGGAAGAGCAGAGCCGCCCCATCGGTGGGCGATTGTAGCACGCCGCAGATCGTGACCGATCGCTCGTGATCGGTAATGAGTGGAGCACTGTGTACGATGCCGAACCCTGCCCACATGAGGGCGACCGAGATGTATCTTGTTGGGGAGGCGCTATTCCTTTGAGTCGGGAGCAGGTGAATCGGCGCCGAGAACTTCGATGGGAATCTTGCGAGCGGCACGCTTGATACGCGCGGCCTTGCCCCTCAGGCTGCGGAGGTAATAGAGGCGCGCGCGGCGGACGTGACCGCGATTGACGATTTCGATCTGGCTGATCATGGGTGAGTGCATCGGGAAGATGCGCTCGACCCCGACGCCGAAGCTGACGCGCCGCACCGTAAAGGAAGCGCCGGCCGCTCGCCCGCGCTTCGAGATGACCACGCCCTCAAAAGGCTGGATGCGTTCCTTCTCGCCCTCGCCTTCCTTGAGGCGGACGTGGACGCGAATGGCGTCGCCGGGGCGGAATTCGGGAATGTCTTTGCGCAACTGCGCCTCGTGAACCTTCGCAACTAGCGGATGCATGTCCGATTTTCCCTGCAGACCCGCTCGGGTGGGGCCGGCACGTCAGAAACAATCGGAAAGTATACCGGAAACGGCCCAATTTGCCTATAGGGAGTATCGCTATGGCAGCCCTGCGCGAGAGAGCATTTCCAAAAACTGCGCCTGGGTTCGCATGTCAATGGACTGGGCCGCAAGCCCACCGTCCCGGTTGTAGACGAAGCTCTTGGGGATGCCCTCGACCTGGAAAAGATCGTTCGCTTTCCGCCCCGGATCCAGAAGGATTGGATAGGTGAATTTCCCCTGCGTTACGAACGGTTTGACCTTGGCCGCGTCTTCATCGGAAATGGCCAGCACGACGAATCCACGGTCTTTGAACCGCGTGTAGAGAGCTTCGAGGTCGGGCATTTCCTTGCGGCAAGGCGGACACCAGGTGGCCCAAAAGTTCACGAGGACGACTTGTCCGCGCAGTTGGCTCAAAGTCCACTGATTTCCTTGCAGGTCGGTGAGCGTGAAATCAGCGTGCTCGCGGCGCTGGTCCTCAGCTTCAAGCTTCGACATCGCCGCCGTAAACTGAGGCGAATCCAAAGAAGCCTGCATGTGCTCGTAGCGCACAAGCTGCGCCACCTCGACGTATTCCCTGGCAGGCTGGCCGCGCTGCTCCGGCATCGGATGCTCGCGCAGGGCATCGGCGAGCGTCGTCGTCACCTCCTGCAACGTGTCGCGGCCGAAATCACCTTCGGTCGAGAGATTCGCGAGGGAATTGGCGAGAGCCAGCTTGTTGGCTCCTCCAGGCAACTGACGAATCTGGAGAGCGAGCTCTTTCGTCGTTCGTGCCCGGACATCGTCAGGCAAGGAACGCAGCGACCGAATCTGCTGGAAAATGGGCTTCTCTTGCTCGTTCCAGACGATTTGATGTTGCTGCGCGCGCAGGACCGGCGCAGCGAGCAAGACGATCCCTGCTGCAATCGCATACGTGCCCAAAGTGAGGAGCTTCATCTGTTTGGCCCCTGAGCCTGAGGACTGGCAGAAACGCGCTTCATCTTACGTTCGCGCGGGGGCGCATACAAGCCGGGGCGTATGACTCCGCCTAGCGCTGGGACGGTACGTCAGCCGCGCTACTCGCCGAGCAGATCGGGCCGGTTGCACAGCGTCTTTTCGAGCGCAGCCTGGCGGCGCCACTTGGCAACTTCCGCGTGATGGCCGCCGATAAGCACTTCGGGGACGCCCCAGCCGCGGTAATCGGCTGGGCGCGTGTAATGGGGGCAGTCCAGAAGATAGTGGCTAGTGGCGAGTGACGTGTGGCGAATGACGGAAGCCTCGTGATTCCTAGCCAGCGACGGGGGAGGCGCGCTGAAGGATTCGTTTTCGGCGGAGGCTTCGTTGCCTAGAACGCCCGGGAGAAGCCGCGTCACCGCGTCGAGCACCAGCGCCGCGGGCAGCTCTCCACCACTTAGAACGTAATCGCCGACGGAGAGTTCCTCGGTAGCGAGATACTGCGCCACGCGCTCGTCCACTCCCTCGTAACGGCCGCAGATGAACACAATGCGCTCGAGCGCAGCGAACCGGCGCGCGTCCTCCTGGCGAAAAAGCTTCCCGGACGCGGAGAGCAGCACGACGGCGATGCCGGCAGGAATCGGCTCGCGGCGCGACGCGTGGCCGACGCTCGTGCCCAGGAGCGATTCGACGCACTCGAAGAGCGGCTCGGGCTTGAGAATCATCCCCTCCCCGCCGCCAAACGGACGGTCGTCCACCGTGCGATGGCGGTCGGAGGTGAAGACGCGCAGGTCCTGCACGCTGACCTGGACCAGCCCACTCTCGCGGGCACGGCGGAGAACGCCGTAGTCCAGCGGCCCACTGAAAAACTCCGGGAAGATAGTGACCAGGTCGAACCGCATATTGCACCCAGTCTAGCGAAGAACGCCAAGCCTGTCATTGAGATACGGGCTCTCTCGACGCCTGGCGCTTCCAACTGCACGATCCTGCCTGGCCAAAAACTGGCCTTTCGGGCAATAGCACCACACTTTGAGGCGTCCCTATAATCGCTACGGCCGCGGACGGAACTAGGTCCCTCTCTTTTCAATAGATTGCGCGCGGGAAGCGCCAGGCTGGGCCTGACATGGTCCGCTAGCACGGGGAGGTTCACATGAGAGAGCACCCCACGAGTGCGAAGACCGTGAAGCGTGGGCTGTTATTTGCCACGATTGGACTCTTGTTGGCGAGTTGCGGCGGTCTTCAATCCGGCGGAGGGGGGAATCCGCCGCCGGTGGCGCCGGCGATCACAACGCAGCCCCAGAACCAGACCGTGACCGTCGGACAAACGGCCACCTTCACCGTCGTCGCCAGTGGAACTGCTCCATTGAGCTATCAGTGGAAGAAGAATGCCACGGCGATGGGCGGAGCAACGTCCAGTTCGTACACGACCGCGGCGACGGTTATGGGGGACAACGGCGCGAGCTTCACCGTGACGGTCAGCAATAGCACGGGAAGTGTGACCAGCAGCGCCGCGACACTCACCGTGAACGCGGCCAGCCTGACGCCGCAGACGATCACCTTCAACAATCCGGGGGTGCAGACCGTTGGCAGGCCATTGACGCTTTCCGCCACCGCCAGTTCCGGCCTGACGGTATCTTTCGCTTCGACCACCACGAGCGTCTGCACGGTCAACGGCACCACGGCTACGTTTATCGCCTCTGGCACTTGCACGATTCAGGCCACGCAGCCGGGCAACAGCACCTACGCCGCAGCTACTCCGGTCTCGCAGAGTTTCACAGTCAACGCGGCCACCGTGCTGGTGACTAGCATTTCCATCCCGTCCACGGCATCAGTCACGGCAGGTTCGACGACTACTCTGACCGCCACGGTGCTGCCCGCTAACGCCACGAACAAGACACTGAGCTGGACCTCCAGCGACACCACCACCGCCACCGTCAGCGCTGCTGGCTTAGTCAGCGGAGTGAAGGCTGGAACTGTCACTATCACTGCTCACTCCACCGACGGATCGAACGTCACGTCGAACAACTGTACCGTCACGGTGAGCCCGGCAATACCCACCGTCACCTCCTTCACAGCGAACCCCACCGCCATCAATTCGGGTTCCAGCAGCACTCTTAGCTGGGTAACATCCGGAGCGACAAGCATTGCAATCACGCCCGGAACGTTCACGTCCACGTCTGCGAGTGGTTCAACCAGCGTAAGCCCCACGGTAACGACGACCTACACGTTGACAGCCACGAGCACGGGCGGCTCGACGACCGCAACGGCAATGGTCACCGTAAACACGGGTGGGTCGCTAACGATTACGACCACTTCCTGTCCGGGAGGAACGCAGGGCGCAGCTTACGCGGGCTGCACGATATCGGCGAACGACGGCACTCCGCCCTACACGTTTTCCGTAGACACGAGTGGGAACTTTCCGCCACTACCCGAAGGAATGTCTCTGAACGCAAGTTCAGGGGTGGTCAGCAGTCCACAGATCGGCGGACAAGGCGCATACAGCCCTGAATTTATAGTTAGAGATTCGGCGAATGCTCAGGCCACCCGGCAGATCAACTTCGCGATCAACGGCAACAACTCGTTCTTGGCAAACGTCTTTCCGGCAGATTCCATTTTTCACCATCGAGTGGACGCCACTAGTACCGGATTGCCCGTAGATACTTCCCCCGCCGCACCTATCTACAGCGGCTACTTGTCAGCGACGATCAAGCCATTTTTCGGCAACACTTCTGGCGCGCCGTTCCCGAACGGGATTCCAGCGATTGAGGTTCCTTACAACCAACCGAACGTTTCGGTTTCGACCACTGTGTACCAGTCCTACTTTACATCTGGCCCAATCCCGGCGAATGCTCCGGTGGAAGGCACCAGCATCTCGACGGGAGACCGGCACGTTCTCGTTTATCTGGAGCCGGGCGGCGGAAACAAGCCTGCCCTATACGAGATGTGGCAGGGAATATATCAGGGCGGCCCCTGGACCGACTCTTCGAACGCACTGTGGCCGGATGTGTCTTCGGATGCCCTGACGCCGCAGGGGCAGGGAACATCCGATGCGGCAGGACTTCCTATAGCGCCGCTGCTCGTCAACGCCGATGAAGTGATTGGTGCGGGCACGCCAACCTCGCCGAACGGCACGGTCCGCCATCCTACGAGATTCACGCTCAACCACATGCTGAATTATTGGGTCTGGCCTGCTACAGAAACGGCGGGCGTGGGAAGCTGCACGGCCGCGGGAGGAAGTTCCATTCCCACCGGAAACCTGATTTCGCAATCTTCTCCACCGGCAAGCTGCACCATGACTGGCCCGGCTGGCGAGATCTACCGGCTCAAAGCTTCTGTAGCAACCCCTGCTTGCGCCTCTTCCAGTCCGCAGGCGGCCATCATCATCACAGCATTTCGAAACTATGGGATCATCCTCGCCGATAACGGAATCAGCGGAGGCCTGATCGGCACTCCAGACGCTCGCTGGAACGACAACGATCTACAGTGCCTCACCAGTCTCACTCTGGCTGATTTCGAGCCTGTGAATGCGTCGAGCATCATGGTCAGTACCGGCAGTGGCGCCACTGCTGTGGCCCCCACGATCGCCACGCAGCCGCTGAACCAGACCGTCACGGTGGGCCAGACAGCGACCTTTAGCGTGGCCGCGAGCGGCACCGCGCCGTTTAGCTACCTTTGGAAGAAGAACGGCAGTACGGCCCCCGGCTCGGCAACTTCCGCTTCGTACACGACGCCGGCCACGGTCCTCGGTGACAACGGGGCCACGTTCACCGTAACCGTCACCAATTCCGCCGGCAACGTGACCAGCAATGCCGCAACACTTACCGTGAACGCAGCTCTGGTGGCGCCGACGATCACAACGCAGCCGCAGAGTCAGACAGTGACCGTTGGGCAGACCGCTACGTTCAGCGTTGTGGCCAGCGGCACCGCGCCGTTGAGCTACCTATGGAAAAAGAACGGCAGCACGGCCACCGGCTCGCCAACTTCTGCTTCCTACACGACTCCCGCAACCGCGCTTTCAGACAGCGGATCAACGTTCACCGTCACCGTGACCAACACGGCCGGCAGCGTGACCAGTAACCCGGCCACTTTGACTGTGAATCCGGTGTCCACCGCTGACGTCACGATTACCATTGATCCCACCACGACCAAGCCAATATCGCCATATATCTACGGCACCAATTTCTACTCCGGGAATACCGATGCTCCGCCACTGCTCACACTGGACCGCATGGGAGGCAACCGCTGGACGGCTTACAATTGGGAGAACAACTACTCCAACGCCGGCAGCGACTGGGGCCCCTACAGCAACGACAACTACCTGAGCAGCAGCACTGTCCCAGCCGAGGCGGTACGCAGCGTCATTGCTGATGATCAGAGCCTCGGCCTAGCGAGTTTGATGACCATCCAGCTCCAGGGCTTGGTGTCCGCCGATGCGAACGGCAATGTCAGCGTAACGAATCCGCCCGACATGACACGCTTCAAGACCGTGGTCGACAAGAAGAGCACGAAATCCAGCCTGGCGTTCACAATCAATCCCCCCACGACGGACGCCTACGTGTACATGGACGAGTTCCTTTGGGCGCTGGACCAGAAGTTTGCGGGGGCGAACATCTTCGGGGCCAGCCCGGCACATCCCACCTTCGTGAGCTTGGACAACAAGCCGGAACTCTGGAACTCGACCCACTTGGAGGTTCAGGGGCCGAACCCCGTTTCGTCGGACACCTATATCGCCAATACCATCACGCTCACCAAGGCCTTGAAGGACCAATTCCCCAATGTCGTAATCTTTGGGCCCGTACACTACGGATTTGAAGGTATCTACGATTGGCAAGGGGAATTGAATGCCACGCCGAACGGGGCGAACTGGTTCCCAGACAAGTACTTGCCCGCCATCAAGACCGCTTCTGACGCTTATGGCAAACCCTTGGTGGACGTCTACGACTTCCACTGGTATTCGGAAGCTACCGATGCCAATGGCAATAGGGTTACTGGACTGAGTGGCTCAAGCCTATCCCCCGACCAAGTGCAGGCTATTGTTCAAAGCCCCCGCAGCCTTTGGGATCCCGCTTATACGGAGTCATCCTGGATTACCCAGGACGTGACGGGCGGTCCCATCAACATCCTTGGGCATCTCCAAACCAAGATTAACGCCGAATTCCCCGGCATGCAGATCGCCATCACTGAGTATGAGAACGGCGGCTTCAGCCACATCGCGGGAACCATCGCCCAGGCCGACAACCTCGGCATCTTCGGCGCCCAAGGCCTCTTCGCGGCCACCTTCTGGCCGCCGAGCGGCACCTATTCCTACACCATGGCTGGCTTCCGGATGTTCCGCGGCTTCGACGGCGCGAACGCTTGTTTCGGAGACACTTCGATAAAGGCGACCTCCAGCAACGTAGCGAACGTGGCCGTTTACGCGAGTTCGGACAGCACCACACCGGGTCGGTTCGTCTTCGTGGCCATCAATCGCTCCACGTCCTCGCAGGTGATGGCGATCAACGGCCTGTCTCTTGCCGGCACCGCTTACCTGTATCAGGCCACGGCGGCTTCCGCCCAGGGGCAGAGCCCGGTTCACCCCGTGTCTATCGGAACGATGCCCGTAAGTGGCTCATCGTTGACGGTCACGCTTCCCGCGCTGAGCGTCACCACCATCGAGGTAAGGTGACGCTCACTGGTGACTGCTGTGGATTGAGACTCTCTGATTCCACGATGAGCCGCGACCGCTAAGACGGCTCCTCGCTGCAATGCGTATCGCGCACGGAACCCAAACTCAAATGCGGCGATTGCTTTTTTCGCTGGACCCTTACCCCATCTCCACGATAACGCGATTCTCTGCTTTCATCTTGCCTACAGAGATGAAGTTCCCTTCGAGCGCTTCGCCATTGAGCGTGACTTTCTTCACGCCCTTTTGCGCGCCCGCCGGATTCTTGATTTCAATCGCCAGCTTCTTGCCGCGGAACATCCGCGTCACCTTCAGGTCCTTCCAAGCCGAGGGGATGCAAGGGTCGATTCGCAATCCCTCATAATCCGGCTGAAGTCCCAGGATGTATTGCGTGATCGCGAAGTACGACCACGTGGCCGAGCCGGACAGCCAGGGTACGCGCGACGCGCCGAATCGCGGACTGTACTTGCTGTGCGTGAACTGGCAATAGACGTACGGCTCGATCTGCCGAACTTCCGCTCGCTGGTTATAAGCCGCGGGCAGATAGGCCCGGAAGTACTCATAGGCCCGGTCGCCATGCCCTAATAGCGCTTCCGCGATGACGGCCCATCCCTGGATATGCGTGAAGATACTGGCATTCTCTTTCATTCCCGGGTTGAACAGTGTGGCCTTCATCACGCGAAAATCAGTTTGTGTGGTATACGCCGGGGCGCAGATCATCAATCCATACTCGGTGCGCAGCCACTCTTCCGCCGCCTGCATGGATTGCTTCGCCCGCTCCGCGCTGGCATGCCCGCTGATCACCGACCACGATTGCGGGCTAAGGAAAATCTTTCCTTCCGGACTTTCGTTCGACCCGAACTTCATTCCATCCGCTCGATACGCGCGCATGTACCATTTGCCGTCCCACGCCGCCTTTTCGAGTTTGCCATCGAGAGCAGTTAGCTCCTTTTTCGCCCACTCCTCTTCGCTCCTCTCTCCCAGCAACCGGCACACCTCGATGAACGCGGCGAGACCGAAGCGCACCTGAAACGCAACAAAGACCGATTCGCCGCCCTTGCCCAATCGAATGCAGTCATTCCAGTCGGCAAAAAGACCGCTGGGCAAGCCATGTGGCCCCGTGCGTGCCAGATTGAATTCCAGTGCCCGCTTCAGATGGCCGAGTACGTTGGCTTCCCCTTTGTCCGCGTAGGGCAAGACCTTCTTGTAGAAGCTGATGTCTCCGGTCTCTTTCACGTACGCGGGAATCGTGTTGAAGAGCCACAGGCAATCGTCGGAGCGGTATTCTTCCTCGCGTGGCGGAGTTTCGCGCCCCGGCTTATGGGAAAACTGTTTGACCACCGGCATCGCTCCGCCCGTGGACACTTGCCCCGTGATCATCAACTCCAGCCTCTGCCGCGCCTCCTCCGGAATCGCGTGCAAGACCCCCAAGATGTCCTGGACGGTATCCCGATATCCCAGCCCATCCCGCTCCCCTGCATAGATCAGACTCGCCGCTCGCGACCACGCGTAGGTCATCAGGCAGTTGAAGGGACTCCACATGTTCAGCATGCTGTTCAATTCCGCGTCGGGCGTCTCCACGGTCATTCCGGCGATGCGCCCGTGCCAGTACTCCTTCAACTTGGCCAGTTCCTTCCCCACCGTTTCCATGTTGCTGAATTCGGCGGCGGCTCGTTTCCCCGCATCCCGCGCCGATCCGACGCCCATCAAGACCAGCAATTCTTTCGTTTCGCCGGGTTTCAGTTGGATCTTGCTCTGAAGAGTGCCGCAGGCATTGTCTCCCACGCCCAACGAGTTGCTGCATTGCCCCCGCTCCACCGCGACGGGATTGGCGTAGGTTCGGTACCGCCCGAGAAAAGCATCGCGGTCCGTGTCGTAGCCCGCGACGTCCGCGCCCACGAGCGCCAAAAATGTGTGCCGCCCCTGGTCCTTCTCCTCGAAATCGTCGGGCATGTAAGGAAGATTCACGTTCGAGCCGTGATCGATGAGGTTGCCCGCCACGTCCATCTTCACGATGAACTGGCTGTATTGCAGATTCCCCAGATCGTCTCCCACGTTCCAGTTCGCCCCATATTCCACGAACGTAAACGCGCTCAACTGCCGCGGCTTCTGGCTCAGGTTCGTTATCTTCACGTGCCAGCATTCGAAGTTCTTGCCGAGCGGCACGAAGTACGTGGTCTCCGTCCGTATTCCCGCGTACTCCGAAGAAATCACCGTATACGCCGTGCCATGCCGGCATTCTGATTTGTACTGACTCAACGGTTTGCCAACCGGCTGCCACGAAGCAGACCAGAAGTCCTTGCTCTCGTGATCGTGCAAGTAGATGTAGCGCCCCGGCTGGTCCAGCGGCAACGAGTTGAACCGTATGCGGACAAATCGCCCCTGCGCGGCTGATTTGTAGAAGCTGTAGCCGCCCGCATTATTCGTGATGATCGCGCCGTACTCGGTGCTGCCCAGGTAGTTGCTCCAGGAACGCGGAGTGTCCGGGCGGGTGATCACGTACTCTTTGTTTCGATCGTCAAAATGGCCGTATTGCATACGAGAAGCACTTCCTTCTTGAAGTTATCAGCCCGGAGAGGCTGATCCATAGAGTGCGCGAGGCCCTCGAGCTAGCCCTGCGGAGACATCTCTAAGAAGCCGGCTGAACTTCGGCCGCCCGCTTCGCGCCGAGTTCGGCTCCCATCGTCTTGATCGTGTTCTCGTCCAACGGGTAGCGAGACGCCAGCGCGAAACTCACGAGAGCCGCGGCGGCGGGAATGAAGCTCATCATCACCCGAATCCCGGTCAGGCTGTGCGTGCTCTGCAACAGATTGGCCTTGTATCCGAAGAGCCACAAAACCCACCCGTTGAGCGCTCCGGCGAGAGCCCAGCCGAGCTTCTGCGACATGCTGGCCGCTGAGAAAACCAAGCCCGTCGCCCGCCGTCCGGTCTTCCATTCGGAGTAATCCACCGTGTCGGCGAACATCGCCCAGATAATGACCATGGTCGGCCCGGTGATCACGTTGATCAGAATGTGCCAGAAAAACATCAGTTTCAATTGCGAGGGACCCACCCAGAACGATAGGACGTGCAACACCATCGATGTGCTCAGAAGCAGCATGTACGCGCGCTTCCGGCCCAGTACCTTGGTCACCCCGGGGATCAGCACAACTCCCAAGAGCGAGCAAATCATGCCGGTGCCCAGGAAGATCGACAGGAGATCGTACTTCTTCACATAGCACAGCAGGAAAGTCAGCCAGTACGTCAGCCCCGTGCCGTGCGCAACGCATGCATTCGCGGAGGTTCCGTAGCTGCCCACGTAGTACTTGAAGTAGTACACAATCGTGCCGTCGCGCAGGCTCGTCATGATCTGCGTGAAAAGCCCCGCCGCCACCACGAATAACCAGGGCGCGTTGTGGAAGAGATCCTTCACATCCTTTCCCAAGCTCGTCTGCTGGCTCTTCAGCGGCTTGACCCGTTCCTTCGTCCAGGCGAAGCAACCCACGAACAGCAGCACGGCGAGTACGGCCCACACCGTCATAGCCCGCGGGTAGGCGTATTGCATCGTTTCCTGCAGACTATGTCCTTTTCCTTTCCCCAAATACTGCAACAGGGGATTCATCGTGAGCATGACGACCAAACTGCCGCCAAAGGCGAAGCGGAAGCGGTAGGAGGCGACGCTCGTGCGCACCTGCGAATCGGGCGAGATCACCGCCATCAGTGCTCCGTACGGCACGTTGATCGCTGAATACGCCAGCATCATGAGTGTGTAGGTCAGATACGCGTAAAGGAGTTTCCCGCCGAGGGTAAGGTGAGGGGTGATAAACATCAGCACACCGAAGAAGCCGAAGGGCACCGACATCCAGAGCAGGTACGGGCGGAACTTCCCCCAGCGCGTATTCGTCCGGTCGGCGAGCACTCCCAGGAACGGATCGAACCCCGTGTCCCAGATCCGCGTGACCAGCATCATCGTTCCCATCGCGCCGGTGGCCAAACCGAACACATCTGTATAGAAATTGGGGAGAAACACCGTGAACGTCTTCCAAAACAGGTTCGAGGCCGCATCCCCGAAGCCGTACGCCATCTTTTCCCTCATGGACAACTTCTGGCCCGATCCGTTCATGGCTGTGCCCTCTTAAGCGATGGGTTTTCGCGCTTCCAAGTGCCGGGAGAACATGCTTTATGCCGCAGAATCAAAACACAAAGGGTTGTTTCAGGCAAGCTCGGAGATCATTTGGTAGTGCTCCCCGCTGAGACTGGCGATCTCAGTTAGATAAGATCGGGGCTTCCAACAGGAGGTAGCATGGGCAGGAAACCACGCGTAGACCG
Source organism: Candidatus Acidiferrales bacterium (assembly GCA_049514555.1). GTDB lineage: Bacteria > Acidobacteriota > Terriglobia > Acidiferrales > UBA7541 > JBEKUY01. Next base: position 203,877 of record JBEKUY010000002.1, read on the forward strand.
AACCCCACAAGAGAAGTGGCAGATCGTGCAGGAAGGAATCAAGAACGGGAACGTCTCGGAGACGTGTCGCCGGTATGGGGTTGCTCCGACACTCTTCTATCGCTGGAAGGATGGAGCTCGGCAGAGAGTGACAGTGGTACCCGATACCGTCAAAGATCAACGCATCCGACAGATGGGGCGCGCCAGTGAGAAACAGGCTCTCAAGCCGGAGGTCCTCAGAAAGGTTACTGCCGGGAGTTGCCGGGTACTTCACGCCCAAGCAAGAGAATTGGTGAAGCAAGGCTACGAACCGACGCTGGTGGCGAGCGCGCTGTCGATCAGTCGCTCAAGCTTATATTACCGGAATCGACCACGATCCAAGGTAAGAAAGGCAGAGGATCCGAACTACAGAGAAACACTCATCTCGACGCTTCATTGCCCGCCAGCACAATACGGGATCAATAGGACAACCTGGACTACGAAGCTCCTTGGCAGGGTCATGGCGGCAAGAGGCTATAGGGTTGGTCACAACACTGTCTCGAAGATAATCAAGAATGCCGGATACAGATTCAGGAAGGCAAAGGAAGTTCTGACCAGCAATGATCCCCACTACAAGGACAAACTGAAGAGAATAACAAGCGTTCTTTCTCGGCTCGGACCCGAAGACAGGTTCTTTTCGATAGACGAGTTCGGCCCTTTTTCAGTGAAGAAGACGGGCGGTAGAAGATTGGTGGCAGCTAGTGAGTATCCGACGATTCCACAATGGCAGCCCTCAAAAGGAGTTCTCATCGTCACGGCTGCGCTTGAATTGTCAACAAACCAAGTCACGCATTTCTATTCGGAGAAAAAGAACTCCCAGGAAATGATTAAGTTGCTAGACATTCTCACTGCGAAATACTCCGGCTGCAAGCAGATCTATTTCTCTTGGGATGCCGCGTCATGGCACGCTTCCAAGCAGTTCCTTGCGAGAGTAGGGGAAGTCAACGAGTACCACCATAGAAAGCGACACCTCGTGCCTGCTGTAAGGCTCGCACCGTTGCCAGCCAGGGCCCAGTTCTTGAACGTGATCGAATCAGTTTTTAGTGGAATGGCCACCGCCATAATTCACAACAGCGATTATCAGTCCGTAGACCAGGCCAAAGTGGCAATCGACCAATATTTCATGGAGCGAAATGAGCACTTTCGTCAGCACCCCAGGAGAGCCGGAAACAAGATCTGGGGAAGCGAACTTGTTGCAAGTGAATTCAAAGAAGGCCAGAACTGCAAGCATCCTGGATGGCGTTAGCTCATCCGATAGTTTCAAGCTGACCTGAATCAGATGTTTGATTAACACGCTCACCTGAAGTCCGCCCACCGCCGATCATTTCGCTCTTGACGCACGTGTGCTCAGCCAGCTTCATTCAATTCGCGCAGACCCTCGGGTAGGAGAACCTCGATCACCCGCGCGGCCGTATCAATCCGCGTGCAGATTTCTTCAGCCATCGGAATGAGTATTTCCCCGCGCCGCGCTTTGGACGACTCCGCCGGCGTCTCCACAACCAGCAGCGGCGTTCCGGCAAACTGCACGTCGCGCACGATTCCAAGCGCCGCCTTGCCGGCGCCCGCCGCGCCGCGCTCGTGTACTTCGCAGCCAATCAAATCGCTGACGTAGTAGCGCCCCGCTGGCAGCGCGACTCTCTCGGCTAGCGGCACCTGCACCTCGAGCCCGCGCAGCTTCTCTGCGGCAGCCACCGAATCGCAGCCTTCAAACAGAAATATGGCCTGCCCGCCGCGGCTGGGACTCAGCCAACATCGCAAAACGCGCGCCGGACGCGGTGGAGAATCGCCGCAAAGAAACACGTTGCGCAGGGCCGTAAGCCGTTCGGGAAAATCGGTGAGGATTTCTGCGGCCACTTCGCCCCGCACGCCGCGGGGCCGCAGAATCCGCGCGAGAGAAACGTAAGCGCTGGCGTCTGACACTATTCGAGGATTTCGAGGGTGAGCCGCTTGCGCAGCTTCATGCCCGCGGCGCCGAGAATGGTGCGCATGGCCTTGGCGGTGCGGCCCTGGCGGCCGATGACCTTGCCGAGGTCCTCGGGATGCACGCGCAGCTCGATCACCACGACCTGCTGCCCATCGACGGACTTCACCTGCACTGCCTCGGGATGATCCACAAGCGCTTTGGCCATCGCCTCAACCAGCTCTTTCACCGGGCGCCTCCACGTTTCGCTCTTCTCCGCGGGAACTTGTGCGCGGCGTTCCGGCTGCTGCACGCCCGAACGCGCCCCTACGCATACTCGGCGGGCTGGATATCTAGGCGATCTTCTGGCGACGGAGGAAGCTGCGGACGGTGTCGCTTGGCTGCGCGCCGCGTCCGAGCCAGTGCTTGATGCGGTCGGCGTTCAGCTTGATATCCGCGGGCTTCTTCAGCGGATCGTACGTGCCCACGTTCTCCACAAAGCGGCCGTCGCGCGCCCGCGTCCTCTCGATCACCACGACTCGGTAAAAGGGCTTCTTCTTCTTCCCAATTCTCGCCAGACGGATCGTCAGCACTCAGCAATACCTCCTTTGCAGCATTATACAGGGCCAGGGCACCTGGGGGAATCCGCCTACGACAGCCCCGCCAGCTTGCCCAGACCGCGAAGCTTGCCCATGCGGGCCATCGAGCCGTATTGCTTCATCATCTGGCGCATCTGCTGGTATTGCTTGAGGACCTGGTTCACTTCCTGCACCGAGGTTCCGCTTCCCCGGGCGATGCGCTTGCGACGCTTGCCGTCGATCACGTTGTGATCCCCGCGCTCTTCGGCGGTCATCGAGTTGATGATCGCTTCCACGCGCTGCAAGCGCTTTTCGTCCACCGTGGTGTCTTTGGGGAGATTGGCGAGCGGACCCATCTTGGGGAGCATGCCCATGAGCTGCTCGAGGCTGCCCATCTTCCGGATCTGGCGCAACTGGTCGCGGAAATCCTCCAGCGTGAACTCCTCGCGCCGGAGCTTGCGTTCGAGCTCCGCGGCGGACTTCTTGTCCACGGTCTGCTCCGCGCGCTCGATGAGCGAAAGGATGTCGCCCATCCCCAGCACGCGCGACACGATGCGTTCGGGGTAGAAGGCTTCCAGCGCGTCGTATTTCTCGCCCACGCCCACGAATTTCACCGGAGCGCCGGTGACCTTGCCGATCGAGAGCGCCGCGCCTCCTCGTGCGTCGCCATCGAGTTTCGTGAGCACCACACCCGAGAGTCCCAACCGCCGGTGAAACTCCCCCGCCGAGCGCACCGCATCCTGCCCGATCATCGCGTCGGCCACGAAAAGAATCTCGGAGGGAGTGAGCTCGCGCTTGAGGAGCGAAAGCTCGTTCATCAGCTCATCGTCCAGGTGCAGCCGGCCGGCGGTGTCCACCAGGATCACGTCGTAGGCCGAAAGCTTCGCCTCACGAATCGCCCCGCGGACGATTTCGAGTGGCTTGTCGGTTCCGGCGCCGGGCCAGCACGGCAGACTGATGGCCTTTGCGACTTGGGCGAGCTGTTCGCGCGCGGCGGGGCGATACACGTCGGTGGAAACCACCAGGGGCCGATGTCCTGTTTGCGAGAGCCACTTGGCGAGCTTGCCGGTCGTGGTGGTCTTGCCGGAGCCCTGCAAGCCCACGAGCAACCAGACCGACGGCGGACGCGAGCTAAACGCAGCCTTGGCGTGTTTGCCCAGAAGAGCCAGCAACTCATCGCGGACGATCTTCACCACTTGCTGGTCGGGAGAAAGCTGCAGCATGACCTCACTGCCGAGCGCTCTGCTGCGAATATTGGCGAGCAGCTCGTCGGCCACGCTGAGGGCCACGTCGCCTTCCAGCAAGGCTTCGCGGATCTGCCCGAGCGCTAGGTCCAGGTGCTCTTCCGTGAGCTTCCCCTGCCCGCGCAGGTTCTTGAAAACGCGTTGCAGCTTCTCGGTGAGGTTCTCAAACATCGTCTGTCACAACTGCGTCTCCGCATCCGCTTCAGCAATCTTAGGCGGAGGGAGCAGACAGGTCAACGCGGCCGAGAGTTGACGCAGTGCCCGCGCTGCTGCAACATCGCTGACGGAGGCGGTCATGAAAAGGTCCTTGGTCGTTTTGTTGGGGTTGCTGGTCTTGCTGGCGCTCAGCGCGATGAGCCCTCCGCCGGCGGCAGCGCAGGCCGCGGCACAAGCGACGGCTCAGCCCGCTGCCAAGCCCGCGCCGAGCATTGACGAAATCCTCGAACGCTCCATCCGCGCCACCGGCGGCCGCGAGGCTTGGAAGAAACTCACATCGCTCCGCGCCAAGGGCGCAGCCGAGATTAGCGGCGCCGACGTGACGGGGGCCTTTGAATTCCTGGCAAAAGCGCCGAATAAGTCGGCTCAGACAATCACTCTATCTACGCCGGGCGGCGCCATCGTTGTCCGGCAAGGCTTTGACGGCCAGCAAGGCTGGAAAGATCTGCCCGGGCAAGGTTTGCAGGACTTGTCCGGTGAGGAATTGAGCCAGACGAAGCGCGATGCGGAATTCTACGGGGAGCTGAAGTTCAGGGAACTCTATCCGCACATCACCTATCTTGGCGAGGAGGATGTCAACGACCGTGGCGCCTACGTGATCCGCGCGGCGACTGCCGATGGCGCAGCGCGCAAGATGTACTTCGACAAGCAGAGCGGCCTGCGGGTCCGCATGGACGATGAAAAGGGCGTCGGCGGGAATCCCCCGTCGCAAAGCTACTTCGATGACTACAAGGAAGTGCCTGGCACCGGCGTGAAGCTTCCGTCCACGATGCGGGTCGTAACGCCGATGGCCACGGTCGTCCTGCATGTGGAGGAGTTCGCGCCCAATGCCGTCATTGACGATGCGCTGTTCGCCAAACCGGCGGCGGCCGACGCCACGGGCGGTCCCTCGCCAAACGACAAGGCGCCGCAATAGCCGGGCTGGGCGGGGCAACCCGCCGCGGTCCGTAGTTACCTGTCTCGGGCTCGTCCGCAACGGTTTCGGTGAAGGCTTGCTCGAATTGCCCTACTCGAGCGGCTTCAGGAATTCTACGCCAAGCAGATGAAGGTCCCCGGCCGTTTGGTGGCTTCTCACACGCGCGGTAATCGGAGGCGTCCCCGACGGTATCAAGGCCGACGCCAATGGGGTTGGAGCAGGAATTGTGAGGTGAACGACCTGTTCAGCACGAACAAAATGCGCAGAGGCGATGCAAGCGCCGTGACAACTGATATTGATCGTTCTCGCCAGCTCCAGAAAATCTCCCCCCTCATCGCTCGCCCGGATGAATACCGGCACCTGCAAACGAATGCGCGGTGATCGTCGCTGGCTTGGCTGGGTCACGCCCGGAAGCTCCTTTAGCGACTGTGCTGGCACTGTTTCCCTTTGTGGAACTGTACGCCCACTCCCCTCGTTGTCTACCACGCTCCGCAACCTTTGTGCCATTCTGGTTACGGCGTAAGAATCGTGTCTTCAATCAATTGCATGAGCTTGACCGGTCGGCTCTGTGTAATCTCTGCCTTCCTTCGTCCCTTTTCCTCCCAGCGATTGCCCGTCATTTAGCGAATAGGAGCATTTTTGGTGCCGATTGTCTTCTCCGCACTCGCTACTCGCTACTCGCCACTCGTCACTGCTCCTGAGGTGTCCGGCAGCGCGACACAGGCATCCCACGTCCGGACAGTCGCTTGGCGAACTCCCGGCGCTCGCTCGCCGTAAGCCTTGAATCGTGTGTCAGTTCCACCCTCGCCACGAGCGGCACACGACCTGCTCACCTCAGCGTGGGCGAGTCTCCCTGCTCGTTCCAGTGGAAAGTTCCAGGAGGCGCTTGTGAAGAACACCGAGCGGATTCGAGAAGATCTCTCCGGCTGGCCGAGTCCGGAATACCTCAAAGAGAAGGGCGACGCCGGGTGGCGCCTGGTCGCTGTGGAATGGGAGCGCGAATCGGAACGGGCCACAGTTACCGAGGAGATCCCCTTCGGCATGAGGGTTGCCCTCGATTGCCGGCACTTGGAGGAAAACCCATCAGAGATGCAGATTCTCCAGTTGTTTGCGGAGATGGTCGTCCAGGACTTCTCCTTTCCTCGCATGGCTGAAGCACTCAATGCGCGGGCCCTGCGGACGCGCGATGGGAGCCCGTGGAGTCCCGTCACCCTTTTCAAACTGTCTCCGCGATTGGTCGAAATTGCGCCGCGAGTCCTGTCTGGCGAGGAGTGGCAGAACCGCAAGAAGCAGATGCCCCCGGTCGCTTGGAATTCCTGAGGCAGCGGGCTCCTGCCGCGGGGCCCTTATCTGAAAAACCACCAGAACAATCACCGGAACAGCAGCGAAACGAATTCAGCCAGATTCCGCCGCCAGACCATCCACGTGTGCGCGCCCGGCGTCTCGATATCCACGTGCTGCACTCCCTTGGACGCCAGCCACGCGCGCAACTTGCGGTTTCTCTCGATCAATTCGTCATCCGTTCCGCAAGCGATCCACAGCAGGCGCAATTGCTGATTCGCTTTCGCGTCGAGCGCAGGAAAATCGGTGTTGAAGTCCTCCTTGGCAAGCCGCGCCGAACTGAACCCGCCAATCCAGGCAAACTTGTCCACAGTATTCAGGCCGGTCAATAACGACTCGCCGCCGCCCATCGAAAGTCCCACAATCGCCCGCGAATTACGGTCTTTGGCCACCAGATAAGCCGCTTCGACCTGCGGGATTACTTCCGCCAGCAGCGCTTCCCGGAACTTGGCGTAGTTTCGCTCGCGGACGTCGTCATGCTCGAACGCTTTCCAGCCGAAGGAGAGTATCTCCGGCGCGCCGTAGCCGAGCGGCATGGCCACGATCATCGGCTTGGCCTTTCCCTGCGCGATCAGATTGTCGAGAATTACGTTCGCGCGCCCCACGGAAATCCACCCGCTCGCGTCATCGCTGAATCCGTGCAGCAGGTAGAGCACCGGGTAGGTCTGTCTCGCCCGCGGATCGTAGCCCGGCGGCGTATAGACGTAGAAGTCTCGCTCGTCTCCCACGATGCCTGACTTGTAGAAGTGGTGGTGAATCGTGCCGTGCGGCACGTTGTTCACCTCCCACGGCAGGGAAGCCGGACCCGGCACGTGAACCACGCTCCGCGTGCTGATTAGGTTCGGCTTCATCAGTTGATTCAGAGGGTCAATCAAGGCGACGCCATCGGCGATAAACGAATAGCCGTAGAAGTCCGGCGCCAGCGGACCGATCGTCACGCTCCAGACGCCCTGATCGTCCTTTTGCATGGCGAAGGGCATTGGCGTGCCCTCCAACTGCAGTACGACGATCTTCGCGTGTGGAGCGAGGAGCCGGAACGTGACGCGCCTGTCCGGGTGAACCTCGGGCGAAACGACACCCTCCGGCGGCTGTTGCGCCCAGCCGCCGTGCACGGCCACGAGCAAAAGCAGGATTACTGGGACAGCCCGCAATGCAACCCCCGAGATGAACTCCGTGCCCGTCATCGCGCCTCCTTACGCTCCATCCTTCTCGTCGTTCTGGTCGTTCTCGTCCTTTTCGTCCGGGCCCGCTCAATCCCCCGCGCGAGATGATTGCACAGGACAGTGGGGACTGGCGAGTGGCGAGCAGAGGGACACCCGCCTTTTCTTCTAAGTGTTGATTCCAGGTGGTCTGCGTGGGTCATCCTGCCCGCTCTCCTAGCTGGGTCTTGGCATATAATGCTTTCTTTAGTACTCACTCGGCACCGTGAATTGCCCGGCATCCCTTTTTCGCCATCAGAAGGGAGTCTTCGTATGGGAATGTCGATTGGCCGTAGGCTCTCCTGCTGCGTCACCGTAATCGCCGCTTTGACTTGCTCCATTGCTGTCTTGGCAAAGGACAAGAACAAAGAGAACAACTCTCCAGTCAAATTCACCGCCCGCACGGAACTCGTACTGATCCCTGCGCTGGTGACCGACAAGTCCGGCAATCACATCAGCGGACTTAAGAAGGAGGACTTCACGGTCCTTGAAAGCGGCGTCGAACAAAAGATTGCTACGTTCGAAGAAATCTCCAGCGACGCGCGCCGTTTGTCGCGCCCCAGGAATCCGAATGAATTCAGCAATTCCCTAGTGGGCGGGCAGTCCGCCAGGCGCATTACGCTCATCGTGCTCGACTTCATTAACACGCCCTTTTGGGATCAGGCGTATGCGCGCCAGGAATTGCTCAAGTATCTAACGCAGTCGGTGGATCAGCGCGAGCCGACAGGTCTCTACACACTGACCCGTAACGGCATTCACGTGATCCATGACTTCACCACCGATCCTCGCGTCCTGGTCGCGGCATTGCATAAAGTAAAAGGCGACGCGGTCCAGATGGTTGACAGCGAGGAAGTTGTGGAAGCTGCGACCGGATCTGCCAGCCCCGATGGCAGCGCCGGTGTTGATCCCGCCGCTGTGCAAAGCGAAGCCAACAGACTCCAAACCATGATCGAAGACGCGGAACTGAATTTTAAATCGTTCGAGCAGCGCCTTGCCATTACCTACACCTTGCAGGGAATGCAACAGTTATCGCAGGCCTTGGCGGGATTTCCTGGGCGCAAATCGCTGATCTGGGCGGGCGGCGGATTCCCCTTCAGCGTGAGCGATAACACCATGCAGCTCGCTCCGCCCGGCCGCGAGTCTCTCACTGATGTGCTGCCGATGTACGAACACACCTGGCAACTGCTGAACGATGCGCAGATTGCACTCTATCCCCTGGACGTCAAAGGGCTGCAAGTGAACACGCCTGGCGCCTCCGTGCGCAACCCGGGGAGAAACTATGTGCGCAATATGAACTGGAAACAGTTGGATACCCAGGCGACCTTCCAGACCTTTGCGTCCGCCACCGGAGGCCGCGCCTATTACAACTCCAACGATCTGGTGGAGGGCTTTCGCGATGCCGTTCGCGATTCTGCCCAATACTACATGCTTGGCTACTATCTCGATCGGTCGAATACCAAGTCTGGCTGGCGCAAGCTCGCGGTCAAAGTGAAGCGCGGTAACTCGCAAGTGCGTGCGCGCGGCGGCTTCTTTGTGACCAATGCCACGGTCGATCCCGAGAACAGCCGCAACAATGACCTTGGCTCGGCTTTGCAGTCGCCCTTGGATTTCACATCGCTTGCGCTGGTGGCGCGTTGGGGCAGCGTCGAACCGGGCAAGGAGCCGGGCAAGAAGCATGTGAATTATGAGATGCGCTTGGCGGTAGATGCTGTCCTGATCGACGAGGCCGACAATAACCATATTGCGCTGGAATTCGTAGCGCTGGCCAAGACGCCCGCAGGCAAACAGGCCGATCAACCCGTCGGCCGGACAATTGACGCTCATCTGACTTCGGAGAAGGTGTCGGTAATTCGCCAGAACGGCGTTGCCTACAGAGGCGCCCTGGACCTTGCTCCTGGGGAATACACGGTCCGCTTTGTTGCCCGCGACAACCTGAGCGGACGCATCGGCTCGGTTGCCGCTCCCTTGAAGGTAGAGTGAAACAGGAGTTCTTTGTCTGTCCTGAACCCCTCCATGGGAAGCCGCAAAGCCAAAAAGGAACTTGAGCCTTTGCCGAGGGCAGGCTGGGTCGTTATTGGCATCGTCCTCTCTTCATTCGTCGGTTTGGCTGCACTGACAGGTAGGTTCTATCTACAAAACTGGCGCGGCGATACGGTGTTCCTCCCATTTGTCCTCTTCATTGGCCTGCTGCTCATCGCGGTGATTCTTGGGATAGCGTTCAGGGTGTATTTGCATAGAAAGAGGAAGCCGTGAAGCTCATAGACGCTTACAGGTGAGGAGCCGCGGCATCCTCGCGCCCATGCGTAAAGCGTGTTTCAACTTCTTACTGCCCTGCAACCGCCTCATTTTTCTTGACTTGCCCCAATTCGATTCGAATAACCACTAAGTACCGCTTGACAGCGTAGTCATCCTGTGGTAATATGGGTTGTGACTAGTCGCCCTCCACTGTCTGCGCCCTCTTCTGAACGTTCCAACGTTTTAACCTTCAAACGTTTAACGTCTGTCTGTATCCCCTTTAGAATGCGCAGTTCCGAAAAACGCGCCTGTAAGTCCTTTGGAATGCGCAGATCCAAAACATTGGACTTAAGACCCTTTAGAATCCGCAGATCCGAAAAAAGGTGGGGGGCGCGGGTACTTTTCCACAGCCTACCCTTTGCTTGCCCTGTTGCAGATCCACCCGCCGGGGACCCCTTCGCGCTAAGCCCCCGCGTCCGCTTCGGCTACAATGGGTCGCGTGGAACCTGCCCGCGAACTCGGACGGCTGCTGCTGATCTTCGGCACGATCCTCGCCGCGCTCGGCGCACTGCTCTATTTCGGTGCAAAACTGCCGCTGCGCCTGGGAAAGCTCCCCGGGGACATCGTTCATCGCGGCGAGCACACCACGATCTACTTCCCGATCGTCACCTGCCTGGTCCTGAGCGTCGGGCTTTCGCTACTCTTCTGGGTGATCGCCCATTTTCGCAGGTGAAAAATCCGTGACCGGACAGCTCCAATTCAATCTCCTGCCCGAGCGCAAGGTCTGGACCGTCTCCCAGCTCACCACGCGCATCCGCGAGCTTCTCGCGCAGAACTTCACCGACATTTGGGTGGACGGCGAAATCTCCAATTGCCATGAGGCGCAGTCCGGCCATCTTTACTTCACCCTCAAGGACGAGGCCGCGCAGATTCGTTGCGTCTGCTTCCGCAATCAGCTTCGCCTGCTGAAGTTCCGTCCGGAGGACGGCCTGCACGTCACCGTGCGCGGCTCGGTCAGCGTTTACGACGCCCGCGGCGAATATCAGATTTACGTCGAGCACGTCGAGCCGGTCGGCCTCGGCGCGCTCCAGCTGGCCTTCGAGCAGCTCAAGAAGCGCCTCGAATCCGAGGGCCTCTTCGATCCGGCGCGCAAGAAGCCCCTGCCGCTCCTGCCGCGCCGCATTGGACTCATCACCTCGCCGCGCGGCGCCGCCGTGCGGGACGTTGTGCGTATCCTTCGCCGCCGTTTCCCCAACGTCCATCTCACCGTCTATCCGGTGCGCGTCCAGGGAGAAGGCGCCGCCAAGGAAATCGTGGACGCGGTGCGCTTCTTCAACAGCAAGGAGCTGGCCGACGTGCTCATTGTGGCGCGCGGTGGCGGCTCGCTCGAAGACCTCTGGGCGTTCAACGAAGAGATCGTCGCGCGCGCCATTTCCGCGTCCGAGATCCCGGTCATCAGCGGCATCGGCCACGAAACCGACTTCACCATCGCCGACTTCGTCGCCGACGTGCGCGCTTCGACGCCCTCCGCCGCCGCCGAACTCGTGGTGCAGTCCCGCCGCGAATTCGACCGCCACATCGCCGTCTTGCGCGAAGACCTCGCCTCGCGCATCCGCATGCGCCTGCTCGAATGGAAGCACCGCGTGCAGGAGCTGGCCGCTCATCGCGGCTTTCGCCGGCCGCTCGATGTGCTTCGCCAGTCGCGCCAGCGCGCCGATGAATTCACTTCGCGCCTGGCCATGGGACTTCAGGCCCGCCTGGACGAATCCCGCCGCCGTTTCACCGCCGTACAGCTTCGCATCGCCTCGTTCGATTTTCGCGCGAAGATTGGCGCGCTGCGCCTGCGCCTCGAGAAACGCTCGGCCGACCTCGGCCGCCGCGCCGAGCGCTTCCTGCGCGTCAAGCGCGAACGCTTCGAGCGCCTGCGTTTGCAGCTCGAGGAGCGCAACCCGCTTCGCGTCCTCGAACGCGGCTACGCCGTCGCTTACGACGCCTCCGGCGCCGTCCTCCGCTCCGCCGACCAGGTCTCCCTCGGCGATGCCGTTTCGGTGCAGCTCGCCCGCGGCCGCCTCACCACCGAAGTCAAGAAGAAGGAATCAACGTGAGGCTTACAGGACAAATGGATTCTCTGCAGGCTCCGTGCCTCTGCGGCCAATCCTTCTTTCAATTGTCGGTCGAGGCGACCTTGAGAACTGCGAGAAACGCTTCCTGGGGGATGTCCACCTGGCCGACGCGCTTCATCCGCCGCTTGCCTTCTTTTTGTTTCTCGAGCAGCTTGCGCTTGCGCGTGATGTCTCCGCCGTAGCATTTCGCCAGCACGTTTTTGCGCATCGCCGCGACCGTTTCCCGCGCGATCACGCGGCTGCCGATGGCCGCCTGAATGGGCACCTCGAACATCTGCCGCGGAATCAGTTTCCGCAAACGCGAGACGAGTTCGCGCCCGCGCTCGTAAGACTGCTCGCGGTGGCAGATCAGCGCCAGCGCGTCCACCGGCTCGCCTCCGACGAGCACGTCGAGCTTGACCAGGTCGGCTTCCTTGTATCCGGCCAGGTGGTAGTCGAGCGAGGCGTACCCCCTCGAAATGCTTTTCAGCCGGTCGTAAAAGTCGAGCACGATTTCGTTGAGCGGAAGTTCGTAGGTGAGCATGACGCGCGTGGGCGAGAGATACTCGAAATTCTTCTGCGCGCCGCGTTTTTCCTGGCAGAGCTGCAAGATTCCGCCGACGGATTCTTCATTGGTGATGATCATGGCCTTGATGATGGGCTCTTCGATGGTCTCGATCTCGCCGGGATTGGGGAATTTCGTGGGGCTATCGACTTCGAGAACTTCACCGGTGGCGCGCGTGATGCGGTAGCGCACGCTTGGCGCCGTGGTGATCAAATTCAGCCCGAACTCGCGCTCCAGCCGCTCCTGCACGATTTCCATGTGCAACAGGCCGAGGAATCCGCAGCGGAAGCCGAACCCCAGCGCCACCGAATTTTCCGGCTCGTAGAAAAACGCCGCGTCGTTCAATTGGAGCTTCCCGAGCGCGTCGCGCAGCGGCTCGTAATCATCGGCGAGCACGGGATACAGCCCCGCAAAAACCATCGGCTTGATGGCTTCAAAGCCTGGCAGGGCCGGCGCCGGACGCGTGGCGTCGGTGATCGTGTCGCCCACGCGCGCGTCGGCCACGCGCTTGATGTTCGCCATCACGAAGCCCACGTCGCCCGCCCCCAGCTCTTCGAGCGCGATCGGCTTCGGCGTGAGCACGCCGAGTTCCTCGACCTCGTACACTTCGTTATTCGCCCAGAGGCGCACCTTCATGCGCTTGGTGATGCGCCCTTCCATCACGCGCACCAGGACCACCGCGCCGCGATACTGGTCGAACCAGGAGTCAAAAATCAGCGCCTGCAGCGGATTCTCCGCGACGCCTTGGGGCGCCGGAATGCGCTTCACGATGGCCTCGAGAACTTTGTCGACGCCGAGACCGCTTTTCGCGCTGATCAGCAGCGCATCGGCCGCGGGAATCGCCAGCACGTTTTCAATCTGCTCTTTGACGTAATCCGGCTGGGCCGCAGGAAGGTCGATCTTGTTGATCACCGGGATGATGGTCAGGTTGTGCTGCGACGCCAGAAACGCGTTCGCCACTGTCTGCGCCTCGACGCCCTGGCTCGCGTCCACCACGAGCAGCGCGCCCTCGCAGGCCGAAAGCGCCCGCGACACTTCGTAGGAAAAGTCCACGTGGCCCGGCGTATCGATGAGGTTCAGCCGGTAGGTTTCGCCGTCCTGCGCCCGATAGTGCAGGCGAATGCTCTTGGCTTTGATGGTGATGCCGTGTTCGCGCTCGAGGTCCATCGAGTCCAGGACCTGGGCGGTCATTTCCCGCTTGCTCAGCGCGCCGGTCAACTCGAGCAGACGGTCCGCCAGCGTGGACTTGCCGTGGTCGATATGCGCGATGATGCAGAAGTTGCGTGCGTGTTGCGGGTCCATCGAATCAATTGTCCGCTATTTCCGAGCAGAAGCGGCGCGCCGTCTCGGCCGGTCTGCAGTCGGCCGGTTTGAAACATTCAGTCTGCCACAACTCACGCCCGTCGTCAGCCGACTTCACCGGCTGGGAGGGTTTAAGCCGTAGGGGAAGCAGAGGATGAGAAAGAGGTTAACGACATCCGCCGAAAAACAGGGGCGCAAGGAAGCGCGGTCAGGACGCGGTTTGCTCTTCCGCCCGCCGCATCAAGCAACTGTCCAAGACTTTGTCGAGTTCCTGCGAGCGGATCGGTTTGGAGAGGTAGCCGTCCATGCCGGCCGCCAGGCAGCGCTCGCGGTCACCTTTCATGGCATGCGCGGTCAGCGCGACCACCGGGAGGCGCGCACCGTTGTCCTTCTCCTTCTCCCGAATCGCTGCGGTGGCCTCGAGTCCATCCATCTCGGGCATCTGCACGTCCATCAACACCAGATCGAAATTTTCCTTCTCCACGGCAGCGAGGGCTTCGCGACCGTTGGCGGCCACAACGACGCGGTGTCCTCGCTTCTCGAGCAACCGCTTCGCCAATTGCTGGTTCACCAGATTGTCTTCCGCGACCAGCACGCGCAGGAAGGCCGTGGGGCCGCGAGTCTCCTGCAGGGAATAGCGGGTGATCAGAGGAACCGCGCCTTCCTGCCCGCGGGCTCCGAGCACGCGAGAAATGGCCTCGCGCAATTCCGATTGCCGGATGGGTTTCAACAAGTACGCCGCTACTCCCAATTTCTCGCAGCGCGCCGCATCCCCACGGTGGCCCGCCGAGGTCAGCATCATGATGGCGGCAGCGGACGATTCCGGCCGTTGCCTGACTTGTTCGACCAAGTGGAAGCCGTCCATCCTGGGCATCAGCATGTCCGTAAGAACCAGGACGAATGGCTTGCCCGCGTTCCACGCCTCCGCCAGACGCTCCAGTGCCTCGTCGCCACTTTCCACTGCGGTGGGATTCATCCCCCAGTGCCTCAGCATGCCTTCGAGGACGCGACGGCTGGTGCGGTTGTCGTCCACGACGAGAGCCTTCACTCCGCGCAAATCCTCCGGTAGGGCAATTGTCCCAACTTCGACTGTTTTTTCAGCTGTGCCCAGCCGTACAGTGAAGTGGAATCGGGTTCCCCGGCCCATTTCACTGTCGTACCATATTCTCCCACCCATCATCTCGACGAGCCGCGCCGAGATGGTCAGCCCCAACCCGGTGCCCCCGTATTTCCGCGTCGTGCTGGTATCCGCCTGGGCAAATGGTTCAAAGATCACTCTCCGCTTTTCAGGGGGAATCCCGACCCCAGTGTCGGACACCGTGAAGCGCAGGATGCGATCGTCGCCGTCCTCGGCCTCGACGTGAACTCTGAGCACGACTTCACCCTGGTTCGTGAACTTGATGGCGTTGCCCACCAAGTTGACGACCACCTGACGCAGCCGGGTAGGATCTCCCTGCATCACTTCCGGCACGTCTGGAGCGACCTCGCAGTGGAGCTCCAGCCCCTTTTCGTCCGCCCGTAGCGCGAGCGTCTTCAGCGTCGCCTCGAGAAGATCGCGAAGGTCAAAATCAACCGTTTCGAGGTCAATCTTTCCCGCTTCAATCTTGGAAAAGTCGAGGATGTCATTGATGACCGTGAGCAGGGAATCGGCCGACAGCTTGACGGTCTCAAGGCACTCCCGCTGCTCCGAGGTGAGTTCGGTCTCCAGCGTCAGATCGGTCATGCCGATAATCCCGTTGAGTGGGGTGCGGATCTCGTGGCTCATGTTGGCGAGGAACTCGCTCTTGGCCCGGCTGGCCACTTCGGCAACCTCTTTGGCCTGGCGCAGCTCGGCTTCGGCTTGCTTTCGGAGCGTAATATCGCGGCCAATGCCGACAATCCCGATGACCTGATTGCTCTTGTCGTGCAGTGGCACCTTTGTGGTCAGGAGCCAGATCAGGTTCCCGTGGGGTGTTGTGGCCGTTTCCTCGCGATTGAGCAGCGGCTGTCCTGAGCGAATGACGTTCTGCTCGTCCTCATAAAAGGCCGTGGCAAGGTCTTTCGAATAGAAATCGAAGTCGTTCTTCCCGAGCAACGCGTCGGGCGTCTTTGCCCCCATCAGCCGCGCCACAGGTAGGTTGGCCACGACAAACCGGCTGTCGGTGTCCTTTACGTACAACAAATCGGGCACGTTGTCGATCAACGTGCGCAGCATCCTGCGCTCGTCTGCCAGTGCGTCTTCGATCCGAGTCTGTACTCCGAGCAATCTGGCATAGAGACGCATCAAGTAATAGGCAGGCAAGGCGGAAGCGAAGATGAGGACAGCGACGGTGACCAGGTGGATTTGCCACGGTGCGAAGCGCGGGAATATGAAAAGTCTCAACAGTTCGTATGCCGCTATGCCCTCAGCTACGATCGCCGCCAGTAGGAGCGGCATTTCACCGCGCACCCAGGCTTCCGGAGACGGGGGATGGTCGTCGCGTCCGGGCTTCTCTGCGATCTGGCTGCGTACCTCTTCTGCCATGGGCTCCCTCCGCCGGCGCCGGGCACGGAGACACCGAACACACTCGGACGCCGACGTCAAGTGTTGGCCCACACAACTGGACTTCCATCGTTGTGCAGGCAAAAGGAAGGGGTATGAATAGGCTACCGGGAACGGCTGGTTCTGGCAAGGCGAGGTCTCACCTCTGTTTCCGAAAACGAATGCCCGCATCTCAAACCCAGCCCCTCAACCCGACCCGCAGCCTCGAGCCGTCCGGCCCACACCGTGCATGATTCCGCATCGGCGCTCATGCAGCCGTTTGGGCTGGCTTGCACCCGAGGTATATAGTTGTCTAGGCTTTCCTGTATGTGGTGTGTTTTCTCCGCTGACGAGTCGGCGGAATCGCGGACTTCCGGAGTGATTCTAAATTCATGGCGTCAGACGTCGCCAAACATCTAGATCGCGCAAAACGATTCCTCGAAAAGAACAAGGTCGAGGAGGCCATCGAAGCCTATCTGGCGGTGCTCGAAGAGGCCCCCGCTCATCAGGAGGCGACTCAAGCCCTCGGCGATCTGTATGCGCGCATCGACCAGCCCGACCGCGCGGCCATTTATTACGGTCTGCTCTTCGACCTCCTCCTCGACCCACGCGACGATACCAAGGCCCTGGCGATCTACAATCGCTTCCTGCGCACGTCTTCCGTGCACGAGTCGCCGGAGCGCATCGCCCGCTACGCGCATCTTCTTCAGAAACAAGGCCGCATCGACGACGCTATCGAGCAGTACACCGCCTCCGCCGAAGCTTTCATCTCGTCAGGCCGCGATGAAGACGGCTTGGCCTGTTGGGAGCGCATCGCGCAGATTGATCCCGGGAATCCTGCCCGGCACCTGCGCGTGGCTGAAACCGCCGAGCGGATTGGGAAAAACCAAGTTGCGGCCCGCTCCTTCCTTCGGGCCGGCCAGATCGCGTCCGGTTCCGGTGCGCCGAGCGACGCGCTCAAGCTCCTGGGCCGCGCTTATCAACTCGCTCCACAAGAGCGCGGTGTGGCGCTTCTCTATGCAGGCGCGCAGCTCACCGCGGGCGACCCCGCCGAGGCGGTTCGTATTCTCGACCCGTTTGTTCCGTCAGAAGCGGATGCGACGTTCTTTGAGACTTATGGCGAGGCGCTCATGCGCGCCGGCGAACTCGACCGCGCCCGCGCCGCCCTGGAGCGCAGCACGTCCCTGCAGTCAGCCTTCTCTTCCGCGCCTTTCTTCGAGCTCGCCAACTATTACGCCAAGGCCGGCCAAGAGGCAAAGGCGGTCGAGCTGCTGATTGCCGTCAAGGCCCGCATGTTTCCTTTGAAGCGCCAGAATGAGTTTGCGACTGAACTCGACCACATCGGCGAGGCCAATCCTTCTTCGCTGCCGATCGCGGAATTCTGGGCCTCGCTTTACAGCGAGCTCAACCGTGAATCCCGGTACTTCGAGGCTCTCCTTCACCTCTTCGATCTTTATTTTGCGGCGGGCAACATACCGAAGGCTTGCGAGTGCCTCGAGCGCCTGACGGAGATCGATGCGTACGACTACCGCAATCAGCAGCGCCTCGAAAGCCTCCGCGGCTCCGTGGATGACGCCTACCTGAAATCCCTCGGCGGCCGGTTGGCCAAGTCAGCCCTGTCGCCAGCCCCCGCTTCTGCGCTTGACCGCTTGGCCGAAAAGTCTTTGGCGCAGCCCGCCGGCGAAGACGCCCAATCTCAGCAGACATTGGAAGACCTCATCGTGCAGACCGAGATTTTTCTCCAGTATTCACTGCAATCCAAAGCCATCGAGCGCCTGCAGAAGATTGCCGCCATGTTTCCCGGCGAGGAGGAACGCAACCCCCGCCTCAGCAACCTCTACGAAGCCGCCAGTTGGCGTCCGCCCGGCACGGTTAGCAAGCCCGAGGAACCCATTGCTCCGGTCGTCGCCGCCCTGCCGGTCCCCGTCACCGGCGGGACTGGTGTGTACAGCGCCGAGACCCTTCGCGACCTCACGCAGATTTCCGAGATCAACCGGAAGGTCTATCGCCAGCCCACGCCCCGCGCCATGCTCAAGACCACCGTCAACGAGATCGGAACGTATCTGGGCGCTTCTCGCTGCCTGGCCATCATCGGCGCGCGCGGCCGTCCGCACGAGATGGCCGCCGAATACTGCGCTCCCGGCGTGAAGCCTGCACCCGGCGCCCAAGTGGTTTTCCTCTTGTCGGAGATGGAGAAAGCTCCGCCGGACGATCTTGGCGGTCAGGCAATCGAGGCGACCGAGGGTTCGGTCGTGAAGGAAATGGGACTTCAGAGCGCGCTCGGTGTGGTGATCGCCGACAAGGAAACCCAACAGCCGGCGGGGATGCTGATCGTCGCGCACGTTGAGCCGCATCGCTGGAAGCCGAACGAAACCTATTTCCTGCAGGCGGTAGGAGACCAAATGCTCCTGAGCGTAAGCCATACACGGCTGCGCTCGCTGGTACGCCGCATGGGCGTCGCCGACGAGCGCACCGGCGTGCTCAGCCGCAGTTCCTATTTGGACTGTCTTCTCAACGAAGCCGATCGGGCGCGCACCCAGCGAGCGCCGCTGGCCCTCACCATCTTCCAGGTGGACCGCGGTCCTGAACTTTTGCGGCAACAGGGCGAAGCCACGCTCGACCGTTATCTCGATCAGCTCGCCCGCGCGCTGCACGCGGTCATTCGCCAGAGCGATCTGGCGGTGAAGTACACCGCGTGGTCGCTCGCCTTTCTGCTTCCCGATACGCCGCTGGCCGGCGCGCGCATCCTGGCCGAAAAGCTGCGCAAGGCCGCCGGCGGGGT
Organism: Candidatus Acidiferrales bacterium; assembly: GCA_049514555.1. GTDB lineage: Bacteria > Acidobacteriota > Terriglobia > Acidiferrales > UBA7541 > JBEKUY01. The sequence continues at coordinate 222,775 of JBEKUY010000002.1, forward strand.
GCGGCCGCCCTGGGACGGCACTTCGATCACGTTCAGCGTCGGCATCGTCGAAGCCGTGGCGCGTTTCGAGTTCGAGAACGAAGACATCGTCACCGACCTGATTAATCGCGCCGAGTTTTCGCTGGAAGAGGCGCGCAAGCGCGGCGGCGATACCGTGGTGGCCCTCGAGAGCCCCCAACTCTGATAGACTCTGCAGAATCCGAATTCCATTGTGCTGACTGCGGGGGAATTTCATGCGCATTGAGAGAGTCGGAGTTGTCGGTTGCGGCCTGATGGGCTCGGGCATCGCTCAGACCGCAGCGCAGGCGGGGTTATCCGTTGTGGTGGGCGAAGTTTCGCCCGAGCTCCTGGAGAAGGGCCTGGGGAACATCGAGGAGAATCTGGCGCGCTTGGTTGAGAAGGGAACTCTCACGGAAAGCGCCAAGAAAGAGATTCTTGGCAGGCTCCGCGGCACCACCGCCCTCGACGATCTTCGCGAGTGCGATCTCGTCATCGAGGCCATCGTCGAGCAGCTTTCTGCAAAGCGCGAGCTCTTCGGCGCGCTCGACGCGCTGTGTCCCCCTGCGACAATTTTCGCCAGCAACACGTCGTCGCTCTCCATTACCGAGATGGCCCGCGCCACCCGGCGGGCCGAACGATTTGTGGGGCTGCATTTTTTCAATCCGGTGCCGGTGATGAAGCTCGTCGAGGTCATTGGCACAATCGCCACGGAGCCCGCCGTCTTCGACGAAGCCATGGCCTTCGCGGCAAGACTGGGCAAGACGCCCGTGCGAGCCGCCGACCGCCCCGGCTTCATCGTCAACCGGCTGCTGGTGCCTTATCTGCTCGATGCAGTGCGCGCGCTCGAAGAAGGCGTGGCCTCGATCGAAGATATCGACAACTCGATGAAGCTGGGATGCGGCCATCCGATGGGACCGTTCACGCTGCTCGATTTCGTCGGTCTCGACACGACCGTGTCCATCGCCGACATCCTGTTCGGTGAGTTCCGGGAGAAGCGGTTCGCGCCCCCGCCGCTGCTCAAGCGCATGGTGCTGGCCGGATGGAGCGGCCGCAAGGCAGGCCGCGGCTTCTACGATTATTCCGATCCGCGGAAGCCGCGCCCGGCGGCGTTAATCTGAAAGGACTGGAGGAACAATGCCCTTTGAAAACCTCCTCTACGAAAAGAAGAACGGCATCGGCTGGATCACCTTCAACCGCCCCAAGGTGCTCAATGCGCTCAGCCGCCGGACCCTCGAGGAGCTGCGCGACGCGCTCGTCGACATCCGCGATGATGATTCCGTGCGCGTCGTCATCCTTACCGGCGGGAGCGAAAAAGCGTTCGTGGCGGGCGCCGACATCACCGAACTCGCGCAGCGCACCGCGACGGACGGCAAGGAGTTTTCGTTGTTCGGCCACGGCGTCGTTCATCTCCTGGAAACCCTGGGAAAGCCTTCCATCGCCGCGATCAATGGGTTCGCTCTGGGCGGAGGCTGCGAGCTGGCCCTGGCCTGCTCGATTCGTCTCGCCAGCAAGACGGCGAAGTTCGGCCAACCGGAGGTGAAGCTCGGCATCATTCCCGGGTACGGCGGCTCGCAGCGCCTGGCGCGGCTGTGCGGCAAGGGCATGGCCCACGAGCTTTGCCTCACCGGCGAGATGATCTCCGCCGAAGAGGCCGAGCGCATCGGCTTGGTCAATCGCGTGTACGAGCCGGGCGAACTGCTTTCGGCCGCCGAAGCCATGGCCAGGAAAATTATCGAGAAAGCTCCGCTCGCGGTGAAGTACACGATGGAAGCCATCGAGCGCGGCGCCGAAATGCCGCAGGAGGAAGGCCTCTTTCTCGAAGCTACTCTGTTCGGGCTGGCCTGCGCGACCGAGGACATGCGCGAAGGCACTCGCGCGTTTCTCGAAAAGCGCCCGCCGGCATTCAAGGGCCGCTGAGCGAGAATGCCGATGAACCAACCTCCCACCCCCAATACGATTCGCGGCGAGCTGGATGCCCGCGGCCTGCGCTTCGCCATCGTCGTCAGCCGCTTCAACACCTTCATCACCGAGCGCCTGCTTTCGGCCGCGCTCGATGCACTCAAGCGCGCCGGCGCTTCGGCCGGTCAGTTTGATGTGGTGCGCGTGCCCGGTTCATTCGAGCTGCCCCTGGCGGCCAAGAAACTCGCCGAAACCGGCCGCTACGATTCCCTGATCGCCATCGGCTGCATCTTGCGCGGCGAGACCGCGCACTACGAGTACGTCTGCTCGGAAACCTCACGAGGCTTGCAGCTCGCACAGATGGACACGGGCGTGCCCATCGTTTTCTGCGTGCTCACCTGCGACACGCTCGAGCAAGCCATTGACCGCGCCGGACTCAAGGGCGGCAACAAGGGTTTCGCGGCCGGCCTCGCTGCGGTGGAGATGGCCCATCTCGCACGGAAGCTTTCCGCAGGCCGCCGCAGCGGATCTTCCTCCGGGACCGCCCTGAAGAAGCGGCGTTAGCCAGCATGTCGCTCCGCCACAAAGCCCGCGAGTTTGCGATGCAAATGCTGTTTCAGTGGGATATGAGCCCGCAGGAGCCTGCCAAGCTCGAAGCGCGATTTTGGAGGAATGCCCGCGCGGCCGACTCCACCCGCACATTTGCCGACCGTCTATTCGAGGGCGCCGCGGCGGAAGCGCCTGCGCTCGACAAGCTCATTTCTGCGCATGCCGAGAACTGGCGCATCGAACGCATCGCCGCGATCGACCGCGCCATTCTTCGTCTGGCCATCCACGAGCTGCGGGCCGCTGAAACGCCTGTGAAAGTCGTTTTGGACGAAGCCATCGAACTCGCCAAGACATATTCGTCCGAAGACGCGTCCTCCTTCGTCAACGGCGTCCTCGACGCTGTCCGCAAGTCATCCACGCCCTGACTTGTGCCACCGCGCGGCGCTCGCTCGGTGCTTCGCGCTGCGGTTACGCTTCGATCGTGCCCTCAAACACAGTGACCGCAGCTCCGCTCACTCGCGGCACGAGCTTCGCTCCGTCCTGCGCCACGCGGACTTCGATGTCACTGGGCCTTCCCATTTCGGCGCCCTGGAGAATCGAGAGCGGCTTCCCGGGGGAGAGCTTCCCCTCGCGCACGAGATAGGCTCCGAGAGAACCAGCAGCCGAGCCGGTCGCAGCGTCTTCGTACAGCTCCCAGGGGATCATCCCTCGGGCGAAGGCCTTGCCCGGGCCGCCGAGGACGAAGCAATAGGCCATCGTGGCGTTCGGCGCGAGCAACTCCGCCATGTCCGGCACGTCCATCTGAATCTTCCCCAGCGCCGCGCGGTTCTTGAGCGGCACCATGAGATTGAAAATCCCCGTGGAGACAAACTCCGGTTCGAGCTCGGCGTGGAAATCCTTGGGCGAAAGGCCGAGCGCGCCCGCCAGCGCGTCCTTCGGGAGCCTGGCGCGCCGGAACGCCGCGTCTTTCTGCGTCATGGTCACCCGCTCAGGGCGCCCGTTGCGGAAGCCAATCTCTACCGGCAGAACGCCTGCGCCCGTTTGCTGCAGAATGTGCACCGCGCCTTCCTGCGCCGGCACCACCCCCAGCTCCGCCATCAGGAACCACGTCCCGATCACCGGATGCCCCGCGAGCGGCAGCTCCTCGCGCGTGGTGAAAATCCGCAAACGCGCGAGCGCGCGGTTGTTCGTCGGTTTCTGCACGAAGACCGTCTCCGAGAGATTCATCTCCCGGGCAATCGCCTGCATGGTGCTCGCGCTCAGGCCGTCACCGTCGGTGACGACGGCGAGCGGGTTGCCCTCGAATCGCCGCGTGGTGAAGACATCTAGTTGATAGAAGCGTCGTTTCATTGGCTTGAATCCTTTTGCCGGATTCCCACTCACAGCTCCTTCGATATTCGGCACACCTCATCGAGCACGCGGCGGGTGGTTTCGGGGCGGTTTGTCTCGGCATAAATGCGCAGCAGATGCTCGGTCCCCGAGGGGCGCACCAACACCCAGCCCGCGTCTTTCAGATACAGCTTGATGCCGTCCAGGTCCTCGCGCCGCTCGATTGTCCAGTTATTGATTCGCGCGAGCTTTCCATTTGAGAAGTGCTTGACGGCCTTTTCTTTCTGTCCCGGCTTCAGCTCGAGATCCACGCGGCCATAGTCGTGCTCGCCGAATTCGGCGTGCAGCGTGCGCAAGAGCTCGCCGAGCGACTCGCGATGCCAGGCCATCACCTCCGCGAGGAGCAGCGCCGACACCGTGGCGTCGCGTTCGGGCAGATACAGGCTCGTGCCGATCCCGCCGCTCTCTTCGCCGCCGATGAGGATGTTTTGCTCGAGCATCAGCTCGCAGATGTATTTGAAGCCGATGGGCACTTCGTGCAGCTTGCGCGAGAATTTGGCGGCGAGCTTGTCGATCAGCTTCGTGGACGAAAACGTCTTGGCGACGTCGCCCGCGAGGCCGCGCGTACCCGCCAAATGCCAGAAGAGCAGCGCAAAGATCTGGTGCGGGTTGATGAAGGTGCCGTCGCGATCCATCGCGCCGATGCGGTCGCCATCGCCATCGGTGCAGAAGCCGGCATCGTAGCCGCGGCCTTGTGCGGAAGCGCCCACGGCGAGCATGGCCTGACGCAGCGCCTCGATGTGCGGCTCGATGGGCTCGGGATTGACGCCACCGAAGAGTGGATCGCGCGTGCTGCGAATCTCATCGCAGGCGACGCCGTTGCGCGCAAACAACGTTGGGAGGAGGCCGGCGGCCGAGCCGTGCATGGCGTCGAAGATGAAGCGGAACTTCGCGGCGCGCAGGCGATCCCAGTCCACGAGCTTTTCGATCGTGTCGAGGTACGGCGCGACCGGATCGATCTTATGCAGCAAGTCAGGGCGCGGCGGCAGCGCCGGCAGGCCTTCGCGCTCGACGCGGGGCAACTCCTTTTCGATTTCCGCCACGATGCCCGGGAGCGCGGAGCTGCCGTAAGACGCTTTGTACTTCATGCCGTTCCAGCGGTAGGGGTTGTGGCTCGCGGTGATGACGATTCCGCCCGCCGCGCCGCGCTGCCGCACGAGCAGCGAAACCGCCGGCGTGGGGCAAGCTTTCTCGGTGAGCCACACCGGCGTGCCCGTCATGGCCACGACTTCCGCTGCCAGCTCGGCGGCGCGCTCCGAGGCAAAGCGGTTGTCGTAACCGACGATGACGCCCTTGCGCGGGTCTTCGCAGCGCACCACGTAGCGCGCAATCGCGTAAGCCACCTTCCTCACGTTTTCAAACGTGAAGTCGTCGGCGATGACTGCGCGCCATCCGTCAGTCCCGAATTTCAGTTTTTGTGTCATGTCCAGGCAGTATAAGCGAACACCGATCCCCGGTTACCCTTCAAAGCAAACTGAGCCGTTTCTTTTCTTCGAGCCATTTCACTACCTTGGCGACGTCTTGGGCGCGGTCGCGGGGGCAGACGAGCAGCGCGTCTTTCGTTTCGACCACGACCAGATCCTTCACGCCGATGGCGGCGACGAATTTCTCCGGGCTCCAGAGGAAATTGCCTTCGGCATCGAAGGCGGCAAACGCCCCGGCTGAAACATTCTCTCCCGGGCGCTTGGCCAGGAGCTCGTACACGGCAGCCCACGAGCCGATGTCGCTCCAGCCGACTTCCGCCGGGATCACGAACACACGCGGCGTTTCGGTCTGGCGCGTGGCCGGCTCGAGAATCGCGTAATCCACCGAAATGCTTTTGAGCTGCGGATAGATGCGCGCGAGCGCCCGCTCGTAACCGGGCGTACCGATATTGTCTGCGAGCTCTTCCAGGCCCGCGTGCGTTCCGGGCAGGAACCGCCGCAAATTCCCGAGATAGGTCGAGGCCCGCCAGAAGAACATTCCTGCGTTCCAATCGAAACGGCCCGACTTCACGTACCGCTCGGCGAGCGCCAACGCGGGTTTTTCCGTGAACCTTCGCACCGCGTAGACCGGGAATCCTTGCGAACGCAGCGCGGCACGGCGGCCCGCTTTTTCGCGCTCGATATAGCCGAAGCCGGTCTCCGGACGCGCCGGCGGAATTCCCAGCACCACCATGCGCCCAGCGGCGCTCGCCACTTCGAGGGCGGCGCGCACGATCCTGCGGTAGCGCTCCTCTTGAGCGATGTAGTGGTCTGCCGGGAGCACCGCCAACAACGTATCCTCGCCCGCCTCGCGCTGCACGTGGATCGCAGCGAGCCCGATGGCGGCGGCGGTGTTGCGCCCCGCCGGCTCGACCAGGACGCGCCTCCGGGCTTCGCTCGGCAACTGCTTGCGCACAGCGGCGGCCTGCTCGATGTTGGTCACCGTCCAGATCCGCGACGCAGGAAACACAGGAAGAAGCCGCTCGATGGTTTGCTCGAGCATGGTGTGTTTGCCGACGATATTCAGCAGTTGCTTGGGCACACGCGCGCGGCTCAACGGCCAAAAGCGCGTTCCGCGCCCGCCGGCGAGAATCACTGCGTGCGCACTGTGGTGTGGCATCATGGCGGTACTTTAATCGCTGAGGCCGAGGCTAATCAAATACCACTCGCGAGATGGCGGCCTTATCGAGGCCACGCCGCCTGAGCTCGCCGCGCAGGGCAGCCAAATCGGGAACATACGCGCGCAGCAGTCCGGTCTCCCGGTCGGGCACGAGCCGATACGCCCCCAGCGTGGCAGGCAGAAGCCACGCATGCGCCCGCTCATACTTGTTCGCTCCGCCGTTCCATTCCAAGCGGCCGGCGCCGTCCAGGACGATCAGCAGCTCAAACTGTGCCGCGCCGGTTCGCGCGCCGACGGCCGCGTCAAACTCCCATTTCTCCGCGGCAAAATACCGGCAGGCGGCGAGGTACGTGTTCTGCAGCGCTCCCTCGCGGACTTCCACCGGGGTTGTTCTCCCTCCTGTGGTTTTTCCGAAATTCATCACGGCCAGAGCCTTTTCGACATGCAACTCGCGCGGCTTGCCGCTCGCATCCACGCGCCCGTAGTCGTACAAACGATAGGTCACGTCGCAATACTGCTGAATCTCACACAGCGTCATCCCCGGGCCGATTCCGTGCGGCGCCCTGGCCGGAACGAAAAACGCCTCGCCGGGGTGGACGCCCCATCGCTCGAGAAGTTCCTCCAGGGTTCCTCCGGCGATCGCCGCGCGAAGCGCTTCCGGGTTTGTGCCGGGCTTCAGCCCGAGGAGCAATTCGGCTCCTTCTTTCGCCGCCATGGCATACCACATTTCCGTCTTGCCCCGGCCGCCTGGATCGTGCGCGGCGGCATAGGCGTCGTCCGGATGCACCTGGATGGAGAGCTTGTCGTTGGGAAAAAGGAATTTTACGAGCAGGGGAAACTCAGGCTCTTGCGCGAGCCGCGTGCCGCGCCATTCCGCCGGCATTTCGCGCCAGGCCGCGCCGAGGGATTTTCCCGCAAAGGGCCCGGTCGCCACCGGGCACCCATGTCCGGTGAGCCAGGCTTCGCCGATGGGCTCGCTCAAATTGCTCTGATGAGGAAACAGGGGCGCGAGCGACCGCGCCCCCCAGATTCGTGGCGTGAAAACGGGTTCGAGGAGAGTGGGCTCCGGCCTCACGATGCCGCTTTGGCCCGCGTCAGGAGGCCTTCGATCCGGCGCAGCCCTTCTTCGATCCGCTCGATCGATGTGGCATAGGAAATGCGCAGGAAACCCGGCGCGCCGAAGGCTTCTCCAGGCACGAGCGCGACGTGGGCCTTTTCCAGCAGCAGCTTGGCGAGGTCGGTGTCGCTTTTCGCCAGCGCGCTCGATCCGCTTCCCAGATGCGCGGACACATTGGGGAAGGCGTAGAAGGCGCCGCCCGGCTCGACGCAAGTGACTCCCGGGATCGCGCGCAATCCTTCGACGATGCGCTTGCGGCGGCGCGCGTACTCGGCCAGCATCACCGGCACGGAGTCCATCGGCCCGCGCATGGCTTCGAGCGCGGCGTACTGCGCGATGGAAGTGGGGTTGGACGTGGACTGGCTCTGCAGCTTGATCACGGCCTCGATCAAGGGCGCCGACGCGAGCGTATAGCCCACGCGCCAGCCGGTCATGGCAAAGGTTTTTGAGAGCGAGCCGATCACGATGAGACCATCTTTCGATCCGGCCACGCTCGAGATCGAGAAAGGCTTCTTCGGCGGATACACGAAGTGCGAGTAGCACTCATCGGCCATCAGCCAGACGTTGCGCTTCCGGCAGACCGCGAGGATGCGTTCGTACTCGTCCGGAGGAACCACGCCGCCGGTCGGGTTACACGGCGAATTCAGGATGAGCATCTTCGTGCGCGGGGTGACGGCTTTTTCAATCGCCGCGGCGCGCACGCAGAAGCCGTCCTCGGCGGCGGTCTCGACGAATACCGGCGTGCCGCCGGCGTACTTCACGATATCGGGAAAGCTCACCCAGTACGGCGCCGGGATGATCACTTCGTCGCCCGATTGAACCAGCACGCCGATAGTGTTGAAGATGGAGTGCTTCCCTCCGACGTTGACGGCGCATTCTTTCGGCTCGTAGTTCGAGCCGAGCTCGCGCTTGTGCCAGGCGCAGATGGCTTCGCGCAAAGGCATAATGCCGCCCGTCGCGGTGTACTTGGTGCGGTTCTCTTCGAGGGCCTTGATGGCGGCGCGCTTGATGTGCTCCGGGGTCGGGAAGTCGGGCTCGCCGGGCCCGAAGTCCACCAGGTCCACGCCTTGGGCCTTGAGTCGTTCCGCGGCGGAAATCACTGCCGCGGTCGGCGAGATTTGGATGCGGTTGATGCGTTCTGTCAGTTGCACGGCGTTCCCCTCATTCCGGCGGGCGTTCTCCCGCCTTGATGGTCCCCAAACGCGTCGCAGATTGACCCGGCGTCATGCGCCGCTCGCGGCGGTGCCTCTTCAGCTCACCTTGGCGCGGAGTCTCCGCTCCACTACCGGCGGAACCAGCCCGGTCAGCGGCCCCCCGAACTGCGCTATCTCACGCACCACGTGGGCGCTCAGGTAGATATAGGACTCCGCCGGCATCATGAACACGATCTCCAGGCTGGGCTCGAGCTTCCGGTTCATCAGCGCCATCTGCAATTCGTACTCGTAGTCGGAAATCGCGCGGATGCCGCGCAGGATCACTTGCGCGCCGCGCCGCCGCGCATAGTCCACCAGGAGCCCCTCGAACACGTCCACCTCAACCGTGGGGAAGCTCCGCGTCACCTCTCGCAGCATTTCCACGCGCTCGTCCACCGTGAACAGGGGCTGCTTATCCGCATTCCGCAGCACCGCCACGATGAGCCGGCCGAAAATTTTCGCGCCGCGCTCGATCAGGTCGAGGTGCCCGTTTGTCACCGGGTCGAAGGATCCGGGATAGATCGCCAAGCTTGTATTCATTGCGCAGCCCGAGGCTTCCACCGCATTCTAACTCAGCCAGCCCCTGAGCCAATCCGAAACTTATTGAAGCAGCAAGAAATCTGACTCGACAGGCCAATCCAATTTGGCCGCTCCCTGCGCTCGCGCGGGATCGTACGCCGAGGTGATAGAGTATCCGGGATTGCCGGCCAGGAGGTTTCCGCTCACGTGTTCGTGCCCCGGATTCCGCTCCCGCTCTTCGCCTGGATGACTTTGTGCCTGCTGTGCGCGTGCCAAGCAAACGCACAGGGCCAGCCCTCGCTCAGCCTGATGCCTCTCCCTTCGAGCTACGAGTTCGGCACCGGGCATCTCACGATCGACCCGTCGTTCACGGTGGCGCTTTCCGGTTACCGGGAAGCCCGGCTGGACCGCGCCGTGGACAGATTCCTGCGCAACCTCGCCCGGCAAACGGGTCTTCCGCTCAACGTGAAATACGCAAGAACGGGGGACGCCTCGAAGGCCACTCTGGCCATCCATACAAGTCATGCCAGCAAGGCAATCCAGGAGCCCGGCGAAGACGAGTCCTACGTCCTCGAGGTGACCACTTCGGGCGCGCAGCTCGCCGCCGCGAATCCCCTGGGCATTCTGCACGGGCTCGAGACGTTCCTTCAGCTCGTGGCGATCACGCCCGGGGGCTTCGCCGCGCCCGCCATCACCATCCAAGACCGGCCGCGCTTCCCCTGGCGCGGGCTGATGATCGACGCGGCCCGACATTTCATTCCCATCGACGTCCTCAAGCGCAATCTCGACGGCATGTCCGCGGTCAAGATGAACGTGTTCCACTGGCATTTGTCCGACAACCAGGGCTTTCGCGTCGAGAGCAAGAGATTCCCGCGCCTGCAGGGATTCGGCTCCGACGGACTTTACTACACACGGGACGAAATTCGCGATCTGATTGCCTACGCGCGCGATCGCGGCATCCGCGTCGTGCCCGAGTTCGACATGCCCGGACATTCCACCGCCTGGTTTGCCGGCTACCCCGAACTCGCGAGCGGCCCCGGCCCGTATGAGATCGAGCGCCGCTGGGGCGTCTTCGATCCCGCGATGGACCCGACGCGCGAGAGCACCTATCAATTTTTGGACGCGTTCATCGCCGAGATGGCCCAGCTCTTTCCCGACCGTTATTTCCACATCGGTGGAGACGCGGTCAACGGCAAGCAGTGGGACGCCAATCCGAGGATGCGAGAGTTCATCCGCTTGCACGATCTCAAAGACGACCAGGGATTACAGGCCTACTTCAACAAGCGAATCCAGCGCATCGTCACGCGCCGGGGCAAGATCATGATTGGTTGGGACGAGATCCTCCATCCTGATGTGCCGAAGAACGTATTGGTGCAGTCCTGGCGAGGCCAGCAGTCGCTCGCCACCGCGGCCCAGGCGGGCCATCGCGGCATCCTTTCTTCCGGCTACTACCTCGATCTCATCTGGCCGGCTGAACGGCACTACGCCGTGGATCCCATGACGGGCGCCGCCGCGAATCTTGGTCCCCAAGAGCAAGCGCGCATCTTGGGAGGAGAAGCCTGTATGTGGGCCGAACACGTTTCGCCGGAAACTATGGATTCGCGCATCTGGCCGCGGAATGCCGCCATCGCCGAGCGCCTATGGTCGCCCGCGGAAGTTCGCGACCCCGCTTCGATGTACGCGCGCCTCGAAGAGATCAGCCGCCGTCTCGATTGGCTCGGCCTGACCCACAACTCAAACTACGTGCCCATGCTCGAGCGCCTCACCGGATCGGGCAATATCGCGCCGCTCCGCACACTCGCCGACGTGGTCGAACCCGTGCAGGGATATCAGCGCAGCGCCCTCGCTACGACCGAACCGACCAGCGCAACGCCGCTCAACCGCTTGATCGACGCCGCGCGGCCTGAGAGTATGGCGGCACGCCGCTTCGCCGAGCAGGTGGACCAATTCCTCGCGGGCCAGCACCGGGAAGAAGACAGCGCGGCGCGCTTGCGCGCACAGCTCGCTCTCTGGCGCGATAATGACTCCAAGCTACAGCCACTGATCGGGCGCTCTTTCCTGCTGGAAGAAGTTGCACCGCTTTCGCAGAATCTCTCCACACTGGGCGCTGCGGGGTTGGCTGCACTGGATTTCATCGCGCGTGGAGAGAAGCCCTCGGAAGAATGGAAAGCACAGCAAGCTGCCGTTATCGAGGAAGCGAGAAAACCGAAGGCCCAGTTGCTTTTGACGGTCGCGCCGGCCGTGACGAAGCTTGTCGAGGCCGCGTCGTTCCAAAAGCCGTCTCCAGAATAGGCGGTGGGGCGACAAAAGTTCCTGGGTCTTGAGGGGGAGCATCCCGATGCCACAAAAAGTTCGTTGGGGAGTACTCAGCACGGCCGCAATCGGCGTTCGCACAGTCATTCCCGCGATGCAAAAAGGAGAGTGGAGCGAGGTGACTGCGATCGCTTCGCGCGACCGGCGCAGGGCCGAAGAGGCGGCGCGGGCGCTGGGCATCGCGCGGGCCTACGGATCGTACGAGGAGCTTCTGGCCGACCCGGAGATCGAAGCGGTTTACAACCCGTTGCCGAATCACCTGCACGTGCCGTGGTCGATCAAGGCCGCGCAGGCCGGCAAACATGTTCTATGCGAGAAACCGCTGAGCATGACGGTTGCTGAAGCACGGAGTCTTTTGGCCGCGCGCGACCGCGCCGGGGTGAAGATTGGCGAGGCCTTCATGGTGCGCACGCATCCACAGTGGCTGCGCGTGCAGGAGCTGATCGTCACCGGCCGCATCGGCGCGTTGCGCTCGATCACGGGGTTCTTCAGCTACTTCAACCGCGACCGGGCAAATATCCGCAACGTTGCCGAGTGGGGTGGCGGCGCGCTGATGGATATCGGCTGCTATGCGATCACCACATCGCGGTTCCTGTTCGGGGAAGAACCGTTGCGCGTGCTGGGGCTCGTCGAGCGGGACCCCGAGATGAAGATCGACCGGCTGACATCGGCCATCCTTGATTTTCCTTCCGGGCGATCCATTTTCACTTGCAGCACGCAGCTCGTGCCTTACCAGCGGATGCACGTCCTGGGAACGCGAGGGCGCATCGAGATCGAGATTCCGTTCAACGCGCCGAACGACCGGCCGTGCCGGATTTTCATCGACGACGGAGGAGACCTCCACGGCGGAGACGTGATCGCGGAGACGTTCCCCACTTGCGACCAATACACGATTCAAGGCGATGCGTTCTCGCGGGCGGTGCGTGAAGGCGGCGAGGTGCCGGTTCCGCTCGAGGACGCCGTCCAGAACATGGCGGCGATCGAAGCGATTTTCCGTTCGGCGGAATCGGGAAACTGGGAGAAACCGTAGAGCAAAACGGACGCTCGTCCCGCGCAGGTTTCCTGATCAGGAATGCAAAGCTTCACTGCCGCATGCGGTTTCCTCGGACCCAATTTTGCCATTGAGTTGCTTCTGAAGGCGCGTTTCCAAAACGCGAGGAATGAATCCGGCAGAGAATTGACGCAGTGATATCATCGCTGCGGGAAAGCGCGATCGAAGCAGTCTGCCCCGGACTGATGCGCATTCCCAGAATCGTTCGAATGGAGGTGCGGGTGCGTTCTCGATACGAACGCAGAACCGCCGCCGCGAAGCCGGAGTCCGCAAAGCGAAGCGGAGATCCTTCACCGCCGGCGGGAGGCACTCGGGCCGGCGCAGGCCACGTACCGTGGCTCCTCCCGCAGTTTCGCGAGACCTACATCGCCGCGCTCGCTGCGGCCGGCATCCTGGCGCATATCATCCTGGCGCATTTCGCGCATCTGGCTCCGCGCGTTTCGTTCTTTCCTGTCTACATCGTGCTGGTGGTGGGCGGCATCCCGCTGGTGATTTCGCTGACGAAAAAGCTGCTGGCCCGGGAATTCGGATCGGATCTGCTCGCGGGGATCTCCATCCTCAGCGCGGTGTTTCTGGGGCAATACCTCGTAGGAAGCATCATCGTGCTGATGCTTTCCGGAGGGGAAGCGCTCGAGCACTTCGCCACGCGCCGCGCTTCCTCGGTGCTCGAGGCCCTCGCCAAACGCATGCCCCAGGTGGCGCACCGGAAGCGTGACGCCGAGCTAGCCGACATTGGCTTGAACGAAGTCGCGATCGGCGACACGCTGGTCATCTTCCCGCACGAGATCTGCCCTGTGGACGGAGAAGTAGCGGAAGGCCACGGCATCATGGACGAGTCTTATCTCACCGGCGAGCCTTACGAGATGTCCAAGACTCCCGGCTCGAAGGTGATCTCGGGCGCGATCAACGGCGAGACCGCGGTGACGATCGTGGCGGAGAAGCTCGCGGTGGATTCGCGCTACGCGAAAATCATGGAGGTGATGCGCGGCTCGGAGCAATATCGCCCGCGCTTGCGCCGCTTGGGAGACCAACTGGGGGCTTGGTACACGCCGGTGGCGATGGCGATCGCGGTGCTCACCTGGGTGGTGACACACGATCCGATGCGGTTCCTCGCGGTCGTCGTTGTGGCTACGCCGTGTCCATTGCTGATTGCCATTCCCGTGGCGCTCATCGGGGCTATCTCGCTCTCGGCGCGCCACAGCATCATCATCAAGAACCCTGCAGTTCTCGAACAGCTTTCCAACTGTAGGACGCTGATTCTCGACAAGACGGGAACACTCACCTACGGGAAGCCGGCGCTGACGGAGATCATCTGCGCGCCGGGATTCAGCCGCGCAGAGGTGCTGCGGACGGCCGCAAGCCTGGAGCAATACTCCAAGCATCCGCTCGCCGGAGCCGTGCGGGCGGCGGCTCTGGACGCCGGGATGCCGCTCTATCAGGTGAGCCAGATAAAGGAGACGCCGGGTCTTGGCCTGGAAGGCAAGGTGGGCGAGAAGCTCGTGATGATCACGGGCCGGGGCGAGCTCGGCGAAGGGGCGTTTTCACTGCCGCCCATAGTTAGCGGGCTCGAGTGTCTGGTGCTCATCGACGGCGGGTATGCCGCGGCGTTTCGCTTTCACGATGCTCCACGGCAAGAAAGCCGCTCGTTTGTGGATCACTTGAGGCCGAAGCACCGGGTCGAGCGAGTGATGTTGGTTTCGGGCGATCGTGAGTCGGAGGTCCGCTACCTCGCCGAGTTGGTGGGTATCCACGAGGTGCACGCCGGACAAAGCCCGGAGCAAAAGGTGGCCATCGTCGTCGAGGAAACCAAGCGCGGCCAAACCATCTTTGTAGGCGACGGCATCAACGACGCTCCGGCGCTCACGGCCGCGACCGTAGGCGTGGCGTTCGGACCGAACAGCGACATCACTTCGGAGGCCGCCGATGCCGTCATCCTGACAACCTCGCTTGAAAGAGTGGATGAACTGTTCCACATCAGCGCTAGAATGCGCGCGATCGCCCTGCAGAGCGCCTTAGGCGGCATGGCATTGAGCATTTTGGGAATGGCGCTGGCATCGATCGGATACCTGCCGGCCCTCGAAGGGGCCGTCGCCCAGGAAGTGATCGACCTGGTGGTCGTGCTGAACGCCGTCCGTGTCGCCATTCCAACCCGCAAGCTAGCCGACATGACATGAAGAGGCCGGGCCAAGCCCCGTTTGCGGATGGGCGAACCGCTGTCGTATCATGGCGCGCGCGAAGATGACGCTCACCGGCGCAATCGGCACGGGCAGCCGCTGGCTGCTCGATAGAATCGTCGGCGGACTGGCTGCCACCGGCATCAACCCGAACTTTCTGACCCTACTCGGGCTGGTGGTGAATTTCTGGGCGGCGGCGATGTTTGCCACGGGCCGCTTCCGTACCGGCGCAATCATCATCTTCATGGCCGGCTTCCTGGACATGCTCGACGGCCAAGTGGCGCGGCGGCAAGGCCGCGTGACTGCCTTCGGGGCCTTCTACGATTCCACGCTCGACCGCTTTGCCGACATGGCGCTGTACATGGGCCTGCTCGTGTACTACTCGGTGAGCGGCCGGACGCCTTATGTGGCGCTGGCGGCCGTGGCGACGGCGGGCTCGGTAATGGTCAGCTACGCCCGCGCGCGGGCCGAATCGCTGATCCCGTTGTGCAAGGTGGGCTTCATGGAGAGGCCCGAGCGGATGGTGCTGCTGATTATCGGGGGCCTATTCAACCGCATGGGTCCGGCGCTGTGGGTGATCGCGGTGGTGGCGATCATCACGGTGATTCACCGCATCGTATACACCTGGCAAGAAACCCGCGCGGGACGCATCCTGCCGGGCATCAAGCTCACCCTGTAGCTCCCGGCCGCGGGTAAACTCCCGAGGCTTCCACGGGTCCCGCCACAATCGCCCGCACCCGCTCGCCCAGCGCCCGCGCCTCTTCCTTGCTCATGCCTTTCGTCTCGATCGTGTCGTGGAGATGGATCGCGATGGTGGCGGGATAAAGCATCCAATGCCCGGTACGGTGGTGCTGGAAGCTGCCGACCGAACTGACGGGCACGATCGGCACGCCGAGCTGCACGGCCATGCGGAAAACGCCCTCCTCGAATGGACCGACCCGGCCGTCGCGCGTCCGGCTTCCTTCCGGGAACACGATCAGGCTGATGCCGCGATCGAGCGCAGCGCGCGTCAGGCGCCACATGCGCTTCAGGTCCGACGGCCGGCGCACGCCGGGCACCGGCACGTTGCCGAAGCGCCGCATCAACCATCCGTAGGCGGGAATCTTGAAATGCGATTCGAGCTCCCAGCCGCGGACGATCTGGGGAATCGCGCAATACAGAATGAACGGGTCGAAGAGATTGACGTGGTTGGAAATGAAAAACGAGGTGCGCTGCGGGTTGAACCCGGGCGAGCGCTGGACCCTGACCCGCGCCCCCGCCAAGAACGCGATCGTCCTGCAGAAAGCGCGCGGCGGCCAGTCGTGCTTGAGGGGATCGAGGAAAATCGTCAGGCAGACGAGCGTCGGCGCAGCAATGAAGAAGTGCACCAGGCTGAGAATCCAGAGGGCCGCGCTGCGCAGGATGAGCCAGCCGCGCCTCATATGTACACGTCGAGGGCCGCAGGCAGGATGTCGAGCGACCGGCAGTGCAGCGTCAGCACTTCGCCATCGATCATGATGTCCACGGGAGCGTCGAGATCGAACTCGATGTGTCGCGCCGCGCGCCGCGAGGCGAGCGGGTGGGTGATGTGCGTGCCGTCGTAGAGCCGCGGAAGGTTGCGCACCAATCCCGCTCGCCCGATGGGCCCCCAGCGGACGACTTCGATCAAGCCATCGGTTGGATCGGCCAGCGGCGCGATCATCATCTTGCCGCCGGTGAACTTACTGTTGCTGAAGCTCAGAAAAAGATAGCGGCCGCGATCCCAGTCGGGTTCGCCGTCGAAGCGCAGCGGGAACGCGCGGCGGCGGAGCCGCACGAGGCAGGTGAGGACGCCCAGCAGATAGCCGAGCTCGCCGAGGGGCTTGAGCCGGCGGTTCACCAGCGCTCCGACATCGGCCGTGAACCCGATGCTCAACAGGTTCAGCGAGTAGGTCACTCCGCTCGCATGGGTGAGGCGGATGAGGTCCGCGGGCCGCGCGCGCCCGGCAAACAGGGCTTCAGCGGCGGCCTCCGCGCCCTTGTCGGTGAAATCACGCAGGAACGAATTGCCGGTGCCCAGCGGAAGAAAACCGAGCGCGATTCGGCCTTTCTCCAGGGCTTGGGGAAAAACGCCGTTGGCGATTTCGTGCGCCGTGCCGTCGCCACCGACGGCGATGAAGCGGCGATAGCCCTGCGCGTAGGCTTCGCGAGCGAGCGAGACGGCATGCCCCGCCGAGCGCGTGGCGATGACGTCGAGCTCGATGCCGCCCTCGCGCAGCCGCGCAATCGCCGCGGGAGCCAGCTTGCCGCAACGGCCGCCACCCGCGGCGGGATTGACGATCGTGAAGTAGCGCTCGTTCACAGAGGAATCACGGCGGCCGAGCGGTCGAGTTTCGCGAGCTGTTCGGCCAACACGGTGCGCTTGATCTTGAGCGACGTGGTGAGCGGAAAATCCTCTTCCCAGAGGACGTAGCCGCTGATGCGTTTGTAGCTGAGCAGGCGCCGGTTGCGCGCGGCAATCTCCTCGCGCAGCGCATCGGCGAGCGCCTGGCCGGGCTCGAGATGCACGACGAGGACGAGCTGTTCGCCGGTCATGGTGCGCTGCGGCCAAACGTAATTGGCCGCGAACACGCAGAATTCTTTCACCGGGAGGCCCTCGAACACCGTTTCGATGTCCTCGGGATAGATGTTCTTCCCTTCCTGGGTGACGATCATGTTCTTCTTGCGGCCGAAGAGCTGCAAGTGGCCGGAGGCATCGAGCCGGCCGAGGTCGCCGGTCATCAGCCAGCCGTCCACGACGGTTTCGGCGGTGAGCTCAGGTTCGCCGAGATAATGCGACATCACGGCCCTGCTGCGCGTGGCGATTTCGCCGATGCCCTCGGCGTCCGGCTTGAGGATGCGCACCTCGATGCCGGGCAGCGGCTTGCCGACCGTGTCGGCGCGAAAAGACCGCATGTCATTGACAGTGATGGCGGTGCACGCCTCGGTGAGGCCGTAACCATTCGCCACCGGGATGCCCAGGTCATAGAAGAACTGCAGCGTCTCGGGCTCCGTGAAGGCGCCGCCGACGATGATCGTCAGCAGCTCGCCGCCGAAGGCTTGATGCACCTGCGAAAGCAGGCGCCGGCTGAGCCAGGGACGCGGGCGGCCGCGCGTGAGAGCTTTGTTCACGTCGCGCAACAGGCGGAAGACAGCCTTTTTCGCCGGCGGAAGCGCGTCGAGCCGCGCTTGCAGACCATTCCTTAGGTTTTTGAGCACGAGCGGCACGAGCGTGACGTAGGTGATGCGGTAGCGCGGAAAGGCTTCGCGAACGTACTCCGGGCGCAACGTGCGCAGGTGCACGACGGCGGCGCCGCACACGAACGGGCCGATGAATCCAACCATGAAATCAATCGCGTGGTTCGTGGGCAGAATGCTCAAGTAACGCACGCCGGGCCAGAAGGGATAGATGGCCGTGAGCGCGGTGCACTGTTCGAGATAATTCTCGTGCGTCATCACGCAGCCCTTCGGACGCCCGCCGGTGCCGGAGGAATACACAATGCAAGCAGGGTCTTCGCGCCGGCGTGCCACGAACTGCGGCTCGCCCTTCGTCCCGGATGGCCCGCGAAATTCCTCCCAGCGCCGCGCGCCGGATAGGTCCGCGCCGGGCGGCGCTTCCGTCACCAGAACGGTTTCGACCACCGCTTGCGCGCGCCGGGGAGACGGCGCGAGCTGCCGCCAGATGGGATATTCAGTAATGAGGAAGCGCGCCTGCGAATGCGCCAGAAGCTGCCACTGCTCGTCGGCGGTGAGCTTGTAATCGAGCGGCACCAGCACGCCGCCCGCAAAGAAAACCGCCGCCGCCGAGATCAGCCACTTCGGCTGATTCGTCATGATGATGGCGGCCCTGCCCGCGGCGGCTGCAGCGCGATCGCCCCCTGCAAAGCCCGCGTCTTCGAGCGCACGAGCGAGCGGCAGCGCCTGCTCCTTGAATTGCCGGTAGGTGAGGCGCTCCTTCTCGCGATCGCGGTCCGCTTCGATCAGGCAAACTTCGTCGGCAAACCGGTCGAGTGCAGCGTGCAGCGCCCCCCCGAGCGAGTCATACTTTCGAAGGTCAAGCATTAGAGGCGAGACTGAATCCGCTGTGCCAGAGTTTGGAAATCGCTGACGCCCTGTATCTCGTAGTCCGGGAGCTCGATGCCGAAGTGGTTCTCCACGCGCGAGAGCAGGTCGAGCGCCTGAAGGCTGTCAATCCCCAGCTTCTTGAAGAAATCGTCGCCCGGCGCGAGGCTTCCTTCGGGCACGCCGAAGTGCTTCGCCGCCAACGTCAGGATTTCCTGCGTGGTCTGTTCCAGTGTTCTCATAAGAGGCTCAATCTACCATCTTCGGCGGTGGCGGCAAAAGCTCACGGCCCAGCCGCTCACGGCAGATAGGGCATGGCGTCGGAGGACTCGACGAACTTCTTCAGGGCCGCCATCACCGCGGGCCGGGCAAACAGCTCGCAGAAAAGATCGATTTCGCGGCGCAGCTCCTCGTAAGGAACCGGCTTGATGAATTTCTTGGCGGCGAAGCGCGTGCCGGTATCGAACTTGGCGATCTGCGCGGCGGTGGAGCGCGCCACGCGCAAAGCTTCGCCCTCGCCGGCAAGCTGCGCGACCAGCCCGATGGCGTGCGCGCGCGAGGCATTCACGCTTCGCCCAGTCAGCAACAGGTCGCGGATGAAGGCATTGCCCAGGTCGCGCTTCAGCCGCGGAACTCCGCCGAAGCCGGGAACGAGTCCGAGGCGCAGCTCGGGAAACGCGAAGCGCGCCATCTTGTCCGCGACGATGATGTCACAGGCGAGCGCCAGCTCCAGCCCTCCGCCGAAGCAGACGCCGTGGACGGCGGCGATGGTCACGAGCGGCGCGGCATCGATGGTGTTCAGGACGCGATGGATTCTTTCGAGGAACTCGCGGACTCCCGCGAGCCGCTCTTTCTCCGGGAGTGGCGCAGCGCGCTGATAAAGTTCGCGCAAGTCGGCGCCGGCGGAAAAGCCGGCCTTGCGCGCGCTGGTGACGATGCACACGTGAGCGTCTCCGGAAGGCGCCGCGAGCTGCTCGACAAAATTCTCCAGCTCCTCGAGCATCTCCGATCCGATTTCGTTGGCCGGCGCGCGGTCGAGCGTCAGCTCGATAATTCCTTCGCGGACCTCCCAGCGCAGCGTTTTCCCGCGATACAGCTTCATGATGCCTTCCTTTGATACATCTCGACGATGGGGGCGGCGAAGCGGGTGGCGATGGCGTCGCGGCGGAGCTTGCCGTTGGCGGTGAGCAAGCCATTTTCGATGGTAAATGTTTCGCGAAGGACGGTGAAGGCGCGCACCTGCTTGTAGTGTGGCAGGCCCGGATTGACGGCGTCGAGCGCGGCGCACGCAGCGGCCTCGTCCACCGCGCCGGTGATGAGCGCCGTCAAATAGCCGCGACCGTTGCCGACTAAGACGATGTGTTGGGCCGCTGGGAGCAGATCGGAGAGTTTCTCCTCGATGGGTTCGGGGGCAATGTTGTGGCCCGAATTGAGGATGATGAGGTTCTTCAGGCGGCCAATGATGCGCCAGTTTCCGCGCGCATTCACCTCGGCCTGATCGCCCGTATGGAACCAGCCATCCTGCATCACCCGCGCCGTTTCCTCTCGCCGGTTCCAGTAGCCCGGAAACACATTGGGCCCACGCACGAGCAATTCATCGTTCTCGCCCAGCTTCATTTCAATGCCCGGTACAGCCGCACCGACATACGCCGGCTCGACAGGTTCGCGCGGATCATCCATGGTGCAGATGGCCGTCGTCTCCGTCAAACCGTACACCTGCAGAACGGGAATGCCCAGCATCAAGAAGAACCGCTGCGTTTCCGGAGCGAGCGGCGCCGAACCGCAGATGAGCGCTCTCAGATTCGGGCCAAATCTTGCGCGGATCTTGGGAAATACGACCCGCCGCGCCAGCGCGAGCCACAGCCCGCCGGTTTCGCCGCGGTTCCATGCAGCCGATGCGCGGGCGAAAATCGCCTGCGCGATGCCGCCGCGCTTGGCAATGTTTTCCTCGACGCCGCGCCGAACGCGCTCAAGAAGCGTCGGCACGTTGATGAAGTAATGCGGCGCAGCGAGGCGGATCTCGTCAGCCAGACGGCTCAAATCGGTCGAGAGCGACAGCAAGCCGGGCCGCGAGAGCGCAGTGAAAAGCAGAATCCGCGCGGCTGCAAAGTTGCAGGGCGTCCAGTGAAAAATCCTGTCCGGCTGCGCCGCGCTGGTCGCGCCGCGCATGAGCTGATCCAGCCGCTCGGTCGTGCAGCCGAGCATGTGGTTCAAGTTGGCAACGTTCAGGCAAACGCCCTTGGGCTCGCCCGATGTGCCCGACGTGTAGATGATGGTGACAAGGTCCGTCGCATCGCGCGGCGCCGGCACATCGGGAACGGACTCGGCAGACTCCGCTGCGGCGAAAACTTCATCGAAGAGGACGCGGCGCGGAGCCGCGGGCCAGGCGGACTCGATCCCTTGGGCCAGGGCGGCATCGGCGCAAAAAACCAGGCGCGGCTCGCAATCGCGCATCATGGCCGCGAGCTCGGCCGGCGCCTGCCGCGAATAGAGCGGCACGACGATCACGCCCTCGGCCATCATGGCAAGATCGAGCGCGGCCCAGCGAATCGAGTTCGGAGCCAGCAGGGCGCAACGCTCACCGGGCCGGATGCCTGCGCGGCGCAGATACGCGCGGGCCGCACGCACCTGGGCGAGAAGCTCCGTTCCCGTGGCGCTCGCAGCGGATTCGCCGCGAATCTCCTGAATCACGGGCCGGGCTGCGGAGGAGCGGAGCTGGGCGAAGAGTTTTTCCAGGAAATTCGGCGTAGTCATCGTTCAGGACCCGGCCACTCTCTCGAATGTCGGCGCCTCGGCTGTGTCGTAGGTCTCGACCAGGCGCTCGAGTGTGCGACTGAGCGGAGGCAGATACTCTTTCCAGCCGAACACGCCGGTCCGAAGCGGAAATTCCGGATAGCACTGGCGCACGGCCTCTTCGAGATAGACACCCATGCGCGCCATGACTTTCAGGTTGCGCACCACGTTGCGGCCGATGGCTTCGCGCAGCGCGCCGGACTCTTCGAGCAAGCGTTCGAGCACGCCGAGCAGTTTCGGCTCGAGCTCCGGATCGTCCACGGCGAGGAGCAGGTGGTCGTGGCCGCGCTCGTGCATGAGGTTGCGGATGCGTTCGTCCATGGTGACCCCGGCGGAAGCCACGAGAGCGGGCATGGCCGTGACGATGCCGTGGTAGCGCGAGGAAATCATCAGCGAGCCGCAGCGCAGAATGCTGACGAGCTCGAACATGTCGTAGTCGTCTGAGGTGAAGATGGGAACGCCGGCCAATCCGGCGGCGACGTCGCGGCAGGCGAGCGCGTCCAGCCGCTCCATGGCCACGAGGATGGGGAACACACGATGGCGCTCGCGGAATGCGCCTACCGCGCGGGCGAACGCCGAAATGTAATGCCGGTACTTCGCATCGACATTCGGCCCGGCATTGTGAAAATAGACGGTCCGGTACTGACTGCTCTTGTACGCCCCGGTCAGCGTGCGCGCCAAGAACTTGAAGATCGAAGCGCGCACCGGCCACCAGAACGGATTGATGGGGCAGACCACCAGCACCGGGTCCTTCTCATTCCAGCCCGCTTGGCGAAGCGCCTTGCGCCCAAATTCGTCCGGATGCGGCTCGAAGGTCCAGGCGGTATCGGTCCCAAGCTTGGTGCGAATGCCGAGCGCGCTCAGTTGCGCCTGGGATTCGACGTTGCGGGTGATGACCAGCGACTCGCGGCAGTGGCGGGCGCAGGCGCGTTCGATGAGCCGGTCCATGGCACCGGCCTCGGCACCATAGCCCACCGACAACTTGTTTTCCGCCGCGGCCAAGCCCAGCGAGCCGATCATCATCGTGGTGAGCGCGTTGGCGAACTTGCTCTTGAACATCGAGCCTTCGCAGGCGATCACCCCGTGGTTTTGCCGTGCTTCGCGGAAGAGAAACGCCGGGAAAATGTCCGGCAGGTGCACCTGCCGCGAACCCTCGAAATATCCGCGGGTTCGGTCGAAGTTCTGCGTCATCACGCTGAACGCGACGCGCTCCGCGCCAAGCACGTGCCGCACCTGCCGCAGCATCTCCTGGACGCGCACGTCGGCGCCCGTGTTGCGCGTGCCGTTGTAGCCGGCGAAGAGCAGCCGCAGCGGCTCCCCGGGCTTCCAGGAGCGGCCCAAACCGAGCATCCAGGCGAGCCGCCGGTACTCGATCAGGGCGCTGACCCAGGCGACCAGGAGCGCATCGGTCATCCGCCGGCCCTCAGCCCAGCCGGAGCCGGGTCGTCCGCCGGAGCAGCCGGCCACGGCTTAGCGGGATAGACAAAGTGGTTCTTGCGGCTGAAGGTCAGCAGCCCGGAAGCGTAGTTCGAAAAGGGCACCGGCGCTTCGCCCATCTCTGCCACGACGCGGCTGTTATCGAAGACGGTATTCCAGACAAGATAGGGCCAGAAGACTTTCATCAGCGAGGCGGCGTGGCCGACCTTTCCGCCGCGCCGGGCGAGCCAGCTCACCGTGGAACCAAATGGCGGCCCGAGCCACGGAAGGTAAATCGGCTTGCGCCAGCCCTCGGCCTCGGCGAGCGCGCTGGTCAACTGGCGATACGTCTGCGAGTTCTTCCCCGCGGACAGGTGATAGATGTCGTGGGCCGGATTGCCTATCTGATGGATGGCGACGATGGCGCGCCCCACATAGTCGGCGGGAACGATGTCGATCCGGTCGTCGGGGCGCAGCGGCAGGACCGGAAGGCCGGCCAGAAAATCGAAGGCTCGCACCATGTCGAACTGGGTGGTTTCAGGCCTGCGGCTGTCGCCGAGGACGATGCTCGGGCGAAAAATCGTCCGCGGCACGTCAGGCAGCAGTTGGCGCAACATGTGCTCGCAGAATTTCTTCGTTCGCGCGTAGGGATCGAAGTCAGAGAGCGTCCAGTCGATGGAGGCGTCCTCCGCGATCACGGCATCGCGGCGCCTGCCGGCGACGGCCACCGTCGAAACGTGGCTGAAGCGCCGCAGGCCCCCGCGATTCTGCGCGCAGCGCGCGAGCTGGATCACCTCGAGGGTGCCGCGCAGGTTGACGTTCAGGCACTGCTTCTCGGACTTGCGATTGAGCGAAGCGGCGCAGTGAATGATCGAATCGGTGGTATCCACCAAATGGCGATACTCGTCGTCGTCAAGATGGAAACGTTCGTGGGTGAGGTCGCCGCGAAAGATGCGTATGCGCGAATCAAGGTAACCGGAGAATTGCTCGAAATCGAAATGGAGCTGGAGGGACTGCCAGAGCCGCTCGCGCGCCTCGCGCTCAGACTTCGCCCGGACCAGGAGATGGAGCGCGTCGCGGTGGCCTGCGAGGAGGCCCGCGACGACGTAGCTCCCCAGGTAGCCGGTCGACCCGGTTACGAAGATCGCCATATGGAATCTGTGTGCGCCCCTGCGCCGACCTGTCCAGACCCTGCGCCGGAGAGGGCACCCGCTGCTTCGCCGGATTCCCCTGTCCAGTCGAGCTCGCGCCGTTCCCGCGGCTCCAGCGGCCTTCCCTCCATCAACGGGTAGCACCATCGGCGCAGCGCCGGAACGTGAATGTTAATCCAATATTCCCACCAGTCGAGATGCTCGGGATCGAAGGCGAACGCGGACCGCTCCTCGGGCGGGAGCGCGGCCGAAAGCAGGCGCGCATTCTCCGCCTCGAAGACCTGCTCGTTGTGCAGGATGAACGGCTCGTAGAGCTGGATCAGCTTTTCGACCCGGAGCAGCTCGCGCTCCTGCTTCGCCAGCGGCCCCTTCTTGAGCCGCAGGGCTTGAGCGGCGCGGTTGATGCCGGAAACGACGGCCTTCTGCATGGGGACCGACAGCCGCTCGTAGCGATGCTTGGAGACCGGGATGGTCTCAAACTTGAGCTTGAGCCAATGGTCGAGGCCCTGCTGCGCGCGGTAGTGCCGGCGATGCGCCATCCCGGTCAGCTCGATCGACCTGGCCATGTCGCAGGGATTGATGGCCGAGGTGGCGAGCTGGTAGACCCGCGCGTGCCGCCGCTGGACGACGGCGGCGGCGATGAGCATCATGCCGCGGCTGACCATGTCCACCGGAATAATGTCCAAGCACTTGCGCTCGTTCGTCGGCAACTGACGGAACTTGGTTCCCAACAAATAGGAAAGCGGCCCGGACGTATTGATGCCTTCGTTCCAACCGCTGAAGGGCGCCCGGGTCGAGCTCTCGACGATCGATGGCCGCGCGATGGCGATGGGCAAATCGGCGCCCCGCCGAACCAGCATCGATTCCCCGAGGTTCTTCGTGAAGGTGTACGTATTCGGCCAGCCGAGATGCTGCGCTCGGCGCAACCCGGCGCGGGTGAGGCGGTTGCGCACCCAGCGGCCGCGGTTGCGGCGCAAGACGCCATCGAGTTCCTCGGCGGAAACGCGCGCGGGGTCGCCGCGCCGGCCGAGCGCCTGGCGGCGCAGCGCCGCAGAGAGCTCGAAGCTTTCGGAGCGCTCTTCGACCCCGCGGATCATTTCCCGCAAAGATTCGATCTCACGCTCGGCGTCGAATGTGGGATCTTGCTTGGGGTTGTAGTTTACGCGCAACTCTTCAGTGACGTGGCCGTCGCGCGAGCCGACCACGTAGCAGGTCGAGAGATGCACGAGCCCCGCGTGGTCGGACTGGCGCAGGAATTCGACGAGATTGAGCGCCGAATCCACATTCGACGAAAGCGCATCGCGTAAATCGGGATTGAAATCGGTGAGCCCCGCGCTATTGACCACCAAATCGAGCGTGCGCGCCAGCCGTTCGCGCACCGCCGCATCGAGGCCTAAGCCCGGCCGGCTGACGTCGCCCTCGACCACTTCGATGCGCTCACGCAAGAACGCCCCGAGGCTGCGTCCGTGGCGCTCCTGCAGCGGATCGAAGGCCGGCGATTCCTCGGCGATTTTCTCGAAGCGGCGCTGTGCCGTCGTCGTGCGGTTGCGCCGGATGAGCAGCGTGACCTTCCCGATGCCCGGCACTTCGGCGAGCAGATGCACCAGCCAGACCTTGCCGATGAAGCCGGTCGCACCGATGAGCATGACGTGCTTGCCGGCAAGCGCCTCCCGAACCGAGAACCGATCGGCCCGGGGCGCCCCGTTGAAGGACACCACGGGCCGGCCCACGACCGGAGCCAGCCGCAACGCCGGATGGATGGCTGCGTCGAGCGCGGCCGGATCATGGTGAAGGCCGAGCTGTCGCAGCAGCTTCTCGCGAGTCACGCGGCCGCCCCGCGAGGTGCCACTCAAAAGCCAGGCGAGCGGCCCGCGCGGGCGGATGACCGGGTCGAGCAAACGCCCGGTGGCATAACCGTCGCGGAATTCAAGCCGGTTGGAAATGAGCCGCTGGACCCCCAGGAAATTGGCCAGCGGGCGCATGACGTGGTCGAGCCCCTGGCTAACCAAGACGATGGATTCTCCTCGCGCGAGGGCTGCTCGGAGGTCGCCCACCGCTTCACGCCGGAGCTGCGGCTCGAGGACGTAGTGAAAGTACTCCTCGCCGAGGAGATCAAGGCGGTCGCGGCTCGTATCCCGCAGAAGCGTGTGCAGCAGCCGGGTGGCAAAGACGCGGTTGGCTGCATAGGCGAACGGCCGCAGGAGCGTCATCACCGCCATACCGGCGCGGCGAGCCCAGCGCTCGGCGTAGCTCTGAGCGTTCCACGTGAAATACCCCACCGGGCGCAGGGCGCCGAGTTCCAGGAGGCTCCCCTCGACCCGCCAGAAAACGGGGGCAGCCTGGGCGGCACTGTTGCTTGGCGTATTGGGCATGGATTCAGGCATCAGGGCCAACGTCTAGCGCTGCTGGGTGAATGACGAGAAGCGTCTAACCCGTGAGTCTTGAAGTGCGTGCATCATGGCACAGAGTGAGGCCTCAATCCCCTGACCTGGAAGACCAGAAACGTCCAGCTAGCTGCCGCTTGAACTCGGGGCTGTATATACCAAGTTTAAGGGTACCTAGCCCAGTCTGAAAGGGAGAAAATTAGCACTCCCAGCCCCCCGTGGCAAGGAGCAGCAGCCGTCCCGGGTGCCATCCGAAGCAATGACTAGACTTGCCGCCCCGAGCCCTCTCGTCGGCCCCTAGGGAGCCGGCCGGGTCGCCTTGGCGCCAGCCAGCAGTGACTGCTGATTGACGTCAGCCGGTTTTGCCATCATTTTGCCGCGTATTTCTAGACGCGCGAGCCGTCGCGCTCGGCATGCTCGCGCGAGAGCCGCATCCCCTGACACAGGACTTCGGTGAACTCTTTCGTGCCGACGGTGCGCGATCCCATCTGCGCGAGGTCCGGCGTGCGGTATCCCGCCGCCAGCACATGGTCGAGCGATCGCTCGATCAAGTCGGCCTCGGCGCTGAGGCCGAAGGTGTCACGAAGCATCATGGCGACGCTCAGGATCGCACCGATGGGGTTGGCCACATCCTTACCCGCAAGCTGCGGGGCCGAGCCGTGAATAGGCTCAAACAGCGGCGCGGAGTTGCCGTAGCTCGCCGAGGGGATGAGCCCAATCGAGCCGACCAGCGCCGCGGCGCCGTCGCTCAGGATGTCTCCGAACATGTTCGAGGTGAGCACGACGTCGAACTGGGGCGGGTTCAGCACAAGCTGCATCGCGGCATTGTCCACGTACATGTGCCCCAGGCTGACCGCAGGATAAGACGCTGCCAGCGAGGTGACCGTGCGCCGCCAAAGCATCGAACTCGCCAGGACGTTGGCCTTGTCCACCGAAGTCAGTTTCTGCGAACGGGCTTGGGCGCGGGCGAAGGCGAACCGGGCGATACGCTCGATTTCCGTAGTGTTATAGGACTCCGTATCCCAGGCGCGTTCCTGGCCGCCGGTGCGCTCGCTGCCACGGGCGCCGAAGTACATTCCCCCGGCCAGCTCTCGCACGATCTCGAGATCCAGCTTGCCGAGGCGCTCGGGGCGCAGCGGCGAGACTCCGCGCAGGGCTTCGCGCACGCGCACCGGGCGGACGTTGACGTACAGATCGAGGGACTGCCGCAGTTCGAGCAGGCCGCTCTCCGGGCGCTTCCCCACCGGCTGGCTATCCCATTTCGGGCCACCCACCGCACCCAGAAGGACCGCATCTGCGCGGCGACAAGCGTCCAATGTGTCTTTCGGGAGCGGCGCGCCTGCAGCGTCAATTGCCGCGCCGCCAAGCGGCGCCTCGACGAGATCGAAGGTGTGGCCGAAGCCGGCGCCACATTCCTTCAGAATGGAAACCGCAGCCTGTGTGACTTCGGGACCGATGCCGTCGCCGGGCAGCACGACAATCGTTTTCTTCACACGCTTCCCACTTTCTCCGGAGGAAACTGCCGGGGTCTGCTGTTTGGAGGTGTCTCCCAAGCGGGCTTTATACCACGGACGCAGCCGTCGGAGCCTGGAGGCCGATGCGCCGGCGGATGACCTGGTTGGCAATGGCCAGGACGTCGCGCGTGCGCACGTTCTTGGACTCATCTGCCAGAGCGTTGACGCGGCGGTAGCATTCGGCCAGCTCTTCAGTGCTGGGCTCGAAGCCGAGGTCCTTGAGAGTGACGCGAAGCGCGTTGCGTCCGGAGTGCTTCCCGAGCACCAGTTGCCGCGCCGGAACGCCCACGGCCTGCGGGGTAATGATTTCGTAGGTCAGCGGGTTCTTGATGATGCCGTCTTGGTGGATGCCCGCCTCATGGGCGAAGGCATTGGCGCCGACGACGGCCTTATTGGGCGTGACGGTGATACCGGTGATTTCCGAGAGCATACGGCTGGTGGAGAAGAGCTTGGTGAGATCGAGGGAAGTGCGCACACCGAAGGAGGCCTGGCGGACCGCCAGGGCTACAGCGACCTCTTCGAGCGAAGCATTCCCGGCGCGCTCGCCGATGCCGTTGATGGTGCACTCGATCTGGCGTACGCCTGCGCGCACCGCGGCCAGGGAGTTGGCTACTGCGAGGCCGAGATCGTCGTGGCAATGCGCGCTGAGAATCACTCCCTCGGGATCGCCGAGGTGCTCCCGAACGCGGAGGAACATCGCCCCGTATTCCTCAGGCATGGCGTAGCCTACCGTATCCGGGAGGTTCAAAATCGTGGCGCCGGCATCGATGGCCACCTGGCACACCTGGCAGAGAAACTCGATGTCGGTGCGCCCGGCATCCTCGGCGGAGAACTCCACTTCAGGCACGTGCCGCCGGCTGTATGCAACCATCGCGCGGATCGATTCGAGTGCCTGCTCGCGCGTCATATTGAGCTTGGCGTGCAGGTGCAGATCGGATGTGGCCAGGAAGACGTGCAGGCGCGGATCGGCTGCGGGGGCCAACGCTTCGATGGCCGCGTCCACGTCCTGCTGCTTGGCGCGAGCCAGGGCGGCGATGCGGCAGGTACGTATTTCGCGCGCCACCTCCTTCACCGAATCGAGGTCGCCCTGCGAGGCGATGGGGAAGCCCGCCTCGATAACGTCCACGCCGAGCTCGACCAACTGGTGCGCCATGCGAAGCTTCTCGGCCTGGTTCATGGAGAAACCGGGCGATTGCTCGCCGTCGCGCAGAGTGGTATCGAAGATACGCACGATATCCATGGGATGCCCTCTGGTCCCAGTAGGGCAGAGAGGCCGCCCCCAGTCAAATTTATATTGTTTCTGGATTTGATAACTTTCTGTTATATGGTTTCTGTCCGGTTGATTGGAGGTTTCCATGGATCTCGCCGTCTTGGAAGTGTTTCTCACCGTCGCCCGGGAAGGCAGCTTCTCCCGCGCCGCCGAAAAGCTCTACCGCACTCAGCCGGCTATCAGCCTCACGATCCGCAAGCTCGAGGAGACCATTGGGCATCCGGTGTTCGTGCGCGGCGCGCGGCCCTCGAGGCTGACCGACGCCGGCGCCCTGCTGAAGGACTACGCCGAGCGGCTCCTCAATTTGCGTGAAGAAGCCCGGCGGGGGCTGGCCGAGCTGGGCAGCTTGCGCCGCGGCGAACTCACCCTGGGCGTGAATGAAAGCTCGATCCATGCGCTTCTCCCGGCGCTCGCAAAATTCCGCAAGCTGCATCCCGGCGTGCAAGTCCGCGTCCACCGCACGTTTTCGCGCGACATCCCGCATGAGGTTCTGAATTTTCGCCTGGATTTGGGCGCGGCGTCCTACGTGCCGCGCGAGCCGCAGCTTCAGGCCACGGAGATTGTGCGGGATGAGCTGGTCTTCGTCGTGCCGCCGCAGCATCGGCTGGCCCGGCGCGGCGCCGTGGAGATCCCCGAACTCGGTGAAGAGAATTTCGTCGCGCACATCGTGGAATCGCCGTACCGCAGGAGGGTGATCGAGCTGTTCGCCAAGCACCGCACGCCGCTCAACATACACGCCGAGCTGCCCACGATCGAAAGCATCAAACGATTCGTGCAGATGGGGCAGGGGGTGGCCATCGTGCCGCGAATGTGCGTGCAGTGGGAGATCGAACGCCGCCTGCTCACCGAAGTGAAGATCAAACAGCTGCACATTCCGAGGCACCTCTACGTGATCACGCGCCGCGGAGCGAGGCTATCGCATACGGCCGCCGAGATGTTGCGGCTGCTGCTTCATGAGTGAAGCGGGATCGCCGCGACAAATGGAAAGAAGAGCCGGGCCAGCGCGTTGAGGGGCAGCCCGCTTCAGCAAGAGGATATAAAGTGAGAAGATATCTAGAAGTGTAGTAAGCTCTTGCTCATGAAACTCGGCCGAAAACTCAGAGAAATCCGTGCGGCCAAGAAGCTCACCCAGGCCGACCTCCAGGCTAGCACCGGCATCCGGACCGTGCACATCTCCCGGATGGAGAACGATCACATTACTCCCTCCATCGAGACGCTGGAGAAGTATGCCCGGGGGCTGGGCATCCCGGTCTACCGGTTCTTTTACGATGGTAAACAACCGCCGAAGAAAGCCGACCTGTCTGCCGGCAAGAGCAGAGAGCTATTGTGGGGTTCGAGAGGGAAGGAGAGGCGTGAGCTAGGCAGGTTTATCGAGGCCGTCTCGCGGATGGATGATCGTAAGCGCAAGCTGCTGCTCGCAGCGGCTCGGTTCCTCGCGTGGCGCAGCGGGGGAATGCAGAGCCGTCCTCGATAACCGCGCGCATTTTCCTGCCCTTGCTCCGCCCCATATATCCAAGTTCAAACCGTTCAGGCCCAGCGTCCCCGCACGGAAAGAACGCAGGGTGCCTGCCCCGAAAGTTCCCGAAAGTTGCGCTCCCTGCGAGTCGTTTTGCGGTCATCTGAGAGTTGCCCGCAAATCTCAGATCGGGCAGACTGGTTGCTGCGTTTTCGTCGGCTGATGATTGTCGTCGGCGATCGGAGCTGCGAAAAATGTCTCGCCTCATTCGTACCTTCTTGCTGAGCGCCTGTGCGTGTCTGCTGCTTCCGCCGCTCGTTCTTGCGGGCGCACCCAAGACGCTGGTCATTTATTTCATCGACGTCGAGGGCGGGCAGGCGACACTGATCGTCAGCCCGTCGGGCGCCTCGATGCTCATTGATACGGGCTGGCTCGGATACAAGGGCAGAGACGCTGACCGCATCGTGGCCGCAGCCAAGGCGGCTGGCCTCCAGCAGATCGATACCGTGGTGATCACCCACTATCATCGTGACCACGTGGGAGGAGTGGCCCAGCTCGCCAGCCGAATGAAGATCGGCACGTTCGTGGATCATGGTCCGAACATGGAAGATTCCCCTGACCCTCGCGAAGATTACGCCGCGTACGAACAGGTGGCCGCAACGGCCCGGCGTGTGGTGGTGAAGCCTGGCGAGCAGATTCCGTTGCCGGGCATCGGCGTCGAAGTCTTGACCGCGGGGGGCGAACGCATCCGCAAGGCGCTTCCCGGCGCGGGCCAGCCCAATCCGCTGTGCGCCTCCGAACGAGAGGCTCCGGCTGACGCGACCGAGAATGCGCGCTCGCTGGGCGTGCTGGTCAGCTACGGAGAATTCCGGTTCCTCGACCTCGGCGATCTCACCAAGGGCAAGGAGTTGGAGCTGGTCTGTCCGGCGAACTTGATTGGAACCGTGGACCTATACCTCACCACGCATCACGGACTCGCACAATCCAACGCCAGAGCCATCGTGCATGCGCTTCATCCACGCGTGGCCATCATGAACAATGGCGCGCACAAGGGTGGAAGCCCGAAGGCGTGGGAGACCATCCACGGTTCCCCCGGGCTCGAGGACTTGTGGCAGTTGCACTACGCCCTGGACGCGGACAGAGAACATAATTCTCCCGACGCATTCATCGCGAACCCGGCAGAAAACTGCGACGGCCAGTACATCAAGGTCTCGGCGCGGCCCGACGGCAGCTTCACCGTGCTGAATTTGAGAAACAAGTACGAAAAGACTTATTCCAAGTAGAATGCTCTGACTTTGCCGAAAAAGCTTCCTAGCGACGTCGGGCGCGCCGCGGTGTCGCACCTCTCGCGGCGGCTTGTGCCGTTCCTCTTCCTCCTGTACATCGACGCATATCTCGACCGGGTCAACGTCAGTTTTGCCGCGCTGCAGATGCAGGTGCAACTGGGCTTCAGCGACGCGGTGTACGGATTCGGGGCGGGCCTGTTTTTTGCCGGGTACTTCGTGTTCCAGGTCCCCAGCAATCTCGTGCTGCAGCGCGTGGGCGCAAAACGCTGGCTGGCGATGTTGATGGTTGCCTGGGGCGCCGTTTCTTCTTCGATGATGTTCGTGAGCACGGCCCGGGGCTTTTATATCTTGCGTTTTCTGCTCGGCTTGGCGGAAGCGGGGTTCGTCCCCGGCGTGATTCTATACATGAAGAATTGGTTCCCCGCCGATGCGCGCGCCCGCACGGTTGCCTGGTTCATGACGGCGGGCCCGCTGTCGTTCGTGGTGGGAGGACCGATCTCCGGCGCGCTGCTCGGTCTGCACACCCGCGGTGGACTCGCGGGGTGGCAGTGGCTCTTTCTGATGGAGGGCGTGCCGGCCGTTCTGCTGGGCGCGGTTGCTTACTTCTATCTCACCGACCATCCGGCGGACGCGCACTGGCTTGCCCCCCAGCAGCGCGCCTGGCTCATCGAGACCCTGGAGCGCGAGAGGCAGTCGGTTGCAGCGGTCACGCGGACGAGCACGCTTGCGGCCTTCACGAACGGCTGGATCTGGATACTGGTTGGCGTGGACTTCTGCCTGAACACCGCTTCGTACGGCATCAGTCTCTGGTTGCCGACCATGATCCACCGAGTGTCCGGGGTGAGCAGCCTTGTGATCGGGGTTCTCACTGCCATCCCCTATCTCGCCGCCACTGCGATCATGGTCCTCGTCGGATTCCATTCGGATCGCTCCGGCGAACGGCGCTGGCACATCGCGATCTCGGCGTTTGCGGGCGCAGTCGCGCTGTTCGTTGGGGCGCACTCCACTGCGGCCGCGCTGCTGATTGTGACCATGGGCCTGGCGATGGCGGGAATCTCGTCCATAGTCGGGCCCATGTGGGCGCTGGCGACCGGCATGCTCGCCGGAACTGCTGCCGCCGTGGGAATCGGCCTGATCAACGCCGTGGGCAATCTGGGCGGTTTCTTCGGGCCGTACATTATCGGTTTGGCGCGGACTTCCTCAGGCGGGTTCAAGGGCGGCTTGCTCGTTCTTGGCGCCGCCCTGGGTCTCAGCGGCATTTTGGCGCTGCTCGTGCGCCCCGCTCGTCCGCGTGCGGAGCAAGCTTGAACTCACAACTTTCTTTTGGATGGCGTAAAGCAGACGACGCGAATGCGCCACTTGCTGCCGCGCCAACCGTTCGTTCGCACCTCGGGAAGTTGGTGGGCCCGCCAGGATTTGAACCTGGGACCAACGGATTATGAGTCCGCTGCTCTAACCGCTGAGCTACGGGCCCCACGTGCTCACAACATACTACAAAAACAAAGACTTAATGAACGAAAGTCGCCTCCTGCTGGGCTCTCCTGCTGGGAAGAGTCGGCTTACTCGGCGGCAGTTCTGGCGGCAGTTGGGTTGGCGGTTTGAGGCACAGGAAAAGTCGCCCCCAAGCGTTCGGCCCCCATGAAATCGGAATACGCTGCGCGTCTGAAGACTTGCGCCGCCCGCGGTCACAACAAAAACCCGACCATTTTCTCCGCAGCCTGCCAAAGCATCGCTGGAGGCCGAATAGAATTGCAGCCGAGTCTGCTGCGTTCTAGTGCTTATGTGGAAACAGAAACAATAGCCGCTATTGATCGCCCCTAAAACTTTCTCATACTCTGGTACTACTGGTACCCGGTATTGGCTGCCGCGGAGTGAAGCGAATTCGCTGCCATCCGTCACAGCATGAGAGAAACGAAGCAACGCTAACTGAGGAGCAAGAGCCGCCATGAAACCCGTCCCCAAATCTTTCCTATTTGCATCGTTCCTTATGATTTTCCTTCTTCTCGCCGCCTGCAGCGGGTTGCACAATTCAGGCGGAGGAGTACCCGGGGGAGGCGGTGGGGGCGGATCAGCCACCTTTACGATTGGTGGCCAGGTGACCGGCCTCCAGGGTTCGGGGCTGGTTCTACAGGATGCCCTCCCGGGGGGCGTTATTGAAACCCTGCCGATCAGCGGCACTGGGACCGTGAGTTTCACGTTTGCGACGAAGACGTCAGGCACATATAGCGTAACTGTGCATGCGCAGCCGACGAGTCCCACCCAGACTTGCATAGTAACAAATGGCACGGGCACGGCCGCGGCCAATGTAACGAACGTTCAGGTGGCCTGTACGACGGGCACGCTATCCATCGGAGGAACGGTTTCGGGCCTGGTGGGCTCCGGCCTTGTGCTACAAGACAACGGCGGGGACAACCTAACCATAACAGCGAACGGCTCGTTCACGTTCCTAACTCTGCTGCCCAGCAACACCGGCTATGCAGTAACCGTTCTGAGCCAGCCCACAAATCCCGCGCAGGCGTGCGTGGTGACGAATGGCACGGGAACAGCCACGGCGAATGTGACGACCGTTCAGGTAACCTGCTCGGGCGGAACGCTGACGATCGGCGGGCAGGTAACGGATCTATTGGGCAAGGGGCTGGTGCTGCAGGACAACGGCGGCGACAACCTGACGGTTAATGCGTCAGGGAACTTCACTTTTGCCACGCCGGTCGCTAACAATGGCCCGTACAAAGTGACGATTCTCACGCAGCCGACAGCTCCAGCACAGACGTGCGTGGTGGCGAACGGCAGCGGCACGGCCACGGTGATTGTCACGAACGTATCAGTTTCTTGCGGGCCGATTTTCACCATTGGCGGAACGATTACCAACCTCCTGGGCTCAGGGCTGGTTTTGCTGGATAACGGGGGCGATAACTTGACCATCACCGCCAACGGCAGCTTCACTTTCAAGACGCCGCTGGCGAACGGCGAAAGCTACGCCGTGACCATCCTCACCCAGCCAACAAACCCGGCACAGACTTGCACGCTCACGAACCCATCTGGAACGGCTATCGGCAACATCACCAACATTCAGATTTCTTGTTCGTTGCCGAAGTTTACCGTCAGCGGCGTGGTCGTGGGACTCGTGACCGGCCCACCAGGCAACGACACGGTCGAGATACAGGACAACGCCGGAGACGACCTCTTCGTCACCGGAGATACGAGTTTTACGTTCCCCACCCAGTTTACCTACGGCACGACCTACAGCGTTAACCTATTCCTCCTGCCAACGAGCCAGCCGCAGCCCTGCACTGTTTTTAATGCTAGTGCCGTGATCACGGCCGATGTCTCCAACGTAATCGTGGATTGCCAGCACAATGACTGGGCGTGGATCTTCCCTGGACCGACCCCTACCATAAACCAATATGGAACAGCCTCCCTGCCGACCTATACGGTGGGACAGCCCATATTGCCGCCGTCCGGTGCGAACGGTAATACGCCCGGAGGAAGAGACTTCCCCATGGCCTGGACCGATACTCAGGGGAGACGGTGGCTTTTTGGCGGCAGCGGCTTCGAAGTCACTCATGCGAACACCAATAATAGACCCGGCTTGCTGAATGATATGTGGGTTTGGCCAAGTGAGGATGGCTGGTGGAGTCCGGGCGGGTGGATTCCGGCCAATCTGCCGATTGCGCAAGATAGCAGCGGGCTAAACGCGCTCAATACCCAGTATTATGCAGTAACGAACTCGCTCCAAGCGCAGGGCACGTATGGCTTTTATGGCACCCTAGGCTCCGGTGTGTCCTGCGCCTCGCTTAACCAAACCCCCGCTTGCACCTTCCCGGGTTCTCGGTGGGGCGGCGTGACCTGGACCGACGCAGCCGGCAATCTATGGATGTTTGGCGGCCAGGGCTTTGCTGACGCTTCATATGGGCTTCTCAATGACGTGTGGGAGTTCACGCCCGGCGTCTACTGCGGCGCAGATGCAGCATGCAACGGAACAACGCCCCCGGCCGCTGGCACGGGCATATGGACCGGGACTTGGACGTGGCAGGCAGGCTTGCCCGACGCGAACCAATTGAACTCCGGTACCTTCCCCGGTGGCCGGTGGGCTGCCGCGAACTACACCGATGCAGCCGGCAACGTGTGGATGTTTGGCGGACAGGGCTATGATTCCGCAGGCAACCTGGGTGTCCTGAACGACCTATGGAGATACAACATCGGTAGCGCCACGTGGACACAGGTTTCCGGCAGTATACTGGCCGACCAAAACGGTGTTTACGGCGCGCAGCCAGGCGTACCAGGTGGGGCTCCAGGCGGCCGAGAAGGCGCGGTTTTGTGGACCGACGCTTCCGGCACTATCTGGCTCTTTGGCGGGTTCGGCATGGATTCGGTCGGAACCACCGGCGTAACGCCCAATGGAACACCGAAGGGTGCAACTCTCAACGACCTCTGGAAATTCAGCGGCGGCCAATGGACTTGGGTCGCGGGCAGCAACATTGCCAACCAAAACGGCATTTACGGAACGCCGACCGTTGCGGCGGCGACGAACATGCCAGGCTCGCGGTGGGGCTCGGCGGCTTGGAGCGATCCAACAGGGGGAGAGTTGTGGCTCTTCGGCGGCTTCGGGTACGGCTCTAGCGTCACCCTCGGCACCGGGTTCCTGAACGATGTTTGGGAATATACAACGAGCACAGGACAATGGACCTGGTGGAAAGGCTCTGCCGACGTGAACCAGAGCGGCACGTATATCACGGCTCCCTTCAATTATTTCCAGCTCTACTATACAAATAACATCGTCGGGGCACGTCGAGGGGCGGCTCGCTGGCTCCCAGACGCACTGGGCCACTACGTCTATATCTTCGGCGGGGAAGGCTATGACGCTACTACGGGCGGTCCCTACGGCGAACTCAACGACATCTGGGGATACCTGCCTTTCCCATGAGGGGTTCGGCAGACTGATTGGGTTTGGCCGGAGGATTTGGCGGAGGCTGATGCGCTCTTATTGGTTGGGGCGCGCAGCGCCGTGAGTCGTTGATGGAAGATTTGGCAGCATTACCGGGAATCAAACCCGGGTTTCCAGATTGAGAATCCGGCGTCCTAACCCCGGGACGATACCGCCGTAGCCGACGAGTGCGCTGCCAGCGGGAAGAGCGCGCACCCCCTGACAAGGGAAAAGCCTCATCCCTAAAGCGATGAGCTAGTTCACCCTGCCTTCAGCGGCTGAAGCCGTGCCCTGCAAAACAAACAATTGCCTTTGAATGATTCCGCCCAGGCTTCCTTCGCGGTTTTTCTTACGTGTATTGGCGCAATCAAAAATCCGAAATTACAAGCATCGGCGTTTCACGGCAGAAGAGAGCGTGAGGCCAAAAGGGATCATGAGTCCGCTTCTCTAACCGCTGAGCTACGGGCCCCTGCTGCAACATCCTACAACGAAAGAGTGGAACAAGGGGCATCGCCCTCGTGTGGTCTCAAGCTCTGCCCGCGCATCGAAACGGAAAGGTCCTCCAGCCCGGGAGAACGATGGCCGCCGAGAACAGCGCCCGAGAGAAAGACAAAACCGCCAAGGGAAAGCACGCCTGGAGGCTCCTGCCGGACGTCTGGGCGCTGATCAGGCCGAGGCGAGGAATTCTCGCACTGGGATTCGTTCTCATGGCCATCAACCGGAGCTCGGGACTGATTCTCCCCGCTTCGACGAAATACCTGGTGGATGACGTAATCGGCAAACGCCAAATCCATCTGTTGATGCCGATCGTGGGGATCGTGCTTGCGGCGACGATCGTGCAAGGGCTTACTTCCTTCTCCCTCACCCAATTGCTCTCCAAATCGGCGCAGAAGATGATCGCCGACCTCCGCCGCCAGGTGCAGGCGCACATCGGACGTCTGCCGGTGTCTTATTACGACGCGAACAAGACGGGCGCGTTGGTTTCGCGGATCATGAGCGACGTCGAGGGCATTCGGAACCTGATCGGAACCGGGCTCGTGGAATTCGCCGGAGGGCTGATGACGGCGGTCATCGCGCTGGTTGTCCTCCTGCGGATCAGCGCGACCATGACCGGCGTGGCCGCGGCCGTCCTGCTGATTTTCAGTGTGGGGCTGAACCGGGCCTTTAAGACCATTCGCCCGATCTTTCGCGCGCGGCCCAAGATCACCGCGGAAGTCACCGGGCGGCTCACCGAGTCGCTCGGCGGAGTGCGCGTGGTCAAGGGCTACCACGCCGAAGAACGCGAAGGAAAAATCTTCTCCGCCGGGGTCCAGCGGCTGCTCGACAACGTGCTGAAGACGCTGACCGCGACGTCGCTCATGAGCTTGTCCGCCACGGGCTTGATGGGCATCGTGAGCGCCGCGATCATACTCCTTGGCGCGCGGCAAATTATTTCAGGCGGGATGACGTTGGGCACGTTTCTGACTTACACGATCTTCCTGGGCTTGCTGGTGGCGCCGGTTTTCCAGATCGTGGCGATCGGCACGCAGATCACCGAAGCGCTGGCCGGGCTGGAGCGCACCCGCGAGGTTCTGAACGAGAAACCGGAAGATGAAGCGCCGGGCCGAACCGTGCGGCTGGGACGCATCCGCGGCCAAGTGAAGATGGAAAACGTGAGCTTTGCGTACGATTCCGGCAAGCCCGTCCTGCACGACGTCAGCTTCCAATCCGAACCGGGCACAGTGACGGCGCTGGTGGGGCCCTCGGGTGCCGGAAAGTCCACCATCATCGGATTGATCGCGGCGTTTTACGTGCCGACGAACGGACGCGTGATGGTGGATGGCGTGGATCTTGCAGCGGTGATGCTGGACTCCTACCGCACGCAACTCGGCGTCGTGTTGCAGGAGACGTTTCTCTTCGACGGCACGATTCGTGAAAATGTGGCCTTTGCCCGGCCCGATGCGAGCGAAGAGGAAATCCTCGCGGCGTGCCACATCGCCAGGGTGGACGGGTTCGCGGAGGCGTTCGAGAAAAAGTACGATACCGTGGTCGGCGAGCGGGGAGTGAAACTCTCGGGCGGGCAGAAGCAGCGGGTGTCGATCGCCCGGGCGATCCTGGCGGATCCGCGCATTCTGATTCTCGATGAGGCCACTTCGAGCCTCGATTCCGAGTCGGAGGCGCTGATCCAGGAAGGGCTGCGTTACCTGATGCGCGGGCGAACGACAGTTGTGATCGCGCACCGCTTGTCCACCATTCGGCGCGCCGAACAGATCCTGGTGCTGGAAGCCGGCAGGATCGTCGAACGCGGCACCCACGAATCGCTTTACGCAGCCGGCGGCCGCTACTACGAACTCTATACCAGGCAACACGGCGTCGAAGCGAACCTCTTTCTCGCTCCCGGCGAAGTGAGCGAAGAAGCTGAAGAGTCTCGAACTGCAGAAGTGGCGCAAGGCGCCAGCGGTCAGGCGGATTCGATGCTTCCGGACGCCATTCGCTTGATCCGCGGCCGGGAAAACTAAAACAACCGCCGAGCTTGGGCGCATTCGTTTCCCGAATGTCCTGGTGCATTCATCGAAGCCCTCCGGCGGACCAATGGCGCTGCAACTGGGCTGTTTCTTGAGCAGCCGGTTTAATGCAAGAATAGGAGAGATTCCGGGCACCCCAATCAAGCCGGGAGTTCGGGCACGCCGCAACGCGGCCTGCGACGGGAGAAGACATGCCAGAGACGGCAACCAGCCAGAGTCTCGATCAACTCGTGATCAACACCATCCGCACTCTCTCGATGGACGCTGTGCAGCAGGCCAACTCCGGGCATCCGGGAGCGCCGATGGCGCTGGCGCCGGTGGCCTATTGCGTCTGGCAGCGCTTCCTGCGTTATGACCCCGAAGATCCCATCTGGCCGAACCGCGACCGATTCGTGCTGTCGAACGGTCATGCCTCGATGCTGCTCTACAGCGTGCTGCACCTCGCGGGCGTGAAGGCCGTAAGCGCAGACTACAAGATCCTCGACGAGCCGGCTGTGCCGCTCGACGAGATCAAGCGCTTTCGCCAGCTCGGCAGCAAGTGCCCAGGACATCCCGAGTATCGCTTGACGTCTGGCGTGGAAACGACCACCGGTCCACTGGGGCAGGGCGTGACCAACAGCGTCGGCATGGCCATGGCCCGCTGGTGGCTCGCGGCACACTTCAACCGGCCGGGATTCGACCTGTTCGACTACAACGTTTACGCGCTGTGCGGCGACGGCGACATGATGGAAGGCGTCAGCGGCGAAGCCGCCTCGCTGGCGGCGCACCACCGCCTCTCGAATCTCTGTTGGATCTACGACAGCAACCACATCACGATCGAAGGGAAGACCGATCTCGCCTTCAGCGAGGATGTGGGCGCGCGATTTGCCGGATACGGCTGGAATGTTGCGCGTGTGAGCGACGCCAACGATTTGCCGCAGCTCGAGCGCGCGCTGGATACCTTCCGCAAGACGCAATTCCGCCCCACTCTGGTCATCGTCGAGAGCCACATCGCCTACGGCGCTCCGCACAAACAGGACACCAGAGAAGCGCACGGCGAGCCTCTGGGCGAAGCGGAAGTCCGCCTGGCAAAGCTCAGCTATGGCTGGCCGGAAGACGCCAAGTTTCTTGTGCCCGAAGGTGTGCGCGAGCATTTTCGCGCGGGAATCGGACGGCGCGGACACGAGGCCCGCGAAGCCTGGACCTCGAAATTTGCCGAGTATGAGAAGAAATTCCCCGAGCTAGCCGACGAGCTGCATCCGATGCAGCTCCGCCTCTTGCCCGACGGATGGGACAGGGACCTCCCGGTCTTCCCCCCGGATGCTAAAGGTT
The DNA here is from genome assembly GCA_049514555.1 of Candidatus Acidiferrales bacterium. GTDB lineage: Bacteria > Acidobacteriota > Terriglobia > Acidiferrales > UBA7541 > JBEKUY01. The sequence goes on from JBEKUY010000002.1 coordinate 263,630, forward strand.
TGGCCACGCGCGACTCCTCCGGCAAAGTGCTGAACGCCGTCGCGAAGAACGTTCCCTGGCTCATCGGGGGTTCAGCCGATCTGGCTCCCTCAACGAAGACGCTGCTTACCTTTGAAGGCGCGGGCCATTTCCAGGTGGAAACCCGTGACGGCCGGAATTTTCACTTTGGCATTCGCGAACACGCCATGAGCGGCATTTTGAACGGGCTGGCCGTCTCCAAGATCCGCCCGTATGGGGCATCGTTCCTCGTGTTCACTGACTATGCGCGTCCGGCCATCCGGCTGAGCGCCATCATGGAATTGCCGGTCATTTACATTTTCACGCACGACTCGATCGGCGTGGGCGAAGATGGACCCACGCACCAGCCGGTCGAGCATCTGGCGGCGCTGCGAGCCATACCGGGACTCATTACGCTGCGCCCCGCCGACGCGAACGAAGTGGTCGAAGCATGGCGGACGATCATGCCCATGCAGCACCAGCCGGTCATGCTGGTGCTGACGCGGCAAGCGCTGCCGACCGTCGACCGCGCCAAGTATGGGTCCGCGGCGGGCGTGGCCCAGGGCGCGTACATTTTGGCTGATCCCGACAACGGGCCGCCGGAAGCGCTGTTGCTGGCCTCCGGAAGCGAAGTATCGCTCTGCCTCGAAGCCCACGAGAAGCTGAAGGCTGCGGGAATCCGGACGCGCGTGGTGAGCATGCCCTCCTGGGAACTATTCGAGCGGCAGAGCCGGGAATACCGGGATAGCGTCTTGCCGCCCGAGATTACGGCGCGCGTTTCGGTGGAGCAAGCGGTGACGCTCGGCTGGGACCGTTACGTCGGGCCGCGTGGGCGGATGATCGGCATGCACACGTTCGGCGCATCGGCGCCGTTCAAGGCCTTGTATGCGAAATTCGGCTTTGTGACGGACAACGTTGTCGCTGCGGTGCGCGAGCTCGTCGGGAAGTGAGGGAGCGGTGCATCTCGTTATCGGCGCGGACCATGCGGGATTTGAGTTGAAGGCGGCCATTGCCGCGTGGCTGCACCGCGAGGGACATGACGTGCTGGATGTGGGCACGCACAGCGCCGACCCGGTGGATTATCCGGACTACGCGCAGGCCGTGGCGGAAGCAGTCCTCGCCGGAAAGGCCGAACGCGGCATCTTGCTGTGCGGCAGCGGCGTGGGCGCCTCGGTCGCAGCCAACAAGATTCCCGGCATCCGCGCCGGCCTCTGCCATGACAGCTACTCGGCGCATCAAGGCGTCGAGCACGATGACATGAACGTGCTAGTGCTCGGGGCCCGAGTCGTGGCCGATGCGCTGGCACATGAGCTCGTCAAGAATTTTCTCGGCGCACGATTCACCGGCGAAGAACGCCACCGGCGCCGGGTGGCGAAGATCAAAGCCTTGGAGGCCAAGTATGCGACCCGTTCCAGCGACTGAAAAGAAGGTGGTCAATCCCCTGCGCGCTTTGCAGCAGTACGGGCAATCCGTCTGGCTCGATTACATCCGCCGCGACCTGCTGACCAGCGGAGAACTCAAGCGGCTGATTGAAGAAGATGGGCTGCGCGGCATGACCAGCAACCCGACGATCTTCGACAAAGCCATCGGCGGGAGCGCGGATTACGACGGCGCGCTGCGCGCAGCCATCGCCGCCGAGCCGGGCCTGAGCACCAAGGCGCTCTTCGAGCGCGTCGCCATGGAGGACATTCGCATGGCCGCGGATGCGCTCCGCCCCGTTTACGATTCGAGCGGCGGCGCCGACGGCTATGTCAGTTATGAAGTCGCACCCGACCTGGCTTACGACAAGGACACGACGATTGCCGAAGCGAAACGCCTTTTCAAAACCATCGGCAAACCGAACGTGATGATCAAAGTGCCCGGGACAGCCGAAGGTGTTCTCGCCATCGAGACGCTGATTGCCGAGGGCATTAACATCAACGAGACCCTGATGTTCTCCCTGTCGCATTACGAGGCCGTGGCACAGGCTTACCTGCGTGGGGTACGGCGAAACAGCCAGCCCAGCCGGATCGCCTCGGTGGCCTCGTTCTTTGTCAGCCGCGTGGACACCGTGGTCGATGCGAAGCTCGAAGCAATCGGCACGCCGGAGGCGCTCGCGCTTCAGGGAAAGATCGGCATCGCCAACTGCAAGGTGGTCTATCAGCGCTACAAGGAGCTGTTCACCGGCGCGAGTTTTGCGGAATTCGCCAAGCGCGGAGCGCGTGTGCAGCGGCCGCTCTGGGCCAGCACCGGCACGAAAAATAAGGCCTATTCCGACGTACTCTACGTCGAGGAGCTGATTGGCCGGGATACGGTGAACACGCTGCCCCCGGCGACGCTCGATGCTTTCCGCGACCACGGGCGGCCTCGCGCGTCGATCGAGTCCGGCGTCGAAGAAGCGCGCGCCGCCCTCGCGAGCCTGCGAAAACTGAACGTTGATCTCGAAGCAATTACCAAAACCCTTCAGACGCAGGGCGTCGCGTCGTTCACGGAATCGTACGAACAGTTGCTGCGCATGCTCGAGAAGAAGCGCGCTGCGATTTAGGATCCTCACGGGGATACTCGATGAATACCCAAACACTGAGTCTCGGCAATGCGTCGGCGGCGGTGGAGAAGCGGCTCGAGAATTGGACCCGCGAAGATTTCGCTCGCCGGATGTGGGCCAGGGATTACACCCTCTGGGCAAAGAAGCCGGATGAGATCGCCAACCGGCTGGGATGGCTGACGCTGCCGGCGGCCATGCTCGCACAGACGGCGGACATCGCGCAGTTCGTCGAGGGAGTGCGCCGCGACGGCATCGACCACGTGGTCCTGCTGGGGATGGGTGGGTCGAGCTTGGCCCCGGACGTCTTTCAGGCCACCTTCGGCAAAGCCTTCGGCTACCTCGATCTGAAAGTGCTGGACAGCACGCACCCGGCGGCCGTGAAAGCGGTCGAGAAATCGGTGAGCCTTGACCGAACGCTCTTCCTGGTGTCGAGCAAATCTGGAACGACGATCGAACCGCTCTCGTTCATGCGCTACTTCTGGGAGCAGCTCGGGACGAAAACGAATGACGTTGGGCGGCACTTCGCGGCGATCACGGATCCCGGCTCGTCGCTCGCAAAGCTTGGACGCGAGCGAGGCTTCCGCCGTGTGTTCGAGGCGATTCCCGACGTGGGCGGGCGCTACTCGGCGCTGACGCATTTTGGGCTGGTGCCGGCGGCGCTGGCCGGTGTGGACGTTGTGCATCTGTTGCGCGTGACCGGAAATATGGCGGAGGCTTGCGGGGAAGGAGTGGCGGCGAAAGACAACCCGGGATTGCTTTTGGGCGCGGCGCTCGGTGAGCTGGCGCTCGCGGGACGCGACAAAGTCACCTTTGTGACCTCGCCATCGCTTGGGGCGCTACCCATTTGGTTCGAGCAGCTCATTGCCGAAAGCACGGGGAAGGATGGCAAAGGAATCGTGCCGGTGGCGGGCGAACGGCTAGGTCCGCCGGAAGTGTACGGACCGGACCGTGTGTTCGTGTACCTGCGCGCGGCGCAGGATCGGGATCAAGCTCAGGAAACGCAACTCACCGCGATCGAGAACGCCGGCCACCCGATGATTCGCATCGGCGTGGGTGAGTTGCCGGATATTGCCCAGGAGTTTTTCCGCTGGGAGGTGGCCACGGCCGCGGCCGGCGCTGCACTCGGCATCCAGCCGTTCGATCAGCCCGATGTCGAGCTGGCCAAGAACTTGGCCCGCAAGATCATGAGCGGCGCGGCACAGGGTTCCGAAGGCGCGGAGCCCATCGGCGCAGGGAGTGAGGACCTGCCGAAGGCGGTCTCGGAGTGGCTCGGAAAGGCTCGGCCCGGCGACTACCTCTCCATACAAGCGTACCTCGGACCGACCGAGGGGCTGAACGAGCGGCTCACGCACCTCCAACAGAAGCTGCACGAGCGCACGCGCCTCGCCGCAACCATGGGCTATGGGCCGCGTTTCCTCCACTCGACTGGACAACTGCACAAGGGTGGGCCGAACACCGGCCTTTTTGTGCAATTCACGGACGAGCCGGCGGAGAAGCTGCCGGTGCCCGAGACGGACTACGATTTTGCCGGACTGATTCGCGCGCAGGCGCTGGGCGACTACCAGGCGCTCGCGCAGGGCGGGCGCCGCATCTTGCGCGTGAACCTGGGCCGCAACGCCGCGTCCGGCCTTCGCCGCTTCGAAGAAACTCTGAAGCAGTAGGCCCGCGGCAGCCCGCGGTTGATCGAGGACGAGGTCCACCCGCGGATGTAGCGCGGTTGACTCACTGTGCGTTTTCCTCAGCCGCTGGGGAGGCCCGGATTACAGGTTGACTTCGGGCGCTCGTTCCTCTATTATCCCTGATTGCCCGGAAGCCACTCTGCGGGACAGAGGAGGCCGCTCTTTGACAAACCGATACGATGTGCCAGAACCCGTTCGATAACTGAGTAAATCGAGCGACTCAACAATTTGCTTAGGAAGCCTGGCCCCGATGCAAATCGGGGTTTTGCATTTCTAGGCGACCAGTTTCAAACGAGAGTTTGATCCTGGCTCAGAGCGAACGCTGGCGGCGTGCTTAACACATGCAAGTCGAGTGCGCAGTTCTTGTAGCAATACGAGGATGGGCGCACGGCGCACGGGTGCGTAACACGTGGGTAACCTGCCCTTCGATGGGGAATAACCCCGCGAAAGCGGGGCTAATTCCGCATGACATTCCGGGGATACATGTTCCTGGACTCAAAACCGCAAGGTGTCGGAGGAGGGGCCCGCGCCCGATTAGCTAGTTGGCAGGGTAACGGCCTACCAAGGCTTTGATCGGTAGCCGGTCTGAGAGGATGGCCGGCCACACTGGAACTGAGACACGGTCCAGACTCCTACGGGAGGCAGCAGTGGGGAATCTTGCGCAATGGGCGAAAGCCTGACGCAGCGACGCCGCGTGGGGGATGAAGCTTCTCGGAGTGTAAACCCCTTTCGACTGGGACGAATGCCTCGCAAGAGGAGTGACGGTACCAGTAGAAGAAGCCCCGGCTAACTACGTGCCAGCAGCCGCGGTAAGACGTGGGGGGCCAGCGTTGTTCGGAATTACTGGGTGTAAAGGGTTCGTAGGCGGTGCGGCAAGTCGGGAGTGAAATCTCTGGGCTTAACCCAGAGGCTGCTTCCGAAACTGCTGTGCTCGAGTGTGGGAGAGGCGCGTGGAATTGCAGGTGTAGCGGTGAAATGCGTAGATATCTGCAGGAACACCCGTGGCGAAAGCGGCGCGCTGGACCACAACTGACGCTGAGGAACGAAAGCTAGGGGAGCAAACAGGATTAGATACCCTGGTAGTCCTAGCCCTAAACGATCAGGACTTGGGGTGCCGCCCGTTCGGGCGTCGTCCCGGAGCTAACGCGTTAAGTCCTGCACCTGGGGAGTACGGTCGCAAGACTGAAACTCAAAGGAATTGACGGGGGCCCGCACAAGCGGTGGAACATGTGGTTCAATTCGACGCTACGCGAGGAACCTTACCTGGGCTCGAAATGCTCGTGACCAGCTGTAGAAATACGGCCTTCCCGCAAGGGACAAGAGTATAGGCGCTGCATGGCTGTCGTCAGCTCGTGCCGTGAGGTGTTGGGTTAAGTCCCGCAACGAGCGCAACCCCTGCACGTAGTTGCCACTCCGCAAGGAGGGAACTCTACGTGGACTGCTCCGGATAACGGAGAGGAAGGTGGGGATGACGTCAAGTCCGCATGGCCTTTATGTCCAGGGCTACACACGTGTTACAATGCAGGGCACAAACCGTTGCCAACCCGCGAGGGGGAGCTAATCGGAAAAAACTCTGCTCAGTTCGGATTGCAGTCTGCAACTCGACTGCATGAAGCCGGAATCGCTAGTAATGGCGTATCAGATCGACGCCGTGAATACGTTCCCGGGCCTTGTACACACCGCCCGTCACATCACGAAAGTGAGCTGTACTAGAAGTCGCCGCGCTAACCGCAAGGAGGCAGGCGCCCAAGGTATGACTCATGATTGGGGTGAAGTCGTAACAAGGTAGCCGTAGGAGAACCTGCGGCTGGATCACCTCCTTTCTAAAGACCAGCGGCTTGCTAGCCTGTGCAGGTGTGCAGGCGATGCAGGTCCACCTCGTTGACTCTCACGGGTCGCGAGAACAGTCCTCGATTTCTCGGTTTCGTTCGGGTTCTGGCAGATCGTATCGGTGTCAAAGAGCGCAGGTTTCTAGACGTGCGCTGGGCTTATTCTGAGTGCTTGGACGAAGGGCCGCTGATCGCTCAGCGGCCCGTTTTCGTTTTTGGGGAGGCTTGGCCGTCAGAGCAGGCTGGCGCTATTCTGCGGCTGAAACGCGATAAAGCGCCGACGCATGTGGCCGCACAGCCACGCGCAGCCGCTCCTGTTTTCCGAGCGGCTTCCGCAACCACAGGTCGCGCACCTCGGGGGTTTTTGCAGAGATACCCAGTTCGCTCCAGGCAAGGTCCACGTTCTCCCGGCTCTCGCCCAAGTTGAAGACGGCCACGTACCGGTCCTTGCTCTCGGGGACTTCCGCGGCCCATGCGCGAATATTTCCGCGGTCGAGCGCCTGGTGATTGCCGCTGCTATGCTGGTCCACCGCGAGGACCTCGGGGTTCGTGATCAGCGCCAGCGTCGCCGCGTCGTTGCTCGGCAAATCGCCGCCAAAAATGAGCGGCGAGCGGAACATCGCCCACAGGGTCATCATCGTCTGCTGCTCGTCGGGCGTGAATTTCGTGTGTTGCGCGTCGCCGTGTTTGTCGGTCACGCGCAGACGGCCCAGCGGCAGCATGTCCGCGTCGGGCCAGGTGCCGTTCTTGCCGACAAAGGGAGCCCAGTCGCGCGTGAAATCAAATTGCTGCTTCAGGAGTCTCCACTCGTCCCAGAAATCGTCCGAAATCCGCCACATCTGCGCGTATTTCTCGAAGAAGTCCACTTCGGAAATGGGTGCGGGCCCCGGGGAGATACTCAAGACGATCGGACGCCCCGACTTCTCGATCGCCAGGTGCAACGCCTTGATCTCCGCGGGTTGATACAGATGACTGCCCATGTCGTCCGCTTTGATGAAGTCCACTCCCCAAGAAGCGTATAGTTCAACAATCGAATCGTAGTAGGCCTGCGCTCCGGGTTTCGTTGTGTCCACGCCCCACATGTCCGGATTCCATTTGCACGCATTGTCTTTCTCCGCGATGTCGGCAGCGTGATACGAAGTCCCTTTGATCGGCAGATTCTTCTCCACCGCCTGCCGAGGGATGCCGCGCATGATGTGAATGCCGAATCTCAGCCCCTTGCTGTGGACGTAATCGGCCAGCGGCTTGAAACCGTTGCCGCCGCCGGCGGAAGGAAAACGGTTCATCGCGGGAGTCAACCGGCCGAACTCGTCCATCGAAAGCGGCGCGCCCGGTCGGTAGTCGTGCGCTTGCGCGTGCGGTTCGTACCACTGGATGTCCACAACGATGTATTGCCATCCGAACTTCGCAAGATCGCGAGCCATCGCATCCGCGTTCGCCCTGACGTTTTCCTCGCGCACCGCCGTGCCGTAGGAATCCCAGCTGTTCCACCCCATTGGGGGTACCGGGGCCAGCGCGGACTGTTTGTCATCCGGAGCGGAAAATGCAAACGGCCCGGCAAGCATTCCCGCGGCAAGAAGCAGAATGCATGTCACGACAGCGAACCTCGAATTCTTAGCCATGGGGACTCCACGTTGAGCGAACCACTCAAGTACACCCCTTCGCCGCAACTCCTCATGCGCGCGCACCTTCCAGCGTCCAGGAGCGCGATGAATCACTGCGTCCTGCCGTAGCAAGAGTGAACGTGATGCGGCTCAGAGTTATAGCAGATCGCCAAAATGGATCAACACCCCCATCTCACTGACTACACATAAGATGGCAGCCGCACCGGCGCAATAGCTGAGAGAAGCCTACCCCAAGTCGAGCCCGGAGATCTTGAAAGCGACGGCGTGGTCGCTCGGCCTCTCGGGTGGCAACTGGATCTTGAGCCCGGTCTCATCCTGCTTCCATTCCAACTTGGCGGGAGAACCGAGCAATTCGACGTTTGCGATTTTGCCCGTGGCGTACCTGCTCGTGGTGGCCAACGGTGCGATGACAATTTGCTTTTCAGGCCAACCCATCACGAATGCGTAGAGCGCACGCCCCTTGGTCGTGAAACGAACGTCTTCAGCCGTCAGGGCTTTGCGGTTGTTCTCGTTGAATTCGCCCGCCGTGGCGGACGCTGCCGTGCTTGGGCCTTCGCCGAACATCTTCCACGGCCGTGTGCCGTAGATCGCCTCGCTGTTGACGGACATCCAGCGCGTGATTTCCGACAGAATCTTGAGCTCCTGTGTGTCGAGCATGCCGTTCGAAGGCAACGGAAAATTCAGCAGGAGGTTGCCGTTGCGGCTGACCACGTCCACTAACATGTCCATGACCATTTTGGGCGACTTGTACTTTACGTCGCGATCGTAATGCCAGTTGCCGACGCACGTGTCCGTTTGATAAGCGTTTGGCCAGATGCTTTCGACGACCCCCCGTTCGCGATCCAGCACGCATGTCCCGGTCTCGCAATCTTCCTTTCGCTTGCTGGTGTAAACCGCTTCGACCTTTCCGCCGCGCCGTTGCGCATTCTGGCTGTAAAAGTGCGCCAACAAATCCAGCCCGTATTGTTGAAACGGAAGGTGGCCATCGACGTAGAGAAAGTCGGGGTCGTACTGGTCGATCAGGTCCTTGATGCGCAAGAACCAGTGCCGCTTCCACGACTCCGGTATTCCGTCCTCCTTCCAATCCAGTTTGGCGGTGAGCAGATTGGGATCGTCGATCGTGTGGTATAAATCAGCCCACTTCGGATCAGCGCCATCATACGGCACGCCCGCTAAGGGACCGTCTTTGTCGCTCAGGTGACTGACGGCGAACCACTTGTAGCTGATCCACAGATGATCGCTGACTCCAAAGTGCAGACCGTTCTTCAACGCCGCTTGACGAAACAAGCCGACGATGTCTTTTCTCGGCCCCATCTTCACCGCGTTCCAGCGATTGTGCTTCGAGTTCCACAAATCGAAATTGTCGTGATGCACACCCATGCTCACGAAGTACTTGGCGCCGACCTTCTTGTAGAGGCTTACCAGATAGTCCGGATCGAACTTCTCGCCCTTCCACGTGGGGATGACGTCCTTGAAGCCGAATTTCGAGGGATGGCCATAATGCTTGAGGTGGTGTTCGTACTGCGGCTGGCCCTGGATGTACATGTTCCGGGCGTACCAGTCGCCGGCTTCGGCAGCGGATTGTGGTCCCCAATGAGCCCAGATGCCGAACTTTGCGTCGCGAAACCATTCCGGGATGCGGTACGTCTTTAGTGATTCACGCGTCGCCTGAAACGGCCCACGCAGCACTGCGTTTGCGGAGTCGTCCGTGCTGAAAAGGCGGGCGGCTCTCAATGCGGGAAAAGCACCGGCCAGAATGCCCAATGCAGTTCGTCTGGTGACTAACATGGTTCTCCTTTCATCCGAGTATCGTCGAGGTGGTGATTTCGGCCCGTGAGCAATTTCTGGCTCCTGAGAGTTCAAGGAATGATGCATCATAAGCCCAGTTGAGCATAATAGAGCGCACCGCAAGTCTTTAAGCGCCTCTCCACCTCGGCGCAATTTCGTGTAGGAGCCGAAGACGAACATGAGCACAGAACTGCTGGGCATCGACGTCGGAACCGGCGGGACGCGGGCGCTCATCATTGCGTGGGGTGCGTTCGCTTGGGCGGCGGCGCGCGCTCGACGCTTTGGCGGCAGATCCAGGCCGATGCCTTTGGCCACGAGGTGGAAATCGTCGGGACCGAAGAGGGAGCCGCATACAGCGCAGCGATTCTGGCCGGAGTGGGTGCAAGAACCTGGCCGTCGGTGGACGAGGCCTGCGATTCGATCATCCGCATCGCCAAGCGTGTCCCGCTCGATACCAGGGTTTCCGCGGCGATGCAGCGCAACTACGAGGTGTATCGGCGCATTTATCCTGCGCTGCGGTCTCTGGGCGAAGTTTCGGCAACGGCGCGGGGGTGGCATGATGAATACTCTCTTGGGTCTGGCGATCCGCTGCCTGGCCTGCGTTTGCATCTTTGTTCTGCCTCTTCGTTCTCACGCGCAGACATCGGCTAAGAATCACACATCAGAACGGGATCTTGCCGTTCGATTAGCCTTCCAGAAGAAGGTTCTCTTTGCGGGGGAAGTTGTCGAATTCGAGATACGTATCTCCAATCTCGGGAAACAACCGCTCCTAGTTGCACACTCGATGTCAGACGCAGGGGGCGGCAGTGCTATCTCTATTGCACACATCAAATTCGAACTGCGAGATGAGCAAGGTCACCCTTCTCCTGGAATGGTATTGATCGCTGATGACTTTGGAGTTTCTGGTGGGCCCAAAGAGGATCAGGCGGCTGCGCTCCTGCGTTCCTACTTGCTGCTCTACCCCGGAGACTCTTTTGTGACGCAGCACCGAATTGGCCCGGACACTTTCGCGTATCTGCGCAAACCCGGAAACTACACGCTTTCCGCGGTGTACTCATCCGGTGGCCTCCTGGCGGGATTGCGTGGACCCGGACTCACGGATGAGGCCGTAAAGGCGTTGCCCTTCGAGGCCTGGCACGGCTCCGTAGCGACAAACACAGTGTCGTTCAAGATTCTTCCTCTGCCCCAAGTCAGGACTTCAGGTAAGCGTTGACGGCGCTCAGTCTGTGTGGAGCTGAAGCCTTTCAGCCTCGCCACACAGAGAGCGAGAATGAGTCACTACGGTTTCTTCCCGGGCTACTTCTGGCCGTAGTAGCGGGTGCTGCCGTGCTTGCGGAAGAAGTGCTTGTCGTGGAGCGCACGGGGAATTGGACGCACCTTGGGATTTGCGGTGATCGTCTCGAGGGCCATGGCGGCGATCTCTTCGACGATCGCGGCATTGTGCGCGGCATCCGCGGCGGTCTTGCCCCAGCAGAAAGGGGCATGGCCAGCGACGAGCACGCCCGGAAAATCGAGCGGATCGAGCTTCTTGAAGCGGCGGACGATAGCCTGGCCCGTATGGGCCTCGTAATCCGAGCGAATCTCGGCCGGACTCAGCGGCTTCGTGACCGGGATCGGTCCGTGAAAATAATCGGCGTGGGTGGTGCCGAAGCAGGGAATCTCGCGCTGCGCTTGGGCCCATGCGGTAGCCGCGCGCGAGTGCGTGTGCGCAATCCCGCCGATCGAGGGGAACGACCGGTAGAGGATGAGGTGCGTGGGCAGGTCGGAAGAGGGCCGCAACGTCCCTTCCACGATTTTCCCGTCCAAACTGACAACGACGAGGTCGGCAGGCTTCATCGTTTCGTAAGAGACCCCGCTGGGTTTGATCACCAGGAGGCCATCCTCGCGGGCAATGCCGCTGGCATTGCCGAACGTGTAGAGCACGAGTCCCCGGCGCACCAGTTCCAGATTGGCTTCCAGAACTTCTTCACGCAGCGCTTCGAGCATCATCTGTTCCTTGGACGTCAATCCACCTTTACGGGCGCGGCCGGATCCTTCCACTCGGTTTGCGGCCCTCCGTGGATGAGAATGTCCGGGCAACCGTAGGACTTCCCGTCCACCACGACGTTGATCGCCGGCCAATCCGCAAGCGTGGTGATATTCTCGACGCGATCCGGGAATGCGATCACGGTGTCTTCCACCTTGGCGCCCTGAACCGTGGGGTTGAAGGCGAACGCTTCGTGCTCGAACACGACTTCTGCTGAATCGGGAAGCAGGATGTATTCGCGCTCCTTATATCCTGTTCCGCCGCCCTGGTGGTGGAACTCCCATTCTCCCGGAAAGCCTTGTTCCGCATACCACTTCTTGGCGCTTTCAAAAATGTCCGCCGCGCGCCGGCCGGGGCGCAGCGCCGCCAGATAGTTCGCATGGACGATTGCCGCGGCGCGCAGACGATTGCGCAACTCCCCGTCGAGCGGCCCAAAGTGTATGAATCGCGTCGTCGACACAACCAGTCCCCATCGCCGCGCGCACACGTTGACCATGGCGTACTTGCGCACCGGCTTATCCGAGGGAAGACAGTGGCGGTAACGATAGATCCGTTCATCGGAACCGATCAGGAGCACGGTGGGACGAAGCCCGTGCTGCATCAGGGCGTTCGCGGTCATCGTCTCAATCTGCCGTTCCGTCATGCCGGGCCGTACTTGCCGGGTCACTTCCGCGACTGCCTCGGCGCACTGGCGTCCCGCACTCTCGTACTTCTGGATCTCCGTTTCGGTCAGTTCTCTCCGCAAACGAGCGATGTCCGCCACAACGCAATCTTTCCGCGGAACGTCGCTGCCCATTGTCCCTGAAACGCCGAGTTGCCCAGAGAGGCTGCCCCCCGGCGCGTACCACTTCGTTTCGATCGGTTCGTATCCGAGTTCTTCGAGAGCTTGGTCCATCAACCGGGGAACCTCGCTGTGCGCCGCGACCACAAATTTGCGCCCATCCCGCAAGATGACGAGAGTCGCGCTTCCTACTTCGCTCGAGTGGGCAATCTGGTTGTCGGCAAGGCCGCCGGTGATCCAGGCGAAGTTGTGCGCCAGCGCCAGACAAATGCCCACATACTGCTTCTCCTGCATCAGCTTTTGGAGCCGAGCAAGCTTCTCGGAAATTTCGCCCGTCAAGACAGCCGGTCCAAAGGTACTCATTTTTCGCTCTCTCTTGTTCCGAAGAGGAGAATCGAGAAACTCCCGGGCGGCAGCCGAGGTGCGCTCCGATGCGACGATGCCGCAGAGGGCAACTGCTCCCGCCGGTAACGGAGTCCTACCACATTGAGTCTACAGGAGTTAGCCAAACACAACAGCGCTGCCCTCAGCCCTCGTGCCAGTACGTTGACCAGCCCAGGTACCGCGTGGCTGCCTCGTGAAGCATGCCCGCCACGGTGGAAAAATTCGCTGCCACATGGTGTTCGAAACCGTTCTCGCAGATGTAGCGCAGCAGCTCTTGCATCTTCGGAATCTCGACGACTCCCGCGCCGCCGAACGTTTCGAGAGGATCGTCGGTAAACTTCGCGCCCCCCAGATAGCCCCGGACCTTGCCCGCCTGGTCGTCGGTCGAGAACCGCGCGTAGGTGATCGGACCGGCCTTCACGCGGCCCTCGCACGTGCCGAAGGTGTTGGCCTTTCCCACCGTGCCCGCGATGATGGCCTGATACTCCATCTTCACTTCCTTGAAGAAGTGTTTGGGGAGATTGCTGCAGTGGAAGCACACGGCCTTGTTCGGGTCGGCTCCGTAATTATTGTTCCAGTCGAGCAGAGCGCTGGGCGTTCCCGAAGCAAGGCGCAGGGCGTGCATGCTGATCGTGCCGCAGACGTCCACTTCGCAGGCGCTGGACATCAAATCGTCGCTCATCATGCTCATGATCGTGCACGGCACGATCCCCAGGTTTTCCTCCAGGGACGTCCAGCACTGCACCGCGCTGACCTGCGCATCCACCGCCTTCATCCATTGCTCCACGACGGCCGCGAGCTTGGCCATCTTCAGCAGCGCCGCCTCGGGCACGCCGCTCGTCGAAACGTATTTTCGAATCGCCTGGAGTTTCGCGACGGCGAGCTCGTCGGTATCTTTCATCCGGCCGATCCGCCCGAGAACTTCAGAAAGATCGAGCGTCTCGATGGTGATTCCCTGCGACTCGAGAATTCTCTCGCTGTAACGCACCGTATTGAACGCCGCGGGGCGCGCGCCGATCGCCCCAACCCGCAAATTCCGCAACCCCTTCACCACCCGGCATACTCCGGCAAACCACTCGAGGTCCTTGCGAAACTCCGCGCTGTCCGGGCTGACCGTGTGCAGAGTCGTGAGCGAGTAGGGGATCACGTATTGCTTCAGATTGTTGCAGACGGACATCTTGCCGCAGAAGCTGTCCCGCCGGTGGGCAATGGTCATCTTCGCCGGCGTATCGGGCGTCGCCTGCACCAGCACCGGAACGTTCAGACGCGACAGCCGCAGCGTATCCGCCACGGCGCGCTCGTCGCCGAAATTCGGCAGCGAGACGATCACGCCGTCGATCCGCCCGCTGCTGGCGCGAAACAGCTCGGCGCAGCGCTTGGCCTCCTCATGCGTCTCGACTGCCCCATATTTGCTCTGCTCCGGCCCGAGCGCCACGACCTCCATTCCCGCTTTCTGCAAAGACTGCAGGATCTCCTCGCGGCCGGTCTTGGCCAGTTCGTCGGGAAAGAAACCTCGATTCCCGACGATCACACCCATGGTCATCTTGGAATTGCCCATAAGTCCCCCGTCTCTGCCTTCCCTGGCCTTATTTCGGACCCGCCGCGTTTCTGCGGGCTTCTCGGCTCGGCGCGTAGTGGTAGCAGTAGACTATTCCCAGCACCGCCATGAGAGCTCCCCACCAGACATTTGCGTGCACATGGAAAAGCACGATGCTCGGTTGGAGCGGGGGGTGCACGAGTTGATAGATTCCAGCCCCCGCAATCAGCAAGCCGTTGAAGAGAAGAGAGATTCCGACAAAGAACCAAATCGATATGGATCCGCCGCCAGGTCTCATTGTCCTCACCAGAAGAGAAGATTGAGAATCACAAATCCAATTGCCACGATGGCCGCCCAGAAAATCGGCCGCTTGTATAGCGGCACCAACTGTTCGGACGGAATATCAGTCAGCCCATACACGAGACCCCTCAACTCGCTGTCCCGCTTCGGCTTGGTCAGCAGGCTGACCACGATCGTCACCACTATGCAGATGATCGAACACCACAGCGCCCGGTACATGTTCTCCGCCATAGCCTTCGCGTAGGGCGAGAGAGCGATATAGCGCAACGCTGAAGGATCCATCTTCACCCAAACGAACATGCCGATGGAAGAACAGGTGCCCGCCAAGAGGCCCCAGAATCCGCCGGCACCCGTAATGCGCTTCCAAAGCATGCCGAGGACTACTGTGCCGAAGAGCGGCGCAATGAAGAAGCTGAACAGCGCCTGGACGTAGTCCATGATGCTTCCGAATTTCATGACCAGGTAAGCGGTGCCGATGCTCACGATCACGCCCACCACCGTGCACCAGCGGCCCATGCGGACGCGCTGCTCGTCGGTCGCTGTCTTGTGGAAGAACGCGGCGTAGATGTCTATCGTCCAGACGGTCGTGAAAGCGCTGACATTGCCCGCCATCCCCGACATGAAGCCGGCCATCAGCGCGGTGATGCCCAGACCAAGAAGTCCCGGGCCGCAATAACGAGCCAGCAGGAGCGGGAGTACTTCGTTGTAGCTGTGCGCCCCAGCCGTAACTTTGGCGACATTTTCTCCCACGAGGTGCATGGGGAGAACCGCGATTCCGATCAGGCCCGGCAGAATCACGATGAACGGCACCATCATCTTGAAGGCCGCCCCGATCACCGGCGCCAGCTTGGCGGCGCGGAGGTCCTTGGCGGAGAGGATGCGCTGCACCACGAGAAAGTCCGTGGTCCAGTAACCCATGGAGAGCATCGCCCCGAGACCGAAGACGATGCCCGTCCAGTGAATCCCCATGGGGTTATCTTTGAACGAGCCCATGGTGCTCCACAGGTGCGTGTACTCAGCCGAGGCACGCTGCGCGATGCTCGCCTGCAAATTGCGCCACCCTCCCGCCTCGACGAGTCCCAGGATGGGAATCAGCAGCGCGCCGGCCCAAATGAGAATGAACTGGAGCACTTCGTTAAAGATGGCTGAGCGCAGTCCGCCGAGAGCGACGTAGATCGCCACCGTAATCGAGGAAACCCAGATGCTGACGTGAATGTTCCAGCCAAGCACGACCTTCAGGACCAGCGCCATCGCGAACATGTTGATGCCGCTCATGAGCACGGTCATGAAGGCGAACGAGACGGCGGAGAGGGCGCGAGCGGGCTCGCCGTAGCGCAGCTTGAGGTAGCCGGGGACCGAGTGGGTCCTCGAAATGTAGTAGAACGGAATCATCACCAGGGCGAGGAAGAGCATCGCCGGGATGGCGCCGATCCAATACCAATGGGTGGCCAGGATTCCGTATTGATAGGCGGCCCCGGCCCAACCCATCAGCTCGAGGGAACCGAGATTCGCGGAAAGAAAGCTGAGACCTGCGATCCAGGCCGTCATCTCGCGCCCGGCCATGAAAAAGTCTTCACCGGTCTTGGCGTGTTCCTTGAGATAGAAGCCGATCGCCAGAACCAGCGCAAAATAGAAAATCACGATGATCAGATCGATGGGTGAGAGATGCAACAGCCGCTGCGAGGTGACCAACGCTAGAAGTGGGGTCATAGGGTTCGAGCTTTCCCTCCGTTAGCTAGAGTGGTCCTTACCTGAACTTGCTGGCACGCTGCCCCAACGCCTGACGTCGCTGCCTCGTGCCGTCCTACCGCTGTCCTCGTTCCCCGATCACCATACCCGCTTGCACTCCCCGACAAATCCCGGGGACGCCGGCGGAGATCATAACTCATTGAGCCTTCGGAATCACCAGGTCCGTGGCGGAATGCGCTGGTGTCGTTACCCCAAGTGAATGTCCCATGTCGCCCATCGGTCTTCCTGCGGCCGTTTTCTCGCCGTAAGACACCGATATGGAATTGGACGCGATTATGCAGTACGCTTCGGAGCACCGACCGTCCCGAGGGACGGCAAGGCACGACCGCCAGCCTTTGCGCGCAAACGGAACGGGGAGTTAATCGATGAAAAGATCTTGGATCTACTCGCTTCTTGTTTTAACCATCTTGCTCAGCCTCGGCTTCGCATCCAAAAGAGTTCTATCGGGAGCGTCCAGAATGACATCACAGGCACAAGCAGCCGCAAACTCTCAGACGATCACCATCGGCGGGGAACCGGTCATCACCCTCACGCGCCCCAGCCCGGCTGACAAGACCAAACCCCAGTTCCTCGAAGCGATCGTTTTGCCGGGCCGCGGCATGAACTTGCTGCAATTGAAAGCGTGGCTCCCTGGCAAGGGCGAGATCGATGTGATCGCTTCCCCTGGATTGGCCGATGCCAAACAGTTGCTGGACAACGGTGATGATGAATTCGGGAACAGGGCCTTTATGCTCGGCAGCGCCATTCTCCTGCCCTATCCCAACCGTATTCGCGGAACCTTTTCTCCCGACGGCAAGACCATCGAGACCACGGTTGCCGGCAAGACGCTCTCTCTTCCGGCGAATTGGAAGGGAAAGAATCCCGGCGCCGAGAAACATGCCATGCACGGACTGATTCTCTCCGCCAAGTTCGAGGATGTGAAGCACCAGGACGGGCCCGCTGAGTCGAGCGCCTCCGGCATCTTGCACACCGGCGATTTTGGCGGCCATTGGCCCTCGAAGACCGACGTCAGCGTCCGCACCACGCTCAAAAACAATGCGCTGGATATCGTCGTCGCCACGAAAAATGTCGGGAGCGAACCGCTGCCGATGGCCATTGGCGCTCATCCCTACTTCGCTTTCCCCAGCGGCGATCGGCAGCAGGCACGCTTGCATCTCCCCTGCACCTTGCGGGCTCCGGCCAACAACTACGACGACGTGTTCCCCATTGGCCAGATCGTTCCGGTGAAAGGCACCCCGTTCGACTTTACGGCTCCGGGTGGCGCGCCGCTGGGCACGCTGTTCCTGGACGACAGCTTCACCGGCATCCAGCGCAATGCCGGCGGCAACGCCGTCATCGAGATCACGGATCCCGCGGCGAATTATGGCTTGCGCATTCTTGCTCTTTCGCCGGAAGTCAAGGCGGTTCAGGTCTACGCGCCGCCGGATAAGAACTTCGTCGCCGTCGAACCTCAGTTCAATCTGGTCGATCCGTTCAACAAGAAACTTTGGGGAAAGACCGACACGGGAATGGTCCTGCTCCAGCCGGGCCAATCGGTTTCGTGGCACATCAGATTGGAGCTATTCACTCCGGCGGCTGGAGCTGCCCACTAGTCCCGATCGCGGAGTCTGCCTAAACGTATCGACGCGCTGCGAAGATGCCAGGGGTACGGCAGCCCCTCTTCCGGGCATCACGATTGGGCCGCCCACTGGATGGAATCATGACCGGGAAATCAGAAAGGAACAACGCCATGCATAGATTCCGCCGCCCGGTTCTTGGGTTCTCGGTGTTTGTAATCCTCGGCCTGGCCGTCACCGCTCGCGCCCAATGGAACCCCCTCAATCCCGTCACCGGTTTCAATCAGCAGCCGGACGGCGTGCTCATCGCGCTCAAGACCGGTTACCTGCGCCTGCAGGTCTGCGCCGACTCGATCGTCCATGTCGTGTACTCGCTGGAGCCCGCCGTACCGCAGAGGACCGATTTCATCGTCACGAAGACGAGCTGGCCGCACACGGATTTCACGCTCCTCACGACAGCCTTCACGGCGGGCCAGCCGGCGAAGGCCATCGCCCTGAAGACCGCGCGGCTGACCGTGAAGGTAAATCTGGAGAACTCCGCCGTGGTTTTCGAGGACGAAGCGGGTAAGCCGCTCGCGCAAGAAGACAGCAGAACGCTGACGCCCGCCGAGGTGAACGGCGAGAAGACCTACCACCCGGAGCGCTTCGTCAACATGTGGGCCACCCAGGAGGCCTTCTATGGTCTCGGCCAACACCAAGCCGGCGTGTGGAATTACCGCGGCGAAGCCGTCGACATCTCCCAGGACAACACGAATATCTCGATCCCCTTCCTTCTTTCCAGCAATGGCTACGGCCTCTTCTGGAACAACGGCTCACGCAGCCGCTTCAATAACCGCTTTGTCCACTCCTTTTACTACAGTTCGGAAGTCGCCGACGCGATGGACTACTACTTCCTCTACGGCCCTGGCTTCGACAACATCATCGCCGCCTACCGTGAATTGACCGGCCAGGCGCCGCTCTTCGGCAAATGGGCCTACGGCTACTGGCAGTGCAAGAACCGCTACTCGACCCAGGAAGAAATCCTCGGCGTCGCTCACAAGTATCGCGAGCTGCACATACCGCTGGACAACATCGTGCAGGATTGGTTCTGGTGGGTCACCATGGGCGATCCCGTCTTCGATTCAAAACGCTATCCCGACCCCCGGGGCATGATCGACGACCTGCACAAGGACAATGTCCACCTGATGATGTCGGTCTGGCCCTTCTTCCGGCCTCACCCGCCGGATCATCCCGAAGTGCTGGATCCCGTTTATCAAGAGATGGACAAGCGCGGGTTCTTCATTGGGCGCACCATCGCTCCCAGCTTCCATCCTGTCGGCCAGGCGCTCTACGATCCGTTCAACCCCGAGGCGCGCAAGTACTACTGGAAGCTGATGAACGACGCGCTCTTCAAGATCGGCGTTGATGCCTGGTGGCTGGACACCACCGAACCAGAAACCGAAGGACGCGAGACCAACATCCTGGTCACCAGCAAGCTCGCCATTGGCAACGGCGCGCGATACGCCAACGAGTTCCCCCTCTTGACCACCACGGCCGTCTACCAAGGACAGAGAAGTGCCTCCGACCGGAAGCGCGTCTTCATCCTTACCCGGTCGGCATATGCCGGAAGCCAGCGCAATTCCGCGGCGATGTGGTCCGGCGACGTGGACCCCAATTGGGAGACTTTCCGGCGCCAGATTCCTGCCGGCTTGAATCTCTCCGTCTCCGGCATTCCGTACTGGACGACCGATATCGGCGGTTTCGTCGGCGCCAGTCCCAGCGATCCGGCTTACCGCGAGCTCTACGTGCGCTGGTTCCAGTTCGGTGCCTTTTGCCCCATCTTCCGGGCTCACGGAACCCGTTACAATCCCGACCAGAATGAGATCTGGTCGTACGGCCCGGAGGCGCAGAGGATCCTCGTGAGCTACGATCGCCTGCGCTATCGTCTGCTGCCGTATATTTATTCGCTCGCGTGGAAGACCACGAGCGAGGGATACACGATCATGCGTCCCCTCGTCATGGATTTCCGCACCGACGTGCGAGCTCAGAACATCGGCGACCAGTTCCTCTTCGGCCCGTTCATCCTTGTGAATCCGGTAACCGAACCCGGCGCCGCCGCGCGGCATCTCTACCTGCCCCAAGCGAAGTGGTACGACTTCTGGACGGGTATTGCGGCGGAGGGCGGCAAGGCGATCGATGCAAGCGCGCCCCTCGACCAGATCCCGCTGTACGTTCGTGCGGGCTCCATCCTGCCGATGGGGCCCGATGTCGAATACGCCAGCGAGAAACCTGCCGACCCGATCGAGCTGCGCGTGTATCGCGGCGCTGACGGCGATTTCACGCTTTACGAAGATGAGGGCGACACCTACGACTACGAAAAAGGAGTGTACGCCACGATTCCCTTGCACTGGGATGATGCCAAACAGGCGCTAACGATCGGCGAGCGAAAGGGCAAGTTCCCGGGGATGCTCGAAGCGCGCACCTTCCGAATCGTCTTCGTTGGGGAAAACCACGGCGTGGGAATCAGCCCGTCCGAGCAAGCCGATCGGGCGGTGCAGTATTCCGGTGAGCCGGTCACAGTTACGCCGTAATCTTGGACGAATTCAGGGGAGGTCATCATGCTGCTGTCACGCCTTTGCAGAATCTTCGCAGTGGCCGTCTTGGTTGTGTTCGCCGCACAAGCGCAAACGCCTACTCCTTCCACCACGTCTCCGACCAAGGTCATTCCCACTCAGATTCCCGAACGCAACGCCATCCTGATGGGAGCGGCTTGGTACCCGGAGCAGTGGCCGGAATCGCGCTGGGAAGCAGATCTGCGCCTGATGGAAGCGGCGCATATCAACGTCTCGCGCATAGCCGAGTTTGCCTGGAGCACCATGGAGCCCTCGGAAGGCCGCTTTGAATTTGACTGGCTTGAGCGGGCCATTCGCCTGGCGGAGAAACACCATATCGCCATCGTGCTCGGAACGCCCACGGCGGCGCCGCCCGCGTGGCTCACTTCGAAATATCCGGACACTCTGCGCGTCGAGCCGAACGGCCAGCGCGTCACGCACGGCAACCGCGCCCATGGCTCGGTCACTTCTGCCCGTTATCGCGAGTTCTGCCGCCGTATTGCCGAACAGATGGCCATCCGTTTCGGCCATGATCCTAACGTCGTCGGCTGGCAAATCGACAACGAGTATGGCTACGCCTTGATGTCCTATGACGACGATGCCCGCCGCCAGTTCCAGGATTGGCTCAAAGCGAAGTACAAGACGCTAGACAGTCTGAATCAGCACTGGACCACCGCTTACTGGAGCGAGACTTACGACAACTGGTCGGAAATTCCCATCCCCGTGGGCGCGCACAATCCGGGGCTTATGCTCGAATGGAAACGCTTCGTCACCTATGCCTGGAATGAATACCAGAAGAACCAGATTGAAGTAATTCGCCAGCACTCAGACACGCGGCAGTTCGTCACCGGAAATTTGATGGGCTTCTTCGACGGGTTCGACCATTACGCCATAAATGAGCCCCTAACATTCTCGTCCTGGGATGACTACGTTGGAAGCGGCCACCTCGACCCCGATTTCAACGGACTGTCCCACGATCTGACGCGCGGCTTCAAACGCCGGAACTTCTGGGTCATGGAAACGCAGCCCGGCGCTGTGAACTGGCACGCCGTGAACAACTTCCTGAACAAAGGCGAAGTGCGTGTGATGGCGTGGGAAGCAATCGGTCATGGCGCCGATGCCCTGAGCTACTGGCAGTGGCGCAGCGCTCTGAACGGCCAGGAGCAATACCACGGCACGCTCGTCGGCCCCGACGGGACGCCCGTTCCTTTGCTCGACGAAGTCAGCCAAACGGGAAAGGAATTTGCCAAAGTCCAGGACAGCCTCCGCGGCACGGAGGTCGTGTCGCAGGTGGCTCTCCTGAATTCCTACGAGAGCCGCTGGGCCATCGATTGGCAGAAACACACCTCGAAATACGATCAAGTCGGACTTCTCAAGAGTTACTACCACGCGCTCCGCGCGCTTTCTCAATCGATCGATGTGGTCAGCCCGTACGCGCCGCTCGGCGACTACAAGCTCGTCGTGGCGCCGGATTTGAATCTCATCCCCAAGGACCTAGCCGCTCATCTTCTCGAGTATGTCCAGAACGGCGGCCATCTTGTCTTGGGGCCTCGCTCGGGGATGAAGGACGAATTCAACACACTTTTGCCGCAGCGCCAACCGGGGTTTCTTGTGGACGCTCTAGGAGGCCGCGTCGAGCAATACTACGCGCTGGACAAGGATTTCCCCGTCACGGGCGCATGGGGCAGCGGCGAAGTCACCATCTGGGCTGAACAGTTGAAGGCCTCTGCAAAGGACGCGGAGACGCTGCTGCAATACGGACAAGCCAACGGCTGGCTCGATGGTCAGCCCGCGGTCCTGACGAGGGGTTATGGCCAGGGCCGCATCACCTATATCGGCGCCGTACTCGACGACAAACTCATGGCCGCGGCGGCGCAATGGATGGTGCAGAAGAGCGGAGTCACTCCTGCTTTCGGTCCCGTGCCCGACGGGATCGAGGTCCTCCGGCGAACAGGCGCCGCCAAGCAGGTACTCATCCTGATCAATCACAGCACAGAGAACCGCCGCGTTGCGCTTCCACACGCGATGAAGGCGCTGCTCGCGGGCGTCGATGAAACGACGGTCGAGCTCCCTCTCAACGGCGTGGAGGTGCTTCTCGACCGCCAATGAAATTGCGCAAAACCCTGCCAGCCGTTCGGATCGGCATGGTCTGATCCGTGTACGATCCCGTGGGCGGACCGAACGAACCGGACTAGTTCCCTTCGTCTGTCTTGGTTGGCCTCGTACCGGCTGACCGCGGGTGCCCCACCCATTGTTGGCCCTGTGTTCAGTTGTCTTGCGCCGCCGTTTGCTCTGCTGCGTGGTAAAATGCAAATGGTTGTCATCTCGGGGGATCTATTAAGCGCAGACAATACGCCTGGGGTTTTCTTTCCTTGATTGTTCTACTTGGACCCTCTTGCTTTGGGCAGACCGGCTTCAACCACGTAAAAAAAACCAGTGTCCGGCTACATCCGTGAGGAAGGCTCGAAACAAGGCGTTGAATCGGCCCGACTCGAATTACAGAATTCTGCTGGCGTGATCTTTGCGACAACCTATTCCGGTCTCGAGGGGGCATACTTCTTCGACGATTGGTGTGGTTCCGATTGCTACGTCATCGCCCAAAAGGATGGTTACTCGCCTCTCCGTCAGATGGTGCCCCCCTCTGAGGGAATGACTGGGATCCACCTGAACCTTGACCTGCATCCTCTGAGCCCAGAGTCAACCTCGACTCCCGCTGAGACGATTTCCGTGCACCAATTGGGTGTGCCTCCAAAGGCGCACGACGCTTTCGAAAAGGGTGTGAAACTCATGCGTGAGAAATCGGACTTTCACGGGGCCGTCGCCCAGTTCCAAAGCGCGATCGTAAAGTTTCCTTCCTACTACGAAGCGTACGCGGCAATGGGCTTTGCGCAGTACAGATTGGGCGATTCTGCGGTGGCGGAAGCGTCGCTCCGAAAATCGATTGAACTGAGTGGCGAGAAATACGCCGACGCGATGATCGATCTCGCCGGCATGCTCAACGATCTTAAGCGTTTCGCGGAAGCCGAGCCCATTTTGCGCAAAGGGATCGCGCTCCACGACTCCGCTTGGCGCGGCCATTTCGAGATGGCTCGCACCTTGCTCGGCCTCAAGCGCCCCCGTGAAGCAGAAATCGTTGCCATGAAGGCTCGCGATTTGAAGCCTGACAATGCAGAAACCTATCTCTTGCTCATCAATACCCATCTGCAGACGCATGACAACGCTTCCCTTCTGCGCGATGCCGACGCCTTTCTCAAGCTCGTACCCACTGGCCCAACCAGCGACCAAGTCCGCAATATCCAGGGACTAGCGGAGAAAGCTCTTGAGGAAACGCGAGCCCAGTCTCCTCAATAGCCCCAGTAGTATTTCGATCGGAGCCGCCCCACTCGCTTCTTCCGGAAGACAACGGTGCTCAGCGTGTATGACGCAGCTCCGCGGGGGTGGGTATTCGGCCTGGGCGTGATGCGCGTGCAGTGCTGGACATCCTCCCTTTCTTCCGCCATTGCCCCTTCCCGTACGTCTTTGGGATGATGTATTCGGGTGCCGACCGTCGTATCATGACGGGTCATTGCTGCTGGAGTAGTGCAGTCTCGGGTGTCCCGACCGTATATATATAAATGTCCATCGACGATCGCCTAGACGCAACACAGACGATTCCCTCCGCGAACACTTTCGCCGGCGAGCTCACCCCCTCCGCGAAGTCGGTCAGTGACGGCTTCCGCCGCGTGTTCGGAGGAGAGCCGCTCGTCTTCCGCGCGCCCGGGCGTGTCAACCTCATCGGCGAACACACCGATTACAACGATGGTTTCGTCGTGCCCGCGGCGCTCCAGTTCGCAACCTGGGCGGCGATTGGACCGCGCCCCGATGCAAGCGTGCACGCCTACTCGGAGAACTTCGGCGAGGGCCGCGTATCCCCCTTGGCCGGCATCGCTGCGGCGCCCACGGGACACTGGAGCGATTACGTTCGCGGCGTGGCGGCCGTTCTTCAACGCGGCGGCCAATCGCTGCGGGGAGCCAACCTGTACATCGCCGGCGATGTTCCCCTGGGCTCGGGCTTGAGTTCCTCCGCCTCGCTCGAAGTCGCCTGCGCCTACGCCTTCCTTGCACTCGCCAACGTGCAGCTCGACCGACGCGAGATCGCCAGAGCCTGCCAGACTGCCGAGCACGAGTACGCCGGCATGAAATGCGGGATCATGGATCAGTTCATCGCCTGCTTCGCCAGGAGGGACCACGCCCTGCTCCTCGATTGCCGGTCCTTGCAGTACGAGCTCCTTCCGCTCGATCGGGATGTCAGACTGGTGATCTGCAACTCCCTGGTGAAACACGAACTGGCGAACAGCGAATACAACCAGCGGCGAATGCAGTGTGAAGCGGGCGTGCATGCTCTTCGAGCGCACCTTCACGATATTTCCGCGCTGCGCGACGTCTCACTCGAGCAGCTCGAGCGCCACCGCTCGGCGCTCACCGACACCGTGTATCGCCGCTGCCGGCACGTCTGCTCCGAGAATGAGCGCGTTCAGGAAGCCGCAGGATGTTTGCGGTCCGGCAATCTCGCGCGTTTCGGCAAACTCATGGGCGAATCGCACCGCAGCTTGCGCGACGATTACGAAGTCAGTTGCCGCGAGCTCGACCTCCTCGTGGAGATCGCCAACGGGATCGACGGCGTGCTCGGCGCGCGCATGACCGGCGGAGGTTTTGGCGGGAGCACCGTGAATCTCGTGCGCTCGTCGGCCGTGCCGGAGTTTGAGAAGATCGTGCGGCGGGAATACGAGCGCGCCACGGGACGCACCCCGCCCATTTACGTTTGCTCGGCGGCGGAGGGGGCCGGCCCGGCGGAGTGAACGCGGCTCGCATTTCCGTAGAGAACGGAGCAACATGCTTCCGGATGACTTGATGAAGACGCCGCACCGGCGCTACAACCCGCTCAGCGGCGACTGGGTGCTGGTTTCGCCGCACCGCACGCAGCGTCCGTGGCAAGGCCAGGTCGAGCCGCCCTCCGCGGAAGAATCGCCGACCTACGATCCCTCGTGCTATCTCTGCCCGGGGAACGCGCGCGCGGGCGGCCATCGCAACCCGTCCTACGAATCCACGTTCGTCTTCGAGAACGACTACGCCGCGCTGCGGCCGGGCGCGCCCGAACTCAAGCTCGACGCCGAGCGCCGCGGGCTAATCGTCGCCGAAGCCGAGCCCGGAATCTGCCGCGTCGTGTGCTTTTCCCCGCAGCACAATCTGACGATTCCGCGGATGACCGTCGCGCAGATCCGCGCCGTGATCGACGTGTGGTCCGCGCAATACGCCGAGCTGGGCGCTCGCGAAGACATTCGCTACGTGCAGATTTTCGAGAACCGCGGCGCGATGATGGGCGCGAGCAATCCGCATCCCCATTGCCAGATCTGGGCCAACCGCACGATTCCGAATGAGCCGGCCAAGGAAGCGCATCACTTTCAGGAACACCTCGCGCGCGCGCGAAAGTGCCTGCTCTGCGACTACCTGGAACTCGAGCGGAAGAGCCGGCTGCGCATCGTCTGCGAAAACGATTATTTCGTGGCGCTCGTGCCGTTCTGGGCGGTGTGGCCGTTCGAGACGATGATCCTCTCGCGCCGCCACGCGCAAGACATCGCCGGCCTGGGGGCCGACGAGCGCGATGCCCTCGCGTCCATCCTGAAGCGGCTCACCACCCGCTACGACAATCTCTTCCAGACCGCGTTTCCTTATTCGATGGGATTCCACCAGCGTCCCACCGACGGACAGGAACATGCCGAGTGGCATTTCCACGCGCATTTCTATCCGCCGCTGCTGCGCTCCGCCACGATCCGCAAGTTCATGGTCGGCTACGAACTCCTCTGCGCCCCGCAGCGCGACCTCACGCCCGAATCCGCCGCCGAACAGTTGCGGGCCTTGGGCGAATCCGCCAAGTAAAGTTGGCACGTTTGAACGTTGGCAGGTTGGAAGGTTGAACAGCGCAAGAGAACACATTTGGAGTTTGAGACGAGGTAGGACTCCCCCCACCCCCCGTCTTTTTTTGTAACTGCGGATTCTAAAGGGTTTTAAGTCCAGTGTTTTGGATCTGCGCATTACAAAGGACTTACAGATGCGTTTTTCGGATCTGCGCATTCTAAAGGGGATACGAACAGACGTTGAACGTTTGAACGTTAAAACGTTGGAACGTTCAGGAGGGGCGGTAGCAGGGCTGCCCTTCGACTCGCGGAACTCGCTCAGGATGCGCATCCTGGTCGGATGCGCAAGGCGTGTTAAAGGCCAATCTCTCACACCCTATGATAGCACAGAATTAACTACATGTCAATAGTGACGTTAGAGCTATTCGAACGAGAATTGCGCAAGGGCAAGAAAACAAGACGGTTCCATTGCGAGAGAAGGGCGGAACACGCACGCTTGCTCCCTTCGCAACGCTCCCCTCGTGAGAACCACTCGGGGCAAGCAGGGCGAGCAGGGTAAACCGCCAGGATAGGCACCCGCACAAAGTAAGACAACGATCCTGATGACTTACATATGGGAATATGGTATACATTCTGGAGGCTGGCATACGGTGGAGATATGAAGAGAGAAACCGCAACGGTGACGACGAAGGGACAGCTCGTCATTCCGGCGAAGCTTCGGCGGAAGTACGGGATTCGACAGGGCACGCGGGTGGTGTTCCTGGAAGAAAAACAGAGGATCGTGCTTCAGCCGCTCACGCCGGAGTTCGTCCGAGGGCTGCGCGGGTCGCTCAAGGGTGATCCCTCCTCGCTGAGAGTGCTCCTCGAAGAGCGCAAGCGGGATCGGCAACTGTGAAGCGCGCCGTGTTGGATGCCAGCGCACTAATGGCTTTCTACGAAGATCGGCCGGGCGCTGACAGAGTGGAGGAGCTAATTCGTGAAGCCATGGAGGGCAAGCGAGCTTTGTGGATGAGCGTGGTGAATTGGGGAGAGGTTTTCTACTCCGTCTGGCGGGCAAAGGGGCAGGAAGCGGCAGAAAGGGTCATTGAGGAGATCGCTCAACTGCCGATCGATGTGGTGGACGCCGATATCGAACTGACCCGGCTCGCGGCCGAGCTTCGCGCGACGCACAAGCTGCCCTACGCCGATTGCTTTGCAGCGTCGCTGGCCAAGCAACGAAAAGCTGAACTGGCCACAGCAGACAGGGATTTCGCAATGGTGCAAGGCGAACTGAGAATCCTTTGGACGACCGGGGCGTGATCGGATGAAGGAACTCCGCAGCCAGGGAGGGTTCGCCAGCCGCATCGAGTTCTTCTCGATCTGGCCCAGCCTAAGTCCCTGACCAGCCCGCCGATGCCAGAGCCGCCCGGCGTCCGCCCATCTCCAGCTAGATACAGCTTGACGGCTGCAGAGTGAATGCGTTCTCATACGTCAGCAAGAGAGTTAGCCAACCGACCAGAAGTATGCAGACAGCGACAAAGACCAAGCTCGTGGAAGAACCAAGAAAACGCACATTAAAGAACCTGTCTTCCTATGTTCCCGAGGAATGGAGAAACATAGAAGACCCACAGACGACCATCCCTCGTATCGCGAAGAATCCGGAATCGGTTCAGCGGATCGATCAGTCCGTCCAGCAAATTCCTACGGTCCACACACTCTATCGAGGGGACTCGAGGAACATGGGCAATTGCGAGACCGAGAGCGTTCACCTGGTGCTGACTTCTCCTCCCTACTGGACGCTGAAAGAATACAGAGAGTCTGAAGGGCAGCTGGGTCACGTCGAAGACTATGAGCAATTCCTCCATGAGCTGGATAAGGTGTGGAAACACTGCTTTAGGGCGCTGGTGCCTGGCGGACGGCTGATCTGTGTTGTCGGGGATGTTTGCCTATCGCGCAGGGAGAATAATGGAAGGCATACGGTCGTCCCTCTGCACTCTTCCATTCAGGATCACTGCCGAAAGCTCGGATTCGACAACTTGGCGCCTATCATCTGGCACAAAATATCAAATGCTGCGTACGAGGTCGAAAATGGCTCCGGTTTTTTGGGGAAGCCGTACGAACCGAACGGGGTTATCAAAAACGATATCGAGTTTATATTGATGCAACGGAAGCCGGGCGGCTACCGCAATCCTGATATTTCTACAAAGGTCCTGAGCGTCATCTCTGCGGAAAACCACAAGAAATGGTTCCAACAGATTTGGACCGGATTGACCGGGGCTTCGACAAAACATCATCCCGCGCCATACCCGACCGAGCTCGCGGAGAGACTCGTTCGCATGTTCAGCTTCGTGGGTGACACGGTTCTTGACCCCTTCTTGGGCTCAGGGACTACAACGGTAGCTGCAGCGAAGTGGGGAAGGAACAGTATCGGATTCGAGATCGACGGGCATTATTTCAAACTCGCTCAGAAGCGGATTGCCGAGGAAACTTCGTCGCTCTTCAGTACCGCAACTATCAATGCGGCTGTGGCAGACTAGCTACCGACATGGCTTCTCCTTTGGATCTGGAAAAGGAACTCCGCAAGTCGATCAAGCATTTCTGGGCCACACGTAACAGACAGGCCCAAAAACAGGGCGTCAAAACGGGCAGGAGGGACGCTGGCGCGAGATCGGCCGTGACCGGCGGACATCAGATGGACGGCTTCATTCGTCTGGTCCGAAAGCTCTTGCGCGAAAACGGTCTTCCGGACGCTCAGGTTTTTTGCCGGAATGTGGTGGAACTCCCTGGCTGGTATCGAGCGGAAAAGCAGTGGGACTTGCTCGTAGTCGCGGAAGGTCAGCTCCTCGCTGGGATCGAATTCAAATCTCAAGTCGGTTCGTTTGGAAACAACTACAACAACCGGACCGAGGAGGCAATCGGAAGCGCCACTGACATTTGGGCCGCATACCGAGAAGGTGCGTTCAAGCCCTCGGTCCGGCCGTGGCTGGGCTACATGATGCTGCTTGAAGAGGCACCGGGCTCAACGCAACCTGTTAAGGTTCGAGAACCGCACTTCAAAGTCTTCCCTGAATTCGTCGACGCTTCGTACGAGAAGAGATACAAGATCCTCCTCACGAAGCTGATGCGTGAACGGTTGTATGATTCAGCGTGTTTCCTGCTTTCCGACTCTAAGAAGGGACGCGAGGGATACTATCGCGAGCCGGAACCCGAGTTGAGCTTCGAGAAGTTTGTCGGCTCGCTCTTGGCCCGTGTCATTTCGTATGCCAAGACTCGTAAGCCTGTGGATTGAACCCTCTCTTGGGGGATGGTTGACCCCCTCTGACTTCTCCGAGACTTTTTCACAATTCGTTCGAATGCCTCCTGTCCCGCTTGAAGGCGGCGGGCGAAGGCGTGCGGGAGGCAAGGAACGCGACGTTACAGAGGCGACGAATCGGGCGCGGGGGCAGGCGCGGGGGCAGACGAGGGTGTGGACTCGAGGAGTTCGCGGACTTTGGCGGCGAGGGCGTTTTTGGTGAAGGGCTTTTGGAGGAAGGCTTTGCCCGAATCGAATTCGCCGTAGCGCAGGATGGCGTCGTCGGTATATCCCGACATGTACAGCACGCGCATGCCGGGGCGGAGGGCCGTCAATTTCTCGGCGAGAGCGCGGCCACTCATTTCGGGCATGACCACGTCGGTGATCAGCAAAGGGATCGGTCCTTCATATTGTTCGACGATGCGAATGGCCTCCAAGGGATCACTGGAGTGCAGGACTTTGTATCCGCACGTTCCCAGGAATTCGCAGGCCAATTCGAGCAGCGGCTTGGAATCTTCGACGAGCAGAATCGTTTCCGATCCGCCGCGCACGGATGCCGACTTCTCCTGCTTGTCCTGTTCTCCCGTTCTCTCGATTCGCGGCAGATAGATCCTGAACGTGGCGCCGCTGCCGGGCTCGCTGTAAACCCAGATGAAACCTCCGCTTTGCTTGACGATGCCGTAGACGGTGGAGAGGCCGAGTCCGGTGCCCTTGCCGACGCCTTTGGTGGTGAAAAAGGGCTCGAAGATGTGCGCCTGGGTGTCCTTGTCCATGCCGACGCCGGTATCGCTGACGGCCAGCATGACGTAGGGGCCCGGGTTTGCAGGAGCGTGCTGCTGGCAATAGGCTTCGTCGAGGTCGACATTGGCGGTTTCGATGGTGAGCTTGCCGCCCTGGGGCATGGCATCGCGCGCGTTGACCGCCAGATTCAGGAGGATCTGCTCGACCTGGGATGGGTCGGCTTTCACGCGGCCCAGGTGGGGCTGGAGCACGCAATCCACTTCGATGTCTTCACCGATCAATCGCCGCAACATCTTTTCCATCTCGGAGACGCTCGCGTTCAGGTCCATCACGGTGGGCTGCAAGACCTGCTGGCGGCTGAAGGCCAGTAGCTGCCCGGTGAGCGAAACGGCGCGAGTGGCGGCCCTGTGCATCTGCTCGATCTTCTTGCGATTGGGATCGGCAGGGTCGAGCTGGCCTTCCAGGATTTCGCTGTAGCCGAGGATCACTCCCATGAGGTTGTGAAAATCGTGGGCGACGCCTCCGGCGAGCTGGCCCACCGCTTCCATTTTCTGCGCCTGGCGAAGCTGCCGCTCGAGCGCGCGCTGCTCGGTGACGTCCTGCTTGATGGCGACGAAGTGGGCGACTTCTCCGTGCGCGTCTTTCACCGGAGTGATGGTCATCTCCTCGGTGTAGAGCTGGCCATCTTTCCGCCGATTGACGATCTCCCCGCGCCACATATGGCCCGCCAGGAGCCGGTGCCACATCGCTTCATAGAAGGACCGCGAGTGCTCGCCGGACTGCAGGATGCGTGGATTCTGGCCGACGGCCTCTTCCGATTTGTATCCCGTCAGTTTGGTGAAGGCGGCGTTGACCCAAAGGATGACGCCCTGGCGATCGGTGATGACAATGGCGTTCGCGGCAGACTCCAGGGCCGTGGCCTGCAAGTGTAATTGCTGCTCGGCCTGCTTGCGCTCGGTGATGTCCGTGGCCACGCCGAGAAGGTGAACCGACTTGCCGTCCGGACTGGCGATGGGCCGCTTGACCGTTTGCAGCCAGCGAGTTTCGCCGGCAGGGCCGGTGTTGGGTTCCTCGGGAATAACCTTTTCGCGCAGGGTTTCCATGACTTCGAAATCGTCGCGCCGGAAGGCGTTCGCTTGCTCGGTATTCGGGTTGATATCGAGATCCGTTTTGCCGAGGATTTCTTCGACTGTGCGAGAACAGGATTCAGCGAGCGCGCGGTTGGCGAGCGTGAAGCGGCCTTCGCGATCCTTCACGAAGATGAAGTTCGGTGAGATATCGATCACCTGCCGAAGGAAGGCGCGCTGCGATTCCAATTCCCCTTCCGCTCGCTTGCGCTCGGCAATCTCATCCTGGAGGCTCTTGGTGCGCTCGTCGACGACCTTGGCTAGCTCTTCGGCGCGCAGGCGCAGCCGGTGGGTGTACCATCTCTGGCCCCCGAGTACGATCAGGATGACGACCAGAATGCAGAACGCGTAGAACCAGCGGGTCTGGTAGAGGTGAGGATTCAGGATGAATCCGAGGGAGGCGCCAGCCTCGTTCCATACGCCGTCATCGTTTGAGGCGACGACCCGGAAGCGATAGGTCCCGGGTGGGAGATTCGTGTAGTAGGCCACGCGGCGCGAGCCGGCATCCACCCAATCGGTGTCGTAGCCTTCCAGCATGTACTTGAACCGCACCCGGTCGGGGATCAACAGGCTCAGAGCCGTGTAATGGAATTCAACCTTGCCTTTCCCCGGAGCGACCCGGATGTCGTTGTGTAGCGCGAGCGGTTTTTCGTCCACGACGAATTCCTCCACGATGACAGGAGGAAGCAGTTCGTTGTGCGGGATTCTGTCGGGGTCCACAATCACGACGCCCTTCCTTGTCGTGAACCACAACTTGCCGTCTTGGGTCCGCCAGCCAGCCGGCTGGTTCGTTTCCAGGGAGGCCTCGCTCGTTTTCATCCCATCCGGGACGCCGTAGTGAACGAGCTTGACTTTGGAAGCAGTGCCCTCGGCGACGTCGTCCAGATCACTTCGGGTGATCATGTAAATGCCGTCCCCCGTGCTCACCCAAAGGTTGTCATGGCTGTCGGAGAGAATTCGCGTAGGACCCGCATCAAACAAACCCTCGCGCGTTGAGTAGCGCACGACCTGTCCGTCGCGGATGCGATACCGCGTGATTCCCGGCACTCTGCCTCCCAGCCACAGGTATCCCTTTTGGTCGTCGTAAATGGACGTGACCGCGAAGTCGACTTGGCTCTGCTTGGCGTTTCCCGGATCAGTATTCTTGTCGAACTTGAAGAGGCCTTGCGGCGTACCAAACCACATCGTGCCCGAGGGATCCCTGAAGATCGTGAAGGTGTAGTGTCCATGCCCGGAGATCGGAGTAGTTTTTCCGCGGATGGTGAATGGGCGGAGGGCACCGTCGTTGAAGCGCCAGATGTTCGACTCCGAAGTCGTGACGATCAATCCTTCGTCGTCCTCACTGATGGCGGAGACGTAGAACCTGCTGAGGCGCCCGTTGCCAGTGTAGTTAGTGAGCTTGTCGTCTTTCAGGCGGGTCAGGCCCGCGGTGGTGCCGATCCAAACGCTGCCGTCCTGAGATTCGAAGAGTGATCCGCCAAAATTGCTGCCCATCCCCTGTCCAGCTGTGAATTGCTTCACGACGCCGTCTTTGATGCGCGCCAGTCCACCTCCTTGGCAAAAGAGGTAGATGCTACCGTCGCGGCCTTGCAGGATCTCCGCGCTGGTGTCGGAGGGAAGCCCTTCCTTCCCGGTCAACGGAGTGAGTTTCGTGTCGCGGAATCTCTCCAGACCGCTTGCCGTTCCGACCCAGATGCTTCCTTCGCGATCCTCGTAAAGAGAGAAGACGTTGTTGTCG
This sequence comes from Candidatus Acidiferrales bacterium, assembly GCA_049514555.1. GTDB lineage: Bacteria > Acidobacteriota > Terriglobia > Acidiferrales > UBA7541 > JBEKUY01. Next base: position 296,767 of record JBEKUY010000002.1, read on the forward strand.
TCCATTCCGTCGAGCGTGCTGACAGAAGACCACGTACCGGCGGTGTTGCGAAACAAACCGGAGCCCGTGGTCGCGACCCAGAGATTGCCCTGGCGGTCCTCGAGGATGGAACCGACCAAGGAGCTGATGAGGCCAGGCGCTACACGCTCCAGCACCGGTTTGTCTCCCGCAAGGCGGTAGAGTCCGCCGAGCCCGCCCACCCACAGAACGTGCGCGCGATCTTGGGCCAGAGTGACGACCGGCAATCCTCTCGGACTCACAACATTCTCAGAGAGTTTGCCGGCGCGGTAGGTGAACAGGCCGGATAACGTGCCCATCCACACAGTGCCGTTGTGATCCTGAACGAAGCCGTCCGCCCAACTGGTCGAACCACGAACCACCGCGATCCGATTGTCCTGCACGCGGTAAATGTAGGCATCCGACCCGATGAAGAGCTCGTGGTCTTTGGTCTCAAAAATGCGGCGGGTGTCTCCGTCTGGAAGAGGGGCGGGAGGCAGGTAGTCGGAGAAAACGCCGTTCCTGTAAACCAGGGTTCTGGAAACAGTGCGGACCAGGAGGTCGCCATCGGCGCCGATGCAGATTGCCTTGACCGGCTCGTTGACCTTCTGGCCCGCCACAAATGGATTCACTAAAACGAAGCGCACGCCGTCAAACCGGACGAGCCCGGCGGAGGTCCTCAACCACAAGTAGCCATCCGCGCTTTGCGCAATCTCGTAGACCGCCTCGCCGGGCAGTCCGTGCTGCGTGTTCCACGAATCGTGGCCATACTGGTCGATGTTCTTGTTCCTGTCGAGCGCCTGACTGACACCCGGCAGGCAAAGGAACACCAGGAGCAGGAGCGAGTGTACGGGAAGAGTTCTTCTGAGAAGATTCTGGAGGCGCAGCCACGAAGACGGCTCGAAGGTGCCGGCCTGCCGCCAAGATCGAGACCGTCTGCATTGCCCGATGGTCATGACCCTACCAGATCACACTGGCATCGAATGAGAGCACCGGACCGAGAGAGACACCACCACACCCGAGGGTGCCCCGGCTAGTATCAGAATTACCCTGATAGCATGCGCCACCTGCCTTGACAAGATAAAGCCAACCGAATGTAGCGGATCAGTTAGAAGCGGGGTAGCGCCGAAACCTCGGTCGAGGGAGGTTTGGCAGCGGCGGGCTCGGTGCGGTGCACGGCATGAGGCCCAACGGGCAGGTGGTGCACACGACCGAGCAGATTCAGGAGGTGTGGGTGGGCACGACGTACGCCGTGGCGGCCATGCTCCTGCAGGAAGGGATGAAGGAGGAGGCTTACAAGACGGCCTGGGCGTCTACGACGTGAGCTACAACAAGAAGGGCTACTGGTTCCGCACGCCGGAATCCTGGGACATCGAGATGAGGTACCGCGCCCAGATGAACATGCGCCCGGCGGCGGTCTGGGGCATGGAGATGCTCGCCCCGCCCTCGGCAGCAAAGTAAGTTCGCTCACTGGCAGCTTTTCTTGATGTCCGCTTCTGTCCAGCCGGTTACGGGAACGTGACCAGGAGCCTCGGAAACGGGTGCGCGCCACAGCACTTGTCCATTTCGGTCCACATAGCCCCATTCCTCACGTGCAAAGGTTACGTTGGCGACACCGTTCCTGAACTCCGAAGCAAACTGGAACCCGGGTCGGATCACCCACTCGCCCAACTTGTTGATGTACCCCCATTTCCCCCCAAGCGACGCAGGAGCAACCCCGTCAGAGAAATACCCTGCCCCATCGAGTTTTGGCGAGAGGACTAGTGTGCCCTTTCTGTCGATGTACCCCCACTTGCCGCCCAACTTGACGGGAGCAAGCCCATTGTGAAAATCAAGAGCATATTCATAGGGCCCCGGAATCACTACTTTACCTTCATCGTTAATGAAGGCATACCCCTTGCCGCCTTGGACTGACACGGGTGCAAGGCCCTCAAAAAACACGGGCAAGAAGCCAGTTTCAGGAAATCCAAAGTTAGTAAACACATCAGAGGCCACCGGTCGACCTGAGCGATCGATGAGCGCCCATTTCCCGTCCAGGATTTCGCGTGTCCCCAATCGCCGCGATGTCGAGCGCCGCTCCTCGTGAGTGACTTCAGTCTCCACAGCAGCCGTGCCGCGATAAAACTCCCGCGCGAAGAAGAACCGAGGCGGGATCACGACCTTTCCTCCTTTGTTTATGTACCCCCATTTGTCTCCTATTTGCACCGGGGCTAGGCCTTCGGTAAAGCGTCCCGCGTCGTCGAACCGAGCCGGGATCACCAACCGGCCAGTTTTGCTGACGTAGCCTTGCTTTCCGTTTACCGTGACGCTTGCGAAGCCCTCACTGAGTTGACCGATTTCGTCGAACTTCGCCGGGATCGCCAGCTTTCCGGTCCCGTCGATGTAACCGTATTCCCCGCAAACGAAGACTTTGGCCACCCCTTCCTCGGTAAAGGGTGTTGCCCAGTAGAACTGCGGGGGAATCACGATGTGTCCTGTCGCGTCGATGTAGCCATATCTCCCGTCCCGCATAATCGGCAGGAGTTCTGAAGCTCTGGTCTCTTGCGCAGAAGCAACGACGCTAAGAAGCGACGCAGCAACCAGGCACGCGGCTGCAAAGGCTCGCAGCATCCCAGCGTGCTGGGTAAACAGTGAGATTGACGGGAGCTGCAGATACTGGTGTTCATGCAAACGGTCCCTGGAGAACATCGAGCCTCCTTAGAAAAAACGGCAGTGATACGTTCCTCTCAACTATGTTCAATGTCCAACGCACGGATTTTGGGTAAGCCAATCCGTTCCGTTCATGATGGTTTGATACCCTCCTGGGGCGGAGACAAACAACCCTTGGTCGGCACCTATGTATTGGTAGACGTCCCGCCCTTCGAAACGCTTCGTTGCGTCGTGTCCTGGAATTGACGGGACTTGTGAATAGCCAGACGGATGTCCCGGATAAGAGGGTGGATGCACGTGAAATAAGGCGAGTGAACCTGGGTAGAGTCCCAACTCAACGTTTCCCCCTGTCCCTTCACGCAAGCCGGTATAGTTCGCCTGGGCCGGGTCGCCAAGTACCGTGAATCCTGCCTCTGGCCCGTCTACGCCCATCATCGCCCGATCTAGTGCGTTCTGCCTGGCGCGCCGTGCGTTCCTGAGAAAAGCCTCTTGGCACGCTAGCGGCAGCGGCGGCTGAACGTTCGGGGCGGCCAGCGGGATCTGCAGCGTCCCGCCGGAATAAATATACTCCCGCGAGGGCGTGCCCAGCCCGGCTCCGTTGTCGTACTCGGCGATCACTGACCCGCCCGCATAAATGTACACCGTGGAGACGCCGTTGGCGGTCTTCTGCACGCGCAGCCCTTCCGGTGTTGTTGCACGACTAGGCGCAGTCTACGCTTTGGAACACGTTTCAGAGCGTAGGCAGAACTCGCCGCTAGCAAAGGGCAGATGGCGAGGCGGGGGAAGTTAGTCGCGCGGCATGCGCTTCTTTCTTGTGGTGCAGCAGGGATTCTTGAGTATGATGCTTCGCCCAGAGCGTTGCGGCCCCGAAAGCACGGGCCGCATAGCCGACAAGAGCGGACATGCGCGCGCGCATCGCCTCGATCCGGAAAACAATGGCGCTGGCAGGCAAAGAGAATTGCCCAACGCAGCGCCGGGAAACATCCTGCGGACAACTTGCAGGCCCGGCACTGATCCTCGCGCTGCTTTACCTTTTCCTACCGGCGCGCGCACAAACGCAGGAGATGACGCTCCGCTTGCACGACGGCTGGACCGTGCAATCCTCCGAGAAAGCGGCGGCGCCGGGCGAGCAAATCTCGCGCCCCGGCTTCGACGCGCGCGGCTGGTACAAGACGACTGTCCCCGGAACCGTGGTTGGGGCGCTCGCCGAAAACCGCGTGTACCCGGACCCCTACTTCGGCATGAACTTGCGTTCCTACCCGGGGATGCAGTACGCCGTCGGGGAGAACTTCTCGCATCTGGAGATGCCGGCGGACAGCCCGTTCGCCAAATCGTGGTGGTATCGCACGGAGTTCCATATTCCGGCGGGCTACCACGACAAGACCATCTGGCTCGGCTTCCACGGCATCAATTACCGCGCCAATATCTGGTTGAACGGGACGAAGATTGCCGATGAGAGCGAAGTCGCGGGCGCCTTCCGGCGCTACGAATTCGACATCACACGCGCCGCGCGCCCCGGCGAACAGAACGTCCTCGCGGTCGAGGTCTTCGCGCCGAAGCCGAACGACTTGGCCATCACCTGGGTGGACTGGAACCCGGCGCCTCCCGACAAAAACATGGGCGTGTGGCAGGAGGTGACGCTCGAAGCGAGCGGGCCCGTGTCGTTGCGCCACCCGTTCGTGCAGACGAAGCTCGAACTGCCGTCGCGCGGCGCGGCGCACCTGACCGTCGGCGTTCAAGCGCGCAATGCCGCCGATGCGCCGGTCCACGGCGTGCTGCGCGGACGGATTGAAGGCGCCGCCACGCCCATTGAGTTTTCCACGGAGGTACAGCTCGCCGCGGGCGAAACGCGCGATGTCCTCATCGCGCCGGAGCAGACCCGGGCGCTGAACGTTCACCGGCCGGCGCTCTGGTGGCCGTACACGATGGGCAAGCCGTACCTGCACACGCTCGATCTCAGATTCATCCTGCAGGATGGCTCGCTCTCCGACCGGCAGTCGATCCGCTTCGGGATCGAGCAGACGGATGCGGAACTCACGCCGGAAGGTCATCGACTTTTCAAGATCAACGGCCGGCCGATTTTGATTCGCGGCGGCGGCTGGGCCGGCGACATGCTATGGCGCCCCGATCCGGCGCGGCGCGCGGCGGAATTCCGCTACGTGAAGGAGATGGGGCTCAACACCATCCGTCTCGAGGGCAAGCTCGAGGACGACGATTTCTTCGATCTGGCCGATCGCGAGGGAATTCTGGTCATGGCCGGGTGGTGCTGCTGCGATCATTGGGAAAAGTGGGGCGAGTGGAACGACGAGAACCGCCGCGTATCGGTGGCGTCGCTCGCCTCGCAGGTCTTGCGGCTGCGCCGGCATCCGAGCGTGGTCGCCTGGCTCAACGGCAGCGATAATCCGCCCACGGCCGACGTCGAACGCGCTTATCTCGATGTCCTGCAGGAAACCAACTGGCCTAAGCCGGTGCTTTCTTCGGCTACGCAGAAGGTCAGCGACGTGACCGGCGCAACCGGCGTGAAAATGACCGGCCCGTACGACTACGTTCCACCGAACTACTGGCTGAGCGATACGAAGCGCGGCGGCGCCTTCGGCTTCAACACCGAGACGAGTCCGGGTCCTGCGCCGCCTCCGGTCGAGAGTCTGGAAAAAATGCTGCCCGCGGAGAAGCTCTGGCCCATCAACGAAGAGTGGAATTACCACGCGGGCGGCGGACAGTTTCGCACCATCGACCTATTCACGAAGGCGCTGGAAGCGCGTTACGGCAAAGCCAAGAGCCTGGAAGATTTTTCCTGGAAATCCCAAGCCGTGACCTACGAAGGCGAGCGCGCCATGTTCGAGGCCTTCGGCCGCAACAAGTACCACTCGACCGGAGTGATCCAGTGGATGCTGAATAATGCCTGGCCGGGCATCATCTGGCACCTCTACGACTGTTCCCTGCGCCCCGCCGGAGGCTATTTCGGCGCGAAGAAAGCGCTCGCGCCGCTGCACATTCAGTATTCCTACGATGACGCCTCCATCGTGGTGGTGAACGAGCATGCCAAGGCTTTTCCAGGTCTGCGCGCCGCCGTGAAGGTGTACGACACATCGTTACGCGAGTGTTTTTCCAAAGTGGTTCGCGTGGATGCGGCCGCGGACAATGTGACCGTCGCGCTTTTCCTGCCCAAGATAGCGGACCTGGGCCCGATGTATTTTCTCCGGCTGGACCTTTTCGACTCCCACGGAGCGTCGATCGATCACAACTTTTACTGGCTCTCCGCCAAGTCCGACGTGCTTGATTGGGACGCGAGCAATTGGTATTACACGCCGCTTGCGAGCGCCGCCGATTTGACTGCGCTTCAGGACCTGCCGAAGGTCAGGCTCAAAGCGGCCGCGACATTTGGAGAAGAGAGCGGCGGCGCGAAGGGCACTGATGCCGCTCTCGAGACCGGCGACGACCCACCTGCCGATCCATCCGCCGCCGCGCGCGCCGATACAAGCGCCGAGCAGACTGCGCGCGTCACCATTCACAATCCGGAAAAATATCTTGCATTCCTCGTGCGGCTGCGAGTGATGCGTGGGACGAGCGGCGAGGAAGTCCTGCCGGCCTGGTGGGAAGACAATTACTTCGAGCTCTGGCCCGGCGAGACGCGCGAGATTGCGGTCCATTACCGCAGGGCCGGCCTCGGCAACGCGCGTCCGGTCGTCCGTATCGACGGCTGGAACGTCTTGCCTTCCGTCGCGGAGTAGCCGCGCGAAAGCGCGGTTTGTAGCGGCGCTTATCCGTCACGCCGGCGTGTGACGCGCGTCACGGCAATCTGTGGCCCACGCACGCAGTATGGTTCCGTTCCTCTCCGAGGTGACGCGTGACCACGCCGGCCCTACTCACGATTCTCTTTGCCGTTGTGGCGATCGGCTTGCTCGTTTACCGCGGCGTTCCGGCCGCGCGCGCGTATTTCACCTTTCGCGGCAAGCGCCTGGTGACTTGCCCGGAGACGCGAAAGGCAGCAGCCGTGAACGTAGCGGCGAGGAAGGCTGCCGCGGGAGCTTTTGCCGGCAAGATTGAACTCTGCCTGGATAGCTGCTCGCGCTGGCCCGAGCGGGAGGATTGCGGGCAGGACTGCCTGGCTCAGGTCAAGGCGGATCCGGAAAGCTGCCTCCTCTGGCACATCGTTTCCCGGTGGTACGAAGGGCAGGAGTGCGCCTACTGCCACAGGCGTTTTGGCCCGCTCCAGCACGCGGACCACACCCCGGCCCTCAGGGGGCCGGACCACAAAACCATCGAGTGGAGCGAAATCCGCCCCGAGGAGCTTCCCGATGTCCTTTCCACGTGCGACCCGGTCTGCTGGAATTGCCACATTGTCGAGACGTTTCGGCGCGAGCACCCCGAACTCGTCGTGGACCGCAAGTGGGACCCTCGCCGCATGATGTGACCCGGGGGCGCGCGCACAGCGCCACTCGCTAAAGATGGCGCCTAGAAATCTTCGCTAACTTGGTCGAGTTCCTCAATGCCTAAGATGTTGTTGTAAAGGACGCTGTTCGGGTTGTCATTCGGTGTCTTCCCGTAAGTCATGATGCCGATATCCTTGGTGACCACCTTGCGAAGCCTCTTCTGCACGGTGGCCTCAGTTGGTGGTTCACCCTCATAATGCAAATCCATCCGGGCCGTGGAGACCACAGCTGCGCGCGCTTCTGGGATCCGCCAGCCAAAGCAAAACCGCCAATTTGCTCCGCGTGGGTACATGTCTTGGCCCGTGATCCCTATTAAGACGGCTGACTTGTCTTCTGCATATTCCGGATAGTGCCGCAGCATGGATTGAATCACATCTTCGGCGATCAATTGCTCTCGCCCGGCGTCAATTTCGCTTGCGTCGGTTGTCATCGGCGGCAAGACGTGAGCTTTAATTCCAAATTTCTCCCGATAATGGAGAACCAGATCGTCGATCTCCCACGTCGGGGCGCTGCCAATCGGTACAAAATACAACTGGACCTCACGAAACTGTAGGATCAATCGAGAATATGGGAAAACGACGAATTCGTACGATTCTCCGACGCGGACCGGCTTCAACGAATAGTACAGATTGTACGTTGCATTTGATTGTTCAGAAACGCGCACGGATTGATTGAGAAACCAGACACCGAATACGGGAACTGACACATCCTTAGCGACCACGGTAATTCTCAGTGGTTTTTCACCACCCGCAAGGCGGACCAAGTCGACTGTCAGGGGGTAAGTGAAATAGAGCGAGAAAAACACACCACACGCGACCACAAGAATGCGGATGTTTCTCTTAATTATGGGCCGCACCTTATCGTATTGTGGCTGGTCAAGCTTCCCGCCTTCGAGTATCTTCGTCTTGGGGCTAAGGCCAGACCAGAACGCACCCGCAGGCACGAGAAATATCAATAGCGATGTGGCAATCAGGCGCCCCAACCATTCGGGAACTCCGGGCAAAGAGATCACGACGTAGGGAACGACAAAGAGCAAAACCAGATATAGATAACGGCCTCTCATTATTTGACTACCTCAACGCCCTTCCTATGGCCGCGAACGTGTCCGACCCACTTCAAGAACAGAAATATGATCGGAGTCGTCAGGATGACCTGGAACAGGTACACTAGGCACACAAACAAAGCGAGGGCGAAAGGGACAGACTCATGCCCCCTCCCTGTCCGAAGTTCCAAAAGCTTACTCAGGGTGAAGGTCAAAGTCAGAGATAACATGTGGTATACAGTCGTAAAGTTAACAAGACTGATAAGACACTTTCCATTCGTGCGCATAGGCCACCAGATTGCCAGGGCCAGCGGCGTCACGACGACAACCTCGACCACACAGGCTATGCCAACTGCCCTGATCCAGATCCTCATTTCTCGCACCTGCACTCTTGCCTGGTCAACAATTCCCGTGCAGCCCGAACCGCATTATCGATCTCTGACGCATCACACCCGCTTCATGTGAGCTCGTACGCGGCCAATCAACGTCATGGCGCCATAAATGATCGGAGTTGTGAGGATAACCTGAAATACATATATAAGAACGTAGAGCAGCGCGTTTGGCGTAGCGATTGGCTGGCCCACTGGTCCGTGCCAAGCCCAGATGTGATATTGAGCACAGTAAAAGCAAGAGTCATCGCAAGAATGTGATACAGACCCAGAAGATTCAGAAAAACATTCACGAGTCTTCCAGTTCCGGGCTGCCCGTGCGCTATGGCCACCGCCAATGGTATGACGCACAAAAGTTCAATCACGCAAGCTATGCCGATCGCCTTGATCCAGGTTCTCATTTTTGGCACCCGCATTTCTTTCCCGTCACTTGTTCATAGGCTCTCTGAATGGCCTCAATATTCTGCTGCATGAGCTCAGGGGTCATATTGCTCCAAGTCTCGATGCTGTTCGGTAGGTCACCGTGCTTTCCGGCGTTGCTAGGCAAGGGCCACGAGATCGGGACTCCATTTTGCATGTGAGCAGGGCTTGTCGAATCTGTTATCGCATGCAGCGCGGATGCGACTGCCAAACCGAGCAAAACAACCACACCGACCAATACCACCTTCCGGTTCATGGATGCCCCTGGCGGCGACCCCGAACACGGTCAATCCACCTCCACAATAGAAATATGATCGGAGTCGTGAGAATGACTTGGAATACATATACGGGAAAATACGTCAAAGCAGTGGACGTGCGGATGGGCTCGCGCCCTGGCCCGGGCCAGGCCCAAATGATGTTGAGCACGCCGAAAGCAAAGGAGATCGCAAACATGTGGTACAGGGTCAGAACACGCGGAATAAGGGTGTCAGAGTTCATCGTCGCCAATCCTAGTAGCAACGGAAACTCAACGAGGCACGCTATGCTCACTGCTTTGATCCAGGTCTTCATCTTTGGTACCTACACTCCGTGTAGAACGATCACCTGTTTGTCGTCGGGAACGCCAATAGCTTGCCACAGATGGGGCCACGCATTTGCATGCTTGCAGTCCTCCGTTGTCAAAAAGGAACATTGTTAACGGGAGAATAGCACACCCATATCCGATCCCGCTGTACGAAGAAAGGCGGGGGTGCGTCTGCCTGCGCGTGCGAGCTGACGCACAGCGTCTCAGGTATAATCCGCCTCGCAGCACGAGCAGGAAGGCGGTTTCGCCATGAATGATATTCCGCGGCTGTTCCAAGCGTTCGTGGGACCGGCGATTTCCGTGTCGGCGACGGCCCTGCTCTTGCTCTCGCTGAACGTGCGGCTGATGGGAATGGTCAGCCGTCTGCGCCAGTACCTCCACAGTAAGTACGACGCCGCGAAGGCGGGCCGCCAGGCCGAGGCGGAGGCCTACGCTTCGCAAATCGCGTCGATCGAGGCACGCGCGGAGATGATTCGCAAGGCCTTTGTGCTCACGCTGGTTTGCCTCGCGGGAACGATTGCGGCGTGCCTGCTGCTCGGCTTGGGCCTTTACTGGCAATCTGCACAGATTCTGGCGGCGATCGTCTTCGTCATCTCCATCATCAGCCTGCTCGGGGGAACGATCTACTACCTCCGCGAGGTCCGCGTGGCGCTGAGCTCGGTGCGCGATGAGGCCGCGGACTCGCGATTCATGGACATCGGGGAGGGCGCCAGCTCTGTGGGAGAAAGACGAATCCCGCCCGCGTTGTAGGAACGAGGACGCCGCTTGACAGACCGGACCGTGGCGGAGCTACTCCTGCGGCAACTCGAAATCGAGCGAAGTGCGGAAGCCGCGCGTTTTCCAGACGCCGTAGGCGATGCCCAGGACCATCCAGATGGAGCCGACGATCATGGCCTTGCGGCTGAGGTGCCACCACAATCCCAGGCAAATGAAGAACCCGAGCACGGGCGGCAGGAGGTGCGTCAGCTTCTTCTCCGAGCCGCGGACGAAATAGCGCAGGAACGCGGCTGCGTTGACGCCCATGAAGGCGATGAGGGCGCCGAAGTTCAGCAGCTGGGCGCCGAGGCCGTAGGTGAGGAAGAAGGAGCCGGTCAGGGCGATGGCGCCGACGAAGACGACGTTGTTCCGGGGGATATGGTGGCGCGAATCCACGGCGCCGAAGAAGGATCGCGGCAGGGCGTTGCTTCGTCCCATGCCGTAGAGCAGACGCGCCGCGCCGAGTTGCGCACCCATGCCGGAACCGAAATTGGCGAGCAGCAGCGTGGAGCCGATGACGAGGAACAGCGGCGCCCAGGCGCGTCCCGCGACGTGGACGAAGGCCGTGTCCACATTGGGGAACGGCTGTGAAGCAGGCCAGATGAGCTGGGCGGCGTAAACCTCGACCGCGGAAAGAATCCCAATCACGAGACAGGTGTACACGGTGGCCAGGAGGATATTCCGCCGGGGGTTCCCCGCCTCTTCGGAGAGCGTCGAGATGCCGTCGAAGCCGATGTAGGTGAGCACGGCGATCGAGGTGCAGCCGAAGAGGCCGCCATAGGTGAAGGTTTGCGGATCGTAAAACGGCCGCGTGAAAAACGCCGCGCCAGTGTGGGGATGCCCGAAGATGTAGCGCGTCGCAGCCACAAAGAACACTGCGATGACCGCTCCCATCACGGCCGCCATTCCGGCGTTGACGCGCGCGGAAGTCTTGACGCCGCGGATATTCAACAGGGTGAAGATTCCGGCAAAGAAAATCTTCCAGACGAACGCAGGCACGCCCGGCGCGAAGTCGTGGGCCTGCTGGGAGCACCAGATCGTGCAGATGAGCGGATTGAGCATGTAGTCCATGACCATGCTCCACCCGGTGACGTAGCCCGCGGCGGGATGAATCTCCTGGGCAACGTAGGTGAAGGCGGAACCGGCGCTGGGATAGGCGCGCGCCATGCGGCCGTAGCTGATGCCGGTGAACAGCATGGCCACCATGGCGATGAGCAGGGCGGTGACGACGTGGCCGCGGCCGCGCTCGCTCAACACGCCGAAGACGGACATCGGTGCGACCGGCTGGATGACGATCACGCCATAGAGAATCAGGTCCCAGAGGGTAAGCGTGCGCCGGAGGCGCGGGGCTCCGGCGCTTTGCGAGGCGGCGCGATTCGCAGCGTCGTTCATCGAGCGATTCTCAGGCCGAGCGGCGAGCGCCACTTTTGCATACTGGCAGCGGCGCCGCAAGGCATGCTCAAGGCACCCGGAGCTCGGCGCAAGCCGAGCCGGTTATCAGTAAACAACATTCGCAGACCAGCCGGGCCACCTGCTGATTGGGAAAAACATCCCATCATTAGTGGGCGAGCGGGAGGCGCCCTGAGGGTGCAACGCGGCGGCGTAATCCACAACCGCAGAAGGACCTGTACTCCAGGACAGCTTTCCACGTCGCGTCATTTCATTCATTCTCGTTTGGAGTATTGCTGCGATTGTGGGGAAGCTGCCTTATTCTAAGAAAGGACGCTTTGCCCGGGCATCGGATGCCCGGCGATTGAACGTGGGCTCTCGATACCTTTTCCGGTCGAAGTACTCGCTCCTGTTCCAATTGGGGGGATTCGGCGGGATTCTCGCCGTCGCCGCCTGGCTTCGGAACTTTCCATTCCCGCCGGACATGGTGTTGCATGGCTATCTGCAGGCGGTCACCGGGCTGCTGGCCTTCATTTTCGCGGCGGTATCCATGGTGCGTTTCCGCGGAACCCAGGACCGGATGTCGCTGATCCTTGGCTCGGGTTTCCTGCTCTCGGGAGCGGTCCTGACCGGCGCCAGCTTATTTCTCTTCCACATTTTGCCGGAGATGTCGGGGAAGCCGCAGCTCGTGCCTGCGGCGTGGTGGGTGAGCCGGATTTCACTGGCGCTGCTGCTGGTTGTGGCCATCCTGGTGGAACGATTCTTGCCACGGTCGCGCCACCCGCGCGCCGAGATCGGCGGGGCGCTGCTGACGGTCATCGGACTCACGTATGGGATCACGGAGGGGTTGCGGCATTTGCCGTCGGAGGTGTGGACTTTTTCGAGCGTGTATTTCCCAAGTCCCAGGCAGCTCGTGCCCGCGATATTCTTCCTGGTGGCCGTTTACGCGTACCGGAGGCGGCTGGTGGTCGCCAACTCGGCGTTCGACCGCGCCCTGTATGCCACGGTGTGGCTGAACCTGGCGGTGCAGTGCGCCTCCAGCCAGTCCGAGAAACCACTCGACGCTCCCTTCACGCTGGCTCAGTTGCTGACCGTGACGAGCTTTGCCATCGTGCTGGGCGGGGCGCTGCTGGATAACGCGCGGCTTTTCGAACAGGTGCAGCACCTAGCGGTGACCGATCCGCTGACCGCCCTGGCCAATTATCGCCATCTCCTGGACGTGCTGGAAAACGAGATGGAGCGCACGAATCGCACCGGGCGTCCCTTTGCCGTGCTGCTGCTGGACGTCGACGGACTCAAAACAATCAATGACACGCACGGCCACCTCACTGGCAGCCGCGCGCTCTGCCGCGTGGCGAATATTCTCCGGTTTCACTGCCGGGCGATCGACACGGCAGCGCGGTACGGCGGGGATGAGTTCGCGCTCGTGCTTCCCGAGACGCAGGAGGGGGAGGCGCATCGAGTGGCCGCACGCATCAAGCGGCGGATGGAAGAAGACCGGGAAAAACCCGAGATCTCCGCGAGCATCGGCGTGGCCGTGTACCGCGGCGACGGCGAAAGGCTGGAAAAACTGCTCTCGGTGGCCGACCGCAACCTCTATGCGGAGAAATCGCACCGGGGACGAAAAACGCGGCTCAAGTCATCCGCCGCGGGACATGGCGGGTAAGCTGCAGATCAGCTCCCCACGTTCGGAATCAAATCCTCATCGGATGGATTCGGAATGGCACGCTGGAATCGGCGCGACCGGGCGTGAGATTGGGTGAGCGACGGAGGGACGAGTTTTCGCTATACTCGACGGATATGACTTCATCGATTTTGGCGACATTGCTGGTGGGGTTTGTGCTCGGATTGAAGCATTCGACCGAGGCGGATCACGTCGCGGCGGTGAGCACGCTCGTGACCGATACGCGCGGCGCACGCCACGGGGCGCTGGTGGGTGCGTTCTGGGGATTCGGGCACCTGCTCACGCTGTTTATCGTGGGTGGGACGCTGATCGCGCTGGGCGTGCGGATGTCTCCACGCATGCAATGGTCGCTCGAGTTCCTGGTGGCGCTGGTGCTGATCGGGCTGGGGATTCGAACCCTCGTGCGGGCCTCGCGCGGACAATATCACTTCCACCAGCACGAGCACGGAGGAAGCGTCCACGCGCACGTGCACTTTCACGCGATGGAGAAGGCGGCTACCGAGCACGGAGTCGAGGCACTATCGGGCACGCATCACGGGGTTCCGGAAGCTGGCGCTCAGGCGAAGCGGCACGGCGTTGGCCCGATGCTCGTGGGCATGGCGCACGGACTTGCCGGCACCGCCGGCCTCATGCTCCTGGTGCTCGCCACGATTCCCTCGCGATTGTTCGGCATCGTCTACCTTCTGGTCTTCGGCATGGGTGCGCTTATCGGGATGGCGGGATTCGGCGCGCTGCTCGGCGCTCCGCTCGGGCGGGCGGCGGAACGGCTCGGCTGGCTGCGCGCGGTGCGGTTTGCCGCGGGCGCGGCGAGCTGCGGGCTGGGGTGCTTCCTCGTGTACGAGGCATTGTTGCCGGGCGCGTTTCCGTTCTAGCAAGAGTCAGGAAAGCAAGGCATGCCGCACTGAAAGTGCGGCGCTGCACAAATTCTCTCTAGCGGCGAAGGTGCGCGGGGGCGGCGGATTCGAGCTTCTTGGCCCAGCGGGAGAGGTGGTTGAGCGATTGCGCGTGGGTGTGGTCGAGATGCAAGGGCGTAATGGAAATGGCGTGGTCGTGGATGGCGGCGTAGTCGGTGTTCGCTTCAATCTCCCGATCGTTGCGCTGCTCGTGGAGCCAGAAGTAGCGCCGGCCGCGCGGGTCGGCTCCTTCCTGTAACTGATTGCGGGTGATCTTTTTCGACTGGCGCACAAAGCGCACGCGGCCGCGCCAGGGCTGCGGCACGTTGACGTTGAGCAAGACCTGATCGGGCAAACCTTCCGCGAGGATGATTTCCGCGAGGGCGCGGGCGAAGCGCCCGGCGTTTGCGTAGTCACACTTCTTCGCGCGAGGCACGACCGAAATCGCAAAAGAAGGAAAATGGTGGATCGTGGCCTCGCGCGCCGCGCCCACGGTGCCCGAGTAATAGACGTTCTCGCCGAGATTCGAACCGGGATTGATGCCGGCGATGACGAGGTCGGGGGGTTCGGCGAGGAGCTTGTGCAGCGCGACGATTACGGCGTCGGCCGGCGTGCCGTCTACCATCCATTCACGCGGGCCCAGTTGATCGCACACAATGGGTTGACGCAGCGTGATGGATTGCGCCGAGGCGCTGCGCTCGCGATTGGGCGCGACCATGCTCACCGTGGCGAAACCTTCGAGCGCCGCGGCCAGCGCATGCAGGCCCTCGCCGTGGATTCCGTCGTCGTTGGTAATCAGGATGTGCGGCATCTTGCGTTGCACACGAAGCCTTCCAGGATAGGCCATATCGGCGCGTATCGCGTGAGTGGCTCTTCGGCTGTTGCCGGGAAGAGAAATGGTCGGGACGACTGGATTCGAACCAGCGACCTCACGCACCCCAAGCGTGCGCGCTACCAGGCTGCGCCACGTCCCGACCGATTACAACATCACATCACCGGACCAGTCGCTTGAACCAGCGAGCTTCCCGGTAAGCCGGGACGCGCTGATGTGCGCCACGTCCCGACCGGATTGCGGGAGCAGAAACGCCAATGCGCGGCTCTCGCAACGACACAAGGCTATCACCGCTTTTCAAGGAGCGTCAAGAAAGCGCGCAGCGCGTCGCGCAAATCGAGCAGCATCTTCCGGCTCAGGAGCTGCGGCGGACCGTCGGCGGCCGAGTCCGCATCGCTCTGCCCGTTGTGCTCGCGCAGGTGGCGACGAGCGCCGGCGATCGTGAAGCCTTCGTCGTAGAGCAGCCGCTTGATCTTCCTGACGGTTTCGATGTCCTCGCGGCGGTAGAGCCGGTGGCCGCTCGGGCTCTTCGCCGGCTGAAGCATGGGAAACTCGGTCTCCCAATAGCGGAGGACGAAGGGCTTGGTGTTCGTCAGGCGGCCCACCTCGCCGATGCGGAAGAGGCCCTTTCCCGAGGAAGAATGCGCTGATTGGCCGTTCCCTGACATGAAAGACGCCCGCTCCCGGGCAAGTACCCCCTATCCTATGGCAATTCCGGCGCAAGTCAACGCGCGGATCGCTCGCCGGAAGCGCCGCGAGCGCGGAGGCGCTCGACAAAGCGAATCGGCGCGCCGGTGAAATCGAAACGGGCGCGGATCTGGTTCTCGAGGAAGCGTTCGTAGCTGAAGTGCAGCTTGCGCTTTTGATTGGTGAACAGGATGAAGGTCGGCGGCGAGGAAGACGCCTGGGTGATGTAGTAGATGCGCAGGCGCCGCGCGCTGGGCAGGGTACCGCGCTGCAAATCCACCTCCTCAATCCAGCGATTCAGCTCGCCGGTGGAGATGCGGCGGCGGCGCGCCTCGGCCACCTGGTCGATCAGGGCAAAGAGCTTGTTCGTGCGCTCGCCGGTCTTGGCGGAAAGGAAGACGATGGGCGCATAGGAGAGAAACTTCAACTTGCTTCGCACGATGCGCTCGTATTCGACGAGCATTTTCTCCGGATCGAATGCGGCCGATGGCTTCGCGGCGGAGCGGGGGCGGCCGGCGGCCCGGGCGCGCCTGCCTTTGGCGATGGTCCCTCCCGATTCCGGGGCACTCGCGGCCTCACGCGCGGCCGCCTCACGTGCCGCGACGACCGCGAGGTCCCACTTGTTCATGACGATGATGACGGAGCGGCCGGACTGTTCGGCGTAACTGGCGATGGTGGCGTCGCCCTGTGTGACGCCCTGCTCGGCGTCGACGATCAGCAGCGCCACGTCGGCGCGCTCGAGGCTGCGGCGGGCCATGATGACGCTGAGTCTTTCGGCGACGAGCTTGGTCTTGCCCTTGCGGCGAATGCCGGCGGTGTCCACGAAGCGATAGAGCTTGCCGTCGCGGCGAACGTCGGTGTCCACCGTGTCCCGCGTCGTGCCCGGTTCGGGCGAAACAATGGAGCGCTCCTCGCCCACCAGCCGGTTGAGCATGGTGGATTTGCCGACGTTCGGCCGGCCGATGATGGCCACTTCGAGCGTGTCTTCGGCGGCAGCCTCGGGAGGCTCTTCGGAAAGGAAGTGTTCCAGCGCGGCGTCGAGCAGGGCATCCACGCCGAGACCATGCTCGGCGGACAGAGGGAATACCGGCGCGCCGAGCGCGTAGAAGGGCGCGGCTTGCGCTTCCTGACGCGCGGTATCCACCTTGTTGGCGGCAATGAAGAGCGGCTTGCCGGTCTGGCGCAGGAGGCGGGCCAGCTCGGCATCGAGCGGGATCAGGCCGGCCCTGGCGTCGGCCACGAGGATGAGCACGGCGGCTTTCTCGATGGCTACGCGGGCTTGGCGAAAGATTTCGCGGGGAATCGCCGCCTTATCGTCGGGCAGGATCCCGCCCGTATCAACGACCTCGAAGCTGCGGCCTTTCCATTGGCCGGCACCGTAGATGCGATCGCGGGTGATGCCTGGCTCGTCGGTGACGATCGAGCGGCGCGTGCCGGTCAGACGATTGAAAAGCGTGGACTTGCCGACGTTGGGCCGGCCGACGATGACCAGGGAGGGCAGCAAAAATGTGCGTTCCGTCGCCATGGCGTTCCCCGGGGCACAACCACGCCAGCCGAGGCGATTACTCTACAGGAATGCCCGCGGCGGCGAAAGGTGCGGGCACGCCTCGCCGGTGGCGGGTGCCCGCGCGGCCCCTGAGGAGACTTCCCACTACGGTATCGGGCCCCAATTCTGCTACAGTGCTCGGCCAGACAACGAGGTCGGGAGAACATGCCCGGCCCGCGAAATATTCTCCCTGTTGTTTGCGTACTAGGCTATGGATGCGCTGAAACCAGACCGGATGAGCGCGCCAGCGACAACCGAACTCGCCGGGACGATCACCCGGGCCAAGGCAGGAGAGGTTGAGGCCTGGGGCGGGATTTACCGCGAGTTTTCTCCGGCGATCTTTCGATTCTGCCGGAGGGCGCTGCCCACCCGGGAGGACGCCGAAGACGCCACCATGGAGATATTCGTCAAGGTCCGCGAGAAACTCGGCCAATACGATTCGACCAGGCCGTTTTCCTCGTGGCTCTACAAAGTGGCTGCGAACCATTGCTGGGATCTGTTGCGCCGGCGGCGCATCCGTCAGGACAAGGAAACAGGGGACCTAGAGAGCCTGCCGCTGGAGCATCCTGACCCAGACCAGCTCGACCGGCTGATCGAAAAGCGCACCAGCCAGGAAGTGCGGCGGGCGCTGGACGCGCTGGGCTCTCGAGCACGGATGGCGCTGGTGCTGCGCTATTACTCGGACATGAGCTACGACGAGATTGCCGACGCGCTGGGGGTGCGCCGCGCGTTTGTGGGCGTGGTGCTGCTCCGCGCGCGCCATGAATTACGGCAGGCGCTCAGCCAGTCGAGCGCCTTCGCGGGAAGTGGGGCGTGATGGAACATCTCGACGAAATGACTTGCTTGCTTTATCTGGAGGGCCAGTTCGACCGCGAGCGCACTCTGGCGTGCTCGGCACATCTGGACACTTGCCCCTCGTGCAGCACCTTGCGGCATGCACTCGAGCGAGAGTCGCGGCTGCTCACGCGGGCCATGCGCGAAGAAGACGAAGCGGTCCCGGCACGGTTGCTGGCGGGACCGGGCCGCGCTGCGAGTTCCCTTGGCTGGGCCTGGGTGGTTTCCTTCGGCCTGGCGGCCACCGGAGCGTACGCGCTCTACGCCGGTTACGTCGAGCCCGTGCAGCAGAGGCTCGAACAGGCCGGCTTCGGAGGCAGCAATCTCATGAGCCTGCTGTTTTTTGAAGGCGCTTTCTGGAAAGGATGGCAATCCATGCTCACACTTCTCGAGACACTTGCGCTCATCACCCTGGGCGGCGTGGCGATCGCGTTCCTACGGCGGCGGTTTCGCCACTGGACGGCGCTGGCGGTGATGATGGCTTCACTATTGGCCCTTGTAGGCCTGCCAGCGGCGGCTTCGGCGGCGGAGTGCCGCAGGGGGCAGTCCGAAGTGATTGCAAAAGACCAAGTCATCAAGAACGATTTGATCTTTTTTGGAGAGCGACTGCGGATTGACGGCACCGTGGACGGCGACGTGATTTCCTTCGCAAATTCTGTGGATGTAAATGGGCACGTGACTGGAGACCTCATCGCGTTTGCGCAGAGCCTGCACGTCCCTGGACAGATAGACGGCAACATCCGGAGTTTCGCGAACAACGCCACGATAACCGGCAGCGTCGGCAAGAACGTGATTACCTTCGTAGAAACCTGGGTGCTGGAGCCGACCGGGAAGATAGGCGGCAGCCTCACGATGTTCGCCAAGTCGGATTCGCTGGACGGCCACGTAGGCCGCGACCTCCTCGCCTTCACTGGCATGACGACTCTGAACGGTTCGATTGGGGGAGGGATGCACTTGCACGGCGATACGCTCACGATCGGTCCCACTGCGGAGATCGCCGGCAAGGCGCTTTTCGAGGGCCACCCTGGATATAAACCGGATGTGTCCCCGCAGGCAAAACTGGGAAGCCCATTGGAAGTGAAGTACATCGAACATCACCGGGAGGCCAAGGTGACCGGCCACTTGTTCGGGAAAGTTGTCTGGTATGGGATCTTGTTTTTGTTCGGTTTAGGGTTCTTCTTCTTGGTACCGGAGTTTTCCGAAGAGGCGGTGCGCTCGGCGAGCAACTACGGAGCGTCGCTGGGCATCGGCATACTCGTGCTCTTCGGTTTCCCGATTGCGGCCTTGATCGCCTGTATCACTCTGGTCGGGATGGCCGTCGGCATCACCGGGCTGCTGCTGTGGCTGACTGTCCTCGTGTTCGGCACGCAATTGATTGTGGGAGCCTGGCTCGGCGAGAAACTACTTGGAGAAGCTGTTGGAACAGGCGCATTGGTCGGGCGGATGGCGCTGGGATTGTTGATCATTCGAGTGATCTTAATCGGATTGAGCGCTGTTCCCTACGTGAGTTTCGTGCTGAGACTCGTGATAGCACTGTGGGCCATGGGCGCGCTTTCGCTGGCGGTTTATAGGCGGCTCTCGCGCGGCAGTTCGCCGGCGACGCCGGGGCAGCAGGCGCCTCTGCCTGCGTGATGGGTTAGCCCAAAATCACAGCAAGAGGGCCGGAGCCCGCCGCGGCGGGTCCGGCCCGTTTTCTTTGTGGAAGCGGCAAACAGCTAGTGTTTGCGGAGTTTCTCCGCGAGGAAGACCATCGAATCTGTGCCGGTGGGGGTCGGGCCAAAGTAGAGCGCGCGGATCGAAACCGAATCGTTGATGGCCAGCCCAGTCACGCTGCCTAGACTGCTGGGGTCAAAGACGGTTGCGCCGGGATGCGTGCTGATGATGGTCTGCACCCGTATCAGCGTTGGAAAGGGAACGATGCTGGAATTAGCCGGGACTCCAACTGGGAGAAAAGGAGGCAAACCCGCAATGTCGAAATTCGGCGCCGTCGGAGTTTGTGACACCGTTCCAGAAATGCGCGTCCAACGCAGGCCGACGGCATCCACTGTCGCGGCCGCGATCGTGCTTCCGGCCGCGGGCGTGAAGCTGGTTGGGCGAACCACAATCATCTGGCCCGGGTAGATCACCGAGTTGTCTGCCGCACCTTCAAACGCAGCGATCGCAGTGGACGGGAGGTCCGTCGTATTAGTGGATAACGCCTTTCGGTCCACGAAAAAGGTAGGGCTCGAGCCAAGAGTGATCTCCACCGGGTCGCCGACATTCACCCCACTGAGGATGCTGCCGGAGCCCGACAGGACTTTTTCGCTGACCACCAGCTCGAACTGCGTTGTGTCCGTCGCCAATCTGGAGGTGACCACCCCTTCGATCAGGTCTTCTTTTGCGGTGGAGAAAGGTTCGAATTCCAGGAGAGTGAACGATCCATCGGCATCCAAGGCGGCGTCAATGCTGACCGTCTCGTTCAGCGCCACGCACGAGGCGAAGGTCTTGGTCGTGCTCGTACACAAGCCATAGAAATCGTCGAAGCCGGTACTCGAATTGGCCGTCGCGGTAATCGTGCCGCGGGTGGCCGACTCCACAGTCAGCGTTTGCGCTGATGCGTTCACGGAGGTGACCACGCCGGTGAGGTCCTCGATGAGGTCGAGTGGGCTGGTTCCGGCCGTCCCTCCTCGGGGAAGTGTGGCCGCGCTCAGGGCGCCGGTCTGCGTGAGATCCACGACCAGGTTTCCACCCGTGAAAGTGATGGCATTGCTCAGATTGAAGTCCAGACTCAGTCCCTGCTTGCCGCCGCTCGTCAGGTTCAACGCGCTCGCGAGGGTGACTGTGGCCGTCAGCGGCGATGGGACGGTAGTCGGGGTAATTTCGCAGACGGAACCGTTCGCGCAGCCGGACACCGCAGCCCCCGTTTGATTCGCAAACGTAATCACAGGTGTCCCGAAGGTCACCGTCAAACCCGTGTACGTTCCCGCGGCAACCGTCGAGGTCCCGAGAAAGCCGGAATCGCTCTGCAAGCGCATGAGTTCCAAGTTGGCCGCGCCGGAGCTCAACGTTAATGGGACGGCGCTGCCAGTCTGGGGGTTGAGCGTAGCGGCGGTGATGGGCAACTTGAAGGCCAGAATCGAGCTGTTTGCCGGCGGCGTGTCAATCACCGTCAGACTCAACGTGCCGGTGGTTGGAGGCGGAGGGCCGCCGCCGGTCTTGAGTCCGCTACACGCGGCCAGCGCAAACGCCATCAGGCAGATCATGCTAAGCAAAGGCAGAATTCGTCGCATTGTGTCCCCCAGGTTCAGACCCCTGCATTTCCACGCCCCAGACTGCTCGCAGAGAATGCTCAACGCTGAATCTACAACCCCGGCCGAGGCGCCGGGAGTTCTAAGCGCGCCAGCGTGTTCAAGTGCTAAATGCCGGACCTTGTCGGCGGCATTGCCGGACCGTCAGGTTGGCTCGCGGGGTATGTTATCGTTGCGGGTCTGTTTGCCCAGTGAAGGGGCAATGAGGGGTGTGTGAAGAAGCGGGGAGCCAAGCCGGCGGCTGGTGGACAGCAGAGGAGGACGGGCCTGCGCAGAGACTTGGCGCCGGAGAGGCGATACGCCCCGCTCGAGGAAGGAGCGCCGCCTGCAGGCGATGCCGCTCCCGCGCCCGATTTGCAGGCGGAATCGCAGGGACCGCGCCCCACGATGGCGGAGATCTTCGGTCCGGGCGGCCTGCTGGAGCGCTGCCTGCCGGACAGCTACGAGCACCGCCGCTCTCAGCTCGAAATGGCCGAGCTATTGAGCGAGGCCTTCGAGAAACACCAGCACGTGCTGGTCGAGGCCGGCACGGGGACGGGCAAGACGCTGGCCTACCTGCTCCCGGCGATTGCCAGCGGGCGCCGCGTGGTCATCTCAACGGCGACCAAGTCGCTGCAGGAGCAGCTCTTTCAAAAGGACATTCCTTTTTTGCAGAAACACTTTGCCCCGGAACTCAAGGTCGCGGTGATGAAGGGCCGCGCGAATTTCCTCTGCCGGACCAAGCTGCAACAGATGGAGGGCCAGCCGACGCTCAAGGGAATGGACGAGCTCGACTCTTTCCGCCAGATCCGCGACTGGGAGCGGCTCACGGAAACCGGCGATCGGGCGGAATTGAATTTCCTGCCGGACGACTCCGAACTGTGGGTCCGGCTGGACGCCCGGCGCGAGGCCTGCACCGGGCAGAAGTGCCCGGACTTCAACCGCTGCTTCGTGACGCGGATGCACCAGCGAGCGCACGATGCCCACCTCATTATCGTCAACCATCATCTGTTCTTCGCCGACCTGGCCCTCAAGAAGGACGATTTCGGCAGCATCCTTCCGGAATACTCCGCGGTGATTTTCGATGAGGCCCATGAAATCGAGGACGTCGCGAGCGAATACTTCGGCCGGCAGGTCTCGAATTACCGGTTCGAGGAACTGGCGCGGGACGCCGACCTGACTCTGCGGCGTCTGCAGATGGCCTCGCCGTCGCTGCTGCGGCGAACGGCGCGCCTGCGCGAGCGGAGCCGGACGTTCTTCGAGGCCATTCCCGCGCGCGAGGGGCGTTTCCCTTTCGAACGCGCTGCACGGGAAAGTTTTCTCGAGCAAAGCCGGGAAGCGCACGACGGGTTGGTCACCGCCCTGAAGAGCCTGGAGACGGAAATTGCCGCGCTGACGAAAAAACCGGAAGAACTGGTCAACATCGCGCGGCGCAGCTTCGAGCTGAGGAACGAACTAAAGTTTCTGCTCGAGTCCGACGAGCGCAACTACGTGTACTGGTTCGAGAGGAGGAACAAGGGCGTGTTCCTCGCGGCCACCCCCATTGACGTCAGCGCCATCCTGCGCGAGCGCCTCTTCGAGCAGTTCGACACCGTGGTGCTCACCTCGGCGACGCTGAGCGTGGGGGGCCGCTTCGATTACGTGAAACAGCGGCTGGGCGTGGACCTGGCGCGCGAGCGCGTGCTGCCTCAGGAGTTCGACTACCCTTCGCAGGTCTTGTTCTACGTGCCGCAGGGGATGTCGGACGTCCGTGACGCAGGCTTTGGCGTCCAGGCAGCGGAAGAAATCGTGCGCCTGCTGGAGATCAGCCAGGGACGGGCCTTCTGCCTCTTCACCAGCTATTCGCAGATGAACGATTTGTACGAGCGCGTGTCGAGGCGTCTGGCCTACCCGCTGCTGCTGCAGGGAACCGCGCCGCGTTCGGCGCTGCTGGAGCGCTTCCGCTCGACTCCGGGCGCGGTGCTGTTTGCCACGTCGAGCTTTTGGCAGGGGGTGGATGTCCCGGGGGAACAGCTCTCGTGCGTCATCGTGGACCGGCTGCCCTTTGCGGTACCGAGCGATCCGGTGGTCGCGGCGCGCGTGCGGGCATTGCAAGAAGAAGGCCGCAACGCGTTCGCTGAATATCAGGTTCCGCAGGCGGTTTTGGCGCTCAAGCAGGGATTCGGCAGACTCATCCGCGCGAAGACCGATCGCGGAGTTCTGGCCATTCTCGATACCCGGCTCGCGCGAATGCAGTATGGTAAGATTTTCCTGGAGTCGCTTCCCAAATACGGGATGACGCGCGATCTTGCTGTAGTGGCGCAATTTCTGCAGAAGGAAGGGTGAGGTATCCCGCCGGACGTTATCCCCGAGCAACAAGCGAAAGGATCAGACTCGTAGGCAATTATGTTCCAGGTGAGCGTTGACGAGAGTTTCTCGGCAGGGCACGCATTGCGCGGATATAAGGGCAAGTGCGAGAACGTGCATGGCCACAACTACAAGGTGCGGGTGACGCTGGAAGGCAGCGAGCTGGATTCCGTGGGCTTGCTTTGCGACTTCGTACACGTCAAGCAGGTCTTGCGCAGCATCATTCATTCCCTCGACCACCAGTACTTGAACGACCTCGAAGCATTTCGAGTGGTGAACCCTTCCGCGGAAAACCTGGCCAAGCACTTCTACGATGAGGCGGCGAAACAGTTTGCGGCCCTCTCCGTGCCGGCGCACATCAAGGACATCACGGTGTGGGAGACGGACGTGACGTTCGCCAGCTACCGTCCCGATTAGGAGGCGGTGGACCGTGGTCATCACCGAGATCTTCAAGTCCATCCAGGGCGAGGGCACTCGCGCGGGGCTGCCGTGCGTGTTCGTGCGGCTGACCGGATGCAACCTCCGATGCACCTGGTGCGATACCGCCTATGCGTTTCATGGCGGAACGAAGATGACCGTGGACGAGGTATTGTCGCGCGTGAAGGAACTCGCAGGGCACGACCGTGACACGGGACGCGCCGCGGTTCCGCTCGTCGAGCTGACCGGCGGCGAGCCGTTGCTCCAGGGAGAAACGGTTCCTCTCAGCGAGAGGCTTTTGGCGGAGGGATATACGGTCCTCATCGAAACGAGCGGGGAGCGCCCGCTCGCCCGCCTGCCTCGTGAGGTGATCAAGATTGTCGACGTGAAATGCCCGGATTCAGGTGAGGGCGATACGTTCGACATGACCAACCTGCAGGCCTTGACGGCGCACGATGAAGTGAAGTTTGTCATCGCCACGCGCCGCGATTACGAGTTTGCGCGCGAGTTTGAGGCGCGGCACGACCTGGCCCGGCGCGTCCATCAGGTGTTGTTCTCACCCGTGCAGGAAGACCCGGAGGGGAAATGGCCCGGCCAGCGCGCTCGCGCGCTCGCGGAGTGGATCCTCGCCGACAGGGTGCCGGTCCGGCTGGGGCTGCAACTCCACAAATTCATCTGGGACCCAACTTTGCGCGGAGTCTGAAAGGACAAGAGGAGACTTGAAGGAACAGACGGAGGCAATCGTGCTGCTGAGCGGGGGCATGGACTCCTGCGTCACGGCGGCAATCGCGCGCGAACAGCACGGAGCGGAGCGGCTTGCATTGCTCCATGCCGGCTACGGCCAGCGCACCGAACGCCGCGAGCGGCGCGCATTCGATGAGCTTGCCGATTTCTGGAGCATCCAGCGAAGGCTCGTGGTCCGCCTGGACCACCTGCGAGTGATCGGCGGCTCGGCGCTCACCGACCCCGGCATCGCCGTGCCGGAACACGAGGCTGGCCCAGGCGGCTCCTCGAGCAGCGGCATCCCGGTCACCTACGTACCGTTCCGCAACGCCCATTTTTTATCCGTCGCAGTGAGCTGGGCGGAAGTGCTCGGCGCACATTTCATCTACATCGGCGCGGTGGCGGAGGACAGCTCGGGGTATCCCGATTGCCGCCCGGAGTATTACCGGGTATTCCAGGAGCTGATTCGCGCGGGAACGCGGCCGGAGACACGGATCGAAATCGTCACACCGGTGATCGGGATGAGGAAGAGCGCGATCATCCGGCGTGGCGTCGAACTCAAAGCGCCCCTCCATCTCACATGGTCCTGCTACCAATCTGAGGACGCGGCTTGCGGCGTGTGCGACAGTTGCCGGCTGCGTCTGCGGGCCTTCGCGGAAGCGGGCCTGGCAGATCCGATCCCGTATCGCAGTGCCGCACGTGCGCAAGCGTAAACCGAAACGCCTCGAATTGCGCGATAATAGGAGCATTCGATGACGGGGCGGATTCACTCCGGAGCAGGGCCCCCGGAAATGGAGAAACTAGGATGGCGCGGAGCAGAGGGAGTCGGCTGAGTATTGCGGCTCTGGCTCTGGCTTTGGCTTTCACCACGGCAATGTTCTGTTTTGTGCCGCCCCAGGCCGTGGGCGCGACCGGTTCGGCTCACGGACAGATCCTCGACCTTGATGGTAAGCCCTGGGCGAATGTATCTATTGTCCTCACGAATGATCTGGGCCGCCAGTTTCAGGTGAAGACTGACAAGAACGGGAACTTTCGGATTCTGGGTCTCGACCCGGGCAAATACACGGTGAAAGTCACCATCCCGACCCAGCAGGAGCCGTACAAAACGACCACGCACGTCGGCATCGGCGAGAACGTTACGATTGACCTGAACTTTAAGGAACTCGTGGCCAAGCAGGGCGGTCCTTCTGAGGAAGAGAGAAAGAAGCAAGCGGAAGAGGATCGGAAGTTTGAGTCTCTGAAAGGACATTTTACGACGGGCAATGAGTAGGTGCGACAGGCCAAACAAGCGCGCGAGGATCTTCAAAATGCGCACGTCGATCAACGCGACGCGTTGAAGGAGAAACTCAACAGCCTCGGCATGCAAGCGGCCACGGAGTTCGAGGCGGCTCGGCAGAGCGTGGGCGGAAACGACCCCAATTTACCTCTGCTCTGGACCAAGCTGGCCGCTGCCTACGAGCTTGGCGGTCGCGACGACGACGCCATCAAAGCGTACCATCGAGCGATTGCGCTAAAGCCGGATACCGCGTCTTATTACTGCGAGCTTGGCGCCGTCTTCGCCCGCCAGGGCAAGATGGAAGAAGCAGGCAATATGTACAAGAAGAGCGCCGAATTGGATCCACCGAATGCTGCCGGCGCCTGGCGCAACTTCGGTATCGTTCTCTAGAACGCCGGCAGAGCGAAGGAAGCGGTGGAACCGTTCAAGAAGTCCACCGAGCTGGATCCAAAGGGTTCCTGGGGAACGCGATCTAAGCAAGCACTCGACGGTCTCCTACAGATCGCCCCCGGCGTTGAGACGTCTGTCGAGACGAAGAAGAAGAAGAAAGGATGACTTTTGACCGCGCCAGGCAGCTTGCATCGCGTTGAATCTTCCGGCCGTCTTTCGAGCGCGAGCGGAGAGACAGACCGGACAGTCCTGTGCTCAGATGGCTGAGCGAAGTGGGCCTGTCTGATTCGATTCCTTATCGCAGTGCCGCGCGGACAAAAGCGTAGTCCGAAAGGCTTCAAATTGCGCGATAATAGGGACAAACGATGGTGGGGTGAACTCACCCGAGCGCGAGGCCCCCGGAAAAGGAGGGACGAGTATGGAGCGAAGCAGAGGGAGTCGGCCGATCGTGGCGGCTCTGGCACTGGCTTTCGCGGCAGCACTGTTCTGTCTTGTGGCGCCCGCAGCGGCGGATTCAAACGGCTCGGCTCACGGACAGATCCTCAACATGGAAGGCAAGCCGTGGGCGAACCTGACCATTGTTTTTATCAGCAGTCAAGGGCAGGAGACTGAGGTAAAAACAGACAAGAACGGAAACTATAGCGTTCACGGCCTGGCTCCCGGCGATTACTCCATCAAGTTCATGATTCCTGAGGTGGCGGCACCGCTCGAATCGAAGACGAAAATCGGCAAGGGCGAGGACGTTAACTTCGACGTTAATTTCAAAGAGCAGGCCGGCAAGATTGCGGCGGCAAAGAAACGCGACGAGGCGGGCAAGAAGTTCGAATCCATGAAAGCGCATTTTGACGCGGGCAAGGGCTTCCTGAAAGAAGCCAGGGACACCCGCACCGCACTCCAAACGGCTCCTCCCGATCAGCGCGACGCG
The DNA here is from genome assembly GCA_049514555.1 of Candidatus Acidiferrales bacterium. Lineage (GTDB taxonomy): Bacteria > Acidobacteriota > Terriglobia > Acidiferrales > UBA7541 > JBEKUY01. The sequence continues at coordinate 324,244 of JBEKUY010000002.1, forward strand.
CTGAAGCAGAAGTTCTCCAATCTGAGCGGTCAGGCGGTCACCGAATTCGAAGCGGCGCGCCAAGCCGCCTCCGAGAAGGACCCCAACCTGCATCTGGTTTGGGCCCAACTCGGCGATGCCTATGAACTAGCCGGCCGCGACGATGATGCGATCAAGGCGTACGAGCAGGCCGTGGCCGTCAAGCCGGATGCGCCAAATTACTACGACAATCTTGGCAACCTCCTGGCGCGAAAGGGGCAGGTCGAAGAGGCGGGAAAAATGTATGCGAAAAGCGTCGAACTCGACCCGCCGAATGCCGCCGGTGCCTGGCTCAACTTCGGCGTCGTTTTGTACAACGCCCAGAAAATGAAGGAAGCCATCGAGCCGCTCAAGAAGGCCACTGAGCTTGACCCGAAGAACCCGAAGGGGTGGTACTTGCTCGGCACATGTCTCATCAGCTTGATTGAGTACAAACAGCAAGGCGACAAGCAGGTCCCTAGCATACCGCCGGGCACCGTGGAGGCGCTTCAAACGGCCATTCAGTTGGACCCGAATGGAACGTATGGGAAAGAGTCGAAGAATATGCTCGACAACCTCCAACAGATTGCTCCCGGAATCGATACGTCTTACGGGGTGAAGAAAAAGAAGAAGTAGTTTTGCGCCGGGCCAGAGGACGGGGAATCGAGTGTAGCGGCCCGTTCTCCGAACGAACGGTCGGAGGCGGGCGGGGTGGTGCGCTCCCGGACGCCGGAAGAGGGGCACATCCGGGAGCAAAGCCGTCTTGGTTCTTGCGTCTCTGACTGCAAGCCAGCGTCTTTATCGTCCGTAGTCTCACCCACCGCCGAAGTCTTTGGAGCATACCGGGCGGCCTTCGCGTAGAATCCCGGAGCAAGCGCGCCGGTGGCGCCGCCGCATGAAAATAGCTGATGTCTCCTCCGGTATCCGGCCCGAATGGCAGCTACTGCTGGCCTGTTGCCGGCGCCCCGCCTTCCCGGATGCCCGCGAGCGTATCCGCGCCCTTGTGACTTCCGGGCTCGATTGGTCCTATCTCTTCACCCAAGCCGAAGACCATGGCGTGGCCCCACTGCTTGCGCACAGCCTGCGAGCTTTCGGCGATTGCATTCCAGCGCCCTGGCGGGTCCGCTCGCGGGAGCAAGGCCGCGCGCATTTGTTCTTCGTCATGACGCTGACCGCTGAGCTGTTCCGCCTTCTGAACCTCTTCGAGCAGGGAGGCATCGAAACGGCGGTCTTTAAAGGCCCCACGCTGGCCGTGGAAGCATTCGGCGACGCAGCCCTGCGGCAGTATTCCGATCTCGATCTTTTTGTGCCGCACCGCGACATCCTGCGCGCGTGCGAACTGCTCACCGGGCACGGTTACCGTACGGATCTGGCGCTCGAAAAAACCGCCGGCGGCAGCGTTCCGGGACAATTTCTTTTCACGCGGCCCGGCTCGCGCACCATCATCGAGCTGCACACCGAGCGGACTCTGCGGTACATTCCCCGGCCGCTTCCGGTGGATTCGCTCATGGCTCGTCGAACCCGCGTGCTGATTGACGGCCGTCCCGTGCCTGCCTTCTCTGCCGAAGACACGCTGGTGCTGATTTCCATCCATGGCTCGAAGCACTTATGGGACCGGCTGATGTGGATCGCCGACGCGGGCGCGCTTGCCTGCCGCTCGCCCCAACTTCACGCGGGCACAGTGTTGCGGTTTGCGCGCGAATTGGGCGCCGCGAGCATGTTGGGCCTCGGACTTCGCCTGGCCAGCGATTTGCTCTCCTGCCCGCTGCCTGAAGAATTTTCGACTCACCTGGAAAAGGACCTGGCTTCCCAGGCCCTGTCCCCGCGGATCTGCAGACGCATGGTGCACGACGACCGATCCCTGCCGGGAGTGATCGAGCGCGCGTGGTTTCGGATCCGCATGCGCGGCGGGTGGGCGGCCGGTGTGCCGTATTTCCTGCGACTCGCCCTGGCTCCCACAGAAGAAGATTGGGCGGGGCCCGAGGCTCCCAAGCGTACCGGGCTCGGCGCCTTCTTTCGCCGGCCGCTGCGTCTCCTTCGCAAGTACGGGATTGGCTTCCGGTCAAGATAAAACCGGCGAGGGATCGTTCCTCCGCGAAAAACGAAGACCAGGAGAGATCCCCCGCCGCCTAGAGATCGTTCAAATGACATCCAGCGGCAGCGTTAGATGTGTGTGTCCAGACCCGTGATCGCGCGCGGTTTGGATGGGCGCGGCTGCTCGGGCTCGACGGTGACCGAAATCTCCGCCCGGTCACGCAATACGCCGAGCGTGACGCTCTTTTGGTCGTGCTTCTCCGCGAGCTTCTCGCGCAGCTCGCCAACAGAACGAATGCGCGCGCCATCCAGTTTGATGATGACATCGCCGGCTTTGAGACCGGCCTTCTCGGCGGGAGACCCCGACTTCACTTCCCGAACGAGAATGCCCTCGCCATCCGGCGCGCCGAAATAGTTGCCGAGCTGTCCATCCAGATCCTCGGCGTCAATCCCCAGCCTGGGTCCTGTGAAGAAGAAAGCATTGCCGCCAAATTCCGGCATCGGCGGAATCTTCGGCATGCGAAATAGAAATTCACCGGAAGCTTCCCCTTCTGGGCCTGGGTGAACCCAGACACGCGCGTGTTCTTTGGGCTTGCCGAGGACGGCGCTTATTGCTTGGGCCTTCCCGTCGCGCCACACCGTGAGGTGCACCGTGCGCCCCGCCGGAGTCTCGTGGATCATGCGGTGGAATTGCGCAGTGCCCTCCACACGCTGGCCGTCGAGCTCGGTGATCACATCATTCGCCTTGAGCCCCGCTTTGGCCGCCGGGCTCTCCGGCACGACCTCACGCACCAGGACGCCGCGCTCGGCGGGCAGCTTCAGCTCCTTCACATTCTCGGCCGTGACTTCCTGCATCTTGACGCCGAGCCAGCTACCCTCCTCGCCCATCATGCCGAGGTCGCCCAACTTGTCCTCGGCCTCGTCGAGTTTGGCCGCGGCCCGGTCGAGGACCACTTCCTGTTGCGCCAGTGCTTTCTCCGCTTTCTGCAAGGCCCATTCATAGGAAGCCGCAGGCGCTTCCTCGGGGCCTTGCGTTGCCGCCCGCAGACCTGGCAGTGCTGCAAGCGCAACGCCCAGCACGGCCAGGCCACCGATCGTGAAAATGTTACGTCTGATCATTGTCGTTCCTCTCTTTCGAGGTCCACGCTAGACGGTGGACCGCAGGACGACCACTCGAATTCCTCCATTGACCGTGCGCAGCAGGATCGTTCCGCCGCCGCGCCCGATTTTCCCGCGCACCTCGCGCGGCTGCAGCGCCCCTTCCACGCGCAGGGGCAGCTCGGATTGAAAGTCGCCGTTCAAGCTCCGGGCCTCGAGGTTGGCATGGGAACCTGGCGACAGCGCCAGCACGATAGAACCGTTCGTGGTCACCGCCGAGGCGACGCCGGCTTCGACACGGTGCAGTTCCAACCGCACGTTGCCATTCGTTGTGTGCGCGGCCACCGGCCCGGCACTGTCGTAAACCTCGATGCCCCCGTTGATCGTGCGCAGCGAGCCCACATTCTCGATGCCGGAGACTCGCAACGTGCCGTTGACGGTGCTCGCGAGCTGGAGTCTGGCGCCGTGCGGGATGCGGATGGAGTAGTCCACCGCGACTTCCACGCCATCGTTCTGGGGGTAGCGAGTGGTCACGGCGACCGAGTGCGGGGTTGCCGCGACGTCGATGGTGACGCGCGCGAGGTCGGCCTCGCGCCGTTCGGCCGTCTTCACTGCGCGCACTTCGACCTCATTGCGGTCCCAGCCATTGACCTCCACGGTGCCGTTCACGTTTTGCACTTCGAGGCTGCCGCCAGGCTCGATCGCGTAGGTCTGGTCGAAATCCTGGCGAAAGGCGTAGCACGGCGACGCCAGAAACACGGCCGCCGCAAGAATGACGAGTACCCCGAAAAGACGCGTTCCCCTTCCCATCATGGCAAGGCTCCTCCCGTCTTGGTATCGGGCCCCCAGGAATCCTCATTCGCTCCCGTCAGTGGAGCTGAAAATTGAACACCACCGTCGAGATGACGTTCACAGGCTTTCCGTTCACCCGCGTCGCTCTGTAGCGCCACTTTTGCGCCGCGTCGATTGCCGCATCAGCCAGCGTCGGCTGGCCCTCCAAAACCCTCAGCACTTCCACGCGTCCCTCACCATTCACCCGGATCTGCAGACGCACGAGCCCTTCGACGCCCGCACGCTTCGCAGTTTCCGGGTAGACAGGCTGGACAGACCACACGAGCCGCTTTTGCATTTCATCGGGGTCCACTCGCACGCCGCCGGAAATGCTTTCTTCGATGCGGTCCATCCATTGGCTGAACCAATCTTCCTGCGTCCAGATGGCCCCGGCATCCTGCGGCCCGCTCTCTGCCGGCATCCGGGGCAATTCCTCGAGCCGGTCCTGAATCCGGACATTCTGTTCGCGGATCAGCGTGTCTCTGAGCGAGGTGTCGGAATCAAGAAATAGCAGGCGGACAGTGCCTGAGCTGGTCTTGATCCGCAGCGGTTCGCCCCCGCCGTTCAAATAGGCCTCAGCGCGAACCGGGCTGCCCGCGCCTGCAGCGATGAACTTGAGCGGCACCGCTGGGTCCGCCAGAATACGGTGATCTCCGCCGCTCTCCACGACGGCTTGGATGGTCGCCGCGAGACTTCGCGGCAGGTACACGATGATGTCGCCATTGCCGGATTCGAGCTCCGACGCCCCGGAAAGTTCCAGCCGCTTGGAGACGTATTTGGACGCGTCGGGATTGAGCCAAGCCGTGATCGTGCCCGACCCGGTCGCCGCGCGCACGGAGCCGGCCACGCGGGTGAGGCAAATGCTTCCGTCACTGGTCTCGAGTTCGATGGGGCCGGTGACGTGGACAACGCGGATGCCGCCGCCGCCGGTCTGCGCTCGCACGGAACCAAACGCTTCACCGAGGTCAATCTGGCCGCCAGCGGTGCGCACTACCGCGCCGCCGCGCGCTTCCCGCACGGTGATGTTGCCGCCGCCGGTTTCAAGGTCGGCCCGGCCATCAATGCGGTTCGCACGAACGTGGCCACCATCGGAATGCAGGTAAGCCGTCCCGGCGATGTCGTGTACGTTGATGTGGCCACCGGCCGTGTAGGCGTGCAAATCCCCCGCGACATCCGAAACGGTGATATGCCCGCCCTGTGTCTCGATACGCGCCACAAGTCCGTTCCTTGCCGCGCCACGCGGACTCATTCCGATCCGGCCGGTGTTGATGTTACCTCCCTGGGTCACGAGACTGGCCGTGCCGCCGATGTCCTGCGTCTGAATATCTCCACCCTGTGTGGCGACATCGACGCTGAAGGACGGCGGCACAGTGACTTCATAGTTCACCCAGAACTGCGGCTTGGCTCGTTTGCGGTTGCCTGCCGGCAGCGTGCCATCAATCCACACGCCATCGGAAACACTCTTCACCTTCAGCGAGTAATTTTCGAGGAGCTGCCGAGCCCCGGGATTGCGGGCGTCCGTTTCGATGTGAACGATGTAACGGACTTGCGGTTGGCCCGAGGGCAGGGCAGTCAAGATCCGGACGTTGCCGAGGTCGGTGGTCAGCCGGAGGCGCAGGCCGTCTCGCGTGTCCACGGCGCCGGTGCGGTCTGCAGCGACACGGCCGGCGCTCGCACCAGGGTTCTGGGCTTCTTTCGGTTCGCGCCGGCGAGCGATGGCCAGCGAGGCAAATAGAAAAACGGCGAGCAACGCCATCGCTCCGCACGCGCGCGCGGCTCCGCGGCGCGTCATCCAACTGCCATCAGGAATGGTCGCAAAAGGGCGCATATGCGGAAAACAAGCTCAGTGAAGCTCGCGCGGCTCGAGTTGGCGCAAAGCTGCGGCGCTCTGCAGCCGCACATAATTGTTCGGGTCGTTGCGCGTCAGCCCTTCAAGGGCGCGGAGCACGCGCCGGTCCTCGGGACTAAGCAGGCTCCCCGGCGCATCCGGAGCGCGGTTCTCAATCGAGCGCACCAGGGAATTCACCGCCTCGACGCGCACGCCGGGGTTTGGATCATCCATCAAAGCGTCCACGAAGACATCGCGAACGCCTTGGTCTCCGGCCACATTCTGCAGCGCTTCGAGCGCCCTCAGGCGCACCGCCGGATTCTGGTCCTTCCGTGCTGCGGCCACGAGCGTTCGCCGCACACCGGCATCGGCCGCGCGCATGCGCAGTGCATCGAGGCAATCGAGCCGCACGCCGGGATCGAATTGGCGCCCGTTCTCAACCACGTAGGTCAGCACCCGGCGCACATCGCCATCGTCCAGGCTTCCGGAAATCACCATTGGCCGCTGAGCCCGCAGACGCAATTGCACTTCGGCCGGTTGATTCCCGGCCGCCGCCGGAGTCATGCTGACCCCCGCCACAGCCATATTCGCCAAGTCCTGGTCGCTCAGCCGCGGGGTGGCCAGCACGTTGACGGCGTTGCCCACACCTTTGGCCCCTCCGCTGCGCGCCCATTCGAGCCCAACCACGCCGAGGCCCGCTCCCATCAAAGCCAGCAGCGCCGCGCTCCATGCCGGACGCAGCACCATCCATCGCCGGAACCACCGGAGCGGCCGGCGGCTGCTGAGAGCGCGCTGCGCCTCCCAATCGTCGAGTTTCTCGCCCAGCTCGCTGCGGCACTGCGAGAGCAGAACTCCGGCGGGATCGAGCCGATCGGCAGGCTGCGGCAAATCCGAGAGAACGGCACGCAGCGCGCGCTCTTCACGCAGTTCGGCGGCGCAGGCCGCACAAGCGGCGGTGTGCGCCATGACCGCGGTGTTTTCCTCGGCATCCAGTTCGCCGCACGCGCAGAACACCAGCATCGGCTTCACATCCTCGCAAGTGAGGACGCGCCCATCGCGCACGGGTTCGGGCAAGTTGCCGCTCACCGCAACTCCTCCAATTGGGTTCTTAGTTTTCGCGTCGCACGGAATAGGGAATTCTTCACCGTTTCTTCGGTGGTCCCGAGGGCCTCTCCGATGGCCCGCAGTTTCAAGCCGTGGTAATGCTTCATCTCGAATACCATGCGCTCCCGAGGGGTGAGGTGTTCCATGGCGGCGGAGATGCGCGCTTCGATTTCTTTACCGAGGAAGCGCCGCTCGGGGTCGTGCATCGGCCGGTCTTCTCTTTGGCGCTCGAAGAAGTCGCCGACGGCCGGTTCCTCCCGGTTGGCGGAGGCCAGTTCGGGTGCCTGATCTTCGGGCCGAGCCTGACGGCGGCGCAGATGGTCCAGGCAGACGTTGGTGACGACACGGTAGAGCCAGGTATAGAAGCTGCACTCGAAGCGAAAACGGTGGAGATTGCGATAGACCTTGAGGAAGGCTTCCTGGTAAACGTCCCGAGCGTCTTCCGGCCGGCGAGTCAGGTTGAGCGCCAGCCGCAAAACCCCGCGGTCGTACCGGCGCACCAACTCTTCAAACGCGGCGCGATTGCCGGCCTGCGCCGCGGAGATCAGCGCCCGATCGTCGTATTCGGCCAACGGAATCACCGCGGCCGGGGCGGCCTCAGAACCGCTCATACGGCCCGTCTCGCTTGCGACTGCCCATGCCCAGTGAGGAAGCGGCATATTTGCCTTGTGTTCGCCTGCGCCGGGTGCCTTGCCGTGCCGGACGCCCCGGCCGGGGCGCATCATTCCGTCACTGGACCGGACACCTCGAAATGCTACTGTCTATAGACGCGGAAAACACCCAAATGGTAGCGGCCGCTTCCCTCCTCTCACAGAGACGATTCGACGCGTTAGTTTGTTCACTGTCGGCCTGCGGGTAAGGGAAGCTACCAGGGGAGAGTGCGGCTCTCGCGGCTGCTTTGCAACGCCAGCTCCACGGCACGGATCGTGCGAGCACCATCCTCAGCGGACACGGCAAGGGGCGCGCCATTCACAACCGCGTCGCGGACGTTTTCATAAAACCCCCGCTGGTCTCCGGCCTCGATCTTCATTTTCTTCTCTCTGAAAGAACCACCCTCGACGACGTAGAGCGTGCCCCACTCAAACTCGGGGCTCTCGCACCAAAGCGGAGCCTGCCCCTCTCGCAACGCTTTTTCTTCCGGATCGAAGGTGTATTTCACGAACGATCCACGCGTCCCGCGCAAGACGAAGCGCGGTCCCGGAGCGCCCGCGAGCATGCTCGACCGCAGAAGCACCGACAACCCTGGATAGTCGAGGCGAAGATCAAACGCGTCGTCCGCCCGGGCGCCGTCGCGCTGGCAAAGCACGCTCGCCGTGACCGACTGGGGAAACCCGAAGAGCACGAACGCCTGGTCGATCAGGTGCGGCCCAAGGTCAAACAGGTAGCCGCCGCCTGGCCCTTCCTGCTCGCGCCAAGCGTCCGCCTGCACTTGCGGCCGGAATCGGTCGAAATGCGATTCGAACTCGACCAAGCGGCCCAGGACGCCGGATTCCACGAGCTTCTTCACGGCTAAGAAATCGCCGTCCCACCGGCGGTTGTGATAGACGGTGAGCAGCCGTTTCCTTTGCTTCGCGAATTCGATGAGGTCGGCAGCCTCCGCGGACGTGTTGGTGAACGGTTTGTCGATGACGACATCGCGGCCGGCGGCCAAACACGCCTTGGCCAGCTCGAGGTGAGAGGTGTTCGGCGTGGCGATGACGCACAGCCGTATGTCCTTGTCCTCGAGGAGTTCGTCAACCGTGCGTGCTATGCGCACGTCCGGATACTTTTGTTTCGCCCGGTCGCTGCGGCGTTCCAGAATGCACGCCAACTCGATTCCGGAGACAGAACAGAGCGCCGGCGCGTGGAACACCTGTCCGGCCAATCCAAACCCGATCAGTCCCGCCTTCAGCATCTCGCCCCCTCATGGCAGCCGCGCAATTGTACAGCAGGACCAGGGGGAAGGGGCCAGCTCCTGGTGACCGACGATCGCGAAAAGAAGGCCAGTGAACAGGGAAGAAGCGTGGCAACGCTTGCGAACTCGCACCGAGAGAACTAAAATCCGCACCGCGAATCATCGTCCTTTGGGGGGCAAATGAAGAATAAGGCCGCTGTCCTTCTCTACACGCTTTTCTGCGCGGTGAGTTGCCCGCTCTTGTCGGCGCAACAATCGCCCAACGAAGCAGCATACAAGAATCCCAGCCTGCCCATCGAGCAGCGCGTCAACGATCTCGTGTCACGGATGACCCTCGAGGAGAAAACCTCGCAAATCGGCCATCCGGCTGATGCTGTTCCCCGGCTCGGCATCCCCGCGTACAACTGGTGGAGCGAGGGGCTGCACGGAGTGGCACGCGCGGGATATGCCACAGTATTTCCCCAGTCGATTGGCTTGGCGGCCACATTCGACGAACCCTTGACGCACCGGATTGCCGACGTCACCAGCACCGAGTTTCGCGCGAAGTATTACGCCAACCTGCACCCGGATGGATCGAGCGAGTGGTTCCGCGGGCTCACCGTTTGGTCGCCGAATATCAACATTTTCCGCGATCCGCGCTGGGGCCGCGGCCAAGAGACCTACGGAGAGGATCCCTACTTGACCTCGCGCCTGGGCGTCGCCTTCGTTACCGGTATGCAGGGGAACGACCCCAAGTATCTGAAGACCGTATCCACTCCCAAGCACTTTGCCGTACACAGCGGTCCTGAACCCACCCGGCACGCCGTGGACGTGCAAGTGTCTCGTCACGATATGGAGGACACGTATCTGCCGGCGTTCCGGGCCACCGTCATGGAGGGCAAAGCGGACTCCGTCATGTGCGCTTACAACTCCATCAACGGCCAGCCTGCCTGCGCGAACGCCACACTTTTGCAGGAGCATCTGCGGAAAGACTGGGGCTTTCAAGGCTACGTCGTATCGGACTGCGCCGCGGTGAGCGATGTTTTCACGGGACATCACTACAGCAAGTCCCTTGAGGAAGGAATCGCTGTTTCGATAAAGACCGGCACCGATCTCATGTGCGCTTGGCCGCCGAACACTGTCAGCGTCGAGCGCACCGGGCTTCTGCGGGCGGTCCAGCAGGGCTTCCTGCCGGAGGCCGATCTAGACGTCGCTTTGCGCCGCCTATTCACCGCCCGCTTTCGATTGGGCATGTTCGATCCGCTTGCCATGGTGCCGTATTCTCAGATCACTCTTGCGGAAAACGATACGGAAGCGCACCGCCAGCTCGCTCTGGAGGCGGCGCGCGAATCGATCGTCTTGCTGAAGAACAAGAACAGCTTCCTCCCGCTGAAACAGGCCTACCCGAACATCGCAGTCATTGGGCCCAACGCCGACAACGTCGACGCGTTGGTTGGTAATTACAACGGCAAACCCTCTAAACCGGTGACCGTCCTGGAAGGCATTCGCAGGCGCTTTGCACAGTCCAAGGTCGCGTACGTCGAGGGCAGCGGGTTAATCGGTCCCGTGACCAGGGCCATCCCCGCGAGTGCGCTGTACACCGACGAATCCCGCAAGGAGCATGGCCTGAAGGCCGAATATTTCTCGAACGTGGAACTCAAGGGCTCACCTTCATCGAGCCGAACCGACAGCACGATCGACTTCGACTGGCGCGACGCCGACATCGCCGAGCAAACCCTGAGGAACTACTCCGCGCGGTGGACGGGAATCGTCGTTCCGCCCGAGACCGGTGAATACATCGTCGGCTTCACCGGCGAGGAGGGTTACCGCGTCTGGCTGGACGATAATCTGGTCGCCGAAGACTGGACCATTCACTACCCTGCTTCGACACAGACCAAGAAGGTGCACCTCGAAAAGGACCATGCCTACCCGGTGAAGATCGAATACTTCCAGACCGTGCGCTCCGGCGAAGCGCGCTTCGTGTGGGGCATGGTGGGGCAGGAAGAGCAGAATGTAGCCAACGCGGCCCGCAACGCCGATCTCGTCATCGTGGTCATGGGCCTCTCCCCCCGAATCGAGGGAGAGGAGATGAAGGTCCACGCCGAGGGCTTCGCCGGCGGTGACCGTACCAGCATCGAACTGCCCGCCCCGCAGGAACAGCTTCTGGAGCGCGTCGCCGCCGCCGGCAAACCCACTCTCCTTGTGCTGCTGAACGGAAGCGCACTCGCGGTGAACTGGGCGGACGAAAACCTGCCCGCGATCATCGAGGCCTGGTATCCGGGCGAGGAAGGTGGAACTGCGGTCGCCCAAGCGCTGGCGGGCGATTTCAGTCCTGCCGGCCGCCTGCCCGTAACGTTCTACAAGTCCACCGGCCAGCTTCCTGCCTTCGAAGACTACTCCATGGCCAAGCGGACGTACCGCTACTTCGATGGCGAGGCTCTCTATCCCTTCGGATACGGTCTGAGCTATACCGCATTCGCGTACAGCCAGCCTCGGGTCGACAATGCGAGCGTCCCCGCCAGTGGAGTGGCCACGGTTTCCGTCGATGTGGCGAACACCGGTGCGATGGCTGGCGACGAGATCGTGCAACTGTACCTCACTCATCCCGGCGTGGCCGGCGCTCCACTGCGCGCTTTGAAAGGCTTCCGGCGCGTGCACCTCACTCAAGGCCAGAAGACCACGGTGTCGTTTATGCTTCGCGATCGGGATTTGAGCATCGTTGACGAGGCGGGAAAACACCGCATCGTGCCTGGAAAAGTGGACGTCTGGGTGGGCGGAGGCCAGCCGGTTGCTCCCGCCGGCCTGCCCAAGACCGCTGGGGCACAGACCCAATTCACTATCATCGGCGAGGCTACGCTGCCTGACTAAAGACCGCAGCCCCCGCACTTCCGTTGGAGACGGGGCTAGACTGTAACCCATGAAGCCCGCGCATCCAGTGCTTGGCCGGCCCGGTTCCGACGAGTGTCCGCAGTACTACGCGGAATACGTCGCGCTTGTTCCCGAGGACGATATTCTCGCCGTTCTCGAATCGCAGATCGAGGAAGTGGTCCGCCTGTTCGCGGCGCGCAGTGAGACCGACGGCGAATTCCGCTATGCGCCAGGGAAATGGTCAATCAAGGAAGTGCTGGGGCACGTGATCGACGTCGAGCGCGTCGATGCGTATCGCGCTTTGCGCGTCTCGCGGAACGATCAGACTCCACTTCCGGGCTTCGAGCAGGACGATTACGTTCGTTACGGCCCCTTCGCGCGCTGCCGCTTGGCGGACCTGGTCGAGGAATTCATCCACGTGCGGCGGGCGAACCTGGCGATGTTTCGCGCCTTGGACGAAGGAGCCTGGCTTCGCCGCGGCGTGGCCAACAACCATGAAGTGAGCGTGCGGGCGCTGGCCTACGTTTTGGCCGGGCACGCGCGCCATCACCGGCGAATCATCGAGGAGCACTACCTTCCCGCTCTCCCACGGCCCTGATCGTCACCGGGTGCCGGCATGTGGCAGAATATCAGCGGCATACCGGGAGGCGACACTTGTCCAGCTACGACGTTGCGATTATCGGAAGCGGCCCGGGGGGATACGTCACCGCCATCCGCGCCGGGCAGCTCGGCCTGAAGACCGTGGTCATCGAGAAAGACGGATTCCTCGGCGGCACGTGCCTTCACGTCGGCTGCATTCCCACGAAGGTTCTCCTCCACCACGCGGAAATCTACGACCAATTCAAGAATGCCGCGGAGTTGGGCATCGAGGTGAGCGGCGTGAAGCTGAATTGGGCCACCGTCCTCGCGCGCAAGAACAAGATCGTCAACAAGCATGCCAAGGGTATCGAGCTGCTCTTCAAGAAGAACAAGGTCGAGAGCGTCAGCGGCTGGGGACGCTACGCGGGGGCCGGACGCGTCAGCGTGGAGAAGGACGGAAAGAAAACCGAGCTCGCGGCGAAAAGCGTGATCCTGGCGACCGGCTCGGAGGCGCGCAGCCTGCCCGGCGTGGAAATCGACGGCCGGACGATCCTTTCGAATCGCGAGATTCTGGCGATTCCCGGCGTGCCCAAATCGCTCATCGTGGTGGGCGCGGGCGCCGTGGGCGTGGAGTTTGCTTCGATCTTCAATTCCTTCGGCACACAGGTGACCATCCTCGAAATGCTCCCGCGCGCCGTGCCCCTGGAGGACGAAGAAATTTCCGCCGAACTCGAGAAGGCCTTCCGCAAGAAGGGCATTCAGATCCACACCGGAGCGAAAGTGGAATCGGTGAAGAAGGACGCCGCGGGAGTGAGCGTCACGTTCAAAGACAAGGACGGGAAGACGCAGACGCTGGCTGCGGAGAAAATCCTCATCGCGGTCGGCCGGCGTCCACTGACGGAGAAATGCGGCCTGGAGGGCTCCCGGGCCAAGGTCGAGCGCGGTTTCGTGCACGCGGGGCCGTACATGGAGACAGACGAGCCGGGTCTTTACGCCATCGGCGACATCGTCGCGGGGATGCCGCAGCTCGCGCACGCTGCTTCGCGGGAAGGGATCGTGGCGGTGACGCACATCGCGGGAAAGCCGGTGCAGCCCGTCGACCCCGCGCGAATTCCGTTCGCGACCTACTGCGAGCCGCAGATCGGCTCGGTCGGATTGACCGAAAAGCGCGCCCGCGAAGAAGGCTACGCCGTGAAAGTGGGCAAGTTCCCGTTCCTCGGCAACAGCAAGGCCACGATTCTCGGCAGTCACGGCGGATTCATCAAGGTGGTGGCGGAAGAGCAGTACGGCGAAGTGCTCGGCGTGCACATCATCGGGCCGTTGGCGACCGAGATTCTCGCGGAGGCGGTGACGGCGCTGCAGCTCGAGGCCACCGTCGACGATATGATGAACATGGTGCACGCGCATCCGACGGTCTGGGAGGCGTTGGGTGACGCGTTCGCCTCGGTGCGCGGCATGCAGATAAACGTCTGAGCCGGATAAGGAGAATCAACAGCGGAGAGTCAGTGGTGAATGATCGCTGACGACGGACCGCTCGCGAAGCGATAACTTTGACGACCTGCCATATCGTCGACCTGGGCCTCGTCCACTACGCCGAAGCCTGGGAACTGCAGAAGCGTGTGGCGGAGGCGCGCAAGGCCGGCGCCATCGGCGACGTGTTGCTCTTGTGCGAGCACCCGCACGTGATCACGCTCGGGCGCAACGGCCGGCGGGAGCACCTGCTGGCTTCCGAGCACGTGCTGCGGCAAATGAACGTCGAATTCTTCCCCACGAATCGCGGCGGAGACATCACCTACCACGGCCCGGGGCAGATCATCGGCTACCCGGTCCTGGACCTCGGCTCCATTCGCCGCGACGTGATGTGGTACGTGCGCTCGCTCGAAGAGGTCTTGATCCGCGCGACAACGGAATTTGGGATCGGGGCGGAGCGCGAAGAGGGCAAGACGGGTGTGTGGGTGAACGCCGGGCCGGGGAAGAAAGATTCAACACCGAGGGCACCGGGGATACCGAGCGGAGAAGAGACGCAGAAACTGGGGGCGATCGGGGTGCATATCAGCCGCTGGGTGACGACGCACGGGTTTGCGTACAATGTCTCGACCGACCTGCGATACTTCGATTTGATCGTGCCGTGCGGAATATCCGGCAGAAAGGCCACTTCGCTGGAGAAACTGTTGGGGCGCGCGGTGCACCTCGCGGAGGTGCGGCCGCGCATCGTCAGGAACTTCGGCGAGGTGTTCGGTCTCGAAATGCGCGAAACCCCGCGAGAAGCGCTTCTCCGGTTGCTGGACCCGGACAGGTAGCCGGCAGAGGTGCCCCCGTGAAAGCTGGCAGGAAATGAAAATCAAGCTCACGCGCGAGCAGCACTTCGACCTGTATTACTTCATGAAGCTCAACCGGGCGGTCGAGGAAACCATGGAACGCCTCTACCGCCAGAACAAGATTGTCGGCGGATTGTATTCGAGCCGGGGCCAGGAAGCGGTTTCGGTGGGCACCGCGTACGCGCTCGAACCGAAAGACTGGATCGCGCCGATGATCCGGAATATCGGCGCGCTGCTGGTGAAGGGCGTGCCGCCGCGCGATGTCTTCACGCAGCACATGGCCAAGTACACCTCGCCGACGCAGGGGAAGGACGGCACGAGCCATTTCGGCGATCTCGAGAAGCTGCACATCGTTTCGCCGATCTCGATGCTGGGCGACCTGATCCCGGTCATGACCGGCGTGGCCATGGCCGGGCGCTACCTGGGGCAGAACATCGTGGCCATGACCTGGATCGGCGACGGCGGCAGCTCCACCGGGGTTTTTCACGAAGGGCTGAACTTCGCCGCGGCGCAGAAGGCGCCCTTCGTGCTCGTGCTTGAAAATAATCAGTGGGCCTACGCGACGCCGGTGCGCCGCCAGGTGCCGCTCGAGAACCTGGTGGATCGCGCGCTGGCCTACGGCATTCGCGGCACGATCGTGGATGGCAACGACGTCGTGGCCGTTTACACGGCTGCGAAGGAGGCGGTCCGGCGCTGCCGCGCGGGCGAAGGGCCGGCGCTCATCGAAGCCAAGACCATGCGCATGCGCGGCCACGCGCAGCACGATCCGGCCGAATACGTTCCCAAGGAATTGCTCGATTACTGGAAGGCGCGCGATCCCATCGCGCGTCACGAGAAATTTCTCCTCGCCGAGAAACTACTCGATGCCAAGACCAAAAAGGAGATCGAAGGCAGAATCGAAGCCTTGATCGAGAAGGACCGCAAGTTCGCCGAGGAGTCGCCGCTGCCGCCGCCGGAACTCGCCGCGAAGGGAGTCTATTGCGATGGCTGCCACACCATTCAGGCCAAGTGGGAGCGGCCCGTCGAAGAAGTGACCCCGCCGAAATCGAGCGTTGTGGCGGACTGGCGCGCGGCGCCGGACGAAGTGGAACGCGAGCCGCGAGAGCAAGCTGCGGCTGGGAAACCTGTCGCCGAGAAACCGGCGAAGGTTGCGGCGGGCGTCCTTCGCAAACAAAAGCGGGCTCAGGGCAAACCGGTGAAGAAGGCGAGGGGAACATCATGGCGCCGGTGACCTTTCTCGAAGCCGTTCGCCAAGCGATGTTCGAGGAGATGGAGCGCGACCCGGCGGTCGTGCTGCTCGGCGAGGATGTGGGCGTCTACGGCGGCGCGTTCAAGGCCAGCGAAGGCCTGCTCGAGCGCTTCGGCTGGGAGCGCGTGATCGACACGCCGGTGAGCGAGAGCGCCATCATCGGCGCGGCCTGCGGGATGAGCTTTCTCGGCCTGCGGCCCATTGCCGAGCTGCAGTTCATCGACTTCATCGCCTGCTGCTTCAACCAGATCACCAATTACGTGGCCAAGGGACATTACCTGTGGGGCGCGCCGGCGCCGATCGTGATCCGCGGCCCCTCGGGCGCGGGCGTGCACGGCGGACCGTTCCATTCGGCCAACCCCGAGGCGTATTTCACGCACACGCCGGGGCTGAAGGTGGTCTATCCTTCGACGCCGTACGACGCCAAGGGTTTGCTGAAATCGGCCGTGCGCGACAATAATCCGGTGCTCTTTTTCGAGCACAAGTTTCTCTACCGCCGCATCAGGGAGGAGCTGCCCAGCGGCGAATACACGGTGCCGATCGGCAAGGCCGCGGTGCGGCGGGAGGGGCGCGACCTCACGATTCTGTCGTACGCGGCGATGATGCACACGTCTCTCGCGGCGGCCGAGGCGCTGGCGAAAGAAGGGATCGAGGCGGAAGTGATCGATTTGCGTACGCTTCTGCCGCTCGATGAAGAGACGATCTTGCAGTCGGTGAAGAAGACGAACAGGGTGCTGGTGGTGCACGAAGACACCAAGACCGGCGGCATTGCCGGGGAAATCGCGGCGATTCTGTGCGAGAAGGCCTTCGATGACCTGGATGGCCCGGTCCTGCGCGTCACGTCGCTCGATACGCCGGTGCCGTACGCGCCACCGCTTGAGGAGTATTTTTTGCCCAACGCCGAAAAAGTGGCGGCCGCAGCGCGCAACCTGGCGCGGTATTGAGAATACAATAGGGGCTAGGGATCGGAGAGCAAGGAGACAAACATGGCCGTTGATGTAGTGATGCCCCAAATGGGCGAAAGTATTTTTGAAGGCACGATCACCAAGTGGCTCAAAAAGCTCGGCGACAAGATCGAGCGCGATGAGCCGTTGTTTGAGATTTCCACGGACAAGGTGGACGCCGAGATTCCGTCGCCAGTGGCGGGCGTGCTCAAGGAAATCAAGGTCGGCGAAGGCAAGACCGTGCCGATCCAGACCGTGGTAGCCGTGATTGAGGCCGACGGCGCCGCGGCAGGAGCTGAATCCCAGGCGGCCGCTCCCGCGGCAGCGCCCAAGCCTGCACCTGCTCCAGCGCCGGCGCCGGCACCCGCTCCGACTCCGGCACCCACGCCTATGGCAGCATCTTCGGCGCCAGCGCGGCCCGCCGCGGGCGGAGAGCGGGTGCACAGCTCGCCGCTCGTGAGGCGTTTGGCCAAGGAGCATGGGATCGACCTCGCTGCGGTGCCGGGGACTGGCGCCGGCGGGCGCATCAGCAAGGAAGATATCCTCGCCTACATTGAGGGCGGCAGCGCGGGAACCCCGGCGCCGTCCACGGAGGCGGCTCGACCGGCTCTGCCGCCATCCGCGCCGCCACCAACCACGCACGGCGCTCAGGCGCACGCGGCGCTCGAATTGGCCGTGCCCCCCGAGAAGATCTACTTCGGCCACTACGAAGTGCAGCCGATGAGCGTGATGCGTCAGAAGATCGCCGAGCACATGGTCGTATCGAAGCGTGTCTCGCCGCACGTGTATTCGGTGGAAGAAGTGGATATGACGAAAATCGTTTCGCTGCGCAATAAGGCCAAGGACGAGTTCGAGAAGCGCTACGAGACTAAGCTGACCTTCATGCCCTTCTTCGTGAAGGCGGTGGTCGCGGGCCTGCGCGCGTATCCCGTGGTGAACGCGTCGCTCGACGGCACCAACGTCGTTCTGCACAAGGAGATCAACATCGGCATCGCGGTGGCGCTCGAGGGGGGCCTGATCGTGCCGGTGGTGAAGAACGCCGACGAGAAGAACCTGCTGGGCATCCAGCGCGCGATCAACGACCTGGCCGAGCGAGCGCGCTCGAAAAAGCTCAAGTCGGAAGAGGTTCAGGAGAACACGTTTTCGATCACCAATCCCGGCGTCTTCGGCGGGCTCTTCGGCCTGCCGGTGATCAGCCAGCCGAACGTGGCCATCCTGGGCCTCGGGGCCATCGAGAAACGGCCGGTGGTGGTGAACGACGCGATCGCGGTGCGCTCGATGTGCTACCTGACGCTCAGTTACGATCACCGCGTGGTGGACGGCGCGATCGCGCACCAATTCATGCGTAAAGTGAAGGAAACGCTCGAAACTTGGTCCGAAGGCGTGCTCTAGCCTAACGCCCAGCCGTGGTCGGCAAAACGGCTGCCCTTATTTGCCCAGGGATTTGCCCGGGGCCGCGATCGAAACTCCTCTTTTCGTACAGGTGACTTTGAGCTCGTGAAGGCCCCCGCCCCGTTTCTCGTCCGCCGGCGTGTAAACAACCAGAAATAGGTTGTTAAGTTCTTCGGCGATTTGAGCCACGGCCTCGTCAATTTCTTTCTCATCCCGCGGGAAGTATGCCTTTCCACACGTATTCTGTGCGAACTGCTTCAAGCGCTTGGTACCGTCTTTGGAGTCACGATCCTGCTTGGGTTCCTTGCCCACGGCGTACACTCTTATCCCCGCGTTCGCGAGCGCTCGCGCCGTCTGGTCCTTGCTCGATCTACTCGCGTTGTCTATGCCATCAGAGAAAATGAACATGGCGCGCAAACCGGGGCCGGGATCGCTTTTCGACATTTCCTTGGCATAGCTGACCATCGCGTCGTAAAGAGCCGTCGGTCTCTGGTCCTGGGTACACTTCGTTGCCAAAAGGAACAAACCAGCCTCGATCCAACCCAGCCTTCACTACTGTGTGGAGCAGTCTTTTCGCTGCCCTTTGCTGCAATATGAAAGCTTCCCGTTCCGATCCGCTGGAATCGAAAACAAGACAGTAGTGCATCGGAGTCCCGCGCAGAGGGCGGACGTTTCGAACCGTGGCCTGTTTCCCGTCTTCCCTGATCTCCAGATCTGCAGCAGCAAGCTCGATTGCCTTCTCATCCTTGCTCTGGGCCGCAATGACCACAGTCGCCTCAGAAGAAGACTGCTGCTGCGGCAGAGACCACGCTGGCAGACAAAAGACGCTGCCGAGAGTCAGCGCCGCCACGGCTACGAACGAAACCTGAAGTGGCCCGATAAGTCCGCGAATCGCCTGAACCATCGCTGGAGTGGGCTTCATCGTTAGGTCCTCCCAAGACAAGGGACGTTAATTGTCACTCCAATAACCCAGTATGACAACCCTGACGGAGCGCTCTCTCCGGCGGCCCGCGACGCATCGTGGGCCGCTCACTGCATCATGGGTTTCAGCTTGTTCACCCACACCGCGAAGCGCTCCTGCGGAACGGGCTCGATCCCTTCGGCGCGCAAGGTTTCAGCGACGAAGCGGTGGCGCTCGCTCGCATCGGAAAGCGGCACGTCGGTCACTGCAGCGAACTCCGATGAGGCGATTTTCGCGCGAATGCGGTCCACCGTATAGGCGAGCAGCTTCGCGTCGGCCGGGGCGCGAGTGACCGAAAGCGCCTGCACGAAGCCGCGCGTGCCGTTCCGGCGGTAGGCGTAATCGAGCTTCATCGGATCGCCCGCGCAGGTGTACTCCCCGGCAGGGACGGACTTCTGAATCCTCTCCCACAGGCGCGCCTGCCGCCAGACCTGGTTGCAGTGCGTGCGGATCGCGCCGCGGCTGCCGGGGCGCTCGGCCATTCCGGTGCGGTAGCGCGGCGGAGCGACGTGGTCGGCGTAGAGGCGTTCGAGTTCGGCGTCGAGGTCCTCGGCGAAGACGCCCTTCTGCGGGGCGAGTTGCAGGGCGTTCGAGAGGGTCTGGTCGAATTTCTCGAGCACTTTCTGCCAGCCGCCGTTTTTCTCCGCGAATTGGCTCTCGAAATCGTCGCGCAGGGCGCGCAGCAACGCCTCATCCGCTTCGGGATGGAGCCGGCGCACGCGGGCAAACTCCTCGGGCTCCTCGATCAGGCGGAGACGGCGGCTGCCCGTCTGCGGATCGAAGAGCAGCACGCCGATATTGACCCATTCGTCGCGGACGAGGTTCGGCGTGTAGCGCAGGATGCGATAGGCGCAGGCGCGGGTATCAGACGATGATTCGGGCATAGTTCACGTCCAGTTCGGAAAAGGTTGCCGGTTGGAACGCTTCGCCATGAGGAGCAGCTCCGGCACGCGGCTCCGCCGCCGCAAAAGGTGTTCGAGAAGGCCATAGAGAGTGTTCTGATCGTCTTCGTACCATTCCGGGGGGACCTGCTTGCTCAGGTCGTCGAGAACGGATTCGGTGATGCGCGAGTTGAGCCGGTCGAGCCACGGCTCGAACGACTCCATGCCGATCACGCCTTCATAGACGCGCTGGCGGGCGTAAAGACCGCGCAACGGCGCATCGGGAAAATTCCACTCGCCGGCGTTGAAGCAGAAACCCTGGTCAATCATGAGCGTTCGATAGCGCATCGTCGCGCGGTCCGGCGCCGCCGTGGACGCGCGGCCGGAAACTCCGCTGGTTTCCACGAGGAACACCGTTTGCCGCCCGTTGGTATTGCAGGTCCACTTGTCGAAGACCAGCATGCCGGCGAAATCGTGCAGATTCTCGACCTCGCGCAATTGTTCGTCGGGCAGAAAGTCATGAAGCGACAAGGTGCGCGGGTCGCCGGGGTATCTCGAGCCGAACTGCAAGCCTGCCTGGCAAGGGTACTTCCCCCGGCCGAGCTCGATCATAAGATCGGCGGTCAAGCGGATCAGTTCCGCAGACACGTCCACAACGGCCACCGGCGGCGCCGGCAGCCCCAATCGCGCCGCCAATTGCGTACCGAGCAGTTCATTGACCAGAATGCGGCGATGCTGAGGATTGTTTTGGAACTTTACGACGTAGTAGTGGCCGTCGGAGCAGCGCATCAAATGCGCCTGCGCTCCGCCGCGCATCCTGCGGATCTGCTCTACAGCGCGTAACATGCGCGCCTATGCTAACGGGGCCGAGGCGGGCGGGCAAGGCGGAATCGTGCGTAAGGTGATTCTTCAGTTCAGAAGGGGAAACGCCAGTGCAAAGAAGGAACCCTAGCGGCCGCGCGTAGTTCCCGTGAAGGAAACAGGAAGGCCCGGAACGAACCCGGGCCTTCGTTGAATCCGGACGATTCGCCGAACTCAGCGCCTCTTGCGACGGCTCGATTTCTTCGCCGGCTTTCTACGGGCTTTGGCTTTCTTCGCCCTCTTGGCCTTCTTGGCCTTCTTGGCTTTCTTTGCCAGCTTGCGCTTCCTCTTCGCGGGCTTGGCGGCCTTCTTCTTCGGAGCCGGCCTGGATTGCGCGGGCGCCGCGGGGGCGGCGGGCTCAGGCTCCTCGGAAACGATCAATTCCTCTTCCTCGGCCTCGATGACCTCAGCCGGCTTCGCGCCCAACTCGTCTTCGTCTTCAAAGCGCGAAAGCTCGTTGTCGTCCTCAAACGCGTCCTTTTGGAACTCCATGCCATCCTCCCTTAGAGCAGACCCTGCGGCACGGGTTGTGACACAGCGGCCGCCTGGAAATCCTGGGGGTTACTATCGCACTCCGGCATGACATGTCAAGCACTGCGCCAAAGCCGTGCTGTGGAGGAAAGCAAACCAGAGCCAGGAACGGGAGGTGCGCAAATGGCCGTGTCTTTGCACTGTATTGATAATACGGTAGTTAGCGGCGCGCCGAGGCATCCGGCGTAGAGCCTTGCAGCCCGGCCGTCGCGGCCGCTTTCTTGGGCTTCTTGGATCCGGTCGCAGGCGCCTTCTTGATCGGCCGTGGCCCGTAACCACCCGCGTAGACGCGCAGCACCATTCCACGGCGCACACGATTGGAGGGCAGCCGGTTCCAGCGCCTCAATTCATCGGCATCCACGTTGAATCGCTCGGCGACGCCCACGAGCGTGTCGCCACGCCGCACGCGGTAGCGGACCAGACGACCCGGGCCCTGATCGCTCTGCGCGGCGGGGATGATGAGCTTTTGGCCGACTGCGAGTGGCTCGCTGCGATTGAGCTCATTGGCTTCGACGATGGCCACCGGCGTGACGCGGTAGCGCCGCGCGATGGCCACGAGCGTGTCGCCCGGCTCGACGCGGTGCTTCCGCCAGCTCACCCACTTTTCCGGCGGGATGACCGCAATCTCCGAAGAGAACCGCGCCGCTGTTCCTTTCGGGAGGCGCAGCTCGAAACTCGGATCGGCGGGCGTGACCAAGCGAACCAGCTCCGGATTCAGCGTGCGCAGCGTCTCCACGTCGGCGTCGATGGTCTCCGCGACGAGCCGCAGATCAATCGGCCGGCCCGGCTTCACCACATCGCTCGGTACCGGCTCTTCGGGCTCGACGCGGATGCCGTAGTGCGCCGCGTCCTTGGCGATGAGCGTGAGTGCGATGATGATGGGAACGTAATTTTTGGTTTCCTTCGGCAGGACGTTTCGCTTGTAAAGCTCCCAGAAGTCGGCGTAGCCGGTGCGCTCAATGCCTTTTTGCACGTTGCCCGGGCCGCAGTTGTAGGCGGCCATCACCAGGTACCAATCACCGAACTCATCGTAGAGATCGCGCAGGTGGTGCGCCGCGGCGCGCGTGGCCTTCTCCGGGTCCTGCCGCTCGTCCACCCACCAAGTGCGCTGGAGTCCGTACTCATGGCCACGATAGGCCATGAACTGCCAGATACCGCGCGCCCCGGCCCGTGACAGCGCCAGGGGCTGGAACGCGCTCTCCGCCTGCGCCAGATACATCAAATCCTGCGGCAGCCCTTCCTCGCGCAGTACCCGCGCAATCATCTCGCGGTAGCGCCCGCTGCGGCGCAAGCCCGTCTCCACGATGGCGCGCCCGTGCGGCGTCTGGAAGAAATTCAGGAAGCCGAGCACGGTGTCGTTGACGGTCAGCGGCAGATCGTGCGAAACGCTGCGCGCCGCGAGTTCGGCGCGATCTTTCAGCCGCGGATCGACCGGAAAAGTCATCTCCGCGAGCTCGTCGATCGGCGCAGGCACCGCCGGCGGTTCGGCGAAGCCGTCGCCCTCCCGGAAGGCCTGCAGCTCTTCGCTGTACACCGTGTCCACGATGCGCTCGAAAACCTGCTGGAGGCGCGGGTCCGAATCGAGGTCGTAGCCGCTCTGAAGCAGCCAGTCAATCGCCTGGTCGAAATCGCGGCGAGCCTTCTCAAGATGCCCGGCGTGGTACTCCTGCTCCCCGGATCGAAACTTTTCCTCGACGCTGGAAATGAGGAAGTCAATGCCCACCTGCGGCTGAGGACTCAGGGAAACGAGCTTGCTTGCGCTCGGCCCCTTGATCGGCAGCCCGCCAAGGTCCATCGGGGAGCTTGTTTGGGGGTGAACCGCAGGCCGCGCCAGTGCGGCCGGCCGCGATTGCACGGGCTTGTGGCTTGCGTCTTCGCAGCCGACGAGCGCAAGAGCCGCCAGCGAAAGCACCGCAGCGAGCTGGTATCGGCGATTCACCTTCTCATGGTAAGTAGACGCGCGAGCAGGGTCAACGTTTTCCGGTCAGGAGACATTGCCGTAGTGACAACACGATACCGGACCCATGGCTCGTGACCGGTTGCGCCGCCGGAACGTGCAGGGAGGGCAAGAATTCGCTAGGCGGTGGGGTCGAATTGTGGTATTCTGTTTCTGCGTTTGTTGCTCTTGTTTAACCTTGGAAGTCGTGAAGGGGCTGCAGGGTAACACTTGCGGCCTTTTTTGTATTACGGCTGAAGGTAGCCGAACACTCGTAAGAGGTTTCGGACGCGAGGCATCAGATAGCTTAAATCAGAAAAGAGAAAACGAAGTGAGTAGAGAACAAGGAACAGTGAAGTGGTTTAACGCCAGCAAGGGCTTCGGATTCATCCAGCGCCAGTCGGGCGAGGACGTTTTCGTGCATTTCTCCGCGATTCAGGCGGAGGGGTACAAGTCGCTCAGCGACGGCCAAGCGGTTGAATTCGAGGTGGTCAAGGGCCCCAAGGGTCTGCAAGCCTCGAACGTCCAGCCTCTGTAAACCATAACACGAGGGAATTTAGGCGGGTCTGCGCGATGCGCGGGCCCGCCTTTTTCTTTTCCACGCGCCGGAGGAGCACACTGCGGCGGGTCCGCGAATCGCCACTCTCGAGTCACCGGTGGGGGCTGAAACGAGCCGTTACGCCAGCGCTTGCTTCAAATCGGCGATGAGGTCGGCGGAATCCTCGAGGCCGATGGAGACGCGGATCGTGCCCGGGCTGACGCCGGCGCGGCGCAGTTCCTCCGGGCTCATCTTGTAGTGCGAGCTGTAGATCGGAAAGACCACCAGTGATTCAACGCCGCCGAGGCTCCCCGCAAGCAGGAAGAGCCGCACCCGGTCGCAGAAGCGCCGCGCGGCCGGCAAGCCGCCCTTCAAATCAAATGCCAGCATCCCGCCGAAGCCGCTCATCTGCCGCTTCGCCAGTTTGTGGTCCGGATGCGACGGCAAGCCGGGATAGTGGACGCGCGCGATCTTGCGGTGTTTTTCAAGGAAGCGGGCGACGGCCATCGCGCTTTCGCTCTGCCGCCTCACGCGCAGCTCGAGTGTCTTCATGCCTCGCTGTAGAAGAAACGCCGCGCCCGGATCGGCCGAGCAGCCGAGATACATCATCATCCGGCGTACGGGCTCTATCCATTTACGGCTCCCCGCCGCAAAGCCGCCGAGGACGTCGGAATGCCCGCCGAGATATTTCGTCGCGCTGTGGACGACGATATCGATGCCCATCTCCAGCGGCTGCTGAAGAATCGGTGTGGCGAAGGTATTGTCGATGATGGAGACGAGCTTGTGATTCTTGGCGAACGCCGCCGCTTTCTCGAGATCGACGAGGCGCAGCGCGGGGTTGGTCGGCGTCTCGATGTAGAACGCCCTCGTGCGCGAAGTAACCAGATGCTCGATCCCGTTGAGATCGGGGTCGACGTACCGCGCGGTGATGCCGAAGCCGGGAAAGATGTCCCGCATGAGGCGGTACGCGCCGCCGTAGAGCTGCGCGGTGGCGATGAACTCATCGCCGGCTTTGAGCAGGCCCAGCAGCGTCGAGGAAATGGCCGCCATACCGGAAGCGGTAATCACAGCCGCTTCGGCACCTTCGAGCGCGGCGAGCTTCCCTTCGGCCACGGCGAGGGTGGGATTGCCGTAGCGCGTGTACATGTAGGCCTTGCTCTTGCCTTCGGCCCAGCGCTTGATCTCTTCGCTCGAAGAGAAGGTGAAGCTGGAGGTGCGCACGATCGGCGTGCCCACGGGCGCGTTGACGCCGTGGCGCTCGGGTTCGCCGGCGTGGACGGACTTGGTTTGCGGGCCCTGCGCGGGCGAGCGACGCTTCTTCATAAATGGAATTGTGACGCTTGAGGCCGTGCTGCGCCAAGCACCAATTTCGTAACGCAATGATTCGCAGCCGCCAATTTGTCTGCAACCGCTGACGAATCCGGGGGGCCGAATCAGGCTTCTTCTTCCTCGCCTTCGGCGGCGGCCCTGGGTTTGTGAGCGGCGATCACCTTTTCGGCGATTTCGCCGGGCACGAAGTCGTAGTGCGAAAACTCCATGGTGTAGCTGGCGCGGCCCTGGGTCATGGAGGTGAGGTCGGTCGCGTAGGCGAGCATCTCGGCGAGCGGCACCTGGGCTTTCACGATGACGTTGTGGCTGCGGGTTTCGCTCCCGCTGATGCGCCCGCGTCGCGAGCTCAGATCGCCCATGATGTCGCCGGAATACTGCTCCGGCGCGTAAACCTCGACCAACATGACGGGCTCGAGCAGGGCCGGCCGCGCCTGCTTCATACCCTCCTTGAAAGCCAGCGAGCCCGCGATCTTGAAGGCCATGTCGGAAGAATCCACGTCATGGTACTTGCCGTCGTAGAGGCTGGCGCGGAAATCCACCATAGGGAAGCCGGCCAGGAAACCGCGCGCGGCGGCGTCGCGTAGGCCTTTTTCGACCGAGGGGATCCAGTTCTTCGGAATGGCGCCGCCGAAAATATCGTCCACGAATTCAACTCCCTTGCCGCGCTCGATGGGCTCAAACTTGACGCGGCAGACGCCGAACTGGCCGTGGCCGCCGGTCTGCTTCTTGTGCTTGCCCTCGGCGTCGGCCTTGCCGCGGATGGTTTCGCGGTAGGGCACCTTAGGCGGCTTCAAAGTCAGGTCCACGTGGTAGCGTTTGTGGAGCTTGGCGACGACGACTTCGATGTGCTGCTGCCCGGAGCCCGCGAGAAGAAACTCTTTCGTCTGCGGATCGCGCGAGAAACGCAGCGAGGAATCTTCTTCGAGAATCTTGTGGATGGCCACGCCGATGCGGTCCTCATCGGCGCGCGTCTTGGGCTCGATGGCGAAGGTGATGGAAGGCTCGGGGATCGGAGCGGGCTTGTAGTAGATCGGCGAGGCCTTGTCGCCCAGGGTCTCGCCGGTGACGGTTTCCTTGAGTTTGGCAATTGCGCCGATGTCGCCGGCGTGCACCTCGGGAACCTCGGTGCCGGTCTTCCCCAGCATCGCCTGGACGTGCTGGAAGCGCTCCGGAGCGGAGCGGTTGAAGTTGGTGAGCGTGGCGTCGTTCTTGAGCACACCGCTCATCACCTTGAAATAGTTGATGCGCCCGGCAAAAGGATCGGCGAGGGTCTTGAAGACGAAAATAGAAAGCGGCCCCGCGTCACTCACCTTGCGCTCGATAGGATCGCCCTGGCCGCCCGGCTGCGAGTAGCCCGTCGCTACGCGCTGCGAAGGATCGGGAACAACGCCGCTAATGAAATCGAGCAGGCTGGCGCTGCCGATATTGCGCAGCCCGGACGCAAGCAGCACGGGGAAGAGGAGCTTGGAGGCAAAGGCCTGGCGCAAGCCGGCAAGAAAATCCTCCACGGGCAGCGTACCCTTCTCGAAGAATTCCTCCATGAGCTTGTCGTCGCCCTCGGCGACCAACTCGATCAATTTTTCATGGGCCTGCTGCGCGGCGCCGGCAAGATCGGCGGGAATGTCTTCGACGCTGGGCTTGCCGTCGTTGTCGGGTTTGTAGACGTGCGCCCTCATGGCGATGAGGTCGATCACGCCGCGAAAATCCTTTTCCACACCAATGGGGAGCTGTACGGGCACAACGCCGCGTCCAAAAGCTTCTTGCAGCGATTCCATGGAGCGCTCGAAGCTGGCGAGCTCGCGGTCCATCCAGTTAATGATGAAGGCGCGCGGGAGGTCGTACTCGGTGGCGTAGTCCCAGACCTTTTCGGTGACCACCTGCACGCCGACGTGGGCGTCAATGGCGATGAGAGCAGCATCGGCGGCGATGAGCGAGGCCTTGGTTTCATTGATGAAAGTGCTGTAGCCGGGGAGATCGAGGATATTGATTTTGACTTTCTCGGATTGGCCGGTGGGAAGCCATTCGGCGTAGGCCAAACCGGTTTGAATACTGATCTTTCGGGCGATTTCCTCTTCGTCCCAGTCGGTGGTGGTGTTTCCTTCCGCAACCTTTCCCAGCCGGTTGGTCATGCCGGCGGTGAAGAGCAACGACGACACCAGCTGGGTCTTGCCGGTGCCGCCGTGACCTACAATGCCCACGTTGCGGATGTCCTTGGTCGGATACGCTTTCATACATGCCCCCTGGCCGCCGGGACCTCATTGCGGGAAGGGTCGCGGCGAACTCGACCGAGAGGAAGGGTGCCTGCCGCCTCATGGGAGGACCGGAGGGCAGACGGATTGCGGCTCAAGCTTCCTCCGAAATGGCGGATGCTAACACAGTGGTCGGGGGAGGGGCAATCGCGGCGGCGCGCGGAAAGGGAGTCGACAGTCATCAGTAGACAGTCGTTAGTTGGAGCGTCGAGGCGCTGAACTGGGCGGTCGTCAATTATCGGTCGGCAATGGTCAGTTGAAGCGTCGGGACGAGGAAGCAAAGCGCCCCGCCTACGCCAAGGCTTCGGCGGACAAGCAAGCGCTGCGGCGCGGTTGATGGCGTGGCAGGCGGGGCTGTGGAAAAGTGCCCCTACCCCCCGGCTTTTATTGGATCTGCTCATTCTACAGGGTTTTAAGTCCAATGTTTCAGAACTGCGCATGATAAAGGACTTACAGTCGAGTTTTTCGGATCTGCGCATTCTAAAGGAGTTAGCGGTGCTGAGGCGACTTTTCACGAGGAATTCTAGCACGCCTGTTGGCTGAAGTCAATAGTAATGTTATAGTTATCAACAGGTTTTTCAAAGTGGGCGGGGGATTCTAGTGGCAGCTGCTTCAATCCGGAATACGCCTGTGATGAAGTTGATTCTAAACCCCCACCGTCGAGCGGCGCCTAGATTCGTTTCAGCGGCTAACATCGGCGCCACCCATTGATGAGAGTCATTCTAATGTGGATTCTCAGCGGATGGGTTCGACAAGTTTGGCGAGGAATAGTGCGGTGCCGGAATCCTTCCTCGATGCTTCCCCGAAACGACGTCATCTTTTGGGATTCGCCAAGCCTGCACATCGAAAGGCTTCATTTACTTTGCTGAGAAGAATTTCCCGTGTGAACGGTTTTTCGAGAAAGACGCTATCCTCAACAAGTTCGTAGTTCTCGTCGTTGTGTTCCGGGTAGCCGGACATAAAGATTACTTTCATTTCAGGGAGAAGATTGCTGAGTCGCGCAGCTAGTTCCGTCCCCCGCATCTTTGGCATCACCACATCCGTCAGCAATGCGCCGATGGATTGGCCATAATCTTTAGCGATCTGGAGCGCCTCAACGCCATCTTTCGCCGCGAGTACATGGTATCCAGCCGTATTCAAAAACTGACTGGCAAGTTCCCGAACTGCGACATCATCTTCCACCACCATGATTGTGGGCGCCCCTGGCACAGTGGAGAGCGTAACTCTTTCAGCCGCAACCAGATCACCATTCTCAGAAACCTCGGGAAGATACACCTCAAAGCGGCTCCCTTTCCCAGGAGCGGATTCCACCCAAATGAAACCGCCGCTTTGTTTGACGATTCCATACACCGTCGCGAGCCCCAACCCCGTGCCTCTGCCTACATCTTTCGTTGTGAAGAAAGGTTCAAAGATCCGCGCTTGCGTCTCTGCGTCCATTCCATGGCCCGTATCCGTGGCGGCGAGCAAAACAAAGGGGCCATGCTGGAGACCGGGACGCGTTTGCGTGTACTCTTCATCCACCGTTACATTGGTGGTCTCGATCGTCAGTTTTCCACCCTTCGGCATGGCGTCGCAGGCGTTGACCGTCAAATTCAAAAGTACCTGCTCGATTTGCCCTGGGTCGGCCTTCACGCTTCCAAGCGCTGCACCCGGCAGAAAAACAAATTCAACATCTTCGCGAATCAGCCGTTCCAGCAATTGGTCCATCTCAGTGACGAGAACATTCAAGTCCAGCACTTTCGGCTGCAGTACTTGCCTCCTGCTGAAAGCCAGCAGCTGCCGCGTCAGCGACGCTGCCCGATCAGCGGCCTTGTGGATCTGTTCGCAGCTTTTGTAGGACGCGTCGGAGGTCTTCAGCCAGTCTAGCAATAAGTCGCTGTGGCCTTTGATGATCGTAAGCAGATTGTTGAAGTCATGCGCGACTCCGCCCGCCAGTCGTCCCAGCGCCTCCATCTTTTGCGACTGACCAAGCCGTTCCTCAAGTTGTTGTCTTTCGGAATCATTCCTTTGCAGTGTGTGGCGCATGCGATCAAAAGCCAGCGTTGCCTCGGCAACTTCACCGCCTCCTTCCAGTTCCAATTGATAGTCGAAGTCGCCTTGCTCCAGCGCACGTACCCCTTGCACGAGTCTGTCGAGTGGCGTGGTGAACGTATTGGAGATCAAGAAAGCAAGGAAACCGCCCGCCAGCACGGCAAGCAAGCCAACTTTAAGGAGAAGGCGATTGAGGCGCTGCAAAAATGCCATCGTCTCGCCATCCGACCTAAGAACCATCAGGCTCGCCCCACTGGGCATATCGGGTGTTAGTTCTACGGAGCTTGTGAAAAATCGCTCATCTCCGAGGTACATCTGATCTGGCGTGGTGCGGCCCTGCAATTGAGACGAGAGTTCCCTTTCCTGAAAAGGATCGAGGGTGCTCGCCACGGTGCGCCCTTCATAACGAAGTGCTACCTCGCTCGACAGAAGCCGGCCCAAATCGCGCACGCCGCGCTCATCGAGTTCCTGTCCTACAACAACCGTAGCCGCTTGATCGTGCTCTACCGTACCGGCAGGTACAATCGGCTGGAGTTCCACTTGATAAAGGTGGCCATCATTAAACCACCAATCGGAACTGCGGTTCCTGGCCAAAGAAGAACGCAAGAGTGCTTCAACGCTCTGAGCCGAAAAGCTGGAATGCGTCGTGTGCAGCGCAACAATCTTGCCGCTACGGTCGGCAAGCACCATTAAATCGCTGCTCGACGTATCCAACGGATTCTCGGTGGACTCCGTAAACGTACTGGCGTCGTTATCCGAGAGAAATGCGGAGGTGGCGAGAAGATCTGCCTTGCGGCTCATTACTATCTGGCGCTGATGTTGCAGTATTTCGAAGATCGCCAGGGAGTTGTGAGCGTCTGTCGTCAATTCCTGCCGCGCGCGTTCCTGAACCGTTTGGCGCACGGCAAGCAGCGCGACCCAGGTAAGGCCCGCAATCACCAATACCATGGACAACAGAAACTTCGTTCGTAGCCGGAGGTTGGCGAGTATTCTCCTCATATTCTCTGAAGAGTCCCACGGATTTGCCTCTTGCTTGGCCCGCCTTCGGTAACCTTAACACTGACAATGCCCTCTGGAATCGCAAATGGAACTTCCGTACTCGTCGCTGGCCCGCAGGTACTACCGGTAATAGTCCTCCGCCAGGTAAACGGAATAGAAGGCCTGGTGACCTGCCCCCCGATTTTGGTCCAGTCATAATGTGGCACTCGGGGTCTCGGCCTTCTGTACGCGCACATGCAACGCAACATCCCTCCTCGCAATCCGCTACGAGTGGCCTTTTGTGAGACCGCAGGATCGCAGCGCGCCCTCGAACTTGATAAGCTCATCGGCGGCTTGCTGGCAACTCGACATGCGAACGTTTTGTAGACTCCGTACCGCGGCGGGAATTCTCGTTCTTGCCTATCTGTGGTTCACGCCGGCGGGCGCAACGACCCAGAGTCAGGACGAGATCACGGCGGTGCCGAACCGGCCGACAATCGCTTCGACAGCGGAGGCGGTTCAGAAGGGCGTATTCGAGATCGAATACGGCTTCGAGGCGGGCGAGGGCCACCAAAACATCAACGGCCTGCTCAAGTTCGGGCTATTTCAGAATCTCGAGCTGCGGTTCGGCAACAACCCGATCGAAAGGGATGGGGGAGTTGCGGGAGTGGGCGATTCCAGCGCCGGGTTCAAGTGGAGGTTCGTCAGGCAGGAGGGCAACAGGCCGACGCTATCGTGGCTCTACACGGCGACGATTCCAACCGCGAAAGACACCCTGGGAGCCGGCGCCATGGGACATTCGATCCAATTGCTGGTGAGCAAGGATTTTGGAAAGCACCATTTTGATGTGAATGAGGGCGTCGAGTTCGTAGGCCGGCCGGGAGCGAGCGGCTTCGACCGCAACTACTCTTCGGCACTTTCATACTCGCGCCCGCTGCGCGGGAAATGGGGCATGACGGCGGAGATCGCCGGGTTTAGCTGGACCAATGCCGAAACGCCGGCGACGATGACGCTGCTCGGCGCGGCGACGTACACACCGAAATCGAGGCTCGTCTGGGACGCCGGGGCCTACGTGGCCGCGTACGGCATGCTGCCGCGCGTGACGTTCTTCGCGGGAGTGACGTATTCGGTCGGCGATCTATACCGGTTGGCAGGCCGGCGCAACTCGGCGAAGAAATAGGTCCGGCCGGAGGAACATCAGAGGCAGGGAGAAGAGGACGCTGGGGTTACTCGGCGGCGTCGTGAATGGTCTCGAGGCGCACCACCTCAAATTCCTTTTTTCCGGCCGGGGTGTGCACCTGAACTTCGTCGCCGACGCGGCGTCCGAGCAGCGCTTTGCCGATGGGCGACGTCGTCGAGATCAGCCCTTTCTCGACGTCGGTTTCTTCCGTGCTGACCAGCTTGTATTGCAGTTCGACCGACTTTTGCAGGTCCATAACCCAGACGCGCGAGCCGTATCCGGCGCGGTCTTTGGGGATATTGGAGAGGTTGAGCATACCCATATCGGCCATGCGCTGTTTGAGCTGGCCGATGCGCGCATTGACGTATCCCTGGCGCTCCTTGGCAAACTTGAATTCAGCATTTTCGGAGAGATCGCCGTGCGCCCGCGCCTTCTTCAGCTCTTTCGGCAACTCGACGTTGAGCTCGTGCTCGAGCGCGTCAATTTCTTCCTGCAGCTTCCGCTTGATCTTGGTCAAAGCGTCCATAAATGGAGAACCCGCTGGTGAGCTGGAAATCTGGCGGAGCCACGCGCCAAATGGTACGTGGCGGAGAGGGGGGGATTCGAACCCCCGGTAGAAGTTTTAGCCCCTACAACGGTTTAGCAAACCGCCGCCTTCAGCCGCTCGGCCACCTCTCCGCGCCTAACTGACTGCAGCATTATAGCTTATAGCTTCACCGAGCGACAGTCGGCCCTCGGATTGCTGCGTTTTGGTGCACACTGTCACCAAATCCTCGCAAGTATTCGCGTTCATTGCAGCGGTTGAGGGTCGGGAGTGCTGTGTTTTTCCGAAGCGTCGCATGGCCGGCGACATCACGAAGGAACCGATGCGGATTGCCGGCCTGCCGGAAAAATGGGCTTCAGGTGCCGCTCGTAAAGGTTTGCGGTGACGTTGCGCGCGATCGGCTCCTCGTAAGCGCCCAGCATGTCCAAGTATCTCTTGCCCATTTGCGCGGCGATCTTGTAGCCGACGTGCAGCAGCTGCCGGAAGTTTGGGTTGAACTCTTTGCACTCCTGCTCGTGGCGCAACGCGTTCGCATATTGGTCCGAGGACCACGACCGCACTTGGCCAGGGGTGGGTAGCTTCGCGGCATCAATGTCAATGACCGCCGCGTAGGGCGCGCACAGTTCGTCGCGATGCGCGTAGGCCTGCGCATAGATTTCTTTGGCAGTGGCCAGACCGTCGCCACCCGCTTCCGCCAAGCCGATCAGCTCCTCGAGCCAGTTTGTGCCGGCAGTCTTCACGTGGACGCCGGCGCCGGAGTCGCGCAGCGCCCGGCGAATCGCAGGGTAGATCGAGAACTTATCGCTTCCGGAGTGGATGCTGAGTTTCAAATTGGCAGGCAGGCCGTATGCCCGGACGGCGTGCGCGATCACCGCGAGGTCGCTGCGGAACTCGGTCTCGAATTGGACGGCGTCGCCGACATAGTCCACTCCCTTGTTGAACCTGCCGGTGAATTTCGGCGCGATCGTCTGCAGCGGCACTTCTTCATCGGCCAGCGCGGCGAGGATCACGAGCAGTTCGGCCGGCGTCTGCGGGCTGTCGGTTTCATCCATGGAAACTTCTGTAATGAAGGAACGTTTCTCTTTGACGGCGGCGATGCGCCTATAAATGCGCCCGGCTTCTTTTGCCGCGAACAGATATTTCCTCGCGGTCTGTGCGGCGGCACCACGCGATATCACCAAGGGGCGATCTTGACCGGGCAGGCCGATCTGCTGCAAAAGCTCGGCGTGCCTGGTGAGGAAAGAATCTACTTCGTCCGCTGGCGCCGATTTGCCGATGGCGGCAGCAACATCGAGCGTGTAGTAGTCGCTGGATTCCAGGAAGCCGTCCACCGTCTCCAGGGTGATGTGATCGGCATCAATGTGGAACGGCTTCGTCCACCCAAGCCCACGGACGGCGGCTTCGGCTGCGGCGCGCACACTGCCCGGCTTCGAGCCAACAATGGTGTGCTCGCGGTTGGACTTGTTCCAGACCGGGATGATCTCGGCGCCGTTCTGAGCAGCCAACATGCAGGCGCGCAACTGTGGCTTTGCCTGATGGCCAAAGCGATCACCGACACCGAAGGAGTGTTGCGCCAAACGGAGAAAAGGCGGAGCGGACTGCGACTGCGAACTGGCTGACGTCATTCTGTAGCCCCCGGCCTAAGATTCCACGACCAAGATCACATCGAGCGTCCTCGGGCCGTGCACACCCTTGATGCAAGTCATCTCTATATCGGAGGTCGCCGACGGCCCTGAGGGTCGTTGTAGCAGGTGACGAACAAAGAAATCAGCATAAAGGTTTTCCCGCGAACTGCTGCTCGGGCCGCAAATCTACAGAGACTCCAGGTTCATACTGCCATTCGGCCGAATCGAGAATTTCCGCTCGCGCCCCGAGACATGCCACAAGACCACGCGGGTCGTTTTCGGAGCGATGCCAACCGCGCTCTGAAGCTTTCCGTTGAGATCGGTAACCAGGCGAACCGTGCTACTGGTCCGGTAAAGGAGCTTGTCACTGAGGAACAGTTCCGCGCGGCCGGAGGTATATCTCAACTCGGCTGTGCGAGTGGGCGTCAGCCGCAAGCGATAACTGGAGCGCGGGGCGTGCGCTGGCGGGCGGACGTTCCATTCCAGACCAGTCTCGGTCCGGCGCACACCCGAAAGCCTCCACGTGAAATCCATGAAGACGAGCGCGGCGGGCGAGTAGTCACCGGTGTCGGCCGTAAACGTTCCGGTGAGAGGATCCAGCTGTTGGAAGAAACGAGCCTCCCGAAGAATTGCGCTGATCCATTGCTGCATGAGATGGGCTAGGTCGGCGGGCTTGCCGTAGTGTTCCATCCAACGCGGCGCTCGCAGCGCAGTAAGCGCCTGTGAAGCTCCACCCCAGGAGTTGGGCGGGATGGGGCGCACGAACGCCGGATCGTCGAGGGCGATGGAGGTCAGAGGATACAAAGCCCAGAAGGCCGCAGGGTTGTGGATCTGGCGCTGGTAGATGGTCTCGAAGAGCGGTTGGTCAACCACGCGTTCTCCAAGCACCCGGCTGATGACGTCGCCGCGAATGCGCACGAAGTGATCTTGGGCGTCGAGGTCGAAGAAAGCAGCATCGGCGGCCGAGTAAAGCCTGGCCATGATGGCAGAACGGATCGTGGAAGCATCTGCGAGCCAGCGGTCGGCTTCAGAAGTCTTTCCGAGAGCGTGAGCCATGGCCGCGAGGGCGGCGCGTCCGCCGTAGACCGTTGCGGAAAGATCGGGAGACAAGCGTGGTAGAGAAGGCAAGGGCGGACACTTGCGCGCATCCCCATCCGGGCAACGATTCGGAATTCCCGACCAGCGTGGGCTGTTGTCATGACCGGTGTCGTAGGTGCAGAAGCCCTCACAGAGGCCGGTGTGCCGAGTGTCGCGGTAGCGGCGCAGCCAGGCATCCCAACGGCTGCAACTAGTGTAAGCCTTCTCCAGAAGCTCGTTATCCCCGGTTTCCCGCGAGAGTTCCCAGGCGGTGGCCGCAATCGGCACGACCATTTGAATTTGCCCGAAGCCAATCGCCGTTGTCCTGATCCAGCAGGGGATTTGCCCGTCTTCGCGCTGCAGAGCAAAGAAGGCCAGGTGATTGTTGCGGGCGACATCTGGACGAATCGCGGAGTAGATCAATCCTTCATGCGGGGCGCACTCCAGCCAGATTCCGCTATAGTTGCTGCCTTCGATCAATACAAGCGGAGAGTACCCCGACACAACAGTCGTGTTGCGGGCGAGAACATCGAGCGCGCTCGAATAGGTGGTCTGATATTGCGAATCGCTGGTCTCGAGCGAGATGCGGGGATCGGGCTTTCTCTCCGGCCCACTCGCGGAGAACGCCGGCTTCTGGAAAGCGCTTGGAACGCGCGATAGGAGAGAGAGCCCGCCGACGAACAGGCCAGACTTCGCAACGAATTCGCGCCGTTTCATGAATCAGTTCCCACAGGTAACCTTCAATTCGTCAAGACAGCAGTTCCGACGATGCGAAAACTTGCCTTTTGTCCTGCCGAATCTTTGGGAGGGCCGCCGGCTATATGAAGGTCATAGCTGCCAGACTGCACCCGGCGCACACCCCCCGCAACCACCAGACTCGGCCGCCGGGCGTCCCGCGTAAAGAACTTCGCGAAGCTCGTCATCAAATTATCCTTCCTGTGAATGTGGTGGTATGTATCACAGGGGGCAAGACTTTTCGTTCAGAAGTCCAGGCGGCTGATGGCATCCTCTGTTCTGTCCTTAAAGTCACGGCTACCAAAGCTACGAAAATCTTTCACATCGCGCAACGAATAGGCGGCGGTGTTCCTGCCGGCTTTCACGCGGAATAGATCCACTCCCTGCACATCGTGCATCCAAAAGGCGGGACGGTCATCAGGGTTCTCGGTGGCAATCTCGATGTTGCTGAACTCGAGGTTGCGCGCATGCCTCACAAAGAAGCCACGCGCGGGAAGAGTGCCGAACATGGTCGCTTCCGGGTAACTGTTTTCCTTCTCCGGCGGATCGAGCGCGGCCCATTCCTTCGTGCCGCCCCCTAATTGGTGGAGATACATATCCGCAATCTTGACGTCTTCCACCAAGCTGCCGGGAACACCGCTAATGATGGAGGGATATTCTGCCGTTGAATTTGAGCTCACGATGTTGCTCAGGATGACCCGCTTCAGTACCCCCGGCGCGACGCCCTGAGGTCCGCGCATGCGGGTTCCAAGCCGAAGGAATAAGGGTGAATGCACGACACCGCGCATTGTGAGGTTGCTGATGGTGATGTCTTCGATCAGCCCACCATCCACAGTCTCCAGCGCCAGACCGCGACAGCTTTCGAAGACACAGTTGGAGATGATGATGTTCTTGAAGCCCCCGTTTGATTCCGTCCCGCACTTGATGCGGCCGGCCGGCGGACGAGCGCCAAGCGGATAGTGCATGCGCTTGAAAGAGCCGTCCAGCAGGGTGCCGTAATCATAGATTCCGGTCACGTAGCAGTTGCTGATTGTGACGTTCTCCGTTGCCCGGGCGTAGCCCAACGCAAAGGAACTCTTGGGGCAGATAGCATCGTCCCAGGGAGAGTTTATAGTGCAGTCGGAAACATGGACGTTCTTACAGCAATCGATATCAATTCCGTCGCGGTTGGTGTCGATCTTGACGGCGCTTATGGTCAGATTGTCCACACCAGTGAGCAGCATGGCGAAGTGACCGCAGGCGAGCATGGAGAAGTCGCGAAAGGTGACATTGCGGCAGTTTTTCAACGCGATGGCCTTATTTCCGACGCCGGGACTTTCGGCGCGCGGCAGTTCGTTTGCTTCGCCACGGCTTAGGCCTTTACCCCAGATGAGTCCGGGGCCCAGGATGCTTACATCATGCAAGTCTTCGCCCCAGAGAAGACTATTGCGCCAGTGATTGTGGCCGAAGTCCTGGAAGCTCTCCCATGGTTGTGGTGGGCCGGCAGGATCATAGCCACCTGAGGTCGCCCCTTCACGGGGAACATCGGCGGCTAGAATTGTGGCGCCCGCTTCCAGGTAAAGCGAGACGGAACTTCTCAAATGAATGGAGTAGCAAAGATACGTTCCCGCAGACAAGTATACCGTGCCGCCTCCAGCGGCCGCCGCCGCACCAATGGCCCGGTCAATTGCGCGGGTATCGACGGTCTTACCGTCGCCTTTGGCGCCGAAGGTATGGACCTCATAGAAGCCACGCACACACCCAGCCGGCGACCCCGAAGGCTGAGTTTCTGACGACGGGCCAAGCGCAGGCTGGGCCCGGCTCGAAAGCGAAGTGATTCCGGCGGCGACTGTGGCGGCAAGGAAGTCTTTCCGAGTCATTCCATTGGAGAACACATTTCCTCCTGGATGAACGTGGATGTTACAGATCCCAACCAGAAACGAGAACGACCGCTAGAGTCTATCAGAAGCAGTCGGCCAATTCGGGCGGCCCCGGAGTGCTCGGGCAACTGCCTGGGTTCCCGCACGCTCTAAGAGTGAACAACCCCCCGGACAGAACTAAGTGACCGCCGAGAGCCGCTTCCCTTGTCCTGGGAAAGGCCTTAAAATGGGGGTTGCTTGGGTCTCAGCCGAGCCCGTCTCGAGCCCGGTGTCCCACCTCGTGACGCTGAAGCTGCCGGGTTGGAAGCGGCGACGCCAGCCTGGGCAGCCTGCACGGCTTCTCAGGCGTTTCCGCCCGACTGAGCGAAACTTTCCGCTATTTGAGGCCGTATATGTAGGTGAGGGCGGTGAGCGGTGGCGCGTCCAGGCGATAACCCCAGAATCGAGGACAGAGGCCAAGTATGAAGACATGGCACAAGGTGGCGATTGGCATCGGGGCTGCGGCCGTGCTCGGCGGCATCGTGTTGGTGAGCGTGCAGCAGGCGAACAAAGGCGTCGTCACCGTCCAGACGGCCAAGGTCGGCACGCAGGACCTGACGACCATCGTAACCGCTTCGGGCGAGGTCAAACCCACCACCTATACGAACGTGACCGCCCAGGGCTTCGGCAAGATCGTCGAGATCGTGGTGAAGGAAGGCGACCACGTGAAGAAGGGCGATGTGCTGCTGCTGCAGGAGAACGTGCAGCAGAATGCGGACGTGAACGCGCAGGTGGCCGCGATGAACTCCACCGAGGCTGGGATTGCGTCAGCCGAGGCCAGCTACAAATCGGCGCAGGCGGACCTGCTGCAGCGCCAAGCCGATCACGAGCGAGCCGAGCTGGATTGGGAGCGGGGCCAGGGTCTCTACAAAGACGGCCTGATCCCCAAACAGGATTACGATGGGCGCAAGGCCACGTATGACTCGGCAGTGGCCGCCGTGGAATCGGCCAAGTCGCGCGTCCTGCAACTGAAGGCGGAGCTGGATCGTTCGCGGTCCCTGCTCACACAGAATCAAGCGCTGTTGCTGCGGACGCGCGACGTCCTGCACAAGACCACCTATCGCTCGCCCATCAACGGCATCGTCAGCTATCTGCCGGTGCGCGAGGGGGAGTACGTAGTACCGGGCATTCAGAATGCCAACGGCAGCTTCCTGATGACGCTCTCGGACATGTCGGTGGTCACTTCGGAAGTGATGGTGGATGAGACCGACATCGTCAACATCAGGAACGGTCAGCCAGCGGAAGTCACGATTGACGCCATCCCGGGTAAGGTATTCAAAGGCAGCGTTACCGAGATCGGCTCGCAGGCTATCTTGCGCAGCTCCGGCTTGGCCACCACGCAGACGACCACTGGCAACCAGGAAGCCAGGGATTTCAAGGTCGTGGTCACACTGGAAAATCCCCCCGAAAATGTGCGGCCCGGGCTCTCTTCCACGGCGAAGATCAAAACGGCCGAGCGCAAGAACACCGTCGCCATTCCGATTCAGGCGCTCGCGGTGCGCACCCGGGGGGACCTTGAAGAAGCCGCGAAGCAGGCCAAGGGCGGATCAGCCGGCGGTTCGGTGACGCTCGCCGCCCCGGCTCCGGCAGGTTCCGGCTCGGACGCGAAGAAGGAAGAGATCCAGGGCGTGTTCATCGTGCGCGGGAATAAGGCGACCTTTACACCCGTGGAGACCGGCATCACCGGGGTGACCAACATCGAAGTCAAGAAGGGCGTGAAAGCCGGAGATGAAATCGTGACGGGCAGCTACAAGGCGCTGCGCACGCTGAAGCCCGAAGCCGCCATCAAGGTGGACAACTCCGCTCCAAAGAAGATCGAAGAACAGTCGAGCTGAGAAAGCATCGTTCGAAAGCAAGGAGCCCAGGCATGGCCGTCGAGATACCCGCAGCCGAGTCGTACCGCGAGGACCTGATCGCTGCCGGCATAGTGATCCGTACGGAAGGCTTGACCAAGGTCTACGAAATGGGCGCGGAGCAGGTGCACGCGCTGCGCGGCGTAGACGTGGAGATCCTCAAGGGCGAATACGTCGCCATCATGGGGCCTTCGGGTTCGGGCAAATCGACGCTGATGAACCTGATCGGCTGCCTCGACACTCCCACGGGGGGACGCTACTGGCTGGCCGGGCGTCTTGTCAGCGAGCTCGACGACGACGAGCTCGCACACATCCGGAACAAGGAAATTGGCTTCGTCTTCCAGACCTTCAACCTCCTGCCGCGCGCGACCGCTCTCCACAACGTCGAGCTGCCTCTCATCTATAACGGCACGCCCGCCGAAGAGCGCGCCGAACGCGCCAAGAAAGCGATCGAACTGGTGGACCTCACTTCGCGCATGATGCACAAGCCCAACGAGCTCTCGGGCGGCCAGCGGCAAAGAGTGGCGATTGCGCGCGCCTTGGTGAACAACCCTTCCATTCTCCTGGCCGATGAACCCACCGGCAACCTTGACTCGCAGACGGGCGAGGAAATCATGGGCGTGTTCGCGCGGCTGCACGAACAGGGAAACACCATCATTCTGGTCACGCACGAACACGACATTGCGCAGCACGCGCATCGCATGATCCACATTCGCGATGGCAAGATCTTTTCAGATGAGGCCGTGAGCAAGTAACGGCCGGCGGCGCGACTCAGCCGACCTTCGATTCCCCATTGGAGCGGGTTTCTATCGAAGGGAACGGTATCCGCTGCACCGGCGGTCGTGCCGGCATCTCTGCTGATGGTCTCTTGAGTTATCGGCCTGGACGGGGCCTCAGGACCACCTGTCTGCGCCGCACTAACGTCCGTGGGTGGCCGCTGCTGGAGACGCTTCCAAGATGGCGTCGTCCGAAACCACGTAAGTGCGGGAGACGCGATCGTGCCACGTCAGGCGGTCTTCATCCCAATGAGCCCAGAGGAATCCCAGGAAGAACGTTCCCGCCGAGAGCACATAACCCAGGCTGCGAGCGAGCAACTGCCGTGGAGTGGCGCTCTCGCCCTCGTAGCCTATGAGCTGAAGCCCACAGAGCATCATTCCGGGCGTTGTGCCGCCGAAGATGGTGAAGAGGGTGAAATACTGGATGTAGAAGAGCGCGAGGGTGGCGACGCAGACGATGGCGTTCAGTTTGCTGAAGTTGAAATGGCCTCCGAGCGAACTAAACAGCATCAGAAAGCCGCCGTAAGAAAAGAGCAGGCATAGGGCATCGACGATCCCGGCAGCGCAGCGCTTGCTAAGGGGTGCGACCGGAAGAAAAGGTGCATTGGCGCGGCGCTCGCGGGTAACGGATTCATCCTCGGTGGACACATCTGGCGCACGCCATCCTTCGGACGTGGGCGAAACCGTGAGGTCAATGTCGACGCGCTCGGGGCCTCCGCATGGGCTGGCTTGCCCGCATCCTGAGTTGGGGCGGCGCCCGATCGCAATCGTGAAGGCAAATTCCTCGTTCCAGGGAGTGTCTTCCGTGCCTGCCGGTAGGTCAATTGAGGAGGTCTCGCCCTCTGCCACGCAGGGACGGTTCTGTCCAAAGGGAAGTTGTCCCTGATTCTCCGGCGATGCGCCTCGCCGGCGCCGCGAGCGGTATGTCTCCACACGCCGGGACAATTCCGCACGCCAGGCAGGCTCCAAAGCCAGGTTCCCGCAGGTGGTAAGGGGCTCCGACTTCGGAGCCGGGACAGGCTCGCCGTCGAACGAAGACGGCAGCTTGGAATCACAATACGAGCAGGTTCTACTTTCGGCGCGAAGAATGGCGCCGCAGTCAGGGCAAATGATGGTCACCGGTCCGTTTTGCGCTGCGGACGGTTCGCCACCGCCAGGTGGCATCCGAAAAGGAGTGTATCACGCAGTGCGAGCGAGAGAAACTGCGCCGATCGAGTGTCACGTATCGTGTAAGGGGTAGGCACAGTACGGTCGAGTACGAACCGGGTCCTGGGAATCAACGCTAGGACAACGCCGAGAGGGGCTTCCGGTCCTGCCCATCAAAGCCCCCCGCGGGCGCGGGAAGGAGCGATCACTCGCTCATTTGCTGAGCGAACATATTCCGGCTATAAGCGATACGCCGGTCCAAAACGACGGCGGCGAAGTAGGCGCACCGGCCGCGCTCACCATCAGCCCACAAAACCAAGTGCGGCGCGAGTTGAGAAAACAACCTACGAAGCGTGCTGAGCAACCGGTAGTAAATGCACACAGCGCGCACCGGGCCGCGGTCCTCGGGGCGCTCCGGGCAGAGCTGCAAGAGTTGCACAAAGCGCGGGAACTCGGCGCCGGGCGCTGTCATGCCGACGATACCCGTCACGTCGCGAGCCTGAATCGAGAGCGGCTCTCTCGAAGATGCCACGATCAGCGAGCGGCAGTAGGACGCAAAGAACTGCAGCAACGCAACCAGGGAAAGAACGAGAATCAATCCGGCGACAATCATCGTGGCAATACCCCCAATCTTGCTGTGGCCAGGCGGGCATCCTCAGAGAGTTTCAAGAACGCATAGCACCAGGCTAGCGGCAGCAAACAGCCCACCACAGGCGGCAGATAAGTCTTGACCGCTGTTAACGACGGATAGAGATTCCGCAGGGCGTACTCGGCGGCCAACATGCTGAAATAGATTCCGAGCGAAAGCACGAGCTGGATGAGCCGCGTGCGCGTCTCCCGCAGCTTCATCATGGCACCCCAAAGCACATAGGTAAGCACCACACCCACGAAGTACAGGTTCTGCGACAGTTCAACAACAAATTGGCTCGAAATGCGACCCTCAGATTGCCGAACAACCGCGTAGGAGAAGATTGAGGTTCCCAGCAGGAGAAGGACGGCGCCAGCACGGACAAGGTGGTCTGCCCGCATTTCATCGAACACTCGCAGATAAAGATTTATGAGTACAAAGTAGAGCGCGATGGTAAGCAGGAGGTGCGATTGGTAGTAGAAGAAGTAGTACTGTTTGGAATCGAACCCGTAAATAGAAAGAATCTTGTAGCCGACAAGACTCGTCCCACAGGAAATCGCCATGTACAGGTTAAGAGCGAGGTAGCGGCGGAAGGCCCCCCTGACAAGAGCGCACACCACCACCGTGGCCTCGAGGGCAATGCTCAAGAACCACAGCAAGTATTCTACCGGACCAAGCACGCTGCCCCTCTCGAGCGCCCTGGTCCGTGCCGCAGTTAGGTTACTTCGCGATCGCGGCTACTTCCAGGGCGACGGTGGTACCGGCATGCCGTTCTTCCAAGGGCTTGGCGGAACCGGCATTCCGTTCTTCCAAGGACTTGGCGGAACCGGCATTCCGTTGGCCATCATCACCGGCCCATCGCCGTGGGCGGTGACGACCATCTTCAGGCCCATAGCCCCAACCAGAACCAACATCACCAACAAAACGACTGTAAGTAACCTGGACATTGTGCCTCCGTAGGGAAACAACTACCGGAGACACTCTATCCTATATTACGTTCTGGTCAAGGGCCTGAACGACAAAATCCGCACTTTTCCCTTCATGCAACCCAGTATCCCTTCGACGGACTTTCGCCCGCCTCAGGAATACCAGGCCGGTCACCGGGCGTAGAATAGGCGTGGAAGCCAGCAGGGTCAAGGGTACCAGGGTACTACCGCTCTAGGA
Organism: Candidatus Acidiferrales bacterium; assembly: GCA_049514555.1. Taxonomy (GTDB): domain Bacteria; phylum Acidobacteriota; class Terriglobia; order Acidiferrales; family UBA7541; genus JBEKUY01. The sequence goes on from JBEKUY010000002.1 coordinate 367,280, forward strand.
CCAACCTACCATCCGCCGCCCGAGCGCTTGCTATTTTCTCGCACGTTTTCCACAGCCGCAGGTCCTGGAGCTCACTTTCCCGAAGCACAGGACTGTCCTGGTTACTCCTCAAACGATGACCCACCCGGGACCACGGCCTCCTTCACCGGAGTGAGTACGAGCCAGCGCGCTCCACAACACGGCAAGACGCCTCGTTCCTGGATCCGACGCTGATGCAGCCTGTGGATTGGCTTCTGGAGGATGTATCTCAGGCCATGAAGGAAACAAATGGTAGGCCCGTGCGGGCTCGAACCGCAGACCTCCACCGTGTCAAGGTGGCGCTCTAACCAACTGAGCTACGGGCCTAAACTGCCTTCATTGTAGCACGGCGCCGAGGCGTCCAAAGTGCCCTTGCGCGGCTGACTACGTCAGTGTTCCCTTGACGGTGACTTCCTTACGCCCGTCGGCTGGCAGAGGCACCGTGTCGTCGCGGACAGGCTTGCCATCCACCGTGAGTGCCACGCGGTTGCCTTCGCCGGCGCGCTCGATCGAGATGTTGTAGGTCACACCGCGAAACTTCCGCGTGGCCTTGAATCCCCCCCAGCTTTTGGGGATGACGGGAGCGATCTGGAGCCCGTTGTAGGACGTCCTGATTCCGAGGATCCACTGGGTGATGGCGTAGTAGTTCCACGCCGCCGTCCCGGTGAGCCAGGAGTTTTTTGCCTCGCCATGGGTGGGCGCGTCGCGCCCGGCAATCATCTGGGCATAGACGTACGGTTCGCAGCGATGCAGGTCGCTGATGCCCTCACGCGCCGAGGGATTGATGCGCAGATAATAGTCGTGCGCGCTGTCGCCGTCGCCCACGAGCGTCTCGGCAATGATCACCCACGGGTTGTTGTGGCAGAAGATCCCGGCATTCTCCTTGTATCCGGGCGGGTAAGACGAAATCTCGCCCAGCTCGAGGTAGTACTTTGAATAGGCCGGCTGCTGCAGAATGATCCCGTGCTTCGTCGCCAGATGTTCGCGCGTTGATTCCAGAGCCTGCTTCGCCCTGCCGTCATTCAGCCCGATGCCGGCAAGAACGCAAAATCCCTGCGTTTCGATGAAGATTTTCCCTTCCTCGCATTCCTTTGAGCCGATCTTGTGCCCGAAGTCGTCGTAGGCGCGCAAGAACCATTCGCCGTCCCAGCCATGTTTGCGAACCGTCTCTTCCATCTTGGCCACTTCGGCGAGATAACGTTTCGCTTCGTCGTTCAGGCCGCGATGTTGCGCGATAACGGCGAGTTCCTTGCCCGCCAGCACGAACAATCCGGCAATGAAAACGGATTCCGCGACCTTGCCTTCCTTGTTCGTTGTCGTCTGGAATGATTGCCCGGGTGTATCGGAGAAGCAGTTCAGGTTCAGGCAGTCATTCCAGTCGGCGCGGCCGATGAGCGGCAGTCCGTGCGGCCCCAGACGGTCCAAGGTGTACTTGAAGCTGCGCTGCAAATGCTCGTAGAGCGGCTGTTCCGAACCCGGCTGGTTATCGTACGGGACGCGCTCGTCCAGGATGCTCCAGTCGCCGGTCTCCTTGAGGTAAGCCGCCACGCCGACGACGAGCCAGTGCGGATCGTCATTGAAGTTGCCGCCGACCTCGTTGTTGCCGCGCTTGGTGAGCGGCTGATACTGGTGATAGGCGCCGCCGGTGGGCAGCTGCGTCGCGGCCAGGTCCAGTATGCGTTCGCGGGCCCGCGCGGGCACCATTTGCACGAAGCCCAGCAAGTCTTGGTTGGAATCGCGGAAGCCCAGGCCGCGTCCGATTCCCGATTCGTAGAACGAGGCCGAGCGCGACATATTGAACGTGGCCATGCACTGGTAGGCGTTCCATACGTTGACCATGCGATTCGTGTGCGGATCCGGGCTCTCCACCTGGTAGATGCTCAGCAACTCGTCCCAATACGCGCGCAACTTCTCGAACGCGGCATCAGCGTTGGCGGCCTTCAAGTACCTGGCGATTGTCGGTTTGGCCCTCTTCTTATTGACGGTTTGCGAACCCGGCGGATCGAACTTCTGGTCTACCGGATTCTCCTGGTAGCCGAGCACGAAGATCATCTGCTGGCTCTCGCCGGGTCCGAGTTCGACCTTCACGTGGTGCGAGCCGATGGGCGCCCAGCCGTACGCGATTGAGTTCGCCGACTCGCCGCGCTCCACGACCGCAGGGCTATCCCACCCGCGGTAGGGCCCGACGAACGCCTCGCGCTGCGTGTCAAATCCCGCGAGCTTCCCGGAGCAGGCGAAGTAGGCGAAGTGATCGCGCCGTTCGCGGTACTCGGTCTTGTGGTAAATCACGCCATCTTCGATTTCCACCTGACCGATGCTGAAATTGCGCTGGAAGTTGGTCGAATCATCCTGCGCGTCCCAAAGGCAGAATTCGATGCTGGAGAAAACGGAGATGGAAGCGCGCGCGGAACGATGGTTGGTCACCGAAAGTTGCCAAATCTCGAGATTCTCGCCGAGCGGGACAAAGTACCGGGTGCGCGCCTCAATCCCGTTGTACGTGGAACCGATGATGCTGTAGCCCATGCCGTGGCGGCAGAAGTAATTCTCGAGCTTGCGGCGCGTGGGCTGCCAGGAAGGCGACCAGAATTCCCGGGAAAGGTTGTCGCGCAGATAGATGTAGCGACCGCCGAAATCGTACGGAACGTTGTTGTAGCGGTATCGGGTGATGCGCCGCAGCCGCGCGTCGCGGTAGAAGGAATAGCCGCCCGCGGTATTGGAGATGATTCCGAAATAGGCCTCGCAGCCGAGGTAATTAATCCACGGCAAAGGCGTATCGGGCTGCGTGATCACGTACTCCCGATTCCTATCGTCAAAGTGTCCGTATTGCATGGCGATGCGCTCCCGAACTAAGGATCTACGGTCAGTGACCAGACCGCTGAACTGCCGCGCAAGCAGCCCTCTTGCGCCACGACAGTGGTACCGGCTGGAACTTCCGAAGAGAGGGGACGCCGAGTATAGGCAATTGCTCCCGCGGTTGTAAACACCCCGGAAACGCGAGAAACTCGTCGAGCAAAAGCGAGGGTTCAATCATGGGCAAGTTTTCCAGTGGAACAATCGTGAAATCTCATCGAAGTGAGGGTCCAGTGAGACTTGTCTTCCTACTCCATCTGATTCTTTTTTCGGCAGCCGCCGCCTTCGCGGCCGAAACTGCCACCGTCAAGATCAAGGTGGACCAAGTCGGCTATCTTCCGGACGCGCCGAAACTGGCGATGGTCTCGGCTCCTGCCAAGACCTTCCAGGTCAAGCAGGCGAGCGACGGCGCCGTTGTCTTGGAAGGAAAACTCGGCGCCGTTGTTGCCGACCAGGACTCCGGCGACCGCGTTCAGACCGCTGATTTCTCGAGCCTCCGCAAACCGGGCAAATACTATCTGGAGATACCTGGCATAGGGCGCAGTTGGAACTTCTCCATTTCTCCCGACGTGTTTTCGCGCACCTACTATTTGGCCATGCGCGCATTCTACGGACAGCGCTGTGGAATGGCTGTCGATCTCGGACCGGAATTCCCCGGCTACTCCTATCCCGCCTGCCACGCCCACGGACGTTTCCATCCTTCCTCCGGCAAACAGGGCCCGCGCGATAACGTCGGCGGCTGGCACGATGCCGGCGATTACGGCCGCTACATGGTCAACTCCGGAATCACCACCGCCTCGCTGCTGTGGACCTGGGATCTCTACGGCTCGAAGGTCGGAAGCGTCAAGCTCAACATTCCCGAGAGCGGGAATGGCACGCCCGACATTCTCAACGAGGTCCGCTGGAATCTCGAATGGATGCTCAAGATGCAGGACGACGATGGCGGTGTCTGGCAAAAGCAGACGAGCACGGGCTTCCCTGGATTCGTGATGCCGCAAGACGATCCTTTCCCGAGCGAGGTCATCGGCACCGGCAAGCCTCCTTACAAGAGCACTTGTGCGACGGCCGACCTCGCCGCAGTCGGAGCGATCGCCGCCCGCATCTATGCTCCGTTCGATAAGGACTTCGCAGCACGCACCCTGCGCGCGGCCCGGCAGGCTTGGGCCTGGGCTGAGCGTTACCCGGACGTAACGTTCAAGAATCCGCCGGGTGTTGTCACGGGGGAGTACGCAGACGCGAATTGTAGCGACGAGCGCCTCTGGGCCGCCGCCGAGCTCTGGCGCACCACCGGCGAGGATCTCTTCAACAACTACTTCCTGAAAAACTATCCCGCCTATCGCCACACCCTTCTCGTCCTCGAGCCTGGAACATGGCGGGATCTCGCTCCGGTGGCGATGTGGAGCTACGCTCTGGGCGCGCGGAAGGGCAGCGACGCCGCAGCCATCGAAGACATTCGGAAGAGCACGCTCACGGGCGCGCGCCAGATCGTCGAACGCACCCGCGGCAATCCGTACCGCGTCAGCCTGGCGACCAACGATTACGTCTGGGGCTCAAACGGCCGGGTGGCGGAGTACGGCGTGCAAATGTTGGTGGCGAACGCCCTTTCGCCGGACCCCGCTTTCGTGGAGACAGCACTCGACGACCTGCACTATCTGCTCGGACGCAACACTTTCTCTATGAGTTGGGTGACGCAGGTGGGCAGTAATCCTTGCCGCCATATTCACCACCGCCCCAGCGGCGCCGACAAGAATCCCGAGCCCTGGCCCGGGTTGCTCGCCGGCGGCCCCAACGCCGAAAGGCAGGACCCCATGCTGAGGGCGCTTCCGCCGCAGCCGCCCGCGAAGGATTACCGCGACCTCCAAGACTCCTGGGCGAGCAACGAAATCGCCATCAACTGGCAAGCCATGCTGGTTTTCCTGCTAGCGGGCGTCTCGCCGTAGAGTCGTTCTGGTGTATATTGACCGGCCAGAACCAGCCGGGCTCACTCCCAAGCCACACAAGGACGGGCCCATGCGGCTGAGGGCGCAGATCCTCGTCCCCAGAACTAAGGTGTAACTTGCACCTGCATCTGATCGACATCGCCATCATTGTTGCGTATTTGGCGACGTCCGTGATGGTGGGCTACTGGGTTTCCCACCGCGCCTCCCGCGACATGAAGGCCTACTTTCTGGGCGGCAACGTCATGCCTTGGTACGTGCTGGGCGTGTCGAACGCCTCGGGAATGTTCGACATCAGCGGCACCATGTTGCTGGTCTACTGGATGTTCGTCTACGGATTGAAAAGCGTGTGGATTCCGTGGCTCTGGCCGACATTCAACCAAATCTTCCTGATGATTTATCTGTCCTCATGGTTGCGCCGCTCCAACGTGATGACCGGCGCCGAGTGGATCCAGACCCGGTTCGGCAAGGGCCGCGGCGCCCAGCTCGCTCACATCATCGTTGTGGTCTACGCGTTCGTCGGCATCATCGGTTTCTTCAGTTACGGATTCAAGGGCATCGGGAAATTCGCCTCGACGTTTCTGCCCTGGCATCTCTCTCCCAACCAGTACGCGCTGATTCTGATCGCGATCACGGCCATTTACGTCATCAAGGGCGGCATGTTCAGCGTCGTGATCACCGAGGTCATTCAGTTCTGCATTCTCTCGATGGCCTCGATTGCCGTGGGAATCATCGCCATGACGAAAGTTGCCCCCGGGGTGCTTCACCGTTTTGTTCCCCCGGGCTGGGACAATATTTTCTTTGGCTGGCACTTGAACCTGAACTGGTCCTCGCTCCTCCCTTCGGCGAGCGCCAAGATCGCGGAAGACGGCTACGGGCTCTTTGGCTTCTTCGTCATGATGCTGTTCTTCAAGGGTATCCTCATCAGCGCGGCCGGCCCGGCTCCGAACTACGATATGCAGCGCGTCCTTTCGTCGAAGAATCCCCGGGAAGCATCGATGATGAGCGGCTGGGTCAACATCGTGCTCACCTTTCCGCGCTACTTCCTGATCACCGGCCTGACCATTCTGGCCGCGGCTTTTTTCAGCGACACCATCCGGGGCATGGGCACCAAGATGGATTTCGAGTTGGTGCTACCGCAAGCGCTGCGCCACTTTGTTCCCGCCGGCCTGCTGGGATTCCTGATCGCCGGACTGCTCGCCGCGTTCATGTCCAACTTCGCTGCCACGGTAAACGCGGCGCCGCCCTACTTCGTGAACGATATCTACAAGCGCTTCATCAACCCGAATGCGAAGCCGAGGACGTACGTCCGGCTGAGCTACGTCAGTTCGCTGGCCGTGGTGATTTTGGGCGTATTGATCGGCTGGTACGTCACGTCCGTCAACTCCGTGGTTCTCTGGATCGTCTCCGGGCTCTGGGGCGGCTATACGGCTTCCAACGTCTTGAAATGGTACTGGTGGCGGTTTAATGGGTACGGCTACTTCTGGGGAATGGTCACGGGCATCGCGTCTTCGCTGACCATGCCGGGGATCATCTCCAGGTTTGGCATTCTGCAGGGATTCTCGAAGGCACACTCTGTGAACCTGGATGTCTCGCTGATCTTCCCGCTGGTATTGGTTCTCTCTCTGATCGGATGCCTCGCCGGCACGCTCCTCACGAAACCCGAGGATGAAGCGGTCCTGAACGACTTCTATCGCCGCGTGCGGCCGTGGGGTTTCTGGGGTCCCGTCCTCAAGAAAGTCCGCGAAGAAGATCCGGCGTTCCGGCGCAACACGGATTTCTGGCGCGACATGTTCAATGTGGCGGTGGGTATCTGCTGGCAGATCAGCCTGGTGGCTTTGCCCATCTATATCGTGATCCAGAAGTTCCGTTCTGCCCTGATCGCGCTGGCGGTCATTGGCGTCACGGCGCTGGTCTTGAAGTTCACTTGGTACGACCACCTGAAGGAACTGGAGCATATCAATCAGTTTAGCCGGGATGGAGCGCCGGCGAAGGCGCCTACGACGGCTTGACCTTTCTCTGAAGAGAAGGGCGGGGAACAATCTTGCCTGATCAGCAGAATCGCGGCGTTGGACCCGGGTCCAAACTCGGCTCACCTGCGCCGATCTCTGTCACGACTGTCGATTACCATGGCTGGGCAGGCTCCTACCTGATCAGCAACGGGAGAGTGGAAGCTGTTGTCGTTCCTTCGATTGGCAGGGTCATGCAGTTTCGGCTTGCGGGCGAGGACCAGGGTGTTTTCTGGGTGAATCGCCTGCTGGACGGGAAGCTGCCGGACGCGGCGTCGAGCGAATGGGGGAATTTCGGCGGTGATAAGAGCTGGCCCGCGCCTCAAGGTGACTGGGAGAAAGTGACCGGCCGCGAGTGGCCGCCGCCCGGCTCATTCGACGCCTCGCGCGTGGATGCGGTCGCCGGACGCGATGAGATTACCTTGAAAACCATGGTGGACCCCGGCTACGGCATTCAGATTGTGCGCCGCATCAAGTTGGCTCCAGCGCTGCCAATGATGACCATCAGGACCGGCTACCACAAGCTGATCGGCGATCCAATCACGGTGGCCGTTTGGGTGATCACCCAACTGCCGGAACCTCAGCGCGTGTTCGCGTTGCTCCCCAGGGAATCCCAGCTTGCGGACGCATTCCACCAGTTGGCGGGACCTGCTCCGAAAGAACTGAAGATCGATGGAAGGCTTCTGTCGCTCGCGCGCGATCCCCGCGACTTCTCGAAGATCGGAACTCGCGGCAGCAGTCTCCTGTGGATGGACAACGACTACGTGCTGCGCATCGACGCCTCTCATGCGGCTGGAGACCATCCCAACGATGACAGCCGAACCGAGGTTTACACGAATCCGGACCCCCTTGCGTATGTCGAGCTGGAAACTGTAGGTCCACTGAGGACACTGAGCGTGGGCGACCGCATCGAGAGCACGAACACGTATACGCTGGCGCGCCGCTCTACTCAAATTGAAGTCGCCGAAGCGCGCAAGGCGTTTGCGCTGTAACACCGAAGTGGAACCGGTCTTGCCGTCCCCCTGTGGTTTCTGGCCGCACCACGGTGTGCTGTTTTCCGCCTGGGTGCCCCTGTGGAAAAGTGTGCAAAATTGAACAGACGCCATTTTCGCACTTTCGTACATTGTGCTCACTTGGGGGAAAGGAATTTCCGCGAATTCCGGTCGTCCGCCGAAGAAACCGCTGATTGGCTCGTAGTGAATTCGCTGTAGCCCTGTATGTCTACCTTGGCAGAAAGTGTCACCGACCGGGGACAGCTCGCTTCTGTCCCCCGAGACGCAGCCACCCACAGACATCCCGCGTGGCGCATCCTCTTTGTGCACCGTGACGCTGCGGAGGTAGCGCGCTGCCTGCACGAGCTCAACAGGGCGCAATTCCCAGTCAGCGCAGACATAGCTACAAACCCCGGACAGGTTGCAGAACTGCTGGATGCGCGACCCTATGACGTTGTTGTGGCAGAGTGTCCCGGTTCCGACCGGGAAGGGGCGCAGGCACTGGGCCTCGTATGCGACACGAAGAAGCATATACCGTTCATCTTCTTGACGGAGACCCTGCAACGAGAGACGGTGGCGGAGTTGACCATGAAAGGCGCCGCCGACTGTGTCGAGAAAGACCGGATCGGACGCCTGCCCTTAGCCATCCGCCGAGCTTTGGATGAAAGATCTCTGCGCGATGAACGCGACCGAGCGGAGAAAGATCTGCGACATTCGGAAGCACGATACCACGCCTTGGTAACCAACCTGGCCTATGGCGTTTGCCGCTGCAGTCCGAAGGGCACGTTTCTGAGTGTCAACCAGGCGCTGGTGGCCATGCTCGGCTATTCATCGCGGGAAGAGTTTTTGGCGGTCAATCTCGCGTGCGACATCTTTCAGGATCCCGACAGGAGAGCGCAATTGCTGGGGCAGCCCGGCGACGGCGAACAAACCGACCCCCTCGAAACTGAATGGAAGCGGAAGGACGGCTCAATCGTGAAGGTCCGGCTCAGCGGGCGGGAAGTCAGCCTCGGGCACGGTGAGCACGACAGTTACGAGATCATCGTCGAGGATGTGACCAAGCAGCGCCTGCTGGAGGAACATCTGCGCCTGCAGGCGGCCCGCGATCCACTGACCGGTCTGTCCAACTACCGGCGGCTTGCGGACGTGCTCGACGCCGAAATCAAACGATCCGAGCGCACCGGCAGGGAGTTCGCACTCTTGTTGTTTGACATGGACGGATTGAAACGAATCAACGACCACCACGGCCATTTGGTGGGCAGCCAGGCACTCTGCCGCCTGGCCGATGTCTTGGGCAACTGTTCCCGGTCCATCGACACTGCCGCGCGTTTTGGCGGGGACGAGTTTGCCTTGATCCTGCCGGAAACAGGTGTGCAGGCAGCCCATCATGTAGCGCGGCGCATCCGTCAAAGCCTTGCGAATGACGGCCAGGAACCGAGGCTTTCCCTTAGCTTGGGCATCGCCACCTACCCCGAGGATGGCCGAACTATCGAGACTCTGCTCCACGCGGCGGACTGCGCACTCTACAAGATGAAGGGAGAGCAGTCGCACCCCCTTTCGGTGGGTTCCAGCCGGTAGCGTTCCTCCGAAAAGTGCCTCTATTCTCCCTCCACCGCAAGAACTACTTCGCGAAAGGGAAGTCTGAGATCTGCCGAAGAGTGGAGGATGCCGGCCTGGCCTGCGCAGCGAAAGCGCGCTTCGTCAGTCGTGAAGAACAACGCTCAGGAGGGAGTTGTTGATGCGCAGCCCGCCGTTGTACTTGATGAAGCCCAGTTTCCTGAATTTGTTCATGAAGAAATTGACCCGGGAGCGCGTTGTGCCCACCATTTCCGCCAGGGTCTCTTGAGATATTTTGGGAAGCATCCTGTGGGGCTGGTCCTGTCTGCCGTAGCGGGCGAGCAGCAGGAGAGTCCGGGCAAGCCGCTTCTCACTGGAGTTGAAGAGCTGATCGACCAGGTCCTCCTCGATGCGGATGTTCCGGTGAACCATGTAGGAGATGAATCGGTCGGAGAATTCGTGTTGCTCGTGAAGCACGCGAATCATCGCGTTCTTGTCGATGACGAGTACCGTGCTCGGTGTGACTGCGGTGGCCGTCCCCATCCGCACCGTCTGGCCCGCGAGGCATCCCTCACCAAAGAAGTCGCCCGGCCCCAGGATGGCCACGACGGCTTCCTTGCCATTTTCCGAGATCACCGAGAGCTTCACGCCGCCCTTCTGAATGTACAGGACATGCTGACCAGCATCGCCTTGCGAAAAGATAATCTGCGCCCTTCGAAACTCCACAATCTGTCTCGACAAGCCGGCCGAGTCGAGAAAAGCTTGTGCGTCGAAGGATCGCCCTTTCTTGGATTTCATATTGTTTGCACTCGGAACCACTTTCGGCTCCTTCCCTGCGTAAAACTCAACTCAACCGGAGCGGCTGAGTCGGCTCAATCGTTCCTTGCCCTGTCTTTATTGTTCATAACTCAAGTCGCCGAGTCAATAGAAACGCGCGTGGAATTTGCGCATTTTCAGTCTGGAACACGACCATCAATCGCCATCCAAGGGTAGACTGCGTTCACAAGGAGGCGTACTCCCTTCATCACTTTCATTGGACTTTCGTAATGATGTCGCTGTGAAACTCCAGAACCAGAACGCAGGAGCCGTGGGTGCAGACGAGAATTCTAGCGGTGCGCGACTGGTGAAGCAGGAAAAAGGAAGGGGAGGCGGGCCAGGTCGTCCCGCCTCCCCTGATATCCCCCAAGAGGGGGATTCCGGCTGATCTGACGGAGGGCAATCAGCCGGTTGTGTATTGGCCTGTACGCTGAGATTACTACGAATGAGAAAGGGTTGCATCTGACCTTTAAGAAAAAAAACGCTTGGGTTAATCTAGGCAGCGACAACCTGGCATAAGACCATGCCGCGAAACGCCGAACCCACGCCCGCAGAGATCCTCGATTGCCTCAAGAGCGCTCGTAACCCATTGACTACCAGAGAAATAGGAAACAGCCTGGGGCTGCGACACGATGGGCGCCGATTCTTGCCGCGGCTTCTTGCGCGCCTCACCGAGCGTGGCGAGGTCACAAGACTCCCTGGCGGCCGATATGCATTGGCCCGAGAATCGGCTAAGACAGCATCATCGGAGCGCGCCGCTGAGCCCCGGCCCGAGCCCCCAGCGAAGAGGGACCCCATTCCGAGCGACGCTTTTTCCGGGCGGCTGGTTGCGCATCGTGACGGTTATGGCTTCGTGGTGCCCGAGGAGTCCATCCCCGGTGTTGAGGGCGACCTGTTCATCCCGCGGGACGCCATGGGCGACGCCATGCACGGCGACCGTGTACTGGCTAGGATCGAGCGGCGCAGCGCGGGTCCCAGTGCGTACCGCAGCAATGTGCCGCCCGGCGCGTTTCGGGCTGAGGGCCGCATCTTGCGGGTACTCGGCAGGGCGCATCCGACACTCGTGGGGTTGTTCCGCTACGGGCCGCGCGGCAATGAAGTCCTGCCTTACGACTCGCGGATTCTCCACGAAATCGTGATTCCGCCTGGCGACGAACTCACCCCTGGCTTGCGCGAAAAGTTGGGCCTCGCCGGGAGCAGCGCTGGACGCGCGCGCAGGCTGCCGCGGCTCGCCGAGCTTGATGGCGCAGCGGTGAACGTCGAGTTGGTGCGCTATCCAAAGGGCGGCGTCGCGCCGGTGGGGCGCATCATCGAGATACTGGGGCGGCCGGGCGAGCTTGGCGTCGATGTCGAGATCATCATACGCAAACATCATCTCCCTCACGTTTTTCCCGAGGATGTCCTCGACGAAGCCGCCCGTGCGGCGCAGCCCGCGGGCGAACGAGAGCTGGCCGGGCGCGAAGACTTTCGCCACCTGCCGATCGTGACCATCGACGGCGAGACCGCGCGCGACTTTGACGACGCCGTGTACGTTGAGCGCCGCGCGAAAGGCTGGCATCTTCAGGTGCACATCGCCGACGTGGCGCATTACGTGGCGCGTGGCGGCGTGCTCGATAGCGAGGCTCGCATTCGCGGCACCTCCGTCTATTTTCCCGACCGCGCCGTGCCCATGCTCCCCGAAGCTCTCTCGAACGATATCTGCTCGCTCAACCCGCGCGTCGAGCGCCTGGTGATGAGCGCGCTTATGGAATTCGACGCTGCCGGACGGATGACCTCGGCGCGATTCACCGCCGGCGTGATTCGTTCGGCGGAGCGCATGACCTACACGAACGTCAACAAGGTGCTCGAAGGCGACGCCGAAATGGCCGCGCGGTACGCCGCGCTGGCCCCGCATTTCCGCGACATGAAGGAATTGGCCCTGCTGCTCAACGCCCGGCGCGCCGCGCGCGGCTCGATTGATTTCGACCTGCCCGAGCCGGTCATCGAGTTCGACGCGCAGCAGCGCATCGCGAACATCGTGCGCAGCGAGCGCAATATCGCGCACCGCCTCATCGAGGAATTCATGCTGGCGGCCAACCGCGCCGTGGCGGCCTACTTGCTCGAGCGCGGCTTGGCGTCGCTGCATCGCGTCCACGAAAAACCCGATGCGAAGAAGGTGATCGAGTTCGAAGAGCTCGCGCGTGCGTTTGGCTACACGCTCGGCGTCGAAAACCTCATCGAACAACGCGTGCCCGTCCGCCACGGCCGCACCCCTGCTCCGGCGCGGCCCGGACGTCCTGACTCCTACGGCCACGGCCGCGAACGACCCATGTTCGCCGCACTTCCCGGCTCGGGCGACTTGAAGATTACCCCGGGCCATTACCAGCGCCTGGTGGCCAAGCTTGCCGGGAAGCCCGAAGAGCGCGTCATTTCCTACTTGATGCTGCGCTCGCTGAAGCGCGCGCGCTACGCCGCCGATCCGCTCGGCCACTTTGCGCTGGCCTTCGAGGAATACACGCACTTCACGTCGCCCATCCGCCGCTATCCCGACCTGATCGTGCACCGCGTGCTCAAGTGGGCGCTCGAGCATCCCCGATTTCAGGGGGTCGGCGGACCCGATCGAAGTCTTGAATCCGGACCGCTGGAACCAACGCGCTCCGGCTTGCAGGCCATGAGAACGGGGGTAGGCTCCGCCGGAGCCAAGGACGCGGGGCCGTACCCACGAGCGGCGCTCGAAGAGATCGCCGCGGAATCGTCGGAGGCCGAGCGCCGCGCCGATGCCGCCGAGCACGAGCTCATGGACTGGAAGACGGCGCAATTCATGGAGAGCCACCTCGGTGACGAGTACGACGCGCTCATCATCAGCGTGCAGAAGTACGGCTTTTTCGTGGAGTTGATGGAGGTGTTTGTCGAGGGGCTGGTGCCCATCAACGCGCTGGAAGAGGCCGCCGGAGCGCGCTGCGCGTACCGCGAGCGCGACCACGCCATCGTGGCGTTGCTCGATTCGGGCCGCCGCGACGGCGCGAGGCGCGCCTCCAGCCGCGCCCGCGGCCGTGGAGTCAAACCAGTCCAACTCGCCTGGCGCCTTGGCGATCGCATCCGCGTCCGCGCCGAGCGCATCGACCCGATGCGCCGTCGCGTGGAATTCGCCCTAGCCGAAGCCCCCGAAGCAACTTACGAGACCTAGCTGTCAACCGCCTCAGCCTTTCCCCCGGTCGTACGATCGTGCCGCTGCCTGGTCCGGGACATAACCTGGAGGCAGCGCTACCCAATCGATTTCTGCGAACGGAGTGAATTATTCGAAGAAGGCAGCCAAGCGGCGAATCGGCGACATCGTCATCGCCGCGAGTTTTCCCACAGGATACCAGCTGCCGCCGCGACCGGAAATGAACGTGATCAGGCTGCTCTTGAAGGATTCCCACGGCGTATCGAGATCGATGCGCCGCTTGCCACGGTGGATGCGGACCACCCGGCCGAGCAGTTCTTCCGCATGAATGGGATCGTCCGGCTTCGGATGAGAATCGCCTTTGGCCAACAGGTGCGAGTTCCAAGCGAGGTCGCGCTTCTCGACCACCCGATGTACGAACAGCCGCCCGTGACGCGCGAAGAGCACAAGGTCACCGCAGCGGATGGCCTCAAGCTGCGTGCCGCGCACGACAACGATGTCACGCGGGCGTACCCAGGGCAACATGCTCACGCCGTGGACCCGCAGGCAAACGCGGCCGCCCCGCGCGACGTGCTTCGCCGTGCGTTCCGCCAGCCTCGCGTCGGTCTCCTGCACCATTTCCGCTTTCTTACCCCCTCCGCTCAGGGATCAATCTGCACCGTCTGCGTGACCGCTGCCTGGCTATCGAGCGAGACGCGCAGAGTCCACGTGCCCGCGCGCCGGCGCGTCACTATCCAGGTGCCCGAAACGGGAACCGTCTCGGTCGTCTTTGCGGAACCATCCCAGTCCTCGGGAATGGCGAAGGCTTGCGTCCTCGCCTGGTAAACCCAGCCGCTGGGATCGAGAATCTCGATCGTCTGCAAATGGGTCCCCACGGGAACGTTTTCCCAGGAAACGTTGATGGCCAGGTCGCGCAAGGTCGCCAGGCTGTAGGATGCGCCTGCTGCGCATCCGTCGGGCGTGGTGTTGCACACCTGAACGGCCACTGAGAGTGGCTGAGCCGGCAGAACTGGCTGATCGCCGGATGTCGTCCCCATTTGCCCGCAGCCGGCCGCGAGCACGCCGATGCAGGCCAGCGCCGCGCTCAGCCAGGCCCGTTCGCTTTGGATGTGTCTGTGCTGCATCGCTGCCTCAATGGGGAATCGCGAATGCCAGCGCCCGTTGATCGACCGCCGTGGTCGAAACGTAGACTCGCTGATTGAACTCATCGAGCGCCGGATCCCCAACCACGGCCGGAGAAACCGCGTCCACAACGGCCCGGTTCACAACGGCCCCGGTTGAGAGATTCAACTCATACAAGTACCCATCGGACCCGCCCGCGTACACCATCCCCGCGATGAGCGAAACGACCGGCGCCGAGAGCGAGCAGACGCTTGCGCTGCAACTCGTTGACGTCGGCGATGGGTACACCGTTGTCGTCCAAAGCTTGCTGAATGTGGTGGTCGCCGCGTTGTAGCTCACCGCATGGACCTGCGTATCGGTCGTGTAGACCACTGTGTACGGCGACACCGTGTTCGCAATGTACGGAAAGCCGTTCGCCGCGCCGTCGCCGCCGTCCGTGTACGAGGGCATCGTCGCGCAGGCCGTTGTCCCGCTGATCGTGGGGTTGACGGCGTAGAGCGAGCCGCCGTTGGTGCTGACGAAGAGCACGTCGGCGTATTGCGTCAGCGAAGGGCTGCTGTCGATGTCGGTCCCGCCGCAGTTTCCGTTCCAGAGCACCGTGCCTGCACTCGAGTCGAGCTTCCAGAGATTCGGTTGGGCCGCTCCACCATCGCTGTGGCTGGTCACCCAAATGTAGTTGTGCGCGTAATCGACTGTGGGCGTCGAGTTGATCATGTCCAGGGCCGTGGTGGGGCCTGCAACGCCCGTGCGCGTCCAATACACGGCGCCGGTATTGCCGTTCAGGCCGATAACGCTGTTGGCCGACGTCGTGGCTCCGTTGCGCGTGCCGACGACGACCAAGTCAGTCGCCCGCGTGAACCCCGCCCCGCTGTAAGCATGTAACTGAACCGCTGCCCCGCCTCGGAACAGGTTCGTCGTCGAGTTGTTCGGCTCCACAAACCACCGGATGATTCCGGTCGCCGTGTCCACGGCATAAACGAAATTGTCGCTGTCAGGGACGTAAGCGACCTGATAGCCGATCGAAGCGTCACTGGCGTCGAGCACCGGCGGCCGCCCGTAGACGATTCCGCCGAGAGCGACCGGTGGATAAAGCGGCTGGCCCGTGCTTGTGTTCAGGGCAAAGAGCTGGCTCGTATCCGTGCCCACGTCAATCTGCACGCCCGGCATGATCCCGGGCGGCGCCTCAACTGTCGAATGTGTCGCAAACACCCACAACGGGGCTTGGGTGCTGCCGGGTGGATTCGGCATGGCGCCAGTTTCGGCGGTGAAGGTTGAGCTGCCATCGCGTGGCGAGGGCAGACCAGTGGGATTTGACGAGTAATTGTCGGCCGTGTCGTAAGTGAAGACCTTGTAGTAGTACATCGTGCCGTTTGCCGGCCCGCCGCAGGAATCGCTCGAATTATCGGTGAAAGTCGTGTTGGCCGTGGTGCCGGCATAAACCACCGTGGCGCTTCCGACTACGGTGCACAGCGCCGGAGGAGCCACGCCATCGGTCGGGGCAACGCTCTTGTCCACAGGGACGCCCGTACTGCGCAGAATTACGACCCCGGCGTATGGTTCGAGGATCGTTCCGCCAGCGATGGGCGTCGGATATGCCCAGCTCAGCGCGACCGAGCCGTCGCCCGGCGTGGCCCTCAAGTTCGTGACGTTCTGCAGGAATGTCAGCATCAACTGCGGCCGATCCGCCACCGTGCCGTTGGTTCTCGCCGCGAACTGTGCCGTGTACTGGGCGCCGGTCTCTGTGTTGTCTCTGATCAGAAAACCATAGTTGGGCGTGCCGTTGTACCACGCCTGAACCGCAGTCGTCACTGTCCAGTTCACAAATGTGCTCGTGGTGGTGACATTCGCAGTGGCCGAAACGGTTCCGTCGTAGTCCCCGCCCGCTGCGCTCCAGTTGATTGGGTTGGCGGTTGTACCGACGCGGCGGTTCCAGGTGACTTGCGTCTCGTTCCAGAAGCTCGTAACCAGATTGGCGCTGTAGGTGCGGGCCACAGTAGGCCGCGCAGTGGCGAAGAGCGTCAACGTTGCCGTCTTGATTCCGGCGTTAGGGACAGTGGTGAGGTCGAACAGCACGACTGCACGCCGCACAGCGCCAGCACCCGAACGAACAAACATTGTCGCCGTCCCGCCGTAGTTAGTCGTCGCTGCATTCTGCCTAATGTACGAGTCCGCGGCGCGGATCGGCTGGGCGGCATTCGTACTTTGAATTGTCACCGACTCCCGCGCGGAAGCGGACAGACAAATCGCGAGGGCTGCAAGCAGCCAGACAAGCCGGGGGCGATCGCCGCGAACACGCGGCGGCCGAGGAAGGGACACTCGACTTGGGCTAAGAAGCTTCATTCCACACCGATAGGAGGCACGCTCCGGAGACACTGAGCAGGCAGTGCCAAACTGGCACTAAGGGAGTTTACCGCGTGCCAGTTAGGTACAGTCAATTAGACTGCCGTACCATTTTGTCCTACTAGACAGTACCGGAGCGAAACGGCAACTGAAGCATCAAAAGGAACCGAGGAATCAACAACAGGGGGAACTTAGGAACTCTCAGGAGCGCCGCGGTGCGGCGTTGCATACACCACCCTGGCCGGGCAGTTTGCCACATGCCAGAGCTAGCGTTTCGTAGATGGGCTCCGAAATCACCGTGGGCTTTGCGTAGGGTCTCTTGCTTCCCTTGCCCTGATTGGCGTTCGGCGTGCTCTCCAATTCATTCGGCATCAAACACCGTCACGTCTCCTGCGGAGGAAGGACTGCCTCAGTCAGCAACGACGCTCGTCCTCCATTGAAGCATGCACCATTCGCCAGCCCCTTGCCAATCCCCCGTTCGTGCCAGGTACTAATGGGGTTATCAACACCAGCCAGCCGGGCCTTGTGCTCGGCAAGATCGCAGGCACGCCCGTAGGCACCCAGCAAGTCGCCGCCCTCCATGAGCGCCAAGCCGGGACAGCGCTCGCAGTACTGCCGGATCGGGCAGACAGAACAGATGGGCAACTCGCTCTCGCGCACGGCGCGCACACGCGCGAGCTCCCCTGAGCCATCCCATATGTCAGCGAAACGCTGGCTGCGAAGATTGCCCGCAGCGAGCGGCATCTGGATGCACGGATAGACGTCTCCATAGGGAGAAACGTAGCAACTATTGTGGCCGGCGCTGCACGGAATATCGTGGTAGGCGGTGCTTTCGATTCCGCTCGATGTGACGCTGCCGAGAACCGGCTCGGATGATGTGCAGGCCGCCGTCGGGTCCGGACGGCTGGGACGGAGCGCCGGGTCCTGTAGCACCGGCAGCAGATCCGCGCCGCTGACGCGATGTTCAAGCACTCCTAGGCCGCCGTCCATCATCGGCGTAATGGTCATGTCAAACGTGTAGGGCACGCCGAGGCGCTCCGCCAGCGCCATCACCCCGCGGTAAGCTAGCAGGTTTTGGCGCATCAACGGGCAGGCGATCTTCACCACGATGCCGTGCTCCTTTAACACCGGGATGGCCGCAAGCGAGCGCTGGAATGATCCCGGCGCCAAAGTGATGGCGTCGTGCACGCTCGGGTCGTCACTATAGATACTGATCTGCACGCGGCGCACGCCAAGCGCGCGCAGACGTGTCGCGCGTGCGGGCGTGATGAGCAGGGCGTTGGTCTTGAGGCTTAGATCGAAGTGCAACTTCCGGGCGTGCTCGAGGATCTGGAAGAAGTCCGTCCGCAAAAAGATCTCACCGCCGCTGAAAGTAAGGAAGAGTGTGCCGGCCTCGGCGAGCTGGTCGAGCGCGCCACAGACCTCGGCCGCGGTCATCTCGCCATGGTCCTCGTGGTCGAGATAGCAGTGGACGCACTTCTCGTTGCAGCGGTAGGTCAGGTCGAAATGCACGCTCAGCGGGCGGTGGCGCTCGACCGTCCGCGCGACGAGTCGGTCCATGATAGGGGTTTCGGTCACGGCGTGCCGCTTTCTTTCTCCACGGATTCAGCAGGCACGAGGAGCCGGCGCTCGGCCAGTTCCGTGAGCAGAGTCTCGGTGTCTTCCAGCGCCGCCATGGGTGTGACGTCGTACTCGGACGCGAGCAGTTCGGCGATCTGTGCTGCGGAATTGTGCCCGTCCACGTGCCGCCAGATGAAGCTCGCCGTGCCGTTCAATTCGTGCATCACGCTCTCGTCGGGCGAGATAATGACCGTCTCGCCCTCGACCTCGCGCCACGCGAGCGAAGGGTTCTTTTGCCAGCAGCCTTCGGCACAAGGTGTCATGCGGGGAGCACCTCCCAGAAGCTTGCGTCGCGGCGGAAACGCAGCTCGAAACAAGGCACCTGCGTCGCGGCCCCGACGAGAAGATCGAGCAGGCTCGCGTTGGCGGCCCGGTCGGAAGAAAAGAAAAGCACGTTGGGCAACAGCGCGCGCAAAGCATCGAGCGGAGGCAGCGGCCGCACCGCGTTTTCCGGCGCCTTCACGAGGACGTAGATGCCTGCCACCGGCGCGGAACCGTTCGACCCGGCGGCGCGAAACTCGCCCCAGAACGGCGTGCCGTGGGCGCGCCAGGCGTTGGCCTCGCGGCGCAAGAGAGAAATTTCGTCGGTCAGCACGCTTCCGCGCGGGGCCAGCGAGGCCACCGTGCTCTTGCCCGCGCCCGAACGGCCGGTGAAGACGCAGGTGCGGCCATTGCGCAGAACCGTGGCCGCATGGAGGAGGAAACCTTGTCGCGGGAGCAACAACCAGGAGAGCAGGATACGCAGGAGGGAATCGAGATCGTACTCGTTCCGCACGCCGCTGAAGTGAGCGGCGGCGCCGTTCAACCATAGGCGTGCGCCACCGAGCGCGTACTGGAATGAGGCGGAGGGCGCAGGCCCGCCAGCGGCGGTCGGCGCGGCGTCCAGGTGGATGGGCAAAGCACCCTCGCGCGTCTGGGCAAAGGCAGCGTAACGCGCAAGCACGGCTCCGCGCAATTCAGGACCCGAAAAATGCAGCGCCACCGGAATCCGGCCAATCTCGAGTGAAAAACAGTCCTGGATCAGCACCGCGGTTCCGTCTCCCCCGACTGTCGCGCGACCCTGCGCGTCCACCGCGCCAACAAGAATCGGCGATGCAGCGAGACGCCGCGTCAGTCAACTTAAGGGTCTCTGCTTCCCGCGAAAAACGCAAGAAAAAGTCGAATTCCAGTTCCCGGCTAGGTACCGAGCGCGGGGGGTAGCCGTTTCCCGCGGACTTCCAGGAACAGCCATCCACTCGGTCAAGCCAGGTCAAACAGAAGGACCTCGGCGTCACCCGCGCCGGTCAACTCGACGCGCGATTCCGAAGAAATGGCCGCCCCGTCGCCTTCCTCGAGCGTGTCCCCGTTCAGCTGCACGCGACCGCGCGCCACTTGCACCCAGGCGTGCCGGTCAGGGGAGAGCTCGTGCGCGACGCGCTCGCTGGCGCTGAGCTGCGTGGCGTAAACAGCCGCGTCCTGATGAATGCTTACCGAGCCGTCGCGCCCGTCCGGCGAGGCGACTAGGCGCAGCCGCGCCCGCTTTTCGGTTGCGGGGAAGGTCTTCTGCTCGTACTCCGGTGCGAGGCCCTTCTTCTCAGGGAAGATCCACACTTGCAGCAAGTGCACCGGCTCGTCGCGAGAAGCGTTGAACTCGCTGTGGAAGACGCCCGTACCCGCCGACATGCGCTGCACGTCGCCCGGGCGGATCACCGAGCCGTTACCCATGTTGTCGCGGTGCTGAAGCGCGCCTTCGAGCACGTAGGTGACGATCTCCATGTCGCGGTGGCTGTGCATGGGGAAGCCGGTCCCGGGAGCGACGCGGTCATCATTCAGCACGCGCAGGCTCCGGAAGTGGACAAAGTTCGCATCGTAGTACTCGTCGAAAGAAAACGTATGATAGGCATTGAGCCAGCCGTGATTGACGTGGCCGCGCTCCTGGCTCCTGCGAATCTCGACCATGGCGCACCTCCTACTCTTAGATGCCCTGGGGCAGCAATCGTAATAACGACATCCACGAGGCCGAAGGCCCCGGCGAGCGGGCATTCCCGTCGGCTCCCGAGTTGGTGTACATTTGTGGGTTGCAGCGCCGCTCAGGCACATTCTAAAGGACGCGCACTCATGAATCCCGTGAAGCCAGAGGCAGCACTCGCGCACCCCGAAGCCGCCGGACCCCGCGAGAGCTTGTCCATCACCGACAATCGCACCGGGAAGCAATATGATGTTCCCATTAACCACGACGCGATCCGGGCGACGGACCTGCGCCAGATCAAGGTGAACTCGGACGATTTCGGGTTGATGACCTACGATCCGGCGTTCAACAACACCGCATCGTGCGTCAGCCGGATCACCTACATTGACGGCGACGCGGGCATCCTGCGTTACCGCGGGTATCCGATCGAGGAACTGGCGGAGAAGAGCAGCCACCTCGAGACCGCCTACCTCCTGCTGCACGGCGAGCTGCCCACCTCCTCCCAGCTCAAAGATTGGACTCACCAGATCACGCATCACACATTCATCCACGAGAACTTCAAGAAGCTGCTCGAGGGGTTTGACTCGGAAGCCCATCCCATGGGCATGCTCATGTCGAACGTCGCCGCGCTCTCGACTTTCTATCCCGAGGCGAAGAACATTTTTGATAGCGACTTGCGCCGGTTGCAGATCCACCGGCTGATCGGCAAAATGCCGACGCTCGCGGCGTTTGGCTACCGCCATGCCGTAGGGCTGCCGTACGTTTATCCCGACGACGATCTGAGCTATACCGGCAATTTCCTGAACATGCTGTTCCGTACGACCGAGTCGAAGTACAAGCCAAGTCCCACCCTGGAACGCGCTCTCGATATCCTGTTCATCCTGCACGCCGATCACGAGCAGAACTGCTCGGCGAATGCGATGCGCAACGTCGGCAGTTCCCAGGCGGACCCGTATTCGGCGGTGGCCTCGGCGATCGCGGCGCTCTCCGGCCCCCTGCACGGCGGCGCCAACGAGGGAGTGCTGCGGATGCTCATGGAGATCGGCTCGATGCAGCGCGTGCCGGAGTTCATCCGGCGGGTGAAGAGCGGCGAGAAGGTCCGGCTGATGGGCTTCGGCCACCGAGTATACAAAAACTACGATCCCCGCGCCCGCATCATCAAACGCATCTCCGAAGAGGTCTTCGAGCTGATGGGCAAGAACCCCCTGCTCGAAATTGCCCTGGAGTGTGAACGCATCGCTCTCGAAGACGAGTACTTCGCGAAGCGAAAGCTCTATCCAAACGTGGATTTCTACACCGGGCTCATCTACGAATCGATGGGTTTCCCGGTGACCATGTTTCCGGTGCTCTTCGCCATCGCTCGCACGGCCGGGTGGCTCGCCCAGTGGGAAGAGATGCTGCTCGATTCCGAGCAGAAGATTGCCCGCCCGCGGCAGCTCTACCTCGGCCACGACGTTCGCTCCTACGTCCCGATCGCGCAGCGGAGCTGATTCCGGCCCTCTCTGGCGGCGTTTCCGTCTCAGAGCCAGGCCGAAGGCAAGCCATACCCATGGAAATGTCCTTCTCCCCATTGCGCCTGGCCCGATGACAGCCAGCAGACGTTACGTATTGGCGAATCGGAAACTGCCCGTCGCTCGACTTTGGCCGTACGAGGACTATAGTGGAATATGTGAGGTAGTATGGGCCAAGCTCCGAGTACGACGGTCAGTCCCGGCACTCGGCGGCGCAGCCAGCGCGTTTTGCTGCAAGTCCCCGTGCTGGTTCGCGGCACCAATGCCGAGGGCCAGGAGTTCGAGGAAGGAACCGAGACGCTTTCCATCAGTGCCCACGGTGCCCTGGTCAAGCTGCAAGCCAAGCTGGTTTCCGGCGCCAAGGTCATTGTCAAACATGCGGGCACTCAGGAAGAACAGGAAACCAGAGTCATCTTCATGGGCACGACTCGTGGTGGCAAGACTGAAGTGGGTCTCGAGTTTGCTTCTCCCCGGCCGAGCTTCTGGCGGGTAGCTTTCCCGCCGGAAGACTGGTCGCCGAAACATCCAGACGCGCGGGCGGTAAGTTTCCGCGAAAAGTGAACCAGGCTCTCGCATCCATTTTCCCCTTCCTGCGAACGCGAGGGAGAAGTGCGTTCGGTGTTTTGCTGCGCAGGTCGGCGCGGCATCCCCAGGCGCAACACCCTGACTGCGTCGCACCCGGTCCAGGAGACCTCAATGGAGTAGATCGGACTCCGGAAACCGGAGACGAACTCCGGCTCGGGCTATCCATGACGTTGCTCTCAGCGCGAGCTTGCGCGGGGCAGTGTTGAACTGGAATTGATTCTAAAAAAATGGGAGGTGAAAACCTCTCAGTTTTCACCTCCCGGGGTGGGTGGGGTGTTGCTGGAAAAAACTCGTTGAGGCCTTGTCGTTAGAGCAGAGCCTCGTTATCTCTTCGTCCTCCTGAGGTTTCCGGCCTACGGGGCCAGTCACCACAGAACTGGTAAGCGAAACAATATGACAGCTGCCCGCTAATGTCAATATCAAAATTCGTAGAAATCTACAGCAAGCAGGATACAGTTCTTTAGAGATTGCCAGCACCTTAGGCAAGCAGTTCTGCGCGCTCCAGCTTCCGTCCTACCAACTCATTTGTAATGAATATGTTACAGGTTGCTTATGCGACGCTTCGGACGCTGCGGCCATACCTGCTTATCTTGCTAGTGTGGTATGTACTGATTGGGCTATACAGGAATGTCTCCCCGTGTGAGTCGTTCAGTCCGCTTGCCTACACCATGCTTTGCAGGACCACGGAGCTGTTACCTCATGGCAGCCGCCTGTGAGTTGATCTTTGCTGTCCGGCATTGTGACCCGGGACTCTGGCACTGGCCTGCCAGGCTCTTGAGGTTCTGGAGCTGTAAGCGCGTCAAGCCGCTGGGTCAGTCGGCGACTGGGTTTGAGGCCGCCCCGCACGATCCAAGACTTCACGGACGAGCCGCGCCAGAACTGTCGGGCTGTAGGGCTTTTGTAGAACGGCGCTGCCGTCCTGAACGTGCTTCTCGAGCGAGACATGTTCGGTCGTGTACCCGGTCGTGAAGATCGCTGGCAACGTGGGGAACCGCTCGCGAAGTCTGCTGAAGACGGCTGGACCATTCAATTTCGGCATGATGACGTCGAGGACGGCAAGGGCAGGCTTCTCGTTCTCGCAAAGCTTCAAGACTTCTTCACCGTTGTTGGCGGTGAGAACGCGGTAGCCGAGGTTTGAAAGGGCCTGCCACGCCATTTCGCGAACGCCGTCATGGTCTTCCGCCAGCAGAATGGTTTCGGTTCCTCGCGGCACGGGTGCGGCATTGACCTTCGCCTTCTTCTTGTCGGCGTGCGCCATCCTGTCGGCAACGGCCGGCAGGTACACCCGGAAAAGGCTCCCATGGCCGGGCTCGCTATAAACCTGGATGAATCCTCCGTGTTGCCTGACGATGCCGTAGACAGTGGCGAGGCCGAGTCCGGTCCCCTCGCCGAGCTTCTTGGTGGTGAAGAAGGGTTCGAAGATGCGTTCGCGCGTGGCCGCGTCCATGCCGATGCCCGTGTCGGACACGCCCAGAACTGTGTAGGGCCCTGGTTTGGAATAAGGGTAAAGGCGGCAGTACGCTTCATCGATCTCGGCCGATTCCGTCTCAATGAGCAGGCGCCCGCCTTCGGGCATGGCGTCGCGCGCATTCAAGCAGAGGTTCATCAGGACCTGTTCAATCTGCGTGGCGTCGGCACGGACCAGCCCGACCGATGGGGAGGCGGTGACCTTTAGTTCGATGTCCCGGCCGATGACCTTGTCGAGGAAGCTCAGCAGCCCTCTGACAATACTGTTCAGATCGATCGCACGCGGCTGAAGCACCTGCTGCCGGGCGAAGGCCAGAAGCTCACGGGTCAACGCCGCGGCGCGTTCGGCCTGTTCGCGGATTCTCGCGAAGCGCTCCATCACACGCGGCTGATCCTGTGTCTGTTCGAGCCCCATTTCGGCCCAGCCCAGGATGGCACCCATAACGTTGTTGAAGTCGTGTGCAACTCCGCCGGCGAGTTGGCCGACAGCCTCGAATTTCTGCGCCTGGCGGAGCTGCTTTTCCACAGCGCGCAACTCGGTGACGTCCTCGGCGATGACCTCGAGCACCTCAGGGCTTTTCTGCGCCTCGACAAGGCGCCCGCTGAGGCGAACAGTGATATTGGCACCGTCTTTCCGGCGCCATTCGGCTTCGATGCCCGCGATCCGCCCCTTCTCCCGGCAGGAGGCCAGGAACGCCGCGTAGTGCTCCGGGTATCGGAAGACGTCCCGAACGAGGTTCACAGAGCGGAGTTCGGCTGCGGTTCCGAAACCGAGCATGAGTACCATGGCGGGATTGAGGTCGAGAAAGTGACCGTCGGCCGTGGCGCGAACGATTGCGTAGGTGGTGTTCTCCACGAGTTCGCGGTTGCGTGCTTCGGAGGCCAGCAGGGCCTGTTCGGTTCGTTTACGTTCCGTGATTTCCAGCAGGACCGCACCCGCGGCGAAGACAGCGCCGCCAGGACTCCGCAAGGGGTAAAAGCTTGTTAACCAGCAGCGCTCGACCCCCGGCTGGGAGGGCGCCTCGCCTCGAACCTCAATGTTCGAGACAAATTCGCCGCTTTCGAAGACCCGGCGAATCTCGCCTTCGATCTGGTCCGCCAGGTCCGGAAGGACATCGCGGACAGTGTGGCCGAGGTAGTCCCTGGGCGAAGAGCCGTTCGCGATGGCCAGCAAATCGTTGATACGCACGAAATGGAATTCACTGTCGAAGATCGCGAAGCCGATCGGCGCTGTCCGGTAGAGAAGATCGAGTTCGGCGAATTGTGCCCGGGCGCGCGCCTCGCTCTCGCGCAGGGCCTCTTCGGCACGCTCGCGCTCGTTGATGTTCATAACCACAACGAGGGCGGCGTCGCGGCCCGCGAACGGTAGCCAGCGCTGCGAGATTTCCGCTTCAATGAGCTGGCCGTTCTTCAGCCGGTGGCGCCAGGGGCCGGCGTGGCTGATGGCCCCGGGATGCTCCGCCCTCCAAGCGGTGAGAGCCGGCACATCCTCTGCCGGGCAAATGCCGGTCAATCTCATGCTGAGGAATTCTTCGTGCGAATAGCCGTAGTGCTCGACCGCCGCATTGTTAACCTCTAGGAACTCCAGGGTCTCGCGGTCGTAAACCCACATGGGCAGGGGACTTTCGGCGAAGAGCATCCGGAAGCTGGCCTCGCTTTCGTGCAGCGCCTCGGCGGCCCGGCCGTGCGCGTCCCGAAGCGATTTCTCATGCAAGGCCTTTTCCAGAGCGACCGGCAAGCGCGAGAGGTGTTCTTTTAAGGCGTAGTTGTGGAGGCCGCGCTCATGGCATTGCGCTGCGGATTCTTCGTCGAGCGGCCCGGCAACCAGCAGGAACGGAATCTCGATGCCCAGCCCGCGCATCTCATCGAAAGCAGCCAGGCCCGTCCAGCGAGGCAGACGAAAGTCGGAAAGCACAGCGTCATAGGTTCCTTGGAGTATCTTCTCGCGGAACTGCTGCCGGTTCCCGGCCGCTTCGTGCTCGACGTGAAACCCCGCATTACTGAGCTCGAGCAGTTGCCGTTCGATCTCATCTTGCGAATGCTGGAGGAGGAGAAGACGGACGTGCATGGCGGGCGGACGCTCGGCGATACCTTCGACGGCCGTCCCGGCTGCCTTCAGGTCACGCCTCTCCGGGCGCTCGCTGGGCGTGTTTTCGCCACGGCTGCGATCGAAGCTGGAGCTGCGTTCAGTGCGCGTTTGAGTTCCCTCCAAGAGGCCGGCGCCGTCCTACCGCAACACGGTCTCCGGCATCAGCACGCCCCATACGCTTTTTTTCCTGAAACCGGGAAAGGGCAAGCATCGGTCGCTCTTAATAATCAGTAAACCAGTTCAGGGTGATTCTCCCTTGCTCGCTGAATTCTCCCTGGATGAGTCGGCCAGAAAAGGCCTGCGCGGCACCTGCGCTGCGTTTATGGTCCTCAAGTCTGCCTCTGCAGCGAGGAGCAAATCCTGAAGAGAACCGCCTCTTGCCGGATTGCAGAGGTGCACGCCAATGCTCAGCGAGATCCGATAGGGCCGGCTTGCCGGTTCGTTCAGGACGACAAGGCGGCGTTCGAGCCGCTGCCGCAGAATCGGCCCGCTTGGTCCCGCGGCGTCAATCGCCAGAACCGCGAATTCATTCTCCCCCGTTCGACCGAGGAGGTCCGTCCGCCGAAAGCAGTTTCGCAGCAATTCCACAGCGTCGATTAAGACGCGATCGCCCTCCGCCCGGCCGTGGACTCGGTTGATCTCATCCAGCCCATCGACATCCACACGGAGCAACGCGAGGATGCCGTCCAGCTTGCGCGCCTGCTCGAAATGCCGCGCCGCCATGCGCAAGAAGGCGTCGCGGTGATAGAGGCCGGTGAGTTCGTCCATGGGCCCGCCGCTCGGGGCAAGAACCGCTTCCTGCCCGCGCCAAAGCACACATTGCAGCGCACGAAGAAGGTTGTGGTGATCGATGTGCTCCTTGAGCAGATAATCGGAAGCTCCCGTTTTCAGAGCGCGCTGCGCTAACTCTTTTTCCGCCGTCGACGCCAGGACGACCACTGGCACTCCGGGAACAAGTGCCTGGACACGGCGAAGCCCCTCCAGCCCTTCCCCATCCGGCAACGCGAGGTCCAGCACCAGCAGATCCGGCTTTCGCTCGCTCACGACGGCCAACATCTCGGTCAAGGTGGATGCGCTGGTCACGCGGAATCTGGGCTCCAGGAGGCACAGTTCCCGGACGCACAGCCGCGCTTCGCCGGGACGGGGCTCGGCCAGAAGTATGCGGACGGGCGCACGGTCACGCAGATCCGTCTCCGGGCGTGCCTGCGTATCCGCTCCATCGGAGGGCGTAGGCCGCGTGGGTCGCGCGGCAGATGAGCGACAACCTCGTTGCTTCCGGTTTCCCCTCTTCCCGCGCATAGTCCGGCACCCAGACGGGCGATCGTCACGGAGCTGGAGAGGACAGGGTTCCGCGTAGAGATCCACTGAGGAAGGGGTTCTTCTATTCTCGCGCGCGACAATCCGAAGTCAAGCCGCTCCGCATCGCGTGTCTTCCATCGGGCACCGCCCGCTGCCGGCGCCCGCCGTGTTGCAGTCCCGCGTAGCTCTTCAGTTCGACCTCTTCACCCTGGCGGCGGCGCACCCGCGGACGCGGAATCGCCACCTTCTGCCCACCGAAATCGGTCTCGAGCTGAGAATTTCTCGTAGCATTCTGCATTTTGGGTTATGCTTCTGCGTTGCCCAGTGTCGGGATTGCTTGTCTCTCGACCGTTCGCTCAAGTCGTTTCCATAGTTCAAAACGGAGGTCTCAGAACTTGATAATCGGCGACCGCCTTCGCGCCCTGCGCGAAGAAAAGAAGCTGTCCCAAGGAGACATCGAGGAGCGTACCGGGCTATTGCGCTGCTATGTTTCCCGTGTCGAGAATGGCCATACCGTTCCGGCCATCGAGACCATGGAGAAGTTTGCCCGGGCACTCGAAGTTCCTGTTTACCAACTCTTTTACGACGGCGAAGAGCCGCCCAAGCTGCTTAGCCGGAAGACGGCAGGCGAGATCGAGTGGGGCAGTTCGGGCAAGCATGCGCGTTTCCTGGCGAGGTTCCGCCGCCTGCTGAGCCGGATGGACGAGCGCAACCGCCGCCTGCTGCTGTCTATAGCCCAGAAAATGACCAGCCGGTAGCACGCCTGGCGGTGTGGTCGGAACAACGCTCACCCGGCGAAGATCTGGCTGATCTTTCCGGCGAGATCGAAGTCGAGATTACTGATCCCGCCGATACTGTGGGTGGAGAGATCGAAGGTCACTTTGTTCCAGACGTTCGCCCATTCCGGGTGATGGTTCATGGCTTCAGCGACAAGCGCCACCTGAGCCATTTTCCCGAAAGCCGCGACAAAATCCTTGCACTCGTAGTTGCGGTGCAGCTTGCCGTTTTGAATCGTCCAGCCTTTCAAGCTCGCCAGCCGGGATGCAATTTCTTGTTCGCTCAATTTCTGCGCAGTCATGGTTTCCCCCCCAAACGCCAAAACGGCGGAGGACATCGGTCCAGCCGCCGCACGGTACGATTATCCCGTGAGAATCGCCCTGCGGCAAGCCGGCCTGGCAACTTCGCTCGGGACGAATGACTGCGCGTTTCCATTTGAACCCGCGCGGGATTTCCTCTATCGTAGGGCAACCGACTTGATCGAATTCAGCGCCGGCAGCGGTCTTGCTGTGGGCGAAACGGAGTCAACGTGAAAAAGAAAATTCGCGCCATCCAGTTCGGTGTCGGACCGATCGGCGCCTCGATTGCGCGGTTGATGCGTGAGAAGCAGGCCATTGAAATTTGCGGAGCGATCGACACCGACCCCGCTAAAGTGGGCCGCGATCTCGGCGAAGTCGCCGGCGCATCCGACGCGCCCTGGGGCGTGACAATTTCCGCAGATGCCAAGGAAGTTCTCGGCCAAACCGCCGATATCGTGATTCACGCGACGTCATCCTCCCTGCCGGACGTGATGGATCAGTTGATCGCCTGCTTGGAGGCGGAGACCTGTGTGGTCTCGACGTGCGAGGAACTGGCCTATCCGTTCCGCACCCATCCTGACCTGGCCGCAAAGCTCGATGCCGCTGCGAAGGACTGGGGCGTGGCGCTGGTGGGCACCGGCGTGAATCCCGGATTCGTGATGGACAAGCTCCTGCTTACGCTGGCGGCCGTCGCGCAACGTATCGAGCACGCCAGAGCGGTGCGCGTCGTGGACGCTTCCGAGCGCCGCCTTCCGCTGCAGAAGAAGGTCGGCGCCGGAATCAGCCTCGATGAGTTTCGCGCGCAGGTGGCCGCGGGCACGATCAAACACGTCGGCTTGCCCGAATCAGTCGCCATGGTGGCTGACGGCCTCGGACTTCCGGTGGATGAGATCAAGGAGACGACTGAGCCCGTCGTCGCCCGCGAACGGATCACGACCGAGTTTCTCACCATCGAAGCCGGTCAGGCTTCCGGCGTTCACCAGATTGCGCGAGGCCTCGCGGACGGCAAGGAACTTGTCCACCTCGAACTGCAAATGTACGCCGGCGCCAAGGAACCGTACGACAGCGTCGAACTCACCGGGCATCCGAATATCAGCTTGGTCATTCCCGGAGGGGTTCACGGCGATGTGGCCACTGCCGCCATTGTCGTGAACGCCATTCCCGCGATTCTCAGCGCACCCGCGGGCCTGTGCACTTCGCGCGATTTGGCCCTCGGCTTCTTCCCGCCCACCGCCAAACCTTGAGGCTCCAGGAAAGGTGGATGGCGCCGGAGCCGCGCCTCGTAAACTGCGGCCTCTTTTTTTTGAGAGATTACCTCTGCCAGAAGCGCATGACCGCGGCGAAGTCGGGGTCATCTCTTGCGCGGCCCTTGACGGCGCTATAGGTTTCGCGCGCCGCCGCAGTCACCGGCAAGGCGACTCCCGTCTGATTGGCGAGCTCCAGGGCGAGGCTGAGGTCTTTGTGCATCAAGCGCAATGGGAAACTCGCGGGGTAATTTCCCTGGAGCAGCATCGGCGCTTTGACGTCCAGGACGCCCGAGCGGCCCATGCTGGACTGAAGGACTTCGACGAGCTTCTCGCCCGCCAAGCCCGCGGCGGTGACCAGGGCGAGTGCTTCTGCCAACGCTTCGACCTGCAACGCCAGGATCAGGTTCATCGCCAGCTTGATCGTTTGCCCCGCACCGTGCGGCCCGAGGTGGAACCAGCGCTTGCCCATGGCGGAGAGGACCGGCTCGACCTCCTTTAGCGTGGCTGATTCGCCGCCGACCATGAACACGAGTTCGCCCTTCTCGGCGCCCCAGGTGCCCCCGGTGACCGGCGCGTCGAGGAAGCGCACGCCGCGCCCCGCGCACTCACCAGCTATGCGGCGCGCCAGCGCCGGCGAGACCGTGCTCGAGTCCACATAGACAGCGCCACGGCGCAGACCTTCGAGCGCTCCGTCCTGACCCCACAGGACTTGCTCCAATGCGGGCGGGTCACTGACAATCGTGAACAACACGTCGGCTGCGGCGGCTGCGTCGCGCGGGGAGGCTGCCAGCTTGGCTCCCTGCTTCACGAGGTTCTCGGCGCGGGATGGAGTGCGGTTCCACACGGTGAGGGAATAGCCTGCCTTCAGGAGATTGGCGCCCATGGGGCGGCCCATCAGGCCGAGTCCGATCAATCCAATCGCGGGTTTCATGCCGAGCCTCCTCCAAGAGATGCGGCGCGCCCGATTCATCGGCGCGCGCCAAGAGCGAAGACACAATTCTAGCCGAAGCGGAAAAGGGCGCAGGCTCAATTCGTGAAACGCGCGCGGAGGGGAGAACGTTCAGACTTCTTCGGGACGATTGCGCAGGGAAAGCAGTGGTGCGGCAGCCGGTTCTTCTGCGGCCGGCTGCGCCCCACCCTTCCGGGGCTTCACTTCCCGTTCGGGAGGCGGAGCGGGCTTCTCGGTGATGCGGATGATGCACGGATAGGGTATTTCCCAGCGGAATTGCTTCACCTGGCCGCCCCGTGTGACGTGCTCCTCGAGGAAGATCGAGCGCCCGGAATCCGCTGCGAGCGTGCCGGTGGCAGGCAGGAAGATGTCACCGGCGCGGTATTGCACCTCAACCCTTCGCCCCAACAATGCGGAGTATCGGGCCATACTGCCGCCAGTGTGAAAAGGGGATTTGTCGGGGGCAATAGTACGGAAAGGCGGTACGAAAGTTTGAAAACGGGCATGCGGGTTTAGTGATGGGCGGCGGGGCCGTGTGCGAGAGGCGCGGTCAACGGCTCGGGGTACGGCTGCTCGCGTTTGACCACCAAGTCGCCGGTGAGCATGAGGAAAATGGGCGAAGCAATCGCGTACGCCAAGATGGAATCGACCAGCGGCAGGACCCAGCCCAGCCCACTGTGCGCGCCACGCGTCAGCCGAAACGCGAGCCACGCGCCAGCAAGGCCAAACAGGGCGCCCAACACCCGGCTGGGGTGCGAGAGTTCCAGCGTCTTGCCGCAGCCGGGGCAGGCGATGCTGTCCGATTGAGCTACGACCGCGGACGCGGGCACTCTTCCAAAGCAGATTGGGCAGATGCGGATGGCCAAGGGTCACCTCCAAGCGCACCAAAGTACCGCAAGTTTCTTCCAGGAGAAAGCCTCCGCGCAGATCAGGGATCATCCTGCGCAGGGCCGGCCTTCAGAAAACTTCGGCTGTGCGCTTCGCTTCCCCTCGCCAGCAACACCACCAGGACAAGAATCGTCACGATCTCGAACCCGGCGATAGCCCATTGATATCCGACCAGGTCGCGCAGGGTGTACTGCAGGGAATTCGTGGGCGAGGCGAAGAGAATCCCCAATTGATAGGCGAGGCCCGGCATCAGCCCGCGCGCGGCGTCCGAGGCCAGCTCGCTGAGATGCACGGGGATTACGCCCCAGGCGCCCTGGACGCCCATCTGCATCAGGAACGCGCCCAGCGCCAGCGCGACGAGGCCGTGGCTGAACGCCCATAACGGAATCACCGCGAGAGACAGCGCCAATGCCACCATCATGCTCTTGCGGCGTCCGGCCCTGCCGGAAAGGTAGCCGAAGAGGACCGCGCCAAGCACGGCACCAACGTTGTAGAGCATGGCGATGTTGGCGCGCGCGGCGGCCGCGACGTGGTGCACTTCCTGCAGAAAATCAGGATAAAGATCCTGCGTGCCGTGCGAGAGAAACATCATGAAGGTCATCAGCACGACCAGATACGCAAACCGCTTCCACTCACGCGCGACGATGCGCAGCACCTGGCCGGTGCTGGCCACGCGATGGTGTTTCCAGGCTTCTGATTCCGGCACCTTGGTGCGGATGTAGAGCGCCAGGAGCGCCGGCACTCCGCCGGCCCAGAACATCGCGCGCCATCCCCACGCAGGCAGGAGAAACCGCGCCGCCACCGCCGCCAGCAGGTAGCCGATCGAATAGCCGCTCTGGAGGATTCCGCTCAGGACGCCGCGCCAGCGCACCGGCGCCGCCTCCATGGCCAGCGACGCGCCCACGCCCCACTCGCCGCCCATGCCGATCCCAAACAAGGCGCGCATCACAAGGAAGAACGTGTAGTTCGGCGAGAAGCCGCACAGAATTTCGACCGCGGAGAAGTACAGCACGTTGGCCATCAGCGGAATGCGCCGGCCGAATCGGTCGGCCAGCAGGCCGAAGAGCAGCGCACCCGGAGGGCGCATCGCGAGCGTCGCCGTCAGCGTGCGGACGATGTCTTTCTTGGGCACGCCGAACTGACGCGCGAGCGTGTCGATGAGAAAGACGACGACGAAGAAATCGAAGGCGTCGAGCGTCCAGCCGAGGAATCCGGCAAGGAGCGCGTGGTGAGTCCCCGGAGTTGGCGCTCGTGAGGGAATGGTCATTCCAGGCTTCACGCCAGTCAAAGGTACGACGGTCCGGGGCTAAATCAAACCTGCGAATCGAACTCCAGGGGTCCTGGTGGTTCCGCTCGTCTCGAGCGCGACTGGGGGCCGCAGGCGGCGCAGGGATTCTCTTTTCTCGACGACGGATAACGAGGAAAGGATCATGGTGAGTGGCGGGCGACGACACGCGTAGAACCGGCGCATGGGCCAGCAGCGGCAGGACAGCGGAGGCCTATTCAAACAATCCCGTATTCTTTGGGCAAGAACTTGTCTGCTTCAGGCGCGCGCAACATTTCTGCGATGAACTGCTCTTCACTTTCCGGCAGATCGTTTGCCTGTTGTTCCAGGGTGTTTAACCAACGGATTGCTCCAGAAACGCTATGCTGTTGTCCCGTCTGCCATTTCCCTGCAGGATGGACCACGATGTAGCATGGTATTGAGGTGGGTTCTGTGCCCAGAGTTGTGCCCAACTTTTGTTTGCAGGTGCCGCAGCTAGCTGCGACCTGCGCAACTGGTCTGCTCGACGGGGAAGGAAAGGCCAGCGAGAGTGAACTGCCCTGAGTGTAAAGGCCTAACCGACGTTCTCAGCACTAGAACAACCGGAGAAGGAGTTCATCAAAAGGTTCGTCGCCGGCGTCGCTGTGTCCATTGCAGAGAGCGTTTCAGTACCGTCGAGAGACTTGAGTGCCGCAAATCAGCAGAGGCGTTAAATCGTCGTACTGAAGAGAGTCCGAAAGAGGCCCTCATCGTCGAAGGCGAGACTTCAGTATGGGCCTGGGGTGCAAACGCCGCAAAAGGGAAGAAGCGGGAAAAAGTAGGAAAAGGTCGGTACATCGATGTGGCCAGCACGTGGGCTGCAGGGGGTTTGTCGCCGCTAGGCATGCGGATTCCGTCACTTTTGCCGAGGCGTAGCTGATTAAGGGCCTTGCCGACTTCGGCGCGCGCTCGGTGCGCTACGGATAGC
The DNA here is from genome assembly GCA_049514555.1 of Candidatus Acidiferrales bacterium. Classification (GTDB taxonomy): domain Bacteria; phylum Acidobacteriota; class Terriglobia; order Acidiferrales; family UBA7541; genus JBEKUY01. Next base: position 400,976 of record JBEKUY010000002.1, read on the forward strand.
GCTACCAACGTGGTGGGGTTCGGGAAGGCGAAAACGCGCTAGCAGCTCACGAACAAGGAGCATCGCTTCGTCCGAGCGCAGCGGTGGCAGTAACATGGGACGTTCGAGGCCGATTCCATCCTTAAGGTCGTCGGTGATCCAGTCGGGCAGCGATCCCTCTTTTGGTGTTCCCGTACGCGGGCTCCACAATTCACGGCATCCGCACCACGCTGACAATGGTCATACTCAGAGCCAGAGCAAAAAGAGGTTGTACATGAGGCGGAGTTATAGCAGACTCCCCTCAAAACAGGGCTGTAAGTCGCTGATTCTTCGGCCCGCAAGCATTTTGGCGAACAGCACGCGCCTGACTTTTACGGTGGGGTACAAGGACATCCTATGACATTCGACGCAACTGCGCTCGCGGATTGGGAGATCGCCGAAGCGGCCGAGAAGGGCATGCCCACTCCGTCCGAGTGGCGGGACCGGCTGGGGCTCGAGAACGACGAGGTAATCCCCATGGGGCGCGTGGCGAAACTCAACTTCCTGAAGATTATCGACCGGCTGAAGGACCGCCCCGACGGGAAATACATCGAGGTGACGGCGATTACGCCCACGCCGCTCGGCGAGGGCAAGAGCACGACCGCCCTCGGGCTGATCGAGGGTCTCGGAAAGCGCGGGTTGAACGTGGGCGGCTGCCTGCGCCAGCCCTCCGGCGGCCCCACGATGAACATCAAAGGAACCGCAGCCGGCGGCGGAAACGCGCTGCTGATCCCGATGACGGAGTTTTCGATGGGCCTCACGGGCGACATCAACGACGTCATGAACGCGCACAACCTGGCGATGGTTGCGCTCACGGGCCGCATGCAGCACGAGCGGAACTACAGCGACGAACAACTTCGTCAACTCACGGGCATGCGCCGGCTGGACATCGACCCGTGCCGGGTCGAGATGGGCTGGGTGATCGACTTCTGCGCCCAGGCGCTGCGGAACATCATCGTCGGAATCGGCACGCGGTCCGACGGATACATGATGGAGTCGAAGTTCGGCATCGCGGCGAGCTCGGAGCTGATGGCGATCCTGGCGATCGTGCGCGACCTGGCAGATTTGCGCAAGCGCCTGGCCGAAATCACGGTCGCCTACGACAAACAGGGCAATCCCGTCACGACCGCCGACCTGGAGGTCGCCGGCGCCATGTGCGCGTGGATGCGCAACGCGATCAATCCCACCCTGTGCAGCACCGCCGAGTATCAGCCCGTGGTGGTTCACGCAGGGCCGTACGCCAACATCGCGGTCGGACAGTCGTCGATCATCGGCGACCGCGTCGGTCTGAAGCTGTTCGACTACCACGTGACCGAGAGCGGGTTCGCCGCCGATATCGGGTTCGAGAAATTCTGGAACGTAAAGTGCCGGCTCAGCGGTCTGCAACCACACGTTTCCGTTCTGACCACCACCATCCGCTCCTTGAAGATGCACGGCGGCGGACCGAAGGTAGTAGCCGGCCTGCCCCTTCCGGAGGAGTACCGGCGCGAGAACCTCAAGCTGGTCGAGGCCGGGCTCGCGAACCTGTTACATCACATCGGAGTCATTCGGAAGTCCGGCATCAATCCCGTGGTCTGCATCAACCACTTCACGACGGACACACGGAACGAGATCCAGCTCGTACGCAAAGCGGCCGAGCAAGCGGGAGCACGTTGCGCGCTTTCCGAGCACTGGGCCAAGGGAGGCGAAGGCGCCCTGGAGCTGGCCGACGTAGTCACCGATGCGTCCCGGGACCAAGTCGCGTTCCGCTACCTGTACCCGATGGAGATGAAACTGCGCGACCGCGTCGAGTTGATCGCGAAAGAGGTTTACGGCGCGGGCGGCGTGGCGTGGGCGCCGGAAGCCGAGGCGAAGCTGAAGAGTCTGGAGTCGGATGCGCGGTATGATGAGTACTCGACGATGATGGTGAAGACGCACCTCAGTCTCAGCCATGACCCCGCACTCAAAGGCGCGCCGAAAAACTGGATTCTCCCCATCCGGGACGTGCTGGTTTACTCTGGTGCAAAGTTCCTGTGTCCGTGCGCGGGGACGATCAGCCTGATGCCCGGCACGGCTTCCAACCCCGGTTTCCGCCGCGTGGACGTCGAGCTCCACACGGGCAAGGTGACCGGGCTGTTCTGAAAGGAGTCGCGCCATGTTGCTCCATGCGGCATATCTGTTCCAGGACCTGAGCGAGGCGACGCTCGAAGCGATCGCAGGCATTGCGGCCGAAGAGGGCCACGCCACCGGGACGTTCCTGTTTCGGGCGGACGACCCGGCCACCGATCTCTACATCCTTGCGGAAGGCAGAGTGCGCCTGAGCGTCATCCGTGGCGGCGCCCTTGCGCACACCGTCAGCGAGCCTGGCGAGGCCATGGGATGGTCCAGCATGGTTGGCCAGGGCGCTTACACCGCGTCAGCCGAGTGCACTGCGCCGACGGCCGTTATTCGGATCCCGAGCGAGCGGTTGCTGCGGATCCTAGAGGACGACCCCGCAAGTGGATTCAAGTTCTTCCGGCGTCTGGCAAGACACATCGGCGGCCGGCTCGTCGAGAGTTACGGGGCCACCCTCTCCATGCAGGACCGCAAGGGAGCAGGCTCCTACGGCTAGCTTGAGTGTGCCGGGGCACAACCGTTATGGCCGAAAATCTTCTTAGGCAGGCTCTCGCGCAAGCCAAGTTCGTGTGTTCGGCGGAGCTCGTGCTAGGCCGCGACCACAGCGCCAGCGACGCCGAGACCTTCGTGAAGGACGCTTCCGGGCAACCTGACGGCATCAAGGTGATCAGCCTCACCGACCTGCCGGCGGGGAACCCAGCGCTGCCCCCGGAAGCTTTCGCGGGCTACGTTCTCGACCACGGCCTGACGCCGATTGCACATGTCACGGGCAAGGACGGCAACCGTTCGCTCATCGAGGGCCGCCTCCATTCGCTCGCGCGGCTTGGCGTGGAGAACGTGCTGGCTTTGACCGGCGACGCGCAGAAGGACGGCTTCCAGGGCCGGTCGAAACCGGTGCACGACCTGGATTCTGTGTTGATCTTGATGCTCATCCAGGCGCTGCGCAACGGCTTGGAATACCAGATCGGATTGCGCAGTGCGCGCGCGACGCCCTTCGATTTCTACCCCGGCGCGGTGGTGAATCCGTTCAAGGTCCTCGAGCCGGACCTGATGATGCAGCTTTACAAGATGCGCCTGAAGATCGCAGCGGGGGCGCGGTTCATCGTCACGCAAGTCGGGTTCAATCTGCGCAAGCTGTATGAGCTCAAGCAGTACATGGACCGCGAGGGACTGAGACACGTACCCGTACTGGCCAACGTCCACGTGCCGACGCCCGCGATCGCGCGGATGATGCAGAGCGGCGAAGTGGCCGGGTGCGTGGTGAGCGCCGAGTTCGTGGAGCAGATTGCGAGCGAGAAGAAACCGCAACGGCTGGAGCGGGCCGCGCTCATGGTGGCGGCCGCGAGAGACCTGGGGTTCGCGGGAGCGCACATCGGCGGTTTCGGCCTGGCGCACCGGGATTTCATGACGGTACTTGAACGCGCAGCCGCCATCGGCACCGGGTGGCAGGACAAGATGGATGATCTTGTGTTCCCCTACCCCGGCGAGTTCTATCTCCTGCCGCCGGGCCCGGATGGCCTCAGCGATGGGGCCGGGAGTTATCAAACGGGTCGCCAGCCGGCGCGACCCTGGTTCACGCAACGGCTGTCGCGCGCCGTGCATCGCCGGTTCATCGCCCCGGGCACGTTTTCCGCGCGATTCCTTGAAACCCGACTGCGGCCCGCGGGAAGGTGGAGCGGGTTCTGGTCCGGCCTCCTGGGTGTGTCGTCGGCGTACCGCAAGGCGACTCTCGGATGCCAGAACTGCGGCGACTGCATTCAGGACCATCTGGCATACGCCGGCTGTTCGATGCGGTGGTGCTATAAGGAACTGCGAAACGGCCCGTGCGGCGGTTCGCGGGTGGACGGAACCTGCGAAGCCCAGCCAGATCTACCCTGCCTGTGGGACTTGGTGTACGAGGCTTCGCTGGCGCTCGGCGAGGATCCGACCAGGTTTGCTCATATGATAATTCCGCCGCGCGACTGGTCGCTCGACAACACGAACGCGCTCGTAAACCGCTTTGCCGGTACCGACAATCTGGCCAAGAGGGTGGACACTGGCGACGAAAAGAAAAAGGGCGCCCCATAGGTGCCGAGAGGGGAAGCATGCTCGTAATCGGTGAACTGATCAACGCCACGCGCAAGAAGGTGGGCGCTGCCATAGAGAAAAGAGATGCCGATTTCATTCGCGACCTCGTGCGGCGCCAAGCGGAGGCGGGCGCGGACATCATCGACGTCAACGGAGGAATTCCGGGCCGCGAAGCGGAGTCGCTGGAGTGGCTGATCGGCGTGGTGCAAGAAGTGACGGACCTGCCTTTATCAATCGACAGCTCGGACCCGGAGGCAGTGCGGCGCGCGATCCCGCTCTGCAAGCGGCGGCCGCTCGTGAATTCGATCACGGACGTGGCGGAGTGTTCCGACAAGTTGCTGCCGGTCCTGAAGGAGCACCGGCCGAGGGTGATCGCGTTGTGCATGAGCTCAGCGGGGACGCCATCAGGCGTGGACGACCGGCTCCAGACCGCCTCCCGGCTGATGGAGCGGCTGACGGCCGCAGGAATCGAGCTGGACGACATCTTCGTGGATCCTTGTGTGCTGCCCATCAGCACGGGCCCGGAGAGTGGCCCGGCCGTTCTCAAGGCGATCGGCTGCATCACGAAACGCTTTCCCGGCGTGCATACAAGCGTCGGATTGAGCAATGTCTCCTTCGGCGTGCCAGTGCGCAAGCTGATGAACGAAGTATTCTTGATGCTGCTGCTGGCGCGTGGACTGGACGCCGCAATCCTCGATCCGTGCGACCGGCAACTGATGGCCAACGTTGCCGCCGCCGAGGCGCTGCTTGGCCGTGACGAGTTTTGCGTGAAATACCTGCGTGCGTTCCGCGCGGGCAAGCTCGAGACGCCCGCCGCTTCCGGAGCCTGACCTACCAGCCCACGTCCTTCGAGAATGCACACGTGCCGGTTCGCGGTGGAGAATCGTAACAAGAGCTGGTTCGATTCCAGACTCACGGATCTGCTCAGGGAGCACAACGTCGAGATGGGCACCCCGGCAATGGCTTTCATGTAGGGGCCTTCATAAGCGCAGTCCTTACTGGGGCCTCGCGCGCCCATCTCATAGGCCACAAGACTCCTGGGCACACTCGCCACCCGAACCACGGCGGCAAACACTCGTGGAATGTATTTCCGGTTGGCCAGCACCATGGCCGTATTGGCAAATCCACAAGCCGTATCGCCGGAGGGGATGATTCCGCCGGTGTGACAAATGGTGACTATCTCCTTCCACAAGAATTCCATATCGCGCGCGCCCAGAATGCCCAGGGCAAACACCACAGTGCGCAGATCCGCATTCATCAGGGCCTGATCGCAGACTTCTTTTCCGCCGGTGGACTCAATCCCAATTAAATCGGCGCCGGCGGCAGCCGCCCCGCGAAAAAGCTCCACCATGCCTTCCCAATACTTGCCGCCGCGCATTAGAGGCGGCCTCAGATGATCGCGGGTATCGTTGGGAGTTAGCCGCAAGGCTGTCTTGATTCCAAATTTGTCATTCGCCTGCCACAGTCTGGCGGACAAGAGTTGGGTGATGTCTGCTCCCCAGGAAGGATTCACAGTCATGGGGGCAACGTTTCGAATTCCACAGGCAGCGCCGGTACTTCCAACTCTACCGCGCGCGTTGTGACTCCCTCAATCATTTCCTGATACTGCTGGCGCACCTCCGGCCAAGTGGCGGCATTGATATCAATCAAGGGCAGTGTGAAATTGATTTCCGGCACAACCATTCCCGAGCCGAGTTCCACACCTCGTCCGCAAACGACCGGATGAGGCGACTTCCCAAACATGAATTCATCCAACGTGGAAATCGCCAATTCAGAAAAATTGCGCTTCGCGAGAGAGGACAATTTCAATTCTCCCAAAGGACTGTGGCCCACTATCGCCGCAAAGAGACGGTTCCCTCAAGCGGAATTTCCATTCTGATTCCTAAGGCGGCCAGCAATATACACTCGACCCTCACCACTGGGAAGATCACCGCGGTTTCCCATTCCGTTCGGGCGGCCCGAGTGAGTCGGGAGAGGTTCCGTCCGCCGCCACATGAAGAGTGACAGCAGGAAGACCGCGGGCACTAGCGGCGGTCGAGGGTGGCGGCACCGCCGCTGAACTTGGCGAGGGCGTCGGAGGCGAGGTAGCGCTTGGCGTTCGGGTCATCCTTGAGGTACGCGTCCCAAAAGGCCAGGGCGGCGCACTGAACGTCTTCGAAAATGGCTTGGCCCTTTGCGGCGCGGCCCGGGAGAAGCGTGCGCGCCGTGATGAACGAGAAATGGTTCGCCGCCTGGATGAAGACGTGATACTTGTCGCCCGACTGGCTGCGTTCGAAGGGCGCTTTGTGCCACTCCGGGCTGGCGATGGGTCCGAGGCTATCGAGAGAACCGGTCACGCCCATGAAGGGCAGCGTCACGCCATCCCAGGAGCGGTCGGTGAGGCCGAACTGGCCGGGGCCTTGCGGCGAAAGGGCCAAGGCAGCCCGGATGCGCGGATCGGCAAAGCTCGTGCCCGGGCGGCCAGGTAGATCGATCCGCGCGCCGACGAGGGCCTCGGTCGTAAAGGCGCCCATCGAGTGACCGCTCATGCCGATGCGGCTCGCGTTCATCTTGCCCTTGAGCGCGGGAACGAGCCGCTCGATCTGCGGGAGCGAATCAAGCACAAACGAAATGTCCCTGGGACGGCTTTCCCATAGCGCGGGGCTTTTCAGCGCGTCGCGCACCGCTTGGAGGAAGCGCGCGTCGGAATCGCCGCCGGCTCGGCGTTGCTGGGCGGAATCGTCGTGGGTGGGCTGCAGGGTGACGTAACCGTAGCTGGCCCAATGCCGCGTCAGAGCGTCGCAGCAGGTTTCCGAGCCGCCCGCGCCGTGGGAGAAAACAATGACGGGGAAGGGGCCGTCTGCGGTTTCCGAAGGATAAAAGATGCGGACGTGAAGATCCTTATCGCGCTGCGTATCGCGCAGGACAAGATCGGGGACTTCAGCGACGCCGTAGGGACCTTGGACAAGCCGGTAATCGCTCGAAGAAGAGTCCGCGGGGGGAACATAGGAAGCAGCCAACACGGAGGTTCGATCGACAGACTGCGCGGCGGCGGTGTCATGCCCGCGAGATACGGAAAACGCGGGGGAAGTGGTTTGCCGAATGATTGCATAAGAGGAGAGCGCGGCCAGACTAAGTACAAAACCGACTCCCTTGATGCGGCGGAAGAGACGCCTGCGCTCGATTTCCTCGCGGTGAAGAGGTTTCACAAACATGGCCAAACCTACGAATCGAGAAGGTAACTACGGGCGGGCTGGACCCCCGATTATTGTAACCCGAGAGACCGAAAAGTGTCTCGGGCGCGCGATGCGGGCTATCCCGCGCATATTAGATTCACGAGCAGCCAAAAAGGATTCCGGAATAATCGCCATAAAATCCTTCGCGATACGCTTGGCCGCGGGGCGATGCCGCGAGGCCCCCGTACCGGAACTGCGCCGGACAGGTGGCGGGAGCGCGAATCTTCCAGTATCCTCGACGCGGCTTTGCGGGGGGCGTGAACGCGGATGCATTTTTCGCCGAAAGATGGGAGGCGGCGAGGCACGGACGCGGCCTGTCTCGCGGCAGCTTTGACGGCGCTGGCTGTGGTGGCGCCACTTGTTTTCCTAGGGATTCCCTCGGGGCACGATTTCCAGTTTCACGCGGCGTCTTGGCTCGAGGCGGCCGGGCAATGGAAACAGGGCGTGTTGTTTCCGCGCTGGGCGGAAGGTGCGAATTACGGATTCGGTGAACCGCGATTCATTTTCTATCCGCCGCTTTCGTGGATGCTCGGCGGAGCGCTGGGTCTCGTGCTGCCGTGGAACGCCGTCCCCGGGGCGCTCATCGGGCTGACTGTCTTCCTCGCGGCGATTTCGATGTATTCCTTCGCGCGCCGGTGGCTTCCGGAACGGGCCGCGCTCGGTGCGGCCATGTTCTATGCGGCAAATCCCTATGCGCTGGTGGTGTTCTACCTGCGGAGCGATTATGCGGAGGCGCTGGCCTCGGCGGTGTACCCGCTGGCGCTGCTCGCGGCGTTCGACATCGTTCTGGAGGCAGAGCGTCCTGCTGGGCGCTCCACGTTCCCTCGCTTCTCACGCTCGGTGGCGCTGGGAGCGGCTGCGTTCGCGGCCATTTGGCTGGCCAACGCGCCGGCGGGCTTGCTCGCAAGCTACAGCCTCGCGATGATCTTTGTTGTGGGCGCTGGGCTGCGGCGCTCGCTGCGGCCGCTCGTGGCCGGCGCGCTGTCGCTGGCGCTTGGGTTTCTGCTGACAGCCTTCTATCTTATGCCGGCGATCCTCGAACAGCGCTGGGTGCGCATCAGCGAAGTGCTCTCCTCAGGATTGCGGCCTGCGGAGAGCTTCCTTTTCACGTCGACCGACGATCCGGAGCATACCTGGTTCAACTTTATCGTCTCGACAGCAGCGATCGGGATGATCGTGCTCGCTGGAGCAGGGGCCGCGATCGCGCGCCGGCGCTGGAGCGCCACAAAGGAACGAACAGCGGCCGACTGCTGGTGGATGCTGCTCGCAATCGCTGCGGTTTCGACGTTCATGATGCTGCGCTTGAGCGGATTGTTGTGGACGTGGCTCCCGAAGATCGCGTTCCTGCAATTCCCGTGGCGATGGCTCTTCGTGCTGGCGGCGCCGATGGCCTGCTTTCTGGCCGTGGCGGCGGGCCGGCGCCGCGTTGTCTGGGCGGCGCTGGTCTTGGCTCTCTTTGCGGGAACAGGAGGGCTACTGACGCAGCAGGCGTGGTGGGATTCGCAGGACATTCCGGCGCTGCGCCAAGCCATCGCGGCAGGCCACGGCTACGAGGGCACAGACGAATACGATCCGCTCGGCGATGATCGTTCCGAGCTGAAACAACAGGCGCCTCGGGTCACGTTGTTGGCAGCGCACGGCACGGGCGATGACGACGAAACAGCTCCGCGAGGCGCGGCGAGGATTCGAGTCGAGCGGTGGGCGCCGGAGGAGAAGCTCCTCGCGATCGAAGCGCGGGAGCCGGTGCGCGTGGCGCTGCGGCTGCTGGACTACCCGGCGTGGCGCGTGGAGGTGAACGGGCGCGCGGTGCGTCCGGAGAAGCCCGAGCAGACCACGCAGATGCTCATCCCGGTGGAGCGCGGCGAAAACCGGATTCGCGTGGCGTTCACGCGAACGCGCGACCGCACGATCGGAATGGCGATTTCCATATGCAGTTTCATCTTCCTGTTCGGGCTTGTCTGCGTTGGTGAGCGAACCGCGAGATAACCCGCGGGCGAGCTTGATCCCCTGAACAGAGCTTGTCATCTTTATGATTGATGAATGAGGGCCGCGACGGTAGACTGCACGGCACTGAATCCTCTTTCAGGTGCTCATGAGAACCAAGTTCCTTTTCTGCGTTTCATCGCTCACGTTGACGCTCTGGATTCTTGCCTGCGAGCCAGCGCGGGGCAATGAACCGAAGCAGACCAAGGAGAACACGATCAGCGTGGCACTGGCGGCCCCGGTCGTGCCGCAGAAGTTCGCGGGGGCACCGAAGTTTGCTATTGCGAGTGTGACCGATCGCTCGGGCAATCCGCAGCCTCTGCTTGTTTACCGGCCTCGGGGTGGGGTCTTCTTGGACCGGCAGCCAACTGAGATCGCACGCGAGGCCTTCGAGGGTTCACTTAAAGCGGCCGGTCTGCTTGCCCCGGACGCTGCTTCAGTGAACCTGGTGTTGCAGATCTACATATTTCACTTCGGATTGGCAAACGGATCGGGGCTGGATTTCTTCGGCAAGGTGGAATTCGCCGCCACTGTGAAGAATCCCAAGACCGGTGAATCGCGGCAAGTGCAGGCTTCCGGAACCTCGATCGCCAACGGCGCGATCCGGAAGAAGAATATTCAACGAAACGTGGAAGCCAACATCGAAGCTGCTCTGGAGGATGCTCTGCGGAATTTCTTGCGGGGCACGCAGCTTCGCGATGCCGTCGTTGCTTTGGCGAAGCCGCCGGAGAATGCACCGGCGACTGTGCCGGCGGCGGCTCCGCCAGCGGCGGACGAACCATCCGGCCCAAAATCGTGACGTTCAACTCACTTTGGAGGTGACGCAGTGCGCTATCTCATGTTTGTTCTTCTTGCCGTCCTGGCCATACCAGCCGCGGCGAAGGAGCCGGTGGCAAAATTCAAAACGGCGGAGGCGCGGCATTACACCCGCATGGAAGGGGTAGAACTCTCCCCCGAATTCACTGACTACCTTTATGCCGAGCTTCGCAATGAATTGGTCAAGACGAAGATTTACGCCCAGGTGATCGGGGAAGGCGAGGCGGTCGAGGAAGCGGACGCGCCCGCTTCGATCGTCATCGATGGAGTCATCACGGAATACAAGAAGGGAAGCGTCGTCAAGGAAGTCCTGATCGGCTTTTCGTCGGGCTACCGCAGACTGAAGCTGGAAACGACCGTGACCCGGCGCAGCGACAAGCAATCGCTGGCCACGTTGAAGAGCCAGGTGCGTATCGATCCGAGGGTCAAAGAAACCGTTATGGCGAAGATTGCGGCCAAGCAGATCGCCAAGGAAATCAAGAAGGCGCTCGAACACCATGAAGGCAGTGCATAGCAAGAAGCGAACCGTCTGCATCCAGAAGGATCGAGGGCGCTCCACTGCATTCCGAGCGCTTTCCCGCGTTCTGGTGGTCTGGATGATCGCGTTCACGATCGTCGTGCAGCAAGCGCCGGCGGGCGCAACGCCGAAAGCACCGCCCCCGGTAAGGATGAGGCTGCACGGGTATGTGACCGGGCGCATAGATGAGAAGACCATCCTCATCCTCGACGACCAGGTCCATATTGGGGCAAGAACGCACATCAGCGGCCAGGACGCTGACGGCAGGGAGCGCGACCTGCTGCCGTCGGAGCTTGTCCCGGGAGCTTTAATCGAGGCGGATGGCGTCTGGACGGATCATCACCAGTTTGCCGCAGAGACGATCCACGCAGACCTGCGCGAAGCCAACAAGAAGACCCACGGGGCGGCGTATCTTCAAGAGGATCCGCCGGACATCAAACGAGTTGTAGGAAACGAGTCCGCCGGACTGAATGTTGACGGCGAATATCTGCTACTGGAAGCCTCATCGCAACGCGAGTGGCCCTCGACACTGAAAGCAGTTCAAGCGAACGCCGGAGGCGCAAATCCGCTTTCCGGTGCAAACCCAGCATCCATTGCCGGATTGGAGGTCCACTACTCCGGGCTTCGGCGCAAGGACGGGGGGATTGTCGCCGAGCGCGTATCGATTGGGCCACCCGCGCCGCCGGACGCTTTCAAGCTACCGCATGGCATGGAAGTGGTCCGCGCCCAAGACCCGCAAACAGGCATCGACATCCTCGAGTTCCGCCGGGGCAAAAAGGTGGATGGGCGCCTGAAGCTTTTTCCAGTCGCGGAAGTGCAAACCTACGTTCGAGAACTTGGGAAGTCGCTCCTCCCCGCCGAGGCCTACACAAAGGCCTGGCCTGTCGAGTTCCGGTTCTTTGTGGTTGAAGACTCCTCGATCAACGCCGAGTCTCTTCCCGACGGCACAATCTTGGTCAACACCGGGCTGCTGGGGGCCGTGGAAAACGAAGCAGAGTTCGCTTTCGTCTTGAGCCACGAAATCTCGCACGTTCTGCAGGCGCACTATTGGCGTGAAGTACATGAAACGCGGCCCCAGCGAATCAGTTTATTGATCGCGGGCTTGGCCGCTGACATCGGTGCTGCGGCCGCCGGCGTTTACATCGGGGATTTGGGGCAGTTTCTCTCAGGATTGGGAATGGTCGCCATCGTCAACGGGCATCAGCGCGAGCTGGAAAACCAAGCGGACCGTCTTGGGCTACAAAACATCATCGCGCACGGGTATGACCCGCGAGAAGCGCCGAAGTTTTCCCGCATGATCATCGAACGGTACGGGAACCGTACAACGAGCAAACTGTGGTCGAGCCACGACTCGAGCGTTCTGCGCGGCAGCTTCATGACAATCCAGCTCATGCGCCAGTACCCGGAAGGGCACTTTGACGGCGCACAGCGGGATTCCGAGGCGTTCCGCGCAATGCGTGAAGCAATGGGCCCTGTGAAGATCGAATAGCCTAGCGGCGGTCCACCGTGGGATGGCGGACGTCCTGGCCCTGGACGAGGTAGATGACGTCTTCGCCGATATTGGTGGCGTGATCGCCGATGCGCTCGAGGTTCTTGGCCACCAGGATCAGCTCAAAAGCGGGAAAGACCACGCTTGAATCGCCCATCATGTAGGTAAGCAATTCCCGGAAAATCTGATCCCGGTAGTGGTCCACCTGATCGTCGCGGGCGAGGACGCTCTTGGCGAGGTCCACGTCGCGGCGGACGACGGCGTTGAGGGCGTCGCGCACCATTCCTTCGGCGACTTCGCTCATGCGCGGCAGGTCCACGTAGGGCTTGACGCGCGGGTGCCGCAGGATGCGCTGGGCGGACTGGGCGATGTTCACGGCTTGATCGCCGATGCGCTCGAGGTCGTTATTGATCCGCGAGACGGCCAGGACGAAGCGCAGGTCCGCGGCCATCAATTGATGCAGCGCGAGGAGCTGCACCACGCGGTCATCCAGCTCGAGCTGCAGCTCGTTGATGGCGTCTTCCTCGTCGAGGACGCGCTTGGCCAGCGCTTCGTCGGAATCCAGCACCGCGTGCACCGACTGGTGCACGGCGCGCTCGGCCAAGCCGCCCATCCACAGCAGCCGCTCCTTCAGCTCGTTCAGGTCGCGTTCGAAATGACGTTCCATAAGTTCCTTTCGCCGGGCGCGGCGCTCATCCGAAGCGTCCGGTGATGTAAGCCTCCGTGCGCGGATCGGACGGGGTAGTAAAGAGCTGTGGTGTCAAACTGAACTCGATCAACTGCCCCAAGAGCAAGAAGGCCGCGAAGTCGCTGACGCGGGCCGCTTGCTGCATGTTGTGGGTGACGATGACGATGGTGCAGGTCTCTTTGAGCTGGACGAGGAGTTCCTCAACCTTGGCCGTGCTGATGGGATCGAGGGCGGAGCAGGGTTCGTCGAGCAGGAGCACTTCCGGCTCAACGGCCAGGGCGCGCGCGATACACAGGCGCTGCTGCTGCCCGCCGGACAGCTCGTAGGCGGACTTGTGCAGCTGGTCCTTCACTTCATCCCACAGCGCGGCGCGGCGCAGGCTGGACTCGACCGCCTCAGCGAGCGGTTTCTTGGAGCCGTTGATGCGGAGGCCGTAAGCCACATTGTCGAATACAGACTTGGGGAATGGATTGGGCCGCTGAAAGACCATGCCCACGCGGCGGCGGAGAAGCGTGACGTCCTGCGTGAGGATGTTCTGGCCGTCGAGGAGGATTTCGCCCTGGAGGCGGGCATTGCGGACGGTCTCGTGCATGCGGTTCAGCGTGCGGATCAACGTGGACTTGCCGCACCCGGACGGGCCGATGAGGGCGGTGACGTGATTGTTGGCAACGCCCATGCTGATGTCGAACAGCGTCTGCTTGCTGCCGTAGAAGAAGTTAACCTTCGAGATGTCCATGCGCAAGGGCGGCTTGGAAGTCATTTCATGGCTCTTTTCGCTCGTAAGAGGCAAGTTTATCGAGAGAGATGCTTTTGCGGTAGCGTTCATGTTAGCTAAGACCTCGGGACCGAAACGCCGCGGGCGAGAACGCCCCGCGCGATGACGTTGACCACAAGCACGAGTCCCAGCAAGACCAGTCCGGCGGCCCACGCCTGACGGTGCCAGTCGTCATACGGCGCCACCGCATACGTAAAGATCATGACGGGCAAGGATGCCGTGGGCTGATTCCACCCGGGACTCCAAAACCGGTTGCTGAACGCCGTGAAGAGCAATGGCGCGGTCTCACCGGCAACCCGGGCGAGGGCGAGAAGCACGGCAGTAAGGATTCCGCGGTAGGCCGCGGGCACAATGACGGTGGCGATGGTGCGCCACTTGCTCGCGCCCAGAGCCATCGCGCCTTCGCGGAGCGCGCCGGGCACGGTGCGGAGGAATTCCTCGGTGCTGCGCAGCGTGATGGGAATCATCATGATGCCCAGCGCAAACGAGCCGGCGATCGTGGAGAAGTGCTTGAACGGCAGCACCAGAAGCGCGTAGGCGAAAATGCCGATGACGATGGACGGCGCGCCGTTCAGCAGGTCGGCACAGTAGCGCACGACGAAGCCCGCCGTGCGCCCGCCGAACTCAGCGAGGTACACGCCCCCGAAGAAGCCAACGGGCACGCCGACGAGCGAGGCCAGAAGCAGCAGCTTGGCGCTGCCAACGATGGCATTGGCCATGCCCCCGCCGCTTTCACCGACCGGCGTGGGCAGCTTCGTGAAGAAGTCCCAGTTAATCGAGCGGCCGCCGTGATAGACGAGGTACCCGAGGATGAAGAAGAGCACGGATACCGCCGCCACCGCGCAGACACCGGTGAGCGTCAGCATGACGGCGCTGACAATCTTGCGCCAGCGGAGCCGGATGGTCATCTCGCCGCTCATGCGTGCACTCCCGCGCCGCGGCGCTCGGTGAGAAGAATCAGAATGCGCGCGAGACCGTTCAAAATAAACGTAAGCAGGAAGAGAACCAGGCCGAGCTCGACCAGTGCTTGCAGGTACAGGTCTCCGGTGGCCTCGGTGAATTCATTGGCGATGACCGCGGCGATGGAATACCCCGGCGAGAAGAGCGAGGCGCTGATCTTGGGGGTATTGCCGATGACCATGGTGACGGCCATGGTTTCGCCGAGGGCGCGGGCAAGGGCCAGAAAGATCGAGCCAAAAATTCCAGTGCGCGCAAACGGCACGACGACCTTCCAGGTCGATTCCCAACGCGTGGCGCCCAGCGAGAGCGCCGCTTCGCGTTGTTCGCGCGGGACCGATAGGAGCACCTCGCGCGAGACAGAAATGATAAACGGAATCACCATGACAGCGAGAACGATACCGGCGGCGAGGAAACCCACACCGAAAGGAGGCCCTTGGAAAAGCGGAAGAAAGCCGAGAGTCTTGCCGAGAGCCGGCTCGCCGTACTGGCGGAGGAGCGGCACGAGGATGAACACCCCGAGAAGGCCGTAGATGACGCTGGGGACTGCGGCGAGCAGGTCAATGAAGAACGTCAGCGTGTCGGAGATCTTTGCCGGGGCCAGCTCGGCAAGAAAGATGGCGGCACCCAAGCCAAGCGGCACGGCGATGAGCAGCCCGACGGCCGAGGTAACCACGGTGCCATAAATGAAGGGTAAGGCGCCGAATTGATCGAAGACCGGATCCCAAACACCGGTGACAAAGAAGTGCCAGCCGAACTTGTGCCGAGGCAAAACGGAGTCTCTCCAGAGTTGATAGACCAGCGCAACCACGATGAGCACAACGACACCGGCAAAGATGAGGGTGATCAGTCGAGCGATTTCGTCACCCTCACGCAGCCGGGACAGAAAGCGGCGCGAGCCCGCCGATGGATTCGCGCCGCCCGGAACGGTTGTGGTCGCCGTGGCCAAGTTACTGGATCGAAGAAATCGCCTTCAATTCTTCTTGGACGACTTCTTTCGGCAGCCTCGCGTACGAAAGAGGCTCGGCATAGTTCTGCCCGTCCACGAGCATCCATTTGAGGAAACCCTTGAGGGCATCGCGTTTGGCGGCGTCGGAGACTTGTGCCGGGATCAAGAGCCAGGTGAAGCTCGAAAGCGGATAGGATGTCTTGCCGGGGGCGTTGGTGATGGAAACACGGAAGTCATCAGGCATGGTCTTGGCCGCGCCCGCTGCTGCTGCGCTCACCCCAGCGAAATCCGCTTTGACGAACACTCCTGCGGCATTCTTCACCTTGCCGAAGGACATGTTGTTCTGAAGTGCGTAGATGAGCTCGACGTAACCGATCGAATTCGGCTGCTGCTTCACTTGGCCGGCGACGCCTTCGTTGCCCTTGCCGCCGAGGCCGACGGGCCAGTTGACCGAAGTGTCTGCGCCGACCTTGGTCTTCCAATCGTCGCTGACCTTGGAAAGGTAGTCAGTCCAAATGAAGGTAGTGCCGCTGCCGTCGGCGCGGTGAACAACAACAATGTCATTGCCGGGGAGGCTGACACCCTTGTTAACACCGGCGATGGCCGGGTCATTCCACTTCGTGATTCTACCGAGGAATATGCCCGCGAGAGCTTCGGGAGTAAAGTTCAGTTCAGTGCTGACGCCGGGGATGTTGTACGTGGGGACGACCGCGCCCATGACCGTGGGGAAATGCAGAATTTTCACCTTGGAATCGGCAAGCTGCTTGTCCGACATCGGCTTGTCGCTCGCACCAAAATCCACGGTACCCGACAAAAGCTGCTTGATGCCTGCACCCGAGCCGACCGATTGATAGTTGATCTGCACGCCCGTGTTCTTGTGATATTCGTCAAACCACTTCGAATAGATGGGGTAGGGAAAAGTGGCCCCGGCGCCGTTGATAAGCATCGAGCCCTGCGCCAAGGCAACTCCGGCGGCCAGCGCCGCGAGTGCCAGAAGGCACACAAGTCTCTTTGAATTCATAGGTTCCGTCCTCTCTTGAAGAGTCGCCCTTCGGCGAAGAATCTTCGTTTGCGAATGTTAAAGGACTGTTACAACGGCTTGAGTCTTGGAAGAAATGCCGAATGAGGGCGACCCGCCTGCCGCGGGGCTAGGCCCGGGCATGAGAACCCAGGATGCGACGTTACCGGCCACGTCGAACTGCGGGATGCAAGAGAAAGGGGCCGAACGCCAGGGGAGCGCCGGCCCCAGGTGGGTTGTGCAGTGAAGACCTAACGAGCGCGAGACTACTCGACCGGAGTCACACCCGAATCACAGGCGGATGAATTCTCGATAACGGCGGTGGATTCCCTCGCCGCCGGCCTTACCGCCCGGCCATGGCGCACATCGAGCCCCCGCACCCAAAAGATGATGTCTTCAGCGATGTTCGTCGCGTGGTCGGCGACGCGCTCGAGATAGCGAGACGCAAGGATGAACTGCATTCCTGGGGTGACGAGCGCGGTTTCGTTGGTCATGAGCCCGAGCATGTGCTCGAAAATGCGGTCCCGGTAGCAATCGACGGTGTCGTCGCTCTCCAGCACCCGCAGAGCCATTTCCACGTTGCGGAAGATCAGCGCGCCCAGGCTCTTGCTGACCATGGAGCGGACGGCGGTGGCCATCGGCGCAAGCTCCTCCGGTGCGTCCGCGGCCGGCAGCTCTCGAAGTGAGATTACGCGCTCGGCGATATTGACGGCCAGGTCCCCGATGCGCTCGAGATCATTGGTAATCTTCAAGGCCACGACGATGAGCCGAACCTCATCCTCGTCGAGCTCGCCGCGGCGGAGCAGCCGGATGGCGTGTTCGTCGATGACGATCTCCATTTCGTTGATGCGCGGCTCGACAAGGAAAATCTCTCCGGGGAGCGCCGCGGTACGCGGATGGTGAAGGTCCACAATGGCCTCGAGCGCGCGGCCCAAGCTGCCCTCAACCAGCCGCGCCATCGAGTTCAGATAATTGATCAGCGTTTCATACAGAACTGCTTCGGCGGATGCCGCCATGCTCATGAGGCGCCCTTTCCGCGGCTGCTGCGGTCTCCCGGCGGGTGACCGGAGCCGGGGACCTTCCTGCAGCCGCTGGCCAAGAATCGCGCGGCACGATTACGGTCAAGTAAAGGAGGCGTGAATATGCTCTACGAGTGAGAGGCGCTGAGGCGCGCCGCATCAAAGACCGGCACGGTGAAATGGAAACTTGAGCCCTGCCCGAGCTCGCTCTCGACCCAAATGCGCCCGGCGTGGGCTTCGACGATATGCTTGGCGATGGACAGGCCCAGTCCGGTGCCGCCGACTTCCCGCGAGCGCGCCGTATCCACGCGGTAGAAGCGCTCGAAGATGCGAGCCTGCTCGGCCTTGGGAATCCCGATGCCCGTGTCGTTGACCGTGAACTGCACCTCGCGGCCCTGGGTGCGTGCAAGAACCTCAATCTTGCCGCCTGAGGGCGTGTATTGCACGGCGTTGTCGAGGAGGTTCTGCAGCACTTCGGTGAGGCGGCGCCGGTCGCCGGCGATATCGGGCAGACCCGGCGGGCACTCGGCGGCGAGAGCGAGCTGCTTCTCCGCGGCACGGAGGCGCGTCGTCTCGATGCAGCTTTCGAGGAGTTGGCATACGGGCAGCGGGCGGATTTCGAGCTCGAAGCGCTCCGCCTCGATCTGGGAAAGCTCGAGCAAATCGTCGGTCAGGCGCGCGAGGCGCCGGGCGTGTTCGAGGACGATTTCGAGGAAGCGGCGGCGATTTTCCTGATCATCGAGCGCCCCTCCCAGAAGCGTTTCCGCAAAACCCTGGATGGCGGTGAGAGGGGTCTTGAACTCGTGCGATACGTTTGCCACGAAATCGCGGCGAACGCGCTCGAGCCGGCGCAGGTCGGTGATGTCGTGCAACACGATGACCGCTCCGCTCGACGCCCCGGCCTTCACCGCGCTGACGCTGACCGCAAAATACCGCTGGCGCACCGTGCCCGTGGCAATCTCGCCATGCACCGCGGCTTGTGCGCTGAGCGCCCGACGCACTGCGGCGATAATCTCGGTCTGGCGCGCGACCTCGACGAGCGAACTGCCTTCTTTGGGCGCGACGTCAAGTTCCAGAATCTCGGTGAAGGCGCGATTGGCGAAGACCAGTCGCTCGCCCCCGTTGATCACGGCGACGCCCTCCACCATGCTTGCCAGGATCGCGGCAGAGAGATTGCGCTCCTCGGTGAGCGTGCGGATGGTCTGGTCCAGGTGAGCGGCGGTTTCGTTAAGTGAGAGGGCCAGATCACCGAGCGAGTCGCCGCGGCGCTCGAGAGCGAGGGGCCGGAAATCGCCCAAGGCCACGCGCTGCGAGAATCGCTTCAGACGCTCGACGCGTCCCGAGAAGCTATGCCAGAGCGTGAGTGACGCGCCACCAGCGACCAGGAGAATGACCAGCGAGCCCAACCAGAGCCGGTGGCGGAACTGGCTCAACTCTTCGTCCATGCGGGCCAGCGGCAGCGAAAAGCGCAGGACCACCGCAGAGCCGCCGGGCAGATCTTGCCGCACGGCGTAATAGAGAAGATCACGGCCGAGCGTGACGCTGGGCCGAACGGATTGGCCTTGGCCGCCTTCAAAGGCGGCGCGAATTTCGGGGCGATGGGCGTGATTCTCCATGGTGGCGGGCTCGGCCTGGGAATCGGCGAGAACCAGGCCGCTCGGAGAGATGACGGTGACGCGGGCTCCGCTCGCGGCCATCTCCCGCGTCCAGGAGTTCAGGCTTTCAAGGCCACCAAGAGTGGTGGGCGGTGGCGACGGGATTTCCGGCGGGCGGGCCAGGGCGATGCGTGCGATCGCGGCGAGTTGCTCGAAGCCGGCGCGCTCGTAGCCATGCCGCAACGTGCGCTCGGCGTAGAAATCCACCGCCAGCAAGACTCCTAGCAACAAGGCCAGGAACATCAGGCCCAGCTTCCAAAAGAGGTTAAGCCGCACGGGTTTCAAACAAGTAGCCGGCGCCGCGAACTGTCTTGAGGTGGGCGGGCTGCTCGGGGTCCTGCTCGACTTTCTCGCGCAAGCGGCGCACATACACGTCCACGCTGCGCGGCGTGACAAATCGATCGGTGCCCCAGACGGCGTCGAGCAACTGATCGCGGGTAAAGACGCGGTTGGGGCGCGAAGCCAGATAATAAAGCAGACGAAATTCGAGCGTGCTGAGCGTGACCGGCTTGCCGGCGAGCGACACGCGGTACGAGGCCGGGTCAATGGCCAGTTTGCCGACTTCGAGCAGGCGCGGCATCTCCGCCGGCGGCTCGGCGCGCCGCAGCAGCGCCTTGACGCGCGCGGCCAGCTCGCGCGGGCTGAAGGGCTTGGTGACGTAATCGTCGGCGCCCATTTCGAGGCCGACGACGCGGTCGGCTTCATCGCCGCGCGCAGTGAGCATCAGGATGGGCAAGCGGTTGAGCGTCTCGTCGCGCCGGATCTCGCGGCAGATCTCCAGGCCCGAAATCCGGGGAAGCATCAGATCGAGAAGCAGCAGGTCGGGCGGAGACTTCCTGAGCGCGGCCAAGCCGGTGCTGCCGTCGAGCGCCGCCGTGATTTGATAACCCTCGTTGGCGAGGTTGTAGCGGACCAACTCAACGATATCGCGGTCGTCCTCGATGATCAGGATGCGCTTCATCGGAATGTGGCGCGCGGGCTTACGCATTGGCGCAAGTCTATCGCAGACCGCGCCTTTGTGGTACCTGCTGGCCCTTTAAGCCCAGCGATTCTCGCAAGCCGCGGCCCCGCCATGGTGACAATCCAGTTATGAGTTTGTGAACAAGCGATGAATGGATGCTCGCCCGTTCAGCTCTCCAGCCGGGTGGCGAAGGCCAGCGTCAGGAGGGTCTTCTGCTCGAGCTCGTGCGCCTTGGCGGACCCCGTAGCGGGGCTGGCGCTCCGCGAGCGCCGCACCGAGCGCACCGGGAGTCCTCCGGCGAGGCGTTCGAGACGAGGCAAAACGTAGGAGATGGCGCCCATGTTCGCGGGCTCCTCCTGCACCCAGACGACCTCGCGTGCGTGCGGATGCTGTTCGATGGCCGCAGTGATCTCCGCGCGCGGCAGCGGGTAAAGCTGGTCGAGGAAAAAGATCGCAGTGGAAGCATCCTTGCGCCGACGGCGCTCGAGTTTGAGTTCGTGGCCGACCTTGCCCGAAGCGATCAGGACCCGCTGCGCGTCACGCACTTCGGCGTCGGGAACGAGCGGCAGAAAGCGCGGCCTCGCGAATTCCTCGATCGCCGAGCACGCTGCGGGATGCCGCAGCATGCTTTTCGGCGTAAAAACGACCAGCGGCTTGCGCCAGTGACGCCGCACCTGCCGCCGCAATAAATGAAAGTACTGCGCCGCGGAAGACGGCTGGCAGACCTGGAGATTATCCTCGGCGGCGAGTTGCAGGAAGCGCTCGATGCGCGCGCTCGAGTGTTCTGGGCCCTGGCCCTCGAAGCCGTGCGGCAGCAGCAGCACCACTCCCGAGGGCAGGTCCCACTTGTCCTCGCCGGCGCTGATGAATTGGTCGATGATGACCTGCGCGCCGTTGGCGAAATCGCCGAACTGGGCCTCCCAGAGCACCAGCGCCTCGGGATAATCGCGGCTGAAGCCGTACTCGAAGCCGAGGCAAGCTCCCTCGGATAGCGTGGAATTGTGGATCTCGCAAAAGGGCTGGGCGGAAGCGAGATGTGCAAACGGCAGGTAATGTTCCTCGGTCTCGGTGTCCACAAGAACCGCGTGGCGCTGGTTGAACGTGCCGCGCTCCGAATCCTGTCCGGTGAGCCGGACGGGATTGCCTTCGAGCAGCAGCGAGGCAAAGGCCAGCGCTTCGGCGAAGCCGTAGTCCACCGGACGCCGCCCGTGGCCCATCTCGCCGCGCTGCTCGAGAAGGCGGGCGATCTTAGGATGGATGTGAAAGCCCTCCGGCACGCGCACGAGCCGGCCGGTGATCTCCGCGAGGCGCTCGGGCGCGAGCCCGGTGTCCACTTCGTAGCTGGGATCGTAGCGGCCCCGCTTGTACTCCGACCAATAGCGCGGCAATTGCCGCAACGACGGCGTTTTCTGCAGCGTTCGGGCTTTCTCCTGCTCGGCTTCGTACTCGGAACGCACGGCCGCGGCCACCGGGGCCGCGTCCGCACCGATCCGCTCTGCGTAAAGTTTCCAGAGCGGGGGATGCTCGTTGATCTTCTTGTAGAGGAGCGGCTGGGTGATGGTCGGGTCGTCTATCTCGCTGTGGCCGTGGCGGCGGTAGCCGATCAGGTCGATGACGATGCCGCTGCCGAACGCGTACCGGTATTCGGCGGCGACGCGGCCGATGCGCGCGACCGCGTCGGGGTCCTCGGCATTTACGTGGATCACCGGAACGGACTGGCGCTTGGCCAAATCCGAAGCGAAGCGCGAGGAGTGGAGCTGATCCGGCCGCGTCGTGAACCCGATGAGGTTGTTCACGATGATGTGGGCGGCGCCGCCGGCGGAGTAGGCTTCCAGATCAGTGAGGTTCAGCGTCTCCGCCCAGATGCCTTGCCCGGCAAACGCCGCATCGCCGTGCATGATCACCGGGAGAATTTTGCGGCGGCCCTCGGCGCCGATGCGGGTCTGCTTGGCGCGCGCGCGGCCCAGGGCGACTGGATCGACCGCTTCGAGGTGGCTTGGATTGGAGACGAGATGAATGCCGAGCGTCGCGCCGGCCGCGGTCTTGTAGGAACCGGTCGCACCGATGTGGTACTTCACGTCACCCGCACCGAGGACGCTGCGCGGGTCCACGTCTTCAAACCCGGCCACCACCTCATGCACCGGCCTGTTGACGATGTGGGCCATCACGCTGAGACGCCCGCGGTGGCTCATCGCCATCACCGCTTGCGCCGCACCTAGTCTGCCCGCGGCATTCAGGATTTCGTCGAGGAGCGGAATCAGCGCGGTGACTCCTTCGAGCGAAAAACGCTTCGTGCCCAGGTAACGCGCCTGGAGGACTTGCTCGAAAAGGTCGGCGCGGATCAATCGCTCGAGGATTTTCTTCTGGTCGACGACGGCGGACTCGGCCTCGAGGCGCCCGGCGATCCAGTTACGCCGCGCGGCGTCGGGGAGATGCATGAACTCGGCGCCAATCGTGCCACAATAGAACTTGCGCGCCTGCTCGGCAATCTCGCCGGCCTTTGGCAAATCCGGATGCGGCTCGGGCTTCAGGAAGCCGAGCGGATCGAGGTTTGCTTCGAGGTAGCCCCAGCGGCGGTAGGCATCGAACACGCGCTCGCTCTCCTCAGCCACGAGATTTGCAGCTCCTACCGCCGAACTCAGTGCCTGCGCCATGCGCTTCTATTCTGCCACACGGCAAGGACCGTCGCTTTCCAGCGCTCGTAGAATGCGCGGTTTCCGCGCAGGCTCGGCGAAATTGCTCGTAGGGCTCAGAATTCGACGTGGAACCGGACGTCGGGCGCGAGCACGGGACCGCGATCCCGGTTGTATCCCGGATTGTTGATATGCTGGAGTCCGAACGAGGGGAAGATTCCTCGCCACAGATGAACCGTGTAGTAGGTCTCCACGATCGTTTCGCGCCCGTAGTTCAAACGGCCGTCTCCGAGCACAAAGCCGAGCCCGCCCAAAGCCAGGTATTGCCGGTGGTCACGTGAGATTCCGTTCGTGACGAACACCAGGCCCGCGCGGTCTAGCTTGCGGTGCCACCGCTTTCCATTCGCTCCAGCGCCAAGCTGGAACGTCCCATCGATTTCGGTATAGGCGTACGACTCGTGCTGTCCTTCGTTCCAACCCCAACGCCCAAAAAGTCCGAGCCAATCATTGAGCGGCTGTTCGAAGTTGACTCCGAAACCGTATTTGGTCGTCGTTTGAAGCGGATGGGCGGTGATATCCGGCACGGGCGTGCGGCCAGCAAGGAAAGCGTCAATGGCGTCGCGGTAGCTGCCCATGTTGCCGTGATTCACGTAGGAGAGCAGCCGGAGCACACTCTTCTGATGACGAATCGGCGATCCGTTCAGCTCGAACTCGACGTTCTCGGAGTGAGCCCGGCCCAAGTTCGCATCGAGGTTGATGCCATTCGCTACCTTGGGCATCAGTCCTTCCGCGAACCGCAGAGCCCAGCGCCGGTCGTGGTATTCGACCATGGCCGCGAACGTGTAGCCGCGCGTGTCAGCCGCATAGTCGTAAGCGCCGTTGTTGTCCACGGCCCAGTTCATGAATTGAAGGTTGCTGTCGGTCCCGTACGCATTCAGGTCGAAGAAATCCACGAGGCTGAGCTTGCCGAACCGGATCTCCAGCCGCCGCTCCGGCAGCTCACTGAAGAGCGACAGGGGACTGCGCTCGGATGCTTGACTCTTGTGGCTCAGGGGAATGATCTGGTGCCACATCAGACGCGCCACGTAGGGCACCTTGGTGAGAGTCGGATTCCGCACGACGTCCAGATTCGTGAATCCTGCAAGCCCTAAGGCTTCGCCGATGCCGTGACCGCCGGTTTCCTGAATGTCGCACAGCAACTCCGTCGAACGGGTGAGGCGCAACCCCGTGAACAAGGTGAGCACTCGCGAGGTCGCCTCCTGTGCGGCGGGTGAAAGACTGTTTGTGCCGGAGTACGGAGAGTGAAACGCGGGATGCCACTGAAATACAAAGTTGGCCTGCCCGGAAACCCAGATCTGGTCGGATTCGGGATGCGGCAGCAGCGTGGTCGGTGGGTCTTGCTCAGCCGGTTGGTTCTCCGTCGGCGCTCCTGGCGCACTGGATTGTTCCTGCGGCTGCGCTGATAGGAATCCCGGCGAGAGAAAAACCGCAACGAGAGCAGTCCAAAGCAGCGAGCAAGCCGAGCGCTTATCGAGTACCGCCGGGGCCAGGGTTCGCATCCGCATCACCTTGCAGAATGACTGAAGAGACCGGCCAAATCCATGACATGGTACACCACCATCACCACCACCAGAATCAGATAGCTGCGCAGCACCATGAGCTTCCTCGGGTAAAGAGGGAATTTCCGCTTCACCGCTATCGTGGATTTGACCATTCACGGCCCGCTCGAAAGCCTTCATCGCCGGATCAACCCAAACGGCGACGAGCGGGGCATTCTTGGACTCGTCCCTGCGCACCCAACGCAGTGCAGGTTCTTGGGTTCCCCAACATTCGCAAAATCACTGATGAATTGACGCATGTTCGGATCCCCCTCGCACGAGATATTCCTGCCGAACGAAGCCGGAACGCCTCGCGCACCTTGAATCGATTCTGTGGGTGGGGATCTTTACAGCCGCTGCGGAGATTCCCACTCGCTCGGGTTCGCTTCTTTCCGCGGGAGCGAGCGGGAATGAGGTGAAAAACACCCTATCCTATGCTCGCCCATCGTGGAGCTCCGGGAAGCTTCTACTACCCGGAGGTTCTGGTTCTTGAATGACGCCTTCCATGGGTCTACTGTCCTCGTGGGCTTTTTTCCAGCCCGAAGTTTTGGTACCATACCCCCCTAGGGTAGTCAAGAAAAATGTCACACCTATCGCGAGAAAAATTGGACCTCCTGAACCGGACCAAAAAGGTCATTGGGCAACTCGAATCCGTGCAGCGGGCATTGGAGGAAGATGCGTCTTGTGCGGACGTGCTGCAGCGCCTCTCCGCGGCACGCGGGGCGATCCATAGCCTGATGCGGGAGCTCTTGGAGGACCACATCCGGAACCACATGCCGAAAAACTCAAAGTCATCGGTGGAAGCCGCCGATGACGTCATCGAAATCGTTCGAACCCACCTGAAGTGACCGAAGTGTGGTCGAAGCGTCGCCGGTGGCCGGCAGGAACACGCGCCGCTCGACGCACTACGAGATCGGCAACGCCCAAGTTTGGACCCCTTGTAGCCGCCCGAATAAGGGCAATCGCTCTTGGGTAATGCCAATTCAGCGGCACGTGAAGCCGTGCGCCGATTAGCCCGGCCCAGCAGTCCTGGTTCTGCGACTTCGACAGTAGAGAGACAGAGCTGATGTCAGACAGATTCGGTCCGATATTGTTTTTGGGATGAAACTCCCTTAAATCAGATGACGGAGTTGCGGAGCTAGACCTAACTATGGAACGGACAATGCTCCCATAACATTAGTGGAATCAATCGCGTACGCCAAGTTCGCCATTAGGAAGAGGGACTGCTTGTCTTGGACAGTGTGGCTAGAATGTGGTAATATCTACGCTGTTTGTTGGTTTTGTCGTGCCTTTTGACTGGTTCAGAGGGGTGCATGGCAAGGCCAGCGGCCCTGTTCTTGTGCGCTAGGCGCCCGACGGCTGAGCTTGCGGACGGAACGGAGCACGAGACGCAAACAGATCTGAAGAAGAGAAGCTGTGGAGGTGAAGGAACAAGGAACCGTGAAGTGGTCCAATGCATCAAAGGCTTATGGCTTCATCTAGCGCCAGACAGTAAAGTTCGAGGTGCTCCAAGTATCCAAAGGCCTCCAAGCAGCCAGCGTGGTTAGCCTCTAGCCTGACGTTTTGGGTGGGTTCCGGGATGGCCCGAACCCATCCGCAGATTCCAGTTGATGCCGGGAAGAAGATTTGTCGAGGAGGACGCAGTGCAGGTTTTTCAGGAAGGACAGACCATCAAGCACGAGCAGTACGGAGTAGGAGTCATCATGGCGTCTGACATCGATCGCACCTCGATCGATTTCGACGATTTCGGCCACAAACTCTTCGTCACCAGCCTCATGTCGGCTGAAGTGATCGGCGAAGCTCCCGCCTCGTTGTCCAGGACGAAGCGGCGCCGCAAGTCGACTGGCGCAGCCAGGGTCAAGAAGGCCAAGGCTGCAGCGGCCGGCGTCGGCCGTTAAGGTTTTCCCCTTACAGGAATGCTCCCCGCGCCCGACCGGCGCCGGGGTGTGTGAAATCTTCCCGCGCGGGTCAGAGCAGAATTGTGATAAGGTTCGCGGAATGACAAAGCTGCTTCTTGTCCTCGGCGCAGTTCTACTGCTCGCCGGCGTGGCCGCGCTCATCCACCCGACTTTCACTTATACGAAGAAAGACGAAGTGCTCAAGATCGGAACCATTCAGGCCACGGTCCAGCGGCAGGAAAGCGTCCAGATCCCCACGGGCGTGGCAGTGCTGGGTGTAATCGCCGGCCTCGGCCTTGCCGTGATTAGCTTCCAGCTGAAGAAGTAACATCCCCTAGAAAAGGTGAGAGAAGGCCGGCACGAAGACCGCACCGCGACAGGACTACGCTCGTGCGGCGGCTTCTTGCTCGAAGGCGTGATAGGAGGAGCGCACCAACGGGCCGGATTCGACGTGCTTGAAGCCCATGGATTCGCCGAGGCGCTTGTATTCGGCGAATTCCTCGGGGCGCACGAAGCGAACGACGGGCAGATGCTCGCGCGTGGGCTGTAGGTATTGGCCAAGTGTGAGGATATCGGTGCCTTGCGCAGCAAGATCCTGCATCGCCGCGAGGACCTCGTGCTTTTCTTCGCCGAGGCCCAGCATCATCCCGCTCTTCGTGGGAATGTCTGTGGCAATTTCCTTCGAGCGGCGGAGAAGCTCGAGCGAGCGCTCGTAGAGGGCTCCCTTGCGCGCCTGGCGATAGAGCCGCGGAACGGTTTCCGTGTTGTGGGCAAGGACATCGGGCCGAGCGGCGAGGACGGTCCCGAGCGCGTCCCAATCGCCGCGAAAGTCCGGGATGAGCACCTCGATCTTGCAGCCGGGAACGCGGCGGCGGATTTCTTCGATGGTGCGGGCGAAGATGTGCGCGCCGCCATCGGACTGGTCGTCGCGGTTCACCGAAGTCACGACGGCGTAGCGCAAACCCATGCGCTCGGCGGCTTCGGCCACGCGCCGCGGCTCGTCTTCGTCGGGCAGACCGGCGGGCCTGCCCGAGGGCACCGCGCAGAAACCACACGTGCGCGTGCAGATGTTTCCCAGGATCATGAACGTAGCGGTGCGATGTTCCCAGCATTCGCCCATGTTGGGGCAGCGCGCGCTCTCGCAGACCGTGTGCAAGTCGAGCGTGCGCATGATGCGCTTCAGTTCGTGATAATTGTGCCCTCCGAAGTAGCGTACGCGGAGCCAATCCGGCCGGGGATGCGCATTCGGCGGGAGGCTTTCCGTCGCGGCAACTTCTCCTGGAGGCAGAGGCGCCGATGCCAGATTCGAGATGATGTGAAATGGCGAGGTCATAGCGTCAGCTCACTCATTCTACGGCATTTTGCGGTGCGGACGCACCCCTATGAGTGCTGATGGTCTGGGACCGGCTCAGGCAGCGTGGCGGGACGTGCGCACGAAGTCGCGCAGTGTGGAAACGTTGGGCCCGTAAGCCCCGATGCGGCTCCCGTCCACGGGTAGCCCCAAGCGCTCGGCTAGATCCAGATTGATGCCGGCGTCGTCCAGCTCGGAGAAGCTGAAGCCCGCGGCGGGACACACGCGGTTCGTTCCGGTCGGATAGATAGGCCGCGGCGGACGGTGCCGTTGCCAGGGGCGCCGTGCAACTTCGAAGAACTGCTGCCAATCACGCTTGACCCACATTGTCGTCTCCTGCTTTTGGGTCGTCCCCTCAGCGGATTCGATGCCGCTTCGACCCAAAAGGTTCCCCCCCGGCCGGGCCAGACCGACCGGATAGGCTATCCGTATACGCCAGGCCGGGCCGGACGCGCGAGAAATATCTCCCTTTGTTACCAACCCGTCACGGGCAAGGAGGTTTCGCCGCGGGCGCAGCTTTCTGCCGAGGGCGGTTCCAGCGGCCTGTGCAAATGTCCCTCAGCCGCGGGCGCGCTGCTATACTGGAAGCATTCCGGTTCCGCTGATCGTATCGCGGCCGCCAGGGCCGAACGCGCATGAATAGTCCGTTCCTCGTCGTCCATTACCACGAGCTCTGGCTCAAAGGGGGGAACCGCAACTTTTTCCTGCACAAGCTGCGGATGGCTCTGCGCCACGCGCTGGAAGGCTTGCCGGTCGCGCGCATCACCAAGCCCGGCGACCGCATGATCATCGAGCTGCGCGATGCCGCCGCAACTGCGGAGACCATCGCGCGCCTGGAGCGCGTACCCGGCATCGCCTATTACGGCGTGGCGCGATTGATTCCACGCGAGCGGCGCTCGCTCGAGGCAATTTGCGAAGCGGCCTGGGAAGAGGCCCAGGAGGGGACCTTCGCGTCGTTCGCCGTGCGCGCCAAGCGTAGCGACAAGACGTTTTCCGTCCATGCGCTTGCGATTGAGCGGGAGGCCGGAGGTTACCTGCTGGAAAAACTGCGCGCCGCTGGACGCGACGTGCGAGTGAATCTCCGCGAGCCCGAACGAACGTTCCACGTGGAAATTACTCCCGGGCCGGTGCTCGTCTACGCCAACCGTCATCCCGGCGCCGGGGGTTTGCCGCCGCACACCACCGGACGGCTCGTCTGCCTGCTCTCGGGCGGATTCGATTCGGCGGTGGCCGCGTACAAGATGATGAAGCGCGGCGCCCACGTCACCTTCGTGCATTTTTGGGGAGGCGGATCGGCACCGGGCGAATCTTCAGTGCACGTGGCGCGGGAACTGGTGCGGCGGCTCGTGCCCTGGCAGTTCACCACGAAATTGTTTCTGGTGCCCTTCGAACCGCTGCAGCGCGAGATCGTGCAGCGCGCGCCGGAGAATTTCCGCATTCTTCTTTACCGCCGGCTGATGCTGCGGATTGCCGAACGCATCGCGGCGATCGAGAAGGCCAAGGGCATCGTGACCGGCGACAGCCTGGGCCAAGTGGCCTCGCAAACGCTGCAAAACATGGCCGCGGTGGGCGCCGTCGCGCGCCTGCCGGTTTTTCGCCCCCTCGTCGGCGACGATAAACTCGAGATTCTGGCCGTGGCTCGCCGCATCGGCACCTTCGACGTTTCCGCCGAACCGTTTCACGATTGCTGTCCGGTCTTCCTGCCGAAGGCGCCGGCCCTCTTCGCCAAAGCGGAAGAACTCGCCGAGGCCGAGACGGCGCTGAACATGCCGCAGCTCGTGCAGCGAGCCATGGAAACGCTGACGATCGAGCGTTATCGCTACCGGCTGGGCCGCGTGGAGATGGTTCCGGCCGTCAAGATGGCCGGTGCGTGGCACACGGAGAAATGACCGAGGGGCGCGCCTACTCAGCGCGCCTCTGGACTAGGCGTGAAGCCTGAGATTCTGGATTAGGAAAGGGCTTTTCGCTCTACCAATCGCGGTCGCGCCCGCCACGCCCGCGTCCACCGCCGCCTCCCCCATGGCCGCCGCGCCCACCGCCGCCGCCGCGCCCGCGTCCACCGCCGCCGCCGCCTTCACGCTGCGGCCGCGCTTCGTTCACCACCAGAGCACGTCCGCCGAGGTTCTGCCCGTTGAGAGCCGTGATGGCCTTGTCGGCTTCCTCGTCGTTGGCAATCTCAACGAAAGCAAACCCCCGGGATTGCCCGCTGAAGCGGTCGCGAACCACATTGACGGCCGCCGGGGTCACTCCGGTTTGCGTGAACCATTCGGTCAATTCATCTTCCGTCGCAGTGAATGGAAGATTTCCCACGTAAAGCTTCTTCACTGGCTGACTCCTTTGCCCGGACCTTCGATCGGGGCCGGGGTTCCTACTGAAGTGGCGAGATCCAGTCACGGGCAGTCCGGAACAGCCAGGCTACTCGAAGAATGAGACTGACCCTTCAGTTGTCCTAGGAATCATCTCGAAAAAGGGCGCTTCTTTCAAGCGCTTGCATGCGATCTCCGAGCACGCCGCGTTGGAGGCTATTGCCGGGAGGCAAAGAGCGCGTCAGGTCCGGTAGCTGGAGTTAATGCGCACGTACTCGGCAGTGAAGTCGCAGGTCCAGTAGCGGAACGAAGCGCGACCGCCCCGCAAGTCAAGAACCACGGGCACGTGCTTGACGAGGAGCTTCTTGCTCGCGGTGCGCTCGTCGAAATCGAGCGGGCGGCCGGCGCGAAAAACCGGAACCCCGGCCATGATGATCGTGGCGCGCGACGGGTCGATGGGCACGCCGGCCCGCCCGGCTGCGGCGAGGATGCGGCCCCAGTTCGGATCGCCCCCTGCGAAGGCCGTCTTCACGAGCGACGAGGTGGCGATCGTTTCCGAGATGCGACGGGCGTCGCTCTCGGTGCGCGCGCCGCGCACTTCGATTTCGATCACCCGCTGCGCGCCTTCTCCATCGGCCACGATCTGGAGCGCGAGCGAACGGCAAACGCTTTCGAGCGCCACGAGAAACGCTCGATACGCTTTGCTGCCCACGCGGATCGCCTCGGAACCGGATGCTCCATTGGCCAGCAACAGGACGGTATCGTTTGTCGAGGTGTCGCCGTCGACGCTGATGGAATTGAATGTGCGCCCGACGACCTCGGAAAGCGCGCGCTGGAGCACCGCCGGCGCGACGGCAGCGTCAGCAGCGATGAACGCGAGCATGGTCGCCATGTTCGGGTGAATCATTCCCGAGCCCTTGGCGCATCCCGCGATCCGAACCGTCTTGCCGCCGATGCGAAATGCCGCCGAGGCCCATTTGGGGACTAAGTCGGTGGTCATGATGGCGCGCGCAAATTGTGAGAACGCCGCGGCGGAAGGCCGCTGCGAGCGGACGAGACCGGGCAGCGCGCGCACAATCTTCTCGACCGGCAGAGGGACGCCAATGACGCCCGTCGAGTTGACAAAAACTTCACACGCCGCGCAGCCGACGAGGCGCGCGGTTTCCTCGGCTGTCTTTTTGGAGGCGCGCAGGCCGGCGGCGCCGGTCGCGCAATTGGCGTTCTTCGAGTTCACCAGGACGGCGCGCATGCGGCCGCCGGAGGCGCGCAGGTGCTCGCGCGAGACGGTGAGCGGGGCGGCGACCAGACGGTTCCGCGTGAAAACGGCGGCCGCCGGCGCGAGGACGTCGCTCGTCAGCAGGCCGAGATCGAGCGCGCCGCTCTTCTTCAGGCCGCAGGCAGCGGCGGCGAAACGGAAACCCCGAGGCAGCGCCACGCGTTTCATACGGCCACCGGCGCGGCCTCTTCGGCCAGAATGGGGAATTTGGCGCGATTCTTCCCGAGGGGCATGACCACGGCCATCAGCCGGCAAGTGCGCTCCTTCGGACAGGTGCAGCAGTCGTGCTCGATTTTTTCGGGCAGCGCGTGCCGCGAAGAGAGCGTGAAGCCGTGCCGCAAGAAGAATTGCTCCGAACGACTCACGGCAAAGACGCGCTCGCAGCCGCGTCGCTTGGCGGTGCGGATCGCCGCGCGAAGCAGACGGCGGCCGAGTCCTCCTCCGCGGCGTTCCGGAGCAATGGCCAATGACCGCACTTCAGCGAGCGCGGTGCCGTACGGCTCGAGAGCCACGCAACCATAGACCGGCGGAGAACCGGAGCCGTTGCCGGCCTCTTCGTCCACAAGCACGAGGAAGCGCGCCGCGTGACGCCGAATCTCATCGAGTGCGCGAGGGAGGAGTATCCCTTCGGCCGCGTAACCGGAAACGATCGCGTGAATGGCGGGAGCGTCCGAAGCGCGCGCGCGGCGGATCTTCATGCCGGGGCCTCCACTTGGCGCAGCCGCCGGCGCAAATCGTCGAGCGCCTCGCGCACCGTCTCGGGAGCGGTCCCACCGGGCACGGCGCGGCGAGCGAGCGCGCCCTCAAGTGTGATCTCGGCGCGAGCGGTGGCGTCCAGTTCCGGCCCCGACCGGCGCAATTCTTCGAGAGAGAGTTCGGTCCAGGCGCGGCCCTGTTTTTCGGCGTCGCGCAGAATCTTGCCCACGGCGTCGTGTGCCTGGCGAAAGGGAACGCCGCGCCGAACCAAGGCATCGGCGAGCTCCGTCGCCAGCAAACCGGGATCGGATGCGGCCACGGCACGCAGGCGTTCGGCGCGGAACACTGTTTCGGCCACGGCGCCCGCGGCAACTGCGAGCATGGCCGCGACGTCATCGTGCGCGGCGAAGAGCGGCAGCTTGTCTTCCTGGAGATCGCGCTGATAGCTCGAGGGCAAGCCCTTGAGCGTCACCAGCAAACCCGTGAGGGCGCCGACGATCCGGCCGGTCTTGCCGCGGATCAGTTCCCACGAATCGGGATTTTTCTTCTGCGGCATCAGGCTGCTGCCGGTCGTGTATTCATCCGGCAAGGAGACGTAGCCGAACTCCTGCGATGCGAACAGGATCATGTCTTCGGCGAGACGCGATAGGTGCGTCGAAATTCCGGCGAGCGCGAAAAGGTAGTCGAGCGCGAAATCGCGATCGCTCACGGCATCCAAGCTGTTCGCCGTGATCCGCGAAAAGCCCAGTTCGCGCGCCAGGAGATTGCGGTCGATGGGAAACGCCGCGCCGGCAAACGCGCCCGATCCGAGCGGGCAAGCGTCGGCGCTCGCGGCGGCGGCGCGCAAGCGAATGAGGTCGCGCAGAAAACTCTCGGCATGCGCGAGCAAGAAATGCGAAAGCAGGATCGGCTGGGCGTGCTGCATGTGCGTCAGGCCGGCCATCGGCACGCCGAGATTCCGCTCCGCCTGCTCCGCGAGCGCTTCGACGAGCGCAGAAACGCGCCGCTCCTGGCCGGTGGCCGCATCCTTTACGAACAGGCGAAAATCAGCGGCCACCAGTTCGTTGCGGCTACGTCCGGTGTGCAGCTTCCAACCGAGCGGGCCAAGGCGCTCGACCAGCGCCGCTTCCACGAAGTGGTGCACGTCTTCGGCGTCCGAACCATCGAGCCAGGCGGGATCCGAAGCAGCTCTGACGACGATAGCCTTGAGCCCAGCGAGTATTTCCTCGGCTTCTTCGCGGGTGAGCAAATGCGCGGCGGCGAGACCTTTCGCCCAGGCGCAGTCCACCGCGATTTCGTACGAAAGAAGCCGGCGGTCAAACGAAAATGACCTCTGGAACTCGTAGAAGACCTTGTCCGGTTCCCGGTCGAACCGACCGCCCCAAAGCTTGTCGTCTTTTCTTTCGGTCATTCGCTTGACTCAACTTCCCCTGGCGTCTGGAGTTCGCTGCGAAGTTGTCTCGTCCTTCCTCGTGGGGCGCACGGTGACGGGCAGCGCGAAAAGGTTGATGAAGCCTTCGGCGTCTTTGGGGTTGTAGCGGCCCATGGTGAAGCTGGCCAGGTCGGTGCGGTAGAGCGAATAAGGAGAAACGCGCCGAATCACGACCAGCGTCCCCTTGTGAAGCCGCAGCCCGATGGAGCCGGTGACGCGCTCCTGGGAGACGCGGAAGAATGCGTCCAAGGCCTCGCGCAGCGGCGTGAACCACAAGCCGTAATAAACCATCTCGGCGTACCGCAGCGCGAGCCCTTGCTGGAAGTGAGCGGTCTCGCGATCGAGCGTCAGGGCCTCGAGCTCGCGATGAGCCGCGACGAGAAGCGTTCCGCCGGGCGTCTCGTAGGCGCCGCGGGACTTCATGCCCACGAGGCGATTCTCCACCAAATCGGCCCTGCCGACGCCGTGCCTGGCCGCCACCTCATTCAACGCGTTGAGCAGATCGACCGGCCGGTGATTCATCCCGTTTACCGAAACCGGCGTGCCCGCCTCAAACCCGATATCGACTTCTTCGGCCTTGTCGGGGGCGTTTGCCGGCGAGGCGATCCACTGCCACATCGATTCTTCGGGCGCGTTTGCCGGATCTTCAAGGACGCCGCCTTCGTGGCTCAAATGCCAGATATTCCGGTCCCGGCTGTAGATATTGGCTTTGGTCTGTTCGACCGGAACGTCGTGTGCCTGGGCGTAGGCGATGGCGTCCTCGCGCGAGGCGATCGCCCATTCGCGCCAGGGGGCGATGATTCGCAGATGGGGCGCGATGGCCTTGTAAGCCAGCTCGAAGCGCACCTGGTCGTTGCCTTTGCCGGTGCAGCCGTGCGCGACCGCATCGGCGCCGAGCTGGAGCGCCAGCTCCGCCTGCCGCTTGCCGAGCAGCGGGCGCGCCATCGAGGTGCCCAGCAGGTACGAGTGCTCGTAAACCGCTCCGGCGCGGAGCGTGGGCCAGACGTAATCACGGACGAATTCCTCGCGCAAGTCCTCGACGTAGGCGGCCGACGCTCCGGTGGCCAAAGCCTTCTTGCGGGCGCCTTCGAGGTCTTCTTGCTGGCCGATGTCGCCGATCATGGCGACGATTTCGCTTCCGTAGTTTTCCTTGAGCCACGGAATGATAATGGAGGTATCGAGCCCGCCCGAATAGGCGAGAACAATCTTTTTAGGCAATGGTTTCTCCTTAACTCACCAGCGTGAGCAAGATCGCTTTCTGCACGTGCATGCGGTTTTCCGACTGATCGAGAACGATGGACTGCGGGCCGTCGAGCACCTCCGCCGTGACCTCCATGCCGCGATGGGCCGGAAGACAGTGCATGAAGACGGCGCCCGGCGCGGCCTGCTCCATCAATTTGCGGTCAACCTCGTACGGGCGGAAGATGGCCTCGCGCACCACCGCTTCGCCCTCAAAACCCATGCTCGTCCAAGCATCCGTGTAGACGCCCTGCGCGCCCGCGACCGCTTCCCGCGGGTCGTGAAACAGGTCGATCTTCGCGCCGGTCTTGGCCCCCACCTGCCTCGCCGCGGCGACCACTTCCGCGGCAGGTTCGTACTTGGGCGGCGTGGCAATGAGCAGGTGAATGCCCACCCGCGAGCCCGCCAGGAGCAGCGAGTGGCAAACGTTGTTGCCGTCGCCGATGTAGGCCAGCTTGAAGCCGCGCACGGAGCCGAATTTCTCTTCCAGTGTGAAGACGTCGGCCAGCGCCTGACAGGGATGGAAGCGGTCGGAAAGGGCGTTGATCACCGGAACCTTCGTGTGGGCCGCGAGTTCTTCCAGCACCGTCTGATCGTACACGCGCGCGATGATGCCCTGCACCCAGCGGTCGAGGTTCCGCGCCACGTCCGGGATGGATTCGCGCTCGCCGAGCCGTCCCGCCTGGGTGTGGTCGAGGAAAATCACTGCGCCGCCCATGCTTTGTATGCCCACCTCAAAAGTCACGCGCGTGCGCAGCGAGGGCTTCTCAAAAACCAGCGCGAAAGATTTCCCTCGCAGCGCGCTGGAGTAGCGCTCGGGATGCGTTTTGCAGTCGCCGGTTAGGCGCAGGAGCGTTCGCAGGTTTTCCGGGTCCCACTCCGCGCCCGTCAGCAGATCATTGTTGGGCAGAACCACGGGCGCTGCCGGGGTCGTCATCGCTCACCTCGCGGCCCCGAACCCTCCGGTACGGGGCGGGGCCGCAGGGCGCTCGAGAGACCTGCCGGCAGCATGAACCGGCGCGGGCTCCGGGACCACTCGCGGCGTCTTGGCCAGAACGGTCTCGAACAGCTTCAGAAACTCCCGCACTTGCGCCGCGGTGATCACGAACGGCGGCAGCAGGCGCAGTGTGGTATCGTGCGCGCAATTCATCAGCAGACCGCGCTTGAGCGCCTCGGTCACGTACGGACCGCCCTCGACGCTTAACTCGACGCCAAGCATCAGGCCCTCGCCACGGATCTCGCGGATGAAGCTGAACTTCTTCTTCAGGGCTTCGAGGCCCTCGCGGAGCTGTGCGCCGCGCGCGCGGACATTCTCGAGCAGGCGCTCCTCGTCCACGGTTTGCAGGAATTCGAGCGCCACGGCGCAGGCCAGCGGGCCTCCGCCGAACGTCGTGCCGTGCAGCCCGGGCGACATGGTCGACGCGACTTCTTCGGTGGCGAGCACCGCGCCGAGCGGCACGCCGCCCGCCAGCGGCTTCGCCACAACCATGATGTCCGGCTTCCCGGCAAATTTCTGGCAGGCGAAGTAGCGCCCGGTGCGGCCGAGGCCGCACTGCACTTCATCGGCGATAACCACAGCGCCGCGTGCATGCGCCAGCTGACACGCACGATTCCAGAACGCTTCGCTCAGCGGGTGTATGCCGGACTCGCCCTGGACCGGCTCGAGAATGATGGCGCCTATCGTGGCCTCGAATTTCGCTTCGAGGTCGGCAACGTCATTGAAGCGCACGAAATCGACCCCGGGCACAAGCGGCGCGAAGGGCTCGCGGTACTTCCCTGTGGCGGTCACCGAAAGCGCGCCAAACGTTCGGCCGTGAAAGGAGTCTTCCAGAGCCAGGATGCCCGTCTTCGGCGAAGCTCCGCCGGCTTCCGCGGCCCGTTTGCGCGCGACCAGCCGCGAAAGCTTGAGCGCACCCTCGACGGCTTCGCCGCCGCTGTTGGTGAAGAACACCCGGTCCATCCCCGACCATTCTGCGAGCTTGCGTGCCAGCGGCGCCTGATACGGGTGGTGGTAGAGGTTCGAGAAGTGGATCGCGCGCGCTGCCTGGCCCCGCAGGACCCGCAGCAAGCGCGGGTGCGCGTGGCCGAGGGCGCTCACGGCGATTCCGCCGAGGAAATCGAGGTACTTCTTCCCGCCCGCGTCACACACGGTGCAGCCTTTGCCGTGCGTGAAGACGATGGGCGGCCGCTTGTAGGTGTTCAGCAGGTAGCGTTCGGCCTCGCGCACCGTCGCCGCAGGTTTCGGCAACGCGCCGCGCTTTCTCTTCGGATTGGAACTCTTCTTCATCGGCTATTTCCGCGGAGTACGGCTCTTTTTACGCGGTGACGGCCGCTTCGCGTCCTTTAGCGACGAGGGGTTGAAGCCACACCTGTGTGCCGTTGAATCGCGAGCCGTTGCGGCGCTTGCCGGTGCCGGGCCGCACCAACGCCGAAAGCAGCGCGCCGGGCGCGGCGCCACCCACGATGCGCACGTCGTCCACGCCGCCCTCGAGCGCGCGCTTGGCCGCCTCGAGTTTCAGCAGCATTCCGCCCGAGACCACGCGGCCTTGCACGAGAGTGCCGATCTCCTCGCAATTGACCGCGCGGAGAACCTTCCGGCCGTTCAGGACCCCGCCAACGTCCGTGAGATAAATCAGTTGATCGGCGTGCAGGTATTCGGCGCAGGCCGCGGCCATGTGGTCGGCATTGATGTTGTACAGCTCGCCCTCGGGGCCGAGGCCCAGGCAGGCGGCCACCGGAATGATCCCCGAGCGCCACAGCGACTCGAACAGCTCCACGTTGACGCCGGTGATGTAGCCCACGTAACCCAGCCCGCCGGCAACTTCGTCGTGGACCAGCGGCTCAGCGCGGAAGCAGGAAGCATCGCCGGCGGCAATGCCGATCGCCGGCTGGCCTTCGGCGGAGATGGCCGCCGCCAAGCGCTTGTTGAGCAGACCACCCAGGACCATGACGGCAACGTCGCGGGTCTCGCGGTCGGTGACGCGCAAGCCCTCGACGAACCGGCTCTGAATGCCCATCCGCCCGAGCGTGGCGCTAAAAAGCTTTCCGCCGCCGTGCACCACGAGCACTTCATGGCCTTCGCGCACGAGTGCGGTCACCTGCTTCGCTAGTGAGCGCACCGTTTCCTGATCTTCCAGCAATGCCCCGCCGAACTTGATCACGAGTCTCATTGGAGTCCTGTCTGTTCCTCGATGCCCAGCATCCCGTTCAGATTCTGTACCGCCTGGCCCGCCGCTCCCTTGCCCAGGTTGTCCAGGCAGGAGACCACGATCAGGCGTTCTCCGCGCGAATCGAGCGCGAACCCGATGTCGCAGAAATTCGTATGCGCCACGTGTTGCAGCTCCGGCAACCGCCCGGCCGGCCAGATGCGCACCATCGGACGCCCGGCGTAGAACCGCCGGTAGAGTTCTTCCACCGCTTCGGCCTCCTGCGGCCGCCCGAGCCAGATGTAGATCGTCGAGAGGATTCCTCTCGCCAGCGGCAGCAGGTGCGTCGAGAAGATCATCTGCGCCGCCGGCACCCCGGCGTGGTCGGTGATTTCCGGCGTGTGCCGGTGGGTGAAGAGGTTGTATGCGCGAGCGTTCTCATCCACTTCGACGAAGTTCAGCTCGCGCTTCGGTTCCTTCCCGGCCCCGCTCGCGCCCGACTTGCAGTCGCAGACGACGCCGCGCTCGGCGGCGATCCATCCCGCTACGGCCAGCGGTTTCAGCGCCAGAATGACGGACGTCGGATAGCAGCCCGGATTGGCCACCAGCCGCGCCTTACCGAGCGCCTGGCCGTAGAGTTCCGGCAAACCGTACACCGCTTCGCTCAGCAACCCGGCAGGCGGAGCGGGGAGCTTGTACCAGTCGGAGAAAGTCTGGCCCTCCCGGAAGCGGAACGCGCCGCTCAAGTCCACCACGCGCAGGCCGGCCTCCAGCAGGGCCGGCGCGATCTCCGCGGAAACTTCGTGCGGCGTCGAGAGGAACGCCGTGCCCGCGTCGCTCGCAACGATTGCTTCGACCGAAAGCTTCCGGCAGGGAGCGTCGCCGCAGCCGCGAAGCTGCGGGAAAATCTCCGGCAAGCAGCTCGCGCCCTGCGTATCTCGCAAATAAAAGACGGGCGTCTCGACGACCGGATGGCGCAAGAGCAGCTTGGCCAGCTCGAAACCCGCGTAGCCGGTCACGCCGACGACGGCGACCTTGTGCGGATTTCTCATTGCACGAGTTCTTCGATCTTCTTCTGGAGCGCCTCGCGGGTCTTGCGGGTGGGCGTGACAACAAGAACGGTGTCGTCTCCTGCGATCGTACCGGCGACTTCCGCGGAGTGCTCGGCGTCGAGCGCGGCGGCCAGCGGCTGCGCGCCGCCCGGCGGCGTCTTCAGCACGAGGAGGTTCTCCGCGGGGCGAATGTCGAGCAGGAATTCCCGGAGAGCGTGGCCGAGCGCCTGGAGCGGCCCAGGAAGAGGCGCGGTCTCCTCCGCCGCGGCGCTTACCTGTTTATAGCCTTCCGGTGTCTTCACCAGCTTGAGCTCGCGCAAATCACGCGAGAGGGTGGCTTGGGTGACCCGGAGTTTCAAGTGCGCCAGCTGCCGTCTGAGCTCGTCTTGGTTGCCGATGGCGCCGCTCGTAATGAGCTTCAAAATCTGCCCTTGCCGGTATCTTTTTTGTACGCTCATGGCACTTCCGTGATATACATAGCAATGCATATTTATACGGCCAGTTTCTTCTGGTGTCAAGAGAAAATACAGACCGTTGCTCCGGGAAACGGCCGGCGGCGCGCGGGGCCATCCGCCCGGGGTCCGGATGACGAATTCGTAGCATCGCCGGGGCCATGTGTGGATTTTCTCGCGCGGTGGTGATAGGAATCATCTAGGACCATTCCAACTTCATTCGGCTGCGCCCTCTGGGAAGGGCGCTGGGCTGGCTGTGACGGAGTTTCACGAAGGCATCGGCGGAAGCGGTTGGAACGGCATTAGCTGGGGCATCATCCGAAATGGCCAATACCTGCAGCTCGCTGGGGTGCAAGGCCGGGGTACCGGCGGCACTCGCTGAGAGGAAGCTCTGCGTCCTGCACTTCACGCTGGCGCTCGAACAGGCCTGCGCCGAGATGCGCCGCGAAACCGCGCTGGGTAACACCACCCACGACCGCCAGCACGAGATCATCAGCTATATTACGGAAAGCGGCGAAGTCCTCGCGCGAGTCGCCACTAGCGGGCTTCCCCTCATGGATGACATGAAGGCGCGCATCCTCAGCACCTTCCTCACACTGATGAACCTCCGCGACAACCTCGATCGGGCAGCGATGCGCCATCCGACGGGCCGAAGCGGCATCCTCCGCTAGGGCTGTTCCAAACTCCTCGCCACAACTCACTCGTGTGTCGGCGCATCAGGAGCCGACGTAGCGCGCGTAGAGCGAGCGGGCCACCGCGGGATCGCGCGTGCCCTTGATGATGGCGCGGCCGTCGGAAAACACGGTCATCTCATAGGGCGGCACCCGGAAGCGCAGCAGAAACTCATTATTGCGCACGTCCACGGCCGTTTGCGCGAGCCTGCCGCGAAGAACGCCCAGATCGAGCTGCCGGCCGCGCTCGTGAATCTGGACGGAGTCGCGGCCGCACATGGTCACGTGGGGCTGTTCCTCGCCGGCGAGCCAGGAAAACTCCCGGCGCGCGCAAGCGCGGCATTCGGGATTGCGCTTGACGTGCACGGTCTGGAATCGGCCGGTCCAAACGTCGCAAGAGATGAGCCGGCCGTGCAGGGCCTCTCTCCGGCCCGCGAGCAGTTTGATTCCTTCCGCAGCCTCAAGTGAGGCGATGACGCCCACGATCGAGCCGAGCACGCCGACGGTGTCGCAAGTTTCTTCCAGCCTCTCGCCCGCTTCGCGTTCGAGCAGGCATGCCAGGCACGCGGACTCGCCGGGCAGGATGGTCATCGTCAGGCCGTAGCTCGCGACGGCGGCGGCATAGATCCAGGGTGTGCCGAGCTTCACCGCGGCATCGTTGACGAGGAAGCGCGTCTCGAAATTATCGGTGCCGTCGAAGATCAGATCGAATCCCGAGAGGAGCTGCTCGGCGTTGCGCGGCGTGAGGTCGCTCACGACGCCCTCGATTGTGACACTCGAATTGACCGCTCGAAGTTTGCGCTCGGCAGCGATGGCCTTGGGGAGCGCCTCGCGCGCATCGGCCTCGTCGAACAGCGTCTGGCGCTGCAGGTTCGACGACTCGACAAAGTCGCGGTCAATCACGCGCAGCCGCCCGGCCCCGGCGCGGACCAGCAGATTCGCCACGGCCGTGCCGATAGCACCGCAGCCGACCAGCACTGCGCTTGAGGCCAGCAAGTGCTGCTGGCCTTTCTCGCCGAGGCCGGCAAACAGGATTTGCCGCGAGTATTTTTCCTGAAACGAAGGGTCCATGTCCCAGCCCGCCACGGGCTGCGCGATGCGCGCCCGGTGACCGTCCATTCATCTTAGCGCCAAACGCTGGCAGCCGGACAACGTGGCTGTGCTAACCTTCGTCTGAAGGATAGAAGCACAACGAATGTGGACGCCAGGGCACGCGCGCGCCGCCATGCTTGCGACGGCAGCCGTGTGTCTGGCCGCCTGCCCGGCGCGCGCTCAGGAGCCGGCTCAAGCGCCACCGGATGCGCAGGAATCCCAACCCATCGTCGAGGTCCGTGTCGTCAACCAGCAAGGTCGCGTTCTCAGCGACAATCCAGGAGGGCTCGCGATCTCGCTCGGGAAATCGCTCGATGCGGACGCGGTGCGGGAATCGATGCGGCGGCTTTATCGTACCGGGGACTACGCCAACCTTAGAGCCGAAATCTCCCCGGCCACAGGAGGTGTGCGTCTGGATTTCGTCGTCCGCGAGAATCTGTTCATCAACCAGGTTCGCCTCGGCGGACTCGTCGAGCCGCCGGGCGAAGGCCTGGCGCTTTCGTCGCTGCGGCTGAATCTGGGAGATCCTTTTCGCGAGCCCGAGCTCGCTGAAGCCACCGCACGCCTGCTGGACGTCCTGCGGGACGACGGCTTTTATCAGGCAGGAGTAACTCCCTTGCTCTCTCCCAAGCCGGAAACGCACCAGATGGACATCGTGTTTCAAATCAATCCCGGCCCACGGGCTCGCGCGGGCGCCATCCGCATTTCCAACGGCACCGAGTATCCCGACGCGCAGCTTCTCTCACGTTTCAAGCTGCGAACCAAGCGCGAGATCGCCGC
This sequence comes from Candidatus Acidiferrales bacterium, assembly GCA_049514555.1. Taxonomy (GTDB): domain Bacteria; phylum Acidobacteriota; class Terriglobia; order Acidiferrales; family UBA7541; genus JBEKUY01. The sequence goes on from JBEKUY010000002.1 coordinate 442,819, forward strand.
CAAGCGAATTTCCGATGGCACCGAGCGCATCCGCAAGTTTCTGATCAAGAAGGGATACTTGGGCGCCCGGGCCATCGTGCACCGGGGAACGTATGACGCGGCCAGCAATACCGTGTCGCTGGAACTCGATGTTTCGCAGAGCCCCAAGGTCCAGGTGGAAGTGACCGGCACGCGCATTTCCTCCGGCGCTCTGCGCAAGCTGCTGCCGATCTACCAGGAAGGTTCCGTGGACCCCGATCTTCTCGAAGAGGGACGGAGGAACCTCCGCGACCGCCTTGAAAACCAGGGTTACTTCGCCGCCCGCGTCGAATTCAGCACCGCGGAGAAACCGCCGGAGAAAAAGAACAACCGCCTCATACCTGCTGTCCAGGTCATCACCTACCGGGTCGAGCGCGGCGATCTGCACCACCTGCTGGGAATCGAAATCGTCGGCAATCGCTTCTTCAGCGAGGCGCTGCTTCGGAGCCGGCTGCAAGTTCAGCCCAATGGGCTTGCCCTGCGCGGGCGTTTCAGCCGGCGCCTTCTCCAGTCGGACACGACCTCCATGCGCGATCTCTATCTCAGCAACGGTTTTCAGCAAGCGAAGGTCTCCAGCGAAGCCCTGGACAACTATCGAGGCAAGCGGGGCGACCTATTGTTCCGCTTCACCATCGAAGAAGGTTCTCAGACGCGCGTCGCTTCGCTTTCCGTTGACGGCAATCATGCGTTCACCACAAGAGAGCTGCTCGACGACATCGGCTCGACGCCCGGGCAGGCCTATTCGCCGGCCGGTGTGGCCACCGACCGCGACAATATCCTGGTCAAATATTACAACGACGGTTTCCCCGAAGCGCGCTTCAACGCCACGGTGGAGGAGTTGGCCGCGCCTACGCCGGGTCAGGCTGACGTGGCGGGCACGTCACAACCGGCGGCTCCGGTGCATGCCGTTCGCCTCGCCTATCACATCGATGAAGGGCCTCGGATCATCGTTCGCCGCATCCTGATTGCGGGCTACCAACGGACGCGGCCCGGAATCATCCGCCGGGAGGTCCTCCTGCGCGGCGGAGAACCCCTGAGACAGATGGACGCCGTCGAGACGCAGCGGCGGCTCTACAATCTGGGCATTTTCAACCGCGTCTCGGTCGCCCCGCAAAACCCGGACGGAACCGACCCTCAGAAAGACGCCGTCGTCATGGTGGAGGAGGGCAAGCGCTACACCGTGAGCTATGGTGGGGGCTTCGAGGTACAGCGTCTGGGCAGTTCCACCGACCCCACCGGCGGCGCTTTCAGCTTCAGCCCGCGCGGCATCATCGAGCTGGCGAAAAACAATCTCACCGGCCGAGCCGACACGCTGGCGCTCAAGATCCGCGGCAGCACGCTGCAGGGCCGCGGTGTGCTGAGCTACACCAGCCCAGACACGTTCGGCCAGCGCAATCTCAGCTTCCAAGCCACTGCGTACGCGGAAAAAGCGCGTGACGTGAGCACCTTCACTGCCGAGCGCGTCGAGGGCTCCGTCCAGCTCACCGACACGGTCTCGCAGTGGACCAATCTCTTCTTTCGATACTCCTTCCGCGACGTGCGAGTTGCCGATCTGCGGATTCCCCCGCAGGAAGTGCCGCTCTTCAACCAGCCGACTCTGGTGTCGATGTTCGGGATGACGTGGTTCCGCGACCGGCGTGACAATCCCGGCGACCCGAATAAAGGCAGCTATAACAATGTGGACGTGGGCATCGCCGGCACCCGCATCGGTTCGAGTGCTAACTTCGCTCGCTTCTTTGCTCAGAATTCCAGTTATACACCGCTCGGCCGGCGCTTCACTTTCGCTCGCTCGACCCGCTTCGGCATTCTCGAACCGTACGGAAGCACTGTTTCGCTTCCCTTCCCGCCGCCCACGACGCCTCCGTTTCCAGTCGTGATTCCACTGCCGGAACGCTTCTTCGCCGGCGGCGGAACCTCCCTGCGGGGATTCGCGCTCAACCAAGCCGGGCCGCGCGATCCCACCACCGGCTTTCCCATTGGCGGCCAGGCGCTCCTGGTCTTAAACCAGGAACTCCGATTCCCCATGCGGCTGCCCCTTGTCGGCTCGCGGCTGGGCGGCGCGCTCTTTTACGATGGCGGCAACGTGTATAGCCGACTCAACCGCATCACCTTCCGCGTCTCGCCTCCGAAGCCGGCCTTCGACCCGGCGAACCCGCAGCAGTGCCTTCTCAACTGCACCAACGAACTGAACTATTTTTCGCATACCATCGGTTTTGGCGTTCGGTATGCCACGCCGGTAGGTCCCATCCGCGTGGACCTCGGTTACCTTCTGAATCGGGCGGACTTTCTCATCCCATGCACCTCGGGCGCTCCCAATTGCCAGCAGGTGACTCACCTGCCGCACTTCCAAGTCTTCTTCAACTTGGGGACGGTGTTCTGATGCTGCGCGCTGTGACATTCGCGCTCTTCTTCGCCGCGGTTCTCGCGGCGGCGCCGGCGAAGCCGCAGCAAGTCGTGGATCGTGTCGCGGCGCGCATCGAGGACGACATCATTCTCGAAAGCGAAGTGCGCGAACTTGGCCAGTACCAGTCGCTGATCGAAGGCCGCGAAGAGGCCACTCCCCAGCGCCTGGACCGTCTGATCGACCAGTGGATCGTCCGCTCCGAAGCGCAAGCGGCGCTCTTCCCACAGCCTGCCGACGCAGATGTGGAGGCCGAGATCGCCCGGCAGCGAAGCTCGCTTCCTTCCGGCGAATTCGAAAAGCGCCTCACAGAAAGCGGCCTGAGTGAGGCAGCGCTGCGGCGGATCGTGGCCAGACAGGTCTACCTCACGAAGTATCTCGACTCGCGCTTCCGCGCTGCTGTGCAGGTGGACGCGGACGCGGTCCGAGCGTACTACCGGGACGAATTCACACCGCAGGCCCAAAAGGCGGGCTCAGCCGTCCCGCAGCTCAGCGAAGTGCGCGGGCAGATTCGCGAAATCCTGGTGCAGCGCGGCATCAGCCAGCAGGCCGCCCGCTGGCTCGATGAGAGCCGTTCGCGCCTGCACATTGAGAAGGAGCCCCAGTGATCGCCCGGCCGGGTACTTGGCGGCTGGGGCGCCTGCGCCACGTCCTCTGGGTGGCGCTTGTGTCGGTCGTGCTCGGCGCCGCGGCTATTCTGTTTCTGGTCGAATCGGGGGCCGCAGATCGCATGCTGCGGGGCTTGATCGTTCGCCGGCTCGCCGCCATCACTGGCGGCCAGGTCGAGCTGCGCAGCTTCGTCATGGATTGGCGCCATCTCCGCCCCACACTCTCTGGGCTGACCATTCACGGCCGCGAGCCCGCGGGGACTCCCCCGTTCTTTTCCGCTGACACTCTCGTGGCCGGCTTGCGGATCGATTCCTTCTGGGGCCGCAAGTTCTCGCTCGAAAACCTGTCCATCGAGCGGCCCCAGATTCATCTGCGGATCGACAGCGACGGATCGAGCAACGTGCCCTTGCCGAAACGGCCAGCCGGGGCGAAGTTTCTTACCGAACGGCTCTTCGAGCTGCACGTCAGCCGCCTGCAGCTCAACGACGGCACCATCCTGTACAACGGCGTGCTGGTGCCGCTCGTTGCCGAGGGCGGCGACTTTCGCCTCTCCATCGATGCCGCCACGATCGCCGGCGCTCCCGTTTACCTCGGACAGTGGAGTTGGCAGCATGCCACCATCGCCGCCCGGCGCTACCTGCCGTTTCCCGCGGATTTCTCTGCAAAGTTCACGATCGAGCCCGATGCCCTCCGTATCGAGCAACTCCTTTGCGTACTGCCGCATTCGCAGCTCGACGCGCAAGCGCAGCTCTCGAGCTTTGCCCGCCCTGCGTGGACCTTCCGTTATCGCGGCTGGCTCAATTTCGAAGATATCCGCGACATCATGCGCAAGCCCATGACGCCTTCCGGACGCGCCGATTTTGGCGGCGAAGGGAGCTTTGCGAACGGCCAGGTGCATACCGCGGGCCGCTACTCGGCGCGCGACATCGCAATGCACGAAGAATGGTTCCATGCCGGTGGTATGACCAGCCGCGGCGCCTACCGCTTGGACAATCACGGCGTCGAAACGACCGACTTCTCCGCCGAAGCCCTGGGAGGCCGCGTGACCGGGCGCGTGTCGCTTCAGTTCGCCGGACAGGCCTACCGAGCGGAGACACGCGTCGAGGGAGTCAACCTGGAACAAGCGCTAAACGCTGTCACGCATCGCGGTTTTCCCGTGCGTGCGCTCGATTGGGACGCCCGACTGTCCGCCGACACCGTGACTGCGTGGAACGGCGAATTCAAACAGCTCGAGGTCTCCGGCACCTCGACCTGGTCGCCAGTCGAATCCCCCGCGCCTGGATTGATTCCCATCGCTGCGCGCTGGGGTTTCCGCTACCGCAGGGACCGCAATCTGCTGACGCTCGGCGCCGGCGAGTTCGCCACACCCACCAGCCGGGCCCAGGTCTCCGGGACCTTGGGCATAAAGGATTCGCTGCTCAACGCGCAGTTTGAGACGCGCGACCTCGCCTCCTGGAGCGATTTCTTCGAGGCCATCCAGGATCGGAAGACGGGTGGCGAGCCCCGCATCGGCGGCCACGCCACCTGGACGGGACGCATTACCGGTCCCCTCGATGGCCCGGCGTTCGTCGGGCACGTACGGGGCGACGCCGTGCGCTACGAAGCGTGGCGATGGGATTCCATGGAAGGCGATGTCTCCTATTCGCCGAACGAACTCTCGCTTGCGCGCGGACACGCTCGCCGCGGCAGCACCGAAGCCAACATTGAGCTTACCCTCTCGCTTTCGCGTTGGAGATTTGCTCCAGAGAATACCTGGACGATGGACGCGAGCCTGGCCCGCGCGCCCCTTGGCGATGTCCTGGCGCTGGCTGGCGCGTCTTATCCGCTCCAGGGCTTCCTGACCGGGCAGTTCCACGGCCGCGGTTCGCGCCAGGCTCCGGAAGTCGCCGGTCTCTTCGATATCGAGCAAGGACAGGCTTGGGGTTTTGCGTTTGACCGGTTCCGCGGCCAGCTCACGTGGCGGCCGGAGGAGTTTCGTATCTCTGATGCGGAGCTGCGTGCTTTCTCCACGGGCCCGGCGAACGGTCACGGCCCCGCCCTCATCACCGGCAGTTTCTCGTACCGATTTCCCGATCGGACCGTGGCGCTCGATCTAGCCGGCGCGGCCCTGCCTCTCGAAGGCATCACCGCGTTCAAGAATTCGAAGCTTCCGGTGGGCGGCCGGCTGAGTTTTCAGTTGACCGCGCGTGGCCCAATCACTGCGCCGGTAGGCGAGGGCAGCATGCGCCTTGTGGACCTGAGTTTCGGCAAGGAAGTCCTCGGCAGTTTCGACGGCCGTCTCAGCGCCAACGGCCGCGAGGCGCGGCTCGAAATTTCCTCTGCCATGGCCGAAGGCCGGGTCACGGGGACTCTGGCGGTGAACCTCTCCGGCGACCTCCCGATATCGGGTGATGTGACGGTCGAGAAAATGAACCTGGATCCGTTCCTCCTGGCCGCCTTGCACTTGAATGATTTGACCGGCCAAAGCCGGGTGGACGGCCGGTTTCATCTCACTGGCGCCTTGCGGCGGCCGGAGACGATTGCCGTCGAGGCCGACCTCAGCCGGCTCGAATTCGGCTACGAGAACGTCCGCCTCGAAAATGTCGGCCCGGTCCGTTTCCGCTCCTCCCGCGACGAATTGCGCCTCGAACAGGCTCGCCTCCGCGGCGCTGATTCCAACTTCGAGATAGCCGGCTCGGCCCACTTTACTGGCTCGCGCGCGATCAACCTGCGCTTGAACGGCGCGGTTAACCTGCAACTGGCCACCACCCTTTTCGCGCCGCTCGAAGCGCGGGGCAGCGCACAGGTCGGAGCGTCATTCGAAGGGACGCTCGACCGGCCCACCATCACCGGGAGGGTGCACATCGAGAACGCTTCGGCGCGCTACGGCGATTTTCCTTCCGGCCTGAGCGCCGTGAACGGCGACCTGGTATTCGATTCCACGCGGTTGCTGTTTGACAACATGACGGCGCAGACCGGCGGCGGCACGTTGCTTCTTTCCGGCACCGTGAATTACGCCGAATCGCCCGCGCGCTTCGACATCAATGCGCGCACCGACGGCGCCCGTATTCGTTATCCCGAAGGAATGAGCTGGCTCGCGCGCGGCACGCTGCGTTTTTCCGGCACCACTGAGGCGGCGGTGCTCTCCGGCCACGTCAACGTCGACCGCCTGGTGATGTCGCAGGGACTCGACGTGGCCTCCATGATGCTGGCGGCGAAGGAAGGTGTGCCCTCGCCCGCCCCGTCACCCTTCCTCCGCAATCTCCAGTTCAACATCGAGGCCGGCACCAGCGCCGATGCGCGCATGGAATGGCCGGGGGCCCAGTTCGAAACCGAAGCCAGCCTGCGGGTGCGCGGCACTTGGGAGCGCCCCATCCTGCTCGGTCACATTCACTTGCTTTCCGGCGAGCTGAGTTTCCGCGGCACCCGGTATCAGGTCTATCGCGGCGAAATCAATTTCTCGAATCCCTTCCGGCTCGTGCCCGTGGTGAACGTCGAAGCCACTACCACCATTCAGCAGTACGAGATCTCGCTCAGTTTCTCCGGTCCTGCCGACAAGCTCACCCTCGCCTACCGATCCGACCCGCCGCTTCCCGCCACGGACATCATCACGCTGCTTGCCCTGGGCCGCACCGGCCAGGAGAGCGAGCTGCGTTCGGCCTCCCAAGCGCAGGGGGCGACGGCCGGCGCTTCGACGTTGCTGTCGGAGGCCATTTCGAGCCAGCTCGGTGGCCGCCTCGAGCGCCTTTTCGGCATCACACGTTTTCGCGTTGATCCGGCTCTGGCCAGCACGGCAACCGCCGGTGAAAGTCAGAACGCCGCGGCGCGCGTCACCGTCGAGCAGCGCCTCACCCCCGAACTCACTGTCACCTACATCACCAACGTCACTTCGAGCCAGCAGCAAGTCATCCAGGTGGAGTACAGCGTGAAGCGCAATCTTTCCATCGTGGCCCTGCGAGACCAGAACGGCACCTTCGGCCTCGACATCAAGCGCACCAAGCGCTTCAAGTAGGATTTGCCTTAGCAAACTCCTGAAAAACCAGCGCGAGGTTCTCGGCCTGTCCGCCTTCAAGAGCACCTCATCGGTACTATAGCTACCATTCCTGCATGCACGAGAGGAGCCGATTCCTCCCTCTGATCCGCCGGAGAATCTCAGTGTATAGTATTGACTTCGTCATCTAGCAGTGGTACCTATTCCGACCGTCCGCGAACAATCATTCTCTCTTTGTGTGTTTAGGAGGCGCCGCTTAGTCGGAGTGTCAAACATAACGGCGGCACCTTCCGTTCTGCCGGCCAAAGCAAGCTCCGAAGGCCTGCGGGCACACCGCGAATGGGATGACGAGTATGTTTGCGGCAAGCCACGACCTGGGGGAGAGAAGTGGTTCGCAACCGAGGAGGGTTGCGATGTTGACCTCGTAAGAGTACTTCCAGGCCGTGCCCTCAGTAAGGGAGTCCGTTTCGTGCTGGGGTGCGCTCTTATTTTGCTTGAACATAGGGGAGGAACCACAATGTTTCAACTTGCAAGAGTAAGGGTTTCCAGTGCCGGATGGCTCTGGGGGACCCTGATTCCGTCGATTGTACTCATCACTGCGCTTTTCGGGGTCTCCCCGGCAAGCGCACAGGTTGTAGGACAATACGATTTTGAAAACGGCGTCCAAGGGTGGACCGGGTTCAACGGGGCGACGGTCTCTGGTTCGACTGCTGCCGCTCAAGGAGGTACCCACAGCTTACTGGTCACCACCGGCTCCAGCGGCGCGGGTGGCCCCAGCCTGGCAGTCACTGGACTGCTCCTGCCCGGTGCGAAGTATCAAATCACCGGCTGGGTCATGCTCACCAGCGGCGAAACTGCTACGAACGCCAACTTCACCATGAAGCGCAGCGATGCCTCCTGCTCCGGGGGAACGTGCTATGACACGATTGGAAGCTACAAGGTCGCCGTTACAGATTCGGGCTGGGCGCAAATCGGCGGCTCGTATACGGTCAGCACCACGGCAACCGGCCTGACGCTCTACGCGCAACTGGTGGGCCCGACCACAACGCAGTCGTTCTATCTCGACAGCGTCGTGATCACCCAGACCGCGCCTCCCCCCGGCGGAACGCCGGTAGCTACGTACAACTTCTCGGATGGCGGCCTGGACGGCTGGGAACCCTTCGGTTCCGTAACTCTGACGAACGCCATGCCGCCTGTCCTCGACCCACTTGGGGACACGCGCAGCCTTCTGGTCTCGGACCGGACGGCCGGCTACATGGGCCCGAGCCTCAATGTACTGAACGTGAGCGGCGTCGTTGCCGGCGCGTCCTATTCGGTTAGTGCGTACGTTCTGCTCGCCGCTCCCGACAGCAGCAATCCTACTGTGACGATCTCGACCAAACGAACAGACTGCGCCTATCCCTCAGGAACATACAGCAACCTTGCGACATCAGCGGCGCTATCCAGCACGGCGTGGACGAAGGTGCAGGGCAACCTCAGCTTCAGCAATATCCCTGGCGCGCCTACCAGTCTGGTTTTGTATTTCCAGTCCAGCAGCGCGACGGACTCCTTCTACATCAGCGACGTCGTCATCGGCCAGCTCGCGCCGCCACCGCTCGACCCCAGCCAGCAAGACAACACCGGCATCACATCTACCTTTGAAGACGCTGGTCTCGACGGCTGGAGTTCGCGTTCGGGGCAGTCTACGCTCACCAATACCACGGTCGAGGCACATTCGGGTGCCCACAGCCTCCTGGTCACCGGGCGCACCGCCAACTGGGATGGGCCGCAGATCAATGTCAGCAACAAGATGTACAACGGTTCCCGGTATGCGCTCAGCGTCTGGGTCATGCTGCAGCCCACAGACGGCTCGAGCCACATCATCAACATGAGCCTGCAGACTACGCTTGCCGGCACCACCAGTTACCCGAGTGTATCGGGCTACCCAGGCGTGACCGTCCTTGCCGACGGCAACTGGCACCAGATCAGCGTTCCAGGATTCAACATGTCGAACAGTTACGACACGGGGGCGGCATCCCTTTACTTGCAGACCGTTCCATCGTCGGGCAACGACCTGGTGTCGTTCTACATTGACGACTTCCAGCTCGCGTATCTTGCCCCGCCAACCATTCAGGCGGACATTCCTTCGATTTACGAAACTCTGGCCCATGACTTCCTGGTCGGTGCTGCGGTGGACATGACCGATCTTTCCGGGCCGCACGCCCAGCTCCTCACGAAACACTTCAACAGCATCACCTCGGGGAACGACATGAAGTGGAGCTCCGTGGAAAACACCAAGGGCAATTTCACGTTCGGAAACGCCGACGCCGAGGTTGGCCTCGCCGTGTGCAACGACCTGAAGATACACGGCCACAATCTCGTGTGGGCCACCGGCGCGCAGACTCCTTCCTACGCGTCCGGCGACGGCACCAATTCGCCCGCCAACCAGGCTACCGTGACCGCCAACATCCAAGAGCACATCCAAGCCGAGGTGACGCACTTCGGCGACAAGGTGGATGTGTGGGACGTGGTCAACGAACCGATCGATCCCAACCAGCCCGATTGTCTTGTCCACGGCCCCTTCTACAACGTGCTCGGCAAGAGTTACATTGACGTCGCCCTGCTGGCGGCGCGGCAGTATGCTCCGGCCGGCACGAAGCTGTTTATCAACGACTACAGCACCGCCGACCCCAACCGTCTGGCATGCCTCGCCAGCCTCGTTCAAGACCTGCAGAGCCGCGGCATTCCCCTTGATGGTGTCGGGCATCAGATGCACAACAACATCAACTACCCCTCCGTCTCCGCCATGGAAACAGCCATCAAGACCATCGCGGCACTGGGCGTAGACCAACGGATCACCGAACTCGACATGAGCGTCTACAACGCGGGTGACAACACTTCCAACTACGGGGCCAATGGCGGCACCGTGCCACCTTCGATCATCGCGCAACAAGGCTACCTCTACCGCCAGTACTTCAACCTGTTCCGGCGGATGAGGCGCCACATCAGCGCGGTCACGTTCTGGGGCATGGCGGACGACGATACGTGGCTCAGCAGCTTCCCGGTCAGCCGCCTCAATGAACCGCTTCCTTTCGACCAGAATCTGCAGGCCAAGCCCGCCTATTGGGGAATCGTGGATCCCAGGCAATTGCCCGGCTTCGACCTCAGATTCCACATCACCTCCAAGACCGGCCGACGGAACGCTCGCGTGTGGACTATCACCGCGGACAATCCCGGCCCCGGCACCGCCTACACCGTTCAAATCAACGGGCTCACCCTCAAGCAGCTTTGGGATAGGGATGAGTTTTGGGAGAAGCGTGACCCTTGGAAGAAGGACAAGGATGAGTGCACGCCCGTGATCACGTCGCCTTCTAGCTTCCCGATAGTGCTTGGCGACATCGCGCAGGATAGCTCGGCCAGCGCTTCTTTCACCATAGATTTCAGCCGCTGCCGCAGCCTCGCTCCGTTCGTCCTGGAGATGCCGTGGACCGCGGCGAACGGTGCGGAAAGCCGCACGTTCGTGGCGCCATTCCAGCTCCCGTAGGACAAAACACGAAACCGTCCGCCTTACTGGGACGGAGACGGGAACGGACACAAGCAGGTTTACTCACCGCATGAGAAACGGCCGGCCGGGATCGTTCCGGCCGGCCGTGCTTCATCTAGATCAATTCCTGGGGATCGCATGCGGGCTACCGCTCACTGCTGCGGACGGCGGCGCGCTTCGCGGGCGGCCGGCATGAGGTCGGGGTATTCGCCTTTCAAGTCCTGAAAGATCTCTTTCGTGACGCGCTGATTGAGACCCAGCGCCGCTCTCTGAGCCTCCCGCGTTACTTGCGGCATTTCCGCCGCGGCTCGCTGGCCGAGCGGCGACCCGTAGAATTGCAGCAGGCCTTTGATCTCTTCGGCGGAGAAGTGTTTGTCGTATATGGCCACGAGTTCGTTGACCAGCTCATCGACATTGAAACGCTCCTTGTAGCGGACGAGGAATTCGTCCGCAAACTTCTCCGAGCGGTCGTTCTCGGGCAGGGTGGCGAGGAGTCTTTCGCGGTACGTCTCGATGGATTGGTTGGAGGAGTCCTCGAGGAGATCGCGCGCGCCGGTCAGTTCGATCAGGTTGCGGATGTCGGCCTCCTTGGCCGGGTCGATTTTGGTCTTTTGCGCCCCACGCGCGAACAGCATCAGCGCTGCGAAAATGATTGCCAGGAATATGAGCGAATACTTCACGACCGCCTCCCGAGGGCCCAAGGTAATGTCCGGCATCCATCCTAGAGCCCCGTGGACGGTTCGTCTCCCGATGTGTCCAATCTCTTGATACCATTAACGCAGCTTTTCGACTGTCGCGGGCCCGGTGTGGAGACTTCGCTGGAACTTTCTTGGCGCGGGCTTTCCGTGCCTTTGGTCGTGGACTGGCGAGACAAATTCGGAAACGTCGAGGGGCGCGAGGGGGAAACGGCCCAGCCGGGCGAGTTTGTGCGTCTGCGGGAGGAGATGGTCGAACGGCAGATTCGCCGCCGCGGCATCGACTCCGCACGCGTGCTGGAAGCCATGCGCGCGGTTCCCCGCCATAAATTTGTCCCCGCGAACGTGCAGGCGGAGGCCTACGAAGACCGTCCGCTTCCGATTGGCGAGGGACAGACGATTTCGCAACCCTACATGGTGGGTTCCATGACCGCCGCGCTCGAGCTGGAGGGCGCCGAGCGCGTGCTCGAGATCGGTACCGGCTGCGGCTACCAGGCCGCGATTCTCGCTTGCCTTGCCGCCGAGGTGTTCACCATCGAGGTGCGCTCCCCGCTGGCCCTGGCTGCGCGTGAGCGCCTCGAACGCCTGGGCTTCTCAAACGTGCATGTCCACTGCGGTGACGGCACGCTCGGCCTGTTGGAATGCGCGCCGTTCGACGCGATTCTCGTGACCGCCGCTGCGCCCGATGTGCCCACGCCCCTTCTCGACCAGCTCGCCGAGGGCGGACGGCTGGTCATTCCCGTCGGTTCGGAAGAGCATCAGGAGCTGAGAGTCGTCCGCAAAGCCGCGGGGCAGGTCACTTCGCAAATCATCGAAGAATGCCGCTTTGTGCCGCTTGTGGGGCGCCACGGCTGGCGGGAGTATTCCCCGCGATGACCGGCGCCGCGCCCGAGCTTTCCATTATCATTCCCGCGTACAACGAGGAACGCCGCCTGCCGGCAACGCTCGAACGCATCGCCGAGTATGTTCGCAATTGCGGCCGCGCCGCCGAAGTGATCGTTGTGGATGACGGTTCGGGCGACCGCACCGCCGCCGCCGCGGAATCATTCCGCGGGAACATTCCTGCGCTGCGCGTGGTGCCCAACGGCGTCAATCGCGGCAAGGGCTACAGCGTCAAGCACGGCATGCTCGAGGCCTTCGGGCGCCTGGTACTCTTCACCGACGCCGACCTCTCCGCGCCCATCGAAGAGGCCGAAAAGCTTCTTGGCGCGCTTGAAAACAATGACGTCGCCATCGGCTCGCGCGCGCTCGATCGCAGCCTCATCGAAGTGCACGAATCGCCGCTGCGCGAGTTCGCGGGAATCGTGTTCAATTGGCTCGTGCGCCTCTGCCTCGGCCTGCGTTTTGTGGACACGCAGTGCGGCTTCAAGGCCTTCCGCCGCGAGCGCTGCCGCATCCTCTTCGACCAGCAACGCATCGAGCGGTTCGGCTTTGACCCCGAGTTGCTCTTCCTCGCCAAACGCCACGGCCTCTCCGCTGTTGAGATTCCCGTGCGCTGGGCGCACAGCCCAGCCACGCGCGTGAACATGCTGCGCGACAGCCTGAAGATGTTCCTCGAGGTCCTGGCCATCCGCTGGAACGCGCTCCTCGGCCGCTATCCCCGGCGCCGCCGCGCGTAAAGCGTCTAACTTTGTGATACAAAGTACTTGACATCATTGCGCCCGGCCTCTACTCTGCTCCCCATGCCTGCCTCTGGCCCTCTCCGCTCTCCTCGACCCGAGCCCATTCCCATTGACGCGCGCGCGGCCGAGCATCTCCGCTATATCCGCGAAGCCATGCAGAACGCCGGCGAATTCACCGCCGTGCCGGGGTGGGGCGGCGTGGCCATCGGTGTGACTGCGCTCGTTGCTGCCGCGATGGCCATGCGCCAGACCACCCCGCGCGCCTGGCTGGCCGTCTGGCTCATCGAAGCCCTCGTCGCCGTGGCCATCGCTGCGCCGACCTCCATCCTGAAGGCCCATCGAGCGCGCATGCCCTTGTTAGCCGGGCCGGGGCGCAAGTTCGCCCTGAGCTTCGTGCCGCCGATCCTCGTGGGCGCCCTGCTCACGTTCGCGCTCTTTCGCCTCGGAGCCCTCTCCGCGCTGCCGGGTGTCTGGTTGCTGCTTTACGGCACCGCGGTCGTCACCGGCGGGGCGTTTTCCGTGCGCGTGGTTCCAGTCATGGGCTTGTGCCTGATGGCGCTCGGGACGGCCGCGCTGTTTTCGCCGCAGCGCTGGGGAGACGTTTACATGGCCGTGGGTTTTGGCGGCTTGCAGCTTGGTTTTGGCTGGTTGATCGCCCGCCGCTACGGCGGCTAGGAGAGCACTTTGCCCAAGTCATCCGCACTCGCCCAGGAGAAACCACAGCGGACGCGTACGGCCGAACTTCGCACCGTGCGCGGCGCCCGCGCGGATTCGGGTCAAGCCGTTCCCCCCCACTTCGACCGCCTCATCCACGAGCGCATCCGCCTTGGCATCGTCAGCGCCCTCGCGGTGAACCGCTCGCTGACCTTTAACGAATTGAAGGCTCTTCTGAAGACGACCGACGGCAACCTGAGCGTGCACGCGCGCAAGCTCGAAGAGGCGGACTACATCGCCTGCACCAAGTCATTCGCCGGGCGGCTGCCCAAGACGGAGTATCGCCTGACTTCGGCGGGCCGCCGCGCCCTCGAACGCTACCTGAACCACATGGAAGCGCTCATTCGGGCGACGCGGGAGCGCTGAGCCAGCAAAAAATTTTGTGTTTGTACTTTGCACGATAAAGTAACTCGCGGTCGCGGCGGAGAAAGGCTGTTTATGCATTCCCGTTTGGCTCTCTCTTTCACTCCTGTCCCCGAACCTGAACCTTACTCGCTCCACGTAGCTATCATCTCCGACGGAAACGGCCGCTGGGCCTCGGCTCGCGGACTGCCTCGCTCGGCCGGCCATCGCGCCGGAGTGGAAGCCGCCCGGCGCGCGATTGAGGCGGCGCCGCACCTCGGCATCAGCACGCTGACGCTCTTCGCGCTTTCCTCGGCGAACTGGGAGCGCCCGCCTGCGGAAGTGAACGCCATCCTGCGCCTCTTGCACGAATACCTCCTAGCAGAGACAGACCGCTGCGTCTCCGCTGGGCTCCGCCTGAGCATCATCGGACGCCGCGACCGCATTCCGCGGGCGTTGCGCGAAGTGGTCGAAGACGCCGAGGCGGCCACGGTCGGCGGCACCCGCTTGCACCTGCGCCTGGCGGTGGATTATTCCGCGCGCGAGGCCATCTACCGCGCTGCCTGCCGCTTCTACAAAGTGACGCGCATCTCGCCGGAAGCCTTCGGCGAGGTTCTTCGGGAGGTCAATCGAGACGCCGCGCCGGACGTGGATCTGCTGATCCGCACCGGCGGCGAGCAGCGGCTCTCCGATTTCCTTCTGTGGGAATGCGCTTACGCCGAGCTGTACTTCCTGGAAAAACGCTGGCCGGATTTTCAGGCCGCCGATCTGGCTCTGGCGGTCTCTGAGTTTCACCGCCGCGAGCGCACCCTGGGCCGTCTGCCGCCCGCCGCGACGGCCCGGCCGGCGCCCAGCGCGAGATCATTCGAGAGCCCGCAACCGAGACCGGACAACAGCACGCTCTCGCTCTAGCGGCGACGCGCGCGGGCCATCCGGTAGGCCTTGCGGAGCACCCGCGTAGCAGCCTCGGTCAGATGGTAGTTGGAGAGCTCGTCTTCTCGAACGAGCGCCACGTCGGTAACATCGCTGCCCGCGCGCAGTTCGCCTGCGGTGCGCTCGCAAAGGTAATCGATCACCACGAAGTGGTAGCGCGGCCGCGGGGCCGGCTCGCCGGTTTGTGCGCCCGCTTGCTCGTCCTCCGGGAAAATTCTCTCGAAGACCTCGATGAGGTCCAGGACGCGAACCTTGAGTCCGGTTTCTTCGAGAAGCTCGCGCGCGACCCCCTCAGCCAGCGTCTCGCCGACCTCGAGCGTTCCGCCGGGAATGGACCACTGGCCCTTCAGCGGCTCGCTGCCCCGGCGCACGAGCACGGCGCGGTCGTCTTCGATCACGGCGCCGCCGACGCCCACGATCGGCCGTTCGGGGAACTCTCTGGAGCGATTCATCGAATTGTCACAATTCCCCGCGCGGCGCCGCCCTAACCTTGCACGGCCGGGCACCGAAGGGATTGACTTCAGGTTCCGCGGTATATAATACGCCGGAGGGAACGAGCCCCGTCTTCTGCAGCACGCGGAGCGAAACGCAAATTCATAGGAGGTCAGCACCGTGGTCCGTTGCCCGGAATGCGCCGCCGAGATCGACGTGGATGAAGACGAAGTCGAAGAAGGCGAGATCCTGAGCTGCCCAGAGTGTGAAGCCGAGATGGAAGTCGTCCAGGTTCATCCCGTGAAGTTGAATCTTATTTCGGATGAGGATGAGGAGGACGAGAAAGAAGATTCCGAGAAGGACGGCGATCTTCTCGAAGACGAGGAGGAGGAGAAAGAGGACGAGGAAGTGTGAGCCCCGGTGACTCTTCTCCTGAACATCCCGCGCCTCGCTATGAATCATCCAACTGGGTGGAGCCGTTTCCCGGTGACTGCTCGCGGCCTTGGCTTGCTTCTTCTTCTCGGCGGGGTCGCGGCACTTGCGGGCGTGCCCGGCGCGCCCGCTCAGGAGCCTGCCCCTCCGCCGGCTCCGGCGCAGGAGTCGGCGTCCCGGCCTCAACCGCCAAAGAAACTGCCGCCGCATAGCCATGATCTCCGCATCCTGGGCACCGTCTTCACCCCGGAGGGATTCTCCTTCCGCGGCGTTCCGGTCCGCGTTCGCCGCGCCGGAGAAAAGAAGTTTCGCTGGATGGACACGACGAACTCGCTCGGCGAATTCGCCTTTTGGCTCCCTCCAGATCTCGACTACGAACTTGTTGTCCAGGTGCGCGGCTTCGTGGAACAAACGCGCCCGATTGAGGGCAAGAGTGGCGAGCGTTTTATGCGTCTGTCGCTTCAAATGCAGCGGACGCCGGGAGGAGATAAGAAATGAAACTTGTGAGCCACGTTTCCGCGGCTTTCCTGCTTCTGCTGTTCGTTGCGGTTGTTTCCGCTCCCGGGCAGGACAAGAAAGAGGAGTCCAAGCTCCGCACCGTGCGCGGCGCGGTGACCGACAAGGACGACACTCCCCTTCCGGAAAGCAACGTTTTCCTGAAGAACACGCGAACGCAGACGGTGCGGACCAATCGTGCCGATGCAGGCGGCAACTATCGCTTCAGCGGACTCGATCCCAATGTGGACTACGAGATTTACGCGGAAAACGGTGAGCAAACCTCGCGCACGCACACGATCTCGAGTTTCGACAACCGCAAGGACATCGTTCTCGACCTGAAGGTCGTTAAGAAACGCGGCAAATAGGAGCCGCGCCTTCCTGCTCCGGACTGCGTCCCCTGGAAACGAAAAAGTTGGTGCCGGCGGGGGGAATCGAACCCACGGCCTAGGGATTATGAGACCCTCGCTCTTCCACTGAGCTACGCCGGCAAACTCGCAGTTGATCGATGGTACGGAGTCGCTCTCAAAGCTGTCAAGCGCGCTGCGGACCTCGCTTCATCGGCCACTCACCCAAAGTTGCCCGCCGCGAGACCCGCGCCTGCGTTAAGCTTCCGTTGCACGGACCAACGCTTATGCCCATCACCGTCGACAAAGAAATGCAGCGGCGCTGCCCGCGGACGGCCCTCGTCTGCGTGACCGCCGACGTCTCCGCCGGGCCCGCCCCGGAGGCGCTCCTCGAAGAACTCCGCGCTCGCGAGCAAGAAATCTTGCGACTGCCCGACCCCACTACGGTCCTGTCCTCGCCGCAGATTCGCGCGACACGCGCAGCCTACAAAGCCCTCGGCAAGGATCCCGCGCGCTATCGCGGATCCGCGGAAGCGCTCCTGCGGCGCATCATCGCAGGGAAGGGCTTGCCGACAATCAATGCCGTCGTGGATGCCATCAATCTCCTTTCGGTCGAGACCCGCCTGCCCGTATGCCTCTTCGATCTGGCGCAAGTGAGCGGGGAAGTCACCTTTCGCGCCGGGCGCGCCGGAGAAACTTACAAGGGCATCGGCAAGTACGCGCTTAATCTCGACGGGCTGCCGGTCTTCAGCGACGACCTCGGCCCGTTCGGCAGCCCGACGAGCGATTCCGAGCGCACCATGGTGACCGCGGAAACTCGGCGCATCCTGCTTATCGTGATTTCCTTTGCCGACGCGTCAGACCTTAACCGCTGGGGCGCGCGCGCACGCGAGTTGATCGAACGCTACGCCGCCGCGCGCGAGATAGCCCTCGAGCTCATCGAGCCGTCCGTTTAACTGAGCCCGTCTTTTCGTCCTACGCCTTCAGCGCCGCCCTCTGCGTCGCCTTCTCCAAATATCCCTGCGCCGCGAGCAGTTCGGCATTGAGCAACGCCGCCCCCGCGGCTCCGCGAAGCAGGTTGTGCGAAAGCACGAGGAACTTCACGTCCAGTAGCGGGCACGCCCGCACGCGCCCCACTACGGCAGCGAGTCCGTTGCCCAGATTGCGATCGCGGCGCGGCTGCGGACGGTCCGGCTCGTCCAGCACCACCACCGGATGCTCCAGCGCCGAAGGCAACCCCCGCACTTCCTCCGGCGCGCGAAATGAGCGGAACGCCTCGCTCACCTCTGCCGGCGACGCCTTGCGCTTCAGCTTCACCGACACGCATTCCAGGTGGCCGTCGAACACGTTCACGCGATTGCATTGCGCGCTCACGCGCAACGGCGCGTCAATGAACTTGCCGCCTACGACTTTTCCCAGCAGCTTCCGCGGCTCGAGTTCGAGCTTCTCCTCTTCCCCGCCGATGTACGGAATCACGTTATCCAAAATGTCCAGCGACGCAACGCCTGGATACCCGGCGCCCGAGAGCGCCTGCATCGTCACCACGAAAACCTGCTCGAGCCCGAACGCGTCTTCCAGCGGCTTCAGCGCCAGCACCAGCCCCGCCGTCGAACAATTCGGATTCGTCACCAGGAGCCCGCTCGAATACCCGCGCGCCTTCCGCTGTTGCGGGAGCACCGCCAAATGCCCCGGATTGACTTCGGGAATCAGCAGCGGCACATCGGGATCCATGCGGTGATTTTTCGAGTTGCTGACCACGGGGTAGCCCGCGCGCGCGAATTCCTCCTCCACCGGCCCGGCCACCGCGGAATCGAGCGCCGATAGAACGAAATCGCATTCGAGCGTCGTCTCCAGTTCCCGCACGGGCAGGTTCCGCGCCGCAGCCGGAATCGCCGTATCGAGCTTCCATCGCCCGTTCACTGCCTCGGCGTAGGTCTTTCCCGCCGAGCGCTCCGACGCCGCCACCGCGGTCAATTCAAACCACGGATGATTCTCCAGCAGTTGCACGATCCGCTGCCCGACCACGCCCGTGGCGCCCAGCACGCCCGCGCGCCAGGGATTCACGTTCGGACTCTTTCCCGACGATGGCTTCATGACATCCTCCCCTTGGAATCCACCCCGATGCGCGTGCCGCGCGCGGATGGCTTCTTTGAATTCCTTACCCACACCACCAAGTTCGTTTCGGCCGCCAGCGGCAGCACGTCCGGGTGCAACACCCTGGCTCCGCTTGCGGCGAGCGCATGAGCTTCCTCGTACGTCAGATCGGAGAGCAGCCTCGCCGAAGCCTCGGCGTGCGGGTTGGCCGAGTAAATGCCGTCAACGTCCGTCCAGATCACCAGCTCCGCCGCGTCCAAAACGTGCGCGACCACCGCGCCGCTGTAGTCCGAGCTGTTCCGCCCCAGCGTCGTGATCCGCCCCTCCGCCGTCGCGCCGATGTAACCGGTCACCACCGGCACCAGTCCTGCTTCGAGCAGCGGCCTCAGCACCTCCCGCCCCTGCTCGCGCGTTTCCGCCAATACCGGCCGCGCGTTCTGAAACTCTCCCGTCGTCAGCACGAAATCCGATGCTACCACCGGCACTGCTGCCACGCCCTCGCGGTTCAACGCCGCCGCCAGCAGCCGGCAACTGAATCGCTCGCCGAACGACACCAGCCGGTCTAGCGCTTCGGCGTCAAAGGCCACGTGCTCTTTCAGAGCTACTTCCGCAAGAAGGTCCCGCCCAAGCGCTTCGATCTCCCCGGATAGACGCCGCTGCTCTTCGGTCCCGAGCTCCAGCTCGCGCACCACTTCCCGGTGCAGATGCAATACGAAGTGCGCCTCCGCTGTTGCGAGTGCGCGGTCCCCGGACTCCAGCGACTGCGCAATCGAGAACAGCCGGTCGGTAATCCCGCCCATCGCCGAAACCACCACCGCCGTGCGGCCCACGAGCGCCGCTTCCCGCACCAGCCTCGCCGCGTGCAGAATCCTTTCCGCGTTGGCCAGCGAGCTTCCGCCGAACTTGAACACGGTCACCCTTCCGGCCCCGGCCGCAGGCCTCACTCTTGCCAGCGGCGCCCCTGATGATGCACGCGCGGGGTCGCCTGCCTCTGCTACTTGTGTTTCCTCCATGACTTCCTCCTCACAGCTAACAAACACTCGGTAGAAAAACTGACACAGCCTCTTAGGGCGAGGCCTTTAGCCGCGCCGCAAAAGCCGCAGAATCAAGCGGCTCTAAGCTGCTGCGGGACATGAGCCGACGTTCGCGCATAAACTCCTCAGCTCTCTTCAGCAATTCGCGTACAAAACAAAAAACCCGCCGTCCGTTTGTCTTCCGGCGGCGGGCTCGATCTCGGTCAGCGCTTTGGACTTGCTTTTAGTCCTTCAGTCGCCTCCCTGCGCCGGAAGACACACACGTGGTGGTCTTCGTAGTCTTACCCGACATTCGCATTCCGGCGCAGTAACTCATCCCCACTAGTTTACCAGACGCGCTCATAAATGCAACGCCCTGTGCCGCGTTGTTTCCTGGCCTCTTGAGTTCGAGTTCCGCTGGTCAGGCCAAGCCCGCCCGCCGCCACCACGTAATGAAACCTCCGCCACCCGCGCCTAGACGGTGTACATTCTCAGCCACAGCGTGGATAGAACGGTCACAGAGCAGATCGAAGGAGGCGCACGATGAAATCCGTTATTGCCTCGCTTGGATTGCTGGTGCTTGTCGTTCTTCAACCTCAATCAATCGCGAAACACACTCAAGCGGAGAACGCGGCTCCAAAGTCAGTGGGCTATTCTGAAGTTGTTGACCGTGCGTTCCAGTTTAGCCGTGGGATTCCGGCAGAATTCAGTGAAATGGACTACAGAATAGTCGTTCGTTTCTTGCCCAGTTGGGGTCCAGAGTCACAGATCGTATTTCTGAGGAACAAGGACCGCACCTTCCGCGTCATTGACTACCGGCTAAAGAAGGGGACGCGCCCGATTTCGGAAGAATACAACGAAGTTGTGCGCAACAATCCCAACGCCAGCGTTGAGGACGTTCTCAAGCGGATCACCGTGGAGATAACGGAGGAACGCCCGGACGAGTCAAAAGCGCGCTTGGTCGAGCAGTTCTTTCGACTGTCCATCCCAACCGACATCGATCCCGATCTTTGTCTGGACGGTACGACCTATCATCTGTGGGTCCAGACGCAATCAAATAGCATTCAAGCCTCGCTCTCCGACTGTGCATATGGCAAGAACAGCGATTCGACTCCCATTCTTCGCTGGATGAAGGCTGTTCAGAAAGAATCCCGCAAGGGAGACTGAATCTGCAGTGAAGTGAAGCACGGAACGAGAGGATAGCCCAGCGCCTAGCGCGTCCCCATCAGCCGACGCAGCAGCCGAATCTGCCCCGCGTGATACACGTCATGCATGGCAATCCCATACACGTGCCGCAGCAACTTCCTGCCGCGTGGAGTGTCGGCGGTCTGCGCCACCGCCCGCCGCAATGTCTCATGCTCTTTTTCGAGCAGGGCGCGATCTCCGCGCCACGCCTTCTCGCTCCGCTCTTGCGGGCGCGCAAACCAATTGCTGCCCTTCAATACGAACGAGCCGCGCTTCTCGCCGAGCAGCCTCCGCCGCACCGCGTATTTCCAGTACGCCGCGTGAACGACTTCTTCCCAGATGTTGTGACGCCCGCGGCCCGGCCGCCACGCCGCCTGCCGCGCGGTAACCCCCCTGATGGATTGCCGCAAGTTCGGACCGTGCCACGCCTGCCGGCCGTAACCCTCGTCGAGCAATTGCAGGAGAAGCTTTTTCCGGCTCATCACGCACCTCACGCCCGCCGCCGCACATAAAATGCGCCTCGCAGAACTGCGCGGCGCAAACCCGAGGTTGGCGGAAACGCTGCTGGCGTGTCAAGGAAGAGAAGAAGCCCGGCGCGGGTCACGGCACGGCCGTCAAACGCGGCCCGCGGCTCGATTTCTGCCCGTACAGGCGCCGGTCGGCAGCATGGATGAGCGCCCGGGGAGTCAGCCCGTCGTCCGGATACGTGGCGAACCCGGTGCTCACGGCCAGAGGCGGCTTCTCCGTGTCCGCGCCAAGGAACTCTCCGATACGCAAAGTCACATCCTTCACCATCGGCGCGCCCGAGTCGATGAGCAAGAGGGCGAATTCATCGCCCCCGTAGCGCGCCGCGAGATCGGTCGAGCGGCAGTGCTGCCGGAGCACGTCGGCGAAGCGGATCAGCGCGCGGTCGCCGGCGAGATGACCGTGCTCATCGTTGATGCTCTTCAAGCCGTCAAGGTCGAGGAGGAGCAAGGAGAAAGGCCGCTCGGAACGTCTGGCGCGCCGGATCTCCGCTTCGAGCGAAGTGATGAAGTGGCGATGGTTCGCCAGACCCGTCAGCGAGTCGTGCGTGGCCAGATAGCGCATCTGGTCTTCGGTTCTTTTCCGCTCGGTGACATCCAGCCCGACGCCGATGCACCCGACGATCTTCCCGCCGGCGCCGCGAAGCGGCCCGAGGCTGAAGTCGAAGACGCGCCCAAAGTATTCGTATTCAAACCGCGATGAAAGGCCCTGCAACGCCTCTTGATGATGGACGATCGGCGCCTCCTCGGACCCGCGGCAGTGAAAGAACTGGCGAATGGTCTGCCCGACGGCGGCGCCAGAACGCAACCCGGCGGCGCTTCCCGCACCCCAGTTAGCGGTGAGCCGAAGGCCGCGATCAGTGGTCCACAGCACGATGGGCATCTGCTCGACCACCGATTGCAGTTGGTCCTCTTTGTCGCGGAGCGATTCACCCGTGGCTGCTCCCGTCACGTCCCGAGCCACGACCGAGGCGGCGACGACAGCTCCTTTGGAGTCGCGGATCGGCGAAATCGTCACCGAGAGGCGCAGCGTGCGGCCGTCCTTGCTTAGGCGAACGCACTCGCGCTGGCGGATGCGCAGCCCGTTGCGCACGGCCTGCAGAATCTCGTCGAGCTCATGCCGCTGGCCGGGCGGAAACAATAGCGATACCGACCGCCCGAGAACTTCTCCCGGCGAATAGCCGAAAATTTCCTCGGCGCCGCGGTTCCAGCTCAGTACCGTGCCGTCGAGCGTCTTCGCGAAGATCGCTTCGTCAGCCGAGTCGAAAAGTGCGGGCAGCAGCCCGTCTGAAAAGACAGCCATCGTCAAAACCCGTCCCTTCCGGGAGACGCCGAAGGGGAGATACTCAGAGAAAACGAGATACTGCCTGCTCCAAACGAAAAGCCCCCAGGGTCGGAATGAGTGGCCGAGGAAAGGCCGACCCCCACACAAGGAAGTGTAACGTGGGTACGCACTGGCGAAAAGCCGTTGAACCTTACGATTGGTCAAAACAACAACAGGATACGGCTGTCTGATGCAAATGGGTTGCAGGTTACAGGCGGTCCTGGCACGCTGCCCGTCATGCAAATAAGTTGCAACGAAGTATCGGCGCTCCCGACTATCCCCTTCCCTGAAAACGCCCCCTGCACGCCCGAAACCCTGCCATCGCTTTCCCTATTCTTTCGAGTCTTGTTCCCCTGCACTTGGTTTTTTCTCGTGCTCTTTCTTGTCGGTCTCGCGGCGCCGCTGCGTGCCCAGGAAAGGCCCTACTTTGTGACCTACGACCATTACCTCGAAGAACCGGGTTCGCTGGAGGTGGCATTCAATCCGCTCTTCGGGACGCAGCGCGCCGGACACGC
The DNA here is from genome assembly GCA_049514555.1 of Candidatus Acidiferrales bacterium. Lineage (GTDB taxonomy): Bacteria > Acidobacteriota > Terriglobia > Acidiferrales > UBA7541 > JBEKUY01. Next base: position 466,007 of record JBEKUY010000002.1, read on the forward strand.
CTTCTTCGGCGAGTGGACGGAATTCGAATACGGCGTGACGGGATGGTGGACCTCGGAGTTTTACCTCGACTCGCAGGCTACCTTTCACGACGGCGCCGTGTTCACCGGCTTCCGCTGGGAGAACCGTTTCCGGCCACTCAAGCGCGAGCACTGGATCAACCCGGTGGTGTACGCCGAGTTTGAAGACATCAACGGCGCCGACAAAACACTGCTTGAAATTGTCGGCCATGACGTCGAGGCCGATCATGCCGTGGCCAACAGCGAGGCGCGGCGCGATCGTGCGCGCGAAATGGAACTGAAGCTGATCCTCTCAAGCGGTTGGAAGAGTTGGAATTTCTCGGAGAATTTCATCGCCGAGAAGAATCTTTCGAACGAGCCTTGGGAGTTCGGTTACGCCTGGGGAATCAGCCGCCCGATCGGTCTCAAGGCTTCGGCCTCACGCTGCAATTTCTGCAAAGAGAATTTCGTCGCGGGCATCGAAATGTACGGCGGTCTCGGCGACCGTTACAGCTTCGGCTTGCATGACACATCCCACTACCTCGCTCCGGTTCTGGCGTGGAATCTTCCCGCGAATTGGACCTTGCGGGTTTCGCCGGTATTCGGACTAAACGGCAACAGCCACCGCTTCCTGCTGCGCTTCGGAATCTCGCGTGAGTTCGCGGGATTCGGCCGGGCGGTGAGCCGCTGGATTGGGGGGCGCTGATGCGACGCGGCGCTGCAGCGACCCTATTTTGTGCTGCGCTCGTTTCGGGGGCGCTTGCTTTTGCGCAGAAGCACGCTGGCTCACCCCCCTCCCCGGAGCAGAAGAGGCGCGCCGCCGAATTGGCCGGGGCGCCCTCCTCGGCGCGTTCGCGAGGGAATCCGTTGGAAGAAGATCCGGACGCCGTGGCGGCGGGACGGAAGCTTTTCACGCGCCACTGCGAAGAGTGTCACGGCGCGGAGGCGCTGGGCGGAAAGAAGGCGCCGAGTCTGCTGCAGGAAGAGGTGCAGTCGGCAGAGCCGGGGGTCCTGTTCTGGTTCCTCACGAACGGCAACGTGCGCCGTGGGATGCCGACCTGGTCGAAGCTGCCGGAAGCGCAGCGCTGGCAACTCGTGAAATTCTTGAAATCCCTGGGGACCGTCAGTAGTTGGAACTCGCGCTAGGCCGCGCGCTTTGCGGACCGAGCCAGCGTCCGACCGGCCGCCACGGTTCCACGTGATCGCAGACGACCTTGACGATGGCTGTGATGGGCACGGCGAGAAGCAGCCCCATCCCACCCCAGATCCAGCCCCAAAAGAGCAGCGAGACAGTGACCGCCAGAGCGTTGAGCTTGACGCGGCGGCCCACCAGCGCCGGGAGCAGCACATTGAGCGCCAGAACGTGGAGCGTCGCCAGCACGCCCGCGACGAGGAGGAACGGACCCGCGGTGTGCCACTGGGCCAGGCCAATCAGCATCGGCGGCAGCCAGGCCAGCACCAGGCCGATGTACGGCACCATGTTCAGCAGGCCCGAGACGATCCCCAGGAGCAGCGCGTACCTCAATCCCAGCAGCCAGAACGCCACGCAACTGACCGCCGTCAACAGCAGGCCCGCCAGCGCCGTTCCGGCCATGAAGCTGCGCAGCAGGTCACGAACACTATCCAGGGCTTCCTTGACCCGCGTGCGCTCGTCGGGCGGAAACAGTTCGAGCGTGGCATGCCAGACCTCGCGTTTTGCCAGCAGCATGAAGAAGAGGAGGAACGGCACAAACGCGGCTTCGAGGACTGCCGCATAGATCGAGCCGAGGCCCGCCAGCAGAAACGACCGCAGCGGAGATCTTTCCTCAATCGCGACCGTGGGAATCTTGGGCCGGGGCTCAGGCGGGGCGATTTCCGAGACGTGCTTCTCCAGACTCGCAACCCTCCGGTTTACGCTCTCGGCGCCCTTGCGCAAGACGGCGCTGTATTGCGGCCAGTCTCCGGCAAACTGGTCGGCGCGCTGCAGAAGAAAGTATCCCACGCCAACAACCAGCGCCACTCCCAGAATCACGACCAGGAGCGATCCGAGGACGCGCGGGATGTGAATGCGCTCGAGAACTTCCACCACCGGATCGAGAAAGTAGGCCAGCAGCACCGAAAACAGCAGCGTGACGATCACGCCCGCCGCGAAGTAGCACGCGCTGAGAACGATCGCCGCGGCGATGATCCGCTGGCTGGGAGTCGAGCCGGTGAGCCGTATGCGTTCCGCGTTCATTTTTCAGCGCTCCGAGTGAAGGCGCGTCGCAAGAACATACCACACGCCGCCCGGCTCTGACGGCACAGCCGGCAAGCTGTGCGCAAGATCAAACGTGCCGCCGCTCGGCACGGGCTGCCCGTGCTATCATCCGCTCGCCGCCCGCCTCAAGCGGAAGCGCCGGGTTCTCGCGACGACGGCGGCAAGATACAGGGGCGCGCATGAAAAAGATATTGGTTGCCGACGACTCCCACTTCCAGGTGCAGTTGCTCTCCCGCTTTCTCACCGGGAAGGGATTCGCCGTGATCGCTTCATTCGACTCCTTGCAGGCCTGGATGACGGCGCTGCGAGAGGCGCCCGACGCCATCCTCCTGGACATAACCATGCCCGGGGGCTCGGGCCTTGAGGTGCTCAGAAAACTGAAATTCTCCTCAAAAACGCAACAAGTCCCCGTGATCGTCATGACCGCCACGAGTGACCCCCAATTGGAGCAAGAGGCGAAAGACTTGGGCGCGGCCGAGTTCCTTCATAAGCCGGTCGATCAGGAGAAGTTGATCGGCGCTTTAACACGACTATTGGGATAGCCTTCGCCGCCATTCCGCTCGCGCTCTCCACGGCCGAGGACCGCCGCACAGCGCAGGGCCACGCCGCCTCGTTTCGGCTATACTCGCCGCTGTGATTGGACCGCAAGAACTTGTGAAACGCGTCGTGATCGGGGCGGCGTTGTGCGTGGCGCTGGCGTACGCCGGGGACTACGTCTGGCTGCGCGTCAGAATGATCCGGCCCAAGCCCGCCGATCCCTTCGAGTCCATCACCGTCACGCGCCTGCTGGCGATTCCACAGAAGAACGGGAAGACCGACTACGAAATCGACCAGGAAACTCCGGAGGAAACGCTCACCTGCGTCCACGCGCTCTTTCCGCACTACGGCCATTCGCCCTGCTGGTACCTCAAGCCACACGCCAACCAGCCCATTCCGATGACGATCCTGCCGCTGCGTTGAGTCAACGGTGAATTTGTCCTTCATCTGGTTTTGATTTCCACCTCCTTGCTTCCTTCCAACGCGTCCTTGAGACTCACGGTGCGTGGAGGGAGGATTCCGAGCGAGCGATCCAGAAACCAGCCAAACGCAAACCACTGCAGGATCGTGGCGATCACCAGGAAGATTTGCCCGAACGCAGCTCTCCACGGCGGGACAGCCGGATACACGTACATGAAAAGGTCGAACAAGCGGTCCAGTTGAGCCGTCAACAGAGCAGCCGGGAAGTTAATGGTTCTGGCGATCTCCGCCAAGCGCCGGGCTGGAACGTAGAGTGCGACCGCCACAAAGATGAGATTTGCAGCCGGCAGGACGTAGCGGAATCGGATTCGCCGCATGGAAGTGGATCTGCTCATTCCTGCCTATTAGACACTACTTCCGTAGTTGCCTGCCGACCCGTTACTGGCGTGCGGAGTATGTTCGCCTAGGCGTGCCTCGCGGCTGACAAGGGGTTGAGGGGCGGGTAGGCGCGGGGTGAAGGCGCGGAGGAGGAGGTGCTCCCAGGCGTCGGTGCCTTGGACGCGGCAGATTTCGCGTTTGACGGAGTCCAGGCTGTGCAGGAGCAACTGGCCAACGTAGGCGAGCAGGGCGGCGTTGCGCGCGGGGATGCGTCCTTGGGCGATGAGCGTGAAGAGCTTGCCCAGGACGTGGTTGAGGTCGTTGGCGGTCTTGAAGTCGCCGGAGAGGGAGGCGAGTTCGACGCCGACGAGATCCGCGTCGCGGAGTTGGCGCTCTTCGCGGGCGTGGTGGAAACAAAGGGCGGGGTGGGTGGCGGAGCGGGGCATGCAGCATTGGCGGCCGTCAGCGAAGGCGAAGAGACAGCGGGTTGAATCCTTGGTGCGAGGGACGGTCTGGCGTTTGGGGCTGGGTGACTTTGATTTCAAGGGAGGCTCCTTAGTGAGTTAGAACGTTTGAAGGTTGGAAGGTTTGAACGTTCGGGAACAAAAGGCGCACAGCAAGAGAGGGGGGACCCCTCGGCTCGCTCCGCTCGCTCCCCTCGACTGCGCTCCCCTCGTGAGAACCACTCGGGGCAAGCAGGGCAGGCGGGATGGCGATCCGTCGCCGGATCGGCACACCCCCACACCGGCCTTTTCTCGTATGTGTTGATTCTACGGGGTTTTAAGTCTAATGATTTTGTAAGTGTTGATTCTGGATGGGTTACAGGCGTGTTTTTTGTAAGTGTTGATTCTAGGGAGGATAACGCAAGGCATTGCACGTCTGAACGTTGAAAGGTTGCAGGTTGAACGGCAAGAAGTGGCGAGTGGCTAGTGGCGGGCTCAGTACGACCTATCACGGCCCATGATAGCACATCTATACACACATGTCAATATAGTTCTATAGTTGTCCACAGTTTCGAATCGGCCGAGTCATTCGAATCAACTTCGCCACCTTTCGCCCAGCAAGTGCATTCCCCGCAGGGGCATCGGGGCAAACTCCGAGTGCGCTGCGCGAAAGATGGGGCCCCGGCATAGGGAACATCCCGCCAAAACCCTGCCTCAAGTGAGCAACCATGGCTCCCGGACGCCCAGCTGCGGCGACGGCGGAACGGCTCTCCGTTTCATAGGAAAGTTTGCAGCAGAGCTCGAGCCGAGTTCGGGCCGAGAGCCGCTGCTCCCTTTTTCACATTTCAACCAAAGGCGGGACAGCTTGAGGCAAGTTCTCGCGAGATTCATTGCAGGTATAGAGGTGTTCTGTTTATAGTTAGGCTATGAGCGAGGAAAAGTACACTCCGCCTAGGGTCGGTAAAGGCGACGTGGCACACACGCTTGTGAAGGCTGGAATCTCTTCAATTCCAGTTCTCGGCGGTGCCGCAGCCGAAGTGTTTTCGCTTGTTATCGCTCCGCCCCTTGACAGGAGACGTACCGAGTGGATGCACACGATTGCCGATGGTCTGAAGTCGCTAGAGGAGAAGTTGAAGGGTTTCCACGTTGAGGACTTGTCCAAAAATGAGGCGTTTATTTCAACGGTACTGCATGCAAGCCAGACCGCAATTCGCAATCACCAGCAGGAAAAATTGGAGGCGTTACGAAACGCAGTGTTGAATGTCGCAATTGGAAAGGCTCCGGACGAAGATGTCCAACTAATGTTCCTGAACTTAATTGATGCTCTGACGCCTTGGCATCTGCGGATTTCGCGGTTTTTCCAGGACCCCGTGGGGTTGGGTAACGCAAAAGGACTTAGTACGAACACTTGGACAATGGGCGCTCCAGCCACGCTTCTTGAACGCTACTACCCGGAACTCAGCGGACGCCGTGATTTTTATGACCTTGTTGTGAGCGATCTCCACGCACGCGGCCTGTTCTCGATTGCGGACCTGCACACGACAATGTCTGCTCAAGGTATCTTTACGAAGAGAACCACAGCACTCGGCGATTCGTTCTTGAACTTCATTGCATCACCGATCTAGTAAGCTCAGCCATGCTCTTGTTGCCCGGCGTCATAATCTTAGACTCGACCGTTCCGCGCCTCGGAATCGGTCGGACATGCCTCAGGGCTGTTTTCTCGCCGTGACCATGAAGCCGAGCTTCTCGACCTTCGTCAGGAGGAGAAGAGAGTATTCGATTACCATGTTGCGTGCGAGCCGAACGTATTCCCTCTGAGCGATCAACGGATGAACTCCCTCATCGCTGATCAATCTGTAAAGGCCCACCGCCAACTGCTCTTCGGGCTTGGACAGGATTTCATTCTTCGCTAGATAAGCAAGTCCTCCTCCCCAATCCGGGCGTAGGTCTCCCCCGTACTTCGCATGGATCGCGGGCATTGCTTCCTTCTGAACGTTCTCCAGGAAGCTTCGAAGGTGGCCAAGGCTGCTCTTGGAGTCGAACGGGGTCCCCTGGGAATGGTATAGTCGCTCTGCCTCGTTCAATGTCTCAATGAGGGAAGGACTGAACCCAAATTGATGAAGGTAGGTCTCTACCGTGGTCTTGTCTTGATTGACTTCGAGATTCCAACCTTGTTGGAGAGTTCCCTTTAGGTAGAAGTAATGCGCCTTGCGGCATTGTTCGGCGATTCCGAGACAAGACCTTTCGATAGCGTGGCACAAGCCTGACGCACTAACGCGCCCTATTTCGGGCCATTGCAAATCATTGATGTTTCGCTTCCTGAAGTCTTGCGCTTGGTTGGCGGCTCTCTTACCGAATTTCGAGATGACTGAAGAGAGTTGTTCATACTCGGTACTGGTGAACCGGGAATAGTTGAACGCGATCAAATCTTCCAGCTGGAGCAGCAATAGGATGTGACCGGGTATTATTGGGGTCTTTTCGTTCTCCAGCATTCCGGTTAGGTGGGCCTTGCCGCCATTCCGAACAAGGAACTCGGATACGAGGGGCGAGTCGGAAACGAGCGAATTCCACTTGGGGTAGACCGGACTATTACTCCTCGTGGCACCCACGCCCCAGACTAAGCGCAGGCCAATATAAGTAAGGAATTGAGGCAGGTCTTTGGGGGAGATTTGTGCCAGTAGTGTGCGAAGCAGTTCGTGATTCGTGCTCTCGAACGTAAACATCGTGGGATCTTCCAGAACGTTACGAGGATGTTGTTGCCGCATCTGGTGAATATTGAGGTAACCAGCGAGTGCCGCCATTGTTTTTGGCAAGTCCTTTTGTTCGCGTGGCGGCGAAGGGACGTAATGCACCGTGGGAGCAATCCGTTCCTCATCTAGTATTTCACGAGCGTTTTGTGTCGCTTCTTTTATGTCCATAGCTGGTCAAACTGTCGCGATCAATGCTTTCTTTTCATCCGACTATAGCATTAGGCGAAACCAAAGCGAATTAAGAAGTTGTCTCCAGTTTGGTTGAACTTGGCGGCTGTCGGCTGGCTGCAGGTTACGCCGCCCGCTTGTGTTGAGTCAACGGCATCTCACCCCGTTCCGTCAACGAGAAATGGATGGCGCGATGCTTCTGGTGACGGTCAGGCGAGCATTGCGGATTCCCGACGGGTTGAAGTTGCCTTCTGTGGTTATTGATTTTTCGGCGGCGTGGTTTGCTGAGCGTTCTGTTGCTGCACCGCCCTCTGAGCCTTCAGGCGTCGGGCGACATCACCTAGCGATTCAGTTTGTTGACCCGGTACGACCTGCATGGCAGGCTGTGGGGGAGTTGTAGCGTCTGCGTTCGTCTGCGGTGGAGGGGGGCTGGCAACCGACGCCTGCGCAGCAGCCGGAACAACGGGCAGCTCGATTTTGCCATTTGCTTTCCAGTCGGCAAGAATCGCAGCGCATGAGTCGTTTGCCGAGTGGGATACCGCGCGCGTGGCATTTGCGAACACCAAGTCACCTCGCCGGTTCGTAACCATGATTTGATTGTTCTTGTGTATAACTCCGTGGAAGGCGTCGTGATTCAGTCCGACCGTGTAGTCTGAGTCCGCCGCGTTCAGGGTCACTGTCACGGCCGGACATTGCGTACTAAAATCCTTTGCCAATTCCATCGTCTGATTGTGCGCGCCGACCGTGGAATGCGAGGAGCCAACTGCCCAACCCCGTCCACCGACCGCGCCGGCATTGGTCTGAACGTCTATGTTACCGGTGCCGTTGATGTAGACGCGCGGTTTTCCCTCTTGGCCGAGCACAACCGGGGCAAGGGCCAACAACATGATTGCCAATAGCCCTGTTGGTCTCACTTGCTTATTCATCGGTTTGTCTCCCCCGCTTGAAGTTAGGGGAGTCGAGTGCATTGGCCAATAGTACTGTGCGCTCTTGCTTAACAGCTGACTGTCGTGCAACGGGGGTCTCTGCCCGGGCAAGGGTCAGACGAGCATTGTGCCTTGAGCCGCGTCGAGATCAAGGTTGATGGCGGCGGAGGGGGAATGCAAGTGGCGGGGCGAAGGGGCGGCGGTCCTCGCTTTGCTCGGAATGACAGAGAAAGGCAAGATGCCGGGCTGAAGCCCGCCGCTACACAGTCAAGAACGTGAGGCGAAGACGGACGCAAACCTTGCTGGGGGGCGGGGCGAGCGGATATGATTTGGGCGGCCGAGTCCGAGAAGGGGGATGGGACATGATTCGCAGATTCATCATTGCCGCAGGGACGTTCCTGGCGATTTGCGTTTTGGCGCTGGCCCCGAGGGGATCGGGGCGAGCGCAGCAGACTTCAGAATTCCCAACGATTCCGAACTTCTTGCGAGTGAGCGATCAGGTGTGGGTCGGCGGGCAGCCGTCGATGGAAGATTTGTCTCAGTTGAAAGCAAAGGGAATCCGCGCAATCGTGAACCTGCGGCATCCCGCGGAACACAACGCCGCGGAAGAGGAAGGCAAAGCGAAGGAACTGGGACTGCGCTACTTCAACATCCCGGTCAATCCCAGCGACATCAAGGACGAGCAGGTGGAGGAATTCCTGAAAATCACGTCCGACCGGCGGAACTTGCCGGCGTTCATCCATTGCACCAAGGGAGTGCGCGTCGCTGCATTCTGGATGATCCGGCGCGTGCTGGTGGACGGCTGGAAAATCGAAGATGCCGAGGCCGAAGCGCAGAAGATCGGCCTGCGCAACCCGATCCTGCTCGAGTTCGCGCGGAATTACATCGCTCACCACCGCTCGGGGGGAGCTCCGAAGTAGCCGCAGAAGAGGCATGCCGTCCGGGGATTACAGAGGAGGGAGATGCCCGGCGGTACAGCTAATTAATTCGCGGCGCACCGGCCCGGCTGGGGAGAAGACTTGAACTGCTGTGCTAGACTGCCAAGCTGTTTCTTCTGAACGGAACTTCTCTTAGAGACGCAGGTCTGTCCTATGCCTAAGAAACTCTTCGGAACCGATGGAATCCGAGGCGTCCCCGGGACGCCGCCGCTCGACGACGCGACGCTTTACGCCACCGGGCGCGCGCTTGGGGCTTATCTGGCCCGCGAGCAAACCCGCTCCGGCAAGTCCGACACGGGCGCGCGGGTGCTGATCGGCATGGACACGCGCGAATCGGGGCCGCATCTGGTGGCGACGATTGCGGCGGGAATTGCCAAAGCGGGAGCGGAGCCGGGGTTTGCCGGCGTGATCACAACGCCGGGGGTGGCCTGCTTGGTGCGGCAGAAGGGTTTTCAGGCGGGCGTGGTGATTTCAGCCTCGCACAATCCTTATCACGATAACGGCGTAAAGCTCTTCTCCGGCGCGGGAATGAAGTTCCCCGACGAGGTGGAAAAGGAGCTGGAGCACGAGATCATCCGCCTGCGCGCGGACCCGGCGCCCGCGCAACCGCCGATGCCGCCCGAGGATCACGGGTACGACGAAGAGTATCTGGCGTTTTTGCGCGGGCGCGTGCTGCCCGGGGCCAAGCTGAAGGGCCTGCGAATCGTGCTGGATTGCGCGAATGGCGCGGCCTACGAACTGGGGCCGCAGCTCTTCCGGTCGCTCCACGCGGACGTGGTGGCGATTCACGACAAGCCCAACGGGCGGAACATCAACGCGGGCTGCGGCTCGCTGTACCTCGAGAACCTGGAGAAAGCCGTCGTGGCCGAACATGCCGCGCTGGGCGTGGCGTTTGACGGAGATGCCGACCGGGCGCTTTTTGTGTGCCAATCGGGGCATCAGGTGAATGGCGACGCGGTGATGCTGGCGGTGGCGCGTTATCTGAAGGGCAAGGGCAAGCTCAAGGGCAACCGCGTGGTGGCCACGACGATGTCCAATCTGGGGCTCGAGCGCGCGCTCGCGGCGGAAGGTATTTCGCTGGCGCGCATGGAGGTGGGCGACCGTTACGTGCTGGAAGAAATGCTGCGCGCCGGAAACGTTCTGGGCGGCGAGCAGTCTGGGCACATCATTTTTCTGGACGACAGCCCGGCGGGAGACGGGCTACTAACGGCAGTGAAGGTGGCGTCGCTCGTGGCGCTGGATGGACCGCTGAACAAGCTGGTCGCGGGCTTGAAGAATTATCCGCAGACGATCGTCAACGTGAAAGTGCGGACGAAGCCGCCGCTCGAGTCGCTGCCGAAGTTTTCGCGCGTCCTCGCCGAGGCCAAGGCCGCGCTCGGGGACAATGGGCGCATCGTGGTGCGTTATTCGGGGACGGAGCAGTTGGCGCGGGTGATGGTCGAGGCGGAACACGCCGCGGACGTCGAGCGCTGGAGCGAGTCGCTGGCCGCGGCGCTGCGCAGCGCGATCGGCGCGTGAGGGCGGGCGATTGTGACGGAAATCACAAGTCCCGGGACCGAGGCGATTGGGGCGTGTTGAGGGGAACCTACGGAAGAACGGAGGCGGAGGGGGCCAAACCTCTGATAAAGCGTAGGATGAGGGTAGCGGCTGTGAGACTCTGTTGCAACAAATCATTGCTAACTCAAATCGTTTGAATCGATTCCATCGATTCGACTTTCTGCCCCCTGTGTGGCAGGGCGCGTGCACATCTAATATCAAAAGATTAGCTTCCCGGGGTGGCTGCGACCTTCCTCGACAGGGCGCAGTTCGGGGATCTAATAGAAGGGGGCTATAGGCCCCCTTCTTCGTTTTAGGGGCTGCTTACCTCGCGAGTGGTTAACGATTCCTCGAAAACTGTGAGTCTCAAAAGAGTGAGCGGCCGGTGGGGGTGCCGGCCGCTCGGGCGTGGGTGATGGAGGGTACGTGTACCGAAGCTAGCGCGGTTCTTCGGGCCGTCCTGCCACGCTCATGACGAGCAGGGCAGCGCAGAGAACAAGGCACACTAGAACGAGCATTCGCCTCTCCGGGAGCCGCGCAGGCTCCTGAACACGTGAAGAGTCTGCCGCCCGAGGGCGTTCAAGTCGATAGACCGCGCGTCCCATTCGTAGAGTACCGGCGGGAGTACGTTGGTACTCTTGCGCGCCTGCCCGCGAGGAAAGACCCGGGCCAGGTCCGACGCTACACGATGCGGGCGGTTTACGGTATCCTCATACGCCATGCACGACCTGAGCTTCTTTCGCGAGCACCTGGATCTTTTCGTTGAGATGGCGCGGAACCGCGGAGTGAAAATCGATTTCGACGGTTTCCGCAAGCTGGACAGCGAGCGTCGGGAGTTGATCACCGCGGCAGAGAAACTAAAAGCGCAGCGGAACAAGGCCAGCGACGAGATTGCGCGGCTGAAGAAAGAGAAGCAGGACGCCGGCGCACGAATCGCCGAGATGAAACAGGTGTCCGAGCGGATCAAGCAAGCGGACGAGCGCATCGGCGGGCTGGACGAGAAACTGCGCGAGTTTATGTTGACGGTGCCGAACCTGGCGCATCGTTCGGTACCGGTGGGCGCGGGTTTAGAGCAGAACGCCGAGGTGCGGCGCTGGGGGCAGCCGCCGAAGTTTGCCTTCGCGGCGCGGCCGCACTGGGAGGTGGGCGAATCGGCGGGAATTCTGGATTTCGAGACGGCCGCGAAAATCACCGGCGCGCGATTTGCGGTGTACAAGGGCGCGGGCGCGCGGCTGGAACGCGCCATCACGAATTTCTTTCTCGACGTGCACACGCGCGAGCACGGGTACAGCGAGATTTTTCCGCCGTTCCTGGTGAACTCAGCCTCGCTCACCGCCGACGGCAAGCTGCCGAAGTTTGCGAGCGAAATGTTCCGCGTGGAGGGCACCGATTTCTGGCTGTCGCCCACAGCGGAGACGCAGCTGACCAGCTTCTTTCGCGGAGAAACGCTCGAAGCGGCCGCGCTGCCGCTGCGGCTGTGCGCGGGGACGACGTGTTTCCGGTCCGAGGCGGGCGCGGCAGGAAAAGATACGCGCGGGCTCAAGCGGCAGCACCAATTCCAGAAGGTCGAGCTCTTCAAGTTCAGCGAGCCGGGACAGAGCTACGACGAACTCGAGTCGCTGGTGCGCGATGCCGAGGCGGTTCTGCAGAAGCTTGGCCTGCACTATCGCGTGGTGCAACTCTGCACCGGCGATTTGGGATTTGCTTCGGCGAAAACCTACGACATCGAGGTGTGGTTGCCGTCGTCGCAGGAGTTCATGGAGATCTCCTCCTGCTCAAACTGCGAATCGTTTCAGGCGCGGCGCGCCGGGATTCGATTCAAGCCGAAGGGCGGCGGCAAGAGTGAATTCGTGCACACGCTGAACGGTTCGGGACTGGCCGTGGGTCGCACCTGGATCGCGATCGTGGAGAATTATCAGCAGGCCGATGGATCGATCATGATTCCCGATGTGTTGAGGCCGTTCATGGGGATGGAGAGGATAGGGGCAAAGAGTTAGAGCCGCAACGACGCGGCTATGGACTGAAGAAGGGCTCCCCGGTCGATCGGGGAGCCCTTCGTGCTTGGTAGAGAGCACGAGCGAGAGTGCGGAGCTTTGCGTCAGCGCTGCATCTGATAGATCACGGTGATTTCCGTCTCGACCTCGACGGGAACCCCGCCCAGCGTGGTCGGGCGATAGCGCCACTGGCGGACGGCGCTGATTGCCGACTGGAAGAAGAGCGGGTCGCCGCTGACAACCTGGAGTGATTGGATGGTGCCGTCGGTTGAGATGATGGCGCGAAGTTCAACGCGGCCTTCGCGGCGGGTCTGCTGGCAAATGGGCGGATAAACCGGGTCCACGCGTTGGAGCAACATGCCGGACTGGAGGTGGCTCAAAACGACACGATCCACGTGGTGGCTCGTTTGCGTCGGCTGGACAGGTGGCTGGGGTCCGCGCGGGTGGTCGGTAATGATGGGAATGTATCCATCGGGCACGGGAGGGTTGTTACCGATCCCAGGCGGCGCGTCGTCAGTAGGTCTCACCGTAGGTTGTGGAGACATAGAAATGGTGGGAGGGATTCTTGTCGGCGCACAGATGATGCAGGGCGGTTGCGTGCGTGGCCCGCGAGGCAGTTCGTTTGTGGGCCCGTGAGCAGGCGGCCCAGAAACAAAGATGTAGGGCGGCCGCGGAGTGGTTCCGGCGTGCGCGATTAAGTTCGCGGAGTCGAACAGGAGCACGAGGACCAGCGCGGCCACAGCGGCCAGTTGGAAAAGGATGGAAAGCAAGAGGGCCTCCCGGCGAATCCGGCGTTAGCGGGAGAGCTGCTCGCGATCGCAGCCGAAGAGGCAGCCGGAAAGAGCAACGAGGGGTTTGGTCCCAGAACGAGCGCTGCCGGGCAACATCACACACCTCCTTTGAAAACCCGCGAGCGAGCTTACTCGGCTTTCGGCGCCGACTCCGAGCTGCCTGCTGCCTCTCGAAGCCGGCACCGCACTCGCAAGTACCTGAGGTGCGCGCCCTCACTCGCTTTGACACCGATGTAGAGACAAAGTTCCTGAGGAGCGCGAGGGAGAGCACGGGTGAATGTGCCGTTCGAGGGAGGCTGTCGTGGGCAGCAAGCCAGCATCCCCTGTGGCATCTACAAGTTACGGATTGAGCACCCCAGGGCGCGGTCGAGGCATCCAAGGCTGCGAGGGGATGAAGAAGGAGGGACTCCGATGAATCGGCGAACCATTCAAACCGTGGGGGTCCGCTTGACAGGCTGGGTGGCGCTCGATCGCGACCCGCAGGAGGATTCGGTCGAGTTCGTCTGTCCGAGCTGCGGCGCGCGCGGACACAAGGCGGCCCGGCGCGCACGCATGGAGTATCACTTCACTGACGGTTTTCTGCAGGACCTGCAAGGGGAAGTGACGCATTGCCGGCAGTGCGGAGAATCACTGCGCGTGGTGCCGGTGGTGATGCTGCACGACCAGGACGAGGTGAAGCGGTTCGAAGCAGTGTTTTCAGAAGAGCTGACGGGCGCGGCCCTGTAACTGGACGCTGAGAAACCGCGCTTGTCACCGGCCGCAGGCGAACCATGGGCTGCGTCTTAGCGCGCACATGCTGCAAACCTGTGCCACTGGGTCTTTCTGCATCCTGCTTGACGCCTTGCCAAGCCCCGCGACAAAGACAGGAAACACGCGCAAGCGCCTGCACCCCCAGTAACTCGAGGGGCGGGCGCTTCGCGCTTTTGGTGGCGCTGCCCGCTTCGGCAGCGCCACCAAGTGGACGGGGGCAGGCTGAAAGCCTGTCCTAACGCTCATTCAGCAACCTGTTAGTGGTGATCGTGATCGTCGTGATCGGCGTCGCGGTTCCGATCGCGGTCCCGATCATGATCATGGTCACGATAACGGTCCCAATCGCGATCCCAATCCCGATCCGAGTGCCAGGAATTGGCATCGCCGTCCCACCAGCGACCTATGTCCTTGAAGCAGCTCTGACGATGCTGGACGAGGCGATGGCGCCAAGTCTCCGCCTGCTTGCTGCCCCAGCCATGGTCGTGGACAGCCTGGTGAAGCTTGGCCTCGTCATTCTGGATCGTGCGCCGGCATTGGTCTTCGTTCTGGCGCGCTTGCGCTCGCGGCGCGCCGACAAAGAAAAGAAGGCCGAACAGAGCGGCGACAAAAGCGGCCTTTCTCGTAAACAGCTTGAAAGCTTGTCGTTGAGTTTGCACAAGAACCTCCGTCCCTTCCAAAAGAATAGGGGTCGCAGACTTGTTTGCCCCGTGGCGCATCCGTCTCACCACGGGCAGTGACTTAGATGACCGTCAAGGGGGCAGGGGGCAGAGGTTCCTCTGCTGCAAACCTTCAGTGAGGGCCGGAGCGGGCCGTTCCTACAGGAAATCGGGGTCGAGCCTCATGTGGTACTTCTCGAGACCTTCGCGAACGTGAGCGAAGGCCTCGTCGACGTTGTCGGCGAACTGGAGCAGCTTGAGCTCCTCTTCGTCGATCGTGCCCCAGCGGACCATGGCGCGCCAGTTGAGGACCTCTTCCCAGTACTTGCGGCCGTAGATGAGGATGATGTTGTTCTTGGGGAGCTTGCGGGTTTGCAGCAGGGTGAGCATCTCCCAGAGCTCGTCCATGGTGCCGAAGCCGCCGGGAAAAACGATGAGGGCTTTGGCGATCTGCGCGAACCAGAGTTTACGCATGAAGAAGTAGTGGAAATTGAAGCTCAGCTCGCGGCTGATATAGGGATTGGCAAACTGCTCGAGGGGCAGCTCGATGGAAAGGCCGATGGACTTGCCTCCGGCTTCGGCGGCGCCGCGATTGGCGGCTTCCATGATGCCAGGGCCCCCGCCGGAGCAGATGACGAAACGCCGGGGACGGGGACCGAGCGTGAGAGCCCAGGAAGTGATGCGGCGGGAGAGCTCGCGGGCCTCCTCGTAATAGCGCGACATGGCCAGGACGTTCTGGGCCTCGCGCAGGGCGGCGCGATGGCGCGACTTCTTCCCGGCGCGAATCTTCTCATGTTGGAGGCGGTGGAGATTGGCGAGGGCGCGGTCGCGGGGCTGGATACGAGCCGAGCCGAATATGACGATGGTGTCGCCGATGCCCTCCTTGCGGAATTGGGCGAGAGGATGCAGGTACTCGCCGAGAATCCGCAGGGGCCTCGCGGGGATGCTTTCGAGAAAGCTGCGGTCTTTGTGCGCGACGCGAGGCGCGTGAACGGGACGGAGCGTGCGGGGAGTGCGAGCCATGCCATGTCCTCCAGTAGAGGCTCGACCATTGTAAGGAGGCGCGGTAGGGCGTGGCAACGCGAGCGTCGCTCCGGTGCGTCCAATGAAGTACACTACATCGCAGAGGTCGAGGGCCGGATGGCGCGTACGGCACGGCGGGCAGGTTGGATATTGTGGGGCATCCTGGCGGCAGCGGTGCCGCTGGGAGCGCAGTCGGGCGCGGGTCCGATCTCGCCGAAGCCGGGCGTGCCGGTCCAGCAGGCGCCCCCTGAAAAAGTGCCCAAGATGGTCGTCAAGGTAATCCTGGTGAACACTCCTGTGACCGTGCGGAACGAGCGCGGCGAGATGCTCACCGACCTGGAGAGAAACGAATTCCGCGTATTTGACAACGGCGTCGAGCAATTCATCACGCATTTTGACGTCGGGGGCGACCCGCTTTCGATCGTGATCGTGGTGGAGAACAGCTCGCGAATCCGGCCGCTGCTGAAGGTAGTGCGCAAGACGGGCATCCTGTTCACACAGAATGTGATGGGGCAGACGGGAGAGGCGGCGGTGCTCTCGGTGAACGACTCGATCGACAAGCTCGTGGACTTCACGGGCGACGCCGATCAGATCGAGAAGACGTTCGCCGGCATGAAGGAAGGCACATCGGGACTGCGGCTCTACGACGCGATGGCCACGGCGGTCGAGATGCTGCAGAGCCGGCCAATTTCGTCCACGGGCGAAGGGCGGCGGCGGGTGCTTGTGGTGCTTTCCGAGGGTGAGGACAAGGGCAGCGAATCGAGACTGGGGAGCGTCCTGAAGCGAGCGCAACTCGCCAACGTGGCCATCTATTCGGTGGGGCTATCCACAACGCGAGCGGAGTTGCAGGCCGAGCCAAAAGACAACACCGTGCAAGTCTCCCCGCCCGGAACATTTCCTTTGCCGCCGACCCCCGGAACGCCGCAGACGCCCACGAGCGAGCAGCAACGGTACGGCGGAGCGGACCTGGGGGCGCTGGTCGCTTGGGTGGTGACGCACGTGGAAGCTAAGGTGAAGGCGCCACCGCTGCAGGTGGCCACCGCAGGCACGGGTGGAGTGAACTACAACACTTACAAAGACGCCTCGATCGAAGAAGCTATCGATAAAATTGGCGGCGAGCTACACGCGCAGTACTCGCTTTCGTACGCACTGAAGGGCGTCGCTCCCGAGGGCTACCACGAAATCAGGGTGCAGGTGCTGCGCCGGGGCACGACTTGGCGGGCGCGGCCGGGGTATTACCTGGGGTCGTAGGCCAGAACTTCGCTGGGCCAGGCTGCCAACTGGCTTCAATCAATCCACAGGCAAGAAGGCGACGCAGACGGGCGAGGGTACTTCCAACGCCTGGCCGGTCGGGGTCAGGCCGCCGGTCTTGGGATCAATCCTGAATAGGACAACGTTGCCGGAGTCTTGGTTGGCCGCGAAAAGGAACGTGCCGGTCGGGTCGATGGCAAAGTGGCGCGGGGTCTTGCCTTGCGTGGGAACGTGCGCCACAAACATCAGCGTGCCCTTCTCCGGGTCGATTGCGAACACGGCGACGCTGTCGTGGCCGCGATTCGAGGCATAGAGAAACTTGCCGGACGGGTGCACCTCGATTTCGGCACTCGTGTTCGTGCCCGCAAAATCTTTCGGCAGAATGGAGATGCTCTGCAGCTCGCGCAAGACGCCGCCGGCCGCTTGGTAAGAAAAAGTCGTGACCGTGGACCCCATTTCGTTTAGCACGTGAACAAAACGGCCAGCCGGATGAAACGCGAAGTGACGCGGACCGGCGCCGGGATTCACTTTGGCGAAGGGAGGATCGTTCGGCGCAAGCGATCCCTTTGCGGCGTTGAAGCGATAAACGAGCAGTTCATCGAGTCCCAGGTCCGCGGCGATGGCGAAGCGGTTGTCGGGCGAGACCTCGATCATGTGCGCGTGCGGGCCTTCCTGGCGCTCCGGGTTCATGCCGTGGCCTTCATGCTGCACGAAGGCGGTGGCGTCGCCCAGGCGGCCGTCAGCGAGCACCGGGAACACAATCACGCTGCCGCCGGTGTAGTTTGCGACGAGCAGGTACTTGCCGGTCTTGTCCAGCGAGACGTAGCAGGGATCCGCGCCGCGGGAGGCGACTTGGTTCAACAGAGTTAGCTTTCCGGTCGCGCGGTCGATGGCGAAGGCGCTGACCGCGCCGCTCTTCTTGCCCTCGTAGTCGCCCATTTCGTTCACTGCGTAAAGGAAACGACCATTAGGATGCACGGCGAGAAACGACGGGTTCGCTGTCTCGGCCACCGTCCCAATGGGCGTCACCTTGCCCGTGGTTGCGTCAAACCGGCAGGCGTATATCCCTTTGCTGTTGGTCTTCGCGGTGTAGGTGCCGACGTAGACGAGAAAGTGTTTCTCCACACGGGGCGGCTGCGCTCCGCGACCTGCGACGGAGAGCAGGAGCAGCGTGCCAGGCAGCGCCGCGACCAACAGAGGAACGTATCGGCTCGCGCCGCGGGCGCATCGCCCTGCACTACAGCTTCTTTTCGCCATTTTCTTCTTCGTGGATGGAGGCGGCGGCGGCGATGGAGTCGCCGTCATCGAGGCGCAGCAGCCGCACGCCCTGGGTGGAGCGGCCGGCCTCGCGGATTTCGTTGGCGTGGACGCGGATGACCTTGCCGTGCCCGGTGATGATCATGACGTCGGACTCTTCCATCACCTGGAGCGTGGAGACGACCGAGCCGTTGCGGTCGGTGGTTTTCATGTTGACGACGCCCTTGCCGCCGCGCGCGGTGATGCGGTATTCGGCGAGCGGGGTGCGTTTGCCGTAACCCTTTTCGGAGACGGTGAGCATCAGCGACGCGAGCGAATCCCTGATGTACTCGTTTTCGAGGTCGTCGAGGACCTGCGTGGTCTTCTTGTGCTCCTTAGCGATGATTTCGAAGTCGGGCTGGACGGCGTCCATGCTGACGACGTAATCGCCCTTGGCGAGGTCCATGCCGATGACCCCGCCGGCAGCGCGGCCCATGGAGCGCACCTCGGTCTCGCGGAAGAGGATGGCCTGGCCTTCGTGGCTGGCGAGGAAGATCATCTGCTTGCCGTCGGTGAGCTTCGCGCCGATGAGCTCGTCCTTGGGTTCGAGGCTGATGGCGATGATGCCGCTCGCGCGGGGATTCGAGAATTCCACGAGCCCTGATTTCTTCACGGTGCCGTTGCGGGTGGCGAGGAAGACGTATTTGTTTTCTTCCTCGAGGTTGCGCGCGGCGACCAGCGCGGTGAGCTTTTCGTCTTGCTGGAAGCGGACGAGGCTGGAGATGGCTTTGCCGCGCGTGGCCGCCGCCGCTTCGGGGATTTCGTATACCTTCAGCCAGTAGACGCGGCCCTTCGAGGTGAACAGCAGGATGTAGCTGTGCGCCGAGGCGATGAAGAGGTGCTCGACGAAGTCCTCTTCCTTGGTGCGCGCGCCGATGCGGCCTTTGCCGCCGCGCGACTGGTGGCGATAGACGTCCACCGGAGTGCGCTTGACGTAGCCGGCGTGGCTCACGGTGATGGCCATGTCCACATCGGCGATCAGGTCTTCGAGCTTGATCTCGTCCACCTTGTCCACGATCAGCGTGCGGCGGTCGTCGCCGTAGGTCTTCTGGACTTCCCTCAACTCGGCGACAATCACGGACTTCAGCTTCTTCTCGCTCGCCAGGATTTCTTCCAGCTCGGCGATGCGCTCGCGGATGGACTTCAATTCCTTGAGAATCTCGTCGACCGAGAGCTGGGTGAGGCGGTGGAGCTGCAGCTCGAGAATGGCGTCGACTTGAACCGGGGTGAGGCCGCCGGTGATGGCGCGCGCGGTTTCTCCTTCGATGCCGCCGAGCTTGTACTTTCTTCCGTCGAGCTTGACACCGGCGAGTTTCTTGGACTTGCCGTTCTCGATGATCGTGACGTCCCGCTCGGAGAAGTACTTGAGCAGGTTTTCCTTGGCGTCGGCCCGGCTGGAGGATCCGCGAATAATGCGGATCACGGCGTCCAAGTGATCGAGGGCAATCTGGTAGCCGACCAGGATGTGCTCGCGCTCGCGCGCCTTGCGCAGGTCGTAGCGGGTGCGGCGGAGGACGACGTCGCGGCGGTGTTCGATGAAGAGCCGGATGAACTCGAGCAGGCCGAGCTCCTTGGGCTGGCCGCCGACGATCGCCAGCAGGATCATGCCGAAGGATTCCTGCATCTGGGTGTGCTTGTAGAGATTGTTGAGGATGAGCTGCGTTTCTTCGCCGCGCTTCACCTCGATGACAATGCGCATGCCGTCGCGGTCGCTTTCGTCGCGGATGTCGGCGATGCCTTCGAGTTTCTTGCTCTGGACGAGCTCGGCGATGCGCTCGATGAGCCGCGCCTTGTTCACCTGGTAAGGGATTTCGGTGACCACGATGTTCTCGCGGTCCTTGCCGGCGTCTTCAATGGCGGCCTTGGCGCGCATGGTGAAGCTGCCGCGGCCGATTTTGTAGGCCTGCTCGATGCCCTCGCGGCCGGCGATGTAGCCGCCGGTGGGGAAATCGGGGCCGGGCACGAGCTTCATCACTTCTTTGAGCGAGGTGTCCGGCTTCTCGAGAAGGAGCACCGTGGCCTCAACGATCTCGCGGAGATTGTGCGGCGGAATGTTCGTGGCCATGCCGACGGCGATGCCCGAGGCTCCATTGACGAGCAGATTGGGAATGCGCGTCGGAAGGACGGTGGGTTCCTGCTCGGTTTCGTCGAAGTTGGGGACGTGATCGACGGTCTCCTTCTCGATGTCGGCGAGAAGTTCCTCGGCGATCTTGGCGAGGCGCGCTTCGGTGTAGCGCATCGCCGCGGGCATGTCGCCATCCACCGAACCGAAGTTGCCCTGACCGTCGACGAGCGGATAGCGCATGTTGAAGTCCTGCGCCATGCGCACCAGCGCGTCGTAGACGGGCGTGTCGCCGTGCGGGTGATACTTGCCGAGGACTTCGCCGACGATTTTGGCGCACTTGCGGTAGGGCTTGGTCGAGGTGAGGCCGAGTTCGTACATGCCGAACAGAATGCGGCGGTGGACGGGCTTCAAGCCGTCGCGGACGTCGGGTAGCGCGCGGCCGATGATCACGCTCATGGCGTAATCGAGATACGACTTGCGCATCTCGGTTTCAATATCGACCGGCACCATTACGGATTGAATCGGTTCGTCAGCCATTTCGCCTCGCCATGATCGTGATCAGTGAAACTCCCAATTGCCTCTCATCCTTACAGTTGCTTCGCGGCGCGCTCGAGGACAAAGGCCTTCACGGTGTCGAAGGCGTCTGCGGCGTTGTTGAAGCGCCGCGACGAAAAATGCTCCTCAAGCTGCCGCAGAAATTCATCACGCTCCGCATCACTAGCCAATTCGATGGCCACACCGCGTTCGTTGTCCGGCGCCACGGCCGGCGTCACGCGGAACGCGCTGCAAGCCAGCCCCCGCAGCCCCGGCAATGTCGTCCAACCCAATTGGTAAAGCATGACCCGTTACATCAAATGTCCAGGTTCACGACGTCGAGGGCGTTCTCCTCGATAAATTTCCGGCGATCTTCGACGTTTTCGCCCATCAGCGTGGTGAACATTTTCTCGGCTTCGACCACATCTTCGAGTTTCACCTGGAGCAGCGTGCGGGTCTCGGCGTTCATGGTGGTTTCCCAGAGCTGCATGGGGTTCATCTCGCCGAGGCCCTTGAAGCGCGTGATGGTGAACTCTTTCTTGGCGTCTTCGAGCACGAAGCTGAGGACGTCCAGCGCTTTTTCTTTGGTGACCCTGTCGCCGTTGCGCGAGACCGTGAACGGCGGATGGTCGTGCTCGGCAATCTGTTTCGAGAGAGCGCGCAGGCGCTTGTACTCGGGCATGGAAGCCAGCGCCCAGTTGATCTTCTGGTTGTGAGGCGCTCCGAAGTGAATCTCGTGGAGGCTGTGCTCCTCATCGAAGACGATCTCGCCACCGAGCTTGAGCTTGGCCTTCACCACTTCCTTGAGCAGCCGATCGAGGCCTTTCTTCTCCTCGAAGTCCGCTTTCTTATCTAGGCCGAACGCGGCGAGCAACGCGACGAGGCCCGGCTCGCGGAGGCGGCGGCCGAGCTTGGCGGCCACGGCCTCATATTCCTGCACGTTGAGGAGAAAGGTGGTCAGGCCGGCGCCCTGGAGCGTGCCGCCCTCCTTGGCCTTGACGATGTGATCTTCGGTGGCGCGCTTCATCAGTTCGCGGGCGAATTCGCGTTCGTCGCGAATGTAGCGTTCGCTCTTGCCGCGCTTGACGCGGTAGAGCGGCGGCTGAGCGATGTAAATGTGCCCGCGCTCGATCAGCTCCTTCATGTGCCGGAAGAAAAACGTCAGCAGGAGCGTGCGGATGTGCGAGCCGTCCACGTCGGCGTCGGTCATGAGAATGATTTTGTGGTAGCGGAGCTTTCCGGCATCGAAATCGTCCTTGCCGATGCCGGTGCCGAGCGCGGTGATGATGGCGCGGATTTCCTCGTGGCCGAGCATCTTGTCGTAGCGGGCCTTCTCCACGTTGAGGATCTTGCCCTTGAGCGGCAGGATGGCCTGGTACTTGCGGTCACGTCCCTGCTTGGCGGAGCCGCCGGCGGATTCGCCTTCGACGATAAAGACTTCGCAGCGGGCGGGGTCGCGCTCCTGGCAATCGGCGAGCTTGCCGGGCAAGCCGCTGGAATCCATGGCGGACTTGCGGCGGGTGAGTTCGCGGGCCTTGCGGGCGGCTTCGCGCGCGCGCGCGGCCTCGATGCACTTGCCGATGATGCGGCGGGCGACCGTCGAGTGCTTGTCAAAATATTCGCCGAGCTTTTCGTTGACGAGCTGCTCGACGTCTCCCTTGATGTCGCTGTTGAGCTTGCCCTTGGTCTGGCCCTCGAACTGCGGCTGGGGGAGGCGCACGGAAACGACCGCGACGAGGCCTTCGCGCACGTCATCGCCGGTAATGGTGACCTCGTCTTTCTGCTCCTTGAGCATGCTGGCGGACGAGGCGAAGTTGTTGATGCTGCGGGTCAGCGCCGAGCGGAAACCCGAGATGTGCGTGCCGCCGTCTACGGTATTGATCGTGTTGGCGAAGGCGAAAACGTTTTCGCCGTACGTGTCGTTGTACTGCAGGGCGATCTCGATTTCGACGTTGCCGCGCTTGCCCTCGATATAAATAGGCGAATCGTGGAGCGTGGATTTGCCGCGATTGAGGTGCTTGACGAACTCGGTGATCCCGCCGGAGAAGCGGAACTCGGCGGTTTTCTCAGTGCGCTCGTCGGTGAGCGTGATCTTCAGGCCCTTGTTCAGAAAGGCCAGCTCGCGCAAGCGCTGGGCGAGAAGGTCGTAGCTGTAAACGACTTTGTCGAAGATAGCCGGGTCGGGATGGAAGGTAATCTTGGTGCCGGTCTTGCGGGTCTTGCCGGTCTGCGCGAGCTTCGAGGTGGGCTTGCCCTTTTTGTAGGACTGCTCCCAGACGGCGCCATCCCGATAGATTTCCAGGTCCAGCCGGTCGGCGAGCGCGTTGACGACGGACACGCCCACGCCGTGGAGGCCGCCGGAAACTTTGTAGGTTTCGCTGTCGAATTTTCCGCCGGCGTGAAGCACGGTCATGACGACTTCGGCGGCGGGGCGCTTTTCGGTGGCGTGCATGTCCACGGGGATGCCGCGGCCGTTGTCAATCACGGTGACGGAATTGTCTTCGTGGACGAGGACGTCGATCTCGTCACAGTAACCCGCCAGGGCTTCGTCCACCGAATTGTCCACGACCTCCCAGACCAGATGATGCAGGCCCATCTCGCCGGTCGAGCCGATGTACATGGCCGGGCGCAAACGCACCGCTTCGATTCCGCCGAGAACCTTGATGGACTTGGCGTCGTACTGGTGGCCCATGGCTTTCCCGGTCACCGTTTCTTTGTCGCCCATGCACTCTCCTTTACGCTGAGGGCCGCGGCCCGAAGGCTTGGCCCCGAGGCCTGCAGTCCACGGGCTCGCCGTCAAGCCGCGCGGCAATCTGCGGCGCAGGCGTTGCCCAGACTGCCGCCCGCCATGGCGGGCGAACTGAGCTGCAAATAGAGGGAAGGCGGGCTTGCGGTTCACAGCTCGCATTTATTGCGAGCGGACTGCTCCGTACGTCGCCTTACCCTTTGTCCCGACTCTTTCTGCCGGGATCGTAGGGTTGCTGCTCCATCCCGTCCGCCACTGGCGGACGCGGCGAAGACTCACTTGCCCCGAGACTCAGCCGAAAGGTCACCCGTTCCGGCGATGCAAGACCCAGGGCTCATTCCAGATCAGAACGATCTTTGGCTCCTGGCGCAGAGCCGTGATGCAAGGCCGCTCGAACCTGGCCGACGTGGTCCGATGCAACGGACCGAGCCGATTTGGAGGAAACGAAACACCGATCAACAACAGTATAATTCTACCGGAAACAGGTGGTTTTCTCAAGGAACCCGAAGCGATCAATTAAGTCTTACAGCCCATATTTTCAATGGATTGAGTGCTTTCTGTGGAAAGATCTCCGCGCGCACTCTAGTTGCCCTTGACACGAATACTTTAGTCTGCAAATATGCGGGCGTGCAATCCCGCCTTAGCTTTGACTCGCCCTGGAATCCAAGAGGAATCTTTCGCTCTACTGGAATGACGTTCGACCCGATCCATACCACTCCGCTCGGTGTGCTCTTCAATGAGGACTGCCTGTCACTTCTTCCGCTTATCAAGGGAGAGCGGGTGGACACGGTTTTTGCCGACCCTCCGTTCAATTTGGGGAAGGCATACAACTCAAAGGTAGATGATCGGAGGACTGAAGAGCGTTACTTGGAGTGGTGTCGGCAGTGGATTGACGAATGCATTCGCGTGCTGAAGCCCGGGGGCTCTTTTTTTCTCTACAACCTTCCGCGATGGAACATGCTTCTTGGCAGCCATTTTTTGGAGCGTGGCCTCCTCTTTAGGGACTGGATTGCGATCAGCATAAAACTCGGCCTTCCGATTCCGGGGAGGTTATATCCGGCACACTATAGCTTGCTCTATTTGAGCAAGGGAAAGCCGAAGACCTTTAACAACATTCGGACACCCATCCAACGGTGCCGACACTGCAAAAGAGAAATCAAGGACTACGGTGGACATCGTGATGCGATGAATCCTAAGGGCGTGAATCTGACTGACGTTTGGGATGACATCCCCCCGGTTCGGCATCGGAAATTCAAGAGCGAGAAGCGACGAGCTAACCAACTGTCGACGAGGCTGCTCACGCGCGTAGTGCGCATGTCTACCCGCGCGGGAGACGTTGTTTTGGACCCTTTCGGAGGTGCGGGGACAACGTTTGACGTGTGCGAACGGTTGGGGCGGCACTGGATCGGGGTTGAAATCGGGGACTGCGATCCGATCATCGATCGCCTGAGTGGCAGCAATATTCATCCACATGTGTTCAAAGACTATGTGGAGGAAGTTGTAGAGGCTTAATCACCGTCTGGCTCTTCCAGAGGTTCCTTTCGGGATTCTCTTCGCTCTCTTGTCCTCCGCGTCGTGCTCGACCACGATTATTCGCAAGATCCCATTCTCGACCGGAAGCGCGCGCCACAACGGTAGGTAGGGCCGGAGTTCCGTAATATTGCCGATTCGGTCCGTCAAGTACTGGTAGAGTTTGGCACTCGGGACGACAAGGAACCCGCCTCGGATATTTCCCCTATAGAGTGCCAGGAGAAGCCTATTGAGTGCTCGGTGACTCGAGGAAATGTTTCCGGTCTCCCATTCGAATCCAACGGGGCCCTGGTCAGTCTTCAACAACGCATCCAAGTCACCAGGCGTGAGAACGTGCTCCTCAAGTTCCGGCAGTGCTTCGATTTCCCAACCGAGGCTGTTCAGTTTGGAAAGACACGGCGTCTTAATCGGTACAACGCCATTTCCGTGCTTCTCTGGACGGATCGAGAAGCGGCCACTTCCGTGAGGCCAGTCAGTCCCTTCCACGGCGGCGCGAACGTCCTTGTACGCTTTCTCCCAGTGTTTTCCGCGCGGAAATGAGCCTGCTGAGACAACATCTACGGTCTCAACGATTTTCATTTCCAGCCTCTACGCGGGCGATGACTTTCGAGGCCGGGACCCGCAGGGCCTTACAGAGGCGGAACAGGACATCCAGTGTTGGCGATTTCTTGTTTCTTTCAAGAAGGCTGACGTAGGTTCTATGTACGCCTGCACTTTCGGCGAGCTGCTCCTGGGAGAGGCCAGCTTTCTCGCGAAGTTTGCGTAGCTCGGCGCCAAACACGCTCAAAAGCTACACGGTGTTGGCAGATTTGTCCTCAGACTAAAGTGTGCGCCTAACATAGACGGCGTTTCCAGCGCACGATGGCAAGATCAGATGCGCATGGGCATGATGACGTAACGGTAGCGATAGCTTTCGTCGGCGAGAGGGCGAAGCTGCCCGGCGGACTGCTCGTCCTTGAGCTCGATGCTGATGGGGCCGTCGGCGGCGGCGCCGAGAAAATCGAGGAGATATTGCGCGTTGAAGCCGATGGCCAGCGGCTCGCCCTTGTACTCCTTCTCGATGGTTTCTTTGGCTTCGCCGTACTCGGGGCTCGACGCGGAAATCTCGATGCCTTCGTGCTGGACGCTGATCTTGACGGCGCGCGAGCGCTGGTCGGCAAGCTGAGCCACGCGGCGGACGGCATCGTTCAATTCGGCGCGCTCAAGGACCACGGTCTTGTTGTTCTCCCGCGGGAGCACAGCCTCGTAATTGGGGAATTGCCCGGTCAGCATGCGAGAGATGAGGAGATGCACGCCCGTCTGGAAAAAGAGGTGGCTTTCGTCGCGGGCGAAATCGATTTGCGCATCGGGGCCGGAAACTTTTGCCAGCTTTTCGACCTCTTCCATGGCCTTGCGTGGGATGAGCACGCGGACTTCCGTGTTCAGGCCAGCGAGTTTCTGGTCGGTCTCGGCAAGGGCAAGGCGATGACCGTCGGTAGCGACCATCGCAAGACTGTCGGGCTTCAGAATCAGCAGGCCCCCATTGAGGGTGTAGCGCGATTCCTCAACGGAGATGGCAAATTTGGTCTTGCCGATCAGGCCTTCGAGAATGCCGGCTGGAATTTTCACGAGCGCATGCGGCATGGCGGGAAGGGAAGGAAAATTTTCGCGGGCCATGCCGACCATTTTGTACGTCTTACGGTCACACACGACTTGCACCCAGTGGTTATCAAGGAGCTTAAACTTGATCTCCTCCTCCGGCAGCAGCCGCACAAGCTCAAGGAGCTTCTTCGCCGGGATCGTGCCTGCTCCGTCTTTCTTGACCTTTGCTTCACAAGAGGTCTGGATGCTTAGCTCGAGGTCAGTTGCAGTAATGCTCAGCCGACTGTCTTTCGCCTCGAGCAGAAGGTTCGAAAGGATGGGGATGGTTGTCTTGCGCTCGACAACACCCTGCACCATATTCAACTCATCCAGTAAAATACTCTTATTGACGGTGAATTCCATCGCTTGGTCTTCCTCGCCCTGCGCTATGAGGCACAGGGCCTCGCGTACAAGTGAGGGTGCTGGGCCTACCTCTTCAAGCACCTTCTGTCGTGCGGTACTCTACCCGTTTTCGAAAGAAGTATAAAGCCCGTCGTCAGACCAGCCTCTGTGGAAATGATTTCGCAAAGCAAGGCAACCCTGTCATCAACTCAAAAACAGGAACAACAACCGAAAGTAACTCTAGTTACCCCGGAGTGGAGCTTGTTGCTGTGATGATGGTTGTGGATTAGTGGAAAAGGTGGCAACAAGCGCTGATGGTTAGGGTTCCGTGCGATGTTGAGTGTGTCTGGGTCGTGAACTGCGTGGAAAAACCAGGCGGAGCAGGGTAGTCCTCCTACTTGTAGGGAATTTTGGTCACAGCCACGCACACAATCCGCACACGATTCTCAGTGGATCTTCACCGGCAATGCACAACCAAAGTCGGTCCAGTACAGGTAGTCCCACGTGCGGGATGACCGAGAACGATTCATTGGAAACGAGAGGCAACCTACTGGAGGATATCCATGAGCTTAGCAATCGTGCGGTTGAGTTCCTTGTCGGTGCGGCGAAGCTCTTCGATCTTGTTGACGGAGTGCAGGACCGTGGTGTGGTGTTTCCCGCCAAATTGGCGGCCGATTTCGGGCAACGAGGCGGTTGTGAGCTGCTTGACGAGGTACATGGCTACTTGACGGGGAAAGGCGATGGCGCGGGTGTTGCTGCGCACCTTGAGGTCCTGCTCGCGAAGACCGTAGTGCTCGCTTACGCGCTTCTGGATGAGATCGATGGTGACGCGCTTTTCCTGCGTAGCGACGATGTTCTTGAGCACCTGCTGCGCCGTGGAAAGCGTGATGATCATGCCGGTCAACGAGCCGTACGCAATCAAACGCGTCAGGGCGCCCTCGAGTTCGCGAACGTTCGAACGGATGGAGCGCGCGATGAACTCGGCGACGTCGTCGGCCAGACGGAAATGATCGTTGTCCGCCTTCTTCTGGAGGATGGCGATCTTGGTTTCCAGGTCGGGCGGCTGGATGTCAGCGATCAGGCCCCACTCGAAGCGGGAGCGCAAACGCTCCTCGATTGAGGAAAAATCCTTGGGCAGGCAATCGGAGGAAACCACGATCTGCTTACCCTGCTCGTACAGCGCATTAAACGTGTGGAAGAACTCTTCCTGGGTGCGCTCCTTGCCGGAAATAAACTGGATGTCGTCGACCAGCAGCACGTCCACGGTGTGGAAGCGCTCGCGGAAGCTGATCATGCGGTCAAAGCGCAGCGAGTTGATGACTTCGATGGTGAACTTTTCAGCGCTGATGTAGGTGAGGCGCACGGCGGGGTTGCGCTTCTTGATGAGATGCCCGATGGCGTGCATCAAGTGGGTCTTGCCCATGCCCACGCCGGCGTAGAGGAAAAGAGGGTTGTAGCTCTTGGAAGGCTGCTCGGCGACGGCGCGAGCCGCCGCGTGCGCGAATTCGTTCGACTTGCCGACGACGAACGTATCGAAGGTGTACTTGACGTTGAGCTGATGCTCGATACTGTCGAAATCCAGCCGGGCCTGGCGCACGGGAGGGGCGGGGGGCGCCGGAGCAGGAGCCGTTTCCTCTTCGGTGCAAACGTACTCGACCTGGTAATTGGGCACGCCGGATTCGTGGAGGACGGCCTTCACAATCTCGCCGTAGGTCTGCGTAAGGACCTTTCTGAAGACCGGCGTGGGAATGCGGACAACGTACTTGCCGGCGTCGGCGCGGTCCAGCCGAGTCGGTTGAAACCAAGTCGTGAACGTGTGAGGACTAACGCGCTTCTCGACCAGATGAAGAAGTTTTTCCCAAGGGTTCATGATGGTTTCCGAACACTCAATCCCAAAAGGATCCCTCGTTTCCACTCTCCCGAGTGTGGAAATAATGTGGAAAATAAACCACACCATCAGGCCGTCAATCTTCAGAATCTTAGCCGCCGTCCGATTGTGTCGGATGCCCCTGGGATCCGCGTCGCGGCGGCTCCGCACTGCGGTTAAGGAACTGCCCCTAGGAAGACGCGGCGGGATTGTCCACGAATGGAGGCTGGGGAGCAAGCGAAAAATGTGCGAAGAGATTCACCGTGTTCCACACGGCTTGCACAGCTTTTCCACACGAGCCGCATGAGAATGAGTCGCAAGTTCCGTTCGGCTTCACGCGCTTTGAACGCAAAGCAAACGCGGACGTCGAGATCATCCTCGAGAGTTGATGGTGAAGGAAATCACTGTTGAGTTTTCTTGTCGGGCCTGGCGAATTCGTAAACGCCCAAGGGATCGCCACCGACCAACAAGCGGCCAGGCTCGACGAGAATTGTGGTGGCTTCTAGGCGACCGCCTGTGGGAGTGAAGATACGGTATTCGGCGCGACGCACGCCTTCGCGATCAAAATGCAAAAGACGGCCACCGATGCTGATCCAGACGTCTTCGGTTTGCGGATCGACGCCGAGAGCAGTGACCACTGGTTTGAACACGGGAGCGCCGCCGTGTTCCTGCCGCGCGATTTCACGGCGGACGGCCTGAGCCTCGGGCTCAGAATCAATCGTGTTCGCCTCGATCACCAGGGAGGCGTACCCCAGGCGGTCATACTTCCGCACAGTGGGCTCGGGGAGAAAGGCGAAGGAGTAGTAAAGATGGCCGTGCGCATCGGTGTCCAAATGCCCGATATTGAGGAAGCGGTTGAGATCGGGCCGCTCGGCCATCTCGGCTGGGTCGCCAAATTCGCGCACGACTTTGCCGCGGCGATCGAACACGGTGACGAGGCGAGGGGACTTGGCCGTGGCCACGGCGATCTCGCCTTCGCCGATGGCTGCGACCGAATTCGGCCCCACGATCGGAATCGTGAGCGAGGGCGTGCCGTCGGGATTGAAAACGCGGACGAGATTCGCGCCGCGGTCGGCGACGTAAACGCGGCCATCGGTATCGACGTCGAGACCCTCGCCGAAAACGATGGCATTGGGCGAAGGAGTTGTGGTCGAGGCGGCCTCCGCAGCAGGCCCCGGCGGGTTCGGAGCAGGCGGCACTTGGCGCAGACCCTTGCCTTGGGCATCGAAGACGAGCACGGCCGTGCCGGGAGCCGTCAGGAGGTAGTAATGGCCGGCAGCGTCGCGGCGGATGGCACGCAGACCGGGCCCGACCGATTCAAAGACGCGCCGCGTGGCGAGGATCTCATCTACGTAATCGTCCTGCGCGCGCGACGCAGCGGGCCACCCGACAAGCAAGGCCACCGCCGCAAGCATCACACCCCGAGAGAATCGGCTGGAGGTCATGAAAGGACAGATTATACATGGCGGGCAGAGGTTGCCCGGCCGAACTTCGGGGCCAGAGGTGGCGCAACTGGAGAGTTGCGCCACCCGGGAAGAGCACGCTGGATCAGAGACTCAGGACACGCCGAAAGCCTGCTTCACATGCGGGCGGAAGAGATAGTAGAGAATCCATGCTTCGATCGCGATCGCGATCAGATGCCTGACGATCATGTGGATATGGTGAAAGTGCATCGGCCCGATGCCGGCAGGATGCCCGGGCAGCCAAGCGCCCAGGAGAAAGATGGCGTTCAGCGCCAGGCCGAAAACGACCAGAACAAGGGCGAGAATGCGCGCCCAGCTCTTCAATCCCAAGAGGCCAATGCCGACAGCAACGTGCAATGCGGCAATTGCCAGTATGATGATGCCCGCCACGGCACCCATTCCGCCCAAAAGAGCGGCGACGGGCCCGCCCGAGGCGGCGTGAACAGACCCCAGAGTGGCCAGCCAGGCCCCTCCGAGGAGCAAAACCAGCCCACAAATGACAAGGATGGCCGCACCGATAAAGCAAAGCACAGCGAGGATCGTCACACCTACGGGTCGCTGCATAGATTCTCCTTTCGATTGGGGACGGAAAGCCATACCGCACCGATGGCTATGAAGCACTGCCCACGGGGATGCGGATTTGTTGTGGACGCTACGCTAAACCTAGGGCGGGGTCAAGTGGAAACGCGGCGCGAGCGGTGTAGGACATTTGGTAGGCGGTCACCACAGTGCAGGGACTCGGCCACGCGCCAATGACTATTTGGGATAGGGGCTGCCGGAGAGGATGGCGAAGGCGCGGTAGAGCTGTTCAACGAGGACGACCCGAGCGAGTTCGTGGGAAAGGGTCAACGAGCCGAGAGAAAGCGTCGTGCGGGCGCGCTGGCGGATTTTTTCCGGAAAACCTTCGGCTTCACCGCAGAGGAAGATGATTTCGCGCTGGCCGCGATCGCGGAGGCCGCCGAGCCAAGCGGCGAACTCCTGAGAAGAGAACTGCTTGCCCGCGGCGTCGAGAAGAACGATCAGGGCGGCGGGGTCAGCGGCGAGCTTCCTGAGCGCGGCAGCGGAGTCGCGCAGCTCGAGTGCTTCGATTTCTGTGTGCCGGCGGATGCGGGCGAAGTAGTCGTCCAGCAGAACGCGGATTTCGTGGCGGCGGGTTTTGCCGAGCATGAAGAGGCGGAGTTTCATGGAGGCGTCGTCACAAAGGCGGAGAGATCCCTCGTTCCGCACATTCATCCGGGACGCAAACGGCGCGCCGCTACGCTCGCCGGGATGACCGCAAACGACGCGGTCACTTCAAACCGTAGCGCTTGCGCTTCTCGAGAAGCGTCTTGCGGCTTATGCCGAGAATCTCGGCGGCCTTCGAGATTTTATAGCGCGTGGCCTCGAGCGTCGCGGCGATGGCTTCGCGCTCGAGCTCTTCGAGCGAGCGCAGGCCGGCGAGAGGGTGAGGAACGCCCGCGGCAGCGGCGCGTACGGTGTCAGGAAAACATTCGGGCTCGATGAGGTCGCCGGAAGAATAGATCAAGGCGCGTTCCAGGGCGTGGCGCAACTCGCGGACATTGCCGGGCCAGGAGTAGGCCGCGAGGGCCCGGCGTGTTTCGGGACTGAGCATGGCCCCGGGGCGGCCGTGAGTCGCGCAGAGTATGGCGAAGAGATGATCGGTGAGCGGGGCGAGATCGGCGGGGCGCTCGCGCAGTGGCGGAACGTGCAGCGCGACCACGTTCAGGCGGAAGAAGAGGTCTTCGCGGAAGCGGCCGGTGGCGACGGCCTTCCGGAGATCGGCGTTGGTGAGGGCGACGAGCCGCGCTTCGATGCGCAGCGTCTCCGCTCCGCCGAGGCGCTCGAAAGTGCGTTCTTCGAGGACGCGCAGGAGCTTGGCCTGCGCGCTGGGCGAGAGGACCGCAACTTCATCGAGAACGAGCGTGCCTTTGCCGGCCAACTCGAAGCGGCCCAGCTTGCGATCGACGGCGCCGGTGAAGGCGCCACGTTCGTGGCCGAAGAGCTCGGATTCGACGAGCTCCTGGGGAAGGCTGGCACAATCGATTTTCTGGTACGGGGCGTCGCGTCGCGGCCCGAGTTCGTGAATGAGGCGCGCGAGATAGTCCTTGCCCGTACCGCTTTCGCCGGTGATGAGCAGGGTCGTGGAAGTCTCGGCGACCTTGCGGGCGATCTCGAGAAGGCCCAGGGAAGCGGGATCCTCTGCCACCCACGGCAGGCGCCCTGTGGCGAGCGAAGCCGATCCATCGGTCGTCATCGGATCACAGTCCGGAGGGAGAAGCGCCGGGCCCCGGCCGTTCGGGTCCGGCCTCGCCCACGCCGGCACTGGCAGATTCGCCGGGGAAATCGAGGCGCTTGGCGGCACGCCAGAGCCGCTCGAGATCGTAATAACGGCGGGCAGCTTCACTAAAGACGTGCACGATGAAGCCGCCGAAATCAAGGAGCACCCATTCGGCGGTGGCGGAACCCTCGCGGTGCCGCGGGGAACGCCCGGCGCGAGCGAGCTGATCTTCGACTTCGTCCAGGACCGCGTGGGCCTGGGGCGGGCTGAATACCGTGCAGATGACGAAATGTTCGGTGAACGCGCCGAGTCCGGCCAGATCGAGAACCACAGTGTCAGCCGCCTTCTTATTCTGCGCCGCCTCGACGGCCACGCGGACGTCGGCGGGCAAGGAGTTGAGGTTCACCGGTACAGGCCCTGCTTGAGAATGTATTCCTCGACGCGCGCGGAAACAAGCCCGTGGATGGCTTGGCCGCGGTGGGCGCGGCGGCGGACGTCCGTGGAGGAAACGTCGCTCGAAAGCGCCTCGAGGAGATGGACGGTGGTGCGGCGCAGTTGAGCGATGACAGGCGCGTCAGGGATGTCCTCGGCAGGCTTGAGGGGAGGCCGGCCCAGCAGTTCGGGCGGAATGACCAGGCGCAAGGCCTCGGCGCGAATCCCGGGCCGGCTGGCCACGATGAAATCGCAAAGGCCGAGCAGGGTTTCGTACTCCCTCCATAAGGGAAGTTCGAGAAACGCATCGGCGCCGAGGATGAAGTAGAGGCGGTCTCCCGAACCGTGATAAACGCGCTTGAAGTGGCGAACGGTGTCGATGGAATAGAAAAGCTGTTGGCCGCTCGCATCCTCCCCAGCCTCGGCCAGCGAAGGCACGAAGTGCGGATGCTCGGCGCAGGCCAGCGCGACCATGGCGAAGCGATGGGGAAAGGGAGCCAGTTGCTCGTCGAGCTTGTGCGGAGGACGGCCGGCGACGACGAAATGGACTTCATCGAAATTGAAACGGCGGTCCGCGGCGCAGGCGACGGTGAGATGGCCACTATGAATGGGATCGAACGAGCCGCCGAAGAGCGCAATGCGGCGAGGCTGATGCCGAAGGGCCGTGCGCTGAGTGGTGGGCGTCGTCAACGTGTCTCCGTCAATGAGGTTTCGCCGGAGCCGCCGCTGGCCATCCTTCGGGCGGTGATGCGGCGGATCGAGCGTCGTGCTCTTCAGGGCCTTCGCCTAGCGCCGGGACCGGCTGGGCGCGCGGCAACTTATCCAGGGCATCGGCCATGGCGCGGACGAGCTCGCGGACTCCTTCGCCGGAAACGGCGGAGATGGAGTGGAACTCGATGGCGCGATCGCGGCAGAATTTTTCGAGCGACTCGAGGCGGGTGCGCTCGGTGGTGGCGTCGAGCTTGGTGGCCACGACGATCATCGGTTTGGCCGCCAGGGTCTCGCTGAACGCGCGCAGCTCCCCGCAGATGGTCTCATAGTCGCGGATGGGATCGCGGTCGGAGGCGTCGCTCGTGTCGATGAGATGGGTAAGAAGGCGGGTGCGCTCGACGTGGCGGAGAAAGCGAATGCCGAGGCCGGCGCCCAGGTGGGCGCCTTCGATGAGGCCGGGAAGATCGGCGACAACGAACGTGCGGCCGGGCGTCTTTCCGGAGGCGGCATCGGCGCTGACGACGCCGAGATTGGGCTGGAGCGTGGTGAAGGGATAGTCGGCGATTTTGGGGCGCGCGGCGGAAATGACGGAGATGAGCGTGGACTTGCCCACGTTGGGAAAACCGACCAGCCCGACATCGGCAAGAAGCTTCAGCTCGAAACGCAAGTGGCGCTCTTCCCCGGGGAAACCCTCCTCGGATTCGCGGGGCGCCTGATGCCAGGGCTTGGCGAAGTGCTGATTGCCGCGGCCCCCGCGGCCGCCTTGGGCGATCAGCAGGCGCTGACCGGGCGCGGCGAGGTCGGCGATGGACTCGCCGGTGGCCTCGTCGAAGACGACGGTGCCGACAGGGACCGCCAGGATCATGTCGGCGCCGCAATGGCCGGTGCAGTTCGAGCCTTCGCCGTGGCGCCCGCGGTCGGCGCGGAATTCGCGGTTGTAACGGTAGCGGAGGAGCGTGTTGTCGTGCGGATTGGCTTCGAGATAGACGCTGCCGCCGTTCCCGCCGTCGCCGCCCGAAGGGCCGCCGCGCGGAACGAATTTCTCCCGGCGGAAGGCTACGCAGCCGTTTCCGCCGTCACCCGCCTTCACATAGATCTTGGCTTCGTCGACAAACACGGAGATTCCTCAAGACGGGCAAAGAATACGACACTGACGGGGCAGTAGGAAAGAAAGTTAAGGATATAAAGGGGGTCAGGAGGCCGGGGAGGTGGGCTTGGCTTCCTCGACGGGGTGAACGCTGATGAAGCGGCCGCCGCGTCCCTTGTCCTCGAAGAGCACCAGGCCGGTGACTTTGGCGTAAAGCGTATCGTCCTTGCCCCTGCCGACGTTGAGGCCGGGCTTGTGGCGGGTGCCGCGCTGGCGGGCGAGGATGGTGCCGGCGTTGACGAGCTGGCCGCCGAAGCGCTTGACGCCGAGGCGTTGTCCCTGCGAATCGCGGCCGTTTGTTGACGAGCCGCCACCTTTTTTGTGTGCCATGACGAATCCCTTCTGGAAATCGAGAGCGCCGGGTCGTCCCGGCGATGCCGCCCTTCGCGGACCGCGCTACAGCTTGATCTCGCCGACCTGAACGGCGGTGTAGTGCTGCCGATGGCCGCGGGAAATCTTGTACTGACCGCCCGTCTTGAACTTCAAGACGGTGAGCTTCGTCCCCTTCACCTGGCCGACGATTTTGCCAGTGACGGATGCCTTCGAGGCGCCGGCGCCCGCGACGATCTTCTTCTCGTCGGTGTGGACCGCCAGGACCTGGTCAAACGTGATCTTGGAGCCAATCTTGCCGGGGAGTTTTTCGACGCGGATGGTGTCGCCCGGCGCGACGCGGTACTGCTTTCCTCCGCTTTGAATGACGGCGTACATCGAGCCTCCAGAGGCCAAAGACAAACAATGATTATACGGGTTGCATGCGGGAGCCGTCAACGCGACCGAATACAGGGTGCTCGGTCAGTTTGGAAGGCCGATGCTGGGTCACTTGTCTGCGGCCGCAGGTTTCGTTTCACCGCCTTCTGATTGGATAAGAGCGAGTTTGTTGTGCTCGTCGACCACGAAGTGTTCAACCGCCCTCGCATTGCTGAACTCCAGACGGTAACGATAACTGCGCCTCCCGTCCACGACCTGGCGATCAATAAGGGTTAATGAAATGAGCTCGCCGTGCTTCTTCAGATCGGCTTGAATGTCCTTCTGTACCGGAGAAAGCTGTTTCCAAAACTCAGGCGTGTAGTCATCGGGCCGCATCGTGCCGCTCATTGCATCCTGAATAATGGCGCGGAAGTGTTCCGTGACATGGGGTTCCTGGTCGGGGATGGGTTTGGAGTCCAGCGAGAAAAAAGTCCTCTTGTAGAGCACTGAAGAAATCTTGAGATTGGCGAACTCGCCGCCAGAGCCGTTGCCAACCCACAAACCGAACCAACCAGCCTTGCGGTCGCTCAGCTGTTCTGCCACAAGGCTAGGCTCCGCCGCGCCATTCACGGAGACGCTCACCTTGGGATATGCGACAACGATGCGGGCGTGAAACCAGCCGTTGGGATCGGGAGCAGGCACCACGGGCTTCTCATATTTCTCGGGATATTCGTTGCGCAACCTCTGCCAGGTGTAGGCCGGGTTCGAGACGTATTGAACTGCATGATTCCGGCGCACCGGTTCGCTCGTGCGGAAATTGAATGGACGGAAATAGACGGCGTCGAAGGCCTCACCTAAGCCGTGAAAGGCGACCCCTACGAAGCTCTGCTGGAAGGCATCCTTGCCGCGCGCGTCGAACTCGATGGTCCCGTCAGAGAACTCCACTTCCGGCCACAGGACCAAACCGTCACCCGGACGCTCGTCGAAGCGGATTGTGGGCCGGCCTTCCTTGTCCATAGCAGATACAGTCCGATTGAGCACCTTCACGTCCTTCCCGGCAGCAACATTCGCCAGATTAGGCTCGAACGGAATCCGCTGCGAAAAAGCCGGAGTGGCCGCTGCAATGCTCATTGCCAGCAAGAGCATCAAACCCGAAGTTCCGTGCTTGCTCATGAATTCGCTGCCTTTCTTTGTTGTTCGGTCGATTTCACCGTAGTCCCTCAGCTCAGCCACGAATAACAGCTATTGCAGTCCGAACAGCAGGAACCCGGCAAGACTCCCCGGTCCCGTGGATTGCGCACGAGGGGGTCGAACAGGACAGGTAATCTGAGACACGCCATCAACTCTGGAGTCCGTACTCTCCCAAAGCGCTCCTACCCTGCGATCACCGGCGCACTGCTCGTTGCCCTGGGCATGGGTGTCTGCAACATCCGCCGATATTCGTCGCCAGCGGCATCGGGCAGGAGCACGAACAGTGTGAAAACACCGAGCGCGGTCTCGAACGGAGGATGAATGAGGCCCAGGAACGCCATCACCAGGGCAAATGTGCGGCCCCAGGACCGCATCTTGAGCAGGCCCCATCCAGCGACAAACCGAAGGGCCGCCGATGCCAGGAAAACAACGCACAGGAAAACGAACAACCCCGGCGCAAACACGAAGGCGATCCCCGGAGCTCTCTGCCACGCCATTGGCACTGTTATGACGGCAGCAAGCACCGCCATAATGGCGGCCGGAATGAGCCAGAACGCACCCACGACGAACCACAGGATCGCCAACAGATGAACGTGTTCGGCGACACGCATTCGCGCGGCGCTGGCGGCACGCGCCCCAGTAGTACTGCAGCCGCAATGCGAACATGCCGACTGCTCCGGAGCGATCGGTGAACCGCAGGAATTGCAGAACATACGTCTCTCCTTTGAAGCGGAAGAATCAAAATGGCCAAGGATCCCGTAGCCTGGCGGCATCGACAAGTGTCGACGGATTGGCAGCTCTTCTTGGCGCCCAAGAAAGCTTTCCTGCCCCCAACAAGGGCAAAGTCGAGAGTCGGCACACCCCGGGCCCACTGCATGATACGCTTGCAGGCGGTAAGAAGTTCCACGTATGTCAGGCAGATTGCCCACCTGTCGACCGAGCGCGGAGGCCCTCTCAAAAGTTGAAGCGGTGGCCGAGGATCATTTTAGCGATGAGGTGATCGGTCGAGCGGGTGACGCCGACGCCCAAGCCGAAATTGATCTCCCACTTCGGCTTGGTCGCAGCCGGAGCAGATGGGGTATGCTTGCGCACGAGCCATGCAGAAATACATCCTAACCATCATTGTCTCGGCCCTGATTACCGCCGCCGCTCAAGCTGGACCGATCGGTCCCATACCGCTGTGGAAGGGCCAGGCTCCCGGCGAAAAGGGAACCATCGGGCCCGAGCACGACGTGACTACGGACCGCGACCGCACCGCCGCGGGCAAGCGCATCACCCGCATCACCAACGTCACGGTCCCGACGCTGACCGTGTACCTCCCGCCCCCAGACAAGCGTACCGGAGCGGCGGTGCTCGTCTTCCCTGGAGGCGCTTACCGCTACGTCGCCATCGACATCGAGGGCACCGAGATCTGCGATTGGCTGAACTCCATCGGCGTTGCGGCCATTCTGGTGAAGTACCGCGTCCCAGCGCGCGAAGGCCTGCCGCCCTACGCTTTGCCGCTCCAGGACGCGCAGCGGGCCATGGGAATGGTGCGCGCCCATGCCGCGGAGTGGGGCATTGACCCGAAGCGCGTCGGCGTCATCGGGTTCTCCGCCGGCGCACATCTGTCGGCTGCGCTCAGCACCAGTTTTGAGAAGCGCACCTACGATCGCATCGACGAAGCCGATGACCTGAGTTGCCGTCCGGACTTCGCCATGCTTCTCTATCCAGGGTCCGTACTTGTTCCCGGCTCGGACAAGTTGTCCGCCGAGCTGCAAGTGAAAGCCAACGCGCCGCCAACCTTCATCGTGCAGACCGAAGACGACAGCGTCCGGGTCGAGTCCAGTCTCGGCTATTACGCCGCACTGAAGGCGGCGAAGGTTCCAGTCGAAATGCACCTCTACCCCTCCGGCGGTCACGGCTACGGCCTGCGTCCCTCTGCGGATGCCGTCAGCACGTGGCCCGCTCGCGCGCAGGATTGGATGCGCTCCCTCGGCGTCCTCTGACCGGCAGAAGCTCGGCATCTCCTCGTCGCGCCGTTTGAGAGCACGTTTCTTGACCCGGTGGGGATGGGCGACTACACTATGCGATTCGATGAGGGCCGCGCGGGCGGCCTAGAGGGAGAAGGCTTTGCCGAAACGCACCTATCAGCCACGAGTGCGCCGCCGCCACAAGAAGCACGGTTTCCGCGCGCGCATGAAGACCAAGGGCGGGCGGAGGGTCCTCGCAGCGCGCCGCAGGAAAGGCCGCCATCGCCTCACGCCCATCTAGTTCGCAGGGAAAGACGTATCCGCGCGCGGCCAGACTCGTGCGGCGCGGCGAGTTTGAGGTCGTGTATCGCGGAGGGAAGCGGCTCTCGGCAGCAAGTTTCGTGGTGTTTGCGCGCGCCAACGGCCTCGGGCACAGCCGGTTCGGGATCAGCGTGAAGAAGGCCCTCGGCGGAGCGGTGGTCCGCAACCGGGTGAAGCGCCGGGTGCGCGAAATCCTGCGCTTGAATTTTTCGGAGATACCCTCGGGATGGGACATTGTGGTGCATCCGCGCCAGCTGGCGCTTCGGGAGCCGTTCGCGAATCTCGCGGCGGAGCTGCTGAGGTTGATCGCGGCAGCGGCGAAGGCGAAAGAGCGCGCATGAGCGTTCCGCGAACGAATCTGCCGGCGCAGGATAGCGCAGCGGGAAGCGGCGCCGGGCGCGGGAAGCTGCCGTTGGCCATGCGCTTGGCGCTCGGGACGATTCGCTGGTACCAGGGAGCGCTCTCGCCGCTGATGTGGTCCGCGTGCCGGTATTATCCCTCGTGTTCGCAGTACACCTACGAAGCCATTGAAAAATACGGATTGGCAAGCGGCGCGTGGATGGGCTGCAAGCGGCTGCTGCGGTGCCACCCGTTCGCCAGGCGCTGGGGATATGACCCCGTGCGCGAGCGCGACGAATCGTTTCCCGTTGAGGCAGCTCCAGCGACGCACGAGGTCCAGCAGTGAGCCCTAACAACAAAGAGTGGTCGCCAGAGCTGCGGATGCTGCTCGCGGCCGTGTTGGGGATCGTGGTGATCTTCGCGTGGGCGAAGTTTTTCTTGCCCCACGCGCCGCAGCCCGCGGCGCCGCCAGCCGCCACAAGCGCGCCGGCGCAACCGGGAAGCACGAACGCACCCGCTCCCGCAGCCAATGCCCCGAGCAGCGTGGCGCGGCAGGAGAAAGCGCCTTCGCGAGCGCAAGCGGCGAGCGCGGTAGCGCCCAAGGGCGACACGAAGGAGCGCACGATCGTCGTCGAGAACGACCTCTACCGCGTGGAGTTTTCCAACCGCGGCGGCGTGGTGAAGAGCTGGAAGCTGAAGAAGTACCTCGACGACGCGAAGCCGCCGCAGGTGCTCGACTTGGTGCACCCGGAGGCGTCGCAACGGACCGGAGGCTGGCCCTTTTCGCTGGCGCTCGAGGACCCGGAGCTCGAGGCGAAAGTGAACGCCGCAGTTTACTTGGCGACTCCCGTCACCGCAGGCGATTCCGCGACGACCGAACTGAAAGCGCCCACAGAGCTGCGGTTTGAATGGAGCGACGGGCAGACGGAAGTGACGAAGACTTTCCGCTTCGACCACAGTTACGTGGTGCTAGCCGAAGCCAGCGTGCGGCAGAACGGTCAGCCGCTGACGGCGGGGCTCGCTTGGCGCGGCGGATTTGGCGACATGACGGCGGCCAGCACGGCGTGGTTCAAGGACGTGAGGTGGTTCGAGCAGGTGATGGTGTTCTACGACACGGCCGGGAAGCTGAACACTCTTCCTCACAAGAGCCTGCAGACGACCGACCAAGTGGCGCCCAATGCATGGAAGGGCGGGAATGCCTACGAAGGTATCGAAGACCGCTATTTTGCCGCTGTATTTCTGCCGTTGCCGGAAGCCCCGCCGAACAGCCTGGCGGTGCGCTACTGGAAGCTGACGCGCGACATTCAATCGGAAGGCCAGACGTACCAGGAACCCCTGTCGGAAGTGGCTGTGGGAACAGGCACGCCGGGGCCCCTGAGTTTCCGCGTCTATGTGGGGCCGAAGAACTACGACGACCTGAAGAAGATGAATCCGCCGCTCGACGAGTTGGTGCAGTTCGGCACGTGGCTCCAGTTGATCGCGGCGCCGCTGTTTTACGTGCTGAAGTGGATGCACCAGTACGTGCCGAACTGGGGCTGGGCCATCGTGTTACTGACTCTCGGGATCAACATGTTGCTCTTCCCCCTGAAGGTGAAGAGCTACCGCTCCATGCAGCGCATGCAAAAGGTGGCGCCGGAGATCAAGCAGATCCAGGCGCGCTACAAGAAATACGGCATGCGCGACCCGCGCAAGGCGGAAATGAACAAGGAGGTCATGGCCGTCTACAACCGCGAGGGGATCAATCCGATCGGCGGCTGCCTGCCGATGGTCGTGCAGATGCCCATCTGGTTTGGGCTCTACCGCATGCTCTACACGACCATCGAACTCCGGCATGCGCCGTGGATCCTTTGGGTCCACGACCTTTCGGCGACGGATCCGACCTACATTCTGCTGGTACTCATGGCCGTCACCATGTACATCGTGCAGAAGATGACCCCGATGACGGCTACCGATCCTTCCCAGCAGACCATGATGAAATTCATGCCGGTGATGTTTGCTGGAATGTTTATAGTGTTCCCGGTGTCGAGCGGGTTGGTGCTGTATATTCTGACCCAGAATGTGGTAGGGATAGCCCAGCAATGGTATCTGAATCGGACTCATCCGATGACCGCGGCAAAGCCCGCGGCCGGTAAGAAGAAGTAGCGAGCGAGACGAAATGGCGGACAGCACAATCCAGAGCGGACAGCTCGATCACGAGGCGGCGATCGCGGTGCTGCGGCGGTTTCTCGACGGTATCATCCGCGCTGCGGGCTGGCAGCTTGGTTATACGATTCGCACGGCGCGGCCGGGGCCGGATCCCTCTGCGGCCGAGCAGCCCGAGATCCTCGTGGACTTCACCGGGCGGGACAAAGATGTGCTTCTCGAACGCAACGGCGAGGTGCTGATGGCGTTCGAACATCTAGCGTTCAAGGCGCTGCACCTCGAGCCCCAGCACCATGAAAAACTGCGGCTGGACTGCGACGGTTTCCGTGCGCTGCGACTGGAAGAATTGAAGATGACGGCGCGTCTGGCCGCTGAGCGCGTGCAGTCCACGCGCCAGGCGTTCCGGCTGAATCCGATGTCGCCGAGAGAGCGGCGCGTGGTGCACCTGGCGTTGAAGGACATGCCTGGAGTGCGGACCGAAAGCCTCGGAGACGGAGACGAGCGGCAGGTCGTGATTTATCCGGCGGGTGCGAAGGCGCCACGCTGAAGGTTTTCGATCGCCAAGGTTTTGGGGCGCAACTCGCCGCCGCGGGTTGCGCCATTCTTGCGCATGGGCGCGCGAGAAGCCCGGACGGCACTGCTACCGGCGCCAGCCCTTTGAGAGCACGTGGCCGGCGGCATCGAAGCGCACGCGATAAGTGAAGGCCGCGGGCCGGCGGTTGCCATCCGAGAAACGCACGTCCTCAATCTCGACCACAGTCTCTGACCCTTCCTCCCAAGAACGAATCACCGGAAAACGAGCGAACCACAGAACGCTCCTCACCTCGGGAAGCTCGCGCGCGGCGGCAATAGTAGGGTTGGGCAGAGCGTCGGGATAATAGCGGTACTCGATCGGCTCGGGCTGCTCGGGGCCAGCCGGTGAACCGGGCCAAAGGAGGGCGGAAACGTCCAT
The DNA here is from genome assembly GCA_049514555.1 of Candidatus Acidiferrales bacterium. GTDB lineage: Bacteria > Acidobacteriota > Terriglobia > Acidiferrales > UBA7541 > JBEKUY01. Next base: position 508,416 of record JBEKUY010000002.1, read on the forward strand.
GCGCTTCTCATAGACGCCGCGTGGGGTGAGCACGAGGCCGTTCCAATGGAAAACGGAAGGTGGGAGAGGAAGCGCGGCAAGCGATTGCACGTCGAGACGTTCGCTGGAGGCGAACTGTTCGGTCCGGCGACGCGCGGCGTGATGCGCGAAGGCAGCTAAAACGAGATACGCGGCCACGCAAAGAGTGCCGGCGCGGCACCACGAGCGCCGCTCGACGGTCAAGCCCCAGCCGCGAATGGCCGGCAAGATGAATAGCGCGAAAAGAGTTGCCCCGATTGCAACGAAGGTCACAGGCGAGAACGGATACCCGGCGCCCAAGGCCAGGCGCCAGATGAGAAAGGCGAGAGCGAAGCAAATGCACCAGGCGCGGATAGCGCGGCGGGTGAGTACCTCGCGGCGGGCACACAAAGCCGCGAGAACCTGCGGGAGGAGAAGAAGTGCGCTGAACGTGAAGTCCACAATGAACAGGAGGTCCCAAGCCGGCCGCGACCATTTGACTGGCGACCAGATCATCGTGCCGTAGTTCGTAAGCAAATCGAGAAAGATGTGGGACGCGATCCCAATCCCGGCGAGTAGCGACAGAAGCGCGAGACTTGGCGCCTCGCGGCCGGTGCGGCGAGCGATCCCGTGGGTGAGCCAAGCGAGCACCACGGCAAAAAGCGGCATGAACACGAAGGAATGCGTGATTCCGCGGTGCCAAGTGATGATCCGGAGCGGATCGCGAGAGACGAAATCGAGCAAAACGTCCGAATCGGGGAAAACGGCGCCGAGCGTGGCCGCGAACGTGACTAGGCGGGCCTGCGAATATGGCCGGAAAGTGAACAGGTCGTCGCCATCGAAGAATGCCTTTGCGAGGAGCGCGCCTGCGATGCCGTGGGTGATTGTGTCCATTCGCTGAGTTTAGCGGACTCTAAGTAGATACGCGGGATGAGAATAAATGATTTCAGCCGACCGAGAGCAGAGGCGAACGCCTTGGAACAACGCGGCCAATCGCCTGCGCCGAGACACCCCGCGCGCCCAGGGCCGCGAGCGCGGCCCCAGCCGCACCGGTGGCAATGGCCGCCAACAAACCTCCCGAAGTCTGTGGGTCGAAGCAAAGTTCGCGGACTTCCTGCGGGACTTCCGGAGAAAAGGCAACGCAGTCTCCTATGAATTCGCGGTTATTCCTCAACCCTCCGGATAGATGACCTTGGCGTGCGGCTTCCATCGCTCCGGGCAGCCAGGCGAAGCGAGTATGGTCGAACTCCATCGACACCGGCACGGCGCCGGAAGCGGGATCACCCAAGGCCATTTCTCGCGCGTGGCCGAGCAGGCTGAAGCCGGTCACGTCGGTGACGGCATGGACGGCAATGCGGTCCAGTTCGAGCAGCGGCTCGGCAGCGGCGCGATTGAGGCGCGTCATCGAGGCTACGAGAGCGGCGAGAACGTCGGGAGCCAGACCTTCTTTCTTGAGAGCGGTAGAGAGCACGCCGGTGCCGAGAGGCTTGGTGAGGATCAGGACGTCGCCCGGCTGGGAGCCGACGTTGCGCCAGATGCGCCCAGGGTGAATCAGTCCGCTCACGGCATAGCCGAACTTCAGATCATCATCGCGGATAGAATGCCCGCCGAGGATGCTGCACCCCGCTTCGTTCATCTTGTGCAGGCCGCCGCGCATGATCTCCTCGAGCAGAGCCGGGTCGCCCTTCTCGGGAAAGGCTACGATCGAGAGCGCAGAAATTGGCCGGCCGCCCATGGCATAAACGTCGCTCAATGCGTTGACAGCGGCGACCTGGCCAAAATCGTAGGGCGAATCCACGATGGGCGTAAAGAAGTCCACCGTCTGCACGAGCGCCAGATCGTCGGAGAGGCGATAGACTCCCGCGTCATCGTTCGTGTCAAAGCCGACGAGCACCTGGGGATCGGTCTGCGGGGGCAAACGGCGCAGGACGGCGTCGAGCGTCCCCGGGGCGAGCTTTGCCGCGCAGCCGGCGGTTTTTGCCATGGCTGTCAACTTGACGGCTTGCGGCAAGTTTCCCTCCCCTTCTCTCGCAAGGAACGATTATAGCGGGAAGTGCGGTTTGGGCTCGAGTCGATACGCCACTTGCGGGAAAGGGTGAAATAGTGATTTCATCGCGCCGTGCATTGGGACTTCGCTGCCATCTTGATCGTCCTGGGCGTCGTCGTGCCCTGGCACGGCCGCGCCCGGATGAAGAATTTGATGGCGCTGCACGCTGTAACCTCTGCGGACCGGCTGGCGCTATATGCTTCGACGATTGCGATGCAATGGGGCATCGTCGTGGTAGTGGCTTGGCGCGCTTGGGCGCGTGGCATAAGCGCAGCAGCGCTGGGACTGCCCATCCTGTACCCGGGCCGGACAGCCGTGACTGCGATTGTCCTCACGGCGGGGCTCGTCGCCGTTCAGTTGATCGGTCTGCGGCACGCGGCGCAATTGCCGGAGGAGAAACGCGGACACCTGCAGCATCTGGCCGAAAGGCTGCTCCCGCAGCGCGGGACCGAACGACTGGCATTCGTGGCGGTTGCGGCCACGGCCGGCGTGTGCGAGGAGTTTCTCTACCGCGGGTTTGTGTTCGCAGCGCTTGCAGTGGGATGGCAGGATTTTGGGACGTTGAGCGTATTCGGATCGGCAGCGCTCTTCGCCATGGCGCACCTTTACCAAGGCCGGCGGGGCATGGCCACAACATTCGGCGCGGGTCTTTTGTTCGCGGCGGCACGAGTGGTAACGGGAAGCCTTGTTGCGGGAGTCGTTGCGCACGCGGCGGTGGATCTGGTGGCGGGATTGCTGGGGGCACGACTATTGGGGAGGCCACGGCGGGGTAGTAACGCATAGGGTACTATAGTAACGCTGTAGTACACATAGAATAGAGGTGGAATTGCACGCCGAGAACGAGCTGAAGCCCGAAGCAATCGCGAGGAGCCTTGGCGATTACGGCATTGACGCGAGCGGAGTGCAGATTTCCCAGATTCAGAAGTACATCTTGCTGTTACTGGCGTGGAACCAGAAAGTGAACATTACGGCGATTCAAGATCCCCGAGAGATCTTGTTCCGGCATTTCTGCGAGAGCATGTACGCGGTTCCGGTGGCGGCGATAAGTAGAGGTCGACTTGCCGACGTTGGGTCGGGCGGTGGGTTTCCAGGTTTACCGATTAAGATTCTGGTCCCGGATTTGGAGGTGCTGCTGATTGAGTCGAACATGAAGAAGGCGGCCTTCCTGGCAGAAGTAGTACGAGAGCTCGGGCTGGAAGCGGTCCGGGTCTTGGTGGGGCGCTATGAGGAACTCGACGAGGAAGTCGCGCCGGTGGACTATGTTTGTTCAAGGGCGCTGGGCGATTACGAGAACCTTCTGGGCTGGGCGGCGTCGCTGACGATGGCCGCGAGGAGTGTGATGCTCTGGATTGGGGCGGGAGACGTCGGCAAGGTGAAGGCGGTTTCCGGATGGAGGTGGCGCGACGCGGTGCCCATTCCGCATTCGCTGAGAAGGTTCCTCCTGATTGGCGACAGGAAGGAATAGGCTGACGGCGCGCCGGCCGCGATTGGCACGAGTCCGAAGCTGATTCTGCTCGGACACTCTGCGCCATGCTGGTTGCGCACTGCCAAGTTCAGAGTTTGGGCGCAATGTTCCACGTGGAACAATCCACAAGTTCCGGGGGCGTCGAATTGCGTCAGGTTGTTCCACGTGAAACATCTTGCATCGGTAGCCATGTCTTTGCTAGATTTTCGCCACGAGGCTAAAGAATCGCGTGGCCCGAATCATCGCGGTGGCGAACCAGAAGGGTGGCGTGGGGAAGACGACGACCGCGATCAACCTCTCCGCGTGCCTCGCTGCGGCGGAACAGCGAACCCTGCTCGTAGACTGCGATTCGCAGGCGAATGCCACTGCCGGTCTGGGATTTGAGAGGGATCCCGCTCGCCGATCCCTCTATCAAGCGTTGATTCTAGGTGAATCGCTTGAGAGAGTCATACAGAAGACCCAAGTCGAAGGCCTTGAAATGCTCCCGGCGGACAAAAATCTGGTCGGCGCCGCGGTGGAGCTTGTCAATTCGGAAGGTCGCGAATACCGATTGAAAGCGCTGCTCGCCCCGATTCAAGAGCGTTATCACTACATACTCCTGGATTGTCCACCAGCCCTCGATCTGCTGACACTGAATGCCTTGGTTGCCGCGGACGCGGTTATCGTTCCCATCCAGTGCGAATACTTGGCGCTTGAAGGAGTCTCAGAGCTCCTGGACACGCTGATGCGAATACGGCGGAGCTTGAATCCGTCGCTCGAAGTTGAGGGGATAGTGCTGACGATGTACGACGAGAGAACCTCTCTATCTCGACAGGTGGCAAACGACCTGAGAAGCTTCTTCGGCAGCCAGGTTTTTGGCGCTGTAATACCTAGAAACGTGCGACTAGCGGAGGCGCCTAGTTTTGGTAAACCTATTATTTTCTATGATATACACAGTAAGGGCGCGGAGGGTTACACGCAGCTTGCGCAGGAGGTAATTGCCAATGCCGAGAAACGCGTTGGGGCGGGGGCTCGGGGCGCTCATTCGGGAGCCTGAAGGGCAGTCAGCCGGCAGCAGCGCGGCCAGCGCGGCTGCCGTAGCTGCGGCGCCGATTCATGAGGGAGTGCTGGGCGGCCCGCAGCAGGTTGACATCGATCTCATCGATCCAAATCCATATCAGCCGCGGACGCGCTTCCGCGAGGAGGCGCTCGACGAGCTTGCACGGTCGATCACCAGGAGCGGCATCATTCAGCCGCTGGTCGTGCGGCCGCTCGGAAAGCGGTTCCAGCTTATCGCCGGCGAAAGACGGTGGCGCGCCGCACAGCGGGCAGGCCTCGGGAAAGTCCCGGCCATTCTGAAGGACGTGCCCGACGAGTTAGCTCTCGAGTTGACGCTCGTCGAGAACATCCAGCGAGAAGACCTGAATGCCATCGAGCAAGCGCGAGCGTTTGAGCGTCTAATGACCGAATTTGGCCTGACGCAAGAGGCCGTGGCGGAGAGGACGGGCAAGGATCGTACGACCGTGGCCAATGCCGTGCGGCTGCTGAAGCTTGAGCCCATGCTCCAGGAAATGATCGAAGAGAACAGGATCAGCGCCGGACACGGTCGCGCTTTGCTCGCCATTCTCGACTCGGCGACGCGCGTGAAACTCGCGCAGCGTGCGGCCCGGGGAGGGCTGACGGTGCGGCAGATCGAAAGGCTGGCATCGCGTCGCACCCGAACGGGCAGCGCGCTGAAAGCCGCTGAGACCGACGTGAACGTACGCGCTGCGCTTGAGGAACTGCAGCGGCATCTGGGTACTCGCGTCTTGCTGAGGCCGCGCAGCAAGCAGCGGCCCGGGCAGCTCATCCTCGAGTATTACGACGATGCGCAACTGATGGGGCTTTACGACCGCCTGATGAAGTGACCCGCGCCCACTCCACAGCGGATCCTCGGAAACTGCGAATTGATTGGACATCAGGCCAATGAACCTGTCTTGACTTCCCAACTCCTCACGCTAGAGTGAACATTTAAATATCCTCCAGAGGTGGTACATGGCGTGGAAGTGGTCATCTGCAGTCAAGAGCCCTTCAAGTGATGAGTGGACTGGCTTCATCGATCAGGGCGTGAACCTCGAAGGAACGCTCCAGGTCTCGGGGACGTTCCGTGTCAACGGCCAAGTCAAGGGCAACATCATCTCCGAGCAAACGCTGATGCTCGGTGACGGCGCCAAGGTGGAAGGACAGATCCAAGGCAATCACATAGTGATCGCCGGGCGATTCGACGGCGTAATCTTCGCTAAGGGAAGGGTGGAGATTCAGGCCAAAGGGGTGGTCACGGGGGAAATCCACTCGCCCTGCCTGGTGATCGAACCAGGCGGGATCTTCGACGGACGCTGTCACATGCTCGCAGCATCGGACACGGGTGCTGCGGTGACCATTCCGATCCGCGCAGCAGCTCAAACCTAGCTCCGATGCAGAAGCGCTTCTAAGTTTTAAGTAACCTGTCAGAATACCGATATAGGTTAGCACGATCCTGCCGTCTTCTGAGTCGTCAAGGCTTGGATGGGGAGCTTTCAGGCATGACAGGCATGCCCAGAGCGATCTGCGCGTTGCGGATGCCCGTTCGAATGTTGGATTCCCTTTCGACATGCGGTATGGGAGAGGCTTCTGCGGCTGTGTAGAATCGCAAGGCATCGGAGGGGCGGTGCAGGGTCTTCAGACAAAGGCGACCGGCCGAGAGGAGGGCAAGTAGGGACTGCTTCTCGTGGGGAAAGGCGTCAGCCAGCCGTTTGTATTCGGCAGCGGCACGGTCGAAACTTTGCGTGTGCTCCAGATGACGACACATCTCGAGCCAGAGGGGAGCGGGCGGCTTCTCGCCGCCGGAATTGAGGAACTCCTGGAACTCCTGCCAGGCTGCATCTGGATTGTGAGACTTGAGATGTAATTGGCAGAGCCTCAAGAGGGCCTGACGGTAAGCGGGATGATCGCCCTTGCGCCAATAGACCTGCGAGAGGAGGGTTGCGGCCTCGAGGGAGTCCGGCTGCTCGGCCTGGAGCTTCTGCAGCGACGCGATCGCGCCGTCATACTGATCCTTTTCCATCAGTTCGGTGGCGGTGACGATTCGCGGGTCGGCGGTCCAGCCGATCTTTTCTTCGATGGCTTGATCGGCCTTCTGTTCGAGTCCAGAATACCGCATGCCAAGCGCGACGACGACACCGAACGCGAATCCGCCCACGTGAGCCCAGTGGGCGACGCCGCTGATCTGACCGAAGAGTGAGCCGTAGAGGATCTCCATCAAGAGCCAGAGAGGCAGAAGCCAGATGGCGCGAGCGTTAAACCGCCAAAGCCGGAAAAAGAAAATCCAAGCCATCTTTATGCGAACGTTGGGAAACCGGACGACGAAGGCGCCCATCAAGGCGGCGACGGCACCCGATGCGCCCAGAGTTGGCACGATGCTGCCGGGACAGGACCAGCCGTGGATCTGCATGGCGACGGCGGCGGCAAGCAGGTAGAAGAGGGGATAAATGACGCGTCCCCACGCGTCTTCAATCAGCATTCCCGCGAGCCACAGGAACCACATATTCCCGATGAGGTGGAGCCAGCCACTATGGAGGAAGCTGGCCGTAATGTAAGTGAGGGGTCGCGGATGAGCAGGGATGAAGGCGTACCGTTCGAGGATGGATTCCTGCTGCAGGTCCTGATACTGCTGGACCAGGGAGTCCATTTCCGCCTGAATCTGCTCCGGTTCTTCCATGAGCCGCACGCGAGCGTCCCAAGGGTCCTGGAGATTCCGGTGGGGAGTTTGAAGCTGCTTCCAGATACTTGGGTTATGGGCTTCAAAGTCGCGAACGAATTTCTCGATATCTGGGGGCATAGTTGCTTCAGGATGCATCGCGGCGAGCATCAGGATGTGGACCTTCGTCTCGGCCGCTTTCGGGGACTGGTCGCTGATGGTCCAGTGCGTGCCGAGGAAGATGAGCGCGTTGATGGCGATCAGGCCGATGGTGATGACCGGCCAGCGACGGCCGCGCATGTTTTCGTGGCCGATAGGAATGAGCATGGACGCACCCCATTTGAAATGTGGAACGACCCGGTTCCAGCTAGCTTAGGCCAGCAGGGCCGCGATAGAGAGCACTGAAACGGCTGCCGTAGCGTAATCATAAAGCCGGTACGAACGTACCGGGCGCCACGGGGAGTCGGCATTCGGGGCGAAGCGTGGTTGACACTGCAAGAGCGGGCAGATATCGTTTCGCGGGGTTCTTGGAGAGGCGTGATCAGAATGAAAGTTCTAGTGATCGGTGGGGGTGGGCGAGAGCACGCGTTGGTCTGGAAGCTGCGCGAGTGCGCCCACACGGTGTGGTGCGCACCCGGAAACGGTGGCATCGCCACGGAGGCGGAATGCTTCGCGGCGGACGCGAGCGACTTGGGTGAACTGGTGGCGCTGGCGGAGCGCCTCAAACCGGATCTGACGGTGGTGGGACCGGAAATGCCTTTGGTGAATGGGCTGGCGGATGAGTTTGCCAAGCGGCGTTGGGCGATCGTGGGTCCGATGAAAAGGGCGGCGCAGCTTGAGGGCAGCAAGATTTTCGCTAAGGAGTTCTTGCGGCGGCACGGCATTCCGACTGCGAAGATGTACGGCGCCTTCGACTCCGCGCTAGAGGTGTACTTCGCGCTGAAGTCCGTTGAATGGCCGGCGGTGATCAAGGCCGATGGGCTGTGCGCCGGGAAAGGTGTGGTGTTGGCACCCGATGCGGATTCGGCGAGCGAGTTTGTGGAACGGTTGATGGAGAAAGGCGAGCTGGGCGCTGGTGGGCGGCGCGTGATCCTGGAGGAAGCGCTCGAAGGCGAAGAACTGTCCTTTATTGTTCTAACGGACGGCGAACGAATTGCGGCGATGCCGCCGACGCGCGATCACAAGCGCGTTTTTGACGGCAACCAGGGGCCGAATACGGGCGGCATGGGCGCGTATTCATCCGATGCCCTGGTTCCCGACGCGCTGCGGGAGAGGATCGCGAGCACGATCGTGGAGCCTACGATCCGCGGCCTCTTGCGGGAGGGGATCCGATATCAAGGCTTCCTGTATTTCGGCCTCATGCTCACGGCGGAGGGGCCCAAGGTCCTTGAGTTCAACTGCCGGATGGGCGATCCAGAAGCGCAGCCGATCGCGGCGCGAATGGATTTCGATCTGGCGGAGGTGCTGTCAGACGTGACCCGCAGGGCGCTGGCGCCGGAAAAGTTGCGATGGAAAAAGGGCGCGAGCGCCTGCGTGGTAATGGCCTCGGGGGGCTACCCGGGGAAGTTCGAGAGCGGCAAGCGGATCGAGGGGTTGGAGGAAGCGGCAAAAGTGCCCGGCGTGAAAGTGCTGCATGCGGGGACGAAACGCGTGGGCAATGAATTCGTCACTGGCGGCGGCCGGGTGCTGGGGGTGACCGCGTGGGGAGACACGCTCGAAGCGGCCCTTGCGACTGCCTATCAGGGGGCGGGGAAGATTCACTTCGAGGGCGCGCACTACCGCAAAGACATCGGCGCGACCGCGGGGGCATTGGCGCGAGGGACTGACGACGAACGTTGATTCGCGCGACACGGAGAGGAATCGAAACGACCTTACGGCTTGCGGCGGAGGGTTGGAGCGCCCGGGGGACGGTTCGTTTCTTCCTGCGTTTTCTCCAGCGTCTCGGCGGGGGGAACAACCCAGTTAAATCCGCCCTCATCACTCATGGCGCCCAGCGCGATTTTCCCGTCGCCCGCGAGAATGACGAGCGCAGCGTGCATGAACTCCTCAGCATCAGCGAGGTGCGAACCCTGGCTCTTACCGTTCTGGATCTGCTCGATGACGCGGGCGGTCTTGGGATCGGATGAACGGAGCCGGACGAAACGCGAATCGTTGCTCTGAATGAGGTTGAGCAGAGGCGGTTCCTTGGCGGCCGCGGAGTTGTCCGCGAACTCCTCTTCAGGATAACGAACCTCGACGAGCGTGCGCGGCGCATGCTTCTCCGGGGGATAGAGCTGCGTGTAGGCCGGGCGCAAAACGCGCGTTTGGTAGTAATCGCTGCGGAGCATCTCCTGCCGGATGCGATACTTCAGCAGCCAGACCTCGGGGCCGTAATCGGGCGCGTAGCCAGCCACAACGATTTCAAGGATGGGTTCCTCGGGACCGAGGGCGACCTGGTGATGCAGTTGAGCGGTGAAAGGACGGATGCGCTCGAGAAACGCGATGCCAATGAGTTCGATATCGCTCGCCGCTTCGGGGTTGGACTGGGCGGGGGGCCCAGATTCGCTGATGACGCGGTCGACATTGCGCTCGATGCGCGCCGGCTTTGAGCTGGCGCCGGGATGCACCCATTCGGCGGCGCCCAGAAGCACGGCAATGTGCGTGCCCCCGACATCCACGAAGTGCGGCGGGATTGATCCAGGTTCGAGGGGCTGCCCGATGGTGCCAACGACCATGCCATCATGGGCAACGTCAATGATGACGCGGCCCGAGGCGAGATTGGCGACAATCTCGTCTTCGCGCGCCTGCCCGTGCGACAAAGCGGGGAAAAGCAGGCAGGCCAAAAGGCAGAGGTGGCGGTTCACTTCGCATTCACCGTAAGATGATTCTACGCGAATTCGGCGCTGACGGCGGGAAAGCGTATCGCCAGAAACAGGCCTTGCCAACTTCTGATAATATTGTTTGCTTCACAGGGGGGAGTAAGCACACATGGGACTCGCTGGAGGGCTCCGTAGTGTCCCCAGAATCAAGCATGAGGGCAGGAGACTTTCGGAACTACTGGAAAAGCACGAAAAGTTCTACAGAAACCACCCGGGAGGCGAACAGGCCGATCTCCGGGGAGCGGACCTCTCGCGCGCGAACTTGGCCGGAATGATCCTGGCGCGGGCCATCCTTCACCGGGCCAACCTTGAAGGAGCCGACTTGCGCGGGGCCAAGCTCACGGCGGCGGATTTCAGCGGAGCGAACTTACGCAAGGCCGACCTGCGCAATACGGACATGACTGAGGCGAGGTTGGCGGGCGCGGACCTGAGCGAAGCACAGGCGAGCGGAGTTGAGTTTTACCGCTGCGATCTTTCCAACACGAACTTTCGACTCGCCAATTTGCGGAACGCGAATTTTCGCGGCGCGAACGTCAACGGAGCGAAGTTCTCCGGTGCGGACATGGACGTGGCCATCCTGCGCGAGACCGATTTGACGGGAGCGGATCTTTCCGGCGTGGACCTGAAGACGGCGCTGATGCCACGTGGGGTCGTGCCGACGACCGTGAAGCAATAACTCCGCTTTCTAGCACTGTGGCTCGCGGGGGCCACGCCTGGGCGAGGTTGCTAGGGTCGTGCTGTCCGTAACCAACACTACATACACGACTTAGATATGATTCATGGCCGGAAGTGGCGTCGGGATGGTAATTCTTTCCCCGCCGTAATCCACTGAAAACTCGCCTTTTCGTTGACACCCTATTTCCTCATTGATATAGACTGCCCACATGTTCCTTTGCTCTTCTCGAGGGAACAACTGAGCCCGCTGAGGCGGACGGAGCCCAAAGGAATGAAATTGCTGGCGCGGATTGTCCGTTTCCTCTTCTGGGCGGTGTTCCTCTGGTGGGCCGTTTGGCTCATCGGCAGAGTGATGGCATGGGCACTCGGTGGAAAGCTGGGTAAAGCGCGGGCTTCGCAGGGACGAACGATGCCCAGCGGGCCACCATCGCGGCCGTTGTATCGGGATCCTGTGTGCGGTACGCACGTTTCAGGAGAGATTTCCCTAGTCGTAGAGCAGGCGGGCCACGCATTGCACTTTTGTTCGGCGGAATGCCGCGAGCGGTACTTGGTTACGCGGCGTCTCGCCGTTAACGGATGAATGGAGGACTCCAGCCAATGGCCACCCTTGCGAAACCCGCGGCGCCTCCCATGATGCCGCGCATCGCGCCGCGCGAAGACCTGAATCCCTTCCGCATCGCGCAGATCCAGTTTGACATGGCGGCGGAGTATTTGAAGCTCGAACCGGGGCTGCGACAAGTCTTGCGCATGCCCAAGCGCATCCTGGAAGTGTCCATCCCGACGAAGATGGACAACGGCCAGGTGAAGGTGTTCACCGGATTTCGAGTGCAGCACAACCTGGCGCTGGGACCGGCGAAGGGCGGCATCCGGTATCATCCGAACGTGACGCTCGACGAAGTGAAGGCGCTGGCGGCGTGGATGACGTGGAAGACGGCCACGGCGAACATCCCGTTCGGCGGAGCGAAGGGCGGAGTGATCTGTGACCCCAAGCGAATGTCGAAGGCTGAGCTTGAACGCATGACGCGGCGCTACACGAGCGAGATTCTGCCGATCATTGGGCCGGACAAGGACATTCCCGCGCCGGACGTGTACACAGACGCGCAGACGATGGCGTGGATCATGGACACGTATTCGATGACCGTGGGGTACACGGCGCACGGCGTGGTGACGGGCAAGCCGATTTCGTTGGGTGGGTCGCCCGGGCGGGCCGAAGCGACGGCGCGCGGACTGCTCTTCGTCGTGGAAGAAGCCTGCAAGCTCAAGAGAATGTCGCTCCGAGGCGCGACGGTGGCGATCCAGGGATTCGGCAACGCGGGATCGATCGCGGCGCGCCTGTTTGCGGAAAAGAAGGCCAAGATCATAGCCATCAGCGATTCGCGCGGAGGCGTGACCAATTCCCGCGGCATCGATCCGATGAAGGCCATCCGCTACAAAGAGCGCTCGGGCACCGTGGTGGGGATGCCGGGGGCGTCGCGAACCTCAAACGACGACCTGCTGACGATGAAGTGCGACATCCTCATCCCGGCGGCACTCGAGAACGTGATCACTCTGCACAACGCCGACCAGATCAAGGCCAAGATCGTCGCCGAGGCGGCCAACGGCCCCACCACGCCGCACGCCGATGAAGTGCTGGCCCGGCGCGGAATCACCGTGCTGCCCGATATTCTGGCGAACGCGGGTGGCGTAACGGTGAGCTACCTGGAGTGGGCGCAAAATCTGCAGGGGCTCATGTGGGACGAGGCGGAAGTGAACGCGCGCCTGCAAAAGGTGATGGTGCGGGCGTTCGGCGACGTGATTGAGACCATGCGGAAGTACCACACGCATCCGCGCGCCGGCGCGATGATCTTAGCCGTCGGCCGCGTCGCGGAAGCGACGCTCGTCCGCGGTTTGTTCCCGTGAGATGACGTCTGTTCTTCGGTGTTGTCACGAGCCACTGGATCGTAGCGGACCTGATTTCTGATTCCGCCGGCAATCTTCAGCCCTGAAGACCCGAGCTGCAGATTTTCCCACGCACGGGTGAGCCAACTTTCTTCTTGCGTTGAGGAAAACATTGCGCGTACATTCGCGGGTGCCGGTCCGCTTCGCGCGCGACCGGCACTTTTCGCATCGAGCGCGCGGAGAGTGGCAAGCGAAATGGAAAGATGAACGGTCACCCGAATTCAACGCCGCCAATCCTGCTGACGATTGCGGGCTTTGACCCATCCTGCGGCGCCGGCACAGCCGCGGACTTGAAAACTTTCGCCGCGCACGGCTGCTACGGTATTGCAGCCGTCACGGCGTTGACCGTGCAAACGACGCAGGGCGTCGAGGCCGTGCACGCAACGCCCGCGGCGGAGCTGCGCGCGCAACTCGAAGCGCTGGTGAACGATTCTGAAATTGCGGCCGTGAAGATCGGGATGCTCGCCAACCGCGGCAACGCCGCCGTCGTCGCGGAATTTCTCGACGCGCACAAATTCGCTCACGTCGTGCTCGATCCGGTGATGAAATCCTCGGGCGGCTCGGACCTGGTCGATGCTTCCGGCGCGAAGTACATCGCCGCGGAACTGATGAAGCGCGCCAGCGTCATCACGCCGAACATTGCCGAGGCCGAGGTGCTGAGCGGTTTGACGGTGACCGATACGGCGGGGATGGAAGCGGCGGCGCGGAAGCTCGTGGAGATGGGCGCGCGAGCGGTGATCGTGAAGGGCGGCCACACCGAGCGCGCCGTGGATGTTCTCTTCGATGGGACTGAAGCGATCATGCTTGGCGGTGACCGCCTTCACAACGAAAATACGCACGGGACCGGCTGCACGTTTGCCTCGGCCATTACCGCGGAACTGGCGCTCGGCCGCGGCCTGAGTGAAGCCGCCATGCTGGCAAAGGCCTACGTCACCAAGGCGATTGAGAGAAGCTACCCGGTCGGGCACGGGCGCGTACCCCTCGACCATTTTTACCGGCTGAGAATTGAACCGCCGGCGCGCGGCGTCCACGAATTGCCGCAGCACGGAATGCATCCTGCCGCCGAACCCGCCGCTCAGTAAGAAGAATTCGTCACAGAGACACCGAGCACACAGAGGGAAAACCTTGTCTGCGGGGAAACTATGAAACACAAGTTCGCGCATAGCCAAACAGGAGAATAGGTATCGCTCTTATCTTTTCTGCGTGATCTCTGTGTCTCTGTGGCTTTCTTATCGCTTGAAGGCGAAGCGGCCGGCGACGACGGTCGCCATCGGCGCGCTGCGGAATCTTCGCCCATCGAAGGGGGAATTGCGCGACTTACTGGCGGATTCATCCACCTTGTAGGTCCAGGCGTGTTCGGTGGAAAAGATCGTCAGGTCAGCGGGTTCTCCGGCGGCGAGCTTGCGTTCGATGCCGAGCACGCGCGCCGGGCCCAAGGTGAAAAGCTCGACGACGCGCAGGAGCGGAATGCGTCCGGTGTGAACGAGCTGCTCGAGTGCAAGTGGGAGCGCAGTCTCGAAGCCGGTGATGCCGAAGGGCGCGCGGTCGAATTCCACGTCCTTGAGGGCGGGCTCGTGGGGCGCGTGATCGGTAGCGATGGCATCCACGGAGCCGTCAGCGAGCCCCAGCAGAAGCGCTTCGCGGTCTTCGCGCGAGGCCAGCGGCGGATTCATCTTGTAGCGCGAGTCGTACTGCACGTCCTCGTCGGTGAGAGTGAAATGGTGCGGCGTGACCTCGCAGGTGACATGCAGGCCGCGCTGGCGCGCCCAGCGGACCTGTTCGAGAGAAGCACTGGCGGAGAGGTGTGCGATGTGCAGGCGCGCCCCGGTGAGCTCGGCGAGTTGCACGTCGCGCGCGACGCAGATGGATTCGGCGGCCGCGGGCATGCCGCTCAGTCCAAGCCGCATGGCGGTGACGCCTTCGCGCATGACCGCGCCGGCGGCCAGCGAAACGTCTTCGGCATGCTCGATGACGGGAAGATCGAGCGCGCGGCAATACTCCATCACCTGGCGCATGAGCTTGGCGGATGCCACGGGCTTGCCATCGTCGCTGACGGCTACGATGCCGGCCTGCTTCATCGCGGCGATTTCAGCGATGGCTTCGCCCTTGCTCGAAAGCGAAGCGGCGCCGATCGGCCAGACGCGGACACCGCCGTTCTTTGCAGCGGCGCGCGCACGGTCGAGGATAAAGCGCGTGACCGAGGCGCTGTCGTTGACGGGCCGGGTGTTGGGCATGCAGCAAATCGCCGTGAAGCCGCCGTGGGCGGCGGCGCGCATCCCCGTCTCGATGGTTTCCGAAGATTCCTGCCCCGGCTCGCGCAAGTGGCAGTGGAGATCGATGAATCCGGGGGCCACGATGAGGCCGGCGGCGTCGAAAATCTCCAGGCCCTGCTGCGAGGCGCGCGAGATCTGCCCCGGACGGGCGAGTTCGGCGATGCGGTCGCCATCGAGAAGCACGTCGAGCGGCGCATCCGTCTTGCTCGCGGGATCGAGGACTCGGCCGTTCTTAATCAGAAGCATGCTTGGATCCCTTTGCCTGATGCTTTCGTGCCGCAGGCGCGGATTCTTCGCTGGCGGTGCCCATGAGCAGAAAAAGGAGCGCCATGCGCACGGCCACTCCGTTGCTCACCTGTTCGAGGACGCAGGACTGAGGCCCGTCGGCAACTTCCGGAGAAATCTCGATGCCGCGGTTTAGCGGGCCGGGATGAAGGACCACAGCGTCCGGCTTTGCGCGGCGGAGACGCTCCGGAGTGAGCTGGTAAAGCATGATGTACTCATCGAGCGGCAGAGGAGGCTCGTGGAGGCGCTCCATTTGTACGCGGAGGGCGATGATCGCGTCGGCTCCGTCGAGCGCTTCCTCGATGCGAGTCGCGCGCCGAATCGCGCAGCCCGCCGGGCCGATCTGCTCGAGCTCGGGAGGAACCCACATCGGAGGTCCGCAAAGCGTGAAGCGGCAGCCGAATTTCCCGAGCAGGTGAATGTCGGATCGCGCCACGCGGCTGTGCAAGATGTCGCCGAGGATGACGACGTGCAGCCCTTCGATCGTGCCGCGCCGGTCGCGAATCGTGAGCGCGTCGAGGAGCCCCTGCGAGGGATGCTCGTGGGTCCCATCGCCGGCGTTGATAACAGGAATCTCGAGATGCCGCGCCACGAAATCGGCGGCGCCGGAGGCGCTATGGCGCACCACCAAGCAGTCCGGCCTCATGGCATCGAGTGTGTGGACCGTGTCCAGGAGGGACTCGCCCTTCTTGACGCTCGAGGCCTCGGCCTGGAGGTTCATTGTGTCGGCGCCCAGGCGCGCGGCGGCGGTGCCGAAGCTGATGCGCGTGCGCGTGGAATTCTCGAAGAAGGCCAGGGCCACGGTCTTGCCGCGCAGGGCCGCGAGCTTTTTGAGAGGATGGCGCTGAATTTCCTGGAAGGACTTGCTCTGATCGAGGAGAAAAGTGAGCTGTTCCGCCGGAAGCGGCTCGAGGGCGAGCAGATGGTGGAATCGCGGCGTCACACGTCTCCCTTTCCCGCGACGCGATCCATGAGCACGACGCGCTCTTCGTTGTCCACCTCGCGGAGGCGGACCTCAATCATCTCGGTCTCGGAGGTTTGCATGGTGCGGCCGATGAAAGTGGCTTCGATGGGCATTTCACGGTGGCCGCGGTCGATGAGCGCGCAAAGGCGGATGCGGCGCGGGCGGCCAAGGTCGAACAGACCGTTGATGGCGGCGCGGATCGTGCGCCCGGTGTAGAGCACGTCGTCGACGAGGATGAGATCCATGTCGTCCACCGTGAAAGCAATATCGGAAGACTGCAGGACGGCTTGCGACGCGATCCTGGAGAGATCGTCGCGATAGAGTGTGATGTCCAAGGTGCCGACGGGAACCTCGACGCCGTCAATACCGCGCATGGCGCGCGCGATGCGCTGCGCCAGGGGCACGCCGCGGCGGCGTATGCCGATGAGGGCGAGGTCCTTGGTGCCGCCGCTCTTCTCGACAATCTCATGGGCAAGCCGCTGAACAGTCCGGTCGATTTCAGCGGCGGACATGAGCTGGGCCTTTTCGGCGATGTGCATGGCCGCGTAATCCTAGCACAAGCGGCGGGACTGCGGCAGCGACAGAGAGCGGATTCGTCGAGCCAGTCGAGGGGGCCGTGAAGCGGCTCAGATTATTGCGCCACCCGGTGCTTCGTGTGGTAGACTCACTGCAGTGCACGTTCCAGCCGCAGTGGAACTGGGCGTCCAAGGGGGCGCGCTGCGCCTTCGGAATCCTATCGTCTCTGCCCGCGGAACCTTCGCCCCCGGTCTCGAACTAGCTCCTCTCGTCCATCTGAATCACCTTGGCGCGCTCGTCGTCAAAGTGCCTTTGCGCGAGCCGGTGGAAGGCGCGCCCGCACCGCGGCTGTGTGAGACTCCGTCGGAAATGCTGAACGCCGTCGGCCTGCGGAACATCGGAGTACGGGCGTTGGTTAGGGAAAAGCTGCCGGAGCTGCGCAAGTACGACACTGCAGTGGTGGCGAATGTTGTGGCTGCACGATCGAGGACTACAGCGAGGTGATCCGCGTGCTCAAGGATGCTGATTAGCTGGCGGCGTGCGATGTGAGTGGCTCGGGCCCGAACGTGAAGGGGGTACGCAGTTCAGAACTGAAGCGGGGCAGACCGCCCCGGAGGATGTCTTGGAATACCTGACCGTAGGTGCAACCGCCGTACAGGTAGGCGAGGCCAGCTTCACTGACCAACTGGCCACGGGGAGTATCGCCGACGTGCTGTAGCGCCTTTGTTTAGGATTTAAGGTTTTTAATATCAACGAGTTGAGAGCAATTCTAAGCGAAGAAAGTACTTGACCTAAGGGACAGGTTGTGGTACTATTTTTGGGATATATGTTGCAGGCCAAACACACTATTCGGCAGACGCTGTTCATGAGCTGGGCCGCATTTCGCTGGCTGGCCTTGATGTTCGTCATCGCGCCGGTGGTGGAGGCGCCGTTGGTGGCTCATTTGAGCGAGCCCGTGAGGCCTATAAAGGTCTGGATGGGCAATGCGAGCTGGTACGGACCAAGGTTTGAAGGAAGGACGACGGCCAACGGCGAACGGTATGATTGCGAAGCACTTACTGCGGCGCACCCCACTCTTCCTTTTGGGTCGCTCGTCAGGATAGTGAACCCTCAATCAGGCCGGTATCAGCTTGTGCGCGTCAACGACCGCGGCCCTTACCTTGAGGGGCGGGAGATTGACGTTTCTCTGCGGGTAGCTCGCAACCTCGGGCTTGTCAGCAGAGGGGTGGTCCGAGTACGATTGGAACTCATAGCTTTGCCTAACGCCAGTGACCCCGAGGGACAAGCCCGCTAGCCGCCTCATTGTAGCACTCGATTTCGATTCCCTTCCTCGCGCTCTAGACCTAGCCAAGAAACTTGCGGGTCTGGGTGTCATGTTTAAGATTGGAAGCCAGTTATACACATCAGAGGGGCCGCGGGCGATGAGCGAGATGGCCGCCCTCGGTGCCGGCATCTTCCTGGACCTGAAATATCACGACATCCCCAATACTGTGGCTGGGGCTGTGCTGACTGCGGCCGGCATGCCGGGTGTGGAGCTCATCAACGTCCACGCGCTGGGGGGCCGTGCGATGCTGGAAGCCGCGGCGCAGGCCATTCGGGCCGGCCAACCTGTCGGAGCAGAGGGACCGCGGTTGCTGGCGGTTACGATCTTGACCAGCATGGACCAAAAGGCCATGGCCGAGGTGGGGATTAGTGGTTCGCCATCTAGGGGGGCCGTGCGGTTGGCGACGCTCGCGAAGAAATCCGGAGTGGACGGTGTGGTGGCCTCAGTGAAAGAGGCCCGTTTGATCCGCAAGGCCTGCGGCAAGAGCTTCCTCATTGTCACTCCGGGAGTACGTCCGGCGACAGGAGAAAAGGTGAAGAAGGACGACCAATCGCGGGTGGCCACCCCGGCGGAAGCCATTCAGGCCGGGGCGGACTACATCGTGGTGGGCCGGCCGATCACGGGCGCGGCGGATCCCCGGGCCGCCACGCAAGCCATCCTCGAAGAATTCCAAAAGGCATGATGGCGCACGCGTTTGACGCTGTGCTTTTCCTTCAGCAGGTTTGCCTCGTAGTCTGTTCTCCCCAGTTTTAGCGGAAGGCTCTGTGGACGAGACGATCAAGAACGTCATCGTCGGAACCGCAGGTCACATTGACCACGGGAAATCATCGCTGGTCGAGGCGCTCACTGGAACCCATCCCGATCGGCTAGCGGAAGAAAAACTTCGCGGGATCACCATCGACCTGGGTTTTGCGTTTCTCGAGGAAGGCGGAGTGCGCCTCGGATTTGTGGACGTGCCGGGACACGAGCGGTTCGTGCACAACATGCTGGCTGGGGTGGGCGGGATCGACCTGGTCCTCTTGGTGATTTCCGCGGATGAATCGATCAAGCCCCAGACAAGAGAACACTTTGACATCTGCCGGCTGCTGGGCGTGCGGCGGGGCGTGATTGCGTTGACGAAGCTTGACTTGGTCGAACGCGATGCCTTGGAGTTGGTAACGCTCGAAGTGGAGGACTTCGTACGCGCATCGTTTCTCGAGAACGCGTCAATCGTGCCCGTCAGCGCCCAGACCGGCGAGGGTGTCGTGCAGCTCAAGAAGGAGCTGCTTCGCGCGGCGAGAGAAGCACCGCGAAAGAACGAGCAGGGGCACTTTCGCTTGCCGATCGACCGTGTGTTCGCGATGAAAGGGTTCGGCACGGTCGTGACGGGAACGACGCTCGCCGGAACCGTGGCCAAGGGGGACGAAGTGGAACTATTTCCCGCCGGGCGGCTGCTGCGTGTGAGGGGGGTGCAGTCGGGCGGAAAAGTGGTGGAGCGGGCCTCGGCCGGGCAGCGGACGGCGCTGAACCTTGCCGGCATCCAACACCCGGAAATGCTGCGAGGGATGGTTCTGGCGGCGCCGGGGCGATTTCGGGTGAGTAGGCGAATTGACGCCAGGGTGCAGTTATTGGGCTCGGCGAAGAAGCTCAAGACGCACGCCCGAGTTCATTTTCATCAGGGGACTGTCGAAACGGTGGCAGATGTGACTCTACTGGGCGAGAGTGAATTGCTGCCGGGACAGTCAGGGCACGCGCAGCTGCGATTGCAGGAGCCGGTGCTGGTCTTGCCTGGTGACCGATTCATCGTGAGACAGTTTTCGCCGGTCGTAACGATCGGCGGCGGCGTGGTGCTGGACGCCATGGCTACGCGGCATCCGCGCAAAGACGCCACCGTCATCGGATTCCTCGAGAACCTCGAACGCGGCGAGCCGGGCGAGGTGCTTGCGGCGCTGGCCGGGCGCGCGCCGCTGGGGCTGGAGATAGGGCAGATCGTGGCTCGCACGGGCTGGCTCGAAGCAGAAGCTCGGCGCGTGGTGGAAGCTTTGGCCGCCGAGGGAAGAGTGCGCATCGTGGACGGCCATCCGATGCTCATTGTTCCGGTGGCGGCATTCTCGGCGCTCATCGAGAAAGCCGCCCGGGAAATTGAGACCTTCCACGCCGCAAATCCGCTGGCGCCCGGGATTCTGCGCGAGGAATTGCGCGCGCGAACGGCAGCGAAAGTGCGGCCGGAGGTTTTTCGTGCGGCGCTGGAAGAACTCGCGGCGGGGGGCGCAATCGAGCTTGCCGGAGAAATCGTGAAGCGCGCAGGGGCGCAAGTGACTCTGCAGCCCAAGGAGGCGCGAGCCCGGGAGCAAATCGAGGCGGCATTTGCAAACGCCGGGCTGGAGGCGCCCTCCTGGAAAGACTTGCTGGCGCAATTGCCGGTCGAGACGCGAAGGGGGGAACAGTTGCTGCAACAGCTGTTGCGGGAGGGCACGCTCATCCGGGCAGCCCCGGAGCTCGTGTTTCACCGGGAGGCGCTTGCGCAACTGAGGGCCCAGCTTCAGGCGCACAAGCGGGCCGCTGGAAAACGCCTTTCAGTGGCCACATTCAAAGAATTGACGGGCGTCAGCCGAAAATACGCCATCCCCTTGCTTGAGTATCTGGACCGTGAACGGGTGACCCGGCGCGTGGGCGACGAGCGTGTTATCCTATAAGGGAGAATAGCGGTAAAGGGCTTGTCGCCCGCGGCGTTCTGCGTTAGGGTGAGAGTCACCGCACTTCAGGGGAATGGCCCGCGGAGGTTAAGAATGTCTATAGGTCCGATGGACTGCTTCAGTGCTCTGATCTTCGATAGTCCGATGGACTGGCTGATTGTTTTGCTTATCGTCTTGATCTTTTTCGGAGGGCGCCGGATCCCCGAAGTGATGCGCGGCCTTGGTGAGGGCATTCGCAGTTTCAAAGATGGCGTCAGCGGCACAACGACGCATCCAACGCCGCAGCCGCCTCCCGCGCCTCCCGCTGCGGCATCCACAGCGTCCACCGAAAAGCCGGTCGAAGAGAAGAAGTAGCGCGCGAACGGCGATAGCTGCCTGGCAGGAAGATTCGGGGCGGTCCTTGTGGCCGCCCTTCTTATTTTGCGCGGCGGAAAGCCCTGAAGACAGCGGGTGGCCGAGTCCCGCCGCGCCGGCCCAATCTGCGGGAATTCCTGTCGGGCGCGCGACCAGGGAACTGCCGGCTATGAAATAGACTTCGTCAGCAGCCGATCGATGGAAACGGCCCCCGAGCCCCTGATCATGATTGCCAGGGCCAGCGCAAGCGCCAGGAGGTGATACTCAAACCCTTCGCCCTTCCGGTTGCCGTGCCAATTCATGAAAAAGCCGAAGTGCCGATGCACCATCGCCACCGCGACCACCATGTTGCAGAAGATTCCGAAGGCGGCAATGCGCCCCAGGAATCCGACGAGCAGTCCGAGGCCGCCCAAGAATTCGGCGGCGATGGCCAGAAACGCGAACGGCGCCGGAATCCCCATCTGGTGGGTGAAGAAACCCATGGTGCCGTGGTACCCATAACCCCCAAACCAGCCCAGCATCTTTTGCGCGCCGTGCGCGAAGAAGATTACCCCGAGCACCAGACGAACAATCATCACCGTATAGTTGTTCGCTGTGCCGATCAGTCTTTGAAACATGTTCGCCCTCCGTTGTGATTCCGCTCCCGAGGCCGACACACTCATTCTTGTGAACCCTGGGCCGACATCCCGTTCGAGCGCAGAGCATACACCAAGAGACTGGCCCATGGTTACCGCGAAGCACCGGGCTGGCTCGCTCTTTCCCTGGATCAGGAGCGGATCATGGTCAACAACATTTTGAACCGCGTGGCGGCCTTCAACGCGTGGGGTTGATTCGCAGGCATGAGAACTGCTTCGCCCGCTCTTGTCGGCAGCAGCTTGCCCGAAACCGTGATTTCCGCATCGCCCTCGAGCACTTCCGCCAGGGCGTCGTACGGGGCGGTATGCTCGCTGAGCCCTTGGCCCACGTCGAACGCGAACAGCGTGACGGTTCCAGTCGGGCGGCTGACGAGAGTGCGGCTAACGATCGCCCCTTCCTGATAGCCCACGAGGTCCGCTAGCCGGCACACTTCCGCGACGGGCATCTCGCGTCTGCCTGGTGTCTCGGGTGAACTCATCTTTGTGTCCCTCCGCTGGAACAAGTCTCTTGGATGCTCTCAAGGCATCGTTCGGTGCGGGAGACGCGCACCAACCGCGATGCGTCATGCCTCGATGGCTGTGCGCTGGAACAAGAATGCTGATTCAAACGTAATTACAGCTCGATTTACAGTTCGTAAGCATGTGTCGTACGCCCCGTCGCTCTTGCGAGCGGAAGCATGATTCGATTGCCAAGGAGCTAGAGATGAAATTGAAATGGGGTTCGCCAGATAGCCCATTCTTGGCTTTCGCAAAAATGGCTACCTGGCAAACTCTCCTGAACCTGCAGTCGACAAAACACTAAAGAATGTTGATGGAGATGCGCACGCCGGGATGAACTCGGTCGTACATGTAATAGCCGCCATCCATGTACACGACGTAAACGTCATCCGAGTAGCCCCAAGCCACTGGCCAGGGATCGATGAACCCGAACGAGTAGCCGCCATACTGGAAGCGCCGATGATCGTAGTCGCCGCGGTTAACGTGGAAGCTGTGCCCACTGCCAAAACTGGCGGCGTAATGGTCGTTAGAAATACGGCCATGATCGTTGCCACCTCTGTTTCCACCCGCAGGCTTTGAGTTCTGCGCGCGATTGACCGGACGTGCCTGTTGCTGTTGTGCACGCGTGGCCTGCTGCGTGTGTTGTTGCTGCGCCAGCTTGGCATTCTGTGTCTGCTGCCGTTGTTGCTGCTGCGCCGGCTTGGAATTTTGTGTCTGTTGCCGTGCTGCTGGTTTGGCTTGCTGGTGCTGCTGCTGTGCCGGCTTGGCCTGTTGCTGTGCGGGTTTCGCCTCCTGCGGATGCCCACCCTGCCCCTTTTCTTGTTGTGCGTAGGCGGGAGCGGTGGTACCGAGAAGCAAGAGCAATACTGCTGTAGGTAATGCGAATTTCATGTGTGTCACCTCAAATTTAGATGCGTACACAGTCTAGCGATTCGAGACCTGATCGTCTGTCGCAAATAGGACAGGCTCTCACTCTCCTTTAGGACCTTTCGCCAAGCTGTCAAATCCAGCATATGCGCGCGAAGATCCCCATCCAACCGCGTCGTTGGCCTAGTTAGCGCCCAGCACTACAGACAAATGACAAGAAAACCAAGATACCGGGCGGTTTGTGCCCCATTTGGAACAGACAGACCGGGTCTCAACGTGGTATGTGCAGCGTCCAATGCAGGCGAAAAAAGAAGCCGCAATTGCAGTTTGTAACTAACTCAAAGAGAAGGGGAAGCTGGCTCCCCGGGCAGGACTCGAACCTGCAACATTTCGGTTAACAGCCGAGAGGATCAAAAATCTAAGTGCCCTATCTGATGTCGCTTACAAGAAATTGGGAGCCATTCTTACTCTTCTAGCTGCACCCAATCCTGCACCCAAAGAATTATTCTGAATCAATACACGACATTGCCGGCTAGGTCCCACAACCCCGTTTCTGGGTAGCTTCTGAGTTGCCGACGATCCGACCCGAACCCGCGAGTTGACCCTCCGTCCATCTGGATGAGTGGCTCAGGCTGTTGGCAATAGTTGCTATTCCCTAGCAGCGCGGACCTGGCCAATCACGTCTATCGCATCTTCGATTGGCGAGACTACGGTTTGACGGGCCTTTTGATGTAGTATCGGCGGCAAAATTGCCTGGCGATCTCGGACCAGTGTTCCCAGGCCTGAAGCGGAGAGTTCAATGCAGAAACAGGTGCTCAATTTCCTTGCGTTTGCATTTTTCGTGCAGGTTGTCTTACCCGGCGCTACCTGTCAGGCAGGGGCGCAGTCCGAGAAGGCTTCCTATCCCGTAATGGCCCCTCTCGATCAGTATTTGATGCCCGACGGGAATTCTGAAATCGCGCTGGCTCGCAGTGCTGCCCCAGCGTCCATTTCGGACGGAGCCGAAGTGATGGTGCTGGGACCGAAGGGATACAAGACCGCAGTGAAGGGCACGAATGGCTTCCTCTGCATAGTGGAACGATCATGGGGCGCCGCCACCGATGAACCGGACTTCTGGAATCCCAAAGTGCGCGCCCCCATTTGCTTCAATCCTCCAGCCGCAAGAACCTTTGTGCCCATCTTCCTGATGAAGACCAAACTGGTGGTGGCAGGAAAATCGAAGACGGAGATCGTCGAGGCGACCGCATCGGCACTGGATAAGAAGGAACTGCCCGGGCTGGAGCCGGGAGCGATGTGCTACATGATGTCGAAGCAGCAGTACTTAAGCGACCGCGCCATGAGCTGGCATCCACATCTGATGTTTTTTGTTCCGGGCGACGTGGCGAAAAGCTGGGGAGCCAATCTGCCGGGCTCGCCGGTTATCGCAGCGAATGACCCTGAAGAACGGGTGACTATTTTCCTCGTCTGGGTTGGCAAATGGTCCGATGGGACGCCGGCTCCGCCGATTGTGCACTGACTCCAATTTGATTGTTGAGGAGGCAGCGGAGGACCAGTGATCCTCGCTTCCGCACCCCCACCACTGATCCCTACTCGCGTGATCTCGCCCGCAGGAAATCTCCGCATACGGGCTTCACGCCAAAGGTTCCCCTCAACCTTGGTCGACGAGTGACAAATCGCCAACGCACTCTAACATCGCGGGCTACCAATCGTCCCCGGTTTTCGGAGTTCTGGGCGACGGGCAACTCGGAAGTAATTCGATGTTCAGATTGATCAAACCGGGAGCAGGGCGTGGTTACTTTCGGAAATCGTCCAGGGTCTGCGCGCTTGATTTCGCATCGCGATGAATGCAGGCCTCACAGAAGCGCTAGGCGTAATGATGAAATCGACTCCGCAAATTGCTGATGGGCTCGCCCACTTTCCATAGAAAAGTTACAGCACCGAATCTTTGAACTCGCCGTGAAGCCAGATGGGATGTTGCACCCATTGCACCCAAAGATCGGTTGGAGGAATCAGAACGAAAGGCTGCGTATTTTACTCAATCCAGGAAAGATCGCCCAACTCTGCCATCCAGGTTGGAACAAACACCCTTCGGCCTGCGACCGAATGCCAATTGACCAAAATTCGCAGCTTGAAAAAACTCAAATGATTGAAAAAGAAAGATTTGGCTCCCCGGGCAGGACTCGAACCTGCAACATTTCGGTTAACAGCCGAACGCTCTACCATTGAGCTACCGGGGAGCAGCACCGAGCAGAACGCACAATCGGCTGCAAACTCGGCCAGTCTAGCGAAGGCCCTCAGGAGTGTCAACGCGAGCAGGCACGCGTAGAAACCGATCGAGAGTTTTTCTCGCGGGGCGTCGAACGTCCCAACATCCCTCCAAACGCAGCGGGGAGGACTCGAATCGGTCCTCCCCGCAATGTTTCTTCCGAAAGAAGCGCTAGGCTAATGAACCATGCGCACGTTGTGAACGCCGGCCGCGATCGACAGGGCAGTATTTGCGCCCTGTGGCAGCCACCACATCCGGCGCACCCACGGACGCCGGTTGGTCATCATGCGATGGCCGAGATAATCCATCAACGTGGGGCTTACCTGTCCGGCGACGTACAAGAAATTCGAATGAGCGAACGGCTTCATCAGCGGGTTCAATTCTCTGCCGCCATCTTGAGTGATGGCGCGGCGAGTGGACCAATCATCAAACGTGGCCGCCGTATGCCCGGCGATCATCAACCCCAGCCACGCGTGCCTCTGCGCTGGAGATCCTTCGATCCGGCGGCGCAACTTCGGAGGTGGCGGAAGACGAAGTCCGCTCACGTCCCTGGTGCCGAGCTGAGGGTCTTTGGCATCCTTGGCCGATGGCGCCGCGTTGGAAGACACGGGTTGCGGTGTGAGACGGCCGGGCTCGTATGCCACGGGCTCCACGCGCGAGTCCGTGCTCATAGGGCTGGAAGAAAAAGTCTCGGAAGAAAGAGAAGTTGTCGAAGCCTGCAACTGGACAGACTTCGACGCGTTTTGCTCCGGGGAACTGGTTGCCGCAACGATATCCTGCGGAGGAGTAAGCAAGAGAAAGGTCAAAGCCAGTAGCATCCCTCACCTCAGTCGCCGTAAGTTCTCTTCGTGGTTCCCCCAACGGCAATGAGAGACTACCGCGCCGTATCGTGCAGCACAGTAGGCGAGAGGTTACATTCGCGTGGTACTTTGCGCTAGTCCTTTTGTAGGCTTTCGAGAAAACTTCCGTACTACAACTATCAGTACGCCACCCCGCACTCTCCCTCTTTCTCGCGTTTGCTATAATCGCGCGCCATGCCCATGAAGGACGCTCCCCCACCTGCAGACAGGCCGAAGACCGCGCAACCGCCGCGTTTTATCGTTGTGGAAGGACCGTTGCGCGTCGGAAAGACGACCCTGGCGAGAATCCTTTCCGAGCGGTTGCACGCGCGGCGTATCTACGATTGCGAGGACAATCCCTTTCTCGGCGATTTCTACGATGAAAAGCCCGGAGCCGCGTTTCGCGCCCAAATGTATTTTCTGGTCGAACGGCAGCGGCGGCTGCGCGAGGCGCTGGCCGTGACTTCACCCGGTCAGGTGGTCTCCGACTATCTGATGGAGAAAGACCGCATCTTTGCGAATTTGAATCTCAATGACGAGGAATTGAAACTCTACGAGCGCTACTACGGAATCCTGGCAGCCGATATCCCTCCGCCGGACCTGGTGATTTACCTGCAAGCCTCGCCCGAAGTTCTCCGCGCGCGCATTTCGAAACGGGGCGCCAAAGAGGAACGGCAGATCGCGCCGGAGTACATCGAGGAAGTTGCGCGGGCCTACGAGCACTTCTTTTTCCGCTACTCAGCTTCGGATCTGCTGGTGATCGATACGTCCGAGATTGACTTTGTCGAGCGCAGCGCCGATTTGCAGCAGCTTCTGCGCCGGTTGAAAGACCCCGTCCGCGGCACGCAGTATTTTCTTCCGCTCGGCGAAACGCGTGAATAGCCCCGGACATTTGTAGGGGCGCGGCATGCTGCGCCCTGCATGCAACACCCCATCCAAAAGAACGATTATTCGACGACGACACGGAGAAACTTCTTCTTGCCGGCACGGAGGAGGAATTCGCCGCGTTTGGTCAGATCGATGTCTCTGCGAAAATCGTCGATTCGAGCGCCATCGATTTCGACGCCGCCCTGCTTGATCAGCCGCTCGGCCTCGCTCTTCGAAGGCGCGAGATCGAGCTCGACGAGCAGCGCCGTGAGCTTCTTGGCGCCGCCGCGCGCGAGCTTCCGCACCGGCGCTTCATCGGGCGCTTGGCGCTCGCGGAAGACGCGCTGAAACTCCTCGGCGGCTTTCTTCGCCGCGTCGGCGCCGTGGAAACCGGCGATCACTTCCCGCGCGAGGTCCATCTTGACGTCCATGGGATGCGACTTCGCCTTTGCCACGCTCTCCCGCAATTGCCCGATTTCCGCCGGAGTCCGGTCCGTCAGCAGTTCCCAGTAGGACCACATCAGCTCGTCGGGAATCGACATCATTTTACCGAACATCTCCCGGGGCGTTTCGGTGATGCCCACGTAATTGCCCAGGCTCTTCGACATTTTGCGCTGCCCGTCGAGCCCGACAAGGATGGGCATGGTCAGGGCGACCTGGATTTCCGGTCGGTATTCCACTTCAATTTCGGGATGGTCTAGCTGATATTGGACGGCCTTTTCCCGGCCGTACGCGAGCTGAATTTCCCGGCCCATCAGCAGATTGAACTTTTGTTCCGACGCTCCCAGCTCGACGTCGGCTTCGAGCACCACCGAATCGTAAGCCACCAGCAACGGGTACAGCAGCTCGTGCATCGAGATGGGCTGCTGCTTTTCGAGCCGCGAATGAAAATCCTCGTGCTCCAGCATCCGCGCCACGCGGTATTTCCCGCAGAGCCGCACGATATCGTAGCTCGTCAGCTTGTCTAGCCACTCGCTGTTGTAGCGGACTTCGGTTTTCGCCGGGTCGAGTATCTTGAAGACCTGCGCGAGGTACGTCTTGGCGTTTTCCTGGACCTGCTCGCGCGAAAGCGGCGGGCGCGTTTCCGATTGCCCGGTGGGGTCGCCCACCAGCGCTGTAAAATCTCCAATCAAGAAGACGGCCGTGTGGCCGAGATCCTGAAAATGCTTGAGCTTGCGGATGACCACCGTGTGGCCCAAGTGAAGGTCCGGCGCCGTCGGGTCCACGCCCAGCTTCGCGCGCAACGGCTTGCCGGTCTTGAGCGAGCGCGCGAGCTTGGCGCGCAGCTCTTCTTCGCGGATGATTTCCGCCGCGCCCTTTTTCAGGTACGCGACCTGCTCGTCAACGGGTTTGAATGTAGTCTGCGTCATATCGTGCCAGGATGCAGGCCTCCGGGCTGGCGCTATGTAACCCCTTTGTCTTTGGAAATCAATACTACCCGCCTTCCCTCGATGCGGTAGCGCCCTTCGAGAACGATACGCACCGCTTCCGTATAAATCCGGTGTTCCTCCTTGAGGATGCGCTCGGAGAGCGAATCGGGCGTGTCGTCGTCCCGCACCGGGACGACGGCCTGCACGACGATCGGCCCGGCATCGAGCTTTTCGTCCACAAAATGAACCGTGCAGCCCGAGAATTTTGCGCCGTATTCGAGCGCCTGCCGTTGTGACTCGAGTCCCGGAAACGCGGGCAGCAGCGCGGGATGAATGTTCAGGATGCGGTTCGGATACGCGGCGATGAAGTAGGGCGAAAGCAGCCGCATGAATCCGGCCAGGCAGATCAGGTCCACCTGCTTCTCGCGTAGGGCGGCGACTACTTGCCGGTCGTAGGCTTCGCGTTCGAGCCCCTTCGAGGGAATCACGCGGGTCTCGATGCCCAGCGCCTTGGCCTTCTCGATTCCCGGCGCGCCCTCGCGATTGCTGATGACGATCGAGATTTCCGCGTTCGGAATCCGTCCCGCCGCGACACTCTCCGCCAAGGCCACGAAGTTCGACCCGCGCCCGCTCAGCAGCACGCCAATTCGCTTCATCATTGCCGAAGCAAATTAGCACATCCGCTTCGGCCTGCCAAACGGCAGCGCGGCGATCGTAGGTCAGTCTCCGATAAGCGCGTTTACCAGGACTTGACCGTTTAATTTGTGACTTTCAGGATTACTTCCGGTTGGCCGACGATACTGATACACTGCAGCAATGAACCGCATGGTTTTGACCGCATTGTTCCTCCTCTCGGTTTCCACAGTGTATTCCCAGCAGAAATCGGAGCCCGGGCAGCCGAGCTACAGCCATGATTCCAAAGGGCTCGAAAAACAACTTGAACCGGCTCTGCAAGCGTACACGGCGGGCAAGCTCCCCGATGTCGACAAGCAGTTCAATCGCTTCGTGATGCCCGATGCTCAAAAATGGTTTGCGCAGTACTTTCCACAAGACCGAGTGCAAGAGCTCGGCAAACGGCAGGCCGAAGCCGAAGACAATTGGGAAACGGGCATCACGGCCCTCATGAGTTTGTTCCCGAAGGGCACGCAGTTTCGCGTCCGTTGCACCCCGAGCCAGACGAAGAGTCCTCAAGAAACGCAGACTTCAACCGGCACGGTACTACCCTCGTCGCCACCTCCAGTCGAGACTTATTTGATTGAGTTTTCTGCTAACAAGACCAATGTTCTGGGTGTCAAGAGTTTTGCTTCTGTCGCTCTTCTCGTTTACTCCGATGGAGCCTATCGGTTTGTTGGAGACGAAGATGGCCCCTTCTGGTCGGCACCTCCTAAGCAGGGCAACAAGAAACCTTGAAGCAATCGCGATGGAATGAAGAGGTCTTGCCCTAGGCCTGTTTTTCGAATGGGCTGGGTCAAGTCCTGGTTTGTCGGCTAACCGGACATCTGCCGCACCGGTACTCTACTTCTCCGGTTAGCGCGTTAATCAGGCATTAGGCGTGTTAGGCGAACTAAACTAGAATCAGTACATAGATGGAAGAGGACCGAAGATTCGTTATTCCCACAGTCTCAAGAGCAAAGATTTCTCGCAATCTCTCGTATCCGATCGGAGCGGAGCGCGTCTCCGATCTGCTTGCTTCCGCTGCCCGACTTGCCGAGCTCAAATTGCACTTTTACTCGGGATTCGACGTTCAGTTGCGTAGCGGACATTACGAGTTCCTACGCGTCGAGTATCTAGACAATGCGTAAGGTGTTGAGCGGCCTAGGATGCCAAAATGGAAATCCCTGGAATGGAGGCGTTCGATGAGAATGGTTGCCAATCAACTCGATTCGATAAGGTCTACAAGCGGGAACCTGGGCCACTGTCACGCTTCCGGCATATCCGATGTGCGGCATAGGGTGCACTTCCACGGAGGCTCTGCGATCTTCGCTCGCATGGTCCAATTCATCTTGCTCCTGGTACTGCTTGGCTGGGGCTGCGGCGGCGGGTCCTCCCCGGCCCCGTCTCCCCCCTCTTCGTCGTATGCCGACCAGTTCGATTTCCTGTGGCAGAGATTCGATCAAACATACTCATATTTTGTTTACAAGAACATCGATTGGCAGGGTCTGCGGAACACCTATCGCCCCTTAGCCATCCAGGCGAATTCCCAGAGTGAATTTGTGCAAGTCCTCGGGCAAATGCTCTCGAATCTTCACGACCTTCATGTAAACCTCATCAGCCCTGCTGGCACATACATTCCCACCTTCACGGATACAGATTTCGTGAATTTCAGTTCTTCTGTGTGGCAGCAGTATCTGCAAACGAAGGGGACGAATATTCAGCAACACGCCCTCTTCACGACCGGCCAACTCGGTGGCGTGGCTTACATCGCCATTCGGTCCTGGGCTCCTTCCTCGAGCACGGAGACGGCGGACCTCGACACAGCCTTGGAGCAGTTTCGCAACGCCCCGGGAATCATCATTGACGTGCGGATGAATCCTGGAGGCGATAGCGCGACGGCCGGAAACTTCGCGGGCCGGTTCGCGGATCAGACGCGAACGGTCGGGTTTGTTCAATTCCGCGATGGGCCTGCGCACAGCGACTTCGGTCCGTTGCAGACCCGGCAGGTTATACCGCGCGGCCCGTGGCAGTTGACAGGGCCGGTGCTCTTGCTGATCGGCCGCGGCTGCTTTAGCTCCAATGAGGACTTCATAAGTCAGATGCGTGAGCTGCCTAACGTGACGGTTGTGGGAGATACTTCAGGAGGGCACTCGGGAGACCCCGTTGCCTCTAACCTGTCAGACGGGTGGCAATTCACCGTATCGACCTGGATCGATTACACGGCTGAAATGCAGATCATCGAAGATAGGGGAATCGATCCTGCCATCTTCATTCCCACAACAGCCGCCGATTTTCAGGCAGGAAGGGATCCGGTGTTGGACTTTGCGATAAGCCACTTCGCCAATTAGCACGAATTATCCCGAAGATCCATTGTGAGATACCGAATCTTGAACTCTTTCGTCCTTTGAATTAGTTGTACTCCCACCGATAACGGCTGGCGGATGGGCTAGTCTTAACTCCCGATAAGTCGCTAGCCTTGATCGGAAACGCCTCGGCCGAGCAGTTCTCTGGAAGACGAAGAATTAAATGCGAGGCGTTTCCGATAAGGAGACTAGGAGGAAGCCGCTGGCGTTTGCGGCGGACGCGTTGAGC